>NZ_CP066224.1:0-2090457 GCF_016313225.1 Jeotgalicoccus sp. ATCC 8456 | reverse complement strand
ATAGGTATTCCTGCAACCTTACCTGAATTCTCATCCAGACTGTCAAAAGTAATATTTTGTTCTAAGAATTCCCTATCTCCATTTAAGTAATTAGAATAGAATAGATAGTTATCTTGGATAACCGGTGCAGTGTACTGAAGTAACTCCATGAAATCAGCTTCAGTATAGAGACTCGCTGGATTAAAATAAACAACCTCATCACGATTCACAGTCTCTTCTATACCATTATGATTTATTGTATAGGTCTCTTCAGTCGAATCTGTGACTTCTATGAGTGTAAATGGTGGTAAAGTTTCACCATTTAAATTTAGTCCTTCATTATCAACAAAAGCATATGCAAGTCGTTCTGTCGTTTCGCCTTCTGTAAAATTCTCATTCTCTTCTGTAAATGTTGGTGTTTCTGATACGAAAGTAATATTCATGAAAATCACCAATGCAGCAACAATCATAACGAAGGTAATGACTAGGCTGACAATAATCTTTTGAATATTGACATTGTCTAGAACAGATGCCTGTTGTTTACCTAAACGTTTAAAGTTCTCATTATATTTTTCATCTTCATATACTCGTCTTTTCCAGTCTAAGTCAAAGAGGGCTTCTTGCTCTATATTTTTTACCTTACTTTTTTCTTTTAAGTATTTGTTATAGGCTTCCTTTCCACCCTCTACACTGCCCTCATACCGTATTTGTCCATAGCTTACCCAAGTGAAATAATTCGCCATTTTTTCAATTGGTTCTATGGCAGTTTCTAAAAGCAGAATGCCGCGTTTACTGTTCTCGTGCATATTAACGACACTTCTGAACTTGTCCAAATCTTCAAGATCTTTATGAAAGTTGTTGTAAATAATCACATCAGCCTCAATAAGTGCTGACAACTCTAGTAGGACGTGAGATAACTGTTTACGCGTCAATTCATTGACTTTCTTATCTAAATTATTTCGGATAATTGCTTTAACTTGTAAGCGGTCAAGTGTCTTAGTAAAAGCCTTACCGCTCATATATTCTTCAAGCAGTTCTTCAATGAAAAACGATAATTTAAACGGATTCGTTAGATGATCATCTACATCTAAACTTAGGATACTACCATTACGAGTTATTTTACCTTCTTTAAGGTCCAGTGTGCCACTTAGCGTTTCTTTAATATAGAACAGAGTATCTGGACTACTCAGAAGTCCAAGGACCTCTCCCTCATAGAGATGAATATTTACGTCCTTTAAATAAATATCTCCTGCATTGCCAAGCATGCGAGTTTTAAAGTCTGAAGCTTCTTTGCTATAGGTTAAATCGATCCCTTTTAATAGTACTTTATTTTTCATTAGCCAACCTTTTTAGGCAATTGTAGCATGCTAACTGGGATACCAGTTTCCTTTTCATCACCATTGACAAAAAAGCCCCAAGCAAAAATGCCCTTGACATACTCGACTTTAAAATAGTGATCTTCTTGGCTAATCACCTTATATATTTTCCCTTTTTCAATAAGAGATAAATCGATTAAATAGCACTCTGCAATGATTACCTGACGCTCTAGTACACGGTACTCATTTTCAACACCCATCATTTCAGCACGTCTCATCTTTTCGCGCTTAGTTTGTATATAATGGTTTAGTTCCTTTCTTGTCATTTGACCGAGAGATTCATTCATCATCTATTCCGCCTAACTTTTCACTGATTTTATCATAAGGGTAACCTTTACTCATCATTGCTGCAATCATTTTCTGTTTTAGCTTATAGCCACTTTCTTTTCTTTGATACTTATTATAATATTTTTCAAAGTCTTTCTCAAAATAATGTTCCTCATCAAAATCATCATCAAATATAATCATTTCCATATGATGCTTTTGATATCCCCTTTGGATTAATTTCTCCTGCAGCTTTTGTTTAAACTGCATGTATGAGCCACGGTGAGATTTGAGGAATTTATGCTTCAATTTATTCATTCGTTCAGCATCGATTAAATCATCAAAATAAGCTTTCTCTCTCATGATAATATCTTCTTCGATACCTTGTTTTTTCAATTCACGAACAAGGTGTCCTGGACCTTTATCTGTTGTATTTAACAAGGTATTTCTAAATGCCACTGCATATTGATCATCGTTTAAGTATCCTTCATTAGTCAATCGATTGATTGTCTCTTTAACAATATCGTTATCAAAATCCTCAATTAAATAATAATACATCTCTTGGATTGACCTTAGCTTGTAACTGATAAATTTTAGTCCCTTTGTATAGGCCTGATCGAATTGAATACTTGTTGTCAGTGCTTCAAATTCATCTTCTTCTATCACTTTACCTGGTATGAGCATGTACCTTACAAGTGATTCTTCATGTACTTTTAAAGTGCGTCCGTCATCAAAATACACCTGGTACATTTCTTTTTTCTGTTTGACTATACGTCTAATTTCCACTTAAATCACTCCAATAAATCAGAAGCGAAAAAACTGCTTAATGACTTACTTTGTTCTTTTCTTTGAAGTCGACGTTCCGACCGCTCTCTACCGGTGTCTTTCAGCCACTGCAAACGGTCATTATCCGCTTCAATTTTAGGAACTTCCACCTTATTATTGTCATCATCAAGTGCGACGAAAGTTAAGAAAGAAAATGCTGCAAGTTCCTTACCAGATTCACGTGTTAAATCTTCTTTTGAAATCTTGACCATGACTTCCATAGAACTACGTCCTGTGGAAGTTACCATAGCTTCTAAAATAACAATTTCGCCGACATTGATTGGCTTTAAAAAATCCATTGAATCTATAGAAGCTGTGACGACACTCTCCCTACAATGTCGTCTTGCACTGATTGCTGCAATATCATCTACATATTGTAACAACCTACCACCGAACAATGTACCATGTGAATTTGAATCTGGTGGTAGGACATTAGCAGTTTTTACTGCATAGGATTCTGACATTAGTTTTTTCATGATTTTCCCCTTTCATTAAACGACAAAAATAGAGGAGATTCGCATCTCCTCTAACTTTAAAAGCTTATATTTTACGTTCCAGCGCTTCTTCTGGCGTATCCACAACAATTGCATCTTTACTGTGGAATGCCTGTGCTAGGAAATAATATAGCACTGCTGCAAAGCCGAGAATAGCAAACATGAATGATAATACTATTAAGAGCATGAGCCAACTGCTCATAGTACCCCTCCTCTAATAAAATGTTACATAATTTAATTACTTAAATTGTATCATATATTAAAACACAATGGTGCTTAAAATTTATTAAAAGGCCCAGTTTCCTTGACTAAATACCGGTGTCTCATTTCCTTCATTATCTACACCATAGATATTTAAGTCTTTAGAACCAATCATGAAGTCAACATGGGTTATAGAGTCATTGAGTCCGACCGCATCCAGCTCATCACGAGACATCTCCTTACCGCCTTGAACAGAGAAAGCATAAGCACTACCTAAAGCAATGTGACATGATGCATTTTCATCGAATAAGGTATTAAAGAAAAGAATACCTTTATTTGAAATAGGAGAATCATCAGGTACAAGTGCAACTTCACCTAATCTTCTCGCACCTTCGTCAGTGTCCATAATATTCTTAAGGATTTCGTAACCTTTTTTTGCCTCATATTCGATAACTTCGCCATCTTTAAATGTTAATTTGAAATCATCAATGATATTTCCACCATGACTCAGCGGTAGAGTGTTTGATACATAACCATCTACTCTGTTCTTATCTGGTGCGGTAAAGACTTCTTCAGTGGGCATGTTCGCCATAAAAGAATCTCCATTTGAATCAGTACTTGATGCACCAGCCCAGAGGTGATTTTGTGGTAAGCCAATAGTTAAATTTGTACCAGGTGCTTCATAGCGTAAGGCAGTAAATTGTTTATCATTTAAATAATCAACCTTTTCATGAAGCGTCTTATCGTGCTCGGTCCAAGCTTGAACTGGATTATCGATGTCTGCACGAACGGTATATAGAATCAATTCTAACAATCGATTTACTGCTTCATTGTCACTTAAATCAGGGTAAACTAATCTCGCCCACTCAACTGAGGGATAGCCTGCAACACACCAAGAATGGTAATCACTTTGTGTACGTGCAGAGAATTCTTTGAATGCCTTACCTTGTGCAACTTGCATTGCCTTTAATTTTTCTGGCTCGACATCTTTTAATAGCTCTGGTGAGCTTGAAATAATACTTAAAAATCCGGCTTTCTCATCGCTATAGTACATACGTTCAGCGACATCAAACTCATGTACGGTCGCTAAACTTTCTTTGTCTTTATAAGTCGCACTCAGTCTTGAGAGTGTATCATCACCTAATGAGACTCTGACATCTTTTGATCCACGTTCATAAGCAATTTTAGTCACTAAACGCACAAGTGGTAAAGCGTCCGAAGTTGCTCTAATAAATAGTTTTTTACCTTCAGTTACATTAATACCAACATCTACTAGAAGCTCTGCATACTTGTATAACTTATCTTCTAAATTAGTCATGATTTCCCCTACTTTCTCATTTTAGATAATTCTTCAATTACAGCAGATTGTTCAGCCGCTGAAATTTGCTTACGCGACTGTAACATGTTTTTAATATCATTAAGCTCAGTCAACTTATCATCACTGTAATCTTCAGCTTTGAATATGCCTTTATTCACCACATTTAAGTGTTCTACTATATCGCTTAATATTTCTTCTTTGTTCATATTAATCCCCTTTCCATACTCACCTACTATATTATCAAACATTAAATTAAATATATATTATCTTAACAAGGTAATAAAGTTTTCTTTTATATGAGTTTCTCTTAATTTCTTAGCTTAAAACGTTTATACTTAGCTTAGATAGGATATAAAGACTACAAAGAAACTATAAGGAGAATCAATTATGAAAAACAAATTAGTACCAGCAATAGTAATTGGAGCCGCTGTCGGCGGAGTAATTGCACTTTTAGATAAAGGCACTCGCGAATCACTTGCATCAAACACAAAATCTATTAAGCACTATGCACAAAACCCAGATGATCTTAAATCTCGTTTTAATAGTCCTTCAACAGGCGAACCATCTAAAATTGATATGATTAAAGATGAAGTTCTATTCTGGAAAGATACAATTGAAGAAATTCGCCGTAACAATCCTGAATTAGAAAAAGCAATTATAGATGCTAAAGATACGTTCCAATCAAACCGTGAGAAAAAACTAAATTAATATTACTTGGGACTATGTTACATAGTCCTTTTATTTTAGCGAGGTGAAACGAATGTCAAAGGATAAATCATCGTCAAAACTACTGAATCAAATTAAGAATAATACTGAAGAAGAGAAAGATAAGAACGATGTCTTTGTAGATAAGATTGATTTTAAGTCTGTATCTTCAAAAGACAAGGAACATGTGTATGTTTCAAAAATTAATAAGCCAGCAAAAGTTAAAGATGAATCTGGTTTCTTTAATCAATTATTATTTAGGTTTTCACTAGACAATACATCAGGTATGGCTGCTCAATTAGCCTATTACTTCCTACTAGCGATTTTCCCATTGCTTATTTTCTTATTATCAATCGTACCGCTGTTTCAAATACAGCCGGAAGTAATTACTGGCTTCATTCAAGATTATGCACCAGCCGAGATATCTAGCTTACTTGAAGGAATCATTGGCGATGTGTTAGAGAACTCTGGTGGTGGCACATTATCATTAGGTTTAATTTTAACTCTGTGGTCTGCCTCTAATGGTATGACTGCCCTAATGAATGCCTTTAACGTTGCATATGATGTAGAAGATAATCGAAACTTCTTCGTTACGAAATCACTCTCGGTCTTCTTTACACTAATCTTGTCACTATCAGTCATTCTGACATTTGTCTTAATTGTCTTTGGTGGACAAATTGGTGACCTAATGTTTGGTGTGATAGGCCTAGATGATCAATTCCAATACGTGTGGAGTTTAATTAGAAGTATCTTACCAGTTCTGCTCGTCTTGATTGTATTCTTAATTATGTATGTTACAGCACCGAATATTAAACTGAAATTAAAATCCGTTATTCCAGGTACAATATTTACAACAATTGCCTTTTTAGTTGCATCATGGGGCTTTAGTTTCTACGTTTCAAACTTTAGCAACTACTCAGCGACTTACGGTTCAATTGCCGGTGTGATCATTTTAATTTTCTGGTTGTACATTACTGGTGTTATAATTATCTTAGGCGCCCAAATTAACTCAATTTTATACAAAAGAGAGTTAAGAAAAAAAGCGGATAACGATGAGCGTCAAAAGGAATACGAAGGAGACGTGTCAGTCTAAGATGACTTTATTAGAAGAAATATTAAAGGCAAATGAAGCCTTCGTCAAAAACGAGGAATTCAAAGCCTATAAGACAGATAAGACACCGAACAAAAAAGCAGTGTTTTTAACTTGTATGGATACACGCTTATCTGAACTTGCTACAAAAGCATTTGGATTAAAAAATGGTGATATTAAACAGCTGAAAAATGCTGGTGCAGTCGTATCTCACCCATACGGATCGACTATGCGCAGTATTTTAGTTGCCGTATATGCCTTAGGCGTTGATGAAGTATTCATTATGGGCCATCATGATTGCGGTTTTGGTGCCTTAAAACCAGATCCTGTAATCAAAGAAATGAAAGATAGAGGTATTTCTGAAGATACCTTTAATACTTTAGATCATTCAGGTATTGATGTGAGAGACTGGCTTAAAGGTTTCGATAGCGTTGAAGAAAGTGTGACTGAAACAGTCAACAACGTGAAAAATCATCCACTCCTTGCTAAAAGTATTCCAGTTCATGGTCTAATTATGGACCCAGAAACAGGAAAAGCAGACCTCGTCATTAACGGCTATGAAAAAGTAGAAGAATAGATAAAGAAGCACCTAACATCATTGTTAGGTGCTTCTTTTTGAAAAGAGGATTTTAACTTTAATCTTCAATAAGCGTCAGTAATTTTGGACCTTCTTTAGTCACGAGAACTGTATGTTCTTTTTGGGCAACATAGCTTCCATCTTTCGTTTCAAAAGCCCAGTCATTTTTACCATCTGAAACGATAGTCGCTTTAGATGAAATAAATGGTTCTACTGCGATAACCATGCCCTCTTTTAGAATCGTTCTATCAGTTGGATCATAATAGTTCATTATGTGTTGTGGCATATCATGTAAGCTCTTACCTACACCGTGTCCAGTTAGATTTTTAATGACTGTCAGTTCATTTTGTCTAGCGGTATTAAAAACTGCACGGCCAATTTGTGAAACTTTAGCACCTGGCTTAATTTTCTTCATTGCTTCCTCAAATGCCATTGCTGTCACATCAATTACTTTTTGTTTTAATGCATCATCCGCTTCACCAGCAATAAATGAAATACCTGTATCTGAATAATAACCATCTTTAACAGCAGAAATATCGACGTTTACGATATCCCCGTCTTTAATTTTACGTGGACCTGGGATGCCGTGTGCAACCTCTTCATTGATACTTATGCAAGTATAGCCAGGAAAATCATATTCACTTATTGGGGCACTTTTCGCACCGTATTTTTCTAATTCCTTGCCTGCAAAGTCATCAAGTTCCTTAGTCGACATGCCAACTTTTGCATGTGCTACCGTATCTTTTAAAACACGCCCACAAATCTGGCCAATCTCTTCTAATTTTTCAAGTTCTTCTTTTGTTTTTACAATCATGTTTATACCTTCTTACTTTTAGTCTTATTTATTATTATATCAAAGATGCTACAAGATAAAATCATATATGGTCATGTTTCTATAGAGTCTTTCACTGAGATTTGATGCTGTCACTCCAATTAATCGTATCGGTACATCTGCTTCTTTCACTTCGTGATAGAGATTATATGCATAATGATATATATCATCTCCAGAGGAAACTGGATCAACCGTCATCATCTGTCTTGTATGAGTTTCAAAATTAGCAGTTTTAATCTTTACAGTGATAACCTTAGCCACAACACCTTTTTCCTGTAACCGTGTACTTACTTTTTCTGATAAAGTCTCTAGTACACTTAATATTTCAGTGTCATCATTTCTGTCATAATTAAAAGTGGTTTCTTTACCAATTGACTTTCTTTCTCTTTGGACGCTCAGTTTATTCGTACCGATTCCACGCGCCTTATTATGGAGACTTTCGCCTCTTTTGCCAAAGTTTAAAATTAATTCACTCTTACTCTTATCATATAAATCTTTGCCTGTTTTGATTCCAAGTTCATGCATCTTTTCTTCAGTCACTTTGCCCACTCCTGGGAACTTGCCAATCGGCATAGAAAACAAGATTTCAAGAACATTACTATAATCAATAACAGTCGTTCCCTTTGGCTTATTCATTCCCGAAGCAATTTTGGCGAGGTACTTATTATATGAAATCCCACTACTGGATGTTAAACCTGTCTTTTCAAAGATCTCACTTTGTATCTTCAAAGCGACCGTTCTCGCTGACTGGGTCTTGTTTACAAGTTCAGTAATATCCAAATAAGCTTCATCTAAACTTAAAGGTTCAATATCATCTGTATAGGATAAAAAGATCTCCCGAATTTGTTCAGATATTTCCTTATATCTCTCAAATCGAGGATGAACAAATACGCCGTCGGGACACAGTTTATGGGCAATCTTTGTGGGCATTGCTGAATGTACACCAAACTTTCTTGCTTCATATGAAGCGGTGGCCACAACACCTCTATTGTAAGACTGACCACCGACGATGACAGGTTTTCCTCTTAAATTTGGATTATCATTCTGTTCTACTTGTGCAAAAAAGGCATCCATATCAATATGAATGATTCTTCTCTCCATCATCCTCACCCAAATATATTATAGCAAATACAGAACAGATGTTCTATAAAGATTACTCAGCAGGTTGTGATTCATATAGACTCATTCCCACTTCTGTATCTATCGCATTTTTCAAATGCTTATGTTTGAGTATGAGATAGGCATAGTAAAAATCACCAGCACAGGCACCTGCGTGAATTGCGATGTAATATTTATAAGCAGGATTAGGGAGCGTAAACATCATAATTACCATAATCGTTGTGATAATAAGAAATGGCATTAGGATAATAATTAAAAATTGAAGTCTTGTATAAACTGTCCCAGGTGAAGTGGCATAGGCCATGCCTGCTTTAAAGCCAAAGTTCACCTTAGCAGACGGGTTAAATAATTTAAAAAATAGTCCATGTATACTTTCGTGAACAATGATAATTCCTATAAAAAGTGCGATAATAATAAGTACTGCAACAGCTAAACCAAATCTTTCATTACCAATCAGTGCACTACCAGTAGGATGGATAATCAATCCCTCAATGAGATAACAAATAATAAAGGCAAGTATTGCGCTGATAATTTGAATCCAAGAAATGTGTTTGAGCGCTTTTTTATCTTGGAATATATTTAATTCTAACTTATCCATTGAAATCCTCTTTCTATAAAATATATATGAAACATAACATAAATTTACCTTTAGTTACACAGGAGTGGTTAACATGCATTATACAATAATAGGTGGTGGACTAGCTGGTGTGTCGATCGGCTATCACCTAGTTAAATTAGGCAGTCAGGTGACAATCTATGACAGGAATGATGAAGGTCAGGCTACCTTTGCTTCAGCAGGCATCGTATGTCCATGGATCAGTCAACGTAGAAATAAAAAGTGGTATCGACTTGTCACAAAAAGTGCTTCCTACTATCCAAGTTTTATAAAAGAATTAGAAACAGACAGTCAACTTTCTACCGGCTATAAAAACTCTGGTGCGATATGTCTATTTAAGGAAAATATTTTTGACAAAACTGTCAAAAGAATTAGTCATAAAGCAATCGATAATCCAGATGTCGGCAAAGTAAGAATATTATCGACCGATGAATTAAATCAATTACACCCTGCCTTGACTGATCAATACCCTGCTTTAATCGTTGAAGGCGGTGGCCAAGTAAGAGGTAAAAAATTATTAGCTGCCTTAAAAGCTGGCTTTTTAGAACACGGCGGTGTGTGGAAAAATGAATCGTACAAAGAAGATGATGATAGTTTTAAAATTTATGCTACAGGCGCATGGGGAAAAGAACAAAGCTACAAGCCAGAAATTTCTCATCAGCGTGCGGAGATAATGTACTTTAGATTAAAAAATCAAACTGTTGAACAGTCTCCTGTCGTCATGGCACTTGGCCCGACCTATATCGTACATTTAGAAGATAATGAATACGTTATAGGGACAACACATATCGATACTGATTCATTTGATTGTCAGCCCACAAAAGAGAGCTATGACTATTTGGAAAGCGAATTATACAAATACTTTAAAAAAGACGAAGTCGAAATTACTCAGATGGGAGTCGGTCTGAAGCCGTATACTAGGGACTATTTACCGTTTATAGGTTACGTTGATGACAATACCTTTGTTGTTAATGGTATGGGATCAACCGGATTAACTGCAAGTCCCTTTGTCGGACGTGAAGTCGCAAATCTCCTTCACGGAAAGCCGACGGATTTAGATTTATCCGACTATTCCTATATAGAAAGTGAAACTTAAGATTTTTAATTTTTTTCTTGAGTGTTGTATTCAATCCTAAAAAAGGCTAAAAGTCACTTTATCAGGACTTTTAGCCTAAAATAATGTTCTCTAATTAACAAAAAACATCACTACAGCATAGATATAGTAAAGGAAAAACACAGCGTTAATAATAAAAACAATGAGCCATATTCTATCTTTACGATATCTATAGTTTACATATGAAAAAATAAAACCAAGTATAATAAATAACACGTTTAAAATAAGTACTTGGCCGCCGTCTAAGAATAGAGGCAGCACTAGTACAATCAAGGGAATCAATATGCACAACACTCTCAACATTTACTGCCTCACTCCATTCATTCTTTTATCTTATATTTTACCAATTTCGGTGTAACAATTTGGCAAGATGGTAATCTTCTCTTTTATATAGTTTATACATAAAGTACATTAGTATAATTAAACACGTTTCTATATCAGATGTTTCACCTGTATAAATCTTGTGATCATTCATTGAACCAAGGAGGTCATCGTCTCTATACATCGTTAAAGTGACTTCCTTGTCATCTTTAAATATATAAGTAGTATTGTCCACTACCCCCTCGACATGAAAGTTCATGAAATTACGAAGTTTACGTTCTTTTAAAGTGTAATGAACACCCTGATATTCAACGGTATATTTTGCAACATTCAAATCTTTGAATCGTCTATTCTGCAGTCCAAGTAGAATTTCAGTTCCACTTTTATGTTTAAATCCATAAGTATTTTTATCGTCGCACCCAGAAATTGTCGTGGCAAATATATCCCCGATAAGTTCATTTTTTTCATTCAAAATCGTCACACCTTGGCGCTGTTCTTGATCGATAACTTTTGCATATAACTGCTGCACAAAACACCCTCCTGTCCACTCTAGTTCAGTTAATATTAGTTTACCATAAGTATAATGAAAAAGAGTATCCCCATATTTTGGCGATACTCTAAAATCTTAGCTTAATATTAAATCTACGATTTCTTCTTTTGTAATTTTACCAATATAGTAATTTAAATCCACATCACTTAATGCCTCTAGTAATTCCTCTTTAATCACGCGTGTCCCAATCAAGGCATTTTCAACTACAGATATGTCACCTTGACCAAAGAAGTCACCATAAATTGAACACTTATCAATCTTGCCACCTTCAATTTCTAAAGATATGTCTAAAGTGCCGGCTTGTGTTCTCGCATCCCTATTATATGAATAACGAGGGGACTTTCCGTAGTTCCAATCCCAATTTTTGTACTTTTCTTCTACAAGTTTATCTATTCCTGCCCAATCTTCATCTGTTAAAACGTAGCGTTTAGCATCTTTCACATCATCAATATTTAACAAGCCTTTTATGACTAAATCTTTAAACTCCTCAGTCATAATATCTTTATATTCATCTGCTAAGTGATCTCTTAGAGTCGTCACTCTAGCCTCTACTGATTTTATGCCTTTTGACTCAATCTTCTTCTTGTTTGGATTGAGTGATTTCATCATCGCTTCAACATTGATATCTAATAGTAATGAGAACCCACCATATACACGACCATTTGACATCGTCATGGCACCGCCTGATATCTTTTTCCCATCGATAACTAAGTCATTTCTGCCGCTTTGTTCTACTTTATCTATACCTAAATCGTTTAAAAATTTAATGACTGGTTCATACATTTTTTTGTAATCACCGTAGACTCCTGTATCTTCAGATACTAAGAAACACACATTTACAGCTCCGTCATCTACTAAGATCGCGCCACCACCTGTATCTCTTCTAACTAAAATAATATTATTCTCATCGAGATAGTCTTGGTTTACTTCAGATACTGTATTTTGGAAACGACCAATTTCAATTTTTGGATTACAGTAATAAGGGAAGATGATACCTTCATCTAAAAAGATATTGTTTTGAACATAAACTTGCATTGCAAGTGCATAGGCACCGTCTTTTATATACTCACCATTTCTATAAGGTTCAATTAAATACATTACTCTATCTCCTTTTACTTATTAGCATTTAGTATTGTCTTTTGAATATCATCAGTTAAGAATACTGCTTGAGATCTTATATTTTCAGGAATACGATATTGCTTTTGATTCATTACAGCATATAGAGCTTGATCATTAGTTCTCGTCTCTCGCCAGAATGGATGCTTAATAAATTGAGGCGTAGTATGACCGACGCCGATTTCTAAGAATAATGTTTTTTCTGTATTGTGTGCCTTTAAAAAATCATTATAATCATCGCGACGTTTATTAAAGTATTGATCTTCAACCATCCCTTTTTCAGCCGTACGTTTGTTTTTTTCTAAGGGTGCGTGACACTCCGGGCAACGTGGGATAAGCTCTGAAGGAATTTTAAGATCTTTTTGTTCTCTTACCATTTTTCTAATCAATTCATCGTCACGGTAAGTCTTATCATGACAGAATTCTGAGCACTGCATACGCACATATTCACCTTGGTAATAGATGACTTTATTCATATCATAACCAGCTTTATAGAAAGCATTATCAGCATTTGTCGTTATCACTCTATGGGCTTTATGAGCTAATAATTCTTTTAAGGCAAGATAGCCTTCACCAACACCTTGGTCTAAGTAATTCAACAAAATAAAACGGCTTTGAAATGCCCAATATTCTTCCCAAGAAGGAAATTTTTCAAGGCTAGCTTGTAACATATCTAACCACTTATATTTTTCTATAAAATCAGGGAAGTTACGTGTAAACCGTTCACCGGTATATGTGAATCCATCTGATGCAGACATACCAGCTCCGATTCCGACTACAACCGCATCTGCTTCTTCAATCAATCCTTTTAAAGTACGACTTTCCTCTTCTGTCGTTTCGAGCGTACGCCAAATTGACATCTTCTTGTGCTCCTTTATTTCAAGAGATTTTCATATGTATTATAGGCTTCATCATCAAAGACGTTAAAGACTACTTTTATATTAGAATCCTCATTTGTTTTATATTCTTTTACGGCTTCAATTGCCGCTTCTGCTGCTTCTTTTTTAGGATAACCAAATACCCCTGTTGAAATACTACAGAAGGCTATACTTTCTATGCCTGTTTCTTCTGCAACTTGTAAGCAACTCGTGTAACATTTCTTCAATAGGTCTCTTTTTAGTGGAGACACCTTATTGCCTGTGACAACTGGCCCAACAGTATGCAAAATATATGAGGCAGGGAGATTGTAACCATCAGTGATCTTTGCTCGCCCGACCGCTTCTTTACGGCCCTGTTTAGCGATTATTTTTGCACAAACAAGTCTAAGTTGTAGACCCGCTTTAGTATGAATAATGTTATCGATACAGTTATGATTTGGAATCAAACAACCAATCAAATCTACATTCGCAGCATTGACAATTGCATCTATTTTCAATGTAGTAATATCACCTTGCCATAAATATAGTGCATCATCGATGGGTTCTAAGTCTTTAAAATTTACAATATTTTCTTTGTTATAATCTCTTAGAAACATATCTTGAACGTCTAAATATTCACGACTAATTTTCTTGGCTGGTCTTTCATTGGCAAGTCCTCGGTACATTTTAAATCTTTCTTCAAATGACTTCGGAATTACCTGCTCCTCTCCTTTTTCTTGTAGCATATATGAAATCAAAAAATGTAACCGTTCTGTTTGGTTCATCATATTATCACCTAAAAAAAAAGCCTACATTCAAAGTGTTTCTATGAATGCAGGCCCTAATATTATTTTACTTATGCATCGGCCAATGCGTTAAATTCTGCTTCATCCACACCTGTAAGTTTAACAACCCAGCTCTCTTCTGGTTTAGCTGAATTTAAAAGTGTTGGCTCATCTGTAGCTTTGTCATTCACTGCTACTACTTTACCTGCTAGTGGTGACGCTAAATCTAAGACTGTTTTTGAAGCTTCTAATTCTAATAGTGAGTCATTTTTCTCAATTTCTTCTGCTTTTGTAAATTCTACGAAACCAACTGTTCCGATATCATCTTGTAGTTCTGGTGTCATGATTAATGTATATTCTTCACCATTTTTTTCAACCCATAAATAGTTCGCAACTTTTCTCATCGTAGACCATCCTTTTATTTATAATTTATATATTGAAGCTATCAATTCCAATGCTCTATGTCGATTGTTAACTCCAGGCATTAAGGGGATTAATAGCAGTTCATCTGCATCGATTTTCTCTATGAGTTGATCGAGCTGGTCTTTAACGCTTTTAGCACTACCTACTACCATTCTCGAACGATTCGATTCCAGACGTTTCACTTCTTCTACAGTATAAGTGTATTCTTCTGCAGTTTCAACCGATGGAAACCTTTCAAATTCACTGAAATTCATTTTACCAAGTAACCATAAATCTAAAGCCTTCGCCATATGTTCAGCCGCTTCATCTGTATCTGCAACAACGACAAATGGTGAGATCATCACCGTAGGCTTTGCCATCACTTTGGATGGTATGAAATTTTCTCTATACCTCTCAACAGCGAGTTTTCCAACATCAGCCTTATCTATCGAAGCATGTGGAAATAAGCCAAAAGTATAGCCAATACCTTGCCGTGCAGCAAGTTCAGCTGATTTAACGCTTGTAGATAATACCCACATTTCTGGATTACTTTCACCGAGTGGATTCGCCCGAACATTATTAAAACGGTGTTCTTCATCATCTTCATTACAGAGAAATTTCTGAATATCTGAAATATTTTCTTCATATCTCTGTTTTCTAGGTCTATATTCATTCATTGCTTTATTTACTTCTGGTGTCCCGAGTGTATTTCCAAAACCTAAATCTACACGCCCCTCATAAAGGTTTTCCATAACTCTGAAATTTTCAGCCACTTTTAAAGGACTATAATGCGGGAGCATCACACCACCTGAGCCAACTTTAATTCGTTTCGTTTGGCCTAAAATATGCATCATCATCATCTCAGGGCTCGAACTCGCAAAAGCATTTACGTCATGGTGTTCAGCCATCCAGAACCTGTAAAAACCTAAATCTTCTGCTTTTTGGGCAAGTCTGACCGTCTCCTTTAGAGCAGTAGTCGCATCTTGACCTTCATCAATCACTGCATAATCTAGCAAGTTTATTTTCACTATTTCCACTTATCCTTCAAATACAATATATGTTAATCATATTAATTATAGCTAGGGTAAATTTTATCGTCAATTGAGTTGTTTTACGAGTAACTTTAGAATCATTACTTTGATTTTTATGCTATAGCACATTAATATTAAATTAAGGAAATGAAAATGTACGAAGGAGCTATACTATGAACAAAAAGTATTCACCCTTGTTTGAACCTCTGAAGTTACCAAACGGTAGTGAGCTTCAAAACCGTTTTGTACTATCCCCAATGATTACAAACTCTTCTACACGGGATGGTTTGGTTACTAAAGAAGATGAACAATATCATTTAAGAAGGTCGACCTCAGCACCTATACAAGTTACTGGTGCTGCCTACATCGAACCCTATGGCCAGCTCTTTGAGTATGGGTTTTCAGTAGCAGATGACCGAACAATTCCAGGACTTACAAAACTCGCAAGTGCAATGAAATCAAATGGAAGTAAAGCCATTCTTCAATTAACTCATGCAGGCCGGTTCGCCAATACTGCGATTATGGATTTGGGTGTGGTTTATGGTCCGAGCTTTATGTCCTTAAACACACCTATAAAACATCAGGTTTTACCGATGACAAAAAGAAAAATTGAACTTGTAATTAGAAATTATGCTGATGCAACCAGACGGGCAATTGCAGCTGGTTTTGATGGCGTTGAAGTATCCGCTGCTCAGCGTCTACTAATTCAAACATTCTTTTCTAAATTTTCCAATGAAAGAACGGATGAATATGGTAGTGATTCATTAGAAAACCGTTCAAGATTTGGTCTAGAAGTAATTCGAGCAGTTTCAGATGTAATTGATGAAGAAGCTGATGAGAATTTTATCTTCGGATTTAGAGGTACACCTGAAGAAACACGTGGAAACGAAGTGGGCTACAGTGTAGAAGACTTCTTGAGTTTCGTAGATGAGATTGAAAAGATTAGAAGACTAGACTACCTTGCCATCGCCTCTTGGGGTCGCAACATTTACCAAAATGAAGTGCGTGCTGAAGGCCAATATCAAGGTCAGCCTATCAATAAAGTCGTTTATGAACACGTTAAAGGCCGAGTGCCAATGATGGCAACTGGTGGTATCAACTCTCCAGATAAAGCCCTAGAAGCACTCGAGTATGCAGATATGGTCGGTGCCTCTAGTCCCTTTATCACTGAGCCGGATTTTGTAGCAAAACTACAAAGCGGTGACGAAGATCAGATTGATTTACAGTTTACTATCGATGAACTGGATGACCTCAAAATACCTGAAGCAGCCTTCAAGGATATTGTAAAAATGATGGATTACGGTGAAGGTCTCCCAAAAGAAACACGTGATGAGTTGAGACGGTTAGCAGAAGAAAAATGATATTGATTGTTATTTGCTGGATTTCGAATTTAATTCGAGGTCCAGCTTTTTTTGGTTGCTGGTAGTCGTTTTATTTTCGAGTTCTTGGTTTTATCAATCATCATACTCTAACTGCTTTTTCTCCTTGAGAAGGTCTTGAAACTCCGCATCTAATTCCTCTGATGGCTCAATACTCAATCTTGCCAACACATCTGCGATTTTATTGTGTAACAGCATCAATTTTTCCTTTTTGAGATTCCGTTTTGTTGCCGTATTTCTATTTTCAAATTCAGTGAATGTCCCATCGAACACTATAACCTGTCTATCTTCAATCGAGAGTATTTGACTGGCAACGTTCTTTAAAAGCGTCCGATCATGACTAACAAAAATGATTGTTCCTTTATAAGATTTCATTAATGCTTCCAATGCTTCTAATGAATTAATATCAAGAAAATTCGTCGGTTCATCCAATACCAGCACATTGACGTCACTTAAAAATAGCTTAGCCAAGGCGACTTTCACCTTTTCTCCCCCACTTAAGACACCAACTCGCTTAAATACATCATCTTGCCAAAAGTGCATTCTCGCCAGGACGGTTCGTATTGTTGTTTCATCTTGGGAGGAGCTATCTTTCACATTATCTAGAATACTTTTCTTCTCGTTTAATATAGTCAGATGCTGAGAGAAATATGCTATTTTCACTGCAGGAGATACTGTTATCTCATTTGAATCATTTAAAATTTTATTGATTAAAGTTGTTTTTCCTGACCCATTCGCTCCAATAACCGCGACCTTTTCACCACTCTTAATATTGAAGCTAAAAGGTGACCATAATATTCGTTCACCAAGATTACCTGTTACCTTCTCTCCTCTAATAATGATGCGGTCTTTTAAAGCTTCTTCATTATACACTTGCATTTTTATAGGTGCTTGAACTTCAGGTTTCTTCACTTCTTCTAGTTGGTCTAAGCGTGATTCTAGAGCTGAAGCTGTTTTTCTTAATTTCTTTTGCTTTTTAGCAAAATACGGCTTTGCCCCCATTTGACTCGCTTCTGAATTTGATACTCTTTTTGGTGCTTTTGTTGCCCGTGCTGCTTTTGCTTCCTTCTTTTTAATTGCCTCTTCTAGTTGTGACTTTTTCTTTTCATACTTTTCGTACTCTGCCATTTGGTGACGTTCTACCTTTTCCTTCTCTTCTATAAACGTCTCATAGCCACCATGGTAAACTTCAATTTTTTCATCATTTATTTCCCAAATATCAGTACACATTGCTGATAAAAAATCACGGTCGTGAGAGACGATAATCATTGCTCCAGACAAGCCGTTCAATTTTTCTTTCAACCAATCGATATGTTTAAAATCTAGATGCGTTGTAGGTTCGTCTAATAATAATAAGCCGGCTGAATGATTAATTGCCTGTTGTATATAGCTTTGAGTCATTTCACCCCCACTTTTTTCATCGTCAATTTCCTTTATCTGAGGTACGAGTTCAACCGTCGTTTTTCGATCAATCGTACCTTCTTCTGGTGTAATCGTTCCTTCTATAATGCTTAGTAAATTAGTCTTACCCCTGCCATTATCACCAACTAAGCCGATAATTTGATTATCATCTACATGTAAGTGATTGGCTTCAAACAGTAAGCGGTCTCTGACATAATGTTTTAAATTCATAATTTCAAGTAACTGCATAATATCTACTCCTTAAATGGAGGCATAAAAATACCTCCTATCTCTATATAGAATAGGAGGTATCCACACATTGAGATGATTATAGATAGGCAGACAGAATTCACCCAACTACACACCCAAACACAAATATCGAATCCAATCCTATTCTAAAAACAAACACAACAAATAAGCATTCAATATAAATACTTATTCACTTGCGTGGTTTTTGGTTAAATAGGATTAGATCTTCATGTGATTGGCTCACCTCTTTCTTAGATTGCTTACAGATTAACATCCGCTTAAAATACTGTCAACAACGCTTATTGATTTACCTCATTAGTGATTACTCTTTAACAGTAAACTTTATTTTGACCTGAGAGCATCATACGGAACACCCTCATCAAACAACTGAATATAATATAATAATTCACTAGTTGTGTGCACTATATTCGACTTCAAAAAAATACTCCCCTTAAGTTTTCACTTCATGAAGTGAAAACTTAAGGGGAGGGACATCTTTTAATTAAGATGTGGACATCTTTTAATTTGAAGTCACATTAACCGGTGCACCATGTTCAATGGTATTACCAATCGTGCAACCACGTTTTGCAATTAGGACTAATTTTTCCTTAGTCGCATCATCAATATTACCTTTAAATGCAATATCTACATCAATTCTTTCAAGTCTTGATGGGCTTGTATTAGCTTTTGTAGCTGATGTTTTAATTTCATATGAGTCAACTTCAATTTCTCCACGATCTAGTACAGCATCAAGCGTCAGTGCCATACACATAGCAACTGAACTTGTAATGTAATCAATAGGACTATACCCTTCAATCACACTGTCCTGTGCGGCACCTGCCGTCATTACATTTTTGTCATTTGTAATTTCGTGTACCTGATCTTTATTTTTGACTAATTTAATCATTATGCATTCTCCTTTTTGTTATTTCATTCCAAGTGATTAATTCCCAAGTTACATCGTCCAAATCTTTAAATATAGCTGAATACCCCCATTCATCTGCCTTGCCCTTAGAGATGATTTTACCTCCATGTTCAGAAGCACTTAATATTATACTATCCACAGTTTCTCTCTTTTCAACATTTTGACTTAAAATAAGACTAGCTGTACTAATAGTTTCCACATCTTGGTCAGTCATTTCAGCGAAACTTTCAATTTCACATAAAACTAAAGACAAGTTATTACGAAACAGTATAGCAATATGATTTTCACCTTCAGAAATATTGTCTTCTTCTAATTTAAAAATTTTCTTATAAAATAAAGCAGCTTCCCCTAGGTTTTTTACAGGAATTGTGACAATATCAATGTTTGGTTTCAATCGTATCACCTCTTTGTTATTAACCTCATTATAAATTTTCTAATCTAAATAAAAAAGCACAAGGCTCTGAACCTTGTGCTTTCATTTATTTACCTACCCCTATAACTAACTGAATTTCCACAGGTGCATTTCCTGGTAAGGACTTTACTCCAATGGCTGCTCTTGAGCCGATACCAGCCTGTCCCAAGTTATTAAATAAGTAGTCAGAACCAATATCTGCCACTTTAGAATGTGAAGTGAAATCGTCATCTGCATTGACATAAACAGTCATAGATAAGACCTGTTTAACTACTTCATCATCACTAACCAAAGCCATCGCTGCACTATATGCATTGTCTATGGCTTGTAAGATTGCTTCTCTATAAGATTCTATTGACTCAGTGTGTAGAATTCTCCCACTTTGAATAAGCTCTCCGTTCTTTCTCGGTGTCATTCCTGCTGTTGAAATAATATTTTTAAATCGTGATGCTGGCTTATAGTTACCTTGTGGAACTGGCTTATTTAATTCACTCATTTTCTTAATTCCTCCACAACTTGAATAATGCGTTTCATTGCTTCCACTGCAGCTTGATGATCTTGTGAGAAGTTCACTCTAAAGCTAGAATCAAAGCCTTTCCCAAACTCTGTTCCTGGAGTCACTGTTACCCCTGCTCTTACTCTTAATATTTTAACGAATTCAGCTAATGATACTTTAATAGCTGGAATTTCAGGAAACAGATAACTTCCCGCTTCTGTTGGACGAACTTTAAAGCCATCTGCCTCATTTAAAACTTTCACTAAATCATCTCTTATTGCCTGATGACTCTCAATTCTATTCTTCATCCAACCATTTGGCTCATTAAACCATAGTTTTAGTACAGCTTGATTGTAGCCACTTGCCCTTAAAGAAACAATTGCTTGGAGTTTTTCCATACGTTCGATAATTTTTGCTGATCCAAAAGCGACACCTAAACGGTAACCACTTAATGATTCTGTTTTAGAAGGCCCAATGATTGTAATGACATTTTCTGAATTGATACCTTCTTGTGTAATCAGATGTATATAGTCTCTCCCATCGAACAACTGACGCGAGTATAGCTCATCGACAATAACAGCAACACCATACTTTTCTGCTAAGGCCGTAATTTTTTGAATTTCATCCTTAGAATATATGACCCCAGTTGGATTATTTGGATTAGAGAATAAGAAAGTTTTTACACCATTCTTAAATGCCTCTTCAAGTTCATTTAAGTCTAAACCCGCTTCTTTTTCATTATCAAAATAATTTAATTGTACGGGAACAAGTTCCCCATCAAAAAAGTGCACCAATTTTCTATTGGCGAAATAATCCGGGTCAACAATTGCCACCTTATCCCCACGTGCAAC
The DNA here is from genome assembly GCF_016313225.1 of Jeotgalicoccus sp. ATCC 8456. Lineage (NCBI taxonomy): Bacteria > Bacillati > Bacillota > Bacilli > Caryophanales > Staphylococcaceae > Jeotgalicoccus > Jeotgalicoccus sp. ATCC 8456. Next base: position 2,069,172 of record NZ_CP066224.1, on the reverse strand, counting down.
TAAAGCACCCATAGCAAGAAATAGTGCGCCTTGGGTCCCAGGAGTGATGAGTAAGTTACTGTCCGCTTCCATCTTCCATCCCGTAAAGTCAGTGAGCTTACTCGTAAGATCTTCACGTATATCTAAGCTACCACGATATTCTGTATATGCTTGCTGTCCTCCAAGTTCAAACCCTTCATTAAAAGTTTCTTGAACACCTGGAATGGGCTCATGTGCATCGATATCTCCATGTGAAAAATCAACCGGTGTACCAGGAATTTTATCGATATCAAACGAGATTTCATCAATACTTTGTCTGACCTCTTGACCAGGCGCAAATTCTGCACCTAACTTTGAAAACTTATCTTCTATAGATGACATTTCAATCACGCTTCCTTTTTTATTTTGCATAAAATATTAATCTTCTCTATAGTTAATAATGTTAATAGATAAAAGCCTGGATGCCCAATAGCTATAATCTATAATGGTATATATTTCTTGTTATAGTGCGTTAGAAAGGAATGCTGAAATGTTAAAAAGTATGGATTATGTGTATGCAGTTTACTTAAATCAAAGTTTTTCAAAAGCGGCAGAAGCTTTGTACATTTCTCAACCTGCCCTAAGTGCTGCAATTAAAAAAGTTGAGGTTGAAATTGGCACACCTTTGTTTGATCGCCGAACGAACCCAATCAGTTTAACAGAAGCTGGTCAGTATTATATAAACTCTGTAGAAAGAATTATGCAGATTGAAAAAGAGATGCAAGATAAGTTTAAAGCATTAAGTGAGAAGAACAAAGGTATTATTAACATTGGTGCTGCTTCTTTTTTCTGTACATATGTCCTACCTAATCTTATTCAAGACTTCGAAGAAAAGTATCCACAGTACACAGTGAATTTACTCGAAGCCAATGCAGATGATTTAATGAAATACTTAAAATCAGGTGTGGTAGATTTAATAATAGATGTAGAAACTAAAGGTGAACATTATCACTATGAGTCTCTTATTTGGGCAGAGGATGATATTTTACTCGTTGTTCCAAAAGCATCTCAGATTAACGAAGCACTGATTAATTATCGATTTACATATGATACTGTCAGAAGTGGTGAATATCACAAAAATGATGACTTAAAGGTAAATTTAGATGCTTTTAAAAACGAGAAATTCCTCCTCTTAAGAGAAGGTAATGACATGTATAACAGAAGCATGAAAATGTTTAAGAATGCTGACTTTAAACCTAAAGTGTCAATGTATTTAGACCAGATGCTAACTTCTTTTCACATTGCCTGTAAAGGTGTTGGTCCCGCTTTTGTACGAGCAGGTTTGACCAATTATATTGATATTAGTGATGACGTCTATTTTTATAAACTGAATGATGTAAACAGCTACCAAAATATAAAGTTGTATTATAAAAAAAGCATTTCATCGTCTGAAATCAGTCGGGACTTAATTCGATACTTAGAACAACATAAACCAAAGACAATATAAACAGGGCTTAGGATATAATCCTAAGCCCTGTTTTAAATATTAAGAGTTTACAATCTTTTTAGTCACTTTTAAGAATGTCAAAATTTCTTCTTTAGACTGGCAATGCATGGGTGATATTCTTATCGCACCATCCATATCAAACGATTCGAGCATTCTTTTAGAATAAATACTCGATGCAACTCTGTCATATACAATGATATTTTCTCTTGAATATAAGTCCACAGCCACATTGTAATCAATACCTTCAAGACTTATACCGACTATAAAATCACGTTTGGATAAGTCTTCATAATCCAGATGTACAGTGACCCCATCTAACATTCTTAGGCCATCTACTGATTCAGTGCCATCTAACAGTATCTGCAGTAGCGCCCTTTCGTGTTGAGATATTGCCGTCATTCCTGCTTCGTACAAAGAACGTCGGTCTGACGTATTCGTAAATTTCTCTCCCAACCAACAAATATAATCGACAACCGCACTGATAGCAGCATAATGACCAGGTGTCACACTACCAAGTCCAAGTTCTTCATCACTTTTCCCAAGTAGTCTTTGATGTGGTAAATGAGTTGCACGGTCTGACACGTAAGCAAAACCTACACCACGAATACCGAAGAATTTATAAGGTGCAAAATTAATGACATCGACAACTGTCTTTTCTAAGTCAATTAAACCATGAGGCGCATGTTGAACAGCATCTATAATTATATAAATATCAGGCTTAATTTTCCTAGCTTCTTTAATGATCGTCTCTACATCTAAAATGCCGCCAGATATATTTGATGCATAGATGAAATTTAAAGAGATTGTATCTTTATCAATTAACTTTGTAATCTCCTCGACATCGACACCACCAGTGATTTTGTTTGTCGGTGCAACACGGAGTTCCTTTCCAAACTTATCTGCATAAAATTGAGCAGCATCATAAAGTGAGGGGTGCTCCAAGGCCGTCGTTACAATATTAGTCCCTTCAACATGTTCTGCTACTACACCTGTTAGATTAAATATTGCCTGTGAAGCCGTATAGTATGGTACGATAGCCCCATTTTTCGCATTGAAGATTGTTCTGATATCGTCAATCCCTTGTTTTTCAATATCCGACAAATATACAGCCGTCCTATGTTCCCTCATCGGATGGTCAGGAATTAAATCTATTTCAGCAAATCGCTCATTTGCAAGCTTTAAACGAAATGATCCTCCTGCATTATCTAAAAATATCCTAGCCTCTTTTGTTAAAGGATCAGTATCGATGTAAGCAAATTTCTCTCTAATTTCTCCCAGTAACTCTGAATCTAATAGTTTCCCTTCTGCAACATGACTCATTGTAAAAACCCCTTTTAAGTTGTTACATTTATTGTTAGGGAAATTTGAATGAATCACAAATACTAATAATCTATATTGTTATATGAAAATTTTTATACTTAATTCATCGTTGCTTCAGAAGTCTTCTCTAGTAAACTCACTACTTCAACATGCGCTGTATGTGGAAATAAGTCCACAGGTTGAACTTGTTTTAACTCATAGCCAAACTCACGGAGCCAAACAATATCATCAGAGAATGTTTCCGGGTTACACGATACATATGCGACACGCTCAGTACCAAGTCGACCAATTCTTCTCATAACCTTACCACCTGCACCTGAACGTGGTGGGTCTAGCATTAATAGGTCTGGTTTACCCCATGTTTCTAATACTTCGTCCATACCTTTTCTTGCATCCTTTGCAAGGAAGTACGTGTTATTGATGCCATTATCTTCAGCATTTCTTTTAGCTGACTCTATAGAAGTTTCTACAATTTCAATTCCTGCAAGTTCTTTCACTCTCTTAGCGAATGGTAGTGAGAATGTGCCCACGCCACAAAATAGATCAATCATTCTCTGATCTTCTGTTGCTTCTGCCATCTCGATTGCTAAGTCAACTAACTTTTCAGCCTGTGTTGGATTTGTTTGGAAAAAAGTATCGAACCAGATTCGATATTTATAACCATACATAACGTCATATATATAGTCTCTACCAAATAATGTATAAGTATCTTCTGATTGTGTACGGTCAGCCATATCTGTATTGACCATCCACATCATACTTTTCACGTTTGAAAATTGTGCTGATATATCAGCTACTAACTCGTCGATTTTATCTTTTAACTCACCATCAGGTGTTTCTGTCGCAAAAATAGCCAACATCATCTCTTTTGTTTCTTGAGAACGTCTGACCATCAAGTGTCTCAGTAATCCTGTATGATTCTCTTTATGGTAACCTGGTAAATTGTACTTACGTGTCCACTCAGATACAGTCAACATTGCATTCACCATATCCTTATCTGCAATCAGACAAGTATCTAAGTCGATGACTTTTCTAAAATTACCAAGTTCATGCATTCCTAATTCACCGTTCTGGCCGAAGGTGAATTCCATCTTGTTACGGTATTCAAATGGATTTTTTTCCATACCAATAGCATCTTTAACGATGTTTTCATCAAAACCATTTCTCTCTAACTCACGCTTCACGTAATTCGTCTTCTCAATTAATTGTGAATTATACGTCCAGTGCTGCCATACACAGCCGCCACAATGCTCGAAATGAGGACAAGGTGGTGTAATTCTATTTGGGCTTTCTTCAATAATTTCTTTCGGCATCACTGTGCCACGTTTTCTCGTCGGATTCGGTACATCAACAAGTACCTTCTCACCGGGAATCGTTTGTGGAATCGTCAATTTGATTTGACGCGGTTTATGTCCTCCGTTATCTCGATACGCTACCCCTCTACCTGAGCCCTTCCTATCAAAGTCATTGATCTTTACTTCAAATGTTTCTATATGATCATTATTCATTTTTGCCACTTCAATCGCCTCACACTTATATTCGTTCATACAATTTTACTGATAGACTAGAGGACTTGCAAGCGAAAAAAAGATGCCCACAAGGGCATCCTAATCTTCATACATAATTTTTCTATTCTTCTCTTTAAATCGCTGATTGTGCGATGACACCATCGCGTATTGGTTTGCTTCAGGATCTAAATGTGTCTTAGCGTTATTTACAGCGTTAACCGCATCTGCATATGCACCAGCAATAAGATTGACCTTCCCTTCGTAACGTATGCAGTCCCCTGCAGCGAATATTCCTGGTACATTTGTTAATCCAGTGGGTGCAGCCTTAATATAGAAATCATTTTCTAAATTTAGTCCTAAATGATTTTCTCTAAACAAGAGGTTATTTTGATCATAGCCATGGTTAACAATAATCGCATCAAAAGTTTCCGTTGTTTCTTCACCAGTAACCTTGTTCTTAATATCAACAGTTTCAAGGTTATTTTCACCGCTTACCCCAGTGACAATCGATTGAGTACGAATTTTAACACCATTCTTCTTCAAGCGACTGACCTCTGCTTCATGAGCGGTCAAATCATCACCACGGTAGATCAAGTTGATTTCTCCTGCGATTGGGGTTAAATCATTAGCCCAGTCTACTGCTGAGTAGGAGCCACCTGTAATTAACACTTTTTTACCTTTAAAGCTCATAATATCTGGTACTGCATAATGTAAACTTTTACCTTCATAACGGTCAGCATTTTCAACATCTAGTTTAACTGGCTGAATCATGCCACCGCCGCCTATGGTAATTATCACACTTTTAGAATAATGTTCTTCTCCAGATTCAGTGGCAATCGTAAAGTAATCATCAGTATCCTTTTTAATATTTGTAACAATGGTATTGAGCACTACATCCGGATCAAAAGTCAAACCTTGTGCAATAGACTTTTCAATCAGTTTACCTGCTGGTAATGGCTCCGTTCCTCCAATATCCCAAATCATTTTTTGTGGATAAAGATGTACCTTTCCGCCTAACCTTTCCTGGCCATCTATAATCTTCGTCTTCATTTCACGAAGTCCTGCGTAGAAGGCACTAAATAGTCCGGCTGGACCACCGCCAATCACTGTAACATCATATATATTGTGTGACATTCCTTACACTCCTTAATTTGTACCCAATGCTTCTTCCACATCTTCAACGATCAAGCTATTCGCAATATATCCACTATATAACCAGCTGTTTCCTTGCTCTAATTCATACACATTACCGTTTTCAACAGCAGGTATATTTTGGAACACATTATCAGCTAATGCTTTTTCACTATCCCCTTCAGCATCAGCAATGAAGAAAATATGATCGACATCTAATTCTGCAAAACTTTCAAGTGAAGCTTCAATCCAAGGTGTTTCGTTATCCGCTGATAGCTCTTCAACTAGGTCTGGTGCTGTCAAACCTAAATCATTATACAGCACTTCACCACTTGACTTGTCTTTGTTAGAAATAAAGAATGAACCGCCAGTGTACCATACAGCAATTGCAGACTCATTATTTACCTCTTCAGATAATTCAGTAGAAGCTTGATCTACAAGTTCGTTATATTCATTAATCTTTTCTTCGGCTAAATCTTCCTTACCAAATACTTCTGAAACACGTGTCAAACGGTCTCTCCAATCATCATATGAGCCACTGTCTACAACAAATGTTGGCGCAATCTTAGAATAGCTTTCGTATTTGTCACCTTCTACAGTATCTGCAGAACTGATGAGTAGTAGATCTGGCTCTTCAGCTGCTACTGATTCAAATGGTAAGTCAAAAGGCATTAATGGTAATCCTTCAAGACCTTCATCTTGTAAATAATCTTGGACACTATCTTCTCCAACTGTCCATTGAGCAATTGGTGTTTCTTCTAGCGCTAGTAAATCATCTTCTAAATATGTACCAATTATTCTTTCTGGATTACTAGGAATCGTTACCTCATTACCTGCATCATCTGTAAGGACGCGCTCCTCACCCTCTTCTGATGCACCTTCCTCAGATTCATTTTGTGCAGTATCGTCACTAGTATTTGAACATCCAGCTAAAAAGATAGATACACCTAACAAAATCGAAAGTAATTTCTTCATTATTTTCCCTCTGTCCTATTATAATATTGATAATCATTATCAATTAAATTTTATGCTTATTACACTATAAAGTCAATAAAACTTTAGAGTAAGGCATGATTTATTATTAATAAAAAAAAAGAATAGCTTAAGCTATTCTTCTTTCACTGATAAAAACGCGTTCAAGCAATCCTTGAAAATCATCTTTATTAAACATGACAGGGACTGGATAGTAAGGATTCGCTTCTTTATATGCAAGTTTAGCTAAGAAACCAACTTCTTCTTTAGCTAATGCATTCAACGGCATTTCAATATTCATTTTTTCATTCAACTCACGGATTTCATGAATAAATTTTTGCGCGCTTTCTTCAATTCTATCCGATTCTTCTGAAACGCCTGCAATCAGTGCAAGTTTCGCTAGTTGACTGTTAATTTTACTACCGTACTTCTCTAATACATAAGGCATTAAATAAGCCACTGCATGACCATGTTGGATTTTATATTTTAACTCAATTGAATGACTCAAGGCATGAATATTACCGAGTCCAGCTCTTGTAAATGCCTTACCAGAGAAATAAGATGCTCTTTGCATATTTGTTCTTGCTGTTATGTTACTACCGTCCTGGTATGATTCATATAAGTTTTTGAAGATTAGTTCCACTGCTTCTTCACTTAGTATTCTCGTTTGCTTATTGGAATTTTGGCTAATATAAGCTTCAACGGCATGCACTAAAGCATCCATGCCTGTATAAGCTGTCATCTCTCTTGACAGACTTATCAGCAATTCAGGGTCTAAGACAACTGTTTTCGGCATGAGCTTAGCGTCAGTGATCACGAATTTATTCTCACCAGTTTCATCACTGAGTACTGCACTGTTTGATGCTTCACTTCCAGTTCCTGCTGTCGTTGGTACTGCAACTAAGTAGGGTAACTTATTTTTCACTTTCATAAATCCTTTATACTCACTTAGATGTTCCATATTATTTGTGGATAAAACCCCAGCACCTTTGGCACAATCTATGGCAGAACCTCCACCAAAACCAATGATTGCTTGGCAATTCTCTCTTAAATATAAATCTCTTGCCTCCTTAGCATGTGATACTGATGGATTTTCTTCTACACCTTTATAAATATAGTAAATAATATTCGCCTCATTTAAAGACGCTAGAAGTGAATTAAGAAGTCCAGCATTTAATATTTTTTCATCTGTGACAATCAGTACTCTATCTATGTTATCATCTGCCATTTTTGGCGCTAATTTTTCAATACATCCGGCACAGTTAAGAACCGATTCAGGTTGCCAATTAAATAAAGGTGCCATACTTTTTAATAAGAATTGATATGCTCTACTATAAAACCTTAAAAACATGATTATCTTTCCTTTCAAAGCGTCTAATCACCCGCTTATTGTCACATGATACATACCTATTCCTAAATTATCGTGAAAGGAAAATGATAAATAGATTAAATTTTCATCAAATATATACCGTTGACATTTATACAGTCCAACTATATAGTTAAACTATACAGAACAACTATATAAAGGAGAACATTATATGAGACCTAAATTAGTTCCTTTATCTGAGACCATGCATCTAATATTGCTCGCACTTAGAACACCTTTACATGGTTATCGCATTATGCAGTTAGTTAGTGAAATGAGTCAGGGAGAAGTTAACATCGCAGCGGGTACACTTTACGGCGCCTTAGAAAATTTAAAGAAACACGGTTATATAGAGCTTTTATCAGAACCTGGCGAACGAAAAAAAGTATATCAGACCACTACACTCGGTGAAGAAATTTTAAAGAAAGAAAATGAAAGGTTAAATCACATTATTGCGCTTTATGAAAAAGGAGCTGAAGAGGATGAGGGTATATAAGTATTTCACAAATCCAAATAAACAAGAAAAATGGTTGAACACAATGAATGAACAAGGTTATAAGCTTGTTAAAAATCCAATGGATTGTATTTTTGTATTTGAAAAAAGTGAAAAAGATTATGTCACTCGACTTGATTATAGAAATAGCATGAGTGCAGAAAAATATAATGAATATGTATCACTCCATGAAGATTTGGGATGGGAGCACGTCCGTGGTGGCCGCTTTGGAATGACACCCCACACATGGACGAAAGTTAAAGATGGCAATGATGAACTATTTTCAGATGTCGAATCAAAAGTAAGTTTTTATAAACGTGCTGCTTCATACACAGGAACTTTTGCTCTTATATTTCTGATTTATACTTTTATAATTTTCAATGCCTACGACGGAGCAATTTTTTTAACACCGGGCTTGTTTGATATGGAAGGCTTTGAATTTTGGCGCGCATTTTTATTTGAGTTACCTTTTGCGCTTATGAGAATAGTGCCACCATTTATCTTCTTAATAATGGGAATATTTTTCTTTATATCCTATTCAAACCTAGAGAAAGTGAAAAAAGAAGCTGAAAAAAATCTTTAAGCATAGGAGATGGAACAGATGGAACTAAGCAATGTGACTAAAAAATACAGATCCAACTTAGTATTAAACCAGGTCAATTTTATGCTCGACTCCAATGTAACCGGACTGATTGGAAAGAATGGTGCCGGAAAAACAACAATGATGAAGATTATGTGCAACATTATTCCTAACTATTCAGGTGATGTGTCTGTTGATAATCAAGCAACAGTTGGTTATTTAATTGAGGAACCAAAATACTATAAAAACCGTTCTGGTCTATATAATATTAAGTATTTCACGAATATTAATGGCACTGCTTATGACAAGCAATATATTAATAGTCTCCTAGAAGATCTAGGCATGTCTGGCTATGTAAATAAAAAAATGAAGACCTACTCTATGGGTATGAAACAAAAATTAGGTCTGGTTATTGCCTTAGCTAGAAAACCAGACTATTTAATTTTGGATGAACCGACAAATGGCATGGACCCTGATGGATCCATAGAAGTTCTAAGAATCATAAGAGATTTAGCTCGGTCTCAGAATATGAAAGTTTTGATATCTAGTCATAAACTTGAAGATATAGAAGCAGTGAGTGATGATATTGTTTTTATCGACAAAGGGGTTTTAAGCAATAAGGAAAACATTGCTGAACTGTCGACTCAAAGTACCCTATCCTTGGTTTTTGACATTAAAGATATTGAACTTGCCAAACAAATTATTAAGGAAATTGATAGTCAAGCTAAAATTGATGAGACTATTATCTCAACCCGTCAGGTTAATAAACTGCAGGATATCTTAAAAGCACTTAGTGTTGACGGCGTGTATCCGGTGGATATTAATAAGCATAAGCAATCTGTTAAAGATTATTACTTTAGTCAAATGAAGGATGGTGAGAAATAATGAAGATTAGTAAAATAGTCACTTACGATTTACTTGCAGCTTTAAGAAGTTGGTTCACTTATTTCTCACTAATTCTGTGCATCTTACCTGCTGGTGCTATAGCATATTCAGTCGCAAATTTTGAAGCACCATTTGATACGACTCAATTGATTGCATTCTTTGCATTCTTCGGGTCCCTACTCGTCGTGATTAATGCGATGTTACCTTTTACTAAAGACTTAAGTCAGAATACGATTATTTTAATGATGAATCAATCAAGTAATAGAATGAAATATTTCTTGAGTAAAATAATATCCATCGGTTGTAGTGGATTACTCTTTGGACTCGCCTGTCTAGCTTCTACTTATGTACTTTCAAACTATGCTGGACTAGACTTTGACTCAGCACTATACTGGAAGATTCCAGTCACTTATGTCATTTACACATTGTTTTATGGTGCATTATTCCTATTAATTAGTATTTACTTTACTAACGTTGCAGCACTATTTATTATTGCTTTGATTTCAATCGTGCTACTCCCGAGTTTATTTAACGGCTTATTATTCTGGGATAAGATACCAGATTCAGTCGTAAAATTTTTAGAAAATAGCCTGCCACTCTACTATTTACCAGATCTTCTTAATACTCTTGAATGGCAAACTTCATTTTACTTCTCATCTATTGTTGCCATTCTATTATTCACAGTATTGGGCATGTTATTGATTAGAAGAAAAGATTATTAAAATTTTAGGGTGAAAATCTTGATATGATTTCCACCCTAATTTTGTGATTTTTTATAGTATTTTGGTTATGTTGTGTTGCCGGATGGAGATGACATGTTCTCATCTCTGTTCTAAGCATTTTGAATGGAGATGACACTTTCTCATCACTTTTCGAATCACATCGGATGGTGACAAACTGACCTCATCACCATCCCAAAAACAATAAAACCCCTATAACAAGCTAACTCTCACAGAACCCATCTCACTTTTATATTCTGCCTTATAACGAGAATCTACAATTTCAACCTTTGCCAAGTCGTTATGTACCTTACCGACATTCGCCTTCGCAACGACTTTGGTTAACTGAGGTGCTTTTTTATAGTTAACATGAACTGCACCCATCTTACTGATTGCTTTCACGTTACTTTCTACTTTTAATCCTGTCAGATTGATACTCCCGAGTTCTGAAACCAGATGATAGTAATCAGCTCTTACATCTTCTAAAATAATTTTACCCATCTCTGTTTTCATAGATAATTCATTAAACTGACTTGTTCGTGAAATAAGACGCCCCATATCAGATTTAATCTCGGCATTATCACTTTTCACATTTGTTGCTTCAACCATTCCTTCAGAACTATGAAGTCTTAGATTTTTAGCATTGATATGAGCCAAACTGATTTTGCCGTGTCTTAAATCCACATTCAACTCATCTAATGACTTAGGCCAAATGATTGTCAGCTCATCATTTCGCATCTGTTTTCTTTTTTTCATATAGTCAAAAATCGTATGCACTCTTACATTTTTCTTTCGTCCAGTATGAAGTATGTTCAACCGGCCATCTTTAATTTGATAGCTCAAATCACCTTTATGTGAATACGATATAAATTTAAATCCAAGCTTATGTCCAGCCTCAACTTTGACATCGACCGACGTCCCGCTCACCATCAGCTTTTGAATATCATACTGATTGACCACAGATGCAAAATCCGCTGTTACTGGTTGGATCTCACCTTCTGGAACCTCTAGGATCTTTTCTTCCTCCGTAGCTTCTTCTTCAACAACAGCATCTCTTATATATTTCTCAGCCACTTTTTTCGGGTCATCCAATACTTTTAACAAGTCCGCTTCACTATCTCCTAAATCTTTAGCTCGTTCGATTTGTAATTTGAAACGATCGATGATTTCACCCCTTTGTTCTTCTGGTAAAACTCCGAGTTCATCTTCCAATTCTTTTATAAAATTATCTAGCGTCATAAAATTCTCCTGATTCTACCCTACTTATTTTTCAATTTCGTTATGCATATTTTGAATTTTATCTTCCTCATCTGAAATTTGTCTGGCACATTCTAATAGTGTTTCTTGATACGCTTTAGTATCCTTTTTAGTATTTTTATAGCGCATCTTATGTTCAAGGCTTTCCCACATATCCATGCCAATCGTTCTAATTTGAATCTCCACAGGTGTATGCTCAATTCTTTCCGATAAAAACACAGGGACTGATACAACGATATGAAGACTACGATAACCATTGTCTTTGGGATGCTCTATATAGTCTTTTCTCTTTAATAATTTAACATCTTCTTGTTTTAAAAATAGAGATTCTAGCACATAGATATCTTCAATCTAATTACAAATTACCCTCATACCAGCAATGTCTAAAATGTTTTTGTTAGCACTTGCAACGTCAATATCTAGAACTTTTCGCTTTAGCTTACTCAATAAACTCTGAGTGCCCTTCACTCTGCTCTCCATGTGATGAATGGGATTATGCTTATGAATGACTTGAAACTCATCATCTAAAATTTTTAATTTCGTTGTGACTTCTTCTAAAACAGAAGAATATATATGATTGAGTTCCACAAAATCTATAAGTTGATCAAAATATTCTAGAGAATTGAAGTGTTCTCTTTCCTTAATTCTATTCGCCATTGATTCTTTCAAATCTAAAATATCTATAGATGGTTTACGCTCAACGTACATTTCATACACTCCTAGAAATACTTCTTTCTCCTATTATAAATGTATTTTTAATAATATACCAAAATTCATATATTTCTATTATTCTGAAAAAGCGTTATGATAAAACTAATAAGAAAAGGGGATGGTATGATGACATTGAAATTAGCTGATATCAAAGAAGCTCGTGAACGTATTACACCGTATACTGTAGAGACACCACTTTTAAGATTACATAACTTAGAAGAATACTTAGGTTGTGAAGTGTACGTTAAGTTAGAAAATATGCAATTGACTAAGGCTTTTAAACTTCGTGGAGTGATGAACACCCTACTCCAACTTTCTGACGAACAGTTAAGTAAAGGCATTATTGCATCATCTTCAGGCAACCATGGTCAAGCCATTGCCTATGGGGCAAAGATGCTCGGTATTAAAGCAGTCGTCGCTGTTCAAGATACAGCTCCAGCATTCAAGAAAGAAAAGATTTTAGAACACGGGGCAGAAATTATACCAACGACTGTTGAAGAACGTTTTAAGTTAACTGAAGACCTTGCTAAAGAACATGGTTACGAATTAATTCACCCATTTAATGATTATAGAGTTATGGCAGGACAAGGCACAATTGGATTAGAGATTTTAGAGCAACTACCAGATGTCGATCAAATTTTTGTACCCGCTTCAGGTGGTGGGATCTTATCCGGTATCGCAACTGCGATTAAAGAATCAGGTAGCAGTGCTAAAGTTCATGGTGTTGAGCCATTTAATTTACCGAAATATAATGAAAGTCTTAAGAACAGGAAAATTACACAAGTTGAAAATAAAGGGACAATCGCTGATGGCTTAGTGACTGTAGTGCCAGGTGAAAAGACCTTCCCAATCGTTGAAAAATATGTAGATAGCTTCCATACAGCAACTGAAGAAGCAATGAAAATGGGACAAAAGTTATTGTTAATGGAAGGAAAAATCTTAGCTGAAATCTCCTCATCCGCGAGTGTCGGTGCAGTACTTAATAAAGAAATAGAGGTTAATCCTAAAGACAAAGTATGCTTTGTTATTACTGGTGGCAACCTTGGTTTTGAACAACTAGACTACATTAAAGATGTAGATTATAAGTAATATATATAAAAGCGACGTGAAATTAGATTTTCACGTCGCTTTATCTATTCAACTACATCATAGATGTAAACCATACACCAAGTGAGGTACCTATATAGTTACCTATAATGTATCCTAGTGTACCGATGATGAGTATCGGTCCAACTAATTTTGTCCAACCTCTCGAAATCGCCATTGCTGCAGCGGTTGTTGGTCCACCGATATTTGCATTACTCGAAAGTATGATTTCCTCTAAATTAAATTTAAATAATCGACCGAAGCCAAATGAGATAATCATATTAATCAACACAATAACAGCTGCAAACACTAAGATTATTGGTGCATTTTGGATAATTAATGGAACCGATGCAGGTACACCAATGACTACAAAGAATATATAGATGAAAAACGTCCCAAATTCTTGTGATCCCGCAATGTTTTCAAAGTATTTAGGGAAGCTCGCTACAAGTACTAGTGTTAACGTTGTAAGCATTAAGTAGTTATCACCGATAATACCTCTTAAGACAGATAATAAAATATTGCTATCTTCCGGAATTACACTGGCAAAAAATTCAGCAATAGAGAATGACACTGCTACAATGATAAAGGCTGTTCCAATCGCTAAAGCTATATCTTGTAATGAAATATCCTTAGATTTCCAATATGAGGCAGCATGATTATCGCTTTTTCCATTAGACTCATTTTCATCCATGTGTGGTGTGCCGAATTTGTTTTTAAAGAATGATACTGTCGGTATCAATATAAGAACAAAGAAATAAACTGCCATTAGTAGATTATCCGCAACGACTGTAGAAGATACTAGGTCTTGTGGCACGTCAAATCGTGTCGCCATTGCCGCAAAGTTAACCCCACCACCTGAGTAGGAACCACTTAACATGGCACCGATATAGTTCGCTTGTGGTACAAACTCTCTTAACAACAAGAAGGCAACAATTGCACCTGCTACTGTTCCGACTGTACTAATTAAAAAGATAATTAACAGGCGTTTACTCTCTTGCCAAACCTTAATAACGTTCGACTGGAATAGTAAAAGTGGTATTGCGAGTGGCACCACGTATGTCCATACTGCATCATAAACTGGTGATTCGAGCGGAATAACGCCAGTATTACTTAGGAGCATGGCCCCCACTAAAGCGATTATTGCTCCAGATAACTTTGATGCCCAACTGTATTTTTGCTCGAGAACAATAGCGACAGCCGCCCAACCAATTAATATCGCCCAGAGCACCCAATAATTATCTGGACTAATGAAACTTGTTGTCTCTCCCATGGTAATTCCCCCTAGTTTTTACTTACCGTTATTATTATACTCGATTTAAAGCCTCACCTATATATCAATTTCCATTAAAATTGGAGTATGATCCTGTCTTGGTCCTGAGTCAATCATCTCAGACTTACGAACCTGTCCAGCTAAACGATTTGAAACTAACCAATAGTCAATTCTCCATCCTGAGTTATTAATCTTACTTGTTTTCGCTCTTTGTGCCCACCAAGTATACATGCCTTCAACGTCCCCATTAATGTGACGGAATGTGTCAGTAAATCCTTTGTTTAAAAGGTTTGTAAATCCTTCTCGTTCTTCATCAGTAAAACCTGGAGAACGACGGTTATTTTTTTGGATTTGCTAGGTCTATTTCTTTGTGTGCAACGTTGTAGTCTCCCGTGGCTAAAACTGGTTTTTTCTCATCGAGATCAGCTAGGTAATTTGAATATTGAATGTCCCATAGTTGACGGTCTGCTAACCTTCTAAGACCATCCCCAGCATTTGGTGTATACACTTGAGTTAAATAAAAGTCTTCAAACTCTAAAGTAATCATTCGTCCTTCTGCATCCATTGTCGTAGGTGCACCGATTGATGGATAATGCACTTCAGGTTCTAGGTGATTTTTGTATAAGAACATTGTTCCAGCATAACTTTTACGTGCGGGTTCTTCTGAACTACGCCACACTATGTTATATGAAGGAAAGGCTGTTTCTAAAGCCTCTACATGTTTTTTGGTTGGACCTTTCGCTGATAATTTAGTTTCTTGAATCGCAATAACATCAGCGTCGTGTACCTGAATGGATTTGATTACTTCTCTTGATAATAATGCTCTAGCAGAATCACTTGTTAGTGCTGCGTTTAGTGAATCTATGTTCCATGAAATAAACTTCAAAATGCTTCCTCCTGAATAAAATGAATTTATATTTGCTTATTGTTTATCTTATCCAAAATCAATCATCATTTCCATTGCTCGAATTAAGATTGGAATAACTTATTAATGACATCTTCAACTTGAGTAACCAGGTCTATTACCATTTGATTCGCAGAGTTCTCTTTAGAGCTTCTTAAATTTTGTCCACACCATAACGACATGTATTCAGGGCGATTTAATTTTGCTGCTTTAGCTCGAATCGGCTGTGTTAAACTATTTTGTACTGGATATGAAGGGACTTTCCCTTCATACTGACGCATTTCTTTTATAAAATCATTCAGTAAACCTCTTGCTGGCTTACCACTGAAAGTCGTGGTCACTACAGTATCAGTTTCTTGTGCATTTAAGATCGCAAGTTTGGCAACTTGTGGTGATCCGTTCTCCTCACTCGTTAAAAAGGCTGTACCTAATTGTACACCTTTTGCACCGAGTCCAAGAGATGCAACAATGCCGCGACCATCAGAAATGCCACCCGCTGCAATGACGGGTATGCTAACATAATCTACAACTTGTGGTACTAAAGCCATGGTCCCAATCATAGGCACCGCTTCTTTATTTAAGAAACTCCCTCTATGTCCGCCAGCTTCGCTACCTTGAGCAACAATTGCATCCATACCAGCTGATTCATTGGCAATCGCTTCATCTACAGTAGTTGCGGTACCTATAATAATAATACCTTTCTCTTTTAATTTTTTAATGATATCTCTATCAGGTATACCAAAAGTAAAACTGCAAATTGGAACGTTCTCTTCAATAATAACTTCGACTTGTTGTTTAAAATTCTCATCTGTAACCTTTTCAACAGGAGGTGCTTCATTGATGTTCAATTCATATCTATATCTACTTAACCAATCATTTGCCTGATCAATTTCATTTTGTTCTACTTGAACAAATTCAGGCGTAAACAGATTCACTGAAAAAGGTTGATCCGTTAATTTTTTAACTTCTTGAATCGTCTCTCTTAATTTTTCAACATTCATGTAACCCGCACCGATACTACCTAGCCCACCGGAATTGGATACTGAAGCAACTAAATCAGGCGTCGTAATTCCACCTGCCATACCCGCTTGAATAATTGGATATTTAATGCCTAAACTTTGACTTAACTGATTATTATTCCACATCAAACAATTCTCCCTTGTATTTGTATATAGTATACAATACGCAATATGCAATATATAAGATAAAAGACAAAGACCGTTAAGATCTTTGCCTACACTTACTTAACATTAGTAGATTACTTTTCTTCTAGAAATACATAAGTTTCTCCCATTGAAATATTTTGATAGATATTTGATAATTGAGAAGTTTCATCACCTACATGTAATTCTCCATCATCAATTACTCCGCTATAACTATAATATTCATCAGGTGTTTCTTTAAATTCTACGAAGTCCAATCTTAAATTTGTACCTTCATCTTCTAGTTTAACTGTTAGACTCTCACCATCTAAGCTGTAACTACCAGTATATTCATTACCTAGATTCAAAAGCGTCACTTCATCAGCTGAAGAAAATTCTAAAACTAACATATTTGAGGAAAAATTAATTTCAGCATTTTCTTTTTCTTCTTCCGAAATTGTAGGGTCATTACTTGAGATACCTAATTCTTTACCTTCTAGTCCTGTTTCATTATTACTACAACCTGTTACTATAAACAGCATTACACCTAATACTATTGTAATAATTCTCAAATTCATCATCCCTTACTAACCTATAGATTTTAGTAATTCATCAATTAATTCTTATATTTTTAACTATAACTCACTTCTTCATTAATTGGAAGCGCTATCAAATTATGTCAAAGCATAATAAAAGAGGCTAAATAAACAGCCTCTTTTTAATCTATTTTCTCTCTAACACAGTAACCGCTTCGACATGTTTCGTCTGTGGGAATAAATCTACGGGTACAACGGATTTAGCTTTGTAACCATGGTCAATTAAATACTTCATGTCTCTTTGTAGTGTACTTGGGTTACACGAGATATATACAATTTTTTTCGGTTCTACTTCTAATAACGAATCTAAGAATGTTTGATGACAGCCTTTTCTTGGTGGATCTACAAAGACTAAGTCTGCACTGACACCGGATTTAACTAGTTTAGGCATCACTTCCTCAGCCTTACCTAAATAGTAATCTGCATTATCGATACCATTCAACCGTGCATTTTCTTTTGCATCTTCAACTGCAGAGTCAACGACTTCAATGCCAATGATTTTCTTAACCCTATCCGATGCAGCAAGCCCTATTGTCCCAATACCTGAATAAGTATCGATAATCGTTTCGTCACCATTTAAATCGGCAAGATCTAAGCCGATTTGATAGAGTTTTTCAGTCTGCTCGTGATTCACTTGATAGAAGGAACGGTCTCTAATTTTAAATTCTCTACCGAGTAAGGTATCCGTAATATATTCTTTTCCGAGGAGTACAATTGAACGCTTGCCAAATATCACATTGGTCTTTTCATCATTAATATTTTGTACAATACTCTTGATTGCCTGAAATTCTTCTCTTAATGCTTTAATGATCGATAAAAATTCATTACGCTTACCATTAGTAATAAAGACGACTTGAATCTCACTATCATCATGATTCGACCGTATGACTAAGTGTCTTAACAGTCCTTCATGCTTCACTTCATCGTAAATCGAAACATCTTCTTCAATCAGTTTCTCCTTAACGAAATTCATAATATCATTGTGAATATCTTTTTGAATATAACAATGGTTGATGTCAACGATATCGTGTGAACGTGGTTTATAAAAGCCCATCACTAACTTACCATCCACTTTTTGCACTGGAATCTGAGACTTATTGCGGTAGTAGTTCCCACTACCTGTCACTGTGTCTTTAATTTCTAGATTTAAACCGGCCAGTCCATTGATATTTTGTTCGACAACTTCTTTTTTAAATTTCGCCTGTTCAAGGGCATTCATTACCTGAATCTGACAACCTCCACATTGAAAGTAATACTGACATGGGGGCACTTGTCTATTTACTGAGGCTTTATTTATCTTTAAGGCTTTACCAAAGGCAAATCTTGATTTGACCTGTAAGACTTTGAAACGAATTTCTTCATCTTTTAAAACATCAGCAATAAAGACCGGCTTATCGTTAACTTTAACGACACCCATGCCTTCTTTTGTATAGCTTTCTACGACCCCTTCATACTGTTCATTTTTTCTTAATACACTCATTATTAAACCTCTAACTGTTTCATTTTATAAATCAATTTCATAGGTTGAAAACCCATCACCGTGGTCTTCAATATGTCTAATCGGTAAGTCATCTTTATATTTTCTCCCTAGACTCCCGCTAGTAAATTGGTATGTTCCGTGTGGTAAAAGTGTCATTGGCTTTTTATCAGTAAAAGTCTCACCATTCTTCAAATACTCAGTTAAAATATCTCTAACAGATAAGGCAGATTCATAAATAATCTCAGCATCTCTTAAAAAAGGTGCATAAGCGACTTTGTAGTTATTTGCTGCAACTAAAAACATATCTTCATCACGAATTGGTTGCCCTTCATACTCAAGCTTTACTACTCTATTAGAATCACTAATTTGATGGGCAGAACTTCTATATCGTGCTGGCTCACTTAAATCAAATGTATAAGTAAGATCAAAGAAAGTATCAAAGTTATAACCTGGAAAACCATCTCTCGAATGATTTTCTTTAACTAGTGATACTGCACCGACTTGATTGAATGAAGATGCTGACCATTCAAGCCATTCTCTTAACACTTTGCCTGTAATTTTCACGATGACTAATGTGTTTGCATGCTTATACAAATTCACTGTGTCTGTGACTGTTAAGTCACCTGCTTTGATATCTGTGAAATCGTTCTTTCCGTCTCGTCCACTTTTAATAGCAGAATTAAAACCGAGTACAGGTAGCTGTTCTTTCTGAACTTCAGCTAGTCCTTTCGCATACCAAACGACCGCTTCAGATACGACCCGGACTGCTCTTGAAGGTATAACTCTAGAAAAGTACGTATGTAGTGGCACATCAGTATGACCAACGACTTGATTTAAGTACCCTTTCACTTTCTCATGATAAGAATTAAAGTCTTCAAGGGCTTCGTAATCAATCATCATATCTGTCGATGGAATTAAGCTAGATTTACCTTCAGTAACTGTCCATCCTTGGTCATATTCTAAGTCAAAAGATAGTAAGCCTAAATGACTGGCAGACACACCAGGTTGAACCATAGGGATTCCATTAAATGTGCCCTTAAATAGATCCAAGCGCTCATCTTGAACATTGATGTCTTCATGCGGGAACAAGTCGTGTGTATGGCCAAACACAATACCGTCAATGCAGCCTAATAACGCCATTAGCATTGCCTGGTTTTCACCATGTGTATGTTGGTCATCTGCCGCTTTACTCATTCCTGTATGACTCAATAGAATAATAATATCTGCCCCATCTTCTTTTAAATCCGCTGCTGTTTGTTTTACCGCTTCTGACATAGGGTGAACATCAACATTCCCAGATAGATGAAATTTATCCCATTTCATAATCTGCGTTGGGACTACACTTAAAAATCCAATATTAATTGGCTTCTTATCTATTTCTGTTTTCATAATGTAAGACTTTTTAATAATGGAAGATAGCGCACTATCCTTAAAATCGACATTTGAATTAACAATAGGTACATTCACTTGTTCATAGAAATCACCTAAAAATGATAGGCCGAAATTAAACTCATGATTGCCAAGACCAATCACATCATACATATTGTTGATAATTGAGGGTAAGAGTGCCTGTTTAGGATGAATGCTGTCATATTCACTCCATACATCACCCTGTAACAAATCACCATTATCCACAGTGATTACGCACTCGTCTTCATGCATATTTTTATAATGTTCAATATATGATTTAAATTTTAGCAGTGCATTAGACTTCATTTCATTCATAAAATAATTATAAGGATAAATTGCACCATGCACATCCGTAGTTGAAAATATTGTCAATTTCAAAGCAGTCACCCTCAGATTATTGTCTTTACATTTCTTGTTCCGTGTCCGGTAAACTATATTCCATGTCCTCACCATTTAATTCCTGATAAAACGCCAGTGGCACCCTTACTTTTAAAAACTCTTTCTTATTTTTAAAGTGTGCCGGTAAGACGCCACCAAACTCACCATCTAAATTTAACTGTACCTCTTCAAAAGATGACACTTTGACCTCTCTCGCTTTAAAGTAATGTACCTTTGGATGTTTTAAATGTTCGCCCTTCATGGCGATGGAAAGTAGATGGGCAAACTCCGCTAAATTAACATCTTCAATAATTAACAAAGAAAAATAGCCATCATTCAGTTTGGCATCTGGCACAAGCTTCTCAAAACCACCAATGGAATTTGTGAGACCAATCAAAAAGAGCATGACTTCACCTTGAAAGACATCATCATCATACTCAATACGTAGATTGATACTCCTCATTTGTGGAACCAGCTCTATACCCTTTATATAGTAAGCTAGAGAACCTATCATTGCTTTAAGTTTGCTCGGCGCCTCATAAGACACTTCTGTAATCTTTCCACCACCAGCAATATTCATAAAGTGCTTACCATTCATACTCCCTAAATCAACTTTCGCTGTTTCACCACTTAGAATAGTATCGATAGCTTCTTCTAAATTGTTTGGAATTGTTAGGGCATGTGTAAAATCATTTACAGTCCCCATTGGGATAATACCGAGGTCTGGTCTTTCGTTAAAGTCTGCCAGTCCATTAATCACTTCATTGACAGTACCATCACCACCGACGGCAACAACCAAATCAAAATTTTGTTCACAGGCAAACCTAGCCGCATAAGTCGCATCATCCGGCCCAGATGTCGCATGCGTACTTGTGATATAACCTGCATTCTCAAATCGAGTCAACACATTCGATAATTGATCTTTAAATGTTTCTTTACCAGCAGTAGGATTATATATAATTCTCGCAGTCTTCATAAATATCTCCTCTATATTATGAATTTATACGCCCTCGGATGATTCATTTCTATTCATCATCGAAAAGAGACGATATTTACGCTCCCCGTACTCATCTTCCGTAATTTCACTCTTAAGAAAAGCTTTTTTAAGTATTTTTAAATTATCACTGTAGTTTTTATCGAAAACAAGAAATTCAGTACAGTTAATGACCGTTTCCTTTTTTCTACTACCACTGCTCATAAAAATCATATTAATATTCGTTCCATCAACCGTTCGCCTGATGACCATATCATCCCTAAAGAAATCTGAGAAATCATCGATTTGCACATAGCCTTCAGCAATCAATATATCTGCTAAATTCTTAACATCATCATAAGATTTTACGATAAACAATATATCCAAATCACAATCATAAGGGAACTTTCTAAGTTTAGAGGAACCAATATGATGTACTTCTATAATCATTGATTTAAAAAAGTTTAATATTTCAAATGCTTGATTTATATATATATCTTTAACACTACTATTTAAATTTTTTATATTCATACAATCATCCTAAAATAATGTCGTTCACATCTATTTCATGTATAATAATCAGTAAAAGAATTATGTGCCAATATTATAACATATTCATGATTGGCAATATTATTATTTGAGGAGATACTATGAAAAAAGCTATTGCAATCATATTACTTATCGTCTTTGGTGCTGGCTTGTATTTTAACTTCGTACATACCGGCTCAGTGTCAAACGACACAACAACAGAAGACCAAGAAAGTGCGAAAACAGAAAACAATGAAGACAACCAGAACAATGAATCAGCTGAAGATTCTGAAGCATCGACTGATGAAACTGAAACGTCTGAACAACCAGATTCTATCGCTTTTAATGAGTCAAGCATCCAAGAACAGTATGATCAGCGAATTGCTAACAATGAAGCTTTAATTGTCGACGTTTTAACACCTGCATACTACAACAGTGACTTTGCTGACAGATTAAACCAACAGTTCGATACAAACACTATACAGTTTAATCAAGTGGAAATGCCAGGTAACACTGTTGATATGAATGAATTAACTGTTAACGACAATAGCGACATTGTGATCATGGATGCAATGCAAATTGCAGACTATAATGATGAAGTGCTTCCGGAACGTAACTTGAATAACTTAAGAAATGCATACATGGACCTATACAATGCAGATAAGACAGTTATTATACTTGGTAATGCAAATGTTCACGAACATGAAAACTTAGCAGACACGCTAAGTAATGATGCTGAATACTTCCCAAACAATGACTTCTTCTATATCGATAACCAAGAAGTCTCTGTTGAGAACCCTTATAACCCAGATGACAATGTTATGAATCCAGCAGTTGAAGATGAGATAATAAATAATATTCAAGCATACTTACTTCAGTAAGTAAAAAGGCGGAAAATCATATGATTTTCCGCCTTTTTTATAAATAACTTATCGTTTTTTAATTTCTGTTAGAAGTATTTCATTTACCATTTTAGGGTTTGCTTGCCCTTTTGATTTCTTCATGATTTGACCCACTAAGAAACCAATTGCACGGTCTTTACCATTCTTAAAGTCTTCAACTGATTGTTCATTAGCATCAAGTACTTCAGTCACCATCTGTGTTAAGGTTTCTGGATCAGAGATTTGCTCCATACCTAAGTCCTTCGCAATTTGTCTCGCTGTTCCACCCTTACTAATTAACTCAGTGAATACCTTCTTAGCTTGCTTACTTGAAATTGTGCCGTCTTCAATAATTTCAATCAGGCCTGTTAAGTTTTCTGGTGTAATTCCAGTTTCTTCAATCGCCACATTGTTTTTATTTACGTACTCATTAACATTACCCATCAGCCAGTTTGAAGCAAGCTTAGGATCTGCTTGATGAGATTCTACCATCTCGCTAAAGAAGTCAGAGAGTTCTTTTCTCATCGTTAAAATTTCTGCGTCATAGACAGGTAAGTCGTATTCATTTATATACTTCTCACGTAATTCGTCTGGTAATGTAGGAATCGTAGCTCTAACTTCTTCTTCCCACTCATCATCAATGTGTAGATATAATAGATCAGGTTCTGGGAAGTAGCGGTAGTCATCTGCACCTTCTTTGACACGCATGAGTACTGTTTCGCCTGTCTTCTCATCATAACGTCTTGTTTCTTGTTCAATAACACCGCCGGATAGGAGTACTTTCTCCTGACGCTCAACCTCATGCTCAAGTCCTTTTCTGACAAAGTTAAATGAGTTTAAGTTTTTCAGCTCAGTTTTCGTACCGAACTCTTTTTGTCCGACAGGTCGAATGGAAATATTCGCATCACATCTAAGTGACCCTTCTTCCATCTTCACATCAGAGACACCCGTATATTGAATGATTGATTTAATCTTTTCTAGATACTTGTAAGCCTCTTCCGGTGAACGAAGATCGGGTTCAGAAACAATCTCAACTAAGGCTGTACCTTGACGGTTTAAATCGACTAGTGAATAGTCATCCTTATGCGTAGATTTACCTGCATCCTCTTCTAGATGTAGACGAGTAATGCCAATTTTTTTCTTTTGTCCATCGACTTCGATTTCAAGTGAACCATGCTCACCAATCGGTTTGTCAAACTGTGAAATTTGATAGGCCTTCGGATTATCTGGATAGTAATAGTTTTTTCTATCAAATTTAGTATCTGTTGCGATTTCCATGTTTAATGCCATGGCAGCTTTCATACCATATTCTACAGCCCTATGGTTTAAGACCGGTAAAGTTCCTGGGTACCCAAGTTCAACTACTGACAGATTCGTGTTAGGATCGTGTCCATAGTGTAATGGGGCATTTGAAAATATTTTAGAATCCGTTTTTAATTCAACGTGGACTTCGAGTCCGATTATTGTTTCAAAATGCATCTTACTCCGCCCCCATCGTTAGATTTTTGAGTTCTTCATGTAAGTTATAAACTTTTTCAAACTGATAAGCAACATTATAAATTTTGTTTTCTTCGAAGTGGTTACCCATGATTTGTAATCCAATTGGTCGATTATCTTCAGTAATGCCACATGGAATACTTAAAGAAGGTATACCTGTTAAGTTTGCTGGGATCGTTAAGATATCATTCTTATATTCTTTTGTCCCTTCGATACTTACTTCGTCGTATTTATGTGCTGGAGTCGTTGACGTTGGCCCAATAATTAAATCATGATCTTTTAAAATTCTTTTCACATCGTCCGCAACTAATCGACGTAATTTTTGTGCTTTTACGTAAAAGGCATCGTAGTGCCCTGCACTTAACACATAAGTACCAAGTAAGATACGGCGTTTTACCTCATCACCAAATCCTTCGCCACGAGACTTTTTATATAGTTCTTCAAGTGTATTTGCATTTTCTGAACGGTAACCAAAACGGATACCGTCAAAGCGTGCGAGATTGGCACTCGCTTCACTCGAAGCAATCAAGTAATAAGAACTTACTACGTATTTAAGATTAGGCATCTCCACTTCTTCTACAGTTGCACCTAAATCTTCAAAACGTTTTTTAGCATCTAATACAGCCTGTGTCACTTCTTCGTCCACATCATCACCTAAAAACTCCTTAGGTAAAGCGATCTTCAACCCTTTTACGTCCTCATCTATACCAGATAAAAAGTCTATTTCCTGATTTTGAACACTTGTCATGTCGTGTTCAGTATCTTCTCCTGCGATTAGCTCTAGGACTTTTGCATTATCACGTACATTACGTGTAATAGGTCCAATTTGATCAAGTGAGGATGCGAAGGCAATTAAACCAAAGCGAGATACTCGACCATAAGTTGGTTTCATACCAACTACGCCACAGAAGGATGCAGGTTGTCTTACTGATCCACCCGTATCTGTTCCAAGAGCAAAGGGTACAAAACCTGCGGCAACAGCTGCTGCTGAACCACCTGAAGAGCCACCTGGTGAACAGTTCAAGTTCCATGGGTTTTTAGTTGTTTGGTAGTAAGATGTCTCAGAAGTTGAGCCCATCGCAAACTCATCCATGTTTAATTTACCAAGCATAATACCATTTTCACTATTCAGCTTGTTCATTACTGTTGCGTCATAGACTGGTTTAAAATTGTGTAGCATCTTACTCGCACAAGTCGTTAAGACATCTTTTGTCACAATATTATCCTTAATACCAAATGGTACACCAAATAATGCCTGATCCATTTGATCTTCAGCCTGCATACGATCAAGTTCTTCTGCTTTAGCTGTTGCTTCTTCTTTTGTCAGTGTAATGAACGCTTTAATATCTCCATCGTACTTTTCAATTCTATTGAATAAAGCCTCTATTACTTCAGAGGGTTTAATTTCTTTACTGTGAATTTTTGAGTATAATTCTTCAACTGTTAATTCATTAATATTCACTTCATTGACCCTCCCTTTATATCATTTTAGGAACTTTGAATTGTCCGTTTTCTGTATGTTCAGTATTACTTAAAGCTTCTTCCTGTGTTAACGGCTGACCTGCTTTATCTTCTCTCAGTTTAGATTCAACCTGAAGTGCATGGGTCATCGGCTCAACCTGATCTAGATCAAGTTCGTTAAGTTGATCTGCATGTGCAACAATGCTTTGAATTTTTGTTGATAGGTTCTTTAGTTCCTCATCATCTTTAATCTCAATTTTTGATAGGTTCGCAACATGGCGAATTCTATCAAGGTTAAGTTCTATCATGAATGACCCTCCTATGTTTTTACAATATTATTAGTTTACCAAATCTACCTTGACTTTACCATGTGAACTCACTATTCAAAGATGTATAAGTTCGCTTGTCCTTCGCCTTCTCTCGTGATGACACTATAGACCTGTGACTTATCTTTAATCTCTACTTCAACATCAGTATTGGTAAAGTGTTCATCTACTAAGTCTCTAACGAACTGCGACATACCTATCATTTCTCCGCGGCTATTATATTCAAGGGGGATTTCAACAGTCAACGTATCTAAATTATTATCGACAAATTTCCCACGTCCAACCGATGTCGTAAAACTATCGAAATATGACGATAACTCTCTGTTAAAGGTTTCGTATTCACTGTTTACTTCACTTGAGATTTCAGACGCTTCATTAGAAGGTAAGAGTACATTTTGTACGTTGATATCAGTGAATTCACTGATTGAATTTTCACCTGGTTCAACTGTGGCTTGTGAGACGAAATTACCGGGTACAATATCAGTATCTGATGATTGGATGAATATTGCGAAAACAATCTTCTTATCTACATATTCATCGTTCGCACGAATACGTGATAAAATCTCAGTTGCCATCTTTTCGCCTTCCTCTTTGACGACTTCTGGGTCTAATTCTTGTTCTTGTGTTTGACCATATTCCTCAGTTTGATAATAGTGAACACTATTCATCGCAAGTCCAATCGTAATACCATCAAAGTTTAAATTACCTTCTTCATCTTCAGACAAGTAGTTCTGCTCTAAAATATGTGAGAGGTAAAGCGGTGCTTCTTCGGCGATTACTTCAGGATCAGTCTCACCATTTGTCGATGGATTTAAACCTAAGTTACTGAAGGCATCTGAACTTAATAGCTCATCTTCTTCCATATTTTCTAACTCTTCACTCGTATATTGACGGCCTAAGTAACCTCTAGTCATCTCCTCTGAGATAATCTGTCCTTCTCTAAAGACAAACTGATCCGTCGGAAACTCTCCTTTACTCACTTCAAATAAGCCTTTTTCAAACTCCTCAACATTGTATGAAGACACCATGTTTTGACTTGATAAGCCTCTAGCTGGTGACAATTCATAAGGTACCACTGATCGATAAAATTCGTCACCACTTGAAGTTATTCTATCCTCTTGTTCTTCAACCTGAACATTTGACACTTCATTTTCAAGGCCAGAATTTTCGGTCTGCTCTGTGATCTCTGCCTCATTCTCACCACAAGCACTTAGTAAGAAGGCTACGACACCGCCGAGCATTAAAGTTTTAAACTTCATTGTCATTGCCCCAATTTCTCAATAAATTCTCTTTCATTCCAAACTTCGATTCCGAGTTGCTTGGCTTTCTCTAATTTCGAACCAGCATCGCTACCTGCGACGACAAGATCCGTACTTTTAGATACGCTACTCGTGACTTTACCACCTTGGGATTCAATATATGCACCTGCTTCTTGACGTGTCATTTCTTCTAGTTTACCAGTTAAGACCACTGTCATATCAGAAAAAAGGTTACCAGCTACTTCTTGAACTTCTTCAGTGAAATTTAATCCATGGTCTTGTAATTTCTTAATCAATTTTCTAAAGTCCTCATTCGAAGTATAAGTCACTATAGAGTCTGCAATTTTCTCACCAATTTCAGGAATTTCAATTAATGATTCAGCTCTGGCTTCGAGGATTTTATCGATTGTACCGTATTCTTCTGCTATAAGTCTGGATGCTTTAGCACCTAAGAACCGAATGCCTAAACCAAATAATACTTTATTTAAAGGATTTTCTTTTGATGCCTCAATCGCCTGGAGCAAATTACGAACCTTCTTATCACCCATACGCTCAAGTTCAATTAAATCCTCATATTTTAAGCTATATAAATCAGAAACATCTTTAATCAAGTCCGCTTCAAATAGCTGCCTAACCACTTTTTCTCCAAGACCATCAATATTCATTGCCCCTCTAGAAACAAAGTGAATAATACCTTCTTGAAGCTGAGCTGGACAGGCAGGGTTAATACAACGTATCGCAACCTCATCTTCTAAATGTACCGCATCATGTCCGCACGATGGGCAAGTTGTTGGTGCTTCATAGACCGCTTGATCTGTTCGTTCCTCTTTAAGTGATTTAACCACTTCAGGAATAATATCTCCTGCTTTTCTAATGACGACCTTATCACCAATTCTAATATCTCTTTCTTCAATGAGGTCGTGGTTGTGAAGCGAGGCACGTCCAACTGTTGTACCTGCAACTTTAACTGGTTCTAGAATTGCTGTTGGTGTAATGACACCTGTACGTCCCACTGTCAGCTCAATATCTAAGACCTCGGTAATCACCTCTTCGGCTGGGAACTTATAAGCGATTGCCCAGCGGGGAGATCTTACTGTAAATCCGAGCTCATCTTGTTCTTGTAGATCATTGACCTTAATGACAATACCATCAATCTCATAGGGAAGTTCAAAGCGGTGTGTCGTCCAGTAATCGATATACTCTAAAACTTCGTCTATGCTATTTAATAGCTGACGTTCATGATTGGTTTTGAAGCCGAGCTTATCCAATGCATCTAAAGCACCGTTTTGAGTCGTAGCTTCTAATGCTTCTGGTGAAGTGACACTATATAAAAATACTGATAAGTTTCTCTTAGCTGCAAGCTTTGGATCTAGCTGTCTCAGTGATCCCGCTGCTGCATTTCTTGGGTTCTGAAATTCTTGTTCACCACGTTCAAGGCGACCTTCATTTAATTTTTCAAAAGAAGATTTTGGCATGTATGCTTCACCACGGACTTCAAAGGATAAGTCTGTAGGCACTGAAAGTGGGATGGCATGAATGGTCTTTAAGTTTTCAGTAATATTCTCTCCAACTGTACCATCACCGCGTGTCGCACCAATGGTGAATTTCCCATTGTCATATGTAAGCGACACGGCGAGACCATCAATTTTTAATTCACACATATATGTTGGACTGTTCAAAACTTGTTTGACCCGCTTGTCAAATGCTCTTAAGTCCGCTTCATTAAAGGCATTACCCAAACTTAACATCGGTGTATTATGACGCACTTTCTCAAAGTGACTTAAGACAGCGCCACCGACCCTAACGGTCGGTGAATCCGCACTTTTATACTCAGGATATTGTTCTTCTAATTCAATTAATTCCCTGAGTAATTTATCGTAATCGACGTCCTGAATTGATGGTTGATCCAGGACATGGTATTCGTAGTTATATTGATTTAACTGTTTTTGTAAGGCTCTAATTTTTTCTTTCATCTAGTCTCAATCCTTCTTCTCGAGTGGTGCGAAATTCGCCAAAAGACGTTTTGGCCCTGCGGTATGAAAGACAATGTCTAACTCCGTATCATCACCCTCACCCTTAATTTGAGAAACGATACCATCACCAAATACTTTATGAGATACCTTGTCTCCGATACTGTATGTGGCATTTGGTTTTTTTTGAATAACCTGTGACCGTTTTTTCGGACCTTTAGCATAAGATGGTGTGGGCTGATTCGTGTTACCGAATAATTTTGTTCCACCCTGATTCTCTACTAACGCTTCAGGTATCTCCGATAAAAACCGACTCATCATATTGGATTCAGTACGGCCATATAACATTCTTGACTCTGCTCTTGATAAGATGAGTCGGTCCATGGCACGTGTGACACCAACGTACATGAGTCGACGTTCCTCTTCAAGTTCTTTATCGTCAAATTGAACACGTTTAGATGGAAAGACGCCTTCCTCTAAACCGACAATGAAGACGACTTTATACTCTAAGCCTTTTGAAGCGTGCATGGTCATCATCGTCACGCCCACTGTATCGTCCACACCATCTTGGTCGGAAACTAAAGCCATATCACTTAGGAACTCAAATAGATTATCATCTTGGACAGGGTGCTCATTATCAAATTCTTTCGTGACCGTCTTAAACTCTTCTAAGTTTTCTAAACGACTTCTCGCCTCGAGTGTTTTATCCTGTGCTAACATGTCGTGATAGCCGGTATCTTTTAATACTTCGTCTACGAGTTCTGTCATCGTTAAGTATTTGGACTTTTCCTTTAAGTTATCCAATACTTCTAGTAAAGACACTAATTTCACAACAGTCTTTTGTGGTATACCCAAAAAGTCTGCGTCACGAATCGCATCGTAAATACTGGAGTTCAACTGATCTGCATGGGCTTGAAGCTTTTCAATGGTCTTTGCCCCAATGCCTCTTTTAGGCACATTAATAATGCGACTGAAGCTAATATCATCAAAAGGATTTTGAATGACTTTTAAGTAGCTCATTAAATCCTTGATTTCCATGCGGCTGTAGAACTTCATACCACCAACCATTTTATAGGGAATACTTGACTTAACGAAGGCATCCTCTACCGCACGAGATTGAGCATTCGCTCTATACAGCACTGCCATATCACCATATGAGTATTCATCACTCAACTCTTGAATCTTTCGGACAACGGCTTGCCCTTCTTCACGTTCACTAAAGGAAACGTTCACTTCCACCTTCGCCCCCTCTCCTTTGTTAGAGCGCAAGTTCTTCGGTTTTCTTTCTGTGTTGTTATCAATGACTGCATTGGCAGCATCTAGAATCATCTTAGTCGAACGGTAGTTTTCTTCTAGTTTTATAACTGTGGCTTCAGGATAGTCTCTTTCAAAGTTTAAAATGTTTTGAATGTCTGCGCCACGGAACTTATAAATAGACTGGTCAGAATCCCCAACGACACAAATATTTCGATACTTATCCGCAAGCATCTGTACTAGGCGGTACTGTGCATGGTTCGTATCTTGATACTCATCAACATGAATATACTGAAAACGCGACTGATAGTAGCTTAAGACACTGGCTTCTTTTTCAAACAATTCAATTGTTAGCATGATTAAGTCATCAAAATCTAAAGAACTATTACGATAGAGCACCTCTTGATAGTCCTTATATATTTGACTGTAGAGTTCATCTAGGAAGCCGCCTGCTTCTTGAATCGCTTGGTCTGGTTTTATCAATTGGTTTTTATAGGCTGAAATCACTGATAATATACTTCTAGGGTTATGCTGTTTTACATCTAGGTTTCTATTTTTTAAAATGTCTTTAATGACGGATTGTTGGTCTAGCGGATCTAAAATAGAAAAGCTCGTATCGTATCCGAGATAGCTAATGTCTCTTCTTAGAATTCTGACACACATGGAGTGGAATGTTGAAATCCACATTCTGTTCGCATCTTCTTTAATTAACCTATCTACACGTTCACGCATTTCCTTTGCTGCCTTGTTTGTAAAAGTGATCGCTAAAATATTATAAGATGGGACTTGTTTTTCATCTAGAAGATAAGCTACGCGGTGTGTTAGAACTCGCGTCTTACCACTCCCTGCTCCAGCCATGATTAAGAGTGGCCCTTCCGTAGTTTTAATCGCTTGTAGTTGTTCCTTATTCATTCCACTTAAATCCATTTTAAAAAACTCCATTTATTAAATGATTGTTGTCAATGCTTGTTCTATATCATCGTAGATAATATTTCCTACGACGATCGTGTCGCTCACCTTGGCCATCTGAGTTGCCTCTGAGTGGGACTGAATACCACCGCCATATAATAAATGACTATTTTCACACGCA
This sequence comes from Jeotgalicoccus sp. ATCC 8456, assembly GCF_016313225.1. Taxonomy (NCBI): domain Bacteria; kingdom Bacillati; phylum Bacillota; class Bacilli; order Caryophanales; family Staphylococcaceae; genus Jeotgalicoccus; species Jeotgalicoccus sp. ATCC 8456. The sequence goes on along the minus strand of NZ_CP066224.1, from coordinate 2,037,257 downwards.
TCAAATGCTTCTTTAACAAGTGCATAATCTCCGTATGTGCCACTGTACTCTACATATATAAAATCCATTTTATATAACTTATCTAACATGTGTATAGCAGCTAGAAATTCTTCGTCATTCATCAAAGTACACTCCGCTCGATTAAAAGCTTTGCAGTGTTCGTTCATCACGATATAAGGTAAGAGTCTAATGTTTTCATACTCAATAAACTCATGATATTCCATTAACGCCTCAATTAAGAGGCCATGTGCATACTTAATATTTTTAGTGTTGATCACACTTGGCACGTAATAATAATCAAAGCCTGGTACAACAGTATCAGGATGAGATATTTCAAGCGCTATAGACTTGTCTAAGTTGAAGCTTTTGATACGCTCAAGTAAATCCGAGATGTTTTGTCTGGTGACACCGTCTGTACCACTTATCATGATTAAATCTGTCTGAGATGTTAGGGTCGCTTCAAGTGATGCATCTGTAATATTTTTCTGTGGATCTAGCTTAAATACATGTTTTGCTTGTCTTAACATAGTCACAAGTCCTTTATAAAAATCATATGATAATTATAGCATTTTTACCTATTAAAAAACATAAAAGCCCGTGGGTGCTTTACGCACCACACGAGCTCTTAAATAAGGTCGAAATACTCCTCTAAAGTTAAGCCACTTTCATGAATATCCGTCGCCTTATCTCCAACATATCTCAAATGCCAAGGTTCGTACATGTAGCCGGTAATATCTTCTTTACCTTTCATGTAACGAATAATAAATCCATAGTGATGGGCATTTTCCTCTAACCATTCAAATTCTGGCGTGTACTCAAATGAAGTTTGTAAGAGTACTGCACTATCATATGATCCGACATCAATTGCAAGACCTGTCTGATGTTCTGAATGACCTGGTTCGGCACTATAGCGGTCAGCCGCTTCCTTACCATCTCTAGCTACATAATTATTATATAGCTCAGCCTGATAATCATAACTTCTAAAGTCACTCACCAATTCAAAGTTGAGCCCTTCTTCTTTAGCATCTTCAAACATTGTCATATAAGCGTTCTCCGCTTCTGGTTGCATACCTGGGTTGTAATCATCAGGTAGCGGAATCTCTTTGTTTACGATTAACACACCATCCGCATAAGTCACCCCATCAATTACTTCAACATTGACTGGAATGTCTAAGTCTGAAAACGTAAGCGCCTCATAATTTTTACTGTAGTCAATTGCCTCTGCCTCAGTTGATGCCTCGCCGCTACAAGCACTGAGAGCTAATAATAGACTAAGGACGAAAGTAAATTTAATTGCTTTCATTTACTCTAAACCTGCTCGCTTAAATATTGTATCTACACGGCGTAAATGATGTGACTCATCAAAGCATGATTGCAATTCTTCACTCGTTAGTGCTGCTGTGATTTTCTCATCTTGACTTGCGAGTTCTTGTAAAGGCACCTTACTTTCCCATGATTCCATCGCCTTCGGTTGCACTAAGTCATATGCTTCTTCTCTCGACATGCCTTTATCGATTAGGGCTAAAAGAATCTGTTGAGAATATACAAGTCCAAATGTCTTATCGATATTGGCCTTCATGTTTTCTTCAAAGACTGTTAAGTTTTTAATGATATTACCGAAGCGGTTCAACATATAATTTAAAGCGATTGTCACATCTGGGAGCATAATACGTTCTGCTGAGGAATGAGATATGTCTCTTTCATGCCATAGCGGCACATTCTCATATGCTGTTGTGATGTACCCTCTTATCACTCTCGCAAGGCCAGATACATTTTCACTACCGATTGGGTTTCTCTTATGTGGCATGGCACTTGAGCCTTTTTGACCCTTAGCAAATGCTTCTTCTACTTCTCTTGTTTCTGTTTTTTGAAGATGTCTAATTTCTACAGCAAACTTTTCAATTGAGGTTGCAATTAAGCCGATTACCGCTATATAGTGTGCATGGCGATCTCTTTGTAGTGTTTGTGTTGAAACCTCCGCAAATCCTATACCAAGATGATGGCAAACATATTCTTCAACTTCTGGTGGAATATTTGCAAATGTGCCGACAGCGCCACTCATTTTACCTACTTCTATTTCTTCTCTAACCGTTCTAAAACGTTTCAAATTGCGAACCATTTCTTGATGCCAAAGCGCCATTTTTATGCCAAAAGAAGTCGGTTCAGCGTGCACACCATGTGTACGGCCCATCATGATAGTGTGTTTATGTTCTCTTGCCTTATCCGCTAAAATTTCAATAAAGTTCTCTATATCTTTTTCTATAATTTCATTTGCCTGTTTAAGTACATAGCTCTGTGCAGTATCGACGACATCTGTTGATGTTAATCCATAATGAACCCATTTCTTTTCATCGCCCAAAGTTTCAGATACTTGTCTTGTAAAGGCGACAACATCGTGTCTTGTTTCTCTTTCAATTTCTTGGATTCTAGTCGCGTCAACACGAGCATTCGGTCTGATATTCTTCACTTCTTCTTTTGGAATGATACCAAGTTCAGCCCATGCTTCTGCTGCGAGTATTTCTACTTCCAACCAGGCGCGGTACTTATTATCTTCGGTCCAGATGTCTGCCATTTCTTGTCTTGTATACCTACTGATCATTAATTACTCATCCTCATTATTTGATTAATTTACCCTCAAAAACAGTCTCTTGATGTGAGACGACGACCTCGCCGCCTTCTTCTTTAAACACCGGAACTTCCATGCGTCTAGTGACTTGATAGCCTTCTTCCTTCATTCTTTCTAATACCTCTGCAAGTGTATCATCAGGGCCAACCTTAAATTTTTTCTTTCGTTGCTTCTGTTGCGCCATTAGCGTCATCCTGTTCTTGTAGCTCATATATTTCTTCTAATACTTCTTCTACATTTTCTGGTTCATAGTTCTTCATACGACGACGGCTAAGTCCTTTAGTCCAGAAACCACCATGTATATTTTTCGGTTCATAAGAGATAATAAAGGCCTTATCATCTAGCTCACGAATCGTTTCCATTAATTTTCTTTCATATTTTCTAGGTGACAGTATTTGCATGACTGTCCGCTGTCCATCACGTCCATATTGATGACCGTGTGTTACACCATAACCTAAGTTCCTTAAGTCATTTGGCAAATCGATATCTTTTTTACCTGTCGTAACGTTAACAACCGTATAACCAAGAGCAAGTTGCTCTTCAATCTTAGTACCGACGAGTATACCGACACCAAATCCAAGTGCATAAGCAACGATGTTTTGTGGTCGATCTAGATTATCGAGCACAAGTCCTAGACCAATGACGTAAACAAACGTTTCTAAAATACTAAAGGCAGCTGCAACAAAGCGATAGCCTTTTAAGGTCATGATGGTACGCATCGTTAAGAACGTGACGTAAATAATGTTGATGATAAAAATGACTAAAATCATTAACATTGGGTTTTCGTTAATCATTTGTAACATGGTTGTTAGCCCTCTTTCTTTATTTATCTATTTAGGTAAATTGTAACGGTTATAAGGTAAGTCTCTTTTATGAGCTGACCGTTTATAATGGTTAATGATTGTATCAAAAGCATGCTGAGATACTGGTTTACCTTCTAGGAAATCATCGATTTCTCTATAGCTAACACCCAATGCTGCTTCATCACTTAAGAGCGGTTTGTTGCTTTCTAAGTCTGCTGTCGGAATTTTTTCATAGAGGTGTGGTGGTGCTTTTAAAAATTCAAGTAGCTGACGCCCTTGACGCTTGTTTAAGCCCATTAGTGGCGCGACATCACAAGCACCGTCACCAAACTTAGTATAAAAACCGGTGAGCGCTTCTGCTGCATGATCTGTCCCGAGCACAATACCGCCTGTATGTGCTGCAATTGCATATTGAACCTTCATTCTCTCTCGTGCTTTTTCATTACCGATAACAAAATCGCTTAATGTAAAGCCACTATCCAATAAAGCGTCAACACTGGCATCCACACTATCTTTAATATTGACCGTGACACGTTCATCGGGTTCAATGAAGTCGACCGCGTCTCTTGCATCGCTTTCATCTGCTTGCACGCCATAAGGCAATCTGACTGTGTAGAATTTAACTTCCTTACCTTCTTCTCTTAAAGCAGCTACAGTCAACTGGGCAATCTTGCCTAAAAGCGTGGAATCCTGCCCCCCAGAAATACCTAAGACGAAACTTTTTATAAAAGGATGATCAGTGACATAATCCTTTAAGAAGTTAATGATTTCTGAGAGTTCTTCTTGTGGATTAATTTCTGTTTTAACATGAAGACGCTCGATAATTTCCTTTTGGATATCTGACATCAAAATCACTCCAAGGTCTTATTTGACAATTCTTCAATTAAATCGTTTTTAACGTTCCAGAGCTTTTTAGATAAGTCTACAGGATATTCTTGTGGGTTTAAGAAACGCTTTGTTTCCTCCCAGATTTCACTGAGACTTTCACTACATTTTTCTTTCATTTCATCAACAGATGGTGACTCATAGACGACTACTCCATCGACGATAATGTCGTGTAATAAATCGACTGCTTCATAAGACTTGATGAGCTTGCGCTTCATCGTATGAATGGGATGGAACATCAACAGTGGATTAGAGTAATCAAATTTCTCATCGTACAATGTAATGTAATCCCCCTCAGACATGCCTGTATCCTTATTGATAATTCGATATAGTTTTTTCTTCCCTGGTGTGGTTACCTTCTCAATATTACCTGAAATTTTAATGCGGTTTAACCACTCCCCATTTTCTCCTTCAATAGCTGCTAGCTTATAAACCGCACCAAGTGCCGGGTGGTCAAAGGCAGTAATCAGTTTTGTACCGATACCCCAACCGTCTACTTTTGCTCCTTGCGAAATTAAAGAGAGAATTGTCACTTCATCTAAGTCATTAGACACGATAATCTGAGCGTCTTGATAACCCGCTTCATCTAACATGATTCTTGCCTTCTTCGTTAAGTAAGCAATATCACCAGAATCTATTCTAATACCGACAAAGTTAATTTTATTACCAAATTCATTGGCAACCTTGATTGCTGTTGGAATTCCTGACTTTAATGTATCAAACGTATCGACTAAAAAGACGCAATCCTTATGGGTTTTAGCATAAGCTGTGAAGGCATCGTAATCATTGCCGTAGGCTTGAACCATCGCATGTGCGTGGGTGCCACTTGCTTTTAAATCAAACAATTTAGCTGCTCTGACATTACTCGTTCCATCAAACCCACCAATGATCGATGCTCTCGCACCCCACATCGCTGCGTCAAACTCATGCGCACGGCGCGTACCAAATTCCATGAGGTTATCCCCTGGTACTAACTCACGAATACGACTTGCCTTTGTCGCAATCAGCGTTTGGAAATTAACAATATTTAAAAGCGCTGTTTCAATTAACTGTGCTTCTACTAAACTCGCCTCTACCTGTACAAGCGGCTCATTGTTAAAGACCGTTTCCCCCTCTACTACCGAACGTAAGGTCCCTGTAAAACGCACTGTTTTTAAATAATCAAGAAAGTCATCCTCATAACCAATTGATTTTAAATATTCAATGTCACTATCTGAGAAGTGTAGATTCTTTAAATAATCAATAATACGTGCTAAGCCAGCATAAACTGCATAACCATTACCAAAAGGCATCTGTCTAAAGTACAGATCAAAAATCGTTTTCTTTTCGTGAATCCCATGTTCAAAATACGTTTTCGACATGTTTATTTGATATAGATCTGTGTGAAGCATGAAACTGTCATCTTGATATTTATACATTCGTTTCTCTCCTATGAGTAACAATTATAGATAATCTAATTTTATCACATAAAATAACCTGGTAAAGTACAGTTATATCGCTCTTTATATGAAGATATAGAAGACACCCTTAAGAAATGTTAAAATATTAAGTGAAGAAAATATTACACACACATGAAAAAGGAGATTGACTGTAAATGGCAATTAAAATATTCGGTCACCAAAACCCAGATACTGATACGATAACTTCTGCACTTGTTGTCCAAGATATTGAGAAACAACTCGGTTCAGATGTAAAGGCATATCGCCTTGGAGATATTAACAGTGAAACACAGTACGCCCTAGATGAATTCGGAGTAGAAGTACCGGATTTACTAACAGAAGTGGCAAATGGAGACGAAGTTATTTTAGTCGATCACAATGAGAAACAACAATCTGCAAAAGGTATCGAAAATGCGGTCGTTACAAAAGTTTTCGATCACCACAGAATTGCGAACTTTGAAACTGAAGGCCCACTCTACTACCGTGCTGAACCTGTCGGTTGTACTGCAACAATCCTAAACAAAATTTACAAAGAGAAAAACTTGGAATTATCTAAGGAAATGGCAGGACTTATGTTATCTGCAATTATTTCAGATACTTTACTTTTCAAATCACCAACAACAACTGAAGAAGACATCGATGCAGCATCAGAATTAAAAGCTGTAGCAGGTGTTGATCTTGAAACATACGGTCTTGAAATACTTAAAGCCGGTGCATCTACTAAAGACAAATCAGCAGTTCAGTTAATCACTGAAGATGCAAAAACGTTTGATATTGGTGAGAAAAGCGTACGTATCGCTCAAGTCAACGTTGTAGATGTGGACGAAGTATTCAACCGTCGTGAGGAAATTGAAGCAGCAATCAATTCAGAAATCGACAAAGAAAATTACGATCTATTTACGTTGATCGTTACGGATATTCTTAACTCAAACTCTAAGGTACTCGCACTAGGAAATGAGTTTTCATCAGTAGAACGTGCCTTTGATGTTGCGCTTGACCAGAATACAGCAATTCTAGAAGGTGTTGTATCTCGTAAAAAACAAGTCGTTCCAAACATTACAAAAGCCTTATCAGAATAATTTTTGTTTGTTATGAAAAAGAGAGAGAGCATCCAACTTAATTCAGTTGGGTGCTCTCTTTTGTTGTTTGAGTATTGGTTGTTGATGGTTGTGCGACTTGTGGTGGTCACAGTGACCCGATTTTCTCCTAGCGGTCCGTTGTCAACTTCACAGCGACCCGTTATTTTCCTAGCAGACCGCTGTCAACTTCACAGTGACCCAGCCGACCCGCCCACAATAATCCATTTACTCCAGTATTCTCATCAACACGCTTGTTTTACCTTCTTCTAAGCGTTCTTTTGAACACTCATCTCTAACATCGTACTCTAACTCATCTATTGCTCTACCAAATGAGACTTCGTCTATCCAATTCGTTAAGTCCGCTTGATCGTAGCAGGACGGATGGACAATTTCTTTGGTTGTGTTATCAATGATGACCCGCGTCGTACTTGCTGTTTTATCAACTAAAGGAAGTAGCAATACTGACAAGACAATGACAGTAATGATTCCCCAAACTAATTTTTTACGCATTCTTCGTCCTCACTCAGCTTATTATTACTATTAATTTACCATATATCCACCACTTGAAAAATCGAACGTATGTTCGTATAATGAGAACAAGCAGTTAAGAAAGAAGGTTGAAGTTATGGATTATCGTCAACTTCCCGTGGATCAACTCAACTCAAATATTCCCAATGGACGCGGCATGATCAAGTGGGCGCCTTTTGCTACTATGCCTGAGCAGTTTGAAAATGTGCAGCAACTCATGGATGATCAGACTAAAATTGAACGCCCTGAACTGTCCGATGATCGTTTAAGTGAAATGGAATTTACTTTCCAAAAAGCGCTCAATGAACAACGTGCAGTTCGTATTTTCTACTACTATGATGGTTCTCGCTTCTCCGTAGATTTAGAAGTTATAAAAATAGACCAATGGAGCTTGATGCTCATTGGTCAAAAGTGTGGACAGGAAGATTTAATCTTCGTCCCTTTTATAGATATTTTAGATATTATCTTAATCGATAAATATTAGTTCTCTTGTTTTTCTAAGAACAAGACAGGTTCTTTCTGGTGTTCTGTTGCCTTAACTAAATGATAAGCAAGCACTGTCGTTGTAATTGCACCGATTCCACCCGGAACTGGTGTAATGAATGAAGCTTTATCTTTAACTGCTTCATAGTTCACGTCGCCGACCATCTTACCTTCATCATTAAAGTTAATACCCACATCGACAACAACCGCACCTTCTTTGACGTGTGGTTCATCAATCAAGTTAATTGCTCCCGCTGCAGAAACGATGACGTCCGCATTCTTACATTTCTCAACAAGATCGTCAGTGTATAAGTTACATGTGGTAACTGTCGCTTCTCTGTTCATCATTAACAGTGATAACGGCTTACCAACTACTGCACTCGCACCAACTACTGTGACATTTTTACCCTTTAAGTCGATGTCATAGTAATCAAGCATATTCATTACAGCGGCAGGTGTACATGGTTCCAAACGATCAGGATCGTTCGTGAGTACCTTACCTAGATTTGATGCTTTCATTCCATCGATATCTTTAAATGAATTCATAACCTCTGCTACACGTTTCATTGGAATGTGTTTTGGTAAAGGTTGTAAGAGTAAGATACCGTGTATTGAATAATCTTCATTAATTTCTCTAAACTTTGTTAAAAATACTTTCGTCGATACATCTTCTGGAAAATGGAACTGAGATGTCTGGATTCCCAATTTTTCAAAACGTTTAACCGCGGCATTTTCATAAGAGATCGAATCGGATAAATCTCCAATTCTCACAAACGCCACTTTAGGCTGAATACCATGTGATTCTGAAACCTCTAGTGCTTCACGAATCTCATCGGACAAGTGTGCGGCAACCTTTTTGCCGTCCATAACTACTGTCATATATTGCACTCCCCTATTAATATTTTACTAGTCAATGACCCAGACTCATTATAACATAATCAAAGGGTTAAATTAAAAAAAGCTATCATCAATTGATGATAGCTATAAGTAATTATTTAGTTTCACGGTGTAACGTGTACTTGTTCAATCTAGGGCAGAATTTCATCATTTCGATACGCTCTGGATTGTTTCTTTTGTTTTTCTTAGTGCTGTAGTTGCGGTCTCCGCACTCAGTGCAAGCTAATGTAACGATTACTCTCATTTCTGTCGCCTCCTTTGTTAAGTGAAATCGATAATTAATGATAATATACTCGAATCAACTGGCCAGTTGATCATCCATTTCACAGATGATTAGTATATGCTTTTTAAATCACCTTATTTATTTTACTAGGATTCTCCTAAAATTTCAAGACTTTCTTGGTTAAATATCACTTGCATAATATCAAGCAGTCCGCTATAATTTTAAATCGTAATCATTACGGAATTAGGAGTACTATAAACATGATTAAATTTCTTCCCTATCTTATAACCGCCCTGCTCTTCTTAACAGCATGTAGCAACTCAAGCGAAGAAGACAATAGTAAACTAAATATTTATACAACTGTTTTTCCCTTAACGAGCTTTGTAGAGGAAATCGGTGGTGATACTGTTGAGGTCGAATCCATTTACCCAGCTGGTGCAGACATGCATTCTTATGAGCCCACACAAAAAGATATGATGGAGTATGCTGATGGTGATATTTTCATGATGACATCAAATGATTTAGACCCTATCGCCAAAAATATCACAGATACAATTATTGAAGACACGAACGTCATTGAAACCACAGCTAACATCAATGAGGACGATTTAATTTCAACGAGTCATGATGACCATGATCACGAGCACGATGACGACCATGATCACGAGCACGGTAGTGGAGATCCCCATATTTGGTTAAATCCAAATCTCGCTATAATTATGGCAGAATCTGTCAAAGATGCGCTAATTGATGCTCAGCCCGAACATAGTGATATGTACGAAGAAAACTTTAATAATTTACGAACAGACTTAGAAAATATCGATAAGCAACTCACTGAAATTACAGAGGATCCTGTCTATACAGATGTCTACATTTCCCACGAATCTCTCGGTTACTTAGCCGAACAATATGGTTTTCATCAGGTTGGTATTAATGGATTAAGCAACCAAGAACCTTCACAAAAGGAACTGACTGAAATTATCGATCAGATACAAGCACAAAATATTCCTTATATATTATATGAACCGAATGTCACATCGACCGTCACTGATGTCATCAGAGATGAAACCAACACTGAGCCGCTCTACTTCAACAATTTAGAAACATTGACTGATAACGATCCTGAAGATGCAACTTATCAATCGATGATGGCTAAAAACATCGAGACCTTAGATCAAGCTCTCAATGACAAATAAAATCTTGTCCGGAATATTCCGGACAAGATTTTATGCTCTTCCGCGATATAAGTCGTTTTTAATGCTTTCAGTAAACTCTCGGATTTCATCTACGTCCTTTTTAAGGAAAAATGCTAGAACCACGACAGCCACTGCCGTTAATGCAAATAAAATAACAAAAGTTTTAAATATAAAACCGAGTAAACCTTTAATTAAGTCCATTGAGTGACCCCTCCTGTGTATTAATTCTCTATTCTATTCCCTTTTTTCTCTTTTATAATCTTAATTGCAGGAATATCTGCCGGTGCCCAGTCCAAAGTATCAATATCAGCTGCAGGCAACCATTTCATCTGTACATGTTCAAGTAATTCCACTGTGCCACTCTTGATTTTAGAAAAGTAAGTCGTCAGCTCAACGATGCCAAAATCATATTCATGAGTGGTCGTTGTGATCTTATCTTCAATTGTAATATCTAGTGCCATCTCTTCAATCAATTCTCTTTTTAAAGCATCTTCAGGCGATTCATCTGCCTCAATTTTACCACCTGGAAATTCCCATTTTAAGGCTAGATTTTTACCTTCTGGTCTTTGAGCACATAGGATTTCACCTAAATCATTTTCTATTACTGCACCAACAACGTGGATTTTCTTTTTTGTCACTCTAAATAACCTACTTTCTCTCCAACATTTCAATCATTTCGTCCTCAGTTAGCTCTGCAAGATTATTTCTGAAATTTCCTGCGGCCATCGCTTGACGTGCAATTTCTGGGATATACTCGCGTTCAATAGCTAAATCTTCAAATGTCATACGAAGTCCTAATGTTTCTTTTAGGTCATTAATTGCGTCTGACATCTCACGTGTGTTTTTAAAACCGAGTTCAGCACTAATATTATCCATTCGATTATCTATTTCCGCATTATATAAGATCCATTGATCAAGCGTAAAGGCACAAGCTTCTGCATGAGGTATGTCAAATTCAGAAGTTAGGTAGTAGCTCGTCGCATGTGATCCACTCGTCATAGTCTGACTAAAACCAATACCCGCCATAGTACTTGCCAAGGCCATGTTTTTTCTAGCAGTCACATTATCTGGCTCATTAAATGCTGTTTCTAGATTTCCAAAGGCAAGCTTTAAAGCTTTTAAATGAATTGCATCAGAAATTGGATTGTGATTCTTAGATCCAATAGAATCTAGTGCATGACAAATAACATCAATACCTGAAATCGCTGTGACTGATGGTGGACACGTATATGTGAGTTCCGGGTCAACAAAAGCATGTTTTGGATATAAATCTGGGCTATTTAACGATACTTTTAAGCCGCGTTCCTTATCACTGATGACACTAAACGGTGTACCTTCAGATGCAGAACCACTCGTCGTCGGTAATGCAATCACATCAAGCGCCCCGTTGACTCGCTTATCATCGATAATTGTCCGAGCGTCTACATCACGAACAACTGCTGCCGCTGCCGCTTTCGCAGCATCCATCGTCGAGCCACCACCTACAGCAATGATAGCATCAGCCTTAAAGCTATGACATGCTTCAATGATACTGTCTACATTATCTACTGTAGGATTGGGTTCAATATTTGAAACAGTATCTTTAATTTTGCCCGATAATAATGACTTTAATAAGTCGCTAACCCCATTCTTCACTTGTGAGTTTGAAGCAACGAGAATAATAGATTCGTAACCGGCATCCTGTAACACTTCTTCAATCGTAGTAATCACACCAGCACCAAAGTGAATATCCGTTGTATTGTGAAAAGAAAACATATAATCCCCCTTAAGTTTTATTTCTTTTTTATATTGTATTCATAATGCTTAAAACGTATCGTTAAAGGTTGGAATAAAAATACATATAATAAAAACAAGATAAAACTAATGAGCAGCGACGGCCACATCGGCCATTGCATAATTGGTATTAATATAAATATAAACAAGGCAACAAGAAATATCGCGATGTAATCATAGATTATCGATAAAGTCGATGGTTCTATGTATTCTCTACACTTCGGGCACCTGATACGTGTCCGAGGTTTTAATGCATAACCTAATAGTTTTTCTTTGTAAGTCCACTCATGCTTACAGTGCGGACATTCTCCCATACAATCACCTTTTTTATAGTATTACTCACGATTATATCAAAAAAGAAGAGCACATTCGCTCTTCTTATTCATCATCTTCAAATTCATAGTAATCTTTTAGAATGTCTTTAATCTGATTTTCTTCTTTAGACTGAACAAGCTTAATATTTGTTGTCACATGTTCGCAACCTTCTTCTGCAAGGTAGAGGTTAATCTTTTTAGCGAGATTAAATAGCTCATCCAAATTCCCCTCAACTGTTGTCTCACTTGGGCCAACAAAGTGAGTAAAACCACTGTTTTCTATTAACTCAATCGCCCCTTTAGTATGCGAGTAAAGTTTTTTGTCACCAGGGTGATAAGGCAACACTTGAATGCTCATAATATAATTCATATTTCTCTCTCCTCAATTCATTTCTACCACTATTATGATACTATTATTGTTAGAAAACAAACATTTAAAGGTGGTTTCAAATGTTTAAAGTTAGCAAGGGTTTAAATATTATTCTCATTTTAATTGCGCTAGGCATGATTTATTATTTCTGTCAGGATTTTCTACCATCCTCACTTAACATACCATTAATATTAACTTTAATCTTATTAGGTATCGTCTCGATCATGTCGATTATTAGAAAAGAAGAGCCTGAAGACTAGTCGAGGTAAGGTACAACCACGACTTTGTCACTATAACTTGTCATGTGCTCACTCACGTCACTATAGACATCAGTCATATCCATTGCATCGAGTGGCTGGAGGTAAAAGTCTTCATATTCATTACTATCAACGTAGGTCGGCATGAATCTAACATCGCCGACATCAATATTCTCCCCTTCTTGTTTCACAGTGACTTCTAAAATACCACCGAGCCGAGTATTTAATGTTTGTTGTGCACTTAAGAAATTAGACATAGAGTATGCAATTACCGCTTCACTTCCGTCTTCTCTTTCATAGTGTTCAATCGGTTGTAAGGTGTGCGGATGAGAACCGACAATAATATCTGCACCGGCCTCTGCCATAGAGTGATACTCAGGTATGTGCTCATCTCTAGGAAACTCATCATATTCAATACCCTGATGGTAGCTGACAATTAATACGTCCACTTTATTTCTTAACTGCTCAATATCTTCTACAATACTTGGCATATCAATTAAATTCACTAAGTACTCTTGTCCTTCTGGTACAGGAATACCATTGGTTCCGTATGTATAAGCTAGGAATCCAACATCAATCCCATTGACATTGAAAATACGATCACGGTCTTTATCTTCCTCACTTACATTTGCACCGACGTAATCAATATCTCTCTCTTTTAAGTTTTCAGTCGTTGCAGCTATACCTTCCGCGCTACGATCTAGTGTGTGGTTATTAGCTAAGTTAACAATGTCTGCATTAAAGTAACTTAGTAAATCTGCGACTTCTTCTGGTGTATTAAAGGTAGGGTAACCACTAAGACCTAATTCCTCTCCACCTATAGGTGTTTCTTGATTTAAGAAGACCAGATCTTGTTGTTGTAAATAAGGTGCAACTGACTCTACGCGAGATACAAAGTCGTATCCATCCTCTGTTTGAACGTCTTCATAAAGATAGTCATGCACTAAGATGTCACCCGTTGCCGCAAAGGTAAACGAAGAATCTAAGTACTGACTCAAATTTTGTAAGAAAGCATCCTGATCGATTGTTTCAAAGTTTTTAGTATTCCCTTGAAGTGGCTCTGTTTCACTATTAGAAAAGAAACTGAAAAACATTAGTACTGACAACAATATCTTCATTTCATTCTCCCCTTAATGTTTGTCCTTGCTCAGGTTCAAGACCATGTTCAAATTTAATTTTTAATGACTGTGAAGTGTCTGGGTTCGGCCCATCCATCACATGAAAGTGTAGGTGAGGCGTATCACTCGCCCCGCTGTTACCACAGGCTGCCAATACTTGCCCACGATTTACGTAGGTCCCCTCACTGACTAGGATAGAATCTGCTTTTAGATGCGCAAGCATACTGTACTCATTCACGCCATGTTGAATAATGACGGCATTACCTTCTGGATCATCCATATTCATCGACATCGGTGGATTATCTCTCACCCCATCATATACTTTAAAGATAGTACCTGATGCTGGTGAGACAATTGGACGTCCATAACTGTGATAATTTTCTAAAACTGAAGTATTTCCTCTGACCGCTTGACCATTTTCTTTAACGATAAAATCAAAGGCATAGCGCTGATTTTCATAGGAATAATGATAGTTTAAAAAGTTATCTTCTCCACCAAATAAGACGAACCAATCATCTTTAAACGGTAGGCGATACTTCACTTTTGAAGACGTTTTATACTCATGATATTGTTCCAAGTAACCAAACTTTAGACCAATGATAAGCGACTGTTTAACCGCGACCGTCAACATTTTTTTCGTCTTGTCATCTACAAAAGCATAACGTCTCACACCAGGTTCTAATTCATTTTCTCTGTACAAGGAAAAGTGAACCGTACCCTGATAAAAATGGCGTGCTTCATTTAGAAATTCTTCTTTTGGCATCAATGCTTGCCATTCAGGCATAGTGGAAAGATAGATGTCTTCGAATTTTTGTGCGTTAAAAAGCTCTCCAATCAAAGCCCCTTCTATTTTCACTCGTTACTCACCCGCTTCGTTTATTTTATCGACAATATACTCCGTTTGTTTTTGTATAGAAATCAAATCATTAGTAATGGTATCTTCTGAATTGAGTAAGATCACATGATCCTTATCAATATCCATTGCCTGTGCAAATTCACTTTTAATATCCTCATTTTCATAGTCAGGTGTATTAACAAAGACATAATCTGCTTCAAACTCACTAAGGTCACTTGGTGTTTTCACATCAAATAAATTGTCTTCTAAATGACTTTGTAGTGCACCGTCCATCTGGAAACCGAGCACATCATATACCGCTTCAGTGCCATAGCTCATATATTCATTATAGAGCAAATAACCATCTTCATTAGCGACAGCAACGACAGCATTCTTATCATCAACTTGCGTATTAAGTTCTCTTTTTAAGACTGTTGTCTGTCCTTCCCACTCGTCACCAATCTTGTTTGCTTCTTCTTCTTTATTTAAAATTACACCTAAATAATAGAGTTGTGTTAAATAGACGCGTGGACTAAACGGACTCAGTATCCCCCCTGAATAAGACATTCTAATCGTTGGTGCGACCTCACTATACTGATCAAAATATTCATCAGGTGAATAGGTCACAATTAAATCAGGGTCAACTGCTTTTAATCCCTCAATATCACCAGGCTCTAAAAATGTCAGTGACTGTCCAACCTCATTAGTCAGTGTTTCATTCCCCTCTAGTGCTCTGTTCACTGCAGTTGGCTCATATCCTAAAAGGGCTGCATTTCCTGGATCAATGGTACGAAACAGGACAATATTTTCTGGCTTACCCGGGATATCAATTTCTGATGTATCTTCTGTTGTAATTCTTCTTAACTCCCCATCATCTGTCACATCAATTTCACGAAAACTAGAACATGCCGTGAGCATGAGTACCAGTGTAAGGAGGAATATCATTTTAAATTTCATAGCTTCCCCTTTATTATTTATACCGTCATTATACACAAATATAATACGTATTCGGTACTATTAGAAAAAATTACCTCATTTCAAATATAAAAAAGACCCCGGAGCTTACCGGAGCCTTCAATATTCTATATACTTTTATGCTAGTGCTTCATTTTCTACTGTAACTTTACCTTTGTACTTGTAGACAAATTCTAAGAACTTATCAAGCTTACCCTCGGAAATGCTTTTTACGCTGACGATTAATTGGTCATCTGTCCACAGATGTACAATGTGACCTACAAGAAGCAAATCTTCTATGGTAATTCTTGTAATTTTCTCATAGTCAAAATCTTCAATACAAACAACACCATGATCTTCAAGATTCAAAAACAATCTTTGTGTCGTTGCAACGAGTGAACCATGGTAAGTACTTTTCTCCCCATTAAAGTACTCTACTGATCCTACAAGTGCAGGTCCTACAACTTCTTTAGGTTGTAAAGTAACACCTTCGATGTTTTTTAATTTGTTGTACATAGACAACATCCCCTTTTTTAACTGTTATTTTTTTATTTACCACCAAACATCAAGTAATAAACATCTTTTATCTTTAAAAATAGGACCCCAAGTAATACGCCTATGATACCTCCAATTGAGTTTAAAATAATATCATCGATACTTGTAATTCTTCCTATCGGTAATAAATACTGCGTTGTTTCAATAAAGACTGACAAACATAAGCAAAGAATTGTGGTTAACAACTCTCTTCGAATTATAAAATATAAAAAGAAAGATGTTGGTATGAATAGAACAATATTCATTAACACACTATTGATTAATGCTTCTGTTGTTGCATAATACCAAAGGTCTTCAATACTCTCAAAAGGTGTGAGCTGAACGATGTCGCTTCCATTTGAAGTCGGCATCAGCGTTACGAGAAAAATACCCACTATGCTCATCGTCAAACCAATGATTGAAAAATATCTGATCTTTTTTGCGATTGTATCGAGCTGATAGCCACTCCTAATATTAATCAATAAGGTCACCACAACGATGATCATAAAAATAAAGATAAATATCGGTATGATTGGACTAAATGCTTCTATTAAAATTCCCATTTATAAAACTGCCTCTAATCTTCTCCAAATTGCTGGTTTGTAAATTCTTTATATTTTTCATGACTGGATATTAGGGATTCGTGTGTTCCTTCTCCAGTAAGTAATCCATTATCGATAAAGTATATCTTATCTGAGTTTACAATTGTTGATAAACGGTGCGCAATTACAAGGACTGTTCTACCGGCCATAAGTTCGTTTAAAGCTTCACCAACATATTTCTCTGACTCTGAATCTAAACTGGCAGTCGCTTCATCTAGCATTAATATTTTAGGGTTTCTTAAAAACGCTCGAGCAATACCGATACGCTGACGTTGTCCACCTGACAATTTAACACCACGTTCACCTACTTCGGTGTCGAGTCCGTTTTCTAGATTGACTACAAATTCTTTAGTGTATGACTGTTCAACAGCTTTTTCAATATCTGCTTCTGTATAAAAAGATGGATCTAAACCATAAGTAATATTATCGCGTATTGTACCTGAAATAATGGCGCTTTCCTGCGCGACATAACCAATGCCACTACGATATGAACTTAGACTTAGATTATTGATATTAATACCATCAACAAGTATTTGTCCACTCCAGACTTCATAATACTTCTCTATTAAAGCAAAAATTGTAGATTTACCACTACCACTTGGACCAACAAAAGCAACCTTTTGATTGTTTTGTGCCGTAAATGAAATATTTTCTAAAACAGGTGTTTCATCATATCCAAATGTGACTTGCTCAAATCTTAAGTTGTTATAGTCAAGATTCGGTTTCTCTACTCCTGATTTTTCATCATCCAGTTCCATTATATTGATAATTCTACCTGTTGCGCCAAGGGCTTTATTATATTCTGTAAAGAACATCGCAAACATCGTCATCGGCATAATAATTTGGAAGAGGTACAGTAGAAATGCGACAAGTGTACCAATTGTCATCGTTCCATCAGCAACACGTATGCCTCCATAACCAATGACTAAAATGATGACTAACATCATTACTGTATACATTATAGGTGATAAAAGCGCGTTGATAACAGCTTCTTTCATTCCATATTTATAAAGTTTACCAATACCTTTTCGGCCTTTTACCTTTTCGTAGTTTTCAGCATTAAAGGACTTCATTAAGCGGATTTCTCCCAAAGTTTCTTGGATAGAACCTGTAAATGTCGCCGTTTCATCCTGTAATTTCCTCGATACTTTTTGCATTCTATTTCCTAAAGGTAGAATCACTGCGATAGAAATTGGTAAGGCTATGAACATAATTAGCGTAAGTTTCCAATCCAAGAAGAAGAGAATAACAACCGACCCAATTATACTCATCACACCTGAAATTAATTGAGGGAAATGACTCGTAATTAAGCCTTGAATAATACTTGTATCATTTACCACTCTACTAACAGACTCACCGCTCTTCGTCTTATCAAAATATGTTACTGGTAATTTAAGAAACTTATCCCATACGAGTTCTCTTAACCGTTTGACGACTGACTGTCCAATTTTTGCGAGCATATAATAAGCAACACCATCAACGACTGCGCTTAAGAGAAAGACAGCAATAATCAGTACGATGAGAGGTGTACTAATTACTGAAGGATCAAAGCCATCTATGAACATCTGTGTTAAAAGTGGCACGATTAATGATCCTGCGGTACTAATTAAAGTAAGGAACACACCAAAAAAAATATACTTTTCTTTACATTCGTGCGTTTTATTAAATCCATAAACTTTTTAAATGATGCTCTTTCTTCTACTGTTTCCAAGACGACACCTCACTTTATAAATTTAACCTTTTATATTATAACAACTTTTCTTTAACAAGTGGTGTGGTAAAATGTAAACATCAAAATAAAGGGGGAACATACCATGGCTTTGGAGTTAAGTAACATCCAGAAAACCTTCGGTGACCACAAAGCAGTAGATTCTATCAACATCAATGTGCCAAGTGGTAGCATGTATGGCTTTCTTGGCGGTAATGGTGCGGGAAAGACAACGACCTTTAGAATGATTTTGCAGTTGCTCACACCATCAGAAGGCACCATTTTATATGACGGAGATAAAATCGGCTATCACATGACGAACAAGATTGGCTATCTACCGGAAGAACGCGGCTTACATCCAAAACTAACGGTTAAAGAACAAGTCATCTACCTAGCAGAGCTTAAAGGCATGTCCAAAAAAGAAGCCAATGAGGCTTTAGATTATTGGTTAGACCGATTTAAAGTAACGGAGAACAAGGTTAAGAAAATCGAGAAACTCTCCAAAGGAAATCAACAAAAAATACAACTTATCGCTTCAATAATCCATAATCCAGAACTCATCATTCTAGATGAACCTTTCAGTGGGCTTGACCCGATTAATGTTGAACTTCTTAAAAATGCAGTTAAGGATTTAAATAGAAATGGTTCAACGATTATTTTTAGTTCTCACCGTATGGAACACGTCGAAGAACTGTGTGAGGAGCTATGTATATTAGACCGTGGTAAACAAGTAGTCAGCGGTAATATTGATCAAATTAAAAAAGACTTTGGACAAAAAGAAATTATTATTGAAGGCGATCATGATGTGTCCTTCTTAAAAGATTTTCCTGGTGTACTTGATATCAAACAAGTACGTAAGAAGACTACCTTAAAAATTGAAGAGGAAAAGTATGCTGAAGAAATCTATAACAAAGTGACTGAACTCGGTTTCTTTAAACGTTTCCAAGTTAACGAACCTTCACTAACCGATATCTTCATTTCGAAAGTAGGTCGAGACTATGAATAAATTTATGACGACTTTCAACCTAACATTTTTCTCAAAATTAAAAGCAAAATCATTTATTATCACAACCTTGATTATTATCGCAGGAATGTTTTTAGCATTTAACCTGGATAAAATTATCAGTCTATTTGATTCAGATGAGTCCTCTACGCTTCAGATTGAAGCAGATCAGTCCTTTATAGAAGTGTTTGAACCGATTATTCAAACCTATGACGAAGAGATAGAGATTGTAGAAGAAGATGGCGATACGGTTCTAGAGGTTACAAGTACAGATCCACTAGAAGCAGAAATTAGAAGTGATGAAGCCCTATCTTCTACAGAAGAACAAAACATTCAACTTGCTTTAAATGATACCAACCGCGCCTACGTACTGCAGACTTTAGATTTAAGTGAAGAAGAGCTAGCGTTAATGTACAAAGAAGTGCCTGTTAACTTCTTAGTCCAAGCTGAAGATTCAGGAGAATTTGAAGCAGCAAGTGAAGATGATACCAATACATTAAATATGGTTATATTCTACTTCTCAGTCATTTTGATGTTTATCATCATACTGAACTATGCATCACAGATTGCTATGGAGATTGCAAATGAGAAATCTTCAAGAGTGATTGAAATGATTGTTTCAAGTATACGACCCGTTCAACACTTGATGGCAAAAATTTTAGCAATGATGGCAGTGAGTATCATTCAAGTTGCGGCCATAACGATCGGTGGGCTTATTGCTTTTTACACATCAGATCACACAGCCTTACTTGAAAGATTTGGTTTAGAGCCAAACGACCAAACACCACTATTAATCGTTTATTGCGTCATCTTTGTTGTCCTTGGTTTAATACTTTACCTTTCGATTGCAGCTATGCTCGGTTCATTCATCAACCGTATGGAAGATATACAACAAGGCTTAATGCCAGTCACCTTTATTACGATGATTGGTTACTTTATTGCATTGGCAGGTATCAGTTTTGCAGATCATTTCTTAATCACAGTAGCGAGCTACATCCCGTTCTTCACACCATTCGTTATGCCACTCAGATTACTCACTAATGATACAGGTCACCTTGAGATGATTATAGGCGTTGTAATTCTCATCGCTCTGATTATCGTAACACTTATGGTTGCTGCTTATGTTTATAAAAGAAGTGTATTGTCGACTGAAAGTGGTATTATGAAAAACATTAGAAGGCTTAGAAAATAAGCAATTTGAGACTACTTTTAATGAATAATATACAGTAAAAATTTATTTCTATAACTTTCTCAAAATTCTTAAGATACTTTCTTAAAAAGATTCTTTGATAAGGTCATTGACATTGCCCAAAAAAGGTGTAATATGATGTTGACTAAAACAAAGGAGTCCTGAATATGCAAGTAGAATTAACAAGATTTAGGGTGAAAAAAGGTAAGGAAGAATTAGTCGATCAATGGATGGAATTCCTCAATGAGCATATGAATGATGCGCTCCTCACACTCGATGATGAAAAGATGTTTGTCGAGACGATTATGCGTGACCATATGGGCGAATTCGATTATCTTTACTGGTATTCTATTCAGGCAGATGATGGAGACTCCAGTACAGAATCTGAGAAATGTATTGATCAAAAACACTTAGAATACTTCGAGAAATGTATCGATAAGACTTATCGTCCTAAAAACCTAAAAACTGAAATTGTTATGATACCGAAAAGAATTAAGAACCAAATAGAAGCTGCTGCAGAAGAGCAGTTCTCGTAAAATTAAAAGGCATGCTTCCTGAAACAAAACATCAGGAAGCATGCCTTTTTATGTACCATCTCGATGGTTAATCTGGTTCGTTTTTATCTTTGTTTTTCTTGATCTCTCTATACGCCATATAAATATAATAAGCTGCAAACAGCACTGCTAATACTTGTAAGGCCCAGTTTACTTCTACCATAGTATTTGCGATAACTAAAAATATGAAAAGCATCGCTAATGTGTATATGATTTTTTGTTTGTTTTCATTCATAAAAATACTCCTAACACGATGTATTAGGAGTATTATCTCATATGTTAGCCTTATTCACCAATTGCTGCACTGTCTGCAATTATCGTTACATCAGGATGATTATTTAGAATAGAAGCCGGATTTTCTTCTGAAACTTCACCACTAAGTAGTGCTGATAAGGCTTCTTTCTTATTCTCACCATTGATTAAAATAAGAATTTTTCTCGCTTTCATAATTGACGCTAAGCCCATAGAAAATGCAGCCTTAGGTACATCATCAATATCATCAAAGAACCTCGAATTATCTTCAATCGTTTCTGGTGTTAATTCAACTTTATGTGTTAATGAATCAAATGAAGTGCCTGGTTCATTAAAAGCAATGTGACCATTACGTCCGATACCGAGTAGTTGAATGTCGATACCTTTCTCGCCAATCTTTCTCTCGTAACTTTCAACTTCTGCTGTTTCACTTTCTGCCATACCATTTAATAGATTAATATTTTCTTCCTTAATAGAAACATGATCAAAAAAGTTTTTATGCATATAATATGAATAACTTTGATCATGTGAGGCGTCTAGTCCAACATACTCATCTAAATTAAATGTTGTGATCTGATCTTGATCGACATCACTATCATTAAGTTTTTTAACAAGTGCTTGATACGTACCTTCTGGTGTTGAACCGGTTGCTAAACCGATAACTGGTGCTGACTTAGATTGGATTACATCCATCAAAATACCCGCAGCCTTATCGCTCATTTCTTCATATGAATTTACTTTTAAAACGTCCATAATGCCCTCCTAAGTATCTTGAAGATTTTCTATTAAGATATGAATTGCTTTTGTGATATCTTCTTGAGACCAACTTGCAGACCCAACTGCAATTCCAATTTCATGACTCGGTGGAACATGTACAAAACCTGCTGGAATGTCTAAGCCTTTCTGATTTAAATAATAAAGACTACTATACATTAAATTATTACAGAGATATGTCCCTGCTGAATTAGAAATTGTTGTTGGAATATTTGCATCTAAAAGTGCTTGTTCTAATCGCTTTAAAGGCAATTTAGAGAATAGCCCATCCGCACCATCTTTATAGATTCTTTCTCCGCTTGGTTTAAAACCTGAATTATCCTCACGACCATCTCTCGTATTGATTGCAATACGTTCAAGGTGGATGCTTTTAATACCATTAGCCAGTCCAAGTGAAACAATAGCATCAGGTTCTACATCTTCAATGTCTTTTTCGATTAAACTATTAATCTCACCAAAAACAACAGGATAAATTCTACCGACAATCTTATAACCACCAATTGTTTTACCTTCAAGGCTTTCAACAACAGACTGTGTTGGATTGGTTTTAAACTTTAAAAATGGTTCGTATCCTGTGAGAAGCAAAGTCTTCATAACATCATCCTTACCTAACTAGATTAAAGTCGTAATTAATTAAATTTTAGCATAAAAGCATTTAAACTGTCAGATTTTATTATAAAAACAGATCTATTTTGAAGTCTTATTCTGCCATTTCCTACTACGGATACGTAGGTAAGTGACCATTCTAAGTAGATATTCTAAAGGACCATATCTAAAGTGTTTCATATACCAAGTCGCAAGGATCAACTGAAGTACGTAGAAGAGTGTAAACAAGATAACCGTAAAGATTACAGTATTAGTACCAAACATGCCAATCCCATAGCCGTACATCACGAATGTGCCAAAGATACTTTGTAAGATATACATAGTTAGCGACAGTTTACCGATATTTTTCATACCGGTCATAATGATGTTATTCTCATATCTCTGGTATAAAAGTTTCATTAAGCTCATTAAACCAAACGCTAAAAATAGGCCAAAAACTAGGTTTAAGTTACTTGCTAATGTCTCATCATTTAGCCAGTAAATACTTGATTTCATTATGATACTTACTGGAATAAGCCAAATATATAGTGCACTATTCCAAAATTTTGCGCCATCCTTTTGGAACCAATCAGAACGGGACAGGTTGATACCAAACATAAAGCCAAGTGCTGGCATAAAAAGTCCTAAAATCATGAATAACCCTTTTGAATCCTTGAATTCACTCATCATTTCATTGTAAAAAGGATCTTCCATATTCTCTCTAGCATCGACAATTTCACCGTAAGTTCCAGTCTGATAGACCGTTAGTAATTCAGTCATATATTCATTTGTCTCCGCTTCACTAACCGTTGATGCTTCATCAATTTCACTAGATAGAAAACCACTCCCAAGCATTAACAATAGAATGACGATGATGATGCCGGATATAATTTTATAAAACCAAGAAGGTAAACCTATAAAAATAATGGATACTAACATGGCGAGTCCATATGCTAAAAGAATGTCCCCTTCCCAAATATATGTAGCATGAAGAAAACCAATTACTAAAATGCCAATTGCTCGACATAGAAGTTTAAACCTTTTCCATTTCATTTCCTTATTCTTCATGGATTCAAATAATTTATCCATGGAAAAACCAAACAGTATGGCAAAAATAGGCATGAAACTACCTTCAAATATCACCTTTACAGCCTTAAATAGAAACTCATTAATCGTGTTCAATTCATAAAATTCCATGTGGTCTTTTCCACTTAAACCAAATTGAAAAATAAGTAGATTAGCCATTAAGATTCCATACAAACTGAATCCTCTTATAACATCTGCACTTTCGATTCTTTTCACTTTATAATTCACCTCAAAACCATTGTATCCTTCAGACTTTAAGAGAAATTTAAACTTACCTTAAATGTGTCTTAATTTATTCTATAAAGGTGGTCAAGTAGAGCTTTTATTTTTACAATATAATTGAGGTGTCACTATGACTAATAAAATTTTAATCGTTGAAGACGATAATGATATTTTACAATTGATAACTTTAAGTTTATCGTCTCAAAATATAAATAATGTATACACTGCTAGCCACTTAGAAGAGGCAAAAGACTTAATCTTAAGACACAATTTTCAAGTCTTACTATTAGATTTAAATTTAAAATCAGAAAGTGGCTACCAGTTAATGAAATTCATCAATTTAAATATGACAAAAGTCATTATTGTCACTGCTAAAGATTCTGAAATTGATGTCTATAAAGGCTTTCAACAAGGTGCGATAGATTATGTCAAAAAACCATTTGACCCTATCGAACTTGCCTATAGAGTAAAAGTGCACTTAGAGCCAGTACATCATATGAAATATAAAGACCTAACAGTGGACACGTCGACAGCAGAGGTATTCAAGGCAGACATAAAAATTCATCTAACAACAAGAGAATACGATCTCTTAACCTGTTTTATGACAAACAATAATCAAATACTTACGAAAGAGCAACTCTACCTAAATGTTTGGGGTTATGACAAAGGTGTGGATGATAATACATTGATGGTGCACATTAGAACCTTGCGTAAAAAAATTGAAGATAGTCCAGAACAACCTGAATTAATTCAAACCGTTAGAGGGAAAGGATATATCTTCCGTGGTGATGTTAATGAATAGGCGTTTTGCTTTAATATTTTTAAAGTACATCATTACTTTTCTGATCTTGAGTTTACTTGTTGTGATCATAAGTCTTTTTCTTTTTGGTATAAACGTGAACTCATTGTTCTCTAATAACTCACCGGCTAAGATTGATAACTATGAATTAATTACTGAAATCAATGATGACGATGAAGATGGTTATATACTGTCTGATAATCTTAAATCATCTCTTAAAGAAGAAGGCTATACAGCTTTCATTATCGATGATGAAGCAAATACGATATATCCGAAGAGTAACCGTAATTTAAAATCGCTGATCATCGATAATATTACAACAACAATTGCCATCCCCTATAAAGAAAATGCACACTTTCTAATGATCAATGAGAATGATGACACAAATATCGATATCTCAAATGAAGATGAGGTCGATACTCTAATGCTGATTGATAGTCTGTATACGAAAAACTATAACGATTATAACTATCATATCATTGGTGATGAGCTACAGTTTTTTGAATCAGCAACGACTATGGACTATGCCTATGTTGATGAATTTACAGATACGGATATTACTGTCTTCAAATTAATAGGTATCCTGTTAATCGTTGTGCCTATTTTTATAATTCTCTTGGCAATTATCTTATCCATCATTATGACTCGAAGACTAAGTAAACCTTTGTTCTTCTATGTCGATTGGCTGACCCAACTATCTAATGGATTGTTATATAAACCGAGTGCTTCATATAACAGGAAAAAATCTAAGAAAATCTACAAGGAGCTTGATGAAGCTGTTGATTCTCTAAATGCTCAACTATTAGAAGATCGATTGTACCAAAATCAAATTGATTACTATAGAACGAAGTGGCTAAACCAAATTTCTCATGACTTAAAATCACCCTTAACTTCCATCTATGGCTATTCTAAAGTAATGCCTTATTTTCCAGATGACCAAAAGGAATATATCACTTTAATTTCTGATAAAGCCTTATATATGGAACAGCTGATTGATAGTTTAAATAGCACTTTTAAAGTCGAAACAAGTCAGATGGAACTAGACAAGGAATCCTTTTCACTAGCCCGTGCGCTTAAGGAAATCATTAAAACTGTCGGCTACAAAGATATCAATATAGATAACAATTTAGACGATGATGAATTCTATGGAAATAAGTTGTATGTAGAGCGTATGTTTATCAACCTGATTGAGAACAGCCTGGATCATAATGAAAAAAATCCGATCATTAACATTATTCTAGAAGATAATGAAGAAGGTATCGTCATCACTTATGAAGATAATGGTCAAGGTATAGACCAAAAAGATCTCAGTAAACTGATACAGAGTAAACAAACGACTAAGGAAGATAAAGACCAGCACGGTCTTGGCTTTTCAATTATTATGGATGCTGTAAATTTCCATAATGGCAGCTTTACAGCAGATCCAACTGAACATGGTGTAAAATTCATCATTAATTTCCGCTAAAAGTTTATACACGATAACACACAGTTAAATAGTCACTTTAATTGGCACAAAAATAACTTTTATATTATATACGAGAAACGGCATGTACATACTAAAAATATCTGTGCATGCCGTTTCAAATTTTATTTAGGTAAGAATCAGTCTACTTTTAGTATGGTCATCGTTCCAATATTATTTTCCTAAAAAGTAATAACATTTTAAGGTTTAGGCTGATTTTCTATTAGTTTCAATATTGATTTAAGACCTCTTTCAATTGTCATAAATCTCAATACCTCATCTCTGACAAAAGCAAAAATACTACTCTCATTAAACATCAACTTCGCAAGATTCCTAGAAGCAGATTGAGCTTTTTCAACCCGCGGTCGTTATATTTTTTCATAATTATTTAAGATGTTTTTAAATTATTATTAGATCAAAATCAAATAAATCTTCATATCCTTCAAAAGAAACAGATACTTTATTATTTTTTGATGTAAATCGCTCACTTTCGTATCGTACGTTAACATGCAACCATCATCAGTAAGTACCTCTATCAAGCGTCCACGAGAAATACCTCTGTAGGTACCGTATTTACTCATTAATTCATGTATGGAATTTTTGCGTAAAAGACTGCCTTGATGACTGTAAAAATTAAAGTTATTAATAGAAACACTTTTATTTAAATATGTTTCAGTTACTTTGAGTTCTGAAATTGCATTATCTACCATGGGCATCAAAGCTAACATATAACCAGAACTTTTATTACTTTTATTTCGTTCTATTAATACTGGGTTATTTCCTTGCTTTCTAAGCATTTGTGCCGCAGTTAATCCCGCTATACCTGCACCGACGATTAAGATTTTAAGTTCATCTTTTTTTGCTAACTGATATTGTTGATGGACAGATACATCATGTATCAAAAACTCTCCTCTTTTTATTTAAAATACTGTTACCTGACATATACAAATCTGTACCTACCTATCACTTAATTTCCTTTTTGTTAACATATGTAAACTTGAAAGTGCCACTTAAGTAGACGCTCTTGTACACTTGCCTGAATAATGCCTCAATTGAGAATTAAAAAAGTAAAACATCATATTAAAAAACCACTCACTTCAACCTTCTTTTGTTGAAGTGGGTGGTGTCTATCTATGGAAAAAGTTTTATCTATTCACTTCTCCAGTTTTTCTTTAAAAGTCCCATAATGTGAGAATTTTGGTATTCCCCTTTAGTATAAAAATGTTCTTGTAAGGTGCCTTCAATTTCAAAATTTTGATTTTTATATATGTGGATGGCTTTTTCATTTTCAACATCGACATATAAATATATTTTATGCAAATTTAAAATGTTAAATGCATAGTCTATTGCTTGTTTCATTGCCCTTTTGGCATATCCATTTCCAGCAAATTGTTCATCCACTATAATCTGAATTTCACAATTCCTATGAATAAAGTTTATTTCTACTAATTCTACAATGCCTACCTTCTCATTCTCATCTTCTATGATAAATCTCCTCTCGGATTCATCTAAGATATGCTTCTGGTAAAGCGATTTTAATTCGCCTAATGATTCATATGGTTCTTCAAACCAATATGCCATAGTAGAGTATCTGTTATTCAATGTATGAATAAAGTTTAAGTCAGTTTCTTCTAGTGCTCTTATTTTCATTTTTATTCTCCTTATATAGTCTTAATACTTATTCGTTCTTTGTTAATTAAAGTATAAAATTTGCTTAGTTACTTGTAAATACATGCAAAAAGCTTCTACTCAAAATGTAATTTTTGAGTAGAAGCTTTTTTTAATGCAAGTCTTTTAAATAAGGGAAACTACTTGGGTATTGATAATAGCCATCTAAATCAGAGTTAATTCCTGTTAACAATTTAGTATGGAAGATCGGAATTAATGGTTCTTCATCGATAATAATTTGTTGAGCGTCTTCATACATTTGTAGACGTGTTTCTTCATCTAGCTCAACACGGGCATTATCAAGCAGTTCATCAACTTCTGAGTTAGAGTAACGTGTTCTATTTCCTGCAGCTCCGATATTATCAGAGTGGAACATAGGATATAGACCATAGTCTGCATCTAAGGTTACTGTTCCCCAGCCACCCATGAACATTTCATGGTCACCGTTGGCAGTATATTCCTGATATGCTCCCGCTTCCATCAAGGAAATTTCTAGGTCTATATTTAATTCTTTTAGTACTTCTTGAATATACGTTGCAACATCTTGATGCGTTCTTGAGTTTAGTACAACTTCTGCTGAAAAACCATCTGGATAATCACTTTCTGCAAGATATTCTTTCGCCTGGTCAAGATCATATTCAATTGGGTCTAAGTTTTCACTATAGCCAAAAACAGTTGGGTTTAACGGTGTTTCTGCCACCTCGTGAATACCGACAAGAATATTTTCAATGATTGAGTTTTTATCAATAGCTGAAGCAATCGCAAGTCTCACATTTTCATCATTAAATGGTTCTTTTTCAGTATTAAATCCTAAGTAAGTCATATTCGCACTTGGACGTTGTTGCACTTCACTACCTTCATTAGAATCCACTTGTTCAACATCATTCGGGTCCATCGGATAGATGATGTCTGCTGTACCTGAAGTTAATTCAGCGATTCTTGACTGATCTTCTGGAACTGCTCTAAAAGTGATAGATTCAGGCTTAGCTAAATCTCCCCAATATTCTTCGTTACGAACTAAAGTAATTTCTTCGCCTTCTTTAATATCTTCAAATTTAAAGAAACCTGTGCCTACTGGTGTACGGTTTACTTCTGTTAAAGGATTACCGCCCTCTTCCATTTGAGCATAATCCGCATCAATAACTTCTTTACTAATCATGTGTCCACCTGGATGTGCTAAGTGAGCAGGTAAGGCAGCAAATGGTTGTTTCGTGTGAATTTGAACAGTGTAGTCATCTACAACTTCAACTTCATCAATTTCTGTAAACAAGAAAGATAATGGTGATGCAACTTCCTCATCACGTACACGGTCTAAGTTCGCTTTAACGACTTCTGCATTAAAATCACTACTATCATGGAATTTGATCCCTTCTCTGAGCTTAAATTCCCAAGTTGTATCTGAAATTTGCTCATAACTTTCAGCAAGTCCTGGTTCTAATTCCAAGTCTTGATTCAGTTTTACTAAAGTTTCATAAATGTTTGTCATAACATATAATGAATAGCCATCATTAGCAGCATGTGGGTCTAGAGAGTTTGGTAGCGACATGATACTGAAATCAATCGCTTCTCCAGTAGTCTCTTCACCTTCTCCCTCACCTTCTGTTAATTCCTCGTCAACCTCGCTATCAGATGTACAAGCAGCAAGTACGAGAACAAATAGAGCAATAATTGGTAATATGTACTTTTTCATTCTGACGCCTCCTAATATTAATCCCTATTATTATACTATGATTTTAAAATTTTTGCTATATCAATTTAACGATAAAAACCTTTCACATCTTTTTTGATGTGAAAGGTTTTTTATAATCCCCTAGTCCCAATATCCGTTCTATAGAATAGATCATCACCATGAAAGTCTACTTTTTTGAGATTATCGTAAGCTAAGTTTTTAGCTACTTCTAAATTCTCACCTCTAGCAGTGACCAACAAGACACGTCCACCGTTAGTTTCAAAAATATCATCATCGACTTGTTTTAGACCACTATTAAACACCTGATCATTAAGTTCAGTTGGTATCTTCACCTTTAATCCTTTAGTAGATGATTCAGGATAGCCTTTAGACGCTAAGATAACTCCAAGCATATAATCCTTAGAGAAGTTTAACTGATATTTCTCTTTCGCTTTAACCGCTTCTAGCACTTCAATTAAGTCTGAATCTAATAATGATAAAAGAATTTGAGCCTCTGGATCACCAAAACGTGCATTAAATTCAATGACCTTAATACCATCTTTAGTAATGATAGCGCCAAGGTACATAACACCAAAATACTTCAAACCTTCTTTAACCATCGCATCTGCCATAGGCTGAACAATAGTCTCTACCGCTTCTTCAATCACTGAATCACCCAAGTGATGGACTGGCGCATAGGCACCCATACCGCCTGTGTTAGGACCTTGATCATTATCATAGGCACGTTTATGATCTTGAGCAATAATATCAAAAGGTATAATATAATCTTCGTTGACTAGCACCATCAAACTAAATTCTTCACCTTCTAAAAATTCTTCAATTACGAGTCCTTCTTCTGAAGATTCATCAGAAATGTAGTCAAGCGCTTGAAGTGCCTCATCCATAGTCATAGCAACAAAGACACCTTTACCCGCAGCAAGGCCATCTTTTTTAAGTACTATAGGTGCTCCTTTATGTTCAATGTATGCCCTAGCTTCATCTTTATTATAGAAAACTTGGTAGTCTGCGGTTGGAATATCATATTTCTGCATAATCTTCTTAGCAAATTCCTTAGATGATTCAAGTTGAGCTTCTAATTTTCTTGGTCCAAAAACCTTAACTCCAGCTTCTTCTAAAACATCACTAAGACCAATATTAAGCGGAGCCTCTGGCCCGATAATTGCCCAAGTAATTTCAAGTGCTCTACATTTTTCTGAGATTTTTTCTGTATCAACGTCTGAGATTTCAGGGTAAATTTCAGCATACTGTTTCATACTATCATTCCCTGGGACGGCATGAATTTCATCAACATATTTTGACTCACTTAGCTTTTTTACAAGCGCATGTTCTCTACCGCCACTACCTACTACTAAGACCTTCATAAGACATCTCCTTAATGTTTGAAATGACGCATGCCTGTAAACACCATTGCCATACCATGCTCGTTGCAGAAATCTATGGACTCCTGGTCACGCTTAGAGCCACCTGGTTGTATAATTGCCTTAATCCCATG
Source organism: Jeotgalicoccus sp. ATCC 8456 (assembly GCF_016313225.1). Classification (NCBI taxonomy): domain Bacteria; kingdom Bacillati; phylum Bacillota; class Bacilli; order Caryophanales; family Staphylococcaceae; genus Jeotgalicoccus; species Jeotgalicoccus sp. ATCC 8456. The sequence continues at coordinate 2,005,857 of NZ_CP066224.1, read as the reverse complement.
TTCATAGGCAAGTTCTACTGTATCTGGCATTGGCAAGAAGCCATCACTTGCGAGTACAACTTCTTCATCAGAATCAATTGAACGTTCTGCAGCAATCTTTAAGGCACCTACTCTATTCATCTGGCCTGCACCAATACCGGTTGTTTGTTTAGAATTCGCTAAGACAATTGCATTGGATTTCACATGTTTTGATACTTCCCAAGCAAGTGCCAGAGTTTTTAATTCAGCATTACTCGGTTGTTTTTCAGTCACAAACTCCAACTGACTCATGTCAAGTTTGCCTCGGTCTTTTGATTGCACTAAATATCCACCTGATACACTCACCATTTCTTCGCTTTGAACCTCATCTGTAAAATCCATTTTTAACAATCGAATATTCTTTTTGACTGTTAGTATTTCCATGGCTTCATGAGTATAGTTAGGTGCAATAATCACTTCTAAAAAGACCTTACTTAATTTTTCAGCAGTCTCTTGATCTACAGTTTTGTTCAAGGCAACTATGCCACCAAAGATAGACTGACTATCCGCATCAAAGGCATTTTGAAAGGCCTCCGCTAGATTTTTTCCAGTACCCACCCCACAAGGGTTCATATGCTTGACAGCAACTGCAGCAGGGTCATCAAATTTTCTTACCAAGCTAAGTGCACTATCAGCATCTCTTAAATTGTTATAGCTCAGAGCCTTACCATGTAAAATTTCAGCATTTAACAGTGTATTCTTATCATCACTTGTTTTAACTGAACGTGCAGTTTGATGTGGATTTTCACCATATCTTAAGATGTCTTCATTTTGAGAAAAATGGTTCACAATCGCTTGATCATAGTCATTGGTATGACGAAACACCTTAATCATAAGCGACTTTCTATAAGCTTCATCTAAATTATTATTTTGGATACGTTCAATGACTTCGTCATAATCAAACGGATCAACAACCGTCGTCACATGCTTAAAGTTTTTCGCTGCTGCTCTAAGCATAGTCGGTCCACCAATATCGATATTTTCAATTGCTTCGTCTTCAGTCACGTTAGCTTTCCTAACAGTTTCTTTAAACGGATATAAATTAACAACTACAAGGTCAATTGTCTCGATGTTATTTTCTTTTAGTTCTTCTAGATGCTTCGGATTATCTCGATCTGCCAAGATTCCACCATGAACTGCAGGATGTAAAGTTTTGACACGTCCATCCATGATTTCACTAAAATTAGTTAAGTCACTCACTGATTTAACTTCAATATTAGCATCCAATAAAGTCTGGTAAGTACCACCCGTGGAGTATAATTCATAGCCTTCTTTAACAAGTGATTTGGCAAAATCCTCTATACCTGTTTTATTTGAAACACTAAGTAAGGCTTTCATTCTTAAACGTCTCCTTTAAATAACTTTTTTAAAGTACTCGGATACAAGTCGTATTCAAGCAGATGTATTTTTTCTTCAAATATATCTAAACTGTCATTATCATCTATAATTATTGGCTCTTGAGCAATAATCTCACCAGTATCGACGCCACTATCTACATAATGAATCGTCACACCACTTACTTTCACTCCATAATTATAGGCATCATGAATTGCATTAGCACCCTTGAAAGCCGGCAGTAATGATGGATGAATATTGATTATTTTTCTATCATATTGTTCAACAAATGCTTCCGATAAAATTCTCATGAAACCGGCTAAAATTAAATAATCTGGTTCTTCAACAGTTATGGTTCCTTTTATTTTGTCCTCAAATTCTTCTTTTGATTGGTAGTCTTTTCTATTAATCACATGATATGGAACGTTTAGAAGTTTCGCTCTTTCAATCGCATAAGCATTAGCTTGATCAACAATTAGGCTTGAGACTTCCATGCCAATATCTTTTGATTTCAGGACAAGATTCTCAAAATTTGAACCGCCACCAGAGGCAAATATTACGACGCTTTTAGTCATTGATGACAAGTCCTTCTTGAGACGTAATTTCACCAATCATAGTAGCTTCATAATTTACTTCTTTTAATAAGCTAAGTGTCTCATCAACATCATCTTTATCCACAATCATAATAAAGCCAATGCCCATATTAAATACATTATATGCTTCCTTCTTATCTAAACCAGATATTTCAATTAACCAAGAGATAATTTTTGGTGTTTGAATATCTTTTGTATTAATATCAACACCTAGATGGTCTGGGATTGCTCTTGGGATATTTTCATAGAAGCCGCCACCAGTGATATGGCTCATTGCTTTAATGTTAATTTTATCCTTAACTTTTTTGACTGCTTTCGTGTAAATTCTTGTTGGCTCAATTAATAGGTCCAGCAGCTTATCTCCATCAAGTTCATCATTAACATCAATATTATGATCTACTAAAATCTTTCTGACTAAACTGTAGCCATTCGAATGAATACCGCTTGAAGTTAAACCAATAACCTTATCGCCACTTTTAACAGTCGAACCATCAATATACTGCTCTTTTTCAACAGCACCAACGGCAAAGCCAGCTAAATCATACTCTCCTTTTGCATACATTTCACCCATTTCAGCGGTTTCCCCACCAATCAAGGCGCAATCTGATTGTTTACAGCCTTCTGAAATCCCCTTTACAACTTCAGCAACATGTTCCGGAACCACCTTATTGACGGCAATATAGTCTAGAAAGTAAAGTGGTTCTGCACCAGTCGTAATAATATCGTTGACACACATGGCCACGGCATCTATTCCTATCGTGTCATGACGATTATGATCGATCGCAAGCTTTAATTTCGTGCCTACTCCATCTGTACCTGAAACCAAGACAGGCTGTTGTAAATTCAACGTCGACAAATCAAAGACAGCACCAAAGCCACCGATTCCACCAATGACTTCGGGTCTTAGTGTCTTTCTAACATGTCTTTTCATTTGTTCAACCGCTTCATAACCAGCTTCAATATCTACACCAGCATTTTTATATTGTTTCGACATGATTAAACCCCTTTCTTTTTAGCATCTTTTTCTTGAGGCATTAAACCATCTAAGTTTTCAATCGGGTATTGTCCTGTAAAACAAGCATCACATTGTCCTCTAGATCCGAATTTATAATAGACCTCGTGCATTTTATCGACAGATAAGTAGGTCAGTGAATCAGCACCAATTTCTTCACATACTTCAGTTGTTGACTTCGATGAAGCAATTATTTCCGCATGTGTAGAGACATCAATACCGTAAAAACAAGGATTCTTTAATGGTGGTGATGACACACCCATATGCACCTCTTTTGCACCAGCATCTTTTAAAGCCTTCACAATATACTTACTCGTTGTACCCCGGACAATGGAATCATCGATAACAATGACACGTTTCCCTTCCACAATATCCCTCACTGGTGAAAGCTTCATTCTGACCGCTCGTTCTCGAGCCTCTTGACCTGATGCAATAAAAGTACGACCAACATAACGATTCTTCAAGAGTCCCTGCTCACTCGGTATAGCACTGTAATCACTGAATCCTTTTGCAGCGGCCAAGCTTGAGTCCGGCACACCGATGACGATATCGGCATCCACTGTCATCTCTTTTGCTAAGGCTTCACCGAGTGCTTTACGAATTGTATAGGTTGACGTGCCTCTAAACTCAGAATCTGCACGGGCAAAATAAATATATTCCATGGAACATAAATTCGGATTTTCGTAATCTGAATAACGATCAAAGTCGATGCCCTTATCATTAATAGTAATCAGTTCACCAGGCTCGATATCTCTGATGTAAGTTGCCCCGATTGCACTAAAGGCACAGGTCTCACTCGCAACACAGTATGCCCCGTCGACCTCACCTAACATCAGCGGTCTCACCCCGTGATCATCTAAGGCAACTGTGAGTTCATCCTCATGTAAAATCACGTAGGCAAAGGCCCCTTTTAATTGCTGTAATGCTGTCTTAATTCTCGCCTTTCTAGAAGGACCTTTAGCACGTCTTAAGAGATGGGCGAAAACTTCAGAATCTGAAGATGTCTGAAAGATTGCCCCTTCGTCTTCTAATGCTTTTCTTAGTTGAATAGCATTCACTAGATTTCCGTTATGTGCAAGCCCGAGATCCCCGATATGACTTTTAAAAAGAAAGGGTTGGACGTTGGAAAGTTCACTACCCCCTGTTGTTGCGTAACGGACGTGACCAATAGCACAAGGAAAGTTTCTTAAAGATTCTAATTGGGTCTTAGACAAGGCTTCAGTTAAGAGGCCCATGCCACGAGCACCAAATAGATATTCTTTATTTGAAGCAACGATTCCTGCCCCTTCTTGCCCACGATGCTGAAGACTGTGTAAGGCAATATAAGTCAATTCCGTTGCTTCTTTATGGCCCCAAATTCCAAACACTCCACATTCTTCATTTAGTCCACGGAGTTCATACATGTCGGGATTGCCCCTTCCCATTCAGCTTTTATTTCTTTTACTTTTTTCTTTATTTCAAAATCTTGTGCGGTAACTTTAAATGTTTCACCCACTAGCCTACCGATTTCAACAGCATCTTCTATATCTAGACCACCTTTAGCAACAACCAGGTAGTTTGATCCACCTTCACTAAAAAGTAAGTCTGGAGGAATATCCATATTCACATCTACACCAAGTTGATAAAAACTTGAAAGTTGTGCGATTTTAGTAATCAAGCCGCCTCGGCCGAGTGGTGCAATTTTGTTTATTTCACCTTTTACAAGTTTTTCTTTTAGGTACATTCCTCTTTTATATTCCACACCTAAATCAATATATCTTGTAGTTTTACGAATTGTATTCTCTAATATTTTTTCTATTTGGCTTCCTGCAAAAGAAGGAGTGAGTTCTCCAACAAGATAAAGCACATCTCCTTCACTCACTTTTAAATCTTTCATGAAGTTTACATCTTCTATTAAGCCGACCATTCCAACCACTGGTGTTGGTAAAATCGATCCTTGGCTATTCTCGTTATAGAGGCTAACATTTCCTGATACAACAGGCGTTGATAATGCTTTACAAGCCTCTGCCATACCTTTGGTTGATTCACTTAATTGATTGTAGATTAATGGTTTGACAGGTGAACCGTAGTTCAGACAATCCGTCATCGCAAGTGGTGTTGCACCAGTAGCTATAATATTTCTAAAGGTTTGTGCGACGACTTCCTTACCACCGTTGTAAGGGTCGCTATAAACATAGCGGCTCTTTCCATCGATTGCCATAGAGATTGCTTTGTTGGTCCCTTCAACACGGACTACCCCAGGTCCGAAGCCAGATTGTTGTACCGTATTCGCACCTACTTGACTGTCGTACTGATCAAAGATAAACGACTTATCGCCGTGAGTTGGATGGCTAATCAACTTCATAAATACATCTTCTAGATCTTCATTTGAGTAGTCTTCACGCGCTTCATCCTGTTCACTTTCTTGACCTTCTAAAATATACTCTGGTGCTTCTTCTGAAAGTGGTAAGACTGGAATGTCCGCGTAGAGTTCATCAAGAAAGTAAAGTAGTAAACGTTTTGAATCCGTCACTTCCCCTATAACAGCTGAGTCTAGCTCATGTTCATCAAACAATTTAAGGAACTTATCTTCTGAACCATCTTCCACAACAAGAAGCATTCGTTCTTGAGTTTCTGAAAGCATCATTTCGTATGGTGAAATACCTGCTTCACGAACAGGGACCCTATCTAAATATAGCGTCATGCCTGATTGACCTTTAGCGGCCATTTCAGAGCTTGAAGAAGTTAATCCTGCTGCACCCATATCTTGAATACCGACGAGTTCTGGCATTTCAATTGCAGCTAATGTTGCTTCCATTAACTTCTTCCCTGTAAATGGATCACCAATTTGAACAGATGGTCGTTTTGCATCCGCTTCTTCATCTAGTTCTTCAGATGCAAATGTCGCACCGTGAATGCCATCGCGTCCTGTCTTTAGTCCAACATAGATGACTTTATTTCCCTTGCCTGTTGCAGTGCCTTTTTGGATTTTATCGTGTTCAATAATACCGACACACATAGCGTTCACAAGTGGATTGCCGTCATATGACGGATCGAATTCAACCTCCCCTGAAACTGTCGGAATCCCAATGCAGTTACCGTAACCTCCAATTCCTTTAACGACACCTCTTAATAGACGGCGATTATTGGCTTTAGTTAGTTCACCGAATCTAAGTGAATTCAATAGCCCAATCGGACGTGCACCGATGGATACGATGTCACGAATGATACCACCGACACCCGTAGCAGCCCCTTGATAAGGCTCAACAGCTGATGGGTGATTGTGTGATTCTACTTTAAATACGACAGCTTGGTTGTCACCGATATCGACAACTCCTGCACCCTCACCAGGCCCCATTAAAACGTGTTCGCCTGTTGTTGGGAACTGTTTTAAAAATGGTTTCGAATGCTTATAAGAGCAATGTTCACTCCACATGACAGAAAAAATTCCGATTTCAGTATAGTTAGGCTCTCTCGATAAAATTTCAACAACTTTCTTGTATTCATCATCAGTCAGACCCATTTCCTGATACAGTTTTTGTTCTCTGATATCCTTACTAGTCGGCTCAATAAATCTCATATTAATTGCCCTCCCAATTTGTTAGACTCTCAAAAACTCTAAAACCATCTTTACTACCGAGTAAAAGATCAATGGCACGTTCTGGGTGCGGCATCATACCACACACATTTCCATCTTCATTAACAAGGCCAGCAATGTCGTTTCTTGAGCCATTCGGGTTGTCATTGTAAGTTAAGATAATTTGCTTATTTTTAACGAGTTGATCGTATATGTCATCTGAGCAATAGTAGTGGCCTTCACCATGTGCGATTGGAAAGATAACATCTTCTCCATCGTTATAAAGTTCTGTATATTTCGTTTGATTGTTAACGATTTTTAAAGATTCATTTCTAGAGACAAAACTATGGTTGTCGTTATGTATAAGTGCACCGGGTAAAAGCCCAATCTCAGTTAAAATTTGGAAGCCATTACAGATGCCAAGAACAGGCTTACCTCTTGCAGCTAGTTTTTTAATCTCAACAGTCACTGGGGCCACACTTGCCATAGCTCCAGACCGTAAGTAATCCCCAAATGAAAATCCACCAGGTATTAAAACGCCATCATAGTTAGTTAAATCAGTTTCTCTATAATCCACGTAATCTGCTTTAGCACCACTTTTTACAATGGCATTGTATAAATCACGGTCACAGTTTGACCCTGGAAAACGAATAACTGCAAACTTCATTTATACTGTCTCCTCGTCTAAGATTTTATATTCGTAAGTTTCAATGACTGTATTGGTAAATAATTTTTCAGAGAGTTGACGGACGATCTCTTCAATCTTCTTATGATCAGTTTCATCAATATCAAAGTACAATACTTTACCTACTCTAATATTCTCAACCTGACCCGTACCGAGTTCCTTAACCGCTCTATCTAAAGCTTCGCCTTGAGTATCTAACACTTGGGGTTGTAAAGTTATAATAAGTTCAATTTTTTTCATTTTTAATTTCCTCCAACTTGTTATAAAAAATATTATATGTCTCAATTAATGATCCGGTATTATTTCTGTAAACATCCTTATCTAAGTTTTTATTAGTGGTTTTATCCCATAATCTACAGGTGTCTGGTGAAATCTCATCCGCTAATAGAATGTTACCTTGGTCGTCTCGACCGAACTCAATTTTAAAATCGACAAGCTTTAAATTCATTTCATCCATAAGATGTGTCAGTGCTGAATTAATTTTAAGTGCTTGATTCTTCAGTTCTGATAATTCATCTGATGTCGCAATTTTAAGATGATGAATATGATCTTCTGTAACGAGTGGATCTTTTAAATCGTCTTCTTTTAAGTAAAACTCAACTAGAGGTGTGTCAAAAACATGACCTTCTTTAAATCCCAGTCTTTTAACAATATTGCCAGCAACAATATTTCTAACAACGACTTCTAGTGGAATAATCGTGACCTTTTTTACAAGCTGACTAGTTTCTCCAGTCTCTTCTATAAAATGAGACTTAATATCGTGTGCTTTCAGATGTTTGAAAATACTGGCTGAAATTAAGTTATTTAAGCGCCCTTTACCTGGTACAAAATCATGTTTTTCGCCATTACCCGCTGTAACCTCATCTTTATACTCTATTAAAAGAACTTCCGACTCAGCTGTTGTGTATACTGATTTTGCCTTACCTTCATACAATAACGACATATTTTCACTCCTTTTCAAAGTCTGTTTTTAAAGTCTTAAGTGATGCTTCGATATCGTTTGTTAATAGAGTGACATGTCCCATTTTACGAGCTGGCAGACTTTTACTTTTTCCGTACAAATGAACATTCCAATGTGGATAATAAAATAAATCACCTTCTAAGCGATCTAAATCTTGACCAAGTAAGTTCATCATAATTGCATCTTGATGCTGATAAACTTCAGGCATCGGTGCACCAGTAATGGCTAAGATATGGGCATCAAATTGTGAGATATTACAAGATTCAATTGAATGATGTCCAGAATTATGTGGTCTTGGCGCAATTTCATTGACATAAAGTTCACCGTCTTTAGAAATGAAATACTCAATCGTAAAGACACCAACAAAATGGAGATGTGTCATTATTTTTTCCGCTTCGCTTTTAGCCTGTTCAAAGTAATCAAATCTAGACGGTGCAATGGTTCTGTACAAAATTTGATCTCTATGTAAATTCTCCTGCAGTGGGAAATAGATACATTTGGAGTCTGTATTTCTTGCGATGGTGAGCGAGACTTCCGCTTCTAGGTCAATGTATTTCTCTGCAATAAAATCAACTTGGTCAAAAGGAATCTCTTCACTTTCTAAGGCTGCTTGACTGTTTAAGTAATACTGACCTTTACCGTCGTAACCGCCCGTTTTTGTTTTAACGATTAAGGGATATCCATGTGTATTTGCAAAAGCTTCAATTTCCGATTTACTCTGAACATTTTCAAAAGGTACAACCTTAGCACCCGTTGCTTTAATAGCATCTTTTTCAGAACTTCTATTCTGAAGCGTGAGTACTGTTTCAGCACCTTGTGGAACATAAAAGTTATCTGTTAGTGAGTGAAGAATATGAGCATCAATATTTTCAAATTCATAAGTCACCACATCAGACAAACTCGCTAATTTTTCCATCGCTTCTTGATCACTAAAATCTGCCTGTATAAAGGTGTGGCATGTTGAGCTTGCAGGGGCATCTGGAGAGGGATCTAGAACAATTACCTTATAGCCCATTCTTAAAGCACTTTGTGCAAGCATCTTACCAAGTTGACCGCCACCTATAATACCGATGGAGCTGCCAGGATATAGACGTTTACTTAAGGTCATTTTGCATAGCCTCCACTTTTTCTTCCAAGGATTTTTGATAAGCTTCTAACTTTTCGTATATTTCTTTAGAATTTACAGCTAAAATTCGTGCAGCAAGAATCGCAGCATTTTTAGCCCCTGCATCACCAATCGCTTGTGTGGCAACAGGTATGCCCGCCGGCATCTGCACTATAGATAATAGAGAATCCATACCGCTTAGTGCCTTAGATTGAATAGGCACCCCGATTACAGGTACGTGAGTCGAAGATGCAACCATGCCAGGGAGATGTGCAGCACCCCCAGCACCCGCAATGATGATATCAATACCATTAGACTTTGCTTCCTTAGCATAATCCAACATCATTTCTGGAGTACGATGCGCGCTAACTACTTTCTTCTCATACTTAATTCCAAAGTAATCAAGCAAGTCAGCACTATGTTTCATCGTTTCCCAGTCTGATGAACTTCCCATAATTATTCCGACAGTCATTTCAATAACACTCCTAATTTAACGAACATTATTTATATTTATAATTATAATGTGCGTATTTTAAATGTCAACAGTTGATTATTTTATTTTAATGTACGTTTTTTTAAGTGATTTTTACTGAGATTGCTGCTATGATGAGCTTAGTTTATTTTTGAAACCCATCCATTCAAAACAAAAAAAGACTCAAAAACCTCGATTAAGAGATTCTTGAGTCTGTATGAAACTTAGTTTTTGTATTCTTCATTATTAATATCTGTAATGAACATGTGACCTGGTGCATGTGAAATCAAAATCTCAGGTTTTGCATTTAACACCACATTCTGAGGTGTCACACCACACGCCCAAAATACGGGCACTTCGTCTTCGGCAATATCAATCGGATCACCGTAGTCAGGCTGATTGATATCTTTAATACCAATCATTTCTGGATCTCCTGCATGTACGGGTCCGCCGTGCATGCTAGGGAATTCGTTCGTGATTCTGATGACATCATCTACGACTGACTGTTTAAATGGTCTCATAGATACCACTGTTTCCCCGTGGAAAATTCCAGCAGGTTCTGTATTTATATTTGTCTTATACATAGCAACGTTAACACCTTGGTCTATATGTTTAATCGGAATACCTTCATCTAAAATTGCCTGTTCGAAAGTAAAACTACAACCGATCAAAAATGTGACAAGATCGTCTGACCAGTAAGGTCTAATATCATCTACTGTATCTACAAGCTCACCGTCTCTATAAATATTATAGAGCGGGACATCTGTTCGAATGTCTGAGTTTTTAGCGTAGCGACTGACAAACTCACCTGCTTCTAACACTTCAATAATCGGTACAGGTTTATGGTTTCTCATAGCAAATAAGAGAAAATCAAAGGCATATTTTTTAGGTAAGATAGCCAAGTTTGCTTGGACTTTATCACCAGAAATTCCTGAAGTCGGCCCTGTATGTTCACCAGTTCTAATACGCTGTCTAATTTCTTCTGTATTCATTTAATCACCTATCTATTCCAAAGATCCGCGAGTCCTTGTAGCGACATAAATCCTGCAATCAAGGTTACAATGACTGCAATGATACCGAATATGATCATCCAAGTCGGGTGATGATAGTTACCGACAATGCTCTTCTTACGTGAAGCCAATAGAATCGCACCCAGTGTTATTGGTAAAATTAAACCGTTAAATGAACCTGCAAGAGTAAGTAATGTGACTGGTCTTCCGACGAATAGGAAAATAAGTGTCGATGTAAGGATGAAGACCACAATTACAATATTATTATACTTATCGAAAACCTTATTAAACGAGCGCATGAAGCTTGCACTTGTATAAGCCGCTCCAATAACTGAAGATAATGCTGCTGCTAGGAGCACAACACCAAAGATCTTCATACCGATATCACCTAAAGCAAATTGGAAAACGGATGCTGGAGGGTTTTCAGAATCTAATACTGCACCTTGAGCTAAGACACCAAGTACTGCTAAGAATAACAGCACGCGCATTAAACCTGTTGTTAAAATACCCCAGTTTGCTGCGTGACTCACAAAGCGTAGGTTTCTCTCACCAGTCATTCCCGCTTCGATTAAACGGTGGGCACCAGCGAAAGTGATATAACCACCAACTGTTCCCCCAACCAGCGTGATAATTGGTAAGAGCATCGCAATAGGCTCTTCTGGTAAAATTACGCGTTTCGCTGCTTCTGCAACAGGCGGTTCTGAAATAATCATGACGTAAGCAATGATACCTATCATGAGCACCCCGAGTATTTGTGTCACGATATCCATGACCGCACGTCCATTTTTTACTAAGAAAATAATAATTGCAAAAATACCTGTAATTGCTGATCCAATTCTAACATCCCATCCAAAAATGGCATTAAAACCGAGCCCTGCTCCTGCGACGTTACCAATATTAAATGCTAAGCCACCGATAACTATTAATACGGCAACAACCGAACCAAGTCCTGGTAATACCTCATTGGCGACATCTTGTCCACGTTTTCCACTAACTGATAAAACTCTCCAAATATTTAACTGTGCACCAATATCAATCACAATTGACGCAACAATTGCAAATGCGAAACTTGCCATAAATTGTTGGGTAAACACTGTTGTTTGCGTTAAAAATGCAGGCCCAATTGATGATGTTGCCATCAAGAACACTGCACCAAATAATAACCTGCGCTGAGCAGCAGTTATCTTAGGTTTATTCTCCATAATTTCACCTCTTCTTACATCGTATCGATAGTAACACCTTTCTCCTGTAATTGTTTTCTTATCTCTTTAACAAATTCTAATGCTTTGGCACCATCACCATGGACACAGATACTATCTGCTTTAATATCTATGTCTTTGCCATTGATGCTTTCAACCTTACCTTCAGTAATCATGCGTAGCACCCTAGAGACTGCGATTTCACTATCTGTAATCATTGCACCTTCTTTTGAACGTGACACTAATGTACCGTCATCCTCGTAGGCTCTGTCTGCAAATACCTCATGCACAACATTTAAACCAAGCTTTTCTCCACTTTTCACTAGGTTATTATTCGCTAAGCCCATTAATTTTAAATTAGGATTAAAGTCATTAACTGCACCAGCAATCACATCAGCGAGGTGTGCATCTGTAAACGTTGCATTGTAAAGCGCGCCGTGGGGTTTCACATGATTTAGTTCCATGCCATAAGTCTTCGCTAAACCATCCAGTGCAGATAATTGATAAAGTACCAAGGCATGCACTTCATCGTCAGATAATTTCATAAATCGACGACCAAAGCCCATCAAATCTAAATAACCAGGATGGGCTCCAATTCCAGTTGTCCCAGATTCTTTAATGCGTTTAATTGTCTCAATCATCACACTCGGATCTCCTGCATGAAAGCCACAAGCGACGTTAGCAGATGAAATCAAAGGAATAATTTCAGCGTCATTGCCGATCTTGTAATTACCATAACTTTCACCTAAATCAGCATTTAAATCTATTGTTAACTCAGACATGTGAATCCTCCTTAATCAATGATGTTCTCATTATGAATAAATTTAATATCGTAGTCGTTGGCATGCACTTTCGGATGTCCAGCCAAGAAATACTGTAAATTCAAATTTGTTTTAATTGGTTCAATTACTGTTTCACCTAAGACTAACTTCAACTTATCTAGAGCATCAGTACGATTATTTGCAGTTACAATTATTTTTGCAATCATCGAATCGTAAAAAGGTGGAATCACATAACCCGAATAGATGTGACTGTCCACTCTGACATTCCGACCCATGCCATAGTGAAGTTTTTCGATTTTACCAGGCGAAGGCAAGAAATTGTTAGCCGGGTCTTCTGCATTAATTCGTGCTTCAATAGCGTGACCAGACAACTGCACTTCATCTTGAGTAAAACCAATTTCTCCATCGAATGCCACGTTAATCTGTGACTTAATGATATCGATGCCTGTCACCGCTTCAGATACGGTATGTTCCACTTGAACTCTCGTATTCATCTCAATGAAGTAAAAACGCTTCTCTTCTGGTACATATAAGTATTCAATCGTTCCAGCTCCACGGTATTTCAGTTTTGCGATTGCTTGACGTGTGGTTTCCGTAATGTCAGCTCGCTCTTTTTCACTTAATATTGTCGCTGGCGCCTCTTCTAGAAGCTTCTGATTATTTCTTTGAATCGAGCAATCTCTTTCAAATAAATGCACCGCTTCACCTTTACCATCACCGATAACCTGAATTTCAATGTGTCTCGCTTTTGGAATATATTTTTCAACATATAGCCGGTCATCATTAAAAGAACTTTTAGCTTCCTTCTTCGCTTGACTGTACAATTTATCGACATCATCATCATTAAAAGCAAAACGCATGCCTTTACCGCCACCGCCGGATACGGCCTTGATTACAATTGGGTATGTCACTTCGTTAGCAATAGCTTTTACCGACTCAATCGAATCTGCGACACCCTCACTACCCGGTATGACAGGTACTCCAGCCTCATCCATTGTCTGACGAGCCATCGCCTTATCACCCATTTTTTCCATCGTCGACGCATCAGGCCCAATGAAAATGAACCCCGCTTCCTCAGCACGTTTTGCGAATTCAGGTGTTTCCGATAAAAACCCGTAACCAGGATGAATCGCATCTGATTCACTGACCGTCGCAGCTTGTAAAATACGGTCAATGTTCAAGTAGCTATCAGCACTCTTTGGTCCACCGATGCAATATGCTTCGTCTGCCAAGGCAACATGCAAGCTATCTCGGTCACCGTCTGAGTAAATCGCGACACTCTTAATATTCATTTCTTTTAAAGTTCTTATAATACGAACTGCAATTTCTCCGCGGTTAGAAATTAACACTTTTCTCATAACTTATGCTCCTTCTGGACGTAAGCGAATCAACACATCACCAAATTCAACAGTATCTCCATTGGATACTAAAATTTCTTCAACGGTACCAGCAACATCACTTTTCACGTCATTAAATACTTTCATTGCTTCTATAAAGCCAACTTGATCACCTTTTTGTACTGGATCACCAACAGCAACAAATGTTTCCTCGCTGTTCTCATCTTTGTTAATGAAAAATGTGCCAAGTTGCGACGCTTTGATTTCTAGTAAATCAGAACTTTCTTCATTTGCACTCGTGTCAGTTGAAGCAGATGTGCTAGTTGCACTAACCACACCATTACTCATAGTTCTTTCTAGATGAATAGATGTACTTTCATCTGAAAAACTTAAAACTGATAAATCTTCCTCTTTTAAGAGTTTCACTAATTTCTTTATATCTTTATAATTCATGACTTATCCTCCAATTAATTTCGACACGCTATTGGCATCTGCTCTTCTTACTGCTTCAAAATCTTTTGATGGTACTAAATCGACCTTGTTTTGTAACTGCTCTAAACTTTCCTTGTAGAGCGCACTTGCACTTTCGACGCTAATCTCTTTAAAACGAATTTTATCCCCAGGTTGCTTCTGAGCAATTTTGGGTAGGTCGACTTTAGCAACGGTGGCAATTTTAGTGTATCCACCTGCTGTTTGTCTGTCTGCTAGAAGAATGATCGGCTGTCCATTTTTAGGGATTTGAATGCTACCAAATTGGGTCGGTGCACTTAAAATATCATGTCCATTATCCGATTTGATTGCTGGACCTTCTAACCTCGCACCCATACGGTCCGTATCTTTAGAAACCGTATACTCAGATGACTTAAACAAATTTTGGTATTCGGTATTAAAGCGTTCACTTTCTTGGCCGAGTATGACACGTATTTCTTCAACTTCATGCGTCTCTATTGCTTCATCTACTTCTAACAAAGGAATGTCAGCATGACCGCCAATAGTTTTTAGGATATCACCTGATTGAAGGACTCGTCCCTTGTAACCACCAATTCCACTTCTCGTATGTGTCGCATAACTACCAAGTTCACTAGGTAAATCTAATCCACCTGTAAAAGCGACATAAGTTCTAACGCCACTTTCCACACTACCAAAAACGACTTGGTCTCCTTTATCCAAGTCGATAATCGTACCAATTCTGTACGGCTGATTATTTACTGTTAGGTTCATCGAGGCGCCGGCAGTTGCGATTGTTGTTTTCTTAAGTACAGTAAATTGTATACCTTGGAAGGTCATCTCTATAGTCGCTTTTGTAAAATCGTTACCAACTAAAGCATTTGCTAGACAGTAACTTCTATAATCCATAGCGCCTGCTGGAGAAAAACCATAAGACTCATAGCCTCTTCTACCTAAATCTTGCACTGTTGTAAACAGTCCTGGCTCAGTAATCTTAATCGTCATTTGCTTCACCTCTGTCGTCGATAACTTTAACTTCATACGCCCCATCATAATAGGCCTGTTCTAACCGATAATATTCGTCTTCATCAATCGCCTTATAGACAATACGATCCCCTGCTCCATACAATATAGCGTGATCTCGGTTTTTATCGTAGAGGGGAATTGGGGTACGTCCCAATAAGTTCCAGCCTCCTGGTGAAGTAAATGGATACATTCCTGTCTGTTGCCCACCAATACCAACAGAACCTGCTGGAATACGTGTTCTAGGTGAATCCAATCGATCTTTATAAAGCCTTTCGTCTAGGCCACCTAAATAAGGAAAGCCCGGCATAAAACCGAGCATATATACTAAATACTCTTTGTTGCTATGTAGTTCTATGACGTCAGTTTCAGACAATCCAGATTTTTCAAATTTTTTGATATCAGGACCAAATTCACCACCATAACACACAGGTATCTCAACGACCTTATAACTTGATGGTGTGGTCGATAATTCTTCTTGCTTCATTTCTTCTAAGGCTGATTTCATTGCCTTAACATCCGCTCGTAAAACATCAAAATAAATAATTAAACTGGTATAGGATATAACAATATCCAGAACCCCTTCAAAATCTAGCTCAACAAATTTTTCTTTTAGCTGCACAAGCTGAGTATTGATGGTCTCGTCAATATTTTGACCAAGCGTAACTGTTAAAGCATCCTCTGCATACTGCTGAACTCTCATAGTACAGTTATTCCCCCGCTTCTAAACGTCCTACAATGTCATTGAATTGTTTCTTAACTCTAGGAATCTTTAAGGCATAAAGTGCAAAACTTACTGGAGAATCCGTAATAAGTTTCGTCGAAATGGTTAACTCAGAGCGACCTTCAACCGGTACAATATTAACCATTGTCCATAATCTACCCGCTGGGACGTATGATTCAAACTCAAGTCGACGATTATCTGTGTAAAATATTACTTCTGTATTAATATTAGCCTCATTGTATACTAATATTCCCTCTGTTCCGACTGATCTTTGATTTGTAACGTCTGAATTATAAGTAATTGCTGTTAGTTTTTGTACTCTGTCAATGATTTTTTGATCGTCGTTTAGAACGTTAAACACATACTCTGGAGATTGCTCAATTTCTTTATGGTAAAAATACAACTGTAGCTGAAGTTCCAAATCGCTCACCTTTTTCTGAATAATTTAATTTTTCTTTTAAATGTAACCGTATACAGTTATGATTATAAACAACCAGCTGATATCTTTCAATATTAGAACATTCTCAAATCAGCTGTATTATTGATAATTTAGAGGTGAAAAATATGGATACAATATCAACTGACAAACTAATCACACTAGATGATGTGAGGGAACTGTATACTTCTGGTGGTGGTGATTTATATAGTGATTATAATAAACTCAGAGCAGACATTATCAACTCAGATTTTGTCATTACACTACGACAAAAAGGTAAACTTGTTGCCCTTATGAGGTCGAATGGCGATGGTACAAATAATCAATACATATCCGAAATCATTCTCCATGCCGCATTACCTAACCAAGGATTTGGTTCAAAGCTAATTGATAAATACTTAGAATGTACCCATGAAGTCAGTAAGATTTATATACTTTCCAACGTCTACTATCGCACAACATTTTCGAAAACTTGGTTACAGTATAAAGGCTTCAACATCATTGCTGAAAATGAGAACGTCATTGTCTATTTGTACGATCGTCATTTAAAGTACTAAATGACATAAAAATCGTCCGCAAACATTTGCGGACGATTTTTTATACATTTATTTTAAAATAATATGCGTCTAAATTAAGTAGTTACCTAATACACTGTTTACATCATGCACCACAACGAAGGCTTGATCATCATTCGCTTTAATTAGACGTTTTAGTCTATTGAGCTGTGATTTGTTGATGACTACAAACAGAATGTCTTTATCTTCTTTAGAATAGTATCCACGACCATCTAAAATCGTCACTCCACGGTTGATTTTTGTATTGATTAAGTTCGCCACAGCATCCGGTTTTTGAGAAATAATCGTAACTGCTTTTTTCGGATTCATACCTTCTATAATGAAGTCCATCACTTTTGTTGCTACATATAAAGCGATTACTGTTAACAAGACTTGCTCAATGCTCATCACAGTTAAACCAATCGTGATAACAATTAAATCAAAGAACAGTAAGGCATAAGATACGTTGACATCTAAAAACTTATTCGCCATCTTGGCTAAGATTGTCGTACCTGCCGTTGTAGACCCGACACGAATAATCAACCCAATTCCTGTCCCTATAAAGAGCCCACCAAAGACAGTATTGATCAGTATTTCATCAGTTTGAATTTGCCAGGTTTCTGTTATCCAAAGTGCGAGGGAGGTCATTGGTATGGTAAAAATCGTGTAATACATGGCACGTTTACCTAAAAACTTAAAACCAACAATCAAAATCACAAAGTTCATAATTAAGTTTGTTAAGGCTGTCGGTAGACCAAATGCGTAGTATAAAATAATAGAAATACCAATAAATCCACCTTCACCTAAATTACCGGCAATCATAAAACTATTTACACCTATGGAAAATAAAAACGAACCGACAATAATGGTTAAGACATTAATTAAAGTTTGCACGGTGAACTTTGAATTCAATGATAAACGAATTTTTTCAAACTGAATATTTTTCAAAGTGTTTCTAAGTTTCATACCTTCTCCCCCTTCTGCTACTATACTTTTACTATGTTATAGCAACTCACCCGACTTTTCAACGCAACAAAAAAGCCGCCAAGGGCGGATATTTGAATCTTTATACAATTTCTTTAAGGATTTTCCCATCCTTGGCAACAACTTTAATTCGGTCATTATCTTTAAGGAGTCCAATATCTTCAAGTGGATTACCGTCTGTCAGAATAAAGTCAGCAATGTATCCTTCTTGAACAAGTCCAAGATTTTCTATTTCCATACATTCTGCTGCATTTTTTGTCGAAATAACAATTGCGTCCATCGGAGTGGCTCCAGCTTCAACCATCAGCTCAAGCTCTCTTAAGTTCGTACCATGTTTGAACACACCTGCGTCTGTACCCATAGCAATATTCACCCCTGCATCATAAGCTTTTTTAAAGCTTGCTCTATGGGCATCCATTACTTCCTTAGACTTTTTAAGTCCAACTTCTGAAATACCTAACTCATCTGCGAACTCAATAACTGATACTGGTGCAAGTAATGTTGGTACGAGATACGTGCCTTTTTCTTTCATCTTTTCAATCACTTCATCATCTAAATAAATACCGTGTTCAATAGAATGAATACCTGCTTCAACACAGTTTTTAATTCCTTCTAAACCTTGAGCATGCGCCATAACTTTGACACCATTTCTAAACTTTGCTTCTTCAACTATGACCTTTAGTTCTTCTAGAGAATACTGAGTAAATTTAGGGTGATCTGTTGGACTTGATACGCCTCCAGTTGCCATGACTTTGATGACATCTGCTCCAGCTCTTAGCATTTCTCTTGTACGTTTTCTTACTTCTTCCACTCCATCTGCGATACCGTCCGGCATACCTTCATAAGGTCTTACCAAACTTAAATCAATACCAGAATAGTTTAATCCATCACCATGACCACCTGTAATAGATAAGGCATTAATAGACACTTGCATGCGTGGCCCACGAATCAGCCCATCATTGATTGCTTGTTTAAAACCAAGCGGACTGCCTAGGGCGTCTCTAACTGTTGTCACACCCGCATCAATTGTTCTTTCAGCATATTGTATCGCTTCATAGAAGCTATAAGAAAATGGTGTAGCGACACGTTCTGCTAATGGTTTAAATTCAGTAGATAAATGCACATGAGCATCGATCATTCCAGGCAACATATACTTTCCTTGACCGTCGATAACCGTCGCATCAGTTTCTGTGTATTCTTTTGTAATGTGTGTGAATTTCCCATCTTCTATCACAACGTTTACGTTTTTTTGTACATCTGAACCCGATCCATCAATTAGATTAATATTTTTTACGATAGTTTTTGACATTAATAAAATCTCCTTTTTATAGCATTCCCATTACAAATGTTGCAATAACAACAGATGCGATAGTGACCGTGACAAACCCACCGATTAACATTGGGGTTACAATTTCCGAAAACACGCGTTGTTGATCCACTGTGTTATCTGTAGTACTTCTAGACACTTCTTCACAAATGATATAGTCTCCAGGAAATCCAACAAGAGCTGTTAAAGCAACAGGCATACCCTTAAATGGGTGCCAACCAACAGCCTTAGATGCAATAAATCCACCAAGCGCAAGTCCACCGACACCGGTTACTAAGATTAATAATACGGGTGGTATATTATTTACGACATCTTGTGGGGTGATTCCACCCATTGTACCAATTACCACAAAAATCAGAGCAACCATCATGAAACTAAATGAATTTGATTTTTGTAGGACAGCTTGTGGAAATAACTTTGCATTCAACATCAATATACCAAAGATTAAACTGAACAAGGTGTAATGAATACCTGTGTATTCACTTAATATTGTTGCAATCGCAGCTAAGAGGAATATTGTGAATAAAAGAATGATATTGTTCTTAAAGATATTAAATCTTACAGGCTGATCTTCTTCTTCAAGACTATCTATTTCAGCTTTTGTTGCTGTTGTATTTTTAACAAAATTTCCAGCATAACGTTTTAAAAAGAACGAAATTAATGGCATACCAATTGGAGTTTGTATGGCTGCAATTAAGACAGGAATAACAATGATAGCCGTCATGCCAATTTCATTAAGTTTTTCTGTTGTAATTAGAAGTGCAACCACCCCACCTGAAATCGGCCCAATACCACTCGCCGCTGTTTCAAAGTCAAATACTAAAGGTACGATAGTCAAAACGAGTATGAGCGCACCCAGTACACCACTTATGGAGATTACAACCGCTCGCCATTGCTTTTTTAAAGTACTGATTGGCATTAAAGTTCCCATATGTATAATTAATGGCCCAATTAAAATGGCACCTAGTGCTGGTAATGTTGAAAGTTCTAAAATATTTTCAGGAAAAACACCTATCCATGTTAATACTAAATAACCGACCATGGCTGTCATTAACATCGGTATTCTTGCTCTAGTGTAAATTGAAATTAATTCACCGACTGCAAGTAGTGCAAACAACATAACAGTGGCAACTATAGGCTGTTCAATCATAAAATATCCTCCAAGCTTGAGTAGTAGCTTATTGTTCGAATTATACGACAATTCAAATAATATGCAATATGATTACGTTTTCATTGGAAAAATACTCTTAAAATGAAAAAAAAGCACCTTGGCAAGGGAGGTTGAGCCAAGGTGCTGCTATTAAATTATTCTGCAGGTTGTCCCGGTTCAAAGGCCGGATCTAGATGTGCTTTATCTTCTAGTTCTTTTAAAAATTCATAGACTTCTGGCGACGTAAACGCCTTGTTTAAAGCTTGAATTTTATCAGAATCTAACTGCCCTTCTCTGACAACGACTTGACTTGCATATGTGTTATCACTATCTTCTTCTAAGAAAACCGCATCATCAGGCGTTAGGCCAAGCGGCTCAATATAGGCGGGATAAGAAAATACAAGTGGTACGCCGTCTTCATAGGATTCTTTGAGGTTGAGTACTTCAACTTGTGTAAATTCCAGTTCATAAGGGTTCTCAACTACATCTTCAACTGTTGCCTCTAATCCTGCTTCTTCATCAAGTTTGATTAGGTCTTGATCTGCCAACATTAATAGTGCTCGTGTGGCATTGGTTGGGTCACTTGGGATCGCAACCTCGTCACCTTCCTGAACTTCTTCAACTGACTCATAGACAGGTGAATAGAAGCCAACAATTGCATTGTAAATTTCTTCAGTAGCGACTAAGTCTGCCCCATTCTCTCTATTGAACTGTTCCATATATAGTTCATGTTGAGCAAAACTCGCATCCGCTTCATCATTAAACACTGCCTCATTAAACTGAATATTATCCGCAACTTCCATTAACTCAATTGTGTAAGGTTCTTCTACAGCTTCGGCTGCAACTTCAACAATATCTGTCATAGGAGGTGTTTGGGAAGCAACTACAATATGCGTGTCTTCGGTGTCCGCCGTGTCCTCATCATTGCCACAGCCTGCTATTAAGAACATAGATGATAAGAACATTATAGAGAGTTTCTTCACTTTACTCGTCTCCTTCAAATGTCGGTTCTAGGTGAGCCTTATCTTTTAAATCATCTAAGAAATCATAGACTTCTTGTGAAGTGAATGCTTCATTTAAAGCTTTAATCTTTTCTGAATCCGCTTGACCTTCACGTGCAACGACTTGGATTGCAAATGTATTGTCACTGTCATCTTCTAATAACACTGCATCCTCAGGTGTAAGACCCAGTGGCTCTATGTATGTCGGATAGTTAAATACGAGTGGAATACCGTCTTCATATGACGCGGATAAGTTTAACAAATCAACATGAGTAAATTTTAAATTCTTCGGGTTTTCTGTAATATCATCAACTGTCGCTTCAAAATCCACCCCATCTTCTAAGGTGATTAACCCCTCACTGTCTAAGATTATCAAAGCTCTCGCTTCATTTGTTGGATCACTCGGAATCGCTACTTCATCGCCTGCTTTCACTTCATCAATGGAACTGTATACAGGTGAGTAAAATCCAACAATCGCGTTGTATATTTCCTCCATCGCAACTAAGTCTGCATCGTTTTCATTGTTAAACTGTTCCATAAAAGGTTTGTGCTGTGCAAAACTCGCATCCGCTTCATCATTAAACACTGCTTCGTTATACTGTATGTTATCTGATACTTCCATCAACTCAACTGTATACGGTTCTTCAATGACATCAGCAACAATCTCTACAACATCTGTCATCGGTGGTGTCTGTGATGCAACAACAATATGTGTATCTTCCGCTTCTGATGTTTCATTCGCTGTTTCTTCATCACTACATGCACTCAAGACCAGCAAGGTTGATGCGAAAACTGTAAACCACTTTAACTTCTTCATTTACAAAACCCCTTTATCTTTTATCTAATTTTTTAGCAAGTTTAAGACCTAACCACTGCGCAATTTGTACAAATATAATAATTATAACAATGGCTGTATACATAATATCTGTTTCATAACGCTGATATCCATAACGTATTGCAAAGTCTCCAATACCTCCACCACCGACAACACCCATGATTGTCGAATAAGAGATAAAACTCACAAATGCTGTGGTAAATCCTACAACGAGTGAACTTCTCGCTTCTACAAACAGAAATCTGTAGACTAGTTGAGGTATCGACGCACCCATAGCTTCTGCAGTTTCAAGCACACCTTTAGGGACGTCTAATAAGGACTGCTGAACAAACCTTGCGTATAAGGCAATTGCCACCACCATTAACGGAAATGACGCTGCAACAGGATCTCCAGTCGCCCTACCATAGACTTCTCTTATGAGTGGTTGCATGGCGATGACCAATAAGAGAAACGGAAATGAACGAATGATATTCACTAGTGCATTGGTAACCCAATAAATCACCTTATTTTCTAAGGGTTGTTTCTCATCTGTTAGAAACAACAAAGTACCCAAAGGTAAGCCGAGCAAAATTGCAGCGATCATTGCAAAAGCCATCATAATCCCTGTTTCATTTAAACTAGTAATCATATTAGGGAAATACTCAACAACACGCTCAAAATACAAGATGAATGCATCAACCATGGCTGAGCACCTCCAAAATTCTGTCGTAGTATGACAGTTTTGATACAGTATGTTTTGATGATTCAATGTCCAGTGTGTTTAGTACTTTTCCGTCTTCTAGGACAACTGTACGATCACAAAGCTGTTTAATGACATTTAATTCATGTGTAACTATAACTATTGTCATGCCATAGACCTTGTGCGCTTGTTTTAAAACCTCCACAATTTCATCTGTGGTCTTATCATCTAAGGCACTAGTCGGTTCATCGCATAGTAAAAGTTTTGGTTTGGTAATTAATGCTCTCGCTATACCAACTCTTTGTTTTTGTCCCCCTGATAACTGTCCAGGGTAGTTATCTTTCTTGTCTAGTAAGCCTGTAAACTTCAATACCTCTTCGACATCTAGAGCATCTTTATATGTATGTAACTTGAGTGGTAATGTGATGTTTTCTAGTACTGTCTTATTGTTTAATAGATTAAATTGCTGAAAGACCATACTGATGTCTTTTTTATACATACGAAGCTGCTCGCCCTTTAATTTTGATGGATTTTCCCCCTGAACTGTTACAGTCCCATCGTCAGGTGTCTCTAGCGCATTAATCATTCTAAGTAGCGTCGATTTACCTGAACCACTCGCGCCAATAATGCCAAACTTTTCTTGCTCATTTATGGAAATAGAAACATCCTCCAAGGCCTTGAACATACCATTTTGGCCATGAAATGACTTAGTAATATTGTGTAATTCAATCATCTTTACACTCCTTGATAAACTAGCGATACGAACTGTTATAATATAAGTGGAACAGAATCTATCTGTTCTAATCTGTTTAATTAGGATTGTAAACAATACTATATCAGTTGTAAAGGGGTATTTTAATGAAAGCTGCCATGCCGCTTATATCATTTAATGGAACAGCATTTTCAGCCATAGAATATTATAAGGAAATATTTAGAGATTTAGAGATTTTACAGTTTTTAAACTATGAAAATTCATCTAAAGTGCAACAGGCTGTCATAAGTATAGGAGATTTAAATATTGTAGTTAGAGATGCAGAGATGCCAACAGGTACAAGCTTTAATCCTGAAGTTTCTTTATATTTAGAGTGTGAAAGTTTGGAGGAGATCGAACTTTTATATAGAAAGTTAAAAAAGAATGGTGCCATACACGTACCACTTGATGATTATAATTTGAGTAAACGCTATGCAATAGTACAAGATCAGTTCGGCTTGTACTGGCAATTAAATTTAAGCTAAAAAAAGCCATTCCTCTCTCTACAGGAATGGCTAAAATTTATTTAATTAACTGAATTATAGTGATAAAGCACTGATTAATTTGTTTAAGAAAGGACGCTTAACTTCTTTATCTGATTTGTTGTCTTTTAAAATTGCATTATTATACGCCATCTCTTTAAATTCTTTCATACGAACTTCTGCAGTAATCTTATCTGAGATTATCATTTCTTTCCCTCCCTATTTATAAAAATTTCATTAGAGTATTTTTCTGTACCTCTTTATGTATCTTTATAATACTATATATACCAAGGGATTTCAAAGATTATGTGATGTTATATGCAAAGTAAATATATTGACAATTATTAGTTAATTCAGGAATGTAAGTATTAATTTAAAGTGAAATTTCACCATATTACACACATACAATAAAACATACAATAAAATGTATTTTTATACTAATTGTTTTCGCTTTCATACATTAAATAATTATTACACCGCTTACATAAAAAAATACAAAAATAAGAGGAAGCGAAATTTTCGCTTCCTATTTCCTCATATTTTTTAATATAGCTACGTTTAAAACATGGGGTGCTTTATGTTTTTTTGATTCATCTAAATGATCTAATAGACCGGCAATCTCTTCAAGTACTTTATCCTTTTGTTTTTTCTTAAATCTCACTAGCCAAGATGATGTACCTAAACGTGCAATCCATTCTTGATCTGTGAATTTCACCTTATACTCTTTTTTGAAAAATTCTTCAATTGAAAACTTACCGTGCTTCCAGTCGCTAAACCACTCTACTGGAAACCCATTAATCATCTGTAGAGAATCTTCTTTTGAACCCGCAGGGTGTAGTTCCTCATTTTTAGAATGTTTTTTTACAATCTTCATTGAGTCTTTCATCATTTTATTTGAAACTGTAAAGCCAATGTCACCGACAATTAATAGGCCACCTGGTTTCAGTATGCGGCTGATTTCTGCTGTTGCCTTATCACTATCAAACCAATGCCAGGCTCTCATGACAAATACCAAATCATAAGTATCTGACTTCAAATTTGTTTCTTCTGCTGTCCCTTGAGTAAAATTAATACGGTCATTATTACCAACGTATTCCTTACCTAGTTCAATAAAGGCGTCCGAAGGTTCTACTGCATCCACGATTGCACCGTAATCACTTAAAACCTTACTTACAAAACCAGGACCTGCACCAATATCAGCGACAATTGCACCGGATAATTCAATGCCACGACGTTCTAACTCTTCATAAAACATGTTCGGAATATCATTTCGATGCTGCAAGTATTCCTCAGCGTAATTATGAAAATTCGTCTTCATTATAAGGATTCTCCTCCCAATAAACTACTTTATTTATATTATCAAGCTATTTTACTCCCATGTCCACCTTGAGGTTTGTTAGAATTTAAGAATAACAGTTTTATAGGAGGAAATCTATGACACGTTTACTGTCTTCATTAGTCTTAATGGCAATAGCTGTCTTCGGCATAAATTGGATTATTGAAACATTCTTACCTTCGATACCAGACAATTATGCTTTACCAATAAGTGTTTTACTTGGTATAACGATTGGATTCTTTATCTATATTCAAATTGATAATAGAATTGGGTAGTTTTTAATGAAATTTTATTTAAAGTAGTGTATAATATATAAATTGATTTTTTATATAAAGGGGAGACAACATGTCAGAAACCGTACAATCTAAACCGGATTATAGACTTATTATTATCTTGTTATCCGGTGCATTTATTTCGTTTTTATCGAACACATTTCTTAACGTCGCCCTACCCGCTATCAAAAATGATTTCGGCGTATCCACTTCTGCAGTCCAATGGGTATCTACCGCTTACATGCTCGTTTCTGGAATCATTATTCCTACAACAGCTTACTTAATGCAAAAATTTAGTGCGAAATCCTTATTTTTAGCTGCTATGGGCTTATTCTTAATCGGAACGATTGTTTCTGGCTTCGCACCTGCTTTTATCGTCTTAATTATTGGTCGTATGATTCAAGCGTCAGGTTCAGCGATGCTGATGCCACTCTTGATGAACATTATGATCGTAAGCTTCCCGCCTAACCAACGCGGGACAGCTATGGGGCTTTTCAGTCTCGTTATGTTCTTTGCCCCAGCAATTGGGCCAACCGTATCAGGTATAGTCGTAGAACGTTACAGCTGGCATATGTTGTTCTTTATGATGATTCCAATTTTAGTGATTGTGTTAGGGGTTGGATTCTGGAAGTTACCGAAGATTAAACAGCATAAAGAAGCACATATTGATATACCTTCTATTGTTCTATCTACAATTGGTTTTGGCGGCGTGCTTTACGGACTAAGTTCTGCTGGTGAATATGGACTTGCAGATACAAGAGTCCTCATTCCATTGTTCATCGGGCTTGCTGGTGTAACAACCTACGTACTTCGTCAGATGAAACTCGAACACCCAATGTTAGACTTTAGAGTCTATAAATACCCGATGTACACGATTGCATCGATCATTATCGGAGCAGCAAACATGGCACTTTTTGCGGGTATGATTCTCATTCCAATTTTCATGCAAGATATACAAGGCTTAAGTCCTTTAGATACAGGATTATTGATGCTTCCTGGTGCTTTAATTATGGGCTTCATGAGCCCTGTTTCAGGTAAGCTATTTGATATGTATGGTCCAAAAAATATGGCGGTTGTTGGCTTAACCATTGCGGTAGTCACAACCTTCTTCTTAAGTCGACTAGAAATTGATACACCATTCTCTTATCTATTAACAATTTACATGGTTCGTGCACTCGGGATGACACTCGTAAACACTCCAGTTATGACGAATGGCATGAATTCACTACCGCCTCACTTAACACCACATGGGTCATCATTAAATAGTATGTTGAACCAGGTGAGTGGTTCGATTGGTATAGCCCTACTCATTACAGTCATGCAAACCTATACCAACTTACAGTTAAGAGGAATGGACAATCCAACTGAGACAATGATTAATCAAGCAACCTTAGATGGTATTAACTTAGCCTTCTTAGTCGGCACAGGCTTCTTATTCATTGGTTTAGTTTCAGCTTTCTTCTTAAAACGTATCGTCCCAGACGATGTCATTGGCCAATCCTTTAATAAGGCAAGACCAATCGATGATGAAGTTAAAAAATTGAATAAGTAATGTAAAAGGATTACTGTGAATTCACAGTAATCCTTTTTCTTATGTTCTTCCTTATTTTGCATTTAATTCTATAATCTTAATAATAGTCTGTGTCGCCTTTTCCATATCGTCTATGGATGCAAATTCGAATTTACCATGGAAGTTCTCTCCACCGGTGAAGAGGTTCGGTGTTGGCAGTCCTTTATATGATAATTGAGAACCGTCTGTACCGCCTCTAACAGGTTCTATAACCGCTTCAATACCTAAGTCTGCCATAGCTTGTTTAGCAAGTTCAACTGGTGTCATATCTTTTTCAATAATTTCTTTCATGTTGTAATACTGATCATTTAATTCTAATTGAATATCTGCTTCTGGGTATTTATCGATAAATGAATCGACTACTTTTTGAACATGTGATTTACGTTCTTTAAAGGCGCCTTGATCAAAGTCTCTAATAATCATATTGAATTCAGCATTTTCAACATCACCTACTAAGTTTGTCACATGGGAAAAACCTTCATAACCTGATGTATGTTCAGGTGTGTCATGCACATCAAATGATGCAACGATTTCTGACATAATACGTGCGGCATTCACCATTGTGTCCTTAGCCGTACCCGGATGGACGCTGTTACCCGTAACCTTAACTTTTGCGCCTGCTGCATTGAAGCTTTCATACTGCAGCTCACCTAAAGGACCACCGTCCACCGTATAGGCAAAATCAGCCTTAAATTTATCTACATCAAAGTCATGGGGTCCACGCCCAATTTCTTCGTCAGGTGTGAAGCCAATCCTCACATCACCGTGTTTAATTTCAGGGTGCTCAATTAGATACTCAATGGCAGTCATAATTTCCGTTACACCCGCTTTGTTATCTGCACCAAGTAAGGTCGTGCCATCTGTTGTCATCAATGTATGACCCTTATAGCCGTTTAAATTTGGAAACTGTTCTGGTGTTAAGACGACATTTAAATCTTTATTTAAGACAATATTTCCACCGTCATAGTCGATAACTTGTGGTTTTACATTTGTTCCTGTAAAATCCGTCGCAGTATCTACATGTGCTAAAAATCCAAGCGTTCTTAAGCCCTCTGTATTTTTCGGTAAGGTCGCAAACAAATAACCTTTGCCATCTAAGTCAACATCAGTAAGTCCAAGTTCTTTTAGCTCTTTTGCTAAGACTTTTAATAAGTCCCACTGTTTACTTGTCGATGGTACTGTCTCACTGTTGGCATCAGATTGAGTATCAATTTTTACATATCTAGTTAATCTTTCTATTAATGCATTTTTCACTATAAAACCCCCAAAATTTTATAATTTACTTATATCACTATAGCCATAGATCGATTCGTTAATGTCTACTCCGTCTATAGTAATGATTTCTTCACCGAGTATTTCTCCACCCATATGTTTATAAAAACCTACAGTCGGGTTTTCAGTCAATACTGCAACCGTCATCTTTTTAAATCCACGTTCAGATAGATTCCGAGCAGCAGTTTCAAAAAGTTCACGTCCAATACCTTGACCTTGGACATGTTGATAGGAGTAAATCGCGTAAAGTTCTCCGTCATAATCGGGATAGGTATCCTTATCACGGTTCTCTCCAGCGATTACAAAACCGACAACTTCACCGTCTAACTCAGCTACAAACATCGGCTGAGTATCTGCTGCCGATTGCCAAACCTTTTCTCTTTTTTTCACATCTAGACTGTTAAGGTATGAATCCGGCACAATACCTTTATAGGTAGTATGCCAACTTTCAACTTGAACTTTCGCAATGGCCATGGCATCCTCTACTTTGGCTAAACGTATTTCCACGGTGCGTCCTCCTATGAAAAATCTGTTTTTAAGGCTTTATTTCTTTGGCTTCTATCAATCGATAAGCGGACTAATTCATCAAGTAAGTTGCTATATGGAATACCTGAGACTTCCAACAATTTAGGATACATAGAAATACTCGTGAATCCTGGTAAGGTATTTACTTCGTTGACAATGATTTCACCATCGTTGGTTAAAAAGACATCCACTCTTGCCATACCTTCACAGTCAAGCGCTCTAAAAGTCTCTTTAGCGATTGTCTGAATTTGTTTACTCTGGCCTTCAGTGAGTTCACTCGGAATGTTCAACACTGCACCGTCATCATCTAAGTACTTTGATTCATAAGAATAAAATTCAGTCTGTGACACGATTTCACCAGGTACTGAGACGAATAAGTCTTCTGCACCAAGGACTGATACTTCGATTTCTCTACCATCAATGCCTTTTTCGATCATCACTTTAGTATCGAACAAGAATGCTAAATCCAAGGCAGTTGTAAATTCTTCTTTACTCGTGACCTTAGATACACCAACTGAAGACCCCTGATTCACAGGTTTGATAAACATCGGTAATCCAAGAATTTCATAAGTAGACTCGAAACTTACTTGGTCCTTATCGAAATAGTTTACCGTTATTCCTTTAGCAGTCTGGATATTTGCAAGATTTAAAAGACGCTTTGTCATATCCTTGTCCATGCATACCGCAGAACTTCTAATACCACATCCTGCATAAGGCACACCCGCTAACTCTAAGAGCCCTTGGATGCTTCCGTCTTCACCAGCTGTACCGTGTAAAATCGGTAAAACTGAATCAAATTCGATTAATTCACTCGCTGTTCTTAAACCGGTTGCAGGTGAGACAAATACTTCTTCTGCCTCTTTGTCACTTACCATTTTAATTTCCTGATTATCATTTAACAGGCGCCATTGTCCATCTTTACTTATATAGATTAAACTGATGTTATATTTATTTTTATCTAGCGCATCTAACACACTCTTAGCTGAGCGCATTGATACCTCGTGTTCTGTCGACTTACCACCGTAAATAATTCCTAAATTAATTTTTGACATGCTAATTCCTCAAATCTCTTAAGACTTTTAATTAAATTTTTTATACTACGATACTTAATTTTACACTAAGAATCTCCATAAGTTAATCATAAGCCAGTACCTTGTATATTTACTCTATTACAGAAATTTTTTAGTGGTATAATCAAGTTGCTTTAACTATTTTATAAGGATGGGAACAGGATGAAGAAATTCTTTTCATACTATGCACCTTACAAAGTCTTGTTCACTGTAGATTTTCTCTCCGCGGTTATTGTCGGCCTTTTGGAGCTATTATTTCCACTTATCGTTAGCACCTTTATTGACGAACTCCTACCGACCGGTAACTGGCAATGGATCCTACTCGCTGCAGCTGGACTTGTAGTGGTGTATTTATTTAATACATTTATGCAATTTATTGTTACATATTGGGGTCATATGCTCGGGACAAATATCGAAAGAGATATTCGTAATGACCTATACGTACATATACAACGCTTATCGTTTCGCTTTTTTGACAATACTAAGACTGGAAAATTACTAACCCGCCTCACTAATGACCTCATGAATATTGGTGAGATGGCTCACCATGGGCCTGAGGACTTATTTATTGCCGTAATGACGCTACTCGGTGCTTTTGGTATTATGTATTACATTCATCCAGAGCTTGCTATAATTTCATTTATCATTGTGCCACTCATACTTGTTATAGCTATTTACTTTAACAAGAAAATGACAGTCGCATTTAGAGAACTATTTGGACGTGTCTCAGATTTCAACCATATGATTGGTGATAAAATCGGTGGTATTCGACTTGTTCAAGCCTTCGCTAAAGAAGATGAAGCGTTAAAAGAATTCAAAAAGATTAATGACCGTTTTAGGGAGACTAAACTTAAGGCCTATAAAATTATGTCTTTTAATAACTCAAGCACCTATATGTTAATGCGTCTCGTTAATGTGTTTATCTTAATTGCTGGTGCTTATTATGTAACAATTGGGGAATTATCTTACGGTGATTTCGCAGCATTTATCTTAATATCCAATGTCCTCTTTAAACCGCTTGAAAAAATTAATGCAGTTATCGAGCTTTACCCGAACGGTATCGCAGGTTTTAAGCATTTCTTAGATACTATGAATGAGAAAAGTGATGTTACTGAGAGGGAAGATGCTATAACACTGACAGATGTTAAAGGAAATATTTCATATGAAAATGTCAGTTTTAAATACGAAGAGAAAAATGTCTTAACAGATATTACTTTTGATATAAAAGCAGGTGAAACCATCGCTTTTGTCGGACCATCTGGTGCGGGTAAAACAACTTTAAGTTCACTCTTACCCCCGCTTCTACGATGTGACTGCAGGAAAGATTACTATCGATGGTCACGATATTAGAGATCTAACCCTGTCTTCTTTAAGAGAAAATATCGGCACAGTGCAACAAGATGTGTTCTTATTCGCAGGTACTCTAAGAGAAAACGTGGCTTACGGTAAGGAAAACGCGACTGACGATGAAATCTATGATGCTCTAGCAAAGGCACAATTAAAAGAACTCATTGATTCCTACCCTCAAGGTTTGAATACGGTTGTCGGTGAACGTGGTGTGAAACTGTCGGGTGGACAAAAACAAAGAATTGCCATTGCACGCATGTTCTTAAAGAACCCACCTATTCTCGTCTTAGATGAAGCCACAAGTGCCTTAGATACTGCAACTGAGTTATACATCCAAGAAGCATTGAACCGTCTAGCCGTCGGCCGAACGACCTTAGTCATTGCCCATAGACTGGCAACAATTAAAAATGCTGACCGGATCATGGTCGTGACCAAAGATGGTATTTCTGAGACTGGTACTCATGAAGAGTTATTAAATTTAGAAGGTGGAATATATAAATCGCTGCACCAGGCACAATTTAGTACAATTTAAATTGACAATAATTTTTTAAATTGTTAGAATAATGAACATATAAATTGAGATGAGTGGTTTTATGTTAAATCAAGTAAATATCAGTCAATCAAATACGTACTTTTTCAGCCGTTTTAGATAGGCCTGTATCCACCCCATTACGGATATAGGCATACCTAATCTGTAATGGCTGATTTAATGTCGTGTTAAAAACCAGCCATTAGTACATCTAATCGGTTGGTCATATATGAAGTTACAATTTCAACCGGTTGGATTCTAGATGAATTCAGCCGGTTTTTTATTATTATTAAGGAGTGTTTCTCATGAAGATTGGTTATCAAGGTGTGCCCGGAAGTTATAGTACTTTAGCTTGTAAGAAATTTGCCGTTGATGCGGAGTATGAGGCAGTCGGATATATGACATTTAAAGTACTCGTTGAAGCTTTATTAAACGACGAAGTCGACTACATCGCCTTGCCTGTTGAAAATTCAACAAGTGGTCCCATTACCCGCACCATTGATTTAATGAAATATTTAGATGTAAAAGCTGTCGAGGAAATTTATATTAAAATTGACCATGCTTTAATATCTAAAAATCCAATTACTCTCGATGAAGTGACAGAAGTATATTCTCATCCAGAGGCTTTAGAACAATGTTATACCTACTTAAGTCAATATCCTAAAATAAAGGTTAAGGAATTTAGTGATACAGCAGGTGCTGTACATATGGTAAAAGAATCAGAGAAGGAAACTATTGCCAGCATCGCAGGTCGTCATGCTGCAGAACTCTATAATATGAATGTCATCCGTGAAAATATTAGTGATAACCCATTAAATACAACCCGGTTTTTAATCTTTACTAAAGCCCTACCTAAAAAAGTATTACATGGTAAAACATCGCTCTATGTAGAATCTGACCACAGTACAGGTTCTCTGAGTCATATTCTTGAAATTTTCACAGCACATGATATCAATCTGGTCTATTTGATGAGTCGACCCATTCAAAACAAACCATTCTCCTATGGGTTTTTTATCGATATAGAAAATGGTTTGAATCGAGAAAATTTTGATAGAGCTTTAGAAGCTTTAAAACTTAAAACATCATATGTAAATATATTGGGATCCTATAATAAAGGTGAGATTCCAGAATATAAAGGAGTGATTCAAAATGAAGAAGATACTAACGAGTAGTAAGCACCTATTTACAAGAATCGCCATTGGTTTCGTTATCGGAATCTTACTCGGCTTATTTTTACCACAGTTTTCATTAGATATTAAATTTATTGGTGATATTTACTTAAATATTATTAAAGTCATGATTATCCCGATTATTTTTGTTGCTGTTTCAACAGGGATTATTAATATCGGAAGTGGCAAAGACTTAGGAAGAATTGGTTTTAAAAGCATCATAGTCTTTGTCTGTATGTTTGTCTTCACAGCCGGTATCGGTCTTGTGATTTCATACCTTGTTCGACCAGGTCTAAGAATCGATATCGAAGCGACGGGTTATGACGGTGAGGTGACTTCACCTAGTGCTGAGGATTTCTTCATGAATATCATTCCTGAAAATTTATTTATGGCACTAAGTGAAGGTGACATTCTAGCAACAATTCTATTTACAGTTATTTTTTCAGTTGCCATTGTCGCTGTTGGTAAAGAAGCAGAACCTGTTAAAAACTTCATCAAAAGTAATATTTAAAGTCTTAAACTATATTATGGAACTGACACCCATTGGGGTTATTTCTCTGATGGCCTATGCTGTTGCAGAATACGGTCCCGGAATTTTCTCAGCTCTAGGATTATATATTGTGACTGCTTACGTTGCATGTATCATTGCATTTATTATTGTTATGTTAATTCCAGTTTGGTTATATACAGGACTCACTCCAATTGCCTTTCTTAAAGGTATTTACAAAGTATGGTTAGTTTCATTAGCAACAACAAGTTCAGCAGTGACCCTGCCAACGACAATTCGAGTGACCTCAAATGATTTTAAGGTGAGTGATTCGATTACAAACTTTGTTGTACCACTCGGTACGACGATTAATATGGCGGGCGGTGCCATATCCTTTAGTTTACTCGCTGTATTCGTTTCTGACTTTTACGATATCTCTTTAGGCGTCGGTCAAATTATTTACCTAATTTTCATCGCGACTTTAATTAATATGGCTGCTCCAGGTATCCCAGGTGGCGGTATCGTACTAGGCGCATCCTTCCTATCTCTACTTGGTCTGCCTATAGAATTAATGGGTCCAATCGCTGCAATCTATAGAATATTAGATATGGCTTATACTACTATGAATATTACAGGAGACTCTGCTGCAGCTGTTCTTATTGGGGAGTCTGAAAAACGTAGGTAATGAAAAAAGCGTGAACTCGAATCTAAATCGACTTCGCGATAAATGATGAAAAAAATCGACGTAAAACCTTAACCCCAAGGTCTTTACGTCGATTTTTTAAAGATTTACTTAGATTTTACGATGATATCTCTTTCATCGATATCATGAACTTCGCTTTTTAGGTAGTACTTACCTTTAGTCACATAGGCAATAATAATCGTTAGAACTGCTGCGAGCGCAGCTGCGAAAAATGCTGCTGTACTTTGTAAAAATCCACCCATATAGCCAAGTGCTGCGATTGTACCTAATAAACTAGAAATCAAGAGCGCACCTACACCAACAGGGTTCCATTTAAACAAGTATTCCTGACATTCTTCATAGTAATTCGGCCCGATCTTCATCAGCCATTTGACAGCAACAAAGTCCGTTACAAGGATCGCTGCCCAAGACATTAAGAATACACCTTGGAATGTTAAAGCTGTATCTAAGTGGTCTACAATAACTGCGAGCATAAGAAACATAGCAGTCAGACCCGCTACAACTACCCAGAATCTTCTACCTGGAGTAAATTTAACAACATTTTCAAAGAAGTTAGATAGTGATAACGAACTACTATAAATGTTCGTCACATTAATACGCACCTGAGTCAGAATTGTAAATAATGCACCACCGATACCGAGTAAGTGAACGATATAAACGCCTGGATTTGGTTCGCTTAAACGGACACCAAACCAGATACCGAGTCCACCCATCACACCGTAACAGAATATTTGCGGGATAAAACCAATTGCAATTGATCCACCTTTAATGTGCCCAGGTTTTAAGAATCTTGCGTAGTCTGAGGCAATTAAGGCTGTTAAGCCAATAATACCATGCTGCATACCAATACATAATAAGAGTGCTGTTCCACCAATTTGAACGCCTTCAGGCATATATGTCCAGAATGCACCGTCATATTGTGATGGTGTAAAGAATGACACAACAATGGCTGTAATTAAAAATATAAAGAATATAGGTAAAGACCATTTTTGGAGTTTATCCAGTTGTTTGATACCAAACCAGTTTAGAGGTATAACGAGTAATCCAAAAAATACAATGAGAATCCAAACAGGGATTACAGGAAAGAATTCATGTACTGCGTAAACAAGAATCATGCCTTCTAAGGCACAGTACATAATAAAGTTAGAAGCGTAAATTAAAGATGTCAGTGAAGCACCTATGTATCCAAATCCTCCACCACGTGACATTAAGTTGACGTTCATACCAGAACGTGCGGATAGGTATGCGATAACTGAACCCATAACACCTGCAACAATAATTGCATATAAGGCAGAAATCATCGCGTTGATTGCGCCGAACTGTAGTGCCATAACACTACCTATTTGAAAATAGAAGATTGCTGTTGCGATACCAAATGTAATATTGGTAATACTCAACCAGCCCATTTTTCTTTCATTGAAAGGTACCTTTGATAAGGAGTGATCGCTTTCTTCTGTTTGTACATTCTGATCTGTTGTATTCACAGACCCCATACTTACCATCTCCATTCATCTGAAATTTTAGTTTATCACTTTTCAGAAACTTATATAATGTACCTTAAAAATGCCAATAAATCAACTCCGGATGTGAAATAAGTAACTTCTCTGTGAAATTTCATTCATATTTACTATGAAATAATCCTTAAACTTTATAGAAATAATATTTCATTTATTTGTGAAAAGTTAATAAATAAAGGCGTTTTTGACATTAAAAAAACGTAAGACCCTTATATAAAAGGCTCTCACGTCTTATCACTTTCTTAATAATTCGTATCTGTTGAATAATCGTTTGAGGAATTCCAAATTAAGTATTCCTCCACTCCATTGTCGTTTAGAGCTTGAATTTGTGCTTCGACTTCTGCTGGTCCATATTCAAGATAATTTCCAAGTCCTAAATAAGATGCTGTAAAGTCTTGAATCCAAGGTCTTGATTTTGGTGGATCATCTAAGGCACCTAAGACCTCGTTTTCAACCTTCATATAATCATCAATGACGCCATAAGGTTCGGTATCAGGAGTATCATAGCCAAATGCACCTGCACCCCAGTGAGAAGGGTAAATCATCGATGAAATTACATCAACATTATTAGATATTTGCGAGAAGTTTTGACCGATACCAGGTGCTTCTCTTTGTGTCGCTGCATAACCAAACACATCTACTGATACTTCAACTCCATAGGGTTCTAAGCGTTCTTTTGCATAGGCAACAAAGTCTGTTACAGCACTGACACGTTGCTGGACTTCATCCTCTTCTGAGTCCGCATAATCACCAAAACTATACTGCAGTTCTGATGACATCGTTTCAAATGCTTCTGGGAATCTCACATAGTCAAATTGTATCTCTTTAAAGCCTAGCTTAGCAGCTTCAATGGCAATATCAACATTATAATCCCATACTTCTTTTAAGAATGGATTTACAAAGCTTTCTCCACTTCCGTTTTGCCAAACTGAGCCCTCGGAATTTACAAATGATAAGTCTGGTCTATCTTGAGCGAGACGTGAATCCTTAAATACAACAATTCGACCAATAGGATATATATCATTCTCTTCCATTTGTTGCATTAAGTTTTCACCATCTACATAGTTCTGCATAAAGCGTTTGCTTTCTTCACCCTCAGTGTCTAATTCCATCATGATATCTCCAATATCTTCTTTTACATCAAGTACCATAGAATTAAGTTCTGTATTGTTAATAAGATCAATAAGTGATTGCATACGATCTCCACCTGCAGAATATGCAGTAACATAGACGCCTTTAACCCCATCTTCTGGGTATGGAATATCAACGCCCGATTCAAAACCGAAAGCAGAAGTACTTCCCTCTTTTAGTGAGTATAAGGGCCCCTCATTTATATTCATAGTTGGTGATTCACTGTCTGTTTGCTCAGTTTCTTCACCTTCTGAATCTGCTTCTTCCTCTTGATCATTGCTTTCTTCTGTATTTTGATCTTCTGTATTTTCCTCATTCGTTGCAACATCTTCTTCAGAAGCATTTTCAGCATTAATCGCTATTCCTAAAAGTATAAATAAGACGACGAGTATACTACCAACTAAAATTAAGAAATTCCGAGTACTCATTGATCCACCCCACCTTCAACTTGAATTGTTTTCGGATCAACTAAAGTATAGCCTTTATCTCTTAGACCCGTAACGATGTCAGGCAGTGCTTCTTTAGTCCACTGTCTGTCATGCATAAGTAAATTGGCACCATCATTAAGCACTTCTGTGTTTGTCATAATCTCCGCTAATGCAGAAGGTTCTTGATATTCAGGTTCCCAGTCATAACCATAGGTCCAGTTCATTACCGTCATCCCTTCATCCTTAGCAACCTCTATTGAAGTGTCATTGTTTACTCCAAATGGTGCTCTGAAGAATTTTGGACGCTCACCAATTACCGCTTCAACTAAGTCATTTGTGTCCACAATCTCTAACTCAGTATTCTCTGGAGACATTTCACCTAAATTCGGGTGGTTATAAGTATGATTCCCAATGGCAAATCCTAAATCATAAATCTCTTTTAGAGCTGCCTTACCTTCTTCAGATTCTAAATACATTCCGTTTACAAAGAATATAGCCGGTGCATCTAGCTCTTTTAATGTATGTGCCATTTCTACAGCATGATGATTTGGTGCGTCATCAATCGTAATCAATGCTACATTGGCATCTGTCGCCTCTTCAATTGGGGTAATCTCTGATGTATCTGGGTTTACTTGGTAAAGTGGTTCTACTTCTTCCTCTGAATCTTCAGCCTGTTCTGTGCTATAGTTACTTTCATTATTGCCATTCACTGCGGAGATTTGTGTATTAACAGACTCATATTGTGATTTTACATCCTCATACGTACTGTTAATGGATGACATCCCTTCAGTCATCGTCGTATAGTCTGCATCATCTTGAATAAGCGCATCATAATACGATCTTTCTTCATCTAATAAATTGTTGTAAGCTTCTTGAAACCCTTGAACCTCATTTGTTAGGGCTGAAACTGCATCTTTTGTTTGATTTAATTCCGTCTCATCAATCTCTGAATCTTCTTCAACATTTATGCTTTCCAGGTCCTCATTTATACCTGTTAATTCATCAGCAATTTCAGTAAGATTATCGACCGCTTCTTGCCTCTGATTTAACTTTTCAAATAGATTAGATTCTTCATTTTTAAAAGCTTCTAAGGATTCGTCGGTTAAAGCCTCAGCTGTTAATTCAGTAGTTTCACTTTCATATTGACTCAGCTGGTTCAAAATCTCAACAAGTTGAACAGAAACATCCTCATTAAAAGACTGTTTACTTGCTTCATATTTATCTTCTGGGCTTGAACAAGCTGTTAATATCAATATTAGTGATAGTAAAACGCTAAATATGTATTTTTGCATTAAATCACCTCATATAAAATAAAAAAAGTAATCCCTTATAATAAGAGATTACCCTATTCTATGCATTTCAATACATATTTCTTCATCATTCTGAATCAGAATTTATACTGACACTACAATAGACGCCGCCGACAAAAAAGATCAATACAAAAAGATACACAATGAAGTTATATTCAATTGGTATGACCGTGCCAACGCTAAACATCAGCAAGGTTGCGATTAAAAATAATACAATTGCTAATTTTTTCATCTACTGATTGTCCTCTGTTATCCACACTGTTTTTTCAGTGAATGGTTGACGTTTTGCAACAGGTTCTTTTTTCAAATCCGCTTCACCTATAAATATTGCACCTAATATCTCTTCATGGTCGCCGAGGTTGAAATATGATTTTACTGGCTCACACTCATAGGCTGGCCCACTCTTCCATGTGGCCCCATACCCCATTCCATGTGCTTCTAACAAGATGTTTTGTATAGCTGCAGCAACGGCAGAATGATCTTCTGAATAAATACCTTTCCCTGTTTCATCATGGCTTAGAGCCACGAGAATAATAGTTGGTGCAATCAAGGGTTTGTTCATCATCTTATTGATGCGTTTTTGTCCACTCTCACTGTTTGGGTCATCGACAAGCGTCTTTGCCCATTCACCCA
Source organism: Jeotgalicoccus sp. ATCC 8456 (assembly GCF_016313225.1). Taxonomy (NCBI): domain Bacteria; kingdom Bacillati; phylum Bacillota; class Bacilli; order Caryophanales; family Staphylococcaceae; genus Jeotgalicoccus; species Jeotgalicoccus sp. ATCC 8456. The sequence goes on along the minus strand of NZ_CP066224.1, from coordinate 1,966,100 downwards.
TAACCCGTGATAATGGTAGGCGGCCATCACCTTGGAGCACAAAAAACTTCCATGGCTCAGTACGATGATGATTAGGCGCCATTATTGCTGCTTGAAGCAGCTGTTCAACATCAATTTTAGATATTGGTTCTATATCCTTAAATATTTTTATGCTTCGCCTGGATTGAATTGCTTCACTTACGTCCATTATTAAAACTCCTTTTCTAGTTATAACCGCGCGTCTATCCATGACATGATCGTATCAAATATTTCATTTTTCTTAGTGAACTCATTAAATATCTCATGCTCTAGTTCAGGGTAAATAATCAGTTCTTTATCAGAACTTGAGATTTCATCATGCAGTTGCTCTGAATCTTTAACAGACACAAGCCCGTCATTTTCACCGTGTAAGATTAAAATAGGGTCCTTGAAATCACTAGCCTCTAGCTTAAGATATTCAACACCTTTTTGGATTGTACGAATTAAACCAACAGAAATTCGCTTCTTGTTCAAGGCATCCTCTACATAGTGTTTACGGACAATCTCAGTTGAACAAATACCGTCACCGAGCTCATTTTTTACATAATCGTTCGTATCAAGTCCGACTGGTATTTCTTCAAAAATATCATTGTTAAAGCGTGTTAGGGCACCAGAAGTGACATAACCGTCAATCTTTTGTGGATATTTCGTACCGTATAAAGCTGCGGTGTAGCCACCCATGCTGTGGCCGATAATGAATAGCTTCTGATTCTCGAATTGTTTTCTAGCGTATAAAACAATAGCCCCTAGATCATCCGTAATTTCGTCGACTTCAGAGTAAAAAGTTTCCTCACCTGAAGAATGACCATGTCCCCTTTGATCGTAACGAATGACGTTAAAACCATTTCGAATTAGAGTTCCAGCAAAATCATCGTAACGTCCCAAATGTTCAGCTAAACCATGTACAATGACGATTGTCGCTTTAGCATTTTCCGGTTGCTCCTGAGTTTGAATTTTGGTATATAGGAGCGTACCATCCTTAGATTCAATGTATTTTACAAATGACATATAATCACTCCAATCTATCTTACATGAAATTATAACCTTATTTCGCTTAAATTGCATAAAGAAACACGTTTAGCTATCATAGAAATAAATACAATTTGAAAGGTAATATATGTCTACTCTAACAAAATACATACTGTCATTTATAAGCGGTCTATCGCTTTACCTCATCATGTTTGTCGCTTTGGTCTACTTCAATTTCATCTACTATACAACAGGTTTTTTCGCATTTATTATATTTGTGTTTATTGTATCTGTAGTATTTAGATCACTCGCATACAAATTCGCAACAAAAAATGAACGTCCAGATCTTTTCTATATGATATTCATTGGTAGTTTTGTTATTCCTACCCTCATACATGTATTGATTTTTCTATAATTTACACAAAAAAGAGACAATATCGAGGGTTAATCCTTAATATTGTCTTTATTATCATTATTTATAATGATATCTACAAGACGCAACTAATATCGCATATTCATTTACTGTGTACACTAATCTATGTTCATGATTAATTCGTCGACTGTAATAACCAGAATAATTACCAACTAATTTCTCAGGCTTCCCTATTCCTTCTAAAAAACCGTCTCTAGAAATGCTTTTTAATAATTGGTTAATTCTTTTAACCAACCGTCGATCTTTGACTTGAAAATATTCATAATCCTCAAAAGCTTGAGGTGAAAATGTAATATTGAGTTTCGTCATTAAATCGAGATATCCTTATTTCTAACATTCCCACGCTCTAGGTTTTCAATAGATTCCGATAAACGTTTTGCATTAGAAGGACTTTGTTGTAAATAAAGAGTTTCCATGATTTCGTTATAACTTTCCTCTGACATCATGACCGCATTACGGTCTTTAGTTGTAATGATAATCGCATCACTATCATCGTTCACTTTGTTTATCATGTCTTTAAAATTTTCGCGTACGTAAGAATAAGATTTAACTGTCATAGCATTCACTCCTCACAATTAAATTGTACAATAAGTTGTACAATACTACAATTATTCTATTTCTTAAAAAAATCGCCAATAACATATATTAGAAAACTCCCGTTAAGTCAGTTTAATCCAACTTAAGAGGAGTATATTTTTACGCTGATACTTTTAATCGATTCGCTATTAATTCTAAGATAATCGCTACGACTAGGATAATTAATGTAATGGCACCGACTTCTTGCATATCATAGTAGAATGAACTTGACATGAAGAGCTCGTATCCTATTCCACCAGCACCTGCTGCAGCACCCATGGCAACTGCAACACCGAAGTTAATTTCAAATCGTAGGAAGGTCCATGAAATCAAGTAACTTTTTGTCTGTGGAACAATTACCTGAAATAGGATGTGTCCATAGCTTGCACCAGATGCTCTAAGCGCCTCGATTTTACCTTCATCGACTTCTTCGAATGCTTCACTATATGCTTTTACTAGATAAGCAACTGAGTGGAAGATCATTCCGATTACCGCTGCAACTGATCCAAGCCCTGCTGCAATCGCAAAGATAAGCACCCATAATACTGTCGGTACAGCACGAATAACTGTAATGAAAGCTTTTATAGTATTGCTCAACCAAGGTTTTGACAGGTTAACTGCTGTTCCAAAGGCTAGGAACAGTGAAATGATTGCACCGAGTATCGTTGCTAAAAAGCCAAGTGATAAGGTAACAGCGACTTGCCATAGTGCATTTGACCAAGTTGTATTGTTTAAACTCGGGGACAGGAACATTTGACCTAAGTTATCTATGGTCATTGGTATTGCCTGTGTTAAATCAAGCCCTGTGTAGTCCATTAAGAAGAATCCAACTACTGTGAATATAGCAGACCCGATTATGAGCCATTTTAAAATAGTCTGTCCACGGTTTGGCTTGGAGACTTTTATAGAGCCGTTAGAATCATATTCTACTGTTGACTGCATTATAAAATCTCCCTTCTAATGATATTTGATATTGCTTCAATGATTAATACAGCAAGGACGATTGCCAGTGTGATCAATGTCACCATCTCGTAGTTTAGTTGTTTATAGTATAGGTCAAATAAGTAACCAATACCTGTACCCGTCAAGAGACCAACTAGTGTTGCACTGCGAATGTTCGTTTCAATCATAAAGAGAATCCAACTGAACATCTGTGGCATGCTCCCTGGTAACACTGCCTTGAATATTGTGTGCCAATAAGTTGCGCCAGTCGCATTTAAAGCTTCTACTGAATCGCGGCTACCTTCATCAATCGTTTCAATAAATGCTCTCACTAAGAAACCGAATGATCCAAAGAATAGAGCGAGAAAACCTGTCATTGAGTTTGTACCAAAACTAATAACTAAGATTAGGGCCCAGGCAACAACGGGAATATTACGTGAAATTGATGCAATAATTTTTGCTAAGTACATCAGTGGTTTGTTTAGGTAAGTTAAGCTTGAGCCCATCAAGGCAAATACTATAGCAAATACTGATGCTGTCGTAGTCGCAACAATTGATATCAACACTGTCTCCCAAAGTAATCGGAGTACACTACCTAAGTTCGCTAAAGTTGATTGTGAGAACATCAAGTTACTCGCCATCCAAGAGATCGCAGCCGGAATCGATAAAATTCCGTCAACATGGTTGTATTCAGTAATGTAGCTTGCGAGCATTATCAAACCGACAATAATCACAACAGTCAGTAGAAGCATTAGATTTTTCTTTTGAATGATATTGATATCCTTAGCGTTAATCGTTTGTGTTTGTCTCATCAATTATCACCTACTCCATAATTAAGTCATCGAAATCTGTTCCATAAATCTTCTGAATGACTTCCTTATTTATTTCGTTTGGATGACCGTTAAAGACCACTTCACCACTATTTAAGCCAATAATTCTGTCAGAGTAATTCTTAGCTACATCCACTTGGTGAAGGTTAACGATTACTGTGATACCTTTTTCATTACAGATTTTTCTTAAGTGTTCCATAATGATTCTAGAAGAGCTCGGATCTAGTGAAGCAATCGGCTCATCACAAAGAATAATTTTCGGCTTTTGAACAAGCGCACGAGCAATTCCCACTCTTTGCTTTTGTCCACCTGATAATTCGTCACAGCGCTTATATATATGATCTTGAATACCAAGCTCCGTAATAATATCTAGTGCTTCTTCTTTTTCCGACTCTGTATACATTGAAAAAATACCTTGAATGGAGTTTTTATAACCCAATGTACCGTGTAAGACATTTTCAAAAACTGACAGGCGATCCACTAGATTATAGTGTTGGAATATCATACCGATGTTCGTTCTCATCTTACGCAGTTCTTTACCTTTGATTTTAGTAATATTTTTATTATCAAAATCAATCTTTCCTGAAGTCGGTTCAATCATGCGGTTGATAGATCTAAGAAGTGTAGACTTACCAGCTCCTGATGGCCCTATAATCGATAACAATTCACCTTTTTTGATATCAAAGTTTACATCCTTTAGAACTGTTTTACCTTTAGAATATTCCTTATTTAAGTTTTCGATAGACATGATGACAGGCATTTGTTTGACTTCTTCTTTACTTGCTACCTCTACTGTCTCTCCTGTTACTTCTGGATCCTCGTCAAATGAAATGAGCACATCGTCAGTTGCCTTCTTATTGAAATCTGTTTTTGTCTTTTGTTCTTCTTTTAATTTATTATCCACCGCCATGGATGACGTCCTCCTATGTAAAAAGAGGGGGAATCCCCTCTTTAAATAAATATTATCTTTTCGATTAGATTATTCTGCGCTTAATTCTCTGATTGGGTCGAACCACTCATCTTCAACAACTACGAAACGCTCGTCAGCTGATTTTGTGAATAGACCGCCTTCTTCTGAATCTTCAGGAACGAAAATGTTTTCATTGTTTGCAACTTCATCAGATGCGAATACTTCACGTAATTCTTCAACTGTTTCAGAACCTAATGTACTTTCATTAGCAATAAATGGTGCATTAAGTACTGGTGTAGCTGAAATGATTCCGAACTGCTCTCCAACTAAGTTAGAGAATGGATCTGCAGCACCTTCAGATACTTCATAGATTGCACCAGGTGTATTTTCTTCACCTTCAGCAAGTTCTACATAGTTTTCAACACAAGTGTCACAGAACGCTGCAATTTCAGCTCTGTCGTTAATCAAGTTAACTGCTGAACCTTGGTGAGTATTACCGAACATTACTTGGTCAAAGAAACGACCGCTTTCTGCAAGGTCTTCCTCAGTTAAGTCTGCATACTCATCAGTTTCTGAGAAATGATTTAGAATTGTAGAAGTAGGTACTCTAAATCCTGATGTAGATGAAGTTGATACGAATGAGAAGTTTTTACCTGGGAACTCATCGATTGAGTATTCTCCTTCACCAGTTTCGAACTGTTCCATGTTGTCGACCTTAGTTGCAAACCAGCTGTAGTATAAAGCATCTTCTTCAGTACCAGATGGACCAGATGGTACAACTAATGGAGTAATATTGTCGTTACGTTCTTTTGCTTGTATGTATCCTTCTGCACCAGTAAATGCAAGGTCAGCATTGTCGTTTACAATACTTTCAATTGCAATTGCATAGTCAGTTGTAAGTTCATGTTCAACAGTTCTGCCTGTTGCTTCCTCAATAATGCTTCCAATCTCGTCACGAGCATCAGCAAGTTCGTTACCTGATTCATTTGGATACCAAACTAAGTTGATTGGCTCATCACTGTTTTCACTAGCATCTGCTGTATCCTCTTCTGTTGATTCTTCTTCGTTGCCACTACCACATGCTGCTAAAATTAATACCAAAGTTAAACCGAGAAATAGATTGAGAAACTTCTTCATTTTCAAACTCCTTTAGTGAATTTAATTACATAATTTATTAAATGATATTTCGCTTGGTAAGTAAATGTGATTTACAGCTATTTAACAGATGTTTATATTATCTAAATAATGCCTCTGTTTTACTTAATAATTCATCGTCTAAGCCAATGTCTACAGTGGCTCCAAAGTCACCATGGTAGTCAGATCCACCTGTAATAAAGAAGTCATATTGTTCAACCAGAGCATCAACTTTTTCATAATCCATCTGATCATGGTCAGGATGATATTTTTCAACACCATCGATTAGTTCTGCGTTCTCTTCAATCAAATCATAACTATTTAATTGTCCTGGGTGCGCAATGACTGCATAACCATCGTCCGCTCTAATCGCTTTTAAGGCTTCAATAGCATCGACATATTCAATGTCTCCACTAGCTGGTCCCTTGTTCTTAAACAAGGTACGGTACTTCGTTGTGTAGCGTGCATTGGTATAATGTTCATCACAAATTGCATGCATAATATGCTGTTTATAGATGACACCAACAGGTCCAACTGTTGCCATAACCTTGTCCATATCCACATCAATACCGTAATTTTTAATCTGTTCAATCTGCCAGAGTGAATGTTGATGACGTCTGTTAAGTAAAGGAACTGTTAATTTTTTAATATTTGGAGCATCTAAATTGTAGTTATAGCCTAAAATATGCACTTTTCTGTCTCTCTTAAAGTCATAGGCAGAGATTTCTATACCAGGAATTAAGTCGATACCTATGCTTTTTGCAAATGGTAGCGCTTCATAATATGTCATATTTGTGTCATGATCGACGAAGCTTAACATTGACACGTCCTCTGCTTTAGCAAGATCTAACACTTTATTTACATTGTCTTTACCATCGGAAAAGTTACTATGCACATGCAGATCTATTTTAGACACTATACAGCACGCTCCTCTATTGTTTTTGTATTCATGTCATACACCTTTGTACATAAACCGTCCATAAATTCAAGGTCATGGAAGATACCAATTAAGGTCGTTCCACCATCGATTAACTTAGAAATAGTCTCTCTCACCTTTAACTTCGATTTTTCATCCAGTGATGCCGTCGGCTCATCGAGTAATAATAGTCTTGGTTTTTTTACGATGGCACAAGCAATGTTCAATCTTAGTTTTTCTCCACCAGAAAACGTATTTGGATAGTTGTGCCACAAAGCTTCAGGAATATCAAAGTGTCTAAGGGCTTCTTTTGCCTCTGTTTCAGCCGCTTCCTTATCGACCCCCATCTCTAGCATTGAGTTAATAACAAGTTCTAGCGTTGTTGTTCTAGGCATAACTTTTAAAAACTGAGACACGTAACCTATTTCATTTGTGCGAAGACTGATTAAGGCGCGGTCAGTAATACCGTGTAAGTCGACTTCACCAAAGGCTTTTGAGTCGTAAGTGACCGTCCCGGAAGAGGGTTTATAGGTCCCGTAGATGCTTTTTAGAATCGTTGATTTCCCGCTACCACTCTCTCCGACGATACCTAGAAATTCACCTTTTTTTACATCGAATGACACACCCTCGATCGCTGTTCTCGTTTGATCTAAATGATGAATGGTGAAAGATTTACTGAAATCTTTAATGCAGATCATATTGTCCCTCCTAATCTATTCTGTAATGGTATTGGCTGACGATTTTACCATTGACGATACATTCTGTAATCGTCGGATAGTCATCGTGTAATCTAATGATGTTAATGTCTGCTTTTTTCCCTGTTTCTAATGAACCAATTTCTTCATCCATCTGGACTGCTTTTGCTGGATTAATAGTAATTAATTTAAAGGCATCAACAAGTGGATAATCCGCTTCGTTGTGAAGCTTAAATACTGAATGCAACATGGCTGCAGGATAATAATCACTACATAAGATTGAAATGCAGTTTTCTAAGATGGCATCTTTAGCATTTAAATTTCCTGAATGCGATCCACCTAGCATGATATTTGGTGCACCAGCAAGCGTGTACAGTCCCTTGTTATTTGCATACTTAGCCACTTCCATCTTTATAGGGAATTCACTGATTGTCGTATCTAGACATTCATTAAAATCAATCTTTTCAATCGTATCGTCATCATGAGACGCAACCGCAACATTTTTTGACTTTGCAAGTGCTGCAAGCTCCTTCATATCCTCTATAGAGAGGCGGTCCATCTGACGCTTTTCATCTATTTGGCGATCGATTTCTTCATCCGTTATGTTTTGATAACCCTTCATTGTATGACGGTAAGTCTCAATGTCTCTGTACTGACCTTGCCCTGGCGTATGATCCATGATACTCAACAAGTGAACACGCTCATTTTCAAGGTGGTCCATGATCGTGTCTTTCATTTCGACTGCATCAAGTTCAAAGCGAGCATGCATGCGATGCCTAATCAAACGCTCTTCATTGTGCGTTCTATGAATAGCATGAATGAGTTTATTCACATTTTCCGGCTGACGCACTGGCTTATGACCAAAGAGATCTTCCTTATAGATTGATAATGAATGAAACATCGTCGTAATCCCGTGTGAACTTAAAATACGTTCTGATTCTTTGATACCAATGTTAAAGTCCATGACTGTCGTCGGTCTTGGTGCGATAATGCCTTCAATATAATCTGAATGAATATCGATAAAGCCCGGGCTCACATAGCCCCCTTCAGCATCGATGACCTCTTCATCTGAAGTCAGCTCTAATTCTGACATTGGGATGATGTTTTGGATTTTATCCTGTTCAATAATGACTGCATGATTTTCTAAAACTTCGCTTTCAGTAATGACACTACCGTTTGTAATGATCAACTGTTTCACCTCTTATAAGATTGAGTAGACGAGCTGTTGTGTATATTCGTGTTGTGGATCCTCTAGAATTTGATCGGTAATACCGTGTTCAATCACTTGGCCATCGAGCATGACCATGGTGCGGTCACATAACATGCGAATGATTGCAAGATCATGGGAAACGACAATCATGCTCACACCCATATCTCTTTGAATTTCCTTAATTAACTCGAGTACATCTGCTTGGACAGATAAGTCTAGACCTGTTGTCACTTCATCTAGTAAAAGAATCGGTGGATAGTTAGATAAGGCTTTGGCGATTTGAACACGCTGCTGCATCCCACCTGAGAAATTTTTAGGTGCTTCGTATTTACGACGGAGCGGAATATTTACCTTGTTTAAAAAGTGATCCGCGCGGTCTGTCATTTGACCGACGTTACGGTTACCACTGGCAATTAATTTTTCTGCAATGTTCGTCACAGATGAGAAATCCATCTTTAGACCGAGCATAGGATTCTGGTAGACCATACCGAGCTGTTCATTTCTAATCTGTCTTTTTCTTTGACTACTTACTAAAAAAACATTGTCTTCAGCATTTGGATCTTCTGGTAAGACATAAGTCCCAGTTGAAGCTTCCTGGTCAAAATACAACATTTTCATCAAGGTACTTTTACCGCTTCCACTTTCACCAACAACACCGAGGATTTCTCCTTCGTACAAGTCAAAAGAAACATTTTTAACTGCATGTACAGTATTACAATGTGGGCACATATTCTTTTGTAGTTCAGCGCTGTCATCTTTACAGTAGTCGCAGCCGTTGCCAAACTGTTTTGATAAATCTTTTATGGATAAAACAACATCATCAGTTTTATGCATTGACGCTATCCTCCTCGTTCAATTTCTCAAGCATATAAGACGTATCATTCGTCACATAGTAAGTTTCACCAGTCTCTTCATCGACTAATTCATCCATGAATACACCAGTTAAACCTGACTCGCGACAAATTTTGTCAGAGAAGTCTTCGACTTCAAATGGATAGTCTTCAAAAGCTAATGATTCAACATCTGTATACGGTGGAACGGCGTGAATTTTCTTCTCACGACCTGCACCGAGTAGAATCAAACCATCGTTTTGATGCATCTTCGGATTATCGAAACGTGGAATCGGACTTGGTGCCATGACATATCTGCCGTTGACCATCACTGGATAGTCTGCATCATCTGTAATGTGGCCGTGTCTCATAATCTGCTCAAATAATTTAATGTAAGCACCGCTGTATTCCTTATCGCCGTGAAGTAATTTTGTCTTTCTTTCACTTGGCTCAACCGGTCTTAATGGTTCTGGCATCGGCACTTGTAGCACTAAAATTTGAAAAGGCTTTAAAGGTACTTCAGGAATACGGTGACGTGACTGAATTAAAGTAGCTTCTGCTGTATGAATCGTTTCTTTGACACTTGTTGTATTCTGCACAAGATTTCTAATATTGACTGCATTGACAGATTCATCTGAACCTTGGTCAATCACTTTAAGGACATCTTCCTGTCCAATAAGTGATAATGTGAGCTGAAGGCCGCCCGTTCCCCATCCTCTGGCAATCGGTAATTCACGAGAGGCAAATGGCACTTGGTAACCTGGAATGGCAATTGCTTTTAAAGTCTTTCTTCTAATTTCTTTTTTTGAATGTTCATCTAAGAATGCGAAATTTTGACTCATTTTTGGTCCTCCCTACCTTGACGCATGCGGTCTAGTTTCGATTGGAACGTCACATAGTGTGGTAGCTTCAAGTGAGAAATGAAACCGGTAGATTCAACAGAATCGATATGGAACATAATGAATTCATCATCTGACGTTGGTACACCGTCTATTGGGTGTTCTAGGCTATAATCAAGCACACTCATAGCAATTGCCTTTGTTTCATTTTGTCCAAATACTAGGCCGTATCCAATTTTAATTAGCATGTCTTCGTCAGCAGTTGTTTGATCATCAGCAACGTCTGGCATAAAGCCATCAATCTCTGTCATTTCAAAGTCTCCGATAAAGTACTCACCGTACTCATCATCAATATCGACAAATACTGGCTGCTGACCGACTCGACATTCTCCGATGTTAGGGTGAGATGTAAAACCATAGCCACGAATTTCAGCATAACCTAGAGAAGTCACAGCACCTGTCTGACCACGTGTGAGTGCCTGTAGTTTTTGACTTCTTGTACTTGGAAACTCGATAGATTTTTTAGTGATGTCATCTGGTTCATCATTGTTTTCTTCATCTCTTACAAATAAACCTTCTTTTTCTAAATAATCGATGACCTTAGGTAATTTATATAATTTATAGTTGTATCCCACTTCTTTATAGCTGATGTCTTCAAGTGGACCTTCTGATAATTCCTTTAAAGAATCGTCAAGTAGTCGATGCGTAAAGTCTGGTGATGCACCGAGTATCTGACCCCCTGGAATGTCTTTAAAGCTTGCCGAAATTCTACGTTCAACAAACATATCTCTCGTATCTGTAATGGTTGAATAGTATAACCTTGGTAGTGTTGAACGATGCGCTCTCATTAGGAAGACAGCTTCCTCCATATTGCCTTCAGCTTGCTTGATGGCAAGTGCAGCTGTATCTCTATCATAGAAACTTGCTTCACTCATGACTTGGTTGATGAGCTGACGCATGTTTGTTTTAATTTTTTCAACTTCTATATCAATGCCTTCTTCTAGGCGTCTGTTCTTATATAAAAGTACAGAATTGTTAATCGCATGTGCGCCACCCTTTACAGCAACGTAACCCATCTATGCCACCTCCACTTTCGTCGTTCTAGGAATCATCATTGCCCGATTTTCCTTATCGGTAAGAATGATATCCAATCCTAAAGGAAACTCTTTACACGCTTCGTTTCTTAATGATATCCATTCATGCTCTATAGCGATGTTAACTTTTGTCTCGTCTTTAATACCTGGACCACTAAAGATATATGATTCTCCTGAAGTAACGCTGTCTACTTCAATGATTAAAGTTACCGACTTTTCAGGTGAAATTAATACACCGTGAGCAGTTTCTGTGAAATATTCTTCCTTTAAATCTGCTGCTTGCAAGACAATAAAATCAGTCTCTTTTAATGAATCAATTGACTTCGCACCAGTTAGCACCTTAATTTCCTTATCCATTGCCTCATCTGGTGTTATAAAGGAAATTTCATTATCAAAAAGCGTCATCGTAGTCAGTAAAGTGGCATTGGAAAAATCTGAGTAATTCTTTACTTCTTCTTCAATAAGTTCAATATGTCCTGGTCGACTTGTAATATTCACAAGTTGACGGTAAACAGCTTGGGTCGTATGTACTATAGTCTTCACTGATATCCTCCTAATCGTTCATCATGTCGAAGCTGACTTTAGTTTGTAAAATACGTTCTGTACGTTCTTTTACATTCTCGTCTTCAATAGCGCTTAGTTTTTCGATCATCATGTTAAATTCTTCTGTAAATTCACTGCATTTATTTACTAAATCGATGAAACTTAAGGCAAGAGAAAATGTTTCATCTTCACCTTTGATCAAACCAACACCGACTGTTTGTCCACTTCTTATCTTTGTTTCAGTGATCAATACTTCACCTATGTAGAACAAAGAATTTTGAGCGTGCTCTCTCATCTTCACCATTGTGAGTCCAAGCTCGGGACCACTGATCACTTCAAAGTCTAAGTCGTTTTTATGAGTTTCAAAAAATTCAATTGCTTCATCTCTTCCGTATCTTGCTATAAGTGCTGACCATTCTTTTCTTTTCATGTCACACCCTCCTATGTCATTAACAATAACTTGTTGCCAAGTTACAAAAGTTTAGACTTAGTAAAGTAATGTAAAGCTTATGTTTAGGATTGTAGATATAAGATAAAAAAGCCGATATAAACTCATCAATAGAGTTTATATCGGCTTTAGGCTTAACCTTCATCAGATAACTTATGCTTGAATAAATCACTTCTATATAATATTTTCACTTTTTCTAAGCATTGGTTTGTTGAAGTATCATAGGTTGAAGTTTCAAATACAATAAGTGGTACAAGTTCACTGCATTTTAGCATTTCCATCACTTCAAGTGTCGCAAACTGAGCAGATACTGTGCGGTCGCGACTTGTCAGATTCGTATGCCCCTTACTTTCGAAAAAGGTATACACAGATTGCAACTGGTTTTTCTCTTCATATATATTAGGAAATATATCCGTTCTAATGTAAGAAATATGGATGGCACATGGCACATTATCAACAATTCTTAAACGTGAAACCTTAAACGCTTTTTTTCCTTCGAAGGTCATCTCATCCGTATAATCTGCATGTATAACTTTACTTTCATATGGAATGTTTTGAGCTTCCATCTTCTTTGAAAAACTACTTGCACCGGTCACTGTAAAATCAATGACAGGTAAGGGTCGATTCACAAACCTTCCTACGCCCTGTCGACTATGGACACTACCCATCTTCTCAAGTTGAACTAGCGCATTCCTTGCATCAATTCTCTTAGACTTAAACTGATCAGCAAGCTGATTTTCACTTGGTAGCTTATCTCCGGGTGCGAGCTGTCCATTTAAAATCATTTCTTGGACTGAAGTACGTATTAAAGTTTCTTTAGAAATATCCACGCTTTAAGACCGCTCCTTTTTTCATCTAGATTAATTATACATTGTTCAAATCTATCAATCTAACAATAACAATTCACGAATGTTTATAATTTTTATTTTAAAATAAACATAAATATAGGAACTATTTTAAATTTAACTATTGTAAAGTTCGTGATTTCTGTTAATATATATACATTCATAGAAATAAAGGAGACTTCACTAATGGATTTACTTAAACAACAGATTTTAGAGCAAGGTACTGCCTTATCGGATAATGTACTCAAGGTAGATAGATTTCTAAATCATCAAATCGATCCAAAACTTATGGTCGAAATCGGTAAGGAATTTTATCGTATATTTAAAGATGAAGGTATTACTAAGGTTTTAACACTTGAATCTTCAGGTATTGCGCCTTCTGTTATGACGGCTTTAAATTTTGATGTACCTGTTGTATTTGCTAGAAAGAGAAAGTCATTAACCCTATCTGATAATCTCTTAAGTGCTCAAGTATTCTCTTATACTAAGCAGGAAACAAACATGATTAGTGTGTCAGATCAGTTCATTACAGCTGATGATAAGGTATTAATCATTGATGACTTCTTAGCAAATGGTGAGGCTGCCAATGCTCTGATTAGTTTAGTCGACCAGGCAAATGCAAAAGTTGTCGGTATTGGAATCGTTATTGAAAAATCATTCCAAAGTGGTGCAACAATTTTAAAAGAAAAAAATTATAGAGTAGAATCATTAGCAAGAATTGAATCATTAACAGATGGCACAATCACTTTTAAAGAGGATAAAAACTAATGGCATCTAATATTAAATCTCATGCAAAAGATTTTTCACTTGGACTTCAGCATGTACTTGCCATGTATGCAGGTGCAGTCATTGTGCCCCTTATTGTTGGTAATGCGATTGGCTTAACGCCAGTACAATTGACGTATTTAATTGCCATAGACATTATGATGTGCGGGGTCGCAACGATTCTGCAAGTTTGGAAGAATAAGTTCTCAGGTATCGGATTACCTGTTGTACTTGGTTGTACCTTTACCGCTGTAGGACCAATTATCAACATTGCCAATACATATAGTGTACAATCTGTTTATGGGGCAATATTAGTTTCAGGTTTACTTGTTGTCATTATTGCACCGATTTTTAGTAAACTTATACGCTTCTTCCCACCTGTTGTTACGGGGACTGTTGTTACAATTATAGGAATTACATTGATGCCAGTTGCTTTTAATGACCTAGCTGGTGGTCAAGGCGCCGAAGACTTCGGCGCTCCAATCAACTTATTTTTAGGTTTCTCAACTTTAATTATTATTTTAATCATTTTAAAATTTGCTAAAGGATTCTTTGGTTCTATCGCAATCTTAAGTGGGATTATTGCGGGTACTGTACTAAGTACTTTCTTTGGTCTTGTTGATTTTAAACCTATACTTGATGCATCTTGGTTACATTTACCTCATGTCTTTTACTTTGGTACACCAGAATTTCATATACTACCGATATTAACGATGACCTTAGTTGCGATGGTCAGTTTAGTGGAATCGACTGGTGTTTATTTTGCCCTTGGAGAAATTACAAAGATAGAAATTAAAGGAGAAGACTTAAAACGTGGTTACCGTGCAGAAGGTATTGCGATTGTCTTAGGTGGTTTAGTGAATGCTTTTCCTTATACAACCTTCTCTCAAAATGTCGGCTTGATACAAATATCCGGTGTTCGTAGAAACAAAATCATCTACATTGCGGGTTTGATGCTCATCATTTTAGGTCTCGTTCCAAAAATTGCGGCACTTACACTGACCATTCCGGGTCCAGTTCTCGGTGGTGCTATGATCGCAATGTTCGGTATGGTTATCAGTGCAGGCATTAAGATGTTGTCACGTATTGACCTTAACCAACAATCTAATATGCTAATCGTTGCAGTTTCAGTCGGTATGGGGCTCGGTGTTACAGTTGTTCCTGATTTATTCTCTGCCCTACCTGAAAACCTGTCTGTCATTACTTCTAGTGGTATTGTCATGGGGAGCTCAACCGCTATTCTCCTAAACGCAGTATTTAACTTCAGGTCGATCGTTAATGCAAGAGATTTCTAGATATATAGTAAATGGAGAGGTTCCGATTACAGTCGGAACCTCTCCTTTTTGACTTAATATAGAGCAATACCATTTTCATCAAAATGATGAAAGTTTCCAACATCAAAACCGATAGTGATTTCTTGCCCCCTATTGATATCATGCTGACCTAGCCATTTAGCATAAAGAATTCGATCCTTAAATTTAAAGGTTAATAAGGTGTCCACCCCGAGCTGCTCAACACTGTCGACTCTAACCGTATAAGTACCACCTTGTCTTACATTCTCAGGTCGAATGCCAACTTCGTAACCAGTCGTCATCCCTAAATCTTCAGCTTTAATAATATTCATCTTAGGTATGCCGATAAACTCCGCAGTGAACCGGTTAGCGGGTTGATTATACAAATTAATCGGTGTATCAACTTGTTGAATCTGACCATCGTGTAGGACACATATTCTATCACCCATTGTCATGGCTTCTGTCTGATCATGCGTCACATAGATCATCGTTAGGTTCAGTTCTTGTTGTAGTAATTTAATCTCTCGACGCATATGTGTTCTGAGCTGCATGTCTAAGTTTGACAACGGTTCATCCATCAAGCACAAGGGCATACGACTGACCGCCATTCGAGCTAAGGCGACTCTTTGTTTCTGTCCGCCCGAAAGCTGTTTGGGTTTTCTTCTTAATAGACCATCTATACCTAATATGTTAACCGTGCGTTTTAATCTATCCTTTTGTTCATCTTTACTAATCTTTCTCGTCTTTAAGCCAAACAAAATATTTTCTTCAACTGTCATATGCGGATACAGGGCATAGTTTTGGAATACCATGGATATATTTCGGTCTTGCACAGCAATATCATTGATTTCTTTTCCATCCATTAGAATGCTGCCTGCTGTAATTTCTTCAAGGCCAGCAAGCATACGAAGGAGTGTTGTTTTACCTGAGCCAGAAGGCCCAACTAAAACGAAGAATTCTCCACTATTGATGGTTAAGTTTATATTCTTTAACACATGGTTTTCTTTTGTCCCATAACGTTTTGATATATTTTTAAACTCTATATTTACACTCATACCAACCGCTCCTCATCATTACTTTAATTATACAGAAGGTCATGGATTGTTGCGACTTGTCTTCATGCTATAATAAAATTATATTATGTAATTTTAAAGGAGCTGACTCATTATGAAAAAAATGAACGTTGAGAGTTTCAATTTAGATCATACAAAAGTTGCTGCACCTTATATTAGACTTGCAGGTACAAGTGAAGGTGAACACGGTGATGTAATCTACAAGTACGATATCCGCTTTTGCCAGCCAAATAAGGAACACATGGATATGCCTGCCCTACATTCCATCGAGCATTTAATGGCTGAAAATATTCGTAATCATCACGACCGTGTGGTTGATTTAAGCCCGATGGGCTGCCAGACTGGTTTTTATTTATCAGTCTTAAATGATGATGATAAGAATGGCATTGAAAATGTGATGGAGAAAACATTAAATGATGTTTTAGAAGCTAAAGAAGTACCCGCTTGTAATGAAGTACAGTGCGGTTGGGCAGCGAGTCATAGCTTAGAAGGTGCTAAGGAAATCGCTCAAAAAATGTTAGCTGACAGAAATGAATGGGGTACAGTTTTCGCTGAATAGACACACTTTTAGGCCGCTCTTTACCTAGAGTGGCTTTTTTTATTTACATCAGTTAAAGTGACGGTTAAGATAAGTTGAATAAGGATATTAGAAAGAGGTCTTACTATGATTACACCTATATGGTTAATGTGGATGATTACGCCTGTGGCATTTATCTTCATTCCATTCAAATTATTGATTGATTGGTTTTTAATCTACCTACCACTCGGTAAAGAATATAATCGTAAAGAAATTACAGTCAAAGCATCATGGAAAATTTGGTTAACCGACATAGGTGCTCACCTTTTAGCGACTGGTTTACTATATGCGACACTCTATATCGACCCACTGTTTAGATCAAATCCGTCATCTTTTGATGAAGTTAAAGAGATAAGTAATAATACACCTGACTGGATTGTCGGCTTATTTGAAGGATTGATTGCTAATCCATTCGACAGCATCTTCAGTGCTGCTGTAGTTTTAATTCTATTTTTAGTTCTTATCCTAGGGCAATACCAGCTTACAAAGAAAGTCTATGCTAAATATATCCAAGACGATAAGCAAATTATCAAATCGAGCATTATTTCTACGTTCGCTATGGCACCTTGGATTATTTTAATTCCAACTGCCTTGTTTACATCTATAGTATAGAAACATATTAAAGCCCCCTTTCTTCAATTTAATTTGGAGAAAAAGGGGGCTTGTTTTTATTATGCGAAATCATTTATTTTCTGAGTTCATGAGGGACGTCTTACTTCTTCGCACTTTCCATCTTCTCGAGTACCTTATCTAGCGTTGGCATGGCTGCTTGGGCTCCAAATGATTCAACACTGATTGATGCTGCAACATTGGCAAAGTTACAACTTTCCTCAAGTGATTTCCCTTGTGCAATATAAGACACGAAGGCACCGTTGAAGCAGTCACCAGCGCCTGTGGTATCGACTACTTTTGCTTTCATCGTGGGCACGGTAACCTTATATGCATCTACTGTGTAATAACATCCTTTACTTCCACTTGTAACCACAAATTTGTGAGCATAGTTATGAAGTAATCCTGGATGTGCCTCAGCAAGTTGAGTCAGTTCAATTTGATTTGGTGTAATGTATGTGCTGTGTTCTAAAATTTTGTCTGTCAACGCTTGTGCGGGTGCTGGATTCACCACTAGGTCAATTTTATTTTCACCACAAACTTCAGCAACATAGTCAACTGTTTCCATTGGAATCTCCAACTGAGTAACGACCATATCACTGTTTAGAATCGCTTCTTTGTGCTTATCAATCACTTCTTTTGTCATAGATGCATTGGCCCCTGGCACAATAATAATCGTGTTATCCATGGGATTTACTGTAATCATGGCGATGCCACTTTCCTTATCACCTATCATTTCAATATTCTCTACGTTAATGCCTTCATTTTTTAAATTGGCAATCATTTCTTGGCCGAAAACATCATTTCCTACTCTGCCGATAAAGGTCACATCACAGCCAAGACGGGCTGCAGCGACGGCTTGGTTGGCACCTTTACCACCACATAGGGTTGAAAATTTCTGACCAGTAAGTGTTTCTCCGATTTCTGGGTGTCGTTCTGAGGTAACGACTAAATCCATATTTAAACTGCCGATTATTGTAACTTTTGGCCCAGTCATGATTCATTTACCTCCAAGGTTTTAAAGATTCTCTAATTTATCTAATAAGATTTTCTGAAATTTATCAAGCTCAAGGTCTGTTAATAAGGTGACATTGCGACCTTCTTCTGGCGCTGTATGTCTGAGGTCGCATACGGTCATACCACGGTTAATGCCATCCGTACAGTCAACATCAACACTGACTTGTTGTCCTGTAAAGATCTCAGGGTTTGTTATATAGATGATTGCAACAACATCATGGATATGAACGAGATCACTATTAATGTAAGCCGGTGAGTCAAAGTAGAAATTCAACATATCACCAAAGGCGTGTTGAATTTTCTTATCACTATCGTATAATTCCTTCACTTGTTCACGGTTTAAACCACTTTTATGCGTCACATCTAAACCACACATTACTATAGGAAGATTAGAATCGAAGACCATTTTGGCAGCTTCAGGGTCTCCCCATATATTAAATTCAGCTGTCGGGGTTCTATTGCCGTAAGTACCTCCACCCATGATTACAATTTTTTCTATTTTGTTATTTACCTCTGGGAAGACTTTTAACAGTAAAGCAATGTTGGTTAAAGGACCAACTGGTACAAGGGTCATTTTTTCACCCTCTGGTAAGTTCATGATTGTATCTCTCATGAAGACTATTGGATTTCCTGGCTCTACAGTTTTAGATGTTTTTGGTAATACTGTATCACCTAAGCCTGTTGTTCCATGAACATGTCCAGCATCTACTTTTTCACGCGTTAAGGGACCGACTTGTCCACTGACTACAGGAACATCTAAATTTAAGAAATCCGTTAAAAGCAGTGCATTATTTGTGACTCTCTCAATTGTTTGATTGCCTGCAACAGTCGAAATTCCATGAACGTTAAGAACATCTTGACTTGCAGCACAGGCTGCGATTGCGATTGCATCATCGATTCCCGGATCACAGTCTATCCATAAGTTTGTTTTTGTCATAATTACACCTCACCATAAGATTCTAATACTGCCTCAAAGACATTCCAAAATTCATCTTGATCTACTGACCAAGCAAAATGTGTATTCGCTTGTAATCCAGTGACATTTAATTTATCGACAGCAGTCATACCATAAGAAAATTCACCTTTAATTTCAATGCTGACATTGAGATGCTGCATTTCAAAGAGTTCAGGTTTCATTAAATACATTGTTGTACATGCATCGTGAATAGGCCCACCATTAAAACCGAAGTGATCTTTATAGGCTTGGCCAAAGAAGATGAGTAATTCTTTGACGAATTGTGCGATTTCGTTATCGATCTTACCGACACGTTCAACAATATCTGGAGTAGCAATTACCTGATGTGTGACATCTAGGCCAAACATAGCAATCGGAATGCCACTTTCAAAAACCACCTTAGCCGCTTCTGCATCGACATAAATATTAAACTCTGCAGCTGGTGTCCAGTTGCCGAAGGTTCCGCCACCCATCAAAACAATTTCATCGATGTTTTCTTTGATTTCTAGTGCTTTTATTAGAGCCATTGCAATATTCGTTAATGGACCTGTTGGCACAAGCGTCACTTTCTCTTTTGAGCGTTTAACTTGGTCAATGATAAAGTCAACAGCGTGGCCTTCTTTCACCCTCATCGTTGGTTCTGGTAATTCAGGGCCATCCATACCTGTGTCCCCATGAATTTCCGGAGCAATTTCTGACTGTTTCACTAGTGGGCGCTCTGCACCTTGAACGACTGGTACTTCTAATTTCAAAAGTTCAGAGACTTTCAGTGCATTTTGTGTATTCTTTTCAACTTCTACATTACCTGCAACAGTCGTAATACCTAAAATATTTAAATCACTTTTCTTAGATGCTGCAATAATTATAGATACTGCATCATCATGTCCTGGGTCACAATCTAAAATTACATTCCTCATTATAATCTCTCCATTTTTTCTTTTTTATATAGTATGAGCCGATTAATTTTTATAATAATACACAGCAAGCTGTGTTCGGTCTCTTAAATCAAGTTTTGTTAACATCTGTGAGATATAATTTCTTACTGTACCCTCACTTAGATATAAGCGTTCTGATATTTCTTTATTATTTAAACCTTCTGCTACCAGTTCAATAATATCCTGTTCACGCGTGGATAATTCACCGAGAGACTTGGATGTCGACGTTGCCGACATATTTTTAACGATATTACTATCAAATACCATATTACCGGATAAGACAGCATCTATGGCTGGAATAATACCTGTTAAGTTATCCTTTAGTAAATAACCCTTACAGCCCATACCAAGTGATTGATGAATATATTCATCATCCTTAAATGTTGTTATCAAAAGTATCTTGGCATCACTGAATTCTTCTAAGATTTCTTGACTCGCTTCTAAACCGGACTTATTTCTCATTCTAATATCTGTCATTAACAAATCAGGTTGATAAGTTCGATACAATTCAATAGCTTCCTGACCATCTGAACCTGTCCCTATTACTTCATAGTTAGAATTATTGACGATTGTCGATAAGGCAGATACGACTAATGGATCATCATCAACGATTATTATCTTCATCTAGTTAGCCCCCTCCTTATAAAAAATCGCATGGACGGTAAAACCTTGGTCGTTGAATGTGTTTAGTACTCCTCCATATTTCATTACTACTTCTTTCATTGTTTGAATACCCATACCCTTATTCGGCACAGCCTCCGATGTCCCATTATCTTTGATTGTCATAGTTAAATACTTCGGATGTTCCTTGATAATCACACTAATTTCGTCACCATTTGAATGTTTAGTGATATTGGTAAGAGACTCCCGTACAATGGCCAAAATATCGATTTTTTCTTCTTGCTTAAATTCTCGATTAACATCAAAAACGAAATGTGTTTCGAAATTTTCCATGTCACTTAAATACTGTTCAATTCTTGCCTCGATATCAATCGAAGTATCATACAGATGATGAATACTATGGCGTATGTCGTTCATTCCCGTCTTTAAGCGGTCTTGTAGCATCTTTAATGATTGCTTTAATTCCGCTTCATCATTGACGAATTGTAGAGATTCAATTAATAGAATACTCGATGATAAAGAGTGTCCGAGCGCATCATGCATGTCTCTTGCAATCCGATTTCTTTCATTTAATCCCGCTAAGTATATGTCTTTTTCATGGTTTTTCATGAGTTCATTACGCTGAGCCCTTAGTCTAATATTATCCTCGGTGAGCTGGTCTCTCATATTTCTGTTCTCTTTTGTTCTTCTTTCTAATTTTAATGATAAAAAAGATAGGTACATCAGTAATACACTAAATATTAAAAGAACCCATTCCGAAAGTAAGAAGAGTGGGATGAATCCAACGATACTGTAAGGGCCGACAAGTTGTAAGAGCACATAAATCGCCCCTGGAATAAAGTAAACGAAATGTGTGTCCAAAATTAACAGCATAAACATGATGATAACAGAGAAATAGGCTATGTATGTTGTCTTAAATACATCTGATACAAAAAATAGTATAAATGACACAAGTACGATAATCACTGATGCTTCACTTTCAGCATACAGATAATAAATCAGTAAGATCAAAAAAGTCATCATCTTTTCATTTAAGTTTCCCACCGTTTCACCTCACAATATGACATTTGTCACTTGATATCATGACCAAAGACACTAACAGAAGATTCATTCCTATTATAAACTTAAATTAATCAATATTACACAGGGAGGAAATATTATGATTTCTGTCGACAAGGTCGTTAAACGCTATAAGGATGTTATTGCATTAGACCATTTTTCATTTCATGCAGGAAAAAATGAAATTGTAGGCTTACTCGGTCCGAACGGTTGTGGTAAAACAACTGCAATTAATTGCATGTTATCCCTCCTAAAATTCGATCAAGGTACGATTGAATTATTTGGACAGCCTGTAAATCCAAATAATAATAAAACAAAAGCGAGAATTGGGATCGTGCCACAAGAACTCGCTATTTTTGAAAAACTAAATGTCGTAGAAAACGTCGATTTCTTCTGTGGGCTGTATGTAAAAAATCCAGCGAAACGAAAAGAACTAGTCGATGAAGCCATTAACTTTGTAGGACTTGAAAAATATAGAAAGTTTACCCCAGGTCACCTATCAGGTGGTTTGAAGCGTCGCCTTAATATCGCCTGTGGTATCGCACATAAGCCGGATATCTTATTTTTAGATGAACCGACTGTCGCCGTCGATGCCCAGAGTCGTAATTTCATTTTAGATGGCGTAAAAAAGATGAAGGATCAGGGCACAACAGTGATATATACAACCCACTATTTAGAAGAGGCAGAAGACCTATGTGATTCGTTTGTCATCATGGATAATGGGCGAAATATTGCTGCTGGTTCTTTAGAAGACTTACAGAATTCTATATCCACTACAGAAAGTATCACCGTTAAGTTCATCTCAGAACCAGACAATCTAAAGGAATTGTTGGAGAATATTAAAAACGTCAATCAAGTCATTAAATCCAACAATACCTATAACATCCAATTCGATAAAAACAATAACAATCTAACGAATTTGATTCACTTTATCGAAGAAAATTCTCTGACTTATACAGAAATACGAAGTGAACAACCATCTCTAAGTAATATCTTCCTGGAGCTAACAGGTAAGGAGTTGAGGGACTAATGAATCTCTTACGTTTAACCAAGTATTTACTGTTAATTAACTTTAAGGATTTCGGCTTCCTTTTTTGGACGATTGCTTATCCTCTCGTCTTGGTAACAATATTCATGGCAACCACAGCTAACCTTGGTAGTAATGAGCTATCTGACATTGATGTCGGCGTCGACAGTCAATATGAATATACTGCTGTCTTAGAAGAAATTGAATTTATAAATGTTCAAGAGATGACCGAGTCAAATGCACGAACCGACTTATCTGACGAAGCAATCACTGGATATATTAGTTCAGATGGAAGCCTTCTTGTAGAAGGTAGTGGTTTTGAACAAACCGTCTTAGAATCTGTTTTAAATCAAGTTCACCAAACTGGTACACTCGGAGTTTCACCAGAAAACTTTAATTATGAAACTGACTTTATTCAAACAACGGATATGGATACTGAGCCTCAAGTGGTAATGTTCTACTCGACGATAGCAATGATTTCACTCTATACCATGTTCACGAGTATGGAGCTTATTTCATCGATGAGACCGAACCTGTCTACTATGGGTGCCAGATTTTCTGCCAGCCCATTTTCTAAGTCGCTCTATATTTTAGCAAGTTCACTAGCCTCTCTCGTGTTAGGACTGTTTTCATCAGGAATTGTCATCGGCTTCTTGATGATATTCTATCAAGATAATTTGTTTAATAATCTACCTGCAACACTTGGAATCGTGCTTGCCGCGAACTTTGCCGGTCTAGGATTAGGTTACATTATCGGTTTAACACCGAAAGTAAATATAAATGTGAAATCTATCTTCCCTGTCGTACTCATTGTTGGCCTAGCATTTCTAGCGGGTCTTATGGGTCCTGGCTTAAGAGGCATGATCAATCAACAAGCACCTTTGATTAACCAGCTTAATCCACTTGCACACATTACTGATTCGATTTACCGAGTCAATTTGATGGGGAATTTTGATGGCTATTGGATGACTATTTTGTACCTTGTTGGTATCACTCTTGTCTCAGCCTTGATTACACTTGTCGCTTTAAGGAGGAAACAATATGACAATATTTAGAGTAATTCTCCTACACTTTTGGAAGTATAAGTGGCTGATCTTGCCACTTGCTATCGTGTTCTTCTTAATTGCAGCGATGTTCAGTCAATTTTCTGATCAAGGAGAGTTCGAATCACAGTCACTTAGAATCACTGTCGTTGATTATTCAGAATCTGAAAGTTCAGAGGCTTTAATCGATTATTTAGAACATGGCAATCAAGTAGAAGTTGTCAATGACAAAGCACGTTCAACATTAGAAGAAGCGGTGTTCCTTTCAGAAATTCACGGGGCGATTATTATTGATCCTAACTTTGAGGACCTCGTTCAACAAGGTGATGCTGCAGTTGAAATCATTAGTGATGAACGAGCGACAGCAAGTACTCAATTAGAGACCGAGATATCAAAAGTACTCATGTTCATGAATGCGCAATATAACGAATTAGGTCAACTCGATACAGAACAACTCGATACAGCATTAAATGAAAGAGTTGAAGTGTCTTTAAATGATGATGGCTTAGCAAGCAGTGAAGAAAACTATAACAATGCTGCTGCTTATTCTAACTTTGCTGCTTACTGGCTTATGTTACTGTTGATGTTAACGATCGGTAACTTGATGTCTGAGTACAATAAACCAGAGTTACAAAAGCGTATTATTGCAGCACCAGTATCATCTACCTCTAGCGCCATTCAAATTTTATCCAGTCAGTCTCTTGTCGGTATATTTGCAACACTCATCATGTTCTTTGGACTCGTCGGTTTATATTATGACCGTTTAGATGGTATACCACTAGGTAAGATACTCGTCGCTCTACTATTGATTACGCTATTTACACTCGCCATGCAATTTGCCATTAATGCACTGACAACAAACCGCTTCATGGTCAATGGGCTCGCGAATCTAATCACCCTAGGATTAGCCTTTATGTCAGGTATATTCGTACCAATAGAATTGTTCGGAGATACTGCAAGACGAGTCGCAGAGTTCCTACCGCTTTACCACTATACACAGATTTACGGTGCCTCAGACATCACTTGGTCAGAGACCATACCGTCAATCGCAGTGTTGCTCCTATACACTGTAGCTTTCTTGATTATTGGAATTATTTTCAACAATCAACGGAAAAGTACACAGTTATGATGAAGTTATCAGGGTTAGGATAAAATTCCTAGCCCTTTTTTCTATAAGTCCACTGTATTCGGGTGAGTTGTGGAAATTTCTCCATGATTTTTCTATAAGTCGGTGGCTTCTACGGCACATGTAGAATTTTTGGTCACTTTTTTCTATAAGATGCTAGTTTTGATGATACTTATAGAACTTTAAACCCCTTTTTTCTATAAGACCCTAGTTTTGATGATACTTATAGAAAAAAGCGCACCGACTCCTTGGGAAGTATCGTCATCGTGAGTATTCAGGCTCACGTGACGCCCCAGGAAACGAAGTGCGCTTTTTATAATAGACTAGCAACCAAGCTATTTACTAAACAATTCATCTATAAATTCAACATCTTCTGGATCTAAGTCAATTTCTGCCGCTCTCATGTTTGCTTTAATTTGTTCACCTTTTTTAGCACCAGGAATAATCACATCTAATGATGGTCTAGTGAAGTAAAATGCAAGTACAATCTGTGCAACATCTTCACCGTATTTTTCTGCTAAGGATTTTAATTGATCAACTTTAGCCAAGTTCTCCTTAAACGTATCTTCCTGGTAGAACGGAAGGTTGGCTCTTAAGTCATCAAATTTTGTATTTTCATCATACTTCCCTGCTAACAAGCCTGCAGCTAAGGGGAAGAAAGGAATGAAGGTAATGTTGTTATCTGCAGTATATTGTAAAATTCTATCCTCTGCTTCTCTATTAAAGAGATTATATTCATTTTGAATGACGTCCACATAACCATCTTGGTTCGCTTCTTTAAGTTGTTCTAAAGAAAAATTTGAGACGCCAATCGCCTTAATTCTTCCTTGTTCTTTTAATTCTTGTAAGGCTGAGACTGCCTCATTTTTCGGTGTTTTATCGTCAGGATTGTGAATATAAAATAAATCTATATAATCAGTGTCTAATCTTTCTAGCGCTTCATCTACGGCTTGACGAAAAAATTCTGGTGAATTATCAACAAACATTTCTCCGTTGTCATCATAGTTCTGTGCTGCTTTAGTCGCAACAACAATATCTTCACGATTATATTCTTTTAATACTTCACCAATTAGTTCCTCAGAACGCTTAGGGCCATATATAAAAGCGGTGTCTAACATAGTTACGCCTGCATCAATTGCTTCTCTAACTGTATTTTTCCCCGCTTCTTCATCAACATCTTTGTATAGGTTATGTCCACCTACAAAGTTTGTCCCAAGTGCAATTGGGTGTACAGCAACTTCTGATTTACCTAATGAAACGAATTCTGCCATGAGTGTACCTCCTAAGTTTTGTGTGAATCATTAATGCTACTTTCATCCTAACTGAAATTTGCTTAAAGGTTAAAGATTTGAACTTGCAGTTAAGCGCTTTTTTTAGCATACTATAAAGGAGTGTAAAACTTTTAAAGGAGTGATATTTAATGAATCAAGAACAGCTTGATAAAGTAAAACAAGGAAACGGCTTTATAGCTGCCTTAGACCAAAGTGGCGGAAGTACACCTAAAGCATTAAAAGCTTATGGTGTCGATGAAAGCCAGTACTCTAATGAAAATGAAATGTTCGACCTTGTACATGAAATGCGTACACGTATTGTCACTTCACCTTCATTTACTTCTGATAAAGTTCTAGGTGCGATCCTTTTCGAACAGACAATAGACCGTGAAGTTGAAGGTGAATACACAGGAAATTATTTAGCAAACAAAGGTGTTGTACCTTTCTTAAAAGTCGACAAGGGCTTAGCTGACGAAAAGAATGGCGTACAGTTAATGAAACCTATGCCGGACCTTGAAGATTTACTAGCGCGTGCAAATGACCGTAACATCTTCGGTACAAAAATGCGCTCTAACATCCTTTCAGCAAATGAAGCAGGCATTAAGTCAATTGTTGACCAGCAGTTTGAAGTGGGTAAACAAATTATTGCTGCTGGCTTAGTGCCAATCATTGAGCCTGAAGTTAACATTCATGCTGAAGACAAAAAAGAGATCGAAGAAATCTTAAACAGAGAAATCTTACAACAATTAGACACACTTGCTGAAGATGAGTTAGTGATGTTGAAATTGACAATCCCAACAGTTGCGGATCAGTACAAAGCATTAGTTGATCACCCTAATGTGATTCGTGTTGTTGCCTTATCTGGTGGATATAGTCGTGACGAAGCAAACGAATTACTAAAAGAAAACCACGGTGTGATTGCCAGCTTCTCACGTGCACTTTCTAGTGATTTACGTGCGGACCAATCAGATGAAGAATTTGATGCGAAACTTGCTGAAGCAATCGATTCAATCTACGATGCATCAGTAAATAAAAAATAATATTAAAAAAAGACAATGGTAGCTACCATTGTCTTTTTTATAAAGGAGAATCCATTGATGAAAGGATTATTAAATATTGATTACACCTATGACTTTGTTGCAGATGACGGGAAGCTCACAGCCGGTAAACCCGCACAAGATGTACACGATGCGCTTGTAAAAATTACTAAGGATTTTATCGACAATGGTGACTATATAATCTTTGCAATTGATGCGCATGAAGCAGATGATACCTATCATCCAGAAACCAAGCTTTTCCCACCCCACAATATCATTGGTACAAGTGGTCGTGACTTATACGGGGAGCTAGAAGTACTGTATCAGGAAAACAAAGATAAGGATAACGTCTACTATACCGATAAAACCCGCTACTCCGCTTTTGTTGGTACAGATGTAGAGCTGCGTTTGAAAGCTCGGGGAATTACTGAACTGCATCTTGTTGGTGTGTGTACAGATATTTGTATTCTACACACAGCTATTGATGCCTATAACAAAGGCTTTGATATTGTCATTCATGAAGCTGCTGTTCAAAGTTTTAATGAAGATGGACATAAAGCTGCGTTGGATCACTTTAAGAATTCCTTAGGTGCAAAAATAATTTAAAACAGCTCGGTCTGGTGATATGTTACTGTTTTTGACAGCACTTATCACCATTTCTACTCTTTTCGGTAATAAGTCACCTTTATTTTTGACACTTATCACCATTTTTACTCTTTTCGGTGATAAGTCACCTTTATTTTTGGCACTTATCACCATTTTTACTCTTTTCGGTGATAAGTACTCATTAAATATAAATCAAAATGTCGATAGACCGAAAAATTCTTGTATTCTATATAAAATAGTCTTACCAAGTGAATCTTCAGCCTCTTCTTCATAATCTAAAGTGTATTCTGCCCCGTCATTATTCCAAAGTGTGTCGTAGTACGTCGTCACATGGGAAGAAAAGTCACTACCTTTTGGTGCAGTCACCATCATATTCGTCTCGAGGTTATAATCGTCTAAGTTTCGTCTCGTAAAATTAGCTGACCCACCATTAAATATGACTTCATCCTCTGCTTCTAACATTATAAATTTCGAATGATATTGCTCTCCACTCGATTTATACCAACGGATTTCTGGTGGATTTTCATAGGACATCAATTCATCTGCGACGGGTTTATTTGGCACCCCGTTCTTCTCATTACCGAAGGCATCTTTATTTATATCCAAAATCAACTTTACATTCACGTCACGGTCGAGTGCTGATTTCAACGCCTCAATAACATCACGGTCTGACAAATAAAACAGCCCAAGCTTCAGATGATCTTCAGAATCAGCCTCATCTATCATAGTCAAAATATTTTCTTTAATCTTACCTTCTGTCATGAATTTCACTTTGTATTCGCCAGTCTCATCTTCAGCTTCAAGCCCATCTTTAAAATCACTAAAGATTCGTGTATCTCCACCGCTAAAGTTCACGACAGCTCTTTCTGAATCTAGAAATTCTTCGATAATTGGTCCACTAGTCTTTAAAGCAATATTTGAATGATGTGCACTCGCATCGTGTGGGTTTAAGGAAGTTGCCAATACATCTTTCTCATTAATGACAACTTTTCTATGATTGGCTTTAAAGTTCAACATCTGTATATATGAACGAATATTAACTTCAGGGCCATCGGGCCTAAGCGCATTGGTCAGCCAAGCTTCTTTTGAGGTCCCAAAATGCTGTAAATACGAACGATAAACCCCTGAATAAATCGAGTTAGAGTCTCTGAGCTTAGATAAATCAGTATAGATAAGGTTGATACCCGCTTCTTCAAGAGCAGCCAGGTGATCAGGTGTATAGGTTCCATAAAATGTATTGATCGGATCTGTTATGAAAACAATTTCTAAGTCTGGATTTTTATTCTTTTTTTCAATTAGTTTGTTTGCTAAGTCTTGTGACAATGTAGGAAAATCTAAAGTTTCATGATTATAATCATCATTGAATAAAAACATATCTATAACTAAGAAGTCTTCTGCCTCATCAATCATCTGGTAAATCTCATCAATAATTTGTTGCTTGGACTGTGACTCACCTTCAGCATTCATCAAAGTAATGTCATACAAAAAATTCACATCATCAGTTTGATAGACTTCTGATTCATAGGAAACACCATTTGGAACCGGCATAAAATGGCGAGCTGTCATCACTACTAAGGGGATGAGCACGATAAATAACAAAACGATGTACAAGACGTAACGCTTTTTCATAAGTCACCTCATCTGAGTCATTCACTCATTAATGACGCCCCAACATGATATAATATAAACTACCAATTTTAAGGAGCTTAAATTCGTGAATATCAATGTATTATATGAAGATAATCATCTGTTGATTGTCGACAAGCCTGTTAATATACCTGTTCAAGCGGACTCTTCAGAAGATGAAGATCTCTTAACTCTATTAAAAGCATATATAAAAGAAAAATACAATAAGCCTGGAGATGTTTTTTTTAGGTCTAGTACACCGTCTAGACCGTCCCGTTGGTGGTGCGATTGTGTTTGCAAGAACATCTAAAGCTGCATCCAGACTATCAAATGAAGTACGTTTGCATAAGTTAGAACGTGAATACCATGCGGTAGTTGAAGGTACTTTGAATCAGAAAAAAGGGACCTTAACGAATTATCTCTTCAAAAACCAGGCAAAAAATATTTCAAAAGTTGTACACAAAAACCACAAAAATACCAAAGAGGCAAAACTGGACTATGAAGTCAAAGAGGCAGTAGATGGTTTATCTTTAGTTAAAGTAAAACTACACACAGGTCGATCACATCAAATTAGGGTCCAATTGTCCCATGCAGGCCACCCATTAATTGGCGATCAAAAATACAATAAAAATGCTGAAGCTGGAAGACAGATAGCCTTATATTCAACTTACTTAAAAGTGAAGCACCCAACAAAAGATGAATATATTGAGGTTAGCTGTCAGCCGCCTAGAACCTATCCATGGAGTGAGTTTAATGTGTTTAATTAATTTTAATATTGGCGCACACCCTAAATATAAGATGATTATTGCAGCCAATCGTGATGAGTCCTATGAACGACCAACGTCACAAATTGCTTGGTGGGATGATCATCCAAATATTTTTGGTGGTCGGGATTTAAAAGCAAATGGGACCTGGCTTGCGGTCACAAAATCAGGTAAAATAGGAGCATTGACTAATATTCGTAATGTCGAAGAAATGACCAAGATTGCTGACAAGTCTCGTGGTGAATTGATTGTTAATTATCTGTTATCAAACCAAAATGGTGAAGAATATTTAAATCAATTAAAGTATAAAAAAGAAGATTATGCTGGCTATAACCTACTCGTTGGAGACACTGACCGTCTCTACTATATGAACAACTATCAGTACGATATCAGTGAAGTGACACCTGGTACCCATGGGCTGTCCAATGAATTCCTTAATAGCCCATGGCCAAAAGTTTTAATCGGTAAAGTCGAACTGGACAAAGTACTTACCGATGATGACATTGATGTCGAAGCATTGTTTACATTACTCGGCAATACTAGAGAAGCATCAGATGATCAAGTCCAACAAACAGGTGTGGACTTTGAATTAGAGAAACAACTCTCACCATTATTCATCAATATTCCAGATTTTGAATATGGTACAAGATGTTCTTCAGTCATTCTTGTTGATCACGATGATAATATAACTTTTATCGAGCGGACTTTCTATAAAGGTCAGCAAACTGGTGAAAGAAAAGAAACGATTATAGTCAAAAAATAATACACAGGTTCGCAAACTCCCTGTCAAAAAAACTAAGGAGATTTACCATTATGAACGTAAGAGACATGGCAATAAACGCCGTCTTAGCTGCAATTTATGTTGCACTCACAGTCATCAACCCTATCGGTACTGGTGCTATTCAACTGAGAGTCAGTGAGATTCTCTGTGTCATTCCATTTTTTAACCGCAAATACATCCCAGGTATTTTATTAGGTTTAGCAATTGCTAATGCCTTTTCTAGCTTAGGTCTTATAGATGTTGCTGTCGGTTTAGTAATCGGAATCATCGCGTACACGATTTCATATTTCGTTAAAAATGTATGGCTCAACGCCGTACAATATTCTATACTTTCCGGACTAATTGTCGCTCTAGCACTTTACCTAGTGCTTGGCATTCCATATTGGTTCAGTGTCATGACTGTCGGTGCTTCTACACTGATTATGACGCTAATTGGAACCTTCATATTTAAGAAGTTTGGCGATAGAATCTTGCCAGAATAATAATGAGTAGCCCTTGATCACATGTGATCAAGGGTTTTTTTGTCTATTGGCTAGTATTTTCGGCATGCCCAATAGAATTTTCACCCTCTTTTGTCTATTCGACTCTCATTTCATGATGACTTATAGACTTTCCTCCACCAAAATCAAATATAAAAAAGGTATGCCCCTTATAAAGGGACATACCTCAATCAAAATTCATATCTATTACATCATACCTGGCATGCCGCCGCCCATGCCATTCATGTCACCGCCACCGTTTTCTTCTGGAATGTCAGCAACAACAGCTTCTGTTGTTAAGAACATTGCAGCGACTGATCCTGCATTTTGTAGGGCAGAACGCGTTACTTTAGTAGGATCCACAATGCCTGTTTCTACCATGTTAACCCATTCATTTGTTTTAGCATTATATCCAACACCAACTTCTTGATTTTTAAGTTGTTGTACAATCACTGAACCTTCTAGTCCAGCATTTTCAACAATTTGTCTTAATGGCGCTTCTAATGCTTTAAGGACAATATTGATACCTGTTTGTTCGTCACCTTCTGCCTCTAATTCAGCGACTTTACTGTGAACACCTGCAAGTGCTGTCCCACCACCTGCAACGATACCTTCTTCAACAGCTGCACGTGTTGAGTTCAGGGCATCTTCGATACGTAGTTTACGTTCTTTCATTTCAGTTTCTGTTGCCGCACCAACTTTGATCACTGCAACACCACCTGCTAATTTAGCAAGGCGTTCCTGAAGTTTTTCTTTATCGAAGCTTGAAGTTGTTTCTTCAATTTGTGCTTTGATTTGACCGACGCGTCCATCGATTACATTTTTGTCTCCTGAACCTTCAACGATTGTCGTATCATCTTTAGTAACGTGAACTTTACTTGCACTACCTAGTAAGTCTAAAGTTGCGTCTTTAAGTTCAAGTCCTAACTCATCAGTGATCACTTGACCACCTGTTAATACTGCAATGTCTTCTAGCATCGCTTTACGACGGTCACCAAATCCAGGTGCTTTAACTGCGATCACATTAAATGTACCGCGGATTTTGTTTAAAACTAAGTTTGTCATTGCATCGCCATCAACGTCGTCAGCAATAATTAGAATTGGACGTGAAGATTGAACGATTTGTTCCAGTAATGGCACTAAGTCTTGGATATTAGAAATCTTCTTATCAGTGATTAAAATATAAGGGTTATCCAGTTCAGCTAACATTTTCTCTGAATCCGTCACCATATAAGGAGATAAATAACCACGATCAAATTGCATACCTTCAACGACTTCCAATTCAGTTTTGAAGCCACGTGATTCTTCAATCGTGATGACACCGTCATTGCCGACTTTCTCCATAGCTTCAGAGATATACTCTCCAATTTCAGGATCATCTGCTGAGATTGAACCAACTTGAGAAATAGATTCTTTGTCTTGTACAGGTTTAGAAATTTCTTGAAGTGCTTCTACTGCACGGTCTACCGCTCTACCAATACCTGTACGTATACCAACTGGGTTTGCACCACTTGTTACGTTCTTAAGACCTTCTTGAATCATCGCATGCGCAAGTACTGTCGCAGTTGTTGTACCGTCACCAGCAATTTCATTTGTCTGGTTTGCAACTTCTGCTACAAGTTTTGCACCCATGTTTTCATATCGGTCTTCAAGTTCAATTTCTTTTGCAATCGTCACACCATCATTAGTGATTAATGGTGCAGCATATGGTTTATCTAAAACGACGTTACGTCCTTTAGGACCCATCGTCACTTTTACAGCATTCGCTAATTTGTCCACACCAGCAAGCATTGACTGACGTGCATCTTCTGAAAACTTAAGTTCTTTAGCCATGATTATACCTCCAAAATTTCATAATATGTTAATTATTAATTATTCTACAACTGCTAAGATTTCTGAATCTGATAAAATTAGGTAAGTATTGTCACCATATTCAACTTCTGAACCAGCAAATTTCTGATAAACGACTCTGTCGCCTTCTTTAACTTGCATATCTACAGTCGTTCCATTCTCTAATACACGGCCTGTACCAACAGCAACGACAACACCTTCTTGAGGTTTTTCTTTTGCCGAGTCAGTTAAAATAATACCGCTAGTTGTTTTTTCTTCTTTTTGAGTTAAATCTACTATTACACGATTTCCAATTGGTTTTAGCATGGAAATGGCCTCCTTATTATTCTTGCTTAATTATAAAAGAACAATGAGCTGGCACTCTTTATATCAGAGTGCTAACATAATTTATATTAATCAAAATTGGTCAATATTGCAAGCAAAAAGACTGAAATACTTTTGACTTACTTCATTTTAATGTAAGATAAAACTATTCGAAATTGGAGGTTTAATCTTGAGACGCTTATATAGCCTACTTATAATTTTAACATTCTTGGCAGTACAATTTGCACTCTTACCTATCGGTTTGGTTTTTGCTGCTTTAGATCCGACACTTGAACCAAATGAACTGGTCGAAAAAATGATTCCATATCAGATTATTACCTTTGCACTCGGTGCAATCATCGTTATCGTTATCGGTAACCTTCACAAGAACAAAAATCGTATTGAACTTGGCAAACAGTCTGATCCATTACTTACAACAGTATGGATTATCGGTGGGGTTGTACTCGCCTACCTTTCACAAATTGTCGCAAGTTTAATCAATATTTCTATACTCGGAAACCCTGTCGAAAGTGAAAATACGATGGAAATCGTCGATATGATTTTCTCTTCACCATTTATGGTGCTCGTCGTCGTATTATTTGGACCGATTATAGAAGAGTATGTATTTAGAAGAGCAATATTTGCTGAGATTTTTGAACTATTTAAAGCAAATTCAAGGACTCAAAAAGTCATTGCCTTCTTAATTGCAGGTCTCGTGAGTGGTTTAATATTTGCTGTTGCTCACGCTGACTTCACTCATATTCTTGTCTATCTTTCTATGTCATATGTATTTAGTTTCTTATATGTCATGAGTGGCCGATTACTCGTTCCAATCATCGTGCATATCTTGATGAACGGTATCGTTGTCTTGATTCAAACTGTCTTTAGGGATTATTTAGAACAGGCGGCTGAACTCCAAGACCAACTCAATACAATTCTAACGACATTCTTTATGTAAAATTAAAAACGCTCTGTAGTATTAGCTACAGAGCGTTTTTACATGCTTATCTTTTAGAATCCTCGGCCAGCGCCACCGCCGCCTCCGGACCCTCCACCGAAGCCACCGAAACCTCCGCCGCCAAAGCCGCCGGAGCCTCCTGATGAACCACCTCCGGGTGGGAAGAAAATGACCGGGCCGTTACGACCACGACGTCTACGGCCACCTGAGCCGCCAGTTCCTGAACCACCGGAACCGCCGTTAAATATAGAGTAGATTACATATAAAATCACCATAAAGATTGCGAGTCTAATTAGAATAGCAAAGAAGCTGTCAGGCTCTTCTTCACCTTCATCAGACGCTGGTTGTTCTCTTGTAAACTCCCCATCTTCATAGCCGTATGCTTCTAAGGACTCCTCGTAAATCGCAGTGTATAGGTTAGTCATTGCTGTCTCATAATCACCCGCAACAAGATCATCATATGCGACGTTATCTATAATTCGTCCGAGCTTGGCGTCGTTTAGATACCCCTCTACGCCATAACCAACTTGAATTTCCACACCTCTATTATTAAACTCATTGTCATTATCAAGATTAAGGAAGATAACAATCCCATTATCTTCTTCACTTTTACCTACACCATATTCTCTGAGTGCACGTAATGCGAAGTCTTGACGGTGTTCTTGACCTGTTGAATCCATGGTAAGTAATAATAGCTCAGCACCGGTACCTTCTTCTAAATGCGTACCCATGTCATTGATTTCAGATATGGCAGATTGACTGAGTACATCAGCATTATCCTGCACAAAATAATGATTTTCATTAAGCGCCGGTAAATCGACTCTTGCTTCTGCTGGCGTCGTAATAAGTAAAAAGCTCAAAACGACACCAATAAAAGCAATAAGCTTTTGCATTACTCGCCACCGTCTTCGTCATCTTGGTTCGTATTAAAATCAACCTCTGGTGCATCCTGTGCAGAATCATCCGCTTCGAAGTAAGGTTTTTCATCGAAGTTAAAAATACCAGCAATAATATTCCCTGGGAAGGTTCTTGTATTTCTATTGTACTCTTGAACTGCTGTGTTGTAATCTTGGCGTGCGACAGCAATTCTGTTTTCCGCACCTGCTAACTCATCTCTTAGACCTGTAAATTGCTCACTTGCCTGTAGTTCTGGATAGTTCTCAGAAATTGCTAATAAACGAGACAAAGCACTCGTCATCTCATTATTTGCCTCAGCCATTTCTTCGACATTACCTTCAGAACTTGCAATTCTAGAACGAGCATCTGCAATATCAGTAAATACTTCTTCTTCATGTGAAGCATAACCTTGAACTGTGCTCACTAGGTTTGGAATTAAATCCCCACGTCTTTGGAGCTGTGTTTCGATCTGAGATTGTTTTCCATTAACCTCTTCATCTAAGTTAACTAAGCTGTTGTACCTTGGTACAATCATAATTAAAACAATAATAATAACTGCTGCAAATACACCAATCGGTATCAGATACTTTTTCATATGTGCGCCTCTTTTCATTATACTTTTTAATTAACGATAAAAACCGTTATTTTATAATACCCATATTCACCCTATTTATTGCAAGATTTGATCGCTTATTTATAGTAGATTTTTTAAAGCTTGTGCTAAAATGGCATCAAGACACTTAAGGGGGAATATAAGGATGGTAATAAAGTTCAAAGATTTTAAATATGAACGACCTGATTTAGAAAAATTTGAAGCGACAGTAGACGAACTATTAGGGGAGTTCGACGCGAGTGAAACTGTAGATGATCAAGTTGCTGTAATCGATAAGTTAAACGTCGAATTTGATCATTTAGATACGATGGCTACACTTGCATCTATCCGTTCTTCTATCGATACTAGGGATAAGTTCTACGATGAGGAACGTACCTTCTTTGATGAAAATGAGCCGTCATTTACTGAGATTCAAAATCGATATCGTAAAGCGATTACTGAAAGTAAATTTAGAAGTGAACTTGAAGAAAGATTTGGAGCACAATTGTTCGCACTATCTGACAATGCTTTAAAATCTTTTGATCCATCAGTTAAGTCACTACTTCAAAAAGAAAATAAATTATCCACACAATATGATAAGTTACTCGCATCAGCTGAAATCGACTTCGATGGTAAGAAGCTCAATCTTTCTGAATTTGCACCCTACACTCAAAATCCTGACCGCCAGGTCAGAAAAGATGCTGCCTTAGCAGTGAATGGCTTTATGGGTGAGCACTTAGAAGAGATTGATGATATTTATGACCAACTTGTAAAAACACGTCATGAAATCGCGACGACTTTAGGTTATAAAGACTTTATCGAACTTGGATATATTCGTATGAATCGTATCGACTATGACCGTACAATGGTTGAGAAATTTAGAAAGCAAGTTGAAGAATATGTCGTTCCAATTGTTACAGAGCTTAAAGAACGTCAGCGTCAACGCATCGGTCTTGATTCATTGAAGAGCTATGATAGTAACTTTGAATTCTTAACAGGAAATGCAACACCTAAAGGGAAAACTAAAGATATTATGAACAATGGTGCTGAGATGTATAAAGCACTCTCACCTGAAACAGATGAGTTCTATACCTTTATGACAGACCGCGACCTCTTTGATGTAGAAGCTAAGAAAGGTAAAGAAGGCGGCGGTTATTGTACGATGATCGCTGACTATAAGGCGCCTTTTATCTTCTCTAACTTTAATGGTACACAAGGTGATGTTGAAGTTCTAACACACGAAGCAGGGCATGCCTTCCAGACTTATATGTCACGTAATATTACAGTCCCTGAGTATTCATTCCCGACATTAGAATCTGCAGAGATTCACTCTATGTCTATGGAATTCTTCACTTATCCATGGATGGAACTGTTCTTTAAAGAAGATACAGATAAGTTTAAGTTCTCTCATATGGCAGACTCTATTTCGTTCTTACCATACGGTGTAGCAGTGGATGAATTCCAGCATGTCGTCTATGAAAATCCAGAATTAACACCAGCAGAAAGACGTCAAGAATGGAAGAAAATTGAGGCTAAATATTTACCATCAACAGATTATGATAGTATTGAACCACTAGAATCCGGTGCCTTTTGGCATAAGCAAGGTCACATCTTTGGTGCACCGTTCTACTATATTGACTACACACTTGCTCAAGTATGTGCCCTACAGTTCTGGAAACGTGCCAAAGAAGACTTTGAAGATGCTTGGAAAGACTACCTTGCACTATGTAAAGTCGGCGGTTCCTTACCGTTCAATTCACTTGTAGAACTCGCTAACTTGAAATCACCATTTGAAGAAGGTTCACTAGAGTCAGTTATTGATGAAGTGCATAGCTACCTAAATTCTATTGATGATAAGAAATTATAAGATGAATGACAAAGACCATCCTCTTGGATGGTCTTTTTGTATCAATTATTCGTCGAAGTTTATGGTTACAACTAAGCCACTGTCTTCCTTAAAATTCAGGTTGAAGCCTAGTTTTTCAGCAAGTAAGTCCATAATTTTTAAGCCAATACCTGCACCACTTCCTTTACTATCTTCACTCAATCCTCGGCCTTTATCGGAGATAATAATCGCCTGATTGTTCAGTTCAAATTTTATATATTTTCCGTCATGTGCATGCCTTAGAACATTTTGTACGATGTTATTTAAAAGACGGTTTATCATATTAATATCAGTAGATATTTTAATATCTTCATTTTGGATATCTACGTCTACCGTAAAACCTTCTTCTTCAAATACTAGATACCAGTTGGCGATATAAGACCTTAGATGTCTACTTAAGTTAATGTTTTCTTCTTCATAAGGGTGTTTGTTGGCACTGAGTAATGAAAAAGCTAATAGACTATCAATTAAATGACTTATATCATCTATATTATTGTTCATCGTCCTAACTTCTTTGGCATATTCATTTTGATCAAACGAAGACATCTGTGCTCTCATAGCCGTCAATGGTGTCTTTAAGTCATGTGACAGATTCGCTATTAATGTCCTTCTCAGTTTCTCTTCATCTAGCTCTTTTTGGTAACTCTCATTTAACTTCTGTACCATCTCATTGAAACTTTCTTCTAATTCACCAATTTCGTCATCTTGGCTAATTTCTATAGGTTCCAATTCTGTACGATCATTCTCTAACTGCATTGATCTTTGCAGGTGAACAATCCGTCGTCTTATTCTCATAAAGAAATAAAAAGATATGATTAAGTAGATTAAACAAATGCCAAAGAACAATAAAAATGTAATCACATAACGGCTCTTAAGTTCTGTGAAATTCGGAAATATTGTAGGTATAATCACAACTGATATA
Source organism: Jeotgalicoccus sp. ATCC 8456 (assembly GCF_016313225.1). Taxonomy (NCBI): domain Bacteria; kingdom Bacillati; phylum Bacillota; class Bacilli; order Caryophanales; family Staphylococcaceae; genus Jeotgalicoccus; species Jeotgalicoccus sp. ATCC 8456. Next base: position 1,926,797 of record NZ_CP066224.1, on the reverse strand, counting down.
TATAGTGAGAATGGTAAAATCACTATTCCAATTAAGGTTAGGACAATAAACTGATATAAGAGTCTTCTTTTAATTTTTTTCATAATCTCACCCGATATCCAATTCCGCGTATCGTTTCGATAATTTTTGGCTGACTCGAATCATCTTCTATCTTTTCTCTTAGGTGCCTAATATGGACATTGATGGACTTATCTCCAGGTATATATGATTCATTCCACACAGCTTCATAAATTTGTTCTTTGGTGAGAATTTGATTTTTATTTTCTAATAGAAAAAAGAAGATTTTTAGTTCTTTAGCTGTCAGTCTAATTTCATCATCATTTTTCCCCTCAAATACTTGATGTTCATTTAGATAAACTTTTAAATGCTCAATTTCAATCATTTCATTTTGCCTCTGACCCTGCCCCTGTCGTCTCATCAACATGTTGATTCTTGCAATCAATTCTTCCATGCTAAAAGGCTTTGTTAAATAATCATCAGCAAAACCGAGCCCTTGTACTTTATCTTCTACTGCACCTAGTGCTGTTAACATTATGAGTGGTTTATCGGCATATTTATTTTTTATACGTTGACCAACTGTGAAGCCATCAATACCCGGTAGCATGACATCTAATATCACTAACTCATGGTTTTCAGCAAGACTCACTGCCTCATCTCCTGACTTTAACCAAGTCACTGTCATGCCCGACTCTACTAACTCTCGTTCCACCCACTCACCAATTTCTACATTATCCTCAACATATAAAACTGAAATCATCGACTCACCTCTTTAGTTCATTATAAAGTGAATTCACTTTATATAGATAGCTCGAATCAATTCTTAAACTAAACTTAAACTTGAACAAAACTTCAATTAACCTCGGAATTTTAAGATGAATGTATCAAATAAATGAGGTGATTGAAATGGAAACAATCGTAAAGACAACTGACTTAAGTAAGTATTTTGGAAAACACCAGGTGATTAAAAGCGTTAATCTCAATGTGCCTAAAGGTCAAGTATATGGCTTTTTAGGTCCGAATGGCGCAGGTAAAACAACAGTCATTAAAATGTTACTGAGCTTAACTAAAGCAAGTTCTGGTCAAATTTCTATTTTCGATAAGAACCTAAAATCAAATAGAATAAATATTCTTAGAGAAGTTGGATCACTTGTTGAAAATCCATCTTATTATGGCCATTTGACAGCTTACGAAAATCTAGAAGTCTTTAGAAGGATTTTGGGAGTGAATAAAGCGAGAAGTACAGAAGTTTTAGAAACAGTAGGTCTAAGTCACACAGACAAGAAGCGAGTTAAAAATTTTTCACTAGGAATGAAACAGCGTTTAGGAATTGGCATTGCCTTGTTAGGTGACCCTGAACTTTTAATACTGGATGAACCGACAAACGGCTTAGATCCTTCTGGTATTCAAGAAATTAGAAGCTTGATTCAAAATTTAGCTAAAAAAGAAAACAAGACGATAATAATTTCCAGTCACTTGCTCAGTGAAATCGACCAAGTAGCAGACTATGTTGGCATTATTTCTAAAGGAAGATTAATCTATCAAGATCGTATTCATGCCTTACGTACTTTAGCAGATTCCACAACGGAGTTTAAAGTTAGTAATAGAAAGACAACCGAGACACTGATCAAAAATAATTATGAAATTGACTTAAATCAAGAACATTTACGTGTGAAAACAACGGATGAAGATGCAGTTAGTGACATCATCAGCACACTGGTCAAACATGATGTAAAAGTATATGGTGCAAAACCTATTATCGCATCTTTAGAAGATATTTTCTTAAAAATTATTGAGGAGTCAGAAGGTGATCGCTATGTTAAGTAAGCTTGTCTTTCTAGAGTTCACAAAGTTGAAACGACAGTCTGTATGGATGCTTGTCTTGTTAGGGTCTTTAGGGATATTGGCAGTACCATTAGCAAATTTCCTAATTCGCTATGACTATATCTATGACAATTACGATGGCGATTTGTATGCAGCTATGTTCACCTACATCATGAGTCTAATGCCTGCAGTCTTGATGCTTGCCATATCGATAATTACTTCAGTAATAGCAAATACAGAACATGCTGAAAACACGTTAAAACAATTACTATCCCTACCCATTAGTAAATGGCGTTTATACCTTGCCAAATTAATGGTAACGATGACACTCTTGTTCATTTCATCCGTACTGGTTTTTGTGGGCATGTTTGTCATGAGTCAGCTTTTAAACTTTGAAGGTAACTTCCCTTTACTTTATGCTTTGACCCTAGCATTTGCACCACTTTTAGCTGCCTTACCAATCACTATTTTACAGTTGTGGTTGGCACTGAATTTTAAGAACCAAGGCATTGTGCTTTCCGTTGGTGTATTTTTCGCAGTACTGGTTATGTTTAGCGACCGACTACCCAACTGGTTACCACTGACTTGGCCAACTATGCAGGTTCCTAATCCACTAGTAAATATCAGTCTCGGATTAATTTTAGGTTTAATTTCTTACGTCATAACGAGTATCCACTTCAATAAGAAGGATGTGTAATCATGTTAATTAGAGTATTTAAAAGTGAAGCTTATAAATTATTGAAATCAAAAGTCTGGTATCTGATTTTTATCGGCCCATTATTTTGTTTCTTAATTGGAAATTACTATGCTAACTTAGGTGACTATAGTTGGATGGATATTTTTTCAAGAATGATTGGACTATATGGTATCTATCTTCTACCTTTACTCACGGGAATCATCACAGCTTTTACATGCCGTTATGAGCATGACCAGAAAAATTGGAAACTGTATTTAACTATGCCAATTAGAAAATCTGTTATTTATTTGGTGAAGTTTACTCTCTCATTTAGCTTAACCGCCGTCACTCAAGGATTCATTTTCTTTAGTCTATTCCTTATTAAAGTAATTCATGAAATCAGTGAACCACTACCCTATTCAGAAATACTGACCAGCCTTGGATACGGATGGCTTGCCAGTGCACCATTAATTGCATTGATGTTATTAATTTCAGCACATTGGAAAAACTACACAGCACCGATACTCATTAACGCAGTATTAACCATTCCTAATCTTTTAATCGCACCCATTCCATCAATTGCACCATTATACCCCTGGGCTTACCCATTACTAAGTATGACCATAAGCGATAAAAGCCTCATTGATACTGTGAATCCTCATATGTATTTAGTATTAGGGTTGATCATTGGAATGATACTGGTGATTATCGGTACGCTGACATTTTCACGTAAGCAAGTAAACTAGATTATCTATACGAGGTTGATGTTGTGGTGAATTGTTGTGTTGGGATTGTATAAGTATTCTAAAAAGTTGGTGCTTATAGACAAAATGGCTTCAAAAGTCTATAAGTCCTCTAAATTGCAGCCACTTGTAGACAAAATGGCTTCAAAAATCTATAAGTCACTCAATTCACAACTACTTATAGACAAATCAAACAAAAAATCTGGTGTGGGAACTCAAATCCCACACCTGATTTCATTTTATTTACCTAATCTCTTAATAATCTCATCTGTCACTTCTGTCATCTTGTATTTTCCGCCGAGGTCTCCTGTTTGATAACCATCAGCAGTGACATCTTCAATGACTTTCAATAAATGATCTGCAATTTCTTCTTCACCGTTAAATTCCAATAGCATTTTTGCAGTCCAAATTTGTCCAATTGGATTAGCTATACCTTTTCCAGCAATGTCTGGTGCAGATCCATGTACTGGTTCGAACATGGATGGGAATTTGGCGTTTAAATTTAGGTTAGCTGAAGGTGCGATTCCTATACTTCCCATAATTGCTGCGCCAACATCCGATAATATATCTCCAAATAAGTTACTTGCCACCACGACATCTAATTCATAGGGATGAGTAATGAAATATGCGGCTAAGGCATCAATATGTTTTGAGTCTGATTTTATAGTTGGATACTGACTGGAAACTTGGTTAAAAATCTCATCCCAAAATGGCATGGCATGAAAAATTCCATTGGACTTCGTTGCACTTGTGACTAAACCTTTTCTCTTACCTGCTAATTCATAAGCGACATTCATTGCTTGTTTAGTCGCACGTTTTGAGAACACATTGTTTTGTATGGCAATCTCATTATCATCGTGGAAAATACGTCCACCAATTGAACTGTATTCCCCTTCACTGTTTTCACGGACGACAACTATATCAAAAGGATTTGGATTCGCTAGTTTGGGTTCAATACCTTTCAACAACTTAGCCGGTCTGATATTTATCTCTTGCTGAAATTCTTTACGAATATTTAAAAGTAAACCCCACAATGAAATATGATCGGGTACTTTAGACACATCACCAACAGCGCCTAAAAATACACTGTCAAATTGACTGAGACGGTCCAAACCATCATCTGGCATCATCTTGCCGTGTTCTAAATAATAATCACAGCTATATGGAAACTCTGTAAAATCAAAATTCAAACCACCGTGTACATCTGCAATTTTTTCAAAAACACGAACCGCTTCCGGCATAATTTCCTTACCAACCCCATCACCTGGAATTGTTGCAATCTTTAATGACTTCATTCCTTCACCCCGATGTTTGTATTACAATTGAAAACTGAATATTCAGTTGTATTTAACTTATTATATCATTAAAGATATTAATTATTTTAATACCAAAAATCTTCCTTAGTAACTGTCTCTCCAGCACCCAACATAACTGCTAATTTAATTCTCGCTTTTTTACTATCGTAAGAGCCACCATTAATTGCACCGTCTTTTTTAAATTGTGATATGCCTCCAGAGAAATCATAGGCCACTTTCACATCGCCATCTTCTGAGGCTGTGGTAATAACAACAGTAATACCTTGTTCAATTGCTCGTCTAACGCCGGCAGCGACTCTATCGTTTGCATGACCGCGTCCCATGGTTTCTATCACTAGACCGTCTACCTTATGCTCAATTGCACAATCTATAAATTTCTCATCAGTATCTAGAGCACATTTAATTATATCCACATTCGCTAGTTTCTCTTTCACTTTATATGTATCGTGCTTTTTTGGATATTGATATATTTTTACATCATTACCGTCGACGGTCCCAAGGTATCCTGTACCGCCACCACCGAAGCCGTCAACATTCATTGAATTAATCTTCTTAACGAATCTCGGCATAAAAACTTTTTGATTAAAGAATACACTTACACCGATTTGTTTAGCATCTGGTGCAGCGGCCAAAGTAATAGCATCTTGTAGATTTGCATAGGCATCACTACCAATAAGTTCTGGTCCCCTTTGTGAGCCTGTAACAACGACTGCTTTTGTCGTATCAATCACCTGACTTAAAAAAAACGATGTTTCTTCCAAAGTATCTGTACCATGTGTCAAAACAATTCCATCAACTTCATTATCTAATATGTGTTCTGTCACTTTATCTTTTAAGTGGATTAAATCTTCAAATGTAAGGGCACCACTCGATTTACTAAAAATCTCTTCAACACTGATTTCAATATTGTCGTCAATCTCTAACTGCGACATCAATACTTTACCACTAATTACACCAGTTTTCTGTAAGCCTGTCTGTGGATCTCTCTTACTTGCGATTGTCCCACCTGTAGTGAGTAATTTAATATGTACCATTTGCATCCCCTTTGCCCTGTATTTCTCCTACATTATAACAATAATCTACAGATAATATTTCATCACTTTCATCTCGCCTTTCGGTCCCATCACTCTATTCCCTTCATCGATAAATCCACATTTCTCATATAGTTTTTGGGCTGGGATATTCACCTTATTTACACCTAAGACAATACCATTTATATGAGGTAGATTCTCTCGTATATAATCCGGTGTTAATTCTAAAGCTCTTCTAGCATAACCTTTCCCTTGATCTTTGTAGTTAGTTGAAAACGACCGTAAGAGAATATCTCTGTCATTTTTAGAAAATGTTTTTACAGCTTCACCTTCTTCTAAAATAGAGAAAGTCACTAAATGATTTTCATCAATACCCATCATTGAATGCCTTTTACTGTTGGTCTCTGAAATCTCTACAGCTATTCTTGGCATAGCTGAGTACTGTTTTTGTTCTTCTGGTAAATAATAGTCTTCCAATAAGTAATCAAGGTCTTTTTGATAGGTCTTAAGGTTCATAATTATTCACTCCTATGAATAAGACATCTTCAGTTTTGAAGATGTCTTAGAACATATTATTCTTTTATATTATTTTCTGCTTTTAAATCTTTAGCGATACCAATACCAGTATACCCTAAAATAATTGCGAATATAAAGCCTACATAACATACAACTGCCCATGGGGCATATGAAAGCGTCGGTACACCAAGTGTTCCAGCCATAAACACACCTGCAGATGACCAAGGAATCAATGGAACCACTACAGTACCTGAGTCTTCTAGAGTTCTTGATAAGTTTTTAGCTGCTAGATTTTTCATTTTATAAGTGTCTTTAAACATTTCACCAGGTACGATAATTGAAAGATAAGAGTTACCTGTAACAAGTGCCATGGTTAAACAAGATAGCACTGTAGACAAAACTAAATCACCTGTGCGTTTAACAAACTTAAGCAATTGTTCAATGATAACATCCAAGGCACCTGATTTCGTCATAATTCCTGCAAAGGCAAATGCAGAGAAAGCAATAAGGATGACACTTGTCATTGACTGCATACCACCTTGATGTATTAAATCTAGTACTTCCGGCATGACGGATGTGCTATCGAAACCATCTTTATTTACCATACTGACGTCGAAACCTGTAACTGTTGAAGCAAACACATCTTGTATGGTAAAACCTTGTATAAAGATTCCTAGTAAAGCGGCCACTATTGAAGAAAAGATAATCACTGGTAAGGTTGGATACTTTCTTAAAGCACCGTATAGAATGATAATAGGTGGAATTAATAAGAGTATATTCCAATTAAACATTTCATTAAGCGTTGTCAGCATACCTGTCATTGTTTCAGATTCAGCTCCACTAGCTGATGTATTGAAACCTGCAATTAAGTAAACAATCATTGCAACGATGGAGGCAGGTATGGTTGTCCATAACATGTGTTTAATATGTTCATATAGTTCACTACCTGCTGCAATGGGTGCAAGGTTTGTAGTATCTGAAAGTGGTGATAATTTATCTCCAAAGTAAGCCCCAGCGACAATGGCACCTGCTGTAGCAGGAAGATTAGCATCAAGACCAGTTGCAATGCCCATCAATGCAACACCAACTGTTCCTACAGATCCCCATGATGTCCCTGTCACAACTGAAATAATCGCGGATACTACGAAGGCGATGAGTACAATAAATGTGGGATTGATCAGTTCAAGCCCATAATAGATTAGCATTGGAATGGTACCTGAAATCATCCATGTACCAATTAAAATACCAATAGAAATTAATATTAAAATCGCAGGCATTGCTTGACTTACTTTTTCTTGAATGCCATCCATCATATCTGACCAAGATAAGCCAATTTTTAAAGCTATAAAGCCAGCATAGACAGAAGATAGTATTAATAGTGGTTCTGGATTTAAATCAAATACGCCAAAACCAATCGCTAACAGTAGTAACATGACTACAATAGGAGAAAATGCTTCAAATAAATTTGGTTTTCTCTTCATATCTTGTCCCCCCTTTTATTCAAACGTACCTTTAACTAAAACTTCTCCATTCAGAAACATATGTTGTCCCTTGGCGAATACGTGTTGAAGTTGATAGGATTCCCCATCTAATACGAGTAAATCTGCATCTTTTCCTTCTACAATTTTCCCTTTCTTGTCTAATTTCAATGCTTCAGCAGTGTTTGTCGTAACTAATCTCAATGTTTCCTCAAGGCTAAGTTTTCCATCTTTTAAAGTAGCAACAACTTGATCAAATAAAGTTATAGTACTTGCAACACCTAAGCCGAGTAAGTTCCCTTCCTCATCGAACTTAGGTAAACTGCCATTTCCATCAGAAGAAATAGTCAGTTTCGATAAATCCCCACCATGATCTTTGTAGTAAGAGACCCATTGATATGTCTCATCATCAGCTGTAATATCGACATAAGATCCTCGATTAGCTAGTCGAATTGCATCATCAAATAATCCCTTACTTCTTGTAATATGTGTCACATGTAGATTTCCTGCCGGTAATTCATACTCATCTAACAACTGGTGTAAAATCGAAAGATAAGCTTTCCCCGGACCGGTATGGAAGTGCGTGATACCTGCCTTACCACTCAACATGCCACCCACACGTGTTTGTCCGACGATTTTTGCGAGTTCATGAACATTAGGTTGACCTGATCTAGAATCAGCAATGGCAATTTCAGCTGTACCGATGACTTTATCGATTAAAATTGCGTCATCTTTAACATTTGATGTAATGGTTGGTGTTGGCACATCGTAATTTCCTGTGTAGATATAAGTCGATACCCCTTCAATTTCAAGTCCACGTGCCTTAGCAAGTAAGGAAGTTAGGTGACGTGTTGTTCCGTCCGTTCCAATTAAACCTGCAACAGATGTTATACCCGATTGAATCAAATCACTGAGCTGTAGTTCAGGCGTACGCGTAGCAAATCCACCTTCCCCACCACCACCAAGTAAATGGACATGAGGATCAATGAACCCTGGTGTGACAATATTGCCTTTCACATCGATAATTTTGTATTCTACCCCTAGTGATTTCACAGCCGCTTCATCCACATCACCGATTTTCCCTATCCTGTTGTTAATGAGTAGAATTGATTGTTGCCCCAAATATTCCGGTGCATAGACCTCAGCATTTTTCAAAAGTGTTAGCATAATATCCCCCTTTAAATTTTCGAAAATTAAGAATATGTTTTTATACTATATATCTTAGTCTGGTAAATCAACTTAAATAGTATATTTCTTGTGCTAATAAAAAATAAAAGGCATTCCCTATCAAAATAGGAAATACCTCAAACAGTTATAGTAAAATCAAGCAAATTGATAAAAAAGTTTATTTCTCATTCTCTATAATAAACTTATAGTTTTGGAAGAAAAGTGATATTACAAAAATAACAGTTAGTGAAATACTTAGCGTAATCAGAGTATATCTTATAAATGGATGATCTAGATAAACGCCTGTTGCGAAGCTATAAAAGTTAAACACTAAAAATCCTAATATAGTAGTCAAAAAAAGGATATTAATCATTTTACTCAGAATTGTTTCTTTAATCACTATAGTATCTCCGTCTTTTATATTTATTTTACGAGATCGATCAAATAGTGAAAGATATGATAAGATGTCGTTACTCTCAGGAATAGAATAATTATGTGTGGTTTTCCCCTGTATTGACCTTATTCTTTCGCCATTAAACTTAAGTTCTAATGAGCCTAGCCATCCTAAATACAAAGTTCTACGTTTAACATAAATCTCCATTGAAGACCAACCCCTTAACTGTTGTTCTCAACTTGCTTTATTGAATTAATAGACTGTAAAAAATACATTACAGACAAAGAAAATACAGGAGCTAATGGTAACAAATTAAAATCAAATGTAAGCCAGAAAATTGGCGTAAATACAATCAGTACTCCAAAGAATACTTGAACATCACTCGCCTTGAAAATTCCATATGCAAATATAAGTAGACCGACTATTACAAGGACAATCATTAATAAATTAAGCCATAACATTTAAAACTAGTCCTTTCTCATATCTTTTTCTTTAATTAAACGTTGAACATACAATAGATCCTTATCTTTCCTTAAATGCTCAGGTGACCAAGGTATATAATAATCTGGCTGTATTCCCATCCCGTAAGTAAAGCTATTTTCATGCATTTTTGAAATGCTATAGTCAAATTCAAAATCACCATAATCTACTGTAACTAGATTAAAGTAATACATAATTCCCATTGTAGGACGTCCAACTGTAATGACTTTCATGTACTTTTTAGCATTAGATACGAAAGTCTCACCGGAACTACCACAATAGTAATCTGTCAAAATATATATGTTATTAGGTTTAGCTTGACCACAAATTAAATACTCTGTTTCTTCAGGTACTTCTACAAAACCTTTACCATAATGTTCTTTAATGTCCTCAATATCCTTTTGTAGTGACTTTATAGTATCCTCTTCAAGCTCTTGCTCCAAGTACTCTTCTAATACACTCAACCACAAATCACAATTTCTCTTTGTATAATTTGTATACATAGCTTCATCTTCTGTAAATAAATCTTTAAACGCTATATTCTCTTCAAATATATAGTCTAATAACGGAAAGTAAAACTCATCATTTCCTCCATTGTTTATACGCACATCTATAATTAGATTTTCACTCTTTTCAATTAAGTCTTTATTGTTTCTCACCAAATCAACAATGGGTTTTTCTTCAGCAAAATCTGTTACTTTCAATAACATTGTTTTGTCATCCAATTGCTTAGCTGAATGAGTACTTACGAAATCTTCATTTTCATAGCTTGACAACAGCAACTTAAAAGTTTTATTATCTCTAACTACTTCCACTTCTGAAAACTTACGAAGAAGTAAATTCCATTGTTGTCTTTCAAAGATACTTTCTTCTAATTGTTTGGAGTGTATCTCTCCTACTTTTGATATTTCAACATTATCTATTTTTGTTATTTCGTCCCCAATTTGCAATCTATTTTCTTGTTTAGCTTCTGTCACATACAAACTATTTTCAAATCGTCGTACTTTGAAGCCTATATTAGGAAATGAATAATTTTTTCCAATAAACCACATATGTCCATCATTAAAGTCTAAAATATAATCTCGAATTATCTCAACGAATTCTCGATCAGACATGTTATTATCTACATGGTATTTTTCAGGATGATTAATATTTCTCTTATCCACATATCCAGCATAATCTGTTTTTATTACACTTTGTATATCTTCAAAAATATTATTAAATGTAGAAATCGTTGCTGGCATAATCATTGCCGCTGAGAATCCTTATACGATACGTCCTACTATTAAAAATGAACTATGGAATGGTAGGAGAATAATCACAGATCCAATGATGCTTAAAATAACACCGATATAGGTAATTTTAGTATAACCAACCTTATCGGCAATATTCCCTGCAGCAACCATAAAAATCCCTGTAATGAGTGAAGTTAAACTTACCGAAAGATTAATAATTGTACTACTAGTATCTGAATATGTTGCTTGTACAGAGGGCCCAATATTAAGGAATGCTTGTGCAAACAACCAGTAAGTTAAAATAGAAAGGATAATCCCCACTATAATATTGTTAGGTGCTTCTTTCTTCATAAATTGTCTGTGACAATTTTCTCACCTCTTTTTTTGTAATTACATTCCCCATTATAATGTAATTTACTTAAAAATATGTATCAGAACATTGAGTTTAATCACTTAAAAATAATTCCTGCAAAATTTATCTTTCTTCCTTGCACTATATTTTTCCAATCGTTAATATATATATTAAGTAGATAAATGAGAATGATTATCACAATATATTTCAATACATCTGATTATTACAAGTAATTTTAATAGAAGGTGGTGGACGCATGAAAAAATTACTCGTAATTAAAAATAAACGTTCAAAGTCTAAGAAAATTAAGGCTGGTTTTAGTAAAGAAAATCATTTCGATGTCACTTTACATAATGAGGATGACGGTTTAGATATCGTTTTTACAAAAAAATGGGATATTATCATACTGGACTGGGATGATCTCAATCTTCCTGGACCTGATATTTGTAAAAAAATTCGTGAACGTCAGTCCACACCTATCATAATTATCACAGATAACATCTCTACAGAAAGTTGTATAGCAGGCCTACATGCTGGGGCTGATGATTATATCAGAAAACCTTTTGACATCGAAGAACTGATTGCAAGAATTAATGTTATTTTTCGCATTCGAGAAACTGCAAACTCATATTCAAAATCCCAGTATACTTTTAAAAATTTATCTATAGATGATGACAAAAAGACAGTCACGAAAGATGGTTACACTATCAAACTCACCAAAAGAGAATATGATTTACTCATTTTCTTAGTGAATAATAAAAACAAAGTATTGAGTCGTGAACTGCTGTTGAACGAGCTATGGGGCTATAACAATGAAGTGCATACTAATGTCGTGGACTTATATATTGGTTATTTACGTAAAAAGATCAATGATGAAGAAAATGGTAATTACATAAGTACTATATATGGTAGAGGTTACTCTATGATGGAATAAAATATTGTCTAAAATTTGACAGACGACAAATTTAATTAAAAAGTTTTAAATATATGCTTTATTCACAAGATTTTCACAGAAGTCTACTCTATAATGACTTATATAAGTCTAATTGAAATTGATTCTCAATACCATTTGTAATATTTATAATCCACTGTTATACTACACAGTGAATATTAAAGAAGCATACATAGTGTATTGGTTAATTTCATTGGACAAAATATATCATAAGGAGAGTTTTCCAATGAATAAATTTAAGTTCATCTTATTTATGGCTGTGTTTGTTCTAGTACTAGCTGCTTGTTCGAACACTGATTCAGAGGAAAGTGCGACTGAAGAAGACGCGGCTACCGATGAAAATACAACTGAAGAGGAAGCTTCTGAAGACGCATCTTCTTCTACTGTAGAAATTGAAGATGCCCACGGTACTGTTGAAGTACCTGTTAACCCAGAAACTGTTGTTGCACTGGACAACAGAACTTTCGAAACACTTGAAGACTGGGGCGTTGAACTTGCCGCTGCACCTCAAGACTTAATTCCAGCTGATATCTCTTACTCCTCTGATGAGTCTATCGAGAACATTGGTAACCATCGTGAACCAAATCTTGAAGCAATCGCAGCTGTTAACCCTGATCTTGTTATCGTTGGTCAAAGATTCGCAGGCTACTACGAAGATATTAAAGAAATCGTTCCTGAAGCTGCTGTAATTGACCTTAACATAGACGTTTCTGAAGAAGCAGAAACACCAGGTGAAAATTTCGAAAATGGTTTCAAAAATATCACAACTCAACTTGGGCAAATCTTTGATAAGAGCGACGAAGCTGAAGCACTAATCACTGAATTTGAAGATTCAATCACTGCTGCACAAGAAGCATACGACGGTGAAAGCACTGTAATGTCAGTCATCGTTTCTGGTGGTAGCATCAACTTCTCTGCACCAGGTAACGGACGTGTTTGGGGTCCAATGTATGAAATCTTTGATTGGCAACCAGCATTAGAAGTTGAGGAGTCATCGACTGACCACCAAGGTGACGAAGTGTCTGTTGAAGCAATCGCTGAGACGAATCCTGATTGGCTATTTGTTCTAGACCGTGATGCTGCTGTATCTAGTAGTGGTGAAGAATCAATTCCAGCACAGGATGTAATCGCAGATTCTCCTGCACTACAAAACACGACTGCTGTTTCAGAAGATAACATCGTCTATGCACCTGAGGATACTTACACAAACGAATCAATCCAAACTTATATAGAATTGTTTAACAACCTTGCTGAAGCACTAGCTGAGTAATCAAAGGAGCAATTTATAGTGTCACATAAAGACATGGGTGGGATTGGGAGAGACTCCCAATCCCTTCTTTATAATCATAATAAAATATGGACTAAGCCTTTCATCTTGGCAGTTATAGCTGTATTCATTCTCGGTACTATTTCCTTATTTACTGGTGTATACGACATCCGTGGACAAGAAGATGGAATGGAGATGTTTTTCACTACACGTATACCAAGAACAGTTGCCTTGATATTAACTGGTGCTGCTATGGCAATGTCAGGACTGGTGATGCAATTAATTACTCAGAACCGATTCGTTGAACCTACGACAACAGGAACAATGGAATGGGCAGGTCTGGGTTTACTTTGTGTTTACCTGCTTGTACCATCGCCTTCTCTAATGTTAAGAATGGCTGGAGCAATCGTATTCTCATTTATTGGGACTATGATTTTCTTTATGTTTTTACGTCGTGTTGAGTTAAAATCTTCACTTATCGTTCCAATCATTGGATTGATGCTTGGAGCTGTCATTTCTGCTGTTGCTACGTTCGTAGGTTTACTTTTCCAAATGACTCAAAATATTGAGTCTTGGTTTATTGGCTCATTTGCTTCCGTTCAAGCAGGCAGATATGAATACTTATGGATCATTGTCATTATTTGTATACTTATATTCTTACTAGCTAATCGACTGACCTTAGCTGGTCTTGGTGAAGATATAGCAACGAGCTTAGGTGTGAATTACAACCTACTCGTCTTAATTGCAACTGGTTTAATCTCACTCGCAGTCGGGATTGTTGCTGCTGTAATTGGTTACTTACCGTTTCTAGGTCTCATTGTGCCTAATATTGTCTCCTTATTTAGAGGTGATGATCTACGGAGTAACTTACCTTGGGTATGTGTAATCGGTATGTGTACCATTACCATTTGTGACATTATCTCACGTACAATCATCATGCCATTTGAAATTTCTGTTTCAGTTATTCTAGGTACTGTGGGTGCAATTGTGTTTATTTCCCTACTACTTAGACAAAGAAGACCAAGGAGGATTCGATAAATGGAAACAACGAACAATCAATTCTCCACAGCGCTTCACAATAAAAGAAGATCAGCAAAAGCATTTCGTAACAAAAAAGAAAGAACACGTTATTGGGTATTGCTCATTGTATTATTATCCGTTGGTCTACTGTCTTCATTAGGTTTACTACTTTACAATAACCCAGTTCCTGTCGATTCTCCTTCTTTTATTCCTGTTACAAAGAGAAGAATTGCTGCAGTCATTGCGATGGCAATTGCTGTGATATGTCATAGCTTGTCTACAGTCGCTTTTCAGTCTGTGACGAATAACAAGATTATCACGCCGTCCCTACTCGGTTTTGAATCATTATATGGTGCCATTCAAACGAGTACAATTTACTTCTTTGGTGCGACAGCCTTAGTTAACTTCAGTGGCCCTGAAGCATTTGGTATACAAGTTACCTTAATGGTCATAATGAGTTTAATATTATATGGCTGGTTACTATCTGGAAAATACGGCAATCTACAGCTAATGCTTTTAGTGGGAATTATTATTGGAAGTGGTTTAGGCTCTGTCTCAACATTCATGAGAAGAGTGCTTGCACCTTCTGAGTTTGATATCTTACAAGCTAGATTATTTGGTTCTGTTAACAATGCAGATCCAGAATACTTCCCGATTGTTATTCCCCTAGTGATTATCGTTGCAGTTCTACTTTTCTTGTTCTCAAGAAAACTTAACGTACTTAGCCTAGGAAGAGATGTTGCCTCGACATTAGGTACAAGTCATAGAGCGAGCATTCTCTATACTTTAATTTTAGTCGCAATTCTAATGTCTATTTCAACTGCTTTGATTGGACCATTGACGTTTTTCGGATTCTTAGTTGCAACTCTAACTTACCAAGCTGCACCAACATATGATCACAGATTTTTATTCCCAATGTCTTTAGCCATTGGTTTTGCAGTGTTAACAACTGCCTACTTCGTAATGACGCATGTTGTTAGTGCCCAAGGTGTTGTATCTGTTATCATTGAACTTGTTGGTGGAATAATATTCTTGTTAGTGATATTAAGGAAGAGGAAATTATGATAAAAATTAATGATATTAAAAAACGATATACTGATTCAGTAGAAATTGGTCCTTTAAATATAGAAATTCCTAGAGCTGGACTCACCTCTTTAATTGGCCCTAACGGCGCAGGAAAATCTACAACCTTGTTGATGATCGGCCGGCTTCTAGATATCGATGAAGGTAACATTACAGTCGCTGATTTAGATGTCTCGAGTACGAAATCTAAGGATCTTGCTAAAATTATTACGATTCTAAGGCAGGAGAATCACTTCGTTACACGCCTGACAGTTAGACAACTCGTTGGGTTTGGTCGATTCCCTTACTCAAAAGGTAACCTCAACAAAAAAGACGAAGAAATTATATCTAAATACATCGACTTTCTAAAATTAACAGAACTAGAGAACAGATATTTAGACGAATTGTCAGGGGGACAGAGACAACGCGCCTATGTTGCTATGGTCCTTTGCCAGGAAACCGAATACGTTCTCTTAGATGAGCCATTAAATAACCTAGATGTTGCACGCTCAGTCCAGATGATGAATCATTTAAGACAAGCAGCAAATGAATTCGGTAGAACAATCGTTACCGTAATGCATGACATTAACTTTGCCGCGAAGTATTCAGATAGAATCTGTGCAATGAAAGATGGCAAAATTGCCGCTTACGGTACAGTAGATGAAATCATGGATCCCGAGATCTTAACAGATATCTTCGAAACAGAAATCCAAACAATCGACGGACCTTATGGTAAAGTCGCAATATATTGATTAGTTATGATTAATTGCTTCTCCCCATTACTGAGCATTTCGCTCTGTAATGGGGGTTTTTGTAATTGGTGCGCTTCGTTTTTATTTCGAAGCACACCTACATCACTTAAGTTATTTTCTACTTAACAAAATAAAAAAACATGCCTTCTAATATACAGAAGGCATGTTTCAACAATATTTAACTATTTGTTTTAAATAAGTTTGATGAGAGCACTAAACCTGCGCCTAAAAGTGATAGGATTCCTACGATAACAAAGTTAGAGTTGTTTGATTCTCCTGTGTTAGGTAGCTCTTCTCTTTCACTTTCAGCTGTAACTTCTTCGGCTTTAATCTTCTCTTCAATTTCTAATTTGTCTGCTTCAGTTAAATCTTTTTCTTCAATGATTTTTGATGACATCACTCTGGATACACGTTGATCTAACGTTGAAATATCTTTCTCAATCGTTTCACTTTCTAATGTTATCCCTCGTAAGATATCACCATAATCATAACGATACAGTTTTTTCGGTTTTGATACTGCTGACTGTTCTGATGAACTTTCTTCTACTTCAGCCGCTTCATTTGGTCTTTCCACTTCTGATTCATTGTCACTGTTATCAGTACCTACCGCTTCTTCAGAATCATTACCAGCCTTTTCTTCTTCTGGGTAAGTTGATGAATTACTCTCTTGATTATTGTTCTGATTTGGTTCCTGACCTTCACCTAAATCATTGTTTTCTGTGTACTCTGGTAAATCAGTTTCTGTACCTTCATCTGTCTGGTTACTGGGTGAGCTAACATCCGCTTCACCTTGATTCTCTTCTGAACCTTGTTGTTCTTGATTTGAATCTTCTTCAAAATTTCCATTCGATCCTTCATCAATGTTAGTGTCTTCTTCAGATGGGGTCTCAGTTGGTACTTCTGTACCGTCTTCACTATCATCAACTGGTGGTGTGGTATCATTTCCTTCACCATCATCGTTAGGATCAGCTGGTTCTAGTATTGGTGCATCATTTTCTGTTTCTTCTACGCCAGAATCATTAGTTGTGTCATTTTCCGTTTCGCCTGAACCTGAATCATCAGTCATTTCTTCTTCTGTTTGTTCTGGCTGACCATTTGTTTCTACATCTTCTGATCCTTCATTATCAGTCTCACTAGCATTACTTTCTACTTCTTCATTATTGAATGTTTGAATCTGTGGTGTTTCGACTTCCTCTTGTTCCTCTGTCTCTTCAACTGGTTCCTCAGTTTCTTGTTCTACTGATTCATCCAAACCACTTTCAATAGCATTCGAATTTTCTTCTATTTCCTCATCAGCAAAAGCAATGTTAGGGATTAGTATTGTCGTCAGCACTAATGCAGAGGCCAATTTCATTTTTTTAATTTTACGAGTTCTCATTTCTCATCCCTCCATATACTCTGACTAAGCTTTATAACTTTTTCAACTTAAATATGTCACATAAAATTATAAGGGAATGAATGAAGAAATACTATAAAATATAGAATATGTTACAGAACCTTAATATATGCGTATTATAATGTAATTTTCTTAATGTGTGACATCATATGTGTTGATTATAGTCTGATATGCCGAGGTTCCTAGCGCTTTACAGACATAGAAGAATAGCACATCACATATCACCAATTGAGCAATTCTACTCGTCATATTCATGTATTGAATATTCGTTTCTTCTTCAGTAATTTCGATTGCTAGATCTGAATTTCTCTTAGCAACTGATGAATGATTTTGCGTTAGTATAATTGTAAAGACACCTAGCTTTTTAGCTAATTTCACAATTTCAATTACTTCCTGTGTCTTACCCGATAAAGTAATCACAAAAAGAACATCATCTTTTTTAGCATTTGTTAGGCGTGTCATACAAAGGTATTTGTCTGCAGTAAAAAAGGCATTGATATTCACTCTATGTAATTTTTGTTCAATATCGTGGCCAACGTTTGCTGAATCACCTACACCAAAAATGAATGAATTTGTCGCTTTTGAAATATGTTCAGCAGTTTCAATCATCTTTTTACGACTGACAATTTTTTCTGTATTGTATAGGGCTTGAATGGTATTTTTAAATACCTTATCAAAAATTTCAGCATGATTATCCTCTTCTAGTTCAATCACTCGTGAAATTTTTTCCTTATCTAAGGTATGCAATTCTTTAGCAAGTTCAACTTTTAATTCTTTGATACCCCGAAGACCAATTCTTTTAGCAAACCTAACTATGGCGGCATCACTTGTGTCCGAACTTTTCGCAATTTCTTTTACAGGCATATTGATAACCTTGTTAGGGTTGGTCAGCATAAAATCCGCAATTCTTTGTTCTACTGGCGTCATATATTCTAAGCGTTTGTTAATTTGGCTAAGTACAGAAAACATTTGTATACACCTCATTTAGCAGACTTTTTCTTTTAATTTTTCAATATTATGGTGTAATTATAGCACTCTAACGAAATAAATGTTACATAAATATATGCTATTATCTGTAATTATCTTATTTTTCTTTCTATTTCCTTATGTTCGGCTAGTCAATGAATACTGCATGAGCTGGACATGACAGTCTCCGTACTCTGTAACAAATTCCACACCTTTAGCATCATGACTTGGAAATATTCTAGATGTCATCGTGTATTTTCCATCGTTCACGAATACTTCGATTGAAGAGTGATCCATAAAGATTCTTAAACTATCTAAAGGTTCTTCTAGTTCAACACTTCTCGTGGTTCCATCAACATTCTCAATCGTTTCTCCAGAAAATGTACGATCTAGGGTCAGAACGCCTTCTGTACTATCGTAGGTTAATTTTGTTTCATGACGTGAATTTTTTCGTAAATAGATATGTAATATCGAAGCGTTATTTTCTAAAATATCGACGATTAACTCATAGACCTCCCCGTAGAAATCCGTCAATTTTGCTGGATATTCTCTGAAGTAGCCTTCAGCAGTAATAGCTTCACCCCGTAACTTTTCAAGTGCTGGGTGTGGTATTTGTATCAATCGATCATTCTCAACTTCTAATATTCTTGGAATCGTCAACGCACCTGTTGTTTCATCTTCTCTAGACGGATAGCTACTCTCTTCTGCACCCATCCAAGCTATTAACACTCTATTTCCATCCTCATCAAGCGTTGTTACAGGCCGGTAAAAATCGAAACCTCTATCGAATTCATAGAACTCATCATGTATAAAATAATTGCCTTCTCTTTGAAAATCTCCAATCATATAGCCTGACTGATAGATATTCCAAAAATGATGTCCAAATTTATCTAAGCCTCTAGCATTAAAGATAAAGACTGAATCCATGTCTAGATCAAAGAATTCCGGACTTTCCCACAAATAACCGAAGGCCTTGTAGCCAGTATCTAATATACCATCGAACTTTAAGTCCTCAACTGAAGGTCCTCTGTATACTGCTACTCGCCCGAATTCTTCATCATTCATGGTGCCTATAAACATAACGACTTCCCGGTCGATGACCGTTACATAAGGATTTCTAAAGAATTCTTTTGTCATTGCTGGAGAATTTCTTAATAAGGGCGCTGGATACTTCTGAATCTTGCCATCCGTATTCATATAGCCACCAAGCTGAGTGACAAGTGTCGTATCATTTTTCACGCGTTCCCCAGTGTAAAAGTACGATACTTCATTAAATATTTTCGATAAACTACCACCGTGAATACTATGTTCATCATATAAACTACCTGGTCTAACTTTGACACCTTCATTGTGAAAATGAACTAAGTCCTTAGAAGTCACATGATATATGTATTTGTAGTCTGGTGTTTCTACAAGACGACTATCAGGTGACCACTCATAAAATAAATGGTAGATACCGTTTATATAATTAAAACCAGTCGGGGCACCTAAAAAACCAAACGGTGGCTGAACATGATATACGGACTGCCACTTCGATTCACTCGCCGTTTTAATCAGCTGATCCGTTTCTGTACGTGTCAATTCTTCTAGCTTTTTTGGCATATCTGTTCACTCGCCTCCCGTTTTATTTTAATTCATCTTCTAAGAGTTGTTGTTCTGCTTTTAAATATCTTCGGTAACCGACTTTAGATACATATATGCTAATTTCGTAGAGGATAATCATCGGTACTGTTAATAATAAATGCGTCATAAAGTCTGGCGGTGCAATTAAAGCAGCCAGTACAAACATAATGAAGTATGCATACTTCCTATTTTGTTTTAAGAACATTGGTGTAATGATACCAAGTTGGGTTAAGAATAGTACTACGACTGGCAGTTGGAAAATAACGCCAAATGGTAGTACGGTTCTAAATAGAAAACCAAAATATTCATTAATTCCTATAGTCGTTTCTATACGCATTTCAAGGGATAGTTCAAATGTAAATTGAATAATATATGGTACAACTATAAAGTATGAAAAAGCCATACCGATTAACATCAACACCATGGCTATTGGAATGTATAGCAAGGTCACTTTTCGTTCTTTCTCATACAATCCCGGTGCAATAAATGCCCAGAGTTGGTACAAGATTACTGGTAAGATAATTATGAATGCAATAATAATGATAACAACTAAGTATATTTTTAATGGATCCGTAACCTGAAATGCATGCATTTGAATATTTTCTGTCCAGGGTGCATTTTGCATTTGATTTATTAAAGGTTTAGATAAGAAAAAACCTATAAATAGAGCGGCAACAAAGAAGTACATTGCAATCAATATACGTTTTCTCAATTCATCAAAATGCTCTGTAAAATCTCTTTCTTCATCTACCAATTTAGCTTTCACCTCTTTAAAAAGAGGCGGCTTTCGCCACCCCTAGTTTAAGCTTCTGATTCAATTTTCTTTGGTTCTTCTTTTTTGCTTACTGCGCTATCGTCTTTTTTGACTTTGTCATCTTCTTCGTCATCTTCAGCAAGCCCTTTAGTTGCATCTTTAAACTCTTTTAAAGTAGACCCTACTGCACGTCCAAATTGTGGTAACTTTTTCGGTCCAAAAATAATTAATGCAACCACTGCGATAACAATCAAGCTAACTGGAGTTACAGCCATTAATGTATTTGGTAAAAGAACATCTATCATATTATACCCCTCCTATTTAATCTTCATTTGGAAAAATAATGCCTGGAGTTCAACACCAAGATCAATACTATGTACTGTGACGTCAGGACTAACGTTCAATCGAATCGGTGTAAAGTTTAAAATTCCTTTTATACCAGCCGCTTCAAGTCGTTCCGCTGTTTCTTGTCCCGCTTCCATAGGTACAGTCATAATTGCGACTTCAACATTTTCTTGGTTGATTATTTGCTCCATTTCATTGACATGAAAAATCTCAATATCATTTATAGTTTTACCTACAAGTGATTCATTACTGTCAAAAGCACCAACTACGTTCATTTTATCATGAATGTTGGCAAATTTGTAGTTCAACAGTGCACTACCAAGATTCCCTGCCCCAGCTAAAATTACATTTTTTACATCGTTGCCTTGAATATGTTCCATGAAGAATTTTAAAAGACTTCCGATATTATAGCCGTATCCTTTTCTACCCAATTCTCCAAAGTAGGAAAAATCACGGCGGATGGTTGCCGAATCAATATCTAGGGCTTCACTAATTTCTCTCGATGATACTCTGTCATTACCATTATGTTCTTCTTGCTTAAAATAACGGTAATAGAGAGGTAGTCTTTTCATAGTTGCATTAGGAATTTTCTTCTTGTTCGCCATTCCTTTCACCTCTGTATGTCTATTCTCCACATTATAACATAATCTATATCTGCTGACACCGCTATATCTAGTCGAATTTTGTCCATTTATCATGTAAAATTAAATAGGAAACGAGGTATTTAATATGATTCTTTTACAATTAGGAAATGTCTCTAAGGCATATGGTACAAATACTATTTTTGAACATATAGATTTAGAAATAAAATCTGGTGAAACTTTGGGTATCGTTGGTAAAAATGGTGCAGGTAAAAGTACCTTGATGAAAGTTATGGCCGGCGAATTAACCTATGATACAGGCAGATTGAGTATGCCAAAACATGTAAACATGGGTTATTTATCTCAACAGATGACTTTGGAGTCAGATGAAAGTGTTTATAATGAAATGCAAAAGCCATTTGCTCACATATTAAAAATGCAAAAAGATATGGAGCATATTGCAACATGGTTGAGTGAACATGATAATTCAGAAGCTGACTATAATGAGCAATTGAAGCGCTATGAAAGTATTCAGCTAGAATTCGAGCGACTGGACGGCTATACAATTGATGCTCAAATTAAAGCTGTTTTAATAGGTTTAAATTTTACAGAGGCTGATTTAAACAGGAAAGTCGCTGAGTTTTCAGGTGGTCAAAAAACACGTTTAGCTCTAGGTAAGATGCTTTTGAATCAACCTGACCTCCTACTGTTAGACGAACCAACTAACCACTTAGACATGTCTACAGTCGAATGGCTAGAACAATATATTAAAACTTATACTGGGGCTATCGTCATTATTTCTCACGACCGCTACTTCTTAGACAAAACAGTGGATAAGATTTTTGAAGTCGAATTACAGCGTGGCACGCTTTACCATACAAATTACACTAACTATGTTAAAGAAAAAGAGAAGAACTACAGGTTACAAATGAAACAGTACGAAAGAGAACAGGGTGAAATTAAGCGTTTAGAAACCTTTGTCGATAGAAATATTGCCCGCGCCTCTACTTCAGGTATGGCAAAAGATAGAAGAAAGAAACTTGAGATGATGGACAAGATGGATAGACCATACATCGACCGTTCGAGTGCGGACTTCCAGTTTACGATTAAAAAGGAAAGCGGTAATGATGTACTCCGTCTAAAAGATGTTGCGATTGGCTACAAGGACCACGTCTTAAGAGATCAACTCAGTTTTAATGTTGATAAAGGCGAAAGACTGGGTATTCTTGGCCCCAATGGTATTGGTAAATCTACACTGGCTAAGACGATTGCAAAATTAATCCCTAAATTAAAAGGTGAAATTCAATATGGGACAAATGTTTCAATTGGATACTATGATCAAAAACAGGCTGAATTTACATCTGTAAACACCGTCTTAGAAGAACTGTGGAGTGCATATCCGCATATGAAGGAAAGCGATGTTAGAAAGATACTCGGCCGCTTCCTCTTTACTCAAGATGAGGTAAAAAAACAAGTCAATGACCTAAGTGGTGGAGAAAAAGCGAGAATACAGCTCGCTAAACTGATGCTTGAAGAAAACAATTTACTGATTCTAGATGAACCAACGAACCACCTAGACATAGACAGTAAAGAAGTGTTGGAAAGTGCCTTAGCGAATTTTGAAGGTACGATTATATTCGTTTCACATGACCGTTACTTTATCGATAAGATTGCCAGTAAAGTATTAGAAATAGAAGTGGATAAAGTACTGTTGGTAGACGGCGACTATAGTTATTTCACACATAAGAAAAAAGAATTGGAATTTACTAATCAAGGTGTGGTCGACGCACCAAAAGCAGATACAGGTGTTGACTACCAAGCTCAAAAACAAAGAAGAAATGATCTTAAGAAAATTAAGCAAAAGAGTCAAGAACTTGAAAAGGAAATACAAGAATTAGAAAGCGAGCTCACTGCAATTGAAGACAAACTTGTCGCTCCCGAAGTTTTTAATGACTATGAAAAAGCCCAAGAATTAAATGAACGGCTCCTTGAAATCAATGCTCGTATTGAGAAGAGTATGGAAGAATGGGAAGAAGCAGAAGAAAAATTAGCTGAGCTTTAGATTTTTGAATGAACGACTACCACCTATTTTATGAAGAGTGGTAGTCGTTTTTTTCGAGTTCCGGCTATCTGGATTGCTGCCCTTCGATTTCTTTTCGAGTTCCAACTCGCTCCTACTCTCCCCATATTCATACATATTGTTAAGAGGATTTAACCGTATGTTCGATTTCAATATACACAAAATGGAAGATGAGTTTTCCACAATCATAATGCTATATTATCAACAATTCATTGATTTTATCCACAAAAAATTATGTTTTCAACATAGTTATGCACAGATTAATACACAAATACGACAGTTTTACCCACAACTTATGCACACTTTGTGGACAAAACGTATGTTCTCTATAGAACAGTCTATAGGCCGGCCAAACGTATTATGAACTGAATATGTGTTCGTAAAGTCATAAATGAAAAAGAAAAAAGCATGCTCTTTAAAAGAACATGCTTATATACATTTCTATTCTCCGTTAAACATCCACTCAACACCATATGGATCTTTGACCCCACCAAAATGTGACGACCATTCAGTCGGACCGAGTTCCATTGTTACTTCAAAACCTGCTTCGACTGCTTTGTTGTAAAAGTCTGTAATTGTCTGTACTTCCGCTTCGTTACTTGAATCGAAGGTAAAAACGTTGATGGCACCTGAGTTGTCGATTTCCTTTTGCCCCCAAGTTGAACTTACCATAAAGGGCTGGTCTAAAATCTTAAATGATGCATTCATCACAAATGTTTCAGCCTCTTCTTCAGTCATTCCCATTTGATCTAAGTTTTCTTTAAACATTGGATCAGACGCTAAAGCTGTTTCAACTTCTGTTGCCCCGAAATTTTCTTCATAAAATTTTAAAGCACCTAACGCATCCGCAAAGTTAAAGTACTGGACATTTTTAATCTTCGACTCACTCCTTAAATAATTTTACATTACTACATACCCGTTTTAGCGAACTTCTACTAAGTTTTGATTTTCAATTTTATAAACATAATCAGCGATTCTGTTAACAAAATATTTATCATGTGAGGTCAAAATAATTGTACCTTTATAGCCCTTAATGAATTTCTCCAATGCCTCAATCGTTTTAATATCGATAAAGTTCGTTGGTTCATCCATAATAATCACATTGGAAGGTTCGACAAACATGAGTGCTAAGGACACTTTTGTAGCTTCTCCTCCACTTAGCTTGTTCACTGGTTTTATTATTTCATCGATAGTAAAACCTAAATTAATTAATATCGCTCTAATTTTATCTGCAGTGAGTGTAGATTTGGCTAGTAGGAAGTCTAAGACAGAGGTATTGCCCTGTAATTTATAATCCATCTGTTTGTAAAATCCAAATTTTATTTTAGGAGATAGCTCAAACCCTTCCTCGTCATGTATTAACTCATTTAGGAAACTCGATTTCCCAGAACCATTGCTTCCAGTTATTGCTATGGTTGCTCCTAGTGGAAATTGAAAATTAACCTGATCTAGAAGTAATCGATCTCCCCTAGAAATAGATACATCTCTTCCCATAATCGGAAATTTGTTATGCATTTCTAAGTCTTTTGAAAGAGGGAATTGAATGTCTTTACTCTCCATCGGCGATGATGTTTCTTTTAACTGACTCAACCTGCTCTCCATGGCTTTAACTGCCTTAAAAGCTTGTTTTTGTACAGTATCTTTTTGTTTGGAACTTGATAGTCGATCCGGTTTAATATCATTTCCTTTAGCTTTTCCAGCCAATTTCTCTGCCTTCTGAGCTTTTTTGTCGATCGCAGCTTCGAGCCTTGCTTTTTCCTTAACCGTTTTTTCATGTTCGTGAGCTTGCTCTAGTGCTTCTTTTTCTTTTGTTTCTAAATAATCATCATAATTCCCATTGAATTCTCTTATCGTACCATCTGAGATTTCCCAAACTTTTGTTGCCAACTGATTTATAAAATATCGATCATGGCTTACAAATATTAAAGTACCGTAATAGTATCTCAATTCATCTAAAAGATAGTCTATGCTTTCACTATCCAGATGTGTTGTCGGTTCATCTAGTAATAGTCCTAATTGATATGTCGAAAGGGCTTTAACAATTCTAAATTTAGTTTGTTCTCCTCCGCTCATACCCTCATTCTCTGGAACATTTAAGCGGCTTAGCATCTCAAAGTCCATATCATTATCACTTTGATAATTAGTGTCTTCAATTTGTTTAAAATAGTTAAAGTCGTTTTCTCTTTGAACTTCCCCAGTATATTCTTCTAATTCACCTGCAAGTAGTTTTAGCAAAGTTGATTTTCCTGTACCGTTTTTACCAACAATTGCAATTCGATCATTAATATAGGCTGATAAATCATCGATATCAGAGATATCCTTATTGCCAAAACTAACTGATATATCTTTTAATCTTATTGTTAAAGTATTCATTATAATTTGCACTCCTTATGAGCTTGCAAACTATATTTAGGTCATAAAAAAAGACAGCTTTAAGCTGTCTTTACCGTACTATAAAAAGTGTTAAAAATAGGCATACTACTCCCATGTAATATAGTTTGGACAAGACTTTTGAATTATTTAATTATTGATTCAAAATTGTTGTCCAAATACGTGGGATTCCCATTTCTGTCACTCCTTAAAATTATTTATACTCATTATAACAAAATTTACACTAAATTTCTAGGTCGTAAATTCATAAGCCTCTATATCTATAAAACTTCTACCGTTTAGGGTAAGGTCTGCTCTGTGGTCTTTTGTATATAAATGATAAGCTGCAGCACCAATCATTGCAGCATTGTCCGTACAAAATTTTAGGGCAGGAATGTGTAAAGCTATACCATTCTCCTCACTCAGTTCAGAAAAACGCTGACGAATCTCACTATTTCCAGCTACCCCACCTGCAATGACTAGATTTTTTACCTTATACGCTTTTAAGCTTTTGAAGGTCTTATCTGTTAAAACATCCACGACACTTTTTTGAAAGCTTGCCGCTACATCATTTTTATTGACTTCTAAACCTTTTTGTCGATAATTATGAAGTTTGTTTATGACAGCCGACTTCAAACCTGAAAAACTAAAATCGTAAGTATCTTCCTTCATTAAACCTCTGGGGAAATCAAAGGTGTCTTCCCCAGTTTGAGCAAGTTTATCGATATGTGGTCCGCCTGGATACGGTAAATCAATCACTCTGGCGACCTTATCGAAAGCTTCCCCCACTGCATCGTCTCTAGTTTCCCCGGTGATTTCAAAAGAAAAATGATCTTTCATATAAACAAGCTCTGTATGGCCACCTGAAATTACCAATGAGACGAGTGGAAACTGTAGTGGTTGTTCGAGCTGACTTGCGTAAATATGACCAGCAATGTGATGAACTGGGATTAATGGGAGGTCATGAACGAAGGCATAAGTTTTCGCAGCATTAATACCGATTAATAAGGCACCAATTAAACCCGGACCTTCTGTTACAGCCACAGCATCTAGGTCACTTGGTTCTAGTTCTGCTTCATCCATTGCAAGCTCTATTACCTTAGTAATGGACTCAACGTGATGTCTTGAAGCAACTTCAGGCACAACGCCTCCAAATCTCTTATGACTCTCTATTTGACTGACGACAACATTAGATAGTATTTCATTACCATTTAAAATGACACTCGCAGCAGTTTCATCACAGCTTGTTTCAATTGCTAGTATCTTCACATCTTTACTCATCAATATTCACCCACATCACGTGTGCATCAAGCCCTTCTCCATAATAATTTTTACGTACGCCACCATAGTTAAAACCACTTTTTTCATACAGCGTTAAAGCGGGTGTATTGTCTACTCTAACTTCCAAGGAAATCGTATCTGCCTGACCTCTAACAAATTCCTTGATATGTTCCATTAAAAGATGGCTATAGCCCTTACCACGCATCGATTTTTTGATAGCAACTGTCGTAATTTGACACTGATCAATGACCAACCAGATACCAGTATAACCCACAATTTCATCATCTATTTCTAGGATAAAATAGTGTGCAAATTGATTCATAACTAGTTCCCTCGTATATGCCTCAATTGTCCAAGTCGTATCTTTAAATGCTTCTTCTTCTATCTTAATTACAGTATTTAAATCTTCAAGCTGCATTTTTCTTATTGCTGGTTGTCCTGCCAATTTCTTTCCGCCTCCGAGATACGTAAATAATCAGGGGTAAACGCATCAACATCTTCTTCCCTTAACATATTATTATATTGTTCTACACATGCAATTCTAGGTCCAACGTCGACAAATTCGCTTATATGAATTGATCGCTTCTCATCACCATTTAAAAAATAAGTTGATGCCTTATCATCTATGAATGTTTTATATTCTGGTTCGTTAACAATCTTAACTTCACTCTTTTTAAAGTCATATGTTGCAGTAAAGACACTTTCACGTCTGGCGTCTATAAGGGCTGTTACAGGACCCTCAATTCTTTCTGATGCTGCAAGTACAAAGAGCGAAGATACAGAGTACAGTGGTATATTTAAGCCTTTTGCTAGCATCTTAGCAACAGTAGCTGCAATTCTTATACCTGTATAAGAACCTGGTCCCCTTGCAACAATCACACGGTCTATATCTTGCTTCTTAATATCTCCAATATTTAAGAGTTTATTGATATTTTCTAATAGAGTTTCAGAATGTGTTTTTTTAAAATTCGTATTGATTTCCGCAACGAGTTTACCATCACGGTTAAGTGCTACAGATAAGGCCTGATTTGATGTATCAATCAATAAACTGATCATGAACTTCACCTGCTATTCTAATATTATTATCACCCGTCGCATTCATGACTAAGTTTCTTCTATTATCATTTCCATATGATAGCTCTAGTGATATATACTCATTCGGTAGATATTCTTCAATAAATTGTGGCCACTCAACTATGGCAATATCATTGTCATTAAAGTATTCATCAAAACCTAAATCCTCATCACTATCTTCTAAACGATAACAATCCATGTGATGAATTTTATACTTCCCATTATATGATTTAATAATGTTAAATGTGGGCGATGTCATATGTCGCTTAACACCTAGGGATTTTCCTAAAAATTGGGTAAAGGTTGTTTTTCCACTTCCTAAATCACCACTTAACAATATAACAGTTCCAGGATCTATCTCCTCAGAAAATGCTTTTGCGAAACGTTCAGTATCAGATAAAGCATTAAGTTCAAAAGTATACATCAAAGATCTCCTTAAAGGATTTATTATTCATTATAATACAAAAAAAGAGACCTCGGAAGGTCTCAATGCGGCTCATCGCATCCATATATTTATATGTATTTGCCTGGCAGCGTCCTACTCTCACGGGACGTCAGTCCAACTACCATCGGCGCTGGAGAGCTTAACTACTGTGTTCGACATGGGAACAGGTGTGGCCTCTCCGCCATCGCCGCCAGACTTTGAATGTATATACATTCAAAACCAAATAGAAGTGTCAGTAAAGAGTGAACGCACTCATTTATTTCTTACTTTGAATAAGTCTTCGATGGATTAGTATTCGTCCGCTCAATGTGTCACCACACTTACACGCCGAACCTATCAACCTCATAGTCTCTGAGGCATCTATTGGGGAAATCTCATCTTGAGGGGGGCTTCATGCTTAGATGCTTTCAGCATTTATCCCGTCCATACGTAGCTACCCAGCTATGCCGTTGGCACGACAACTGGTACACCAGTGGTATGTCCATCCCGGTCCTCTCGTACTAAGGACAGCGCCTCTCAAATTTCCTACGCCCACGACGGATAGGGACCGAACTGTCTCACGACGTTCTGAACCCAGCTCGCGTACCGCTTTAATGGGCGAACAGCCCAACCCTTGGGACCGACTACAGCCCCAGGATGCGATGAGCCGACATCGAGGTGCCAAACCTCCCCGTCGATGTGAACTCTTGGGGGAGATAAGCCTGTTATCCCCGGGGTAGCTTTTATCCGTTGAGCGATGGCCCTTCCATGCGGAACCACCGGATCACTAAGTCCGTCTTTCGACCCTGCTCGACTTGTTGGTCTCGCAGTCAAGCACCCTTGTGCCTTTACACTCTATGAATGATTTCCAACCATTCTGAGGGTACCTTTGAGCGCCTCCGTTACTCTTTAGGAGGCGACCGCCCCAGTCAAACTGTCCATCTGACACTGTCTCCCAGCCGGATTACGGCTGCGGGTTAGAACCTCAACCACACCAGGGTGGTATCCCACCAGTGCCTCCACATAAACTAACGTCCATGCTTCTTTGGCTCCCACCTATCCTGTACAGGTGGAGTCGAGATTCAATATCAAACTACAGTAAAGCTCCACGGGGTCTTTCCGTCCTGTCGCGGGTAACCTGCATCTTCACAGGTACTATGATTTCACCGAGCCTCTCGTTGAGACAGTGCCCAAATCGTTACGCCTTTCGTGCGGGTCAGAACTTACCTGACAAGGAATTTCGCTACCTTAGGACCGTTATAGTTACGGCCGCCGTTTACTGGGGCTTCAATTCGTACCTTCGCTTGCGCTAAGCACTCCTCTTAACCTTCCAGCACCGGGCAGGCGTCAGCCCCTATACGTCACCTTTCGGTTTGGCAGAGACCTGTGTTTTTGGTAAACAGTCGCTTGGGCCTATTCACTGCGGCTTATATTTCTATAAGCACCCCTTCTCCCGAAGTTACGGGGTCATTTTGCCGAGTTCCTTAACGAGAGTTCGCTCGCTCACCTTAGAATTCTCTTCCCAACTACCTGTGTCGGTTTACGGTACGGGCAGATCAATTACTCGCTAGCAGCTTTTCTTGGCAGTGTGAGTCCGTATGCTTCGCCTACTATTTTCGGCTCCCCATCACCACTCAGCCTTATGCATGCCGGATTTGCCTAACATGCAGCCTTATGGCTTGGACGCGCTCTTCCTTCCGCGCGCTCATCTTTTCCTTCTGCGTCACTACTTCACTCAAATGCAATCATCTGGTACAGGAATTTCTACCTGTTGTCCATCGCCTACGCTTTTCGCCTCGGCTTAGGTCCCGACTTACCCAGAGCGGACGAGCCTACCTCTGGAAACCTTAGTCGTTCGGTGGACGGGATTCTCACCCGTCTTTCGCTACTCACACCGGCATTCTCACTTCTAAGCGCTCCACATGTCCTCTCGGTCATGCTTCACCGCACTTAGAACGCTCTCCTACCATTAAAATAAATTTTAATCCACAGTTTCGGTAATATGTTTAGCCCCGGTACATTTTCGGCGCAGCGTCACTCGACTAGTGAGCTATTACGCACTCTTTAAATGATGGCTGCTTCTAAGCCAACATCCTAGTTGTCTGTGCAACGCCACATCCTTTTCCACTTAACATATATTTGGGGACCTTAACTGGTGGTCTGGGCTGTTTCCCTCTCGACAATGGACCTTATCACCCACTGTCTGACTCCCATACATCACATCTATGGCATTCGGAGTTTGTATGAACTCGGTAACCCGGGATGGGCCCCTCATCCAAACAGTGCTCTACCTCCACGATGCTAATATGAGGCTATACCTAAATATATTTCGGAGAGAACGAGCTATCTCCAGGTTCGATTGGAATTTCACCCCTACCCACAACTCATCCGGTCACTTTTCAACGTAAGTCGGTTCGGCCCTCCATTCAGTGTTACCTGAACTTCAGCCTGGTCATGGGTAGATCACCTGGTTTCGCGTCTACAAACATATACTCATTCGCCCGTTTCAGACTCGCTTTCGCTGCGGCTCCACATTCGCTGCTTAACCTTGCATATATTCGTAACTCGCCGGTTCATTCTACAAAAGGCACGCCATCACCCCTTAACGGGCTCTGACTACTTGTAAGCACATGGTTTCAGGTTCTATTTCACTCCCCTCCCGGGGTGCTTTTCACCTTTCCCTCACGGTACTGGTTCACTATCGGTCACCAAGGAGTATTTAGCCTTGGGAGATGGTCCTCCCAGATTCCGACGGAATTCCTCGTGTTCCGCCGTACTCAGGATACATTCTAAATTGTTTCATCTTTCAACTACGGGACTCTTACCCCCTACGGTTGGCCTTCCCAGACCATTCGTCTAAATGTCACAACCCGTTGTGAATGTCCTACAACCCCAGCTAATGCTGGTTTGGGCTCTTCCCGTTTCGCTCGCCGCTACTCAGGGAATCGATTTTTCTTTCTCTTCCTCTGGATACTAAGATGTTTCAGTTCTCCAGGTCTCCTTCGCTAACGCTATGTATTCACGTTAGGATAATACCTCGCGGTATTGGGTTTCCCCATTCGGAAATCTCCGGTTCATCGCTTACTTACAGCTCCCCGAAGCATATCGGTGTTTGTTCCGTCCTTCATCGGCTCTTGGTACCTAGGCATCCGCCATGCGCCCTTCAATACTTAATCGTATTGAAATGTGTGAGTGTATCTCTCGATACTTTGCGTTCTCGTTTCTATTTCTGCTTGAAATGAAATCTTTTTTCTCTTTACTTTACTTCTATTCGGTTTTCAATGTACATACTTTTGAATGTTTCATTTAAAAACATTCAAAACTGAATACAATATGTCTGCCGCTTAATTCCGCTCCGTTATATCCTTAGAAAGGAGGTGATCCAGCCGCACCTTCCGATACGGCTACCTTGTTACGACTTCACCCCAATTATCAATCCCACCTTTGACGGCTACCTCCATTAAGGTTAGTCCACCGGCTTCAGGTGTTATCGACTTTCGTGGTGTGACGGGCGGTGTGTACAAGACCCGGGAACGTATTCACCGTAGCATGCTGATCTACGATTACTAGCGATTCCAGCTTCATGGAGTCGAGTTGCAGACTCCAATCCGAACTGAGAACAGTTTTATGGGATTCGCTTGGCCTCGCGGCTTCGCTGCCCTTTGTAACCTGCCCATTGTAGCACGTGTGTAGCCCAAATCATAAGGGGCATGATGATTTGACGTCATCCCCACCTTCCTCCGGTTTGTCACCGGCAGTCAATCTAGAGTGCCCAACTGAATGATGGCAACTAAATTTAAGGGTTGCGCTCGTTGCGGGACTTAACCCAACATCTCACGACACGAGCTGACGACAACCATGCACCACCTGTCTCTCTGCCCAAAAGGGAAACCATATCTCTATGGCGATCAGAGGATGTCAAGATTTGGTAAGGTTCTTCGCGTTGCTTCGAATTAAACCACATGCTCCACCGCTTGTGCGGGTCCCCGTCAATTCCTTTGAGTTTCAACCTTGCGGTCGTACTCCCCAGGCGGAGTGCTTAATGCGTTAGCTGCAGCACTGAGGGGCGGAAACCCCCCAACACTTAGCACTCATCGTTTACGGCGTGGACTACCAGGGTATCTAATCCTGTTTGATCCCCACGCTTTCGCACCTCAGCGTCAGTTACAGACCAGAGAGCCGCCTTCGCCACTGGTGTTCCTCCATATCTCTGCGCATTTCACCGCTACACATGGAATTCCACTCTCCTCTTCTGCACTCAAGTAAAACAGTTTCCAATGACCCTCCCCGGTTGAGCCGGGGGCTTTCACATCAGACTTATTCTACCGCCTACGCGCGCTTTACGCCCAATAATTCCGGATAACGCTTGCCACCTACGTATTACCGCGGCTGCTGGCACGTAGTTAGCCGTGGCTTTCTGGTTAAGTACCGTCATCTCTAGGCCAGTTACTACCTAAAGTGTTCTTCCTTAACAACAGAGTTTTACGAGCCGAAACCCTTCTTCACTCACGCGGCGTTGCTCCGTCAGACTTGCGTCCATTGCGGAAGATTCCCTACTGCTGCCTCCCGTAGGAGTCTGGGCCGTGTCTCAGTCCCAGTGTGGCCGATCACCCTCTCAGGTCGGCTATGCATCGTTGCCTTGGTGAGCCACTACCTCACCAACTAGCTAATGCACCGCAGGCCCATCCTTTAGTGACAGATAAATCCGCCTTTCATTAAGATTACTTGTGTAATCCAACTTATCCGGTATTAGCTACCGTTTCCGGTAGTTATCCCAGTCTAAAGGGTAGGTTGCCCACGTGTTACTCACCCGTCCGCCGCTCGATTGTAAGGAGCAAGCTCCTTACGCTCGCGCTCGACTTGCATGTATTAGGCACGCCGCCAGCGTTCATCCTGAGCCAGGATCAAACTCTCCATGATTGGAAAGCTTTTACTAAGCTCACTCGATACTGCTGACAGTATCTACTTGCGTTTATATTGTTCGCCTCAATCTGTGCTCCTATCTTAATAGAAGACTTTTTATTCGGAATTAAACGTTGACATATTGTCATTCAGTTTTCAATGTTCTCGTTTTTAAAACAATTTAATAAATGGAGCGGGTGATCGGGATCGAACCGACGACATCAGCTTGGAAGGCTGAGGTTATGCCATTTAACTACACCCGCATAGGTATAATATTGAGTATAAGATTTAAAGCGTCTTAATGGTGCGGCTGAGAGGACTTGAACCTCCACGGGATTTAACTCCCACTAGGCCCTCAACCTAGCGCGTCTGCCGATTCCGCCACAACCGCTAAAAGTATATTTAAGATGTTTGTTCTTTTTAGCGACATCTTTCATTATAACCTTTCGAGAGTATGATGTCAAGAACTTTTTTGTGATTTTTCTGTAAGTACTTTCGCTTAGTTGCTTAAGCTCTAACAGTTTAGATTTAAAATTATACTTTCTTATAAAGTATAAGTCAATGATTAATTTATATTTTTTTAAAATTAATGGTGACCCGTACGGGACTCGAACCCGTGTTACCGCCGTGAAAGGGCGGTGTCTTAACCGCTTGACCAACGGGCCAACTTATTAAAATAACAACGTTTACTAATATACAGACATTCTTATATTAAGTCAATACATTCTTCACAATTTATTTTATGTTTTATATCTTTATTGACTCCCTTCTATATAATGTAACTTTTAAGTATCATTTTATTCTCATTTAGTTAGCTAAGCACTATGTTCATTAAGAATAAGCATTACGTTTTCCTTGTGTAAAATACTTGTAAAGATATTCATTTACTTCGGTTTAGAAGCTTGCTTTTGTTACTTATACTTGATATAGTTTATTTATAATAATTCTAATTAATGGAGGCAGTTATTGATGACTAATAAAGATAATAGACTTACTACTCTTTTCGGCAATCCCGTTGGTGATCGTGAAAATACAATGACAGCTGGACCACGTGGTCCTCTTGTAATGCAAGATCCTTACTTCTTAGATATGATGGCTCACTTTGACCGTGAAGTTATCCCTGAACGTCGTATGCACGCTAAAGGTTCAGGTGCATTTGGTACATTTAAAGTCACACATGACATTACACAGTACACGAAAGCTAAAATCTTTAGTGAAGTTGGGAAAGAAACAGAAATGTTTGCTCGCTTCTCTACAGTAGCTGGTGAACGTGGTGCTGCAGATGCTGAACGTGACATCCGTGGTTTCGCACTTAAATTCTACACCGAAGATGGTAACTGGGATTTAGTTGGTAACAACACACCTGTATTCTTCTTCCGTGACCCTAAACTTTTCCCAAGTTTAAACCACGTTGTTAAACGTGATCCTAAAACAAACATGAAAAATGCTGAAAGTAACTGGGACTTCTGGACTAACCTTCCTGAAGCATTACACCAAGTTACTATAGTAATGTCAGACCGTGGTATTCCTAAAGGTTTCAGAAACATGCATGGTTTCGGTTCACACACTTATAGCATGATTAATGAAGATAATGAACGCGTGTGGGTTAAATTCCACTTCAGAACTCAACAAGGTATTGAAAACTATACTAATGAAGAAGCAGAATCAGTTGTTGGTAAAGACCGTGAATCTTCACAAAGAGATTTATTCAATGCAATTGAAGAAGGAAACTTCCCTAAATGGAAAGTGTACATTCAAGTGATGACTGAAGAACAAGCTAAAACTCACCCAGATAACCCATTCGATTTAACTAAAGTATGGTACAAAGGTGACTACCCACTCATCCCAGTTGGTGAGTTTGAATTAAATAAAAACCCTGAAAACTACTTCGCTGAAGTAGAACAAGCAGCATTTGCACCAACAAATATTGTGCCTGGTATCGGATTCTCTCCAGATAAGATGCTACAAGGTCGTATCTTCTCATATGGAGACACCCAAAGATACCGTCTTGGTGTGAACCACCACCAAATTCCAGTGAACTCACCAAAAGGTGCATCGAATGTTTGCCCATTCTCTAGAGACGGTGCAATGCGTGTAGATGGTAACATGGGCTCTGGTGTTAACTACTATCCTAACAGTTACGGTGCGCATAACTCGGATCCTGACGCAAAACAGCCTGCATTAGATCTTGAAACTGCATCAATCTATGAGCACAATTTCCGTGATGACGATGATAACTACTTCGAACAGCCTGGTAAACTCTTCCGTTTACAGTCTGATGAAGAGAAACAACGTCTATTCAGAAATACTGCTGACGATATGGCTGAAACAACAACACGTACTAAACACCGTCATATCTATAACTGCTACCAAGCAGATCCGGATTACGGTAAAGGTGTTGCAGCTGCACTTGGTATCGACATCAATGATGTAGATCTTGAAAACCCTGATTACTTCCACAACATGTAAAAAAGTAAATATGAAAATGGCGGGAAATCTTTAAATAGATTTCCCGCCATTTTTTATACATCCTTCATTGTTAAAGCAATTCTATTTTTCTTTACATCTACATCCATTACTTTTACTTCTACAATATCTCCAGTATTTACTACGTCTAAAGGATGTTTGATATATCTATTAGCAATTTGAGAAATATGAACAAGTCCATCTTGTTTCACACCAATATCAACAAAAGCCCCAAAATCTGTTACATTTCTTACTGTCCCTGATAAAGTCATACCAGATTTTAAGTCTTCAATACTTAAAACATCAGATTTTAAGAGTGGAGTATCGTACTGATCACGTACGTCTCTAAGTGGTGCTTTCAAACTTTCGATAATATCTTCCAAGGTAGGTACACCTAAATCTAATGTTGTAGCAAGCTCTCTAACGTTGATTGATGACAGTTTTCCTCGGATTTTTTCTGTTCCTAAATCATCAATAGTTAAACCTAGAATTTTAATTAATTCATATGTTTTTTTATATTGCTCAGGGTGAATCTGAGTCATATCCAGCGGTTCTTTACCGTTGAATATTCTTAAGAACCCGACACATTGTTCATAGGTTTTATTACCTAAGCGCGCAACTTTCTTCAGCTCACTTCTCTTTTTGAAGCCACCATTTTCCTGACGATATAGGACAATATTTTTACTAATAGCCGGCGTGAGCCCTGCAACATGTTGTAAAAGCGTCACTGATGCTGTATTCAAATCGACACCTACTTGGTTAACAGCTGTTTCAACGACAAAATCTAAAGATTCCGTTAGGAATTTCTGATTAATATCATGTTGATATTGCCCAACACCAATTGATTTTGGATCAATTTTTACAAGTTCACTAAGCGGGTCATGAACACGTCTCGCAATCGACACCGCGCTACGTTCTTCTACGTTAAAGTCAGGAAACTCTACTCTCGCTATTTCTGAGGCTGAATACACACTCGCCCCTGCTTCGTTAACGATAATATAACTCAAATCTAAATTCTCTTCACTGATGAGTGAGCCGACAAATTCCTCTGACTCCCTTGATGCGGTTCCGTTACCAATAGCAATTAAAGACACATCATATTGTTTAATTAGATTAACTATCTTTTTCTTCGCTTCATCTTTTTTATTTACAGGCTTATGTGGGTAAACAACATCTTTAGCTAAAAAACTTCCTGTCTCATCAATGACTGCCAGCTTACAACCTGTTCTATAGGCAGGATCTAAACCGAGAATAATTCTTCCTTTTAGCGGTGGTTGTAATAAAAGACGTTTTAAGTTTTCTTCAAAGACGTCAACAGCGTGCTTTTCACTTTTTTCCTTTAAATCAGAACGGATCTCTCTCTCAAGTGAAGGTAGTAATAAACGCTTCAGACTATCTTCAATTGCGTCAGTTATTAGGTCAGCCGTCTTAGCACCATGTTTAATAACTTTTCCACTTAAGTACTCAATAAATTTCTCGTTGTCATGAGAAAACTTCACACTGAGTACCTTTAATGTTTCTCCCCGATTTAAGGCAAGAATACGGTGAGGTACAATATTTTTCACACGCTCCGTATAATCATAATACATCTCAAAGACACCTTCAGGATCGTCTGCATTTTTTCTCACAGTCGATACAAGACTCGAAGTTGCTTTAATACTTTTTAAAATATGCAAACGATAATAAGGATTATCAGATATCATTTCAGCAATGATATCTTTCGCGCCTTGAATTGCGTCATCTGCTGTAGTAACTTCTTCGTTAAGATAAGTTGCCCCAAGTGCTTGTATATCTTCAGTATCTCCTTTTAATATTTCTTTAGCCAGTGGTTCTAAGCCGAGACGTTTCGCTTCTGTTGCACGGGTTTTCTTCTTCTGTTTATAAGGACGATATAAGTCTTCCACACGACTTTGTTTGGTCTGTTTTAATACTTCTTCACGTAGCTCTTTTGTTAACATGCCTTGTTCGTCAATTAAACGTATGACTTCATCTTTACGCTTGTTTAAGTTT
The DNA here is from genome assembly GCF_016313225.1 of Jeotgalicoccus sp. ATCC 8456. Classification (NCBI taxonomy): domain Bacteria; kingdom Bacillati; phylum Bacillota; class Bacilli; order Caryophanales; family Staphylococcaceae; genus Jeotgalicoccus; species Jeotgalicoccus sp. ATCC 8456. The sequence continues at coordinate 1,888,263 of NZ_CP066224.1, read as the reverse complement.
TCTAGGTATAAATATTCTGTTTCAATTTCTTTAATCGCAACTTCATCAAGTCCCCCTGTAGCTTCTTTACGGTAACGCGCAATAAAAGGGACGGTATTCTTGTCCGCCAGGAGTTCAAGTACTATTTCAATAGGTTGCTGATTGATATTCATCTTCTGGCTAATCTGTTTAATGAGTTCCTCTGTCATATACATAATCTCCTAATATAAAAAGCCCAATCTATACAGATGGGCTTTAGTAAATTTATTCTACTTCTTTGACTGCTTCTCTCAGCTTCTTAATTGCAGAACGTTGTAAACGTGAAACATGCATTTGACTTAAGCCTATGCGTTCTCCAGTTTCTTTTTGACTGAGCCCATCGATGAATGTAGAATGAATAATTTCCTGTTCTCTATCTGAGAGAATCGGTAAAACCTTCTCTAAAATCATACGTTTTTCAGCCAAGTCATAATTGTCATCTTGTTCACCCATTACATCGAGCAAGGTAACTGTTGAGCCATCCTTATCCGCTTCGATTGAATGATCGACACTTAATGCATTATAACTTTGACCCATTTCCATTGCTTCCAATATTTCTTCTTCAGTCACTTCCAATTTGTTTGCAAGCTCTAAAATTGTCGGTGAACGCTCCAGTTCATTTGTAAGTTGGTCTGTCGTATTTTTAATTTTGGGGCCGAGTTCTTTTATACGTCTTGGAACATGAACACTCCATGTCTTATCTCGTAGATACCTTTTAATCTCCCCGACTACGGTCGGTACTAGGAAGACTTCAAAACGACGGTCAAAAGACGTATCAAAACGTTTAATTGCCCCGAGTAGGCCAAGCATGCCGACCTGGACTAAATCCTCATGATGAGACTGCCCTCTTGAATATCGAAAAGCTAAAGATTCAACTAGTTTCGTATAGTTATCGACCAGTTTACTTTGAGCTAACTGATCTTCATTTTCCTGATAGCTTTTAATAAGCTGGTTAACCTCTTCAGGTGGCAGTCCGTAATTTTTATTTTGAGATTGCTTCTCCATTCGGTTGCACCTGACTTTCGCTAATATACTTCGTCATGCTAATTGTAACACCCGGTTCTTTTTTGAATGTCACCTTGTCCATGAGAGTTTCAATAAGGAAAAGCCCAAGCCCACCTTCTCTCAAATAGTTAATATTATCATCTTCATTATAAGGACCAAGCTCTGTTTTAATCTGTTCATAATCAAAGCTTTGCCCATTATCAGCAACGATAATTTCAACCTTATCATTAAATACAGCAAAGCCAACGGAGATATCTCCTGCTTCATCTGCACTATAAGCATGCTTAACAGCATTTGTTACTGCTTCTGATACGGCAATTTTAGAATCCTCAATGTCATCATAAGTTGCACCAGCTCTTGACAACACACCAGATAAGGTTAGACGGATTAAACCAACGTATTCAGGGTTCGACGGAAACTTCATTTCTATAAAATCATATTCGCGCGTCATTATTCTTCGACCTCCGAATTCTTGTTTACATACATCAAGTCACGTAAACCAGTAATTTCAAAGAGTTTCATGATTCTATCATTTACTCCAAGTACATGGAGCTCCTTGTTATGCTTATTTAAATCTTTTAAAGTTCCAACAAAAATACCTAGACCGGTAGAGTCCATGTAGTTTAATTCACTTAAGTCTACAATTAAATTGTGTTCTCCGGTAGCTGCGATCGGTTCAAAAACCTGCTTGAGTTCAGGCGCGGTATAAACATCTAACTCTCCTTTTACAGTCACTAGATATTCATCTTTATTTTCTGTCACATCAATACTAATGTTCATGATTATGTACGCACTCCATTCGATTCGTTTGTAAAAAGTATGGCTCCATATTTTTACCCTAAAACATAAAATTTGAAACTTACTAAGATTTTTTATTTTTTATAATAAACATCGTTAAATCATCTCTATAGCTTTGATGACGCATACGGGTTAAATTCTCATAGATGTACTGCACTATATCTTGAGGATGCTGATCTCTATATTCTCGAATCATATCTTTAATATCTTCCATATCGATAAATGAACCGTCATGCTTTCTTAACTCAGATACACCGTCGGTAAAGACAAATAACATATCATTCACTGCTAAGTCAGTAGATACTTCCTCGTATTCCGCCTCTTGCATAACACCAAGTACCAAGCCCTTACCATCTAACTCTTCAAAAACATCCTCTTCATGACGATAAATGAATGCAGGTTCATGACCTGCACTGGAGATACATAAATTAGCTTTTTTAAAGTCATAAAGACCGTAAAACATCGTAACGAACATATTTTTATTCACGTTTTTCTCAACTAAGCGGTTGAGACGTTGTAATGATTGTGAGGGTGGGTTCGATGAAGATGTTAAATCCATCCCAAATTTCAGCATGGACATAGCAATCGCTGCAGGAATCCCTTTACCGATGACATCCGCTACCGCGAACGTTAATTTACCATCAGCGTGTTCAATAATATTGTAGTAGTCTCCACTCACTTTTCTAGCAGGTACACTAATGGCACCGAGTTCTACGTTTTCCATAACAGGTATAGACGTTTTTAACATCGTCTCTTGTAAACTAGCAGCGACATCCATTTCTTGGTCATGGCGTTCCATCTTGTTTAGCATGGCCTTATAGTCCTTGTATGTAAAACCAAAACGAATCATCACTTCTTGTAGGACTTCTAGGGAATCTTTAATTAAGGTGTAACTATTAAGTTCCATCACATCAATTAGTTCAATATGTAAAGCAATCATTTCATCAGGTGATATATCCATATCAATCGCGCGCTCACTAAAGTCGTGCGCTTTATTATAAAGTACATCATCATCCTTTGACTCTAGATGTTCCCTTATCAATGTCTTATAATCTTCAACTAAGTCATCAATATATGTCACAACGATCACCTCCTATTTTAAAAAAGACTTTTGATAACAAAAGTCTAGTTTGCAGTCTTCTTATATTTTTTCTTTTTCTTCTTACTCTTCGGCTCAAGCGCTAAACTAATCTTTAGAGCCTCTGTAACTTCTAGCATTTTTTCATCATCTAAATATGTAAGTTTTTCTTGCAAACGGGTTTTATCCACCGTTCGAATTTGTTCGAGCAGTATTACTGAATCCATGTCAAGGTTGTACTTTTCCTTGGAAATTTCAACATGTGTAGGTATCTTGGCTTTGTTTATCTTACCAGTAATGGCGGCAACAATCACAGTTGGACTGTGAAGGTTACCTACATTATTTTGGATAATAACAACAGGGTGTTTGCCCCCTTGTTCAGAACCCTGCACAGGTGAAAGATCAGCTAAATACACTTCTCCTCTTTTCATCTATTCACCATCTTTTCTGTCATTGCATGCTGCGCCATTACGCTTAGACTCTCCTAAGCTGATCCGGTACGCTTCACTTTCGGCATTGAAGCTTTCCTGGGCAATCATCAAATTAAGCTCAGCCATTTCTATATATCCTATGACTAAGTCCTTTTCCAAATCGCTGTATCCTGATAAATTCATCAATACACTCAGCTCCAAAATACATTTATATCATACTTACTTCTCATCATAACATTTAGATGTTCTTAATGCCATGTTACGCTTGAATATCAATTGATGACTTCATTTAGAATAAATGTTTCAGTCTCATTTTTATACCTACGTGGTAATCGTTTACTAAAGGCACATAGTGACTCGTAAGTAATTGTATTGACATATTCACTATACTGTTCTAAGGACTGTTTCGAATCTGCCTTATCATCAACAATTGTTACGATCTGCCCTAACTCAGTACCATCGGGTACTTTAATCATTGTAGCATCCATACAAATTGTGCCGACGATTTGACATTCTCCCCCGTCTCCCAACTGTACTGTATAGCCCTGATGTTGGCGCATTAGTCCATCTGCATAACCGATTGGTAGTGTCGCAATGACCTCATCTTGATTTGCTGTATAAGTTCTTCCATAGCTTACACTATCTCCGGCTTTAAGCTGATGTAACCCACAAATTTCACTTGTGAGTCGAGCTGAAGGAATCAGCTTCACAGATGTATTGTTTTTAACATAATCACTTGGGTAATATCCATATAAAGAAATACCACTTCTTACAGCGGTTGTGAAGTCTTCTTCTAACAGTAGAGCTCCACCAGAATTACTCATATGAATATAGGTAGGCTGTTCGACAGCTTGAACAATACCTTTAAACTTCTCAAATTCTTCAAGTGTTTCAGGACCTTCAACATCGCTAGAGGTAAAGTGACTATATATACCTTCGTAAATAAAACTCTCAAAGTGATTAATGCGATTAATCATTGCTGAAATTTCATCAATATCATCAGTTCCGTAACGGTTCATGGCACTGTTAACTTTTATATGAATCCATACCGATTTATCGTACTTATCATCTACATTATCAATCGCATCATTAACCCAATTTAAATTTGGTGCAGTCACTGCAATTCGGTGCTGGATTGCCTTGTTAATCTGTTCAGGATTAATCGTACCTAACACGAGAATCTTCTCTTTGATACCGTGCATTCTTAGAGCAATTGCCTCATCAAGTGTGGCAACAGCAAAAAATGTTACTCCCGCATCTGCAAGAAAGTTAGCCACAACTTCAGCTCCGAGGCCATAACTTTCAGCTTTAACGACTGCAATAAACGTTTTGTCATGATTCTTTGCTTGAATCGCCTTATAATTTTTTTCTATGGCTCTTAAATCAACGTCGAGTACGGTATCTCTATAGTACCTATCACTCATCTATTTTCCTCCTCAATAATCACCGTCGCAACCGCATAATCTCTAGAATGAGAGATTGAAACTTGGACGTTAGGGTCACCTTTAATCATCGGCTTACCTTGTTCATCATTTATACAACAGATATCATTAAAGCTAATTGCCTTACCAATACCTGTACCGAGCGCTTTGCTATAAGCTTCTTTAACAGCAAAACGACCCGCTAAGTAAGCAGTTTTTCTATCTAAATTATTGATTGTTTGATAGTGCGTAAATTCTAAATCACTTAGAATTCTTTTAGCTAATCGATCATCCTTATTGACCTTGTGAATTCTAGAAAGTTCAATTATATCTGTTCCAAGTCCACTTATCATAAAATATTACCTGCATTTTTTTGTTGACTATTTCGATTGATCAACGTTCGAATATCACTTCGTAGTTCGTCAGCCTTTTGATTTTCCAACTCAGGAATATATAATCTTTCAGCCGATGTTTGTAAGGAAATACCTTTTAAACTCATTTTTTTCATAATGGGACCGACCGTCGTATCGATGTTTTGCACCCTAAAAAATGGTACTGAAACTTCTGATTTAAACCAAATACCGCTGTGTATACGTATTTCATCCTCTAACACTTGATAACGGAAGTATTTGTACTTTAATTTCGGCGTAATCCATGCACTAATCAATAGAACCAAGAGGCCGAGACCGACTGGTATTAAAAAGATCCACCAAGGTATAAAGTCGAAAAAGAACGTAGCAATACCTATTGCTAGAGCAATCACAAACCAAATTCCTGCATTAATCAGTGCTCGAATTCTCCATAGTTTGATTGCTTTCGGTGATATCCGCTTCATCATCAGTCCCCCTCTCTATATATTTCCATATTCTCTCGATATCATCTTTTTCGATAAATTTAATTTCCGCTGACGAACTTAGTACACCACCCGGTGTCGACACTTCAATATGCCCGAGGTCTGCTCGGTGCAGGAACGGGTTTCTACGATACGTTGTATCTATAATTTTATCATGCTTAATCGCAAAGTGACGACGCGTAAAGGCTGATGCCGTCATCATGTTAATTTCATCTCCATAAATGGTATAACCAACATTCTTAGCACTATAAATACCACTTATTACAAAGATAGCTAAGAGTACTACCGCACCAATATAGATATAGGTCATGAATGACTCATCGTGGAAGAAATAAGCGAGTACGCCCACCGCGATTAAGAAAAACAGAATCGTAAATTGGAAGTATCTTCTATAAGATCGAACCGGCACTACTCTTTCAGGCGTGGTCATATGATAGTTTGGGAATATGTCCCCTATTATCTCATATAATTCTTTCTTTTTAATGAATGGGAGTAATTGAACCTTACCATCAACCTCATCTGATTCTAAAGAATCACTTGTTATCGAAACAGACAGTGCATAATAACCAATTAATCGGCGTAATAAACTGTCAGAAATAACGACATTTTGTACTCGATTTATATTCACGCTCTTGTTCTTCTTAGATAATAACCCATATTCGATAGACAGATCATCACCCCGACGTTTCAAGGTGTAATCATAGTTTCGAACCATAATAATCGTCGTACCAATAATATAACCGATTACGACAAAGATCAGTGAGGCAAGAACGACTGCCAGCACAACACTTCTAATAATATCCTCGAAGTATTCAAAGTAATTCTCAATGACAATTTCGCCACCTACGATATTAATTAAACCGAAGAATATTGCAGTAAAGACACCTAGGCCTCCACTCGTCATTGCCATGAGTAATAATTCCTTAAAGGACATCTTTTTAATCGTTTCAAAGCTTTTAATACTTTTAGTTGCAGTTTCTCTTGGCCAAGGGCTCGCATCACCTATATTGATTTCTGTTTCATCAAGTGATGTCACTGCCTCTTTCTCTTCTTTTTCCTCATAGATTGCACTTTGTATTTCACTTGCTTGAGATTTTTTTATGGTATCAATTTTAATGCCATCACCTGGTGTTAAAATATCGAGCTGAACGGCACCAAAAATCCTATGGAAAAATGGCTCATTAAAATCAATAGACTGAATGCGTTTGATGTCTAAATCTTTCTCATTTCTTGTTATGACACCGTCTTTAAAAACAAATTTATTATCCTCAATCCAAAATCTAGTTCGGTATTTATTGATCACATCATAACCAGTTAATAAGATAAATACTAAAACTAGAATACCAATACCACTAAATAATAATTTTGGACTGACTGTACCTGAGAACAGCTCTTCTCTCATATTAAACAAAATAATCAGTGTCGGTATGAACATATTTCTAATTCCTTTAACGACACTGCCTAAATATGCAACAGGGTGTAATTTCTGAGGATTATACATCGCTAGACTCCCCCTTTACAAGATCAACTATATTTTGTTTTAAGGATCTCGCCTCTTCAATTTTGAGTGGTGGCATCATTATACCTGTACCAGCAGTCTTAATTTCAACGATACCTAAATTATATTTTCTAGATAAAGGACCACTGTTGAACGTCACACCTTGTGCGCGTTTAATTGGGATCATTTGTGTTTTCACTGTAAAAAATCCTTGACGGACAACGATTCTATCTTCATGTAACTGATAAGAAGTCACCCGTGAATATATGATTGGCCTTAATATTACAAAGCTTACTAGCCAAAGGACTATGATACCTAAAAATATATAGTACAACCAAGTTGGCCAATCTAGAAAATAGACACCTACTGATGCACCAATAAGCACTAGTAATACGATCATCCAAGTGAGTAAGGCTTTAATCATTAAGTAGGGTCTTACACGCTTGTCCATTTGTATCATCGCTAACACATCCAAAATTTATTTACTTCTATAATACAACAGTCACAAAATAGAAAAAAGAGCTAGGAAATTGAGATTCCCAGCTCTGACGTTTTTATCTTTCGTGATCTTTAAATACACGACCTTGTTTACTTGTACGTCCGCCTTGTCCTTGGCGTTTGTTGTTTTTGCTGCCACGTGATTTAAAGTTGTCTCTACCACGTCTTTGGTTACCACCTCTGTGGTTACCTTTACTATAATTTGGTTTGCCTCTGCGTCCTTGACCTTTGCGAGAAAGTGGTTTTTCAAATGACAATTGAATATTGTCATCTTCTTTAGAATACAGAAGCTCATTAACTAGTGCTGCAATAATTGCTTTAGGCTCATGTTGAGTCATAAGACCTTCAGCGATTTCTCCGGTATGTTGGTTATTATTTTCTTCTAACCATTTACCAATTTTTTCATAGACTTCTTGTTCGCGTGCTTTTTCCACTTCTTTTTTACTTGGTGGACGAAGGGCACGAATTGCTTTTTTCTTATCGTTTTCAATTTGACGTAAGAAATCCATCTCAATTGGGTTAACGAAAGTTAATGCCATACCTTCTTTACCTGCACGACCTGTACGACCGATACGGTGAGTATAAGATTCAGTATCTTGTGGAATATCAAAGTTGTACACATGTGATACTCCTGAAATATCTAAACCTCTTGCTGCAACATCAGTTGCAACTAAAATATCGAGAGAGTTGTTTTTAAACTTCTTCAATACTTCAAGTCGTTTGGATTGTGTAATGTCACCGTGCAAGCCTTCAGCTCTGTAACCTTTGGCAATTAATGCACTTGTTAATTCGTCAACACGGCGTTTTGTACGACCAAAAACAATCGCAAGTTCTGGTTGGTGAACATCTAAGAAAGATGTAAATACAGATAATTTCTCTAACTCTTTAACAATTGTATAAAACTCATCGATTAAAGGGTCTGAGTTATTTTGATTCATCGTCTTCACAACTGTCGGATTCTTCATAAAACGTGTCACTAGATCTTGGATTGCACGTGGCATCGTCGCAGAGAATAGAAGTGTCTGACGGCCTTCTTCAGGTACTTTACTCATGATGAATTTAACATCATCAATAAAGCCCATGTTCATCATTTCATCCGCTTCGTCTAAAACAATTGTCTGTACATCTTCTAATTTTAGTGTGCGGCGATTAATATGATCAATCATACGTCCTGGCGTTCCGACGATGATCTCCGGTTTTCTCTTCAAATCTTTGATTTGACGTTCAATGCTCATACCACCAAAAATAACGGCAGTCGTTAATTTCTTTCTCTTAGCAAATGCCTTTAACTGATCGGCTACTTGTACAGCTAACTCTCTTGTCGGTGTTAGAACAATCACCTGAGTACCTGCACCTTTAGTTGTGTTTTCAACGATTGGGATACCGAAAGCACCAGTTTTACCAGTACCAGTCTGTGCTTGCCCAAGGATATCCTTTCTCTCTAATGCTAATGGAATACTTTCTTCCTGGATGGGAGTAGGTTCAGTGAACCCCATATCAGTAATGGCCTGTATTGTCTCATCACTGATTCCTAATTCTTTAAAAATCTTCAAACTTTAGTCTCCTTTGACTATTCATTTCTCGCATGTACAACTTCTCTATAGTAACACTTCACGCCTCAATTCACAAGGTCTTTTCTTGACTACCCTTAAAGCAAAAACGCTCGACTAAAATATTGGCCTCCAGCAGCTTCTCTTCTGTAAACATCAATAGGTGCGGCCCATGCTCAAGTAAAAACAATTGCGAGTTAGGCATTTGTTCATGCGCTTTTACACTTGCTTGATAAGGCACTAATAAATCAATCTTGCCGTGTATGAATATAACAGGACATGTCACTTTTCTTAAATCACCAGTTTTTGCTTCCACTATTTTGACGAATTCATTCATCGCTCGAAGTGGAATATTTTTTAATCGTGGACTCACTCTTCTAATCATATTATATCTCAAATGATCCTTCACAACACTTGATGAGAGGTTTAAACGATGCAACTTTGAAATTTTAGTGTGATCGAAGGCCAGTGCGATTAAAATTAATTTATCAACATGGTAATTTTGCGCGAGGTAAGATGCAAAGACGCCACCCATAGAGTAGCCAATGATGTATATTTCATCCACTCTCTTAGTTAGATTAAAATACGCCTTTTCTGCTTCTTGATACCAATCATCACCAGCTAGGCCCACTAAGCTTAAAGTGTAGCCATGACCTGGGTACACAGGAAATTCATAATCAAAATCATATCGCTTTTTTAAATATTTAAATGTTGGCTCTAATTCAAAACGCCCACCTGTATAGCCATGTAGAAATAAGATGCCGACTTTAGCGATCTTGTATCACCCTTTCTAAGGCCATTCCCCTAGAACCTTTTAATAAGATTGCTGTATCTTTATTTAGATGTTCTATCACCTGATCTCTCAAGTCCTCAATTGTCCCGATATGCATTTTGTTTTTAGTCTCTAAAATATTATGAATGTACTCTGTATGCTCACCGAATGTATATATATAGGTAAAGTCTGTTGGCAATTCATTGATGAAGTGCCCAACTGCCTCATGAAGTTCCTTAGAATAACTACCGAGTTCTAGAATGTCACCGAGCACTAGAATTTTGTTGGTGTAGTCGAGTTGACTCATTGTATCAATTGCACTGATCATACTAGCCTTAGATGCATTGTATGCATCATTAATAATTAGAGCACCACTCTTGTCCTCAATACGTTCCATTCTCATTGTTGTCACTTTTAAGTTTTCCAGATTTGCTTTACTTTCAGCTAAGCTAACACCTAAACTTTCAGCAACTAAAATAGCGAGTGATGCATTCAGTGCGTTATGGGCACCAAGTTGAGGAATCGAAACCACTTCGCCTTTAAATGTAAATTGCGTACCTTCACCATTTGCGCTGATATCCGTAATCAACGCTTCATTTTCTTCATTTAAACCAGCTGTTTTTAATGTATATGGTACATCTTTTTTAACGATGTTTTCTAAGAGTTGATAATCTTTAGAATAAATGAATGTACCCTCATCTTTTAATTCATCAACTATTTCGTATTTTGCCTTAGCAATATTTTCTCTAGAACCTAACATTTCTATATGGGATTCACCGACACTAGTAATCACTGCAATATCTGGTTTTGCAAGCTGACTTAAAAAACTAATATCTTTTAGTCGGTCCATCCCCATCTCTAAAATTGAAACCTCAGTATCCGCTTCAAGCTGTAAGATCGTTAATGGCATACCAATTTCATTATTAAAATTACCGATTGTTTTTTGCACCTTGTACCGTTTATTTAAAACACATTCAATCATGTCCTTGGTCGTCGTCTTACCATTTGACCCTGTCACAGCAACAACCTTCGGTGCAATTTCATTCAAATATACCTGGCTAATCTTCTGAAGGGCTTTTAATCCATCCTCAACAAGTATAGTAGGATAACTCGACTCCATATCGTCTTGTTCACTTAAGGTTAGCGCTGCACCCTTTTCAAAAGCCATATCTATAAAACGATGACCATCGACATTTTCACCTTTGAACGGAATGAATAAGTTATTTGTTTCAATTGTGCGTGTATCGATGGAGACACCCTCGATATAATTATCTTTTAAAGTTTCAGCCTTCTTATTTAATGTACCGCCACAGGCCAAAGCGATTTGCTCAAACGTTCTTTTTATCATTTTCTTCATCCTAATTTTTCTTATTTACTGATATAATTATAAAATAGTTGTATACTAAATGTCATGATTTCTATATGAATTAGGTGACTTACGTGAGTAATAATAAATATCAACGACAAAATATAAATATATTCGCACGCGTCGACTGGATTTTAATCATTTTAATCTTGTTATTAGCAACTGTCAGTGTGATTGCCATCCATTCTGCGATGACGAGTGGTCAGTACGGTACAGATTTTGGTACGCGTCAAATCATGTTCTACGCACTCGGTTTTGTTATAGCACTCGGCTTAATGTGTATCCCCTTTAAATTAATAAAGTCCTATACTTGGATCTTATATACAGTAGGCGTCCTGAGTTTACTCATCCTGTATATTGCGCCAGTCTCATCAATTACACCGATTATTAACGGGGCTAAGAGTTGGTATCAGTTCGGGTTCTTCAGCATCCAACCTTCAGAGTTCGTTAAAATCATTTATATTTTAACGATGGCTTACGTGATTAGTCAGCACAATAAATACAAGCTCACCGACACACTGGCCATGGATCTAAGATTGTTGCTCAAATTAATTTTAGTTTCAGTGTTGCCGATGATCTTAATTCTCCTACAAAACGACATGGGTACTGTACTCGTGATGATTGCAATTTTCCTCGGCTTAGTCATTGTATCCGGTATTAGTTGGTGGCTCATCATTCCAACTTTTACTGTTGCTGCAACGACTGGAATTGCATTAATCTTAGGCATACTTTACCGTCCAGATATTCTTGAGAAATACTTAGGTATTCACCCCTATCAATTTGAGCGTATCTATTCTTGGTTAACGCCTGAGGCCTTCCAATCAGACAGTGGCTTCCAATTGACCAATTCACTGATTGCAATTGGTTCAGGTGGAATTACTGGTAAAGGTTATACAGATGGTATTATATATATTCCAGAAAATCACACAGACTTTATCTTTACGATTATCGGCGAGGAGTTCGGATTCATAGGATCAACTATTGTAATTCTGATTTTATTTATGTTGATTATGCATTTGATTCGTATGGCTTTTCAAGCGACTGATAGCTTTGCATCTTATTTTATAATCGGCTATATTGCACTCTTGGTCTTCCACATCTTCCAGAACATCGGTATGACGATTCAGCTTGTACCAATTACAGGATTACCTTTACCGTTTATAAGTTATGGTGGTAGTGGACTTTGGTCGAACATGGTCGCAGTTGGTGTACTCTTAAGTATGTACTTCCATCACCTATCCGGTCCAAAATTAAAATAAAAAACTGCTGTGGAGGCGTTATGCATCTACAGCAGTTTTCTTTTAAATATTATTTTCTTTCAGTCTAAGTTGTTCCTTGTTAGCAATACGGTTCATAATTTCAAAACGAGATTTCGAAGATGAGACCTTCACGCCGAGTTCATGCAGCATCTGGACGACTTCCTTAACTTTACTTGTGTCGTTTTTGCGCATATGGACACTCCCTTTTTATAGCTAACTTTATTGTACTTCTTTATAATATAATTATCTATACTTTTCAGAGAGAAAATATTACAGACTTATTACAAAACTATTTTATATTATTTTTTAGAAAGGGATTCAAGCATGTATATTCCGTTTACAGACATTTATATAACGGACCAAGTGGTGTTTACAGTTATTACTGCTATTATATTTTTTGTAAACTTCTTACTCGCCATTGGTCTAATATTTTTAGAACGACGTAGTGCACAAAGTGTTTGGGCTTGGATGCTCGTCCTGTTCTTCCTACCGATTGTCGGTTTCTTATTATATATACTTTTTGGTAGAACGATTTATCGACAACAAATATTTAAAATAGATGAAAAAGATAAGGTTGGTCTCGAACACTTAGTCAGTGAACAACTAGAGGAAATCAGAGAGAATCACCTATCCTTTTCTAATAGCACCGCAGAGAAGCATAAAAAACAAATACATATGCTCCTTTATAACAACCAGTCCTTTGTCACAAGTAACAATGATGTGACAACCTATACCAACATGAATGACAAATTTGACCAAATGATCAGAGATATAGATGATGCAGAAGATCACATTCATTTCCAATATTACATCTTCAAACTCGATGGTATTGGGAACCGTTTGTATAAAGCACTTTTAAAGAAACAAAAAGAAGGCGTCTCTGTGAGAATACTATACGATGATATAGGCTCACGGTCTTTATCTTTAAGAAATTTCTCTGATATAAGAGAGCAAGGCGGTTTAGTTGAGGCTTTCTTCCCTAGCAAACTACCACTCATCAACCCACGTATCAGCAACAGAAACCATAGGAAAATTGTGGTTATCGATGGACGTATCGGTTATATCGGCGGGTCAAACGTCGGTGATGAGTACATCGGGCTGAGTCCTAAAATGGGTGCTTGGCGTGACACACACTTACGTATCGAAGGTAATGCCGTGAAATCTTTACAGATTCGTTTCATGTTAGACTGGAACTCTCATGATACACGCAATAATATGCACAATACTGAGCGATTCTTTCCTGAGCTACCATCTGTTGGTGACACGACGATGCAAATTGCTTCAAGTGGGCCAGATGAGAACTATCAACAAATTAAATATGGCTACTTAAAAATGATTTATAACGCGAAAGATACGATATATATTCAATCTCCATATTTCATTCCAGATCAGTCAATAATGGAAGCTTTAAGAATTGCCATTCTAGCAGGGATCAAAGTATACATCATGATTCCAAGCTTCCCAGACCATCCCTTTGTTTACTGGGCAACTTATTCAAATGTTGGTACTTTGATGCGTATGGGGGCAAATATCTACATGTATCAACCAGGATTCTTACATCAAAAAGTGTTTATTATTGATGATGAAGTTGTATCTGTGGGTACGACTAATGTTGACAACAGAAGCTTTATCTTAAACTTTGAAGTCAATGCATTTATGTATGATAAGGAAGAAGCTAAAAAGCATCGTCTCATATTCGAAAATGATATTCAGTATTGTGAAATATTAACTGAAGAAAAGTATGATGATAGAGGTTTATGGATTAAGTTAAAAGAAGGCTTAGCCAATCTCATATCACCAATCCTATAACACTAAAAGCCGATGTATGAATTATAATTCATACATCGGCTTTCTTATTTTAACAATTATTTTTTACGTTTTTTCTTAGGTTTAACTCTTGAGTTTTTCAAGCGTTTTTCCTTTTCAGCTTTTTCTTTCTCATGTGCTTCAATAATTGGTGCCATTTCTTCATGTACTTTCTTACGATAGAAAGTATTACCTGCCCAAGTTTGGAAGATTAGGAATAGACCACCAACTGCCCAATATAATGGTAAGGCTGAAGGAGAAATTGCTGAAATCCAGATAATCATCAACGGTGAAATAAACATAAATAGTCTCATTTGTTGACGTTGTTCTTCTGGTACAAATCTCATTGAAATCCATGCTTGAACTGCATATACAATACCTGCAATTGCAACCATGAAGTAGTCTGTTTGCGTTAAGTCCATCCATAGGAACTCTGGGTGTGCTTCAATCCCACCTTCTGAAGGGAATCTAAGTGCAAAGTATAAGGCCATAACGATTGGCATTTGAATTAATATCGGTAGACAACCCATATTTAAGGGGTTGATATCATGTTTTTTGTACAATGCCATCATTTCTTGCTGTGCCGCCATCTTCTCCTCTTGAGTCGTAGCGACCTTAACTCGTTGTTGAATTTCTTCCATCTCAGGTTTGACGATCTTCATTTTTTCTCTCATCATCATCTGATTCTTGTATGTACGCATCATGAACGGGAAGATTGCTAGACGAACAATCAATGTAATAATAATGATTGCTAAACCATAATTGTAATCTAAGTTATCTCCTAGCCAATGTAATAATGAATCCATTGGGCTAACTAATGTGTTATAGAAGAAGCCGTCTCTATTCTCTTCTTGAGAATAATCACATCCTGCAAGGAATAAGACTAAAATCATAGAAGCAGGAAATAGCCATTTTTTAATCATTTCTTCACCTCAAATAATATCTTGCATAAAAAAGATTGTACCATATATTGAAGTGTATAAAAACCAATTTCAATGTAAATGGTTAATTTTTCACAAGGTTAGGAGAGAAATTGTGTCACTGTTTGGTCAATATTAGCTGACTGAGTAATTGCAGAGATCACAGAAATCCCATCTGCACCATTCAACAAACAAGACTTAAAATTATCTACAGTAATGCCACCGATAGCCACTATCGGCAAGGTTGTCTTTTTTGAAATTTCCTTTAACCCAGATAAACCGATGGCTTGACCAGCATCATCTTTAGAACTGGTCGGGTAAACAGGCCCACATCCCAAGTAATCAACACGACTCAAATCGCTCTGTTTTAGTTCTTCTAAATTACCGACAGATAAGCCGATGATTTTATTATTTAAGAATGCTGGTAAATCTTTAGGATTGATATCAGCTTGCCCGACATGCACACCGTCAGCGTCTACAATTCTCTGAAGCTCTACATCATCATTAATTATAAAAGTGACCTTATATTTTTGACACAGGTCTTTTACTTCCATCGCAAATTGAATTAAATCTTCGCCACTTTTAATATTTTCTCCCTTTTCTCTCAACTGAAAACACGTCACTCCTGCCTTAAAGGCAGTTTCTAAATCTTTTAAAGGGTTTTTAAAGCTCGAAGATGAAGCGATGAGATATAACCTTAATACCGATCTATTCATGCACAGTCACCTTAGATTTTTGGTAGTCCGCTTCAGAGAATTTATACATTTCATCAATCAATTGAACTTGAAACATGCCTGGTCCTGACGTACTTAAAGCAGCTTGTTCTGCAGCAATGTTATATAAGCTCACTGCTTTAACAATAGCATCTTGGGTTCGGTCGACTGCTAAAAATGATGCACAAATTGCACCTAAAACACAGCCTGATCCTGTAATTTTCTCTTGGAATTCATGACCATTGTTCATAGAAATAATCGTTTCACCATTGGTATATGCATCGGTCTCACCGGTTACCAAAATTGGCACCTTTAATTTATCATAGGCAACTTTAACGATTTCTTCTGCTTTACCTTCTGCAATAGAGTCCACGCCTTTAGACTCAACATCTAAACCTGCTAAGGCCATAATTTCTCCTGTATTTCCCTTAATTAAATCGACCTTATGGTTTTCTAATATATGGTTGATGACGTTTCTTCTAAAAGTGGAAGCACCATATCCAACAGGATCTATAATCAGAGGTACTTGACTCTGATTCGCTTCTCTTGCCGCTGTTTCATAGAGTTCGATTTTATCTTCACTACAAGTTCCTATGTTGATGAGTACAGCGCCACTATGCTTAATTATGTCAGCCATCTCCTTCTTCTCGCCACTCATAATTGGTGATGCACCGAGTGCAAGTAGGCTATTTGCAGTGAATGGTTTTACTACATCATTGGTAATACATAGAACGAGTGGATTAATGCGTCTTAAGAGTTCAATCATTGTTATTCTCCTTTATATGAAAAATGATTTACCGGCCCACTACCTTGCCCGATACCAGGTGCATGTTTAATAGCATCTGTTATATACGCCTTCGCTGTTTTAAACGCATCTTCCTTAGTATTACCCTTAGCGAGCTCTGCAGTAAGTACCGCTGAAAATGTACATCCTGTACCATGTGTTTGATCTGTGTCGATTCTTTCACTGGATAGTGTCGTAATACGCTCCCCATCATACATATAGTCTGTCGCATCGCCGTCTAAGTGACCACCTTTAATAATGACACTTTTGGCCCCCATTTCATCAACGATGAATTTTAAAGCATGTTCTATATCTGATGTGTTTTCTATCTTCTGTCCTGTAATTGCCTCTGCCTCATGTAGATTTGGTGTCACAATATCAGCGAGCGGAATGAGTGTATTGATGAGCGTATCCATCGATGCTGCGGTCATCAAACGGTCCCCACTTGTTGCAATCATCACAGGATCCATGACATAAGGAATATCATATTCTCTTATGTATTTTGCAATTAAGGTCATCATATCGGCTTCAGCAATCATGCCCGTTTTCATTGCTTTTGGCACTTGATCATCAAAAACACTCTTAAGTTCCTTTTCGATAAAATCTATCGGTACGTTATAGACATCCTGAACGCCTAATGTATTTTGTGCAACAAGTGAGGTGATAACAGCCATGCCGTATACATCTCTTGATGAGAATGCCTTGATATCAGCAGGGACACCTGCCCCACCTGTTGGATCAGTTCCAGCTATTGTTAACGCAGTTGGTAAAGTCATTATTAGATTCCTCCTAAAAAATAAGCCCACTTCCTGAAAAGAAGTGGGCTTATCAAAACGAATGCTGTATTCATTTTATTCGCACTTCCCTCCGCCAGCATAACCTGGATCAGGTAAAAAGGGACAAGTTTTCACTATCTCAGCCAATTGGCGCCCCTAGTGGTAAATGTTATTTAAATGTATTGTATCACATTGTACTTTAGTGTCAAAGAAGATTCCGTTTCCTTATACATATTAAACCGATAAGCATCATCACAATACCTAGACTTGTAACAATTACAACTGCTAACTCATCTAAACCTTCTATAGGAACATCGCTCAAGTAATAAAATGGACTCAGTTTTAAGAAGTTTTCATTTAAGTCAATCAAACTTCCTAAATAATTAACCAAGAATATATATGCCAGATATATCCAGACAAATATATGAAGTCTAGCATATATACCAATGAGTAATGAAGAGACTCCTATAATAAATACCATTGCAGCACTGTAATTAATAAGTCCTTTAATGTAATCGACTTCTGTGAGCTCTAGTCCTGTCACATTAATACTAGCTAAATACATTCCAACTAAGGTCAGTAAATAACTCAGTATACCCACTAAGTTCGCGTAAAACCAGTGTATTAAATATGCCGTTGTAAGTGAAATTCTATTATTTAACGTCGCCGCGTTCATCATCTCTAAACGTCCTGATTTTTCTTCTATTAAAAATCTACCATTCACCATTAAGGCAGGTACCGTCGCAATTAGTGCAGAGATTATAAATAGTAAATTTATAAAAAACATGGTGCCATCTTGACCTTCAAATGCGGCTTTAAGCATATCATTTTGACCGATGACTTGATCAAGATCTCCAAAAATAGAACCGTAAGATAAACCAACTATAAAGAGACCCACCATCCATGACATCATCAAGACCTTACTATTGATGAAGGCTAATCTAAAGTAGCTTGAGATTTTTCTTTCCTTCGGTTTTTTATCGATATTAAAATAACCGCTTCCTAAATCACGCTTGTAAAACAATACGTAACTTAAGGCCACTAATAGAATGACGATTGAGAATGGCATGAGCCATAGTCCAGATGATTCTATACCATAGGCTTCTATACGAGACAACCAGTGATAAGGAGAGAATACAGAAAATCTTGTATCCACCACATCCGTCATTGCTCTGTACAGGTATAAAGCAAGGAGAACGGTGAGTGTCAGACCAAATGTTAGATCTGCACTTTGGAATAATTGTCCGAAAGAAAGCGTCAGTACAAAGAATGAGAGTCCAAATAAGCTCAGACCTAGTGCGTAATATAAGTTTCCAGGTAAGCTTAATCCTTCAACATTGATAAGTTGTAATCCGACAACTAGGATAAAACAGACAAGTATATTGATTATGATACCTAACATGATTTGTGAACTGATGATCGTCGATTTCTTCGTACCTGTCGTTAGAATATATTCCGTTAAACCTTCTTCCTCTGCTTTTCTCCCAATTCCGTTTGCGATTAAAATATTAAACAGACCATGGAAGATTGCCATAATTAACAACATTTGGTGCGCAAACATTACCGGTGATGTGTAATCCCCCTCTGGAATCGGTCCAATTAAGGCCACCATTGCAGGGTTATCAACGGTCATTTTCATACCTAAGCGTTCTTCTTCAGTCCCATATAGTGTGTTAAATACACTGGGTATCGACAGTGAGATACCACATAAAATCAGAAGCCATAAGAAGACCTGAAAACGCACATTACGTCCGATCAATCTAAAATATGTCATTTTGCATCCTCGTAATATCTCATGAAGATATCCTCAAGTTTTGGTGGTGTTGTTTTTAATGATTTGAGATTATAGATCTTCAAATATCTTAAAAACTGAGGAATATCATTATTATCGATGAACATATGGTAACCATCACTGTCAGATGAAAAATCATGAATAAATTTTTGATGTTTTAACGCATCAATATTATCATCAGTTTCGATGATATATTCTACTCGAGTAATGTGCCTAAGATCATTCATAGTACCAGCTTCTATGATTTTACCGTCTCTGATTATAGCAATACGATTCGCAAGCTTTTCAACCTCAGAAAGAATATGGCTCGATAATAAGACGGCCTTGTTATTATTTTTTAAGTTGATGATTTCTTCATGAAACACTCGCTCCATTAATGGGTCAAGACCAGTAGTTGGTTCATCAAAGATAAATACATCTGCATCACTGAGAAAAGCACTAATTAATGCAACCTTTTGTTTATTTCCCTTGGAATACGTCTTACATTTTTTATGTATATCTAATCTAAAACGTTCAATTAATGCCGCTTTTCTGTCATCGTTATGATAGCCTTTAGCAGCCATCATGAAGTCGATGACCTCACCACCTGTTAAGTTTCCCCACAGATTGACATCCCCAGGAACGTATGCAATCTTTTCAATATAGTTTTTATTTTCCTTAATATTTTTATCATTGAAAAGAATATCACCTTTCGTTGGTTCCAAAGCACCAATAATCATACGAATTGTCGTCGATTTCCCCGCTCCATTCGGTCCGATAAAACCAAAAACTTCTCCAGGATATAGAGTGAACGATACGTCTTTGACTGCTTTAACCTTGCCAAAATGTTTAGATAAATTCACCAGTTCAAGCATACTGAACCCTCCTTAATCTATTGGCTTAATTTTACCACAAAAAAACATCGACACTATAGGAGTGCCGATGTTGATTTTATCTTATAGTCTTGAACCACATACAGGCCAAGGTGATGATCCTCTTTGATCATATAGCATTTGTGCTCTTTGTGTTTGTTCAGCAGCAGATGCTTGTGAAGCAACACCTGAACCACCTACTGACTGCCAAGTTTGAGCATCAAACTGGTATAGGCCGTGATATAGACCATTAGCACTTACGACACTCGCGTTTCCGCCAGATTCACAAGCTGCTAAAGCACCCCAGTTTAAGCCGCTATTTGTATTTGTACTTTGTGCTTGTTGTTGTGGCTGCTGTTGTTGTTGTACTTGTTGTTGAACTTCTTCTTCTTGAACCTCTTCAGCTGGCGCATTAGTTGTTGTTTCTTCAACTTCTTCCACCTCAGTTGCTGGTTCAGCAACTGGAGTTGCTGCATCTGGTGCTGCATCAGCGGAAACAACTAATTCTTTACCTACAAAAATAATATCTGATGATAGGTTGTTCCATTCTTTAAGTTCAGCTACAGAGACATCGAATTCTACAGCGATATCAAAAAGTGTGTCACCTGCTTCAATTACATATTTATCTTTTACTTCTTTATTGTCTTTGTCAGATGTTTCTTCTTTAGCTTCAGTTTTTATATCTCCATCAATTTCTAATACTTGACCAGGAACGATAATATCTGAAGTTAAGTTGTTATCTTTTTTAAGTGATTCAACTGTTACATTGTTCTCTTCTGCTAGTACCCATAATGAGTCACCTGATTCTACTGTGTGTGACGCCGCTTCTGCCGAATATGCAATAGTAGTTGAAACTGCTGCAACTGCTCCAAATGCTAAAACCTTTTTCATAAGAATATTTCCTCCATAATGTTTAATTCATTTTTACCAATACTGGCCGCTCTTTTTCATTAACGATATTTATTATAGGGAAAAAAGTCATTACATAGGTTACAGCAATTTAAAAATTTAATCGTTTCTTTACAATCATATTACAAAAAGTTCAGTTTAATACAATTAGATTTCATTAATCTGAATATTTTATATCATAAAAATAAGCATATCTATGAGCCGCAGCAGCTCATTAGATATGCTTTGTGAGTGAGATGAATTGGTGCATTATAAGTGGGGTATAATTAAGCGAGTACTTTCTCTTTGTCTTTACTTTCTTCTGTTTTAATTTCTGCTTCTTCAACTATGCTTTGAATCACTTCAATTTGCTTTTCTCTATCAGTATTTGCGGCTTGTTTTGACTCAGTTATAGTATGTACGTACTGTTCACCGAGTGCGTCTTGGATGTTGTAGTGATTGACTGCTTGTTCAATCAACCGAGATGGATTAGAAATATCTGTACGATTTTGAATCTTTTCAGGCACTTGTTTAACACTCTCTACCCAAATTTCCATGCGGTACTCTCTAGTACCATCATCACTTGTAGTTGTAGTGGTTGCTAACTGTCCACTGACACATAATATGTCACCTATATTTGTCATTTCTAATACTTTTGGTACACTCTTTCCAAAGGCTTTACAGTAAAGAAAATGTACTTCTTTTTCACGACGACTATCTTTCGGCACACGAACTGTAGCAATAATAAATGCATTGACACTACCTTGGGCATTTTTCGCAATGACGTTGTTGCTAATAAGTTCACCGACAAGCAATACTTTGTTCATCATCTTATTTCACCACCCTTCCTGTTACCAATGTAAGTGAGGATGAAATATTCTGCAAAAAGCAATAATTTCATTTCCGCTTAGAATAATATACAATAATGACAAAAGACCACTTAAAATATAGCAAGAATTCAAAAATAGTAAATTTTAGCATACGAAAAAAGATAATTTGTATTTTATGAAGGGGTAATCAAAATGAAATCATTTAAGGTGATTGATCTAAAAATTATTCAAGAACAGAATTTTATCGTTCCAGAAGTACTAGATGGTGTCATCATTAACTTAGAAGAAGGCGAGGAACCATGGATTATTGAGATTGTGACCTCCAGTCATCTATCATCAGTGCTCACCAAATTAAAAGATCAACAACTTGATATGATGGTGACAATTACTAGACCGACCAACACACCAGCAAAATTTTCAGCTACTTTAATGGATATTCATGATAAGGAAGATAAAACCTCAGTTATTTTTAAAGGGGCGATAGTCACTCATGGTCCAAACTATGCTGAGAACCTACTTGCCTACCTTGTTGAAAAAGGGTATGAAGGTGAGTCTCTCATTAACGAATTCAATGTTCGTATGGAATCAAAAGAAGATTTTGAGAAAGAAGAGGAATAAAAAAATGCGTATGACAGCATTAAGTCATACGCATTTTTCTATTCACTTTTAACATCTGATATCGCAAATGTAATCTCACATTGGCAAGCAATTTCACCGTCTACTTTGGCAACAGCAGTTCCTTTACCAATTGGACCACGAATCTTCGTAATTTCTACGTATAGGTCAAGTGTGTCACCTGGTGTGACTTGTTTTTTAAAACGGCACTTATCTATACCAGCAAAAAAAGCCAGTTTCCCTTTATATTCCTCTTGTTGTAACAGTGCAACGCCACCAACCTGTGCTAATGCCTCAACAATTAACACACCAGGCATTACTGCATATTCAGGAAAATGACCTTCAAAGAATGCTTCATTACCTGATACTTGTTTAATTCCTCTACAGCTTACACCAGGATCAACTTCCGTTACTCTATCAATAAGTAAAAATGGTGGTCTGTGAGGTAAAATCGCTTTAATTTGATCATATGTCAGCATTGCTGTCGTCAACCCCTAGTCAAGTTAATGATATGTTCCCATGTTTCTATTCTAAATACACCAAACGGATTATCTAATATGCCATAGCCAATCATTAGGCCTAAAAAGATAAGCACAATAGCAACATATAGAAACAGTAAAATTCTAACTAACAATGGGAATCTACGGTGAACGATTTTTTGTTCTTGTTCTGCCATAGTATTACCCCTCTACTTTGATGTCACCAAATGCTCTATAGAAGTACTATCATCTGTACGTTCGATATCCGCACCTAGTGCTTTAAGTTTTTCATGGAAACGGACGTAACCACGATCTAAATGTTGAAGTTCCGATACGACAGTATAGTCTTTTGCAGCAAGTCCTGCAAGTACTAAAGCAGCACCCGCACGTAAATCAGTCGCTTTTACTTGAGCGCCAAATAACTGACCACCACCACGAATCACTGCGTGGTTATCTTCTAACGTAATGTCAGCATTCATTGCGGAGAATTCTCTAACGTGCATGAAACGATTCTCAAATATTGTTTCTGTGACGATACTCGTACCTTCAATCGTCGTTAATAAAGCCATCATCTGACTTTGCATGTCTGTTGGGAAACCAGGATGTGGCATCGTTTTAATATCTACATTTTTATATGTGTCAGCTGGAATAAGGCGAACATCATTGCCTTCTTCAACGAATGTAATGCCGATTTCCTCTAGTTTTGAAACGACTGCAGATAAGTGTTCAATGACTACATTCTTTAAGGTAATTTCACTTCTAGTAATGGCACCAGCAATCATAAAAGTACCAGCTTCTATACGGTCAGGAATAACTGAATGCTCAGTCCCTTTCAAGGATTCAACACCTACAATTTTAATGTGTCCAGTTCCTGCACCAGTGACATGACCACCCATTACATTAATGTAATTTGCTAAATCTACAATTTCAGGCTCCATTGCAGCATTCTCTAAATGAGTAACGCCTTCTGCTAAACTCGCAGCCATCATTAAGTTCTGAGTCGCCCCAACACTTGGGAAGTCCATGTGAATTTTTGTTCCTTGTAGACGACCATCAATTTTACCTTCGATGTAACCAGCAGTCTGTTGGAAAGACGCACCCATCTTTTCTAGACCTTTAATATGTTGTTCAATCGGTCTTGAACCAATTACGCAACCACCTGGCATCGCGATATTACAATAGCCATAACGGCTCAGTAATGGTCCCATTACGAGCATACTTGCGCGCATTTTACTGACAAGTTCATATGGTGCGATGCAGGTAAGTTCACCTGAAGCGTCAATTGTAACTTGATTTTTACCTCGTTCTACTTTTGCGCCTAAAATTTTATTTAAGTTAGTTAATGTATCTACATCTGATAATTCTGGTACGTTTTTAATAATTGACTGTCCCTCTGATGCTAATAGAGATGCTGCCAAAATCGGTAGTACTGCGTTTTTAGCCCCTTCTATTTCAACGGAACCAGATAGCTTGTTACCACCTTTAACTATAATCTTTTCCATCTTCTCACTCCATAAATTCTCTACCACTCATGTCAATAATACGTTGTTAACACTGCCTTTGTAAAGCGATTAGCTAAACATAATAGCCGCCTCTTGAGTATATCTGAATACGTCCATTATAAAGTTACTTAGCGCTGTTCCAATCAATACACTGAGCAAGATCATTAACATTCGTCCACGAGCGACTTCTCCTTGCTTGAAGAGTACTTCAAGCCTCACTCCTTTTAATACCCAAAATGCGAGTATTATACACAGGAAGTGAAGAATTATATGCATAAATGCAAGTTCAGAATAACCCATAGTTTAATCTCCTTTAAATGAAAAAAAGACTGGATTATCCAGTCTTTTAGTTTAATATTTTGAAACCTCTAGGCGATTTACTGCACGGTGAAGTGCAAGTTCTGCGCGGTACTTATCAACGCGCTCGTCCTGGGCACGATTTAAGAGTTCTTCTGCTCTTTTTTTCGCTGCCTCAGCACGCTCTGTATCAATTTCAGCAGAGAATTCGCCAGCTTGAACAAGTACTGTGACTTGTTCTGGTTTGATTTCAGCAAAGCCTTCAGTAACCGCTAAGTACTCAAACTTTCCATCAATCTTAACGCGAAGGACACCTATTTTAAGTGGTGTAACTGTAGGAATGTGTCCTGCCATCACACCAAGTTCGCCCTGTACAGTTTGAAGAACCACAATCTCGCAGTCTTCTTCATGAAAGACAGAACCATTAGGAGTAACTACATCCAGTGCAATTGTTGCCATGATTTACCCTCCCGTTTTAGACTTCCGCACCTTGTTGACGTGCTTTTTCAAGAACATCTTCGATGCCGCCTACGAGACGGAATGCATCTTCCGGAACGTGGTCGTATTTTCCTTCTAAAATCTCTTTGAAATCCTGTACAGTTTGTTTAACTGGTACATATGAACCTTTTTGCCCTGTAAACTGTTCAGCAACGTGGAAATTCTGACTTAAGAAGAACTGAATACGACGCGCACGTGCGACTGTATTTTTGTCTTCATCAGATAACTCATCCATACCAAGGATTGCAATGATATCTTGCAACTCACTGTATTTCTGAAGTGTCTCTTGAACGCCCCTAGCTACATTGTAGTGCTCTTCTCCAACAATGTTAGGAGAAAGCGCACGTGATGTTGAAGCAAGTGGATCCACTGCTGGGTAAATACCCATTTCAGAAAGTTTACGCTCTAAGTTTGTTGTTGCATCAAGGTGAGCAAATGTTTGTGCTGGTGCGGGGTCAGTATAGTCATCGGCAGGTACGAATACCGCTTGAATTGACGTTACTGAACCAACATTTGTTGATGTAATACGTTCTTGTAACTGACCCATTTCAGTTGCAAGTGTAGGTTGATAACCAACCGCTGAAGGCATACGTCCAAGAAGTGCAGACACCTCTGAACCAGCTTGTGTAAAGCGGAAAATGTTATCGATAAATAGCAATACGTCCTGACCTTGTTCATCACGGAAGTATTCTGCCATTGTTAATCCTGAAAGTGCAACACGCATACGCGCACCAGGTGGTTCATTCATTTGACCGAAGACCATTGCAGTCTTCTCGATTACACCTGAATCTTTCATTTCGTAGTAAAGGTCATTACCTTCACGTGTACGTTCACCAACTCCGGCGAATACAGAAATACCACCGTGCTCTTGGGCAACGTTATTGATTAGTTCTTGAATAAGAACGGTTTTACCTACACCGGCACCACCGAACAACCCAACTTTACCACCTTTGGTATAAGGGGCAAGTAAGTCTACTACTTTAATTCCAGTCTCAAGAATCTCAGTTGAAGTAGATAATTCATCGAATTTAGGTGCTAATCTATGAATTGGGTCACGACGCTCACTGGCTGGGATTGGTTCACCTAAATCAATATTTTCACCAAGGATGTTGAATACACGACCTAGTGTGTTTTCGCCAACTGGTACAGAAATTGGCGCACCAGTATTAACAACTTCAGCACCACGACGTAAGCCATCTGTTGAACTCATCGCAATCGTTCTAACAATGTTATCACCGCGGTGAAGCGCAACTTCTAAAGTCAGTGAGATTGGTTCTGAACCGGCAATGTCAATTTTTACAGTAAGCGCATTATTAATTTCAGGTAGTTCGCCTTCGTTGAATCTTACATCAACAACTGGCCCCATAATTTGGACTACTTGACCTAAAGCCATTTAATTTCCTCCTAATCTCTTTTATTCTAATGCAGAAGCACCGCCAACGATTTCCGTAATTTCCTGGGTAATCGCAGCTTGTCTTAAGCGGTTATACTGCAGTGTAAGATCGCCAATAAGTTCCTTGGCGTTGTCAGTTGCTGCTTTCATTGCTGTCATACGGGCTGCATGCTCACTCGCTTTCGCATCAAGTAAAGCACCATATATTAAGCTCTCAGCATACTGAGGTAAAATTGTTTCAAGAATTGATTCTTTATCTGGTTCAAATTCGTAACTTGCAAGTGCTGATTCTTCACTTTCAGTTTGAATATCGCGCTCTGTTAGTGGAAGCAGCTTTCTTACAGTAATATCTTGTTGTAAGACGTTTACGAATTTATTATACACAATGTACAATTCGTCAATATCTTCATTAACGAATTCGTTTACCGATTGGCTCGCAATTTCTTTAACGCTTGCGAAATCAGGCTGATCCGGTAGGCCAAGTCGATAGTTCGTTATATCAAAACCACGCCCTATTAAAGTCTCATAGCCAATTTTACCGAGGACGAATAGATCATATGAATCCGGATTATTGTCGTGTTTCTTGGCAACTTCTTGTGAAATTGCTTTGACAACATTACTATTGTAAGCCCCTGCTTTACCGGTATCACTTGAAATAATGATGTAACCCGTTCTCTTAATTGGTCTCTCTTCTAACATAGGGTGTGAGCTTTCATTATCGCTAGCAGCAATTCCTCTTACAGTTTCTTGGATTTTATCCATATAGGGTTGGAACTGTTTCGCATTTTGCTCCGCCCTACTAAGTTTAGAGTTTGCTACCATGTGCATTGCGCCTGTTAATTGACTCATCTTTTTCGTTGAGCCAATCCGGCCTTTAATTTCTCTTAATGAAGCCATGAATTCACCACCTTAGTCTTACTTAATTAGTTAGAAGGGTTAAAGAGCTTTTTAAAGCTGTTGATTGCTTCGTCAAATGCATTTCCGTCTGGTAACTGTTTAGTATCAGCGATTTGCTTCAATAGTTCCGGTTGATTTGCATCCATCCAGCTTAGGAATTCAGCTTCAAAACGAGTCACATCTTCAACAGGTACATCATCTAAATAACCATTAACGAGTGCAAATAAAATTGCAACTTGTTTTTCAACTTTTAACGGTGCGTTTTCCGGTTGTTTAAGTACTTCAACAGTACGTGCACCACGGTCAAGTTTCGCTTTAGTTGCTTCATCTAAGTCTGAACCGAACTGAGCAAAAGCCTCAAGTTCACGGTAAGACGCTAAGTCTAGACGTAATGTACCGGCAACTTTTTTCATTGCTTTAATTTGTGCAGAACCACCAACACGTGATACTGATAATCCGGCGTTGATTGCTGGACGTACACCTGAGTGGAATAGATCACTCTGTAAGAAGATCTGTCCATCAGTGATTGAGATAACGTTTGTTGGAACGAAGGCACTGATATCGCCAGCTTGTGTTTCGATGAATGGTAGTGCTGTAATCGAACCGCCACCTAAATCGTCATTTAATTTCGCTGCGCGTTCTAAAAGACGACTGTGTAGGTAGAATACGTCACCTGGGAAAGCTTCACGACCTGGCGGACGACGTAATAGTAAAGATAACTCACGGTAAGCAGCTGCTTGTTTAGTTAAGTCATCATATACGATTAGAACGTGTTTACCATTGAACATGAATTCTTCTGCCATTGATACACCAGCATATGGTGAGATGTATAGTAATGGCGCTGGATCTGCAGCACCTGCAGTTACAACAATTGTGTAGTCAAGCGCACCGTTTTTACGTAGCGTTTCTACTGTTGAACGTACTGTAGATTCTTTTTGTCCAATCGCAACATATACACAAATCATGTCTTGATCTTTTTGGTTTAAGATTGTATCAATCGCGACAGTCGTTTTACCAGTTTGACGGTCACCGATAATTAATTCACGTTGTCCACGACCAATTGGTACTAGCGCATCGATTGCTTTAATACCTGTTTGTAGTGGCTCATCAACACTTTTACGATCCATAACCCCTGTTGCTGGGCTTTCAATAGGTCTCGTTTTACTTGTGTTGATTGGCCCTTTACCATCTATTGGTTGACCAAGTGGGTTTACAACACGGCCAATAAGTTCTTCACCAACAGGTACTTCCATAATACGTCCTGTACGTTTAACTTCATCGCCTTCTTTAATGTCGTCACTTGGCCCAAGAATTACTATACCAACATTATCTTCTTCAAGGTTTTGAGCAAGTCCTAATACTCCACTAGGAAACTCAATTAACTCTCCAGCCATCGCATCGTTTAAACCGTGAGCAAGTGCAATACCATCACCAACCTGGATTACAGTACCAGTGTCTGTGACTTGCATGTCCTTGTCATAGTTTTCAATTTGACTTCTTAAGAGAGCACTTATTTCGTCAGCTTTGATTGCCATGAAAATGTCACTCCTTTAGCTATTCGTATGTTCTTTAAAATTATTTCTGATGCCTTCAAGTTGATTCTGTACTGAACCGTCGTATACTTTCGAACCGATAAGTACTCTTACACCACCAATGAGCGCCTCATTGATATTGTTTGTAATGAGCAGTTTTTCATAGCCTGTTTTATCGATAAAAATCTGTCCAAGCTGATCTAGCTCTTCAGTGGAAAGTTTATATACAGATTCTACAGTCACACGCGCCTGATTATGTTGTTCATCATATAGATGAAGGAATTCACTGTAAACTTCGTCTACTAATGAGACGCGATGCTTATCCGTTAAAATCCTCAATAAGTTCAAAAGCAGTCTGTGACTATCTTTAAATGTTGTCTCGATTACATTCTTTCTATCTTCAATAGATACTTTAGGGTTATTCATGAATTCTTTAAAGCTCTCAACTGAAGCGATTGCTTTAGTCACTTCAAAAAAATCATTTTTAACTTCTTCTAAAACATCTTCTTTTACCGCTACTTCATATAATGCATTGGCATATTGTTGACTCGCTCTTGCCATTATTTATCGCCCGCTTCCTGTAAATACTTAGAAACAAGGCCTTTTTGATCTTCAACATTGAGTTCTTTTACAATCATCTTCTCTGCAATAAGTACAGATAGTTCAGCTACTTGATCATTGATATCTCTGACTGCTTGTTCTTTCTCACGCTCAATATCAACTTTCGCTTCTTGAATCATCTGTGTCGCGCGAGTTTGAGCATCAGTGATAATTGCTTCTTGTTCTTTCTTCGCTTGACCTTTGGCATTTTCCATCAGTTCAGAAATTTCTGCTTGTGTTTGTTTTAACAATGCATCGTTCTCTGCTTTTAAGCGTTCTGCCTCAGCTTTTCTTTGTTCTGCAGAATCTATATCGTCATGAATTAGCTGTTCGCGATCATCCATGATTTTTTTAACTGGTTTCCAAACGTAATATGAAAGCACTAAAAGTAATGCTATGAAACTGACTAACAAGACAAATGATGTGCCGACTGCAGTACCCATACTTTCACCAGCAGCACCTAAAATTAATAGTTCCACCTATGTACACTCCTTTCAAAAAAGTCTTTTCACCTGTAATTATTTACATAATAAGATGGCGAAATCTTTAAAGTAAGACTTCGCCTTTTATAACGACTCTTAGAACGTGAACATAAGTAAGAATGCAATAACGATCGCCATGATTGGAACGGCCTCAACAACCCCGATACCAATGAACATAATCGTTTGTAATGGACCACGTGATTCAGGTTGACGCGCAACACCTTCTACAGTTTTTGAAACAACCATACCGATACCAAATGATGCGCCAAGAGCGGCTAAACCTGCTGCAATACCAGCTGCTAGTAAATTCATAAAATATTTCCTCCTAGAAATTTAAATAATTAGTTTTTATTATATATTAATGATCATCGCTCACCTTATGTGATAGATAAACCATTGATAACATTACGAATATAAATGCCTGAATTGCACCTATAAATACTTTGAATCCTTGCCATACCATCATCGGAATAAATCCTAAAGCACCTAACACGCTACCGCTCACTACTAAATTAAGTAGTAACAGAAGTAGGATTTCCCCAGCGTAGACGTTACCGTAAAGACGTAAACCTAACGTTAAGTTATATGTAAATTCTTCGATGAATTTGATTGGTGCTAACCACCACATCGGTGTAACAT
Source organism: Jeotgalicoccus sp. ATCC 8456 (assembly GCF_016313225.1). Taxonomy (NCBI): domain Bacteria; kingdom Bacillati; phylum Bacillota; class Bacilli; order Caryophanales; family Staphylococcaceae; genus Jeotgalicoccus; species Jeotgalicoccus sp. ATCC 8456. Next base: position 1,857,422 of record NZ_CP066224.1, on the reverse strand, counting down.
ACTGTTTTAAATAGCCGCCGACACCTTGTTGCTTCACGCCGTAATAGTGTGTCAAAACAATCATCAAGCCTGCCAATGTCAGTGTGACTACTGGATCAGCTGTCGGTGATTTAACCCACAATGTGTGATCTGCATCTGGTGCGATAAACGTAAATGGTATACCAATTAAGTTTCCGACTAAAATAAATAAGAACAGTGTTAATGCTAAAAAGTGGAATTGTCCACCATCTTTCCACGACATGTTACTCTTGATGATTCCTTTGACAAAGTTCATCAGCGCTTCGACAAGGACTTGCCCTTTACCTGTAGGTCTTACCGCGAGTTTTCGCGTCATGAAAAACAGTGTAAAAAATATGACTAGACATGTGATGATAATCATCAAGGAAGTTGCAAGTTCAAAAATGATTGGTATCCCAAATAAATTAAGTTCCAAGGTTGGACTTCCGTGTTCCATTTCTTCACCTCTTCCGTTTATAAAGTTCAAGTACTGCACGCCAGACAATCAGCGCATAAGTCAGTAAGAGTCCGACTAACATACCAAAGATATTAATATAGTCGGGGAATCTTACCCAGATTAAACAGAGTGCAATGACGACGAGCATGCGCGTCAAAGTCCCTGTCTTCACCCTTTCACCATTGCTCTCTTGTGCCACTTTTAAATGATAAAACCAACTATATGATGTAAACATCGAGCCAATTATACCAAGTGATAAACCTAGAAAAAACGGTGAAAATGTAAATATATAAACAATAGTACTGATTATAAAAAGTACTATTAAATATTTCAAAAAGAGCTGAAAATAGCTTTTAAAAATTTGTGATGTCATGGTTACTCCCTGACTAAATGTAAAAGTTGTGAAAACAATTACATGCTCTAATAATTTTATCGGAGTGTGTTTTTTGTGTCAACAAAATCTCAGAATCTTAACATGTTGTTCACAATTACTAATCGTTTACAGAGAAACTGATAGGTTTTTCTTTTAGTATTCCATAGTAATACTTAATATTGTCACATATTCTTCGTGATGCTTGCCCATCTCCGTATGGATTTTGAGTTTGAGCCATGTTGTTATATTTCGCTTCATCAGTTAAAAGCTCTTTGGCTAATTGGTAGATATTTTCCTTATCAATACCAGCAAGTTTTAGAGTCCCTGCTTTGACACCTTCAGGGCGTTCAGTTGTATCTCTTAAAACAAGGACAGGTTTACCTAGTGAAGGCGCTTCTTCTTGAACCCCACCAGAGTCTGTCATGATTAAATGACTCTTCGCTGCAAAGTTGTGAAAATCTAAAACATCTAATGGCTCAATCAACTCAATTCGGTCATGTCCACCTAGATATTGATCAGCAATTTCACGCACTTTAGGATTCTTATGCATTGGGTAAACGACAGTAACGTCTTCAAACTCATCCACAAGTTGTCTAACCGCTCCAAAAATGTTGTGCATTGGTGTACCAATGTTTTCACGACGGTGTGCAGTGAGCAATACGACTTTGTTATCTTTATGTTTTTCAATAATTTCTGAATGATAGTCATCATTAACAGTAGTCTTTAATGCATCGATTGCTGTATTCCCTGTAACTGAAATACGTTCCGCATCTTTCGCTTCATTTAATAGATTTTGACGGGCATCATCAGTCGGTGCAAAGTGTAAATCTGCTAAGACACCTGTCATTTGACGGTTCGCCTCTTCAGGGAAAGGTGAATATTTGTTATGTGTACGTAAACCTGCTTCCACGTGACCGATGTCTACTTCGTTGTAGAATGCAGCAAGAGAACCTGCAAAAGTCGTCGTTGTATCTCCGTGTACTAAAATCATATCAGGTTTTACTTCTTTGATTACTGATTCTAAACCATTAAGAACACGCCCTGTTACTTCAGATAAAGTCTGACCAGCTTTCATAATATTTAAATCATAATCAGGTGTGATTTCAAATGTTTCCAATACTTGGTCCAGCATTTCTCTATGTTGTGCCGTGACTACTACAATAGGTTCAATACTTTCATCTTTTTTCATTTCTAATACTAGAGGCGCCATTTTAATGGCTTCAGGTCTAGTACCAAAAATAGTCATTATTTTTTTCATAGCAATCTCCTAGATTTAATTATCGTGTGCCGAATAAACGGTCTCCCGCGTCGCCAAGTCCTGGTACGATATAACTCTTCTCATTTAACTTTTCATCAAGTGCAGCAATATATATGTCTACATCCGGGTGCGCTTCTTTTAATACTTCAACGCCTTCTGGCGCTGCGATTAAACAGATAAAACGAATCTTAGTCGCACCATGTTTTTTAATAGCAGTAATCGCTTCTACTGCAGAAGCACCTGTCGCTAACATTGGATCGATAACAAAAATATCTCTATCTTCAATATCACCCGGGAATTTAGCATAGTACTCAATCGCTTCTAATGTTTCTGGATCACGGTATAAACCGATGTGTCCAACACGGGCAGATGGAATAAGTTTTAAAATACCTTCTTGCATACCGAGTCCCGCTCTTAGGATTGGTACAAGACCCAATTTTTTACCACTTAATCTTTTAGCCGTTGTTTCTTGTACAGGTGTCTTTACTGTGACATCTTCTAAAGATAAATCTCTCGTAACTTCGTATGCCATTAGCATACCCACTTCATCTACGAGTTCTCTAAATTGTTTTGTCGAAGTTTTCTCATCACGTATGTAAGACATCTTATGTTGAATTAACGGATGATCCATTACTTGTACTTTAGACATATTACTTCCTCCACTCCAGAAATTAACCGGATGATACCATCCGGTTTATATTATAACTTACTTTATTTATATAGTGGATACTTTCCTGTCAATTTTGTTACCTTATCCTGAATTCCATCAAAACTTTCCTCGTCTTTAAGGCGAGTTAAAGTTTCTACTATAATATTACCGACTTCTGTCATATCTTCTGTTGTGAATCCTCTTGTTGTCATTGCTGGTGTACCCAGGCGAATACCACTTGTAACGAAAGGTGATGCTTCGTCAAATGGAATTGTATTCTTGTTTACTGTAATTCCGACTTCATCTAACGCTTCTTCAGCTGCTTTACCAGTCAGACCAAATGCTTTTACATCAACGAGTACTAAGTGGTTATCCGTCCCGCCCGATACGATACGTAAACCACCCTTTTCAAGTGATGTCGCTAAGGCTTGTGCATTATCAATCACTTGTTGCTGGTATACTTTAAATTCTGGTTGTAGGGCTTCACCAAAAGCAACAGCTTTAGCTGCAATAACATGCATTAATGGTCCACCTTGAATACCAGGGAAGATTGTTTTATCGATTATTTTTGCATACTCATCGGTAGTTAAAATAAGACCTCCACGTGGCCCTCTCAATGTTTTATGAGTTGTTGATGTTACAAAGTGAGCATGTGGAACTGGGTTCGGATGTAATCCAGCTGCAACTAAGCCAGCAATATGCGCCATATCTACTAATAGGAAGGCACCAACCTCATCTGCAATCTCACGGAACTTCTCAAAGTCCAAAGTCTTTGCATACGCACTACCACCTGCAACAATCATTTTTGGTTGCTCTTTAACAGCAACTTCACGTAGTGCATCATAATCGATTTCTTCAGTGTCTCTTGTCACCCCATAGGAAACAAAATTAAATAACTTACCGCTGAAATTTACTGGTGACCCGTGTGTTAAATGTCCACCATGAGACAAGTTCATACCAAGGATTTTATCCCCCGATTCTAACACACTGAAGTAAACAGCCATATTCGCCTGAGAACCTGAGTGTGGTTGAACATTAGCGTGTTCTGCTCCAAATATTTCTTTTACGCGGTCACGTGCAAGGTTTTCAACAACATCAACATGTTCACATCCACCGTAATAACGTTTTTCAGGATAACCTTCTGCGTATTTATTTGTTAATATTGACCCTTGAGCTTCCAATACAGCCTGTGAAACAAAGTTTTCACTAGCAATGAGTTCAATATTGTTATTTTGTCTATCCAGTTCCTTATTAATCACTTCTTGTACTTGTGGATCTTGATTGCTTATGTAAGACATAACTTACACCCCTTCATTATTTATAATGCGCTCTTGGTCCCCCAATAAGTTTCGGACGTGAACCCGCAATTGTTACAACTGCTTGGCCAACCGTTTTAACTGACGTGCGCACTGGTACGGCCACTTTCTTCATATGCATACCAATCATAGTTTGACCGATATCGATGCCGCAATCTGCGACGACACCTTCTACGACAACAGGGTCGTCAAGTTGTTGATACGCATATTCACTTAAACTTCCACCTGCATGTTTGTGAGGGACAACCGAAACCTCTTCTAACTGTAAGGCTTCTAAAGTTTCTCTTTCAGTCGTCAAGGCACGGTTGATATGCTCGCACCCTTGGAATAATAAATGTAGATCTTCGTTTTTCGCTAGATTAGAAAGATGCTCATAAATAACAACTGCCGCTTCTTCAGAACTGCCTTTACCGATTGCTTTTCCGACAGTTTCAGAAGTTGAACAACCAATAACTAAGATGTTTTTATTTTTAAAGAAATCATTTTCTTTTAATTCAGAAGTGAGTTGCTCTAAATCATGCTTCAATCTTAGAAATTCGTCTTTCATGTCTACCACCCTCGAACTCAGTATTTAGCCATGTATCTACAATGTCTATAGCTAAGCCTGGACCAATGACCCTCTCACCCATAGCCAAGATATTCGAATCATTGTGTTGACGCGTTGCCTTAGCTGAAAAAGTATCGTGAACTAAAGCACAACGGATACCTTTTGTTTTGTTGGCAGTAATACTCATACCGATACCTGTACCACAAATTAAAATGCCCTTATCAAATTCACCATTAGCCACTTTTTCAGACAGTGGCTTGGCATAGTCGGGATAATCAACAGAGTCTGTCGATTCAGGTCCAAAATCAGTAAAGTCAAGATTACTGTCATTTAAAAATTCAACAATCACTTTTTTTAAGTTGACACCACCATGGTCTGATGCAATTGCTATTTTCATAAGCTCATCTCCTTGTCATTCATTATACCTGTACGTACAGATACTTTCAAAAATTAACTGAATTATAGCTCTATTTTATCGAGATAGGATTTCAACTGCTCAAAAACTTTTTCATATTGCGCGACTGTTCCCCCCAAAAGGGTCTTCCACATCAACCTGCTCACCTGTTGTATATTCTGACAGTAGATGTACATTGGCTTGTGGGTTTACAGATAAAATCATTTCTTTATGGTGTGATCCCATTACCAAGAGTACGGAATCTGTTAACTCATCCTCAGTAAGTGGTGTAGGTTTGTCTGGTGAAATAAGATTGTTTTTCTCTATAATTGCTTGTGAGTTTTCACTCGTATCATATGCCGTAACAAATAGACCGCTTGAGTAAATATTTGCTTCTGGATACTTTGTCTTCATATAGCTTTCACAGAGCGGGCTCCTACAAGTATTTCCTGTACACACAAAAATTAACTTAGTCATTTTGAATCACTTCATTACCTGTTGCTTTATAGATACGGTTCATCAAACCTTCAGATTCAGAGACTTTATCAAACCCATGTATGAAGATTGTGTCCACATCTGATGTATCCATAATTCTCAAGGCAGCGTATAGATTCCTTGCCGCCTCTTTATACGATGTTGTATCCCTACATAAACTAATAAATTGAATATCATCACTAATAAAATCCCTACATGTCTCTGGTGCAATTACTCCAACCTTCTGCCCACGTTCAATAGGAAGTTTAGTGTTATTTGTAAACCCACCTTCTATTACAATCAATGGTTGACGTGGTGCATAGTGCTTATACTTCATTCCAGGAGAGATGGGTTTATCATCCTCACTATGGAAATTACCAACATCAGATTCAAGTACCGCTTCTAAATCCGTTCTCGTAATTGCACCTGGACGTGCGATACGGTAAGGGAATTGAGTGCAGTCTAAAACTGTACTTTCAATACCAAAGTTAGCAGATTCACTATCAACTACACCGAAAACTTTATTATTTAAGTCGTCGATGACATGTTTTGCATTTGTTGGAGATGGCTTACCACTTAAATTGGCACTTGGTGCTGCTAGTGGCATATCTGCGTATTGAATAATCTTTCTTCCTACTGGATGGCTCGGCATTCTTACTGCTACTGAATTTAATTCAGCAACGGCATTAGAAGCTAAGTAATCTCCTGTTAAAGGTAAGATAAAAGAAATTGGACCTGGCCAAAATTGCTCCATAAGTTTCTTCACTCTGTCATCAAGTGGTGTTGTAAATGCTTCTAATTGAGAAATGTCATGGATGTGTATAATTAAAGGGTTATCTCCAGGGCGTCCTTTAGCATGAAATATTTTGTGTATGGCTTCATGATTCCTTGCATCTGCAGCAAGACCGTAAACCGTTTCTGTTGGAATGGCTACAACTTCTCCGTAGGTGAATGCTGTTTTAATCTCTTCTAGTTTAAGTGCTAAAGATTCTTGTTCATTTGGATCTGTTAAGTCACTTTCATTTATTTTCCATACTTTAGTCATCATCTTCACCCCATGTAAAGTGTAATATTCTATCTTGCTCGTTTATATCTTTTATAATTACGGGATTAGATATCTGTTTTATATCTTTTACAAACTCGAGTAAGGGCGCTCCCTGTGCATATCCAATTTCAAAATACACCCTACCGCCTTTTGTTAACACGTCATCTAATGTTAATATCATTTTTTTATAAAGCGCGAGTCCATCATCATCTGCAAACAAAGCTTGGTGTGGTTCATATTCAAGTACTGATGGTGTCATGAGGTGAGTCTCGTCTTCACTGACATAGGGTGGATTAGAGATAAGAACATCAAACTGACACCCTGATTCCTTTAGAGGTGTTAATAAATCACCTTGTTTATAGGTGACTTCCACACCTAGGTTCACTCCATTTTCTTTGGCTACACTCAGTGCCTCACTTGAAATATCTGTCACAGTCACCTTATTATTCTTCCAAGTCCTTGCCAAGGTTAGGCTAATTGCCCCTGTACCTGTACCTATATCAGCGACTTGTAAGCCATGATCACTTTCGTTTTTAAGGACATAATATACAAGCTCTTCAGTTTCTGGTCTTGGAATTAAAGTATCCGAGGTCACTTTAAAATAAGTGTCATAAAAGTAAGCTTCTCCAAGTACATACTGATAAGGTTCGTTCTCGTTCACTCTGTCTATAACTTCCATAAGGTAATCATAGTCAGCTTGTGGCATAGCATCATTTTCATGAATCATCAATTGACTTAAAGTTAGACCAAACATTTCCTCTAATAAAATCGATGCAATCCGAGTCTCTTGTCCGGATATACTTAAAGAGGCTTCCGCCTCTTTAAGTACTTCTTTATATCGTTTCATTGTTTAACTCTTCTAGTTTAGAGGTTTGCTCTTCGATAGCTAATGCTTCGATAACCTCGTCTAAATTACCATCGATAATCTGATCTAATTTTTGAATTGTTAGACCAATACGGTGGTCTGTCACACGATTTTGTGGATAGTTGTAAGTTCTAATTCGTTCTGAACGGTCCCCTGTTCCTACCGCACTCTTACGTTTTTCGGCATATTCAGCGTGTGCTTCTTGTTGCATCATGTCATATACTCGTGCTTTAAGCACTTTCATTGCACGCTCTCTGTTTTTAATTTGTGATTTCTCATCTTGTGATGTCACAACTGTCCCTGTTGGTAAGTGAGTGATACGTACTGCAGAGTCTGTCGTGTTAACGTGTTGTCCACCAGCACCGGAAGAACGATAGGTATCAATTTTAATATCTTCATTGCGGATTTCAACTTCTACATCTTCAACTTCTGGCAACACTGCGACTGTTGCAGTTGATGTATGAATTCGACCACCCGACTCTGTCTCAGGTACACGTTGAACACGATGCGCACCATTTTCGAATTTCAACTTAGAATACGCACCGTTACCTTGAATCATAAAGCTGATTTCCTTGTAACCTCCGTGTTCACTTGCTGAAGCATCTACTACTTCAATGCGCCATTTCTTATCCTCTGCATAACGAGAATACATTCTAAATAAATCTCCAGCAAAGATTTGCGCTTCATCTCCACCTGCTGCGCCGCGGATTTCAATAATTACGTTCTTATCATCATTAGGGTCTTTAGGGATAATTAAGAATTTCAATTGCTCCTCTAATTTAGGTAGTTCATCTTCAGAAGTTGAAATTTCTTCTTCTAGCATTTCAACCATTTCAGGATCATCTGTCTCTTTTAACATACCTTTAGATTCTTCAATTGTTTCTAAATGTCCCTTATAAACACGGAATACTTCTACAGTCTCTTGGATATCACTTTGTTCTTTAGAGTATTTACGAAGCTTGTCCGAGTCGCTTACAACATCTGGGTCACTTAAGAGCTCAGTTAACTGTTCGTATCGATTTTCAATTATTTCAAGTTGATCAAACATAAGAATACGTCCTTTTCTAGTCACTTTTTCATTTATTAATTATAGCATATATTGCACACAAAAAAACTGCACTGAGACACTCAGTGCAGTTGAATTTAACTTATTGTTCGTTGCTTGATTTAAAACCGAATTTTTTGTTGAATTTCTCAACACGTCCATCCGCAGATGCGAATTTCTGACGACCAGTGTAGAACGGATGTGAATCAGAAGAGATATCTAAACGGATAACTGGGTATTCGTTACCGTCTTCCCACTCCATAGTTTCGTCTGAAGTACGTGTAGATCCGCTCAAGAATTTAAAATTCGTAGTAGAATCTAAGAAGATTACTTTGTTGTAATCAGGATGAATTCCTTGTTTCATAATTTGTCAGCTCCTTTGCCCTGAACCATCTGGAACAGAGTTATTTGTGGTTATCACCACGCATTACTTTGCCATTATACATGTTCAGCATATAAAAATCAATATCTCTTTTAGATTAGATTACAGGTTTACCTGTCTTCTGAGAACTAATCATACGCTCTCTTAAGATATCGAAAAACTCTTCATTTGTTTTAGCTGTCTTAAGAATTCTTAAGAAGCGTTCTGTAAAGTCTGGTGAGTCAGTAAAGAGATTTCTAAGCTGCCATAGAACATCAAGTTCTTTTTTATCTAACAAGAGCTCTTCTTTCCGTGTGCTCGAACGGCTAATATCAATGGCTGGATATACGCGTCTTTCACTCAATCTACGATCGAGATGCAGTTCCATATTCCCTGTTCCTTTAAATTCTTCATAAATAACATCGTCCATACGACTACCTGTATCAACAAGTGCGGTAGAAAGAATTGTTAAGCTTCCACCTGCTTCAATGTTTCTTGCAGCACCAAAGAAGTGCTTAGGTCTATGAAGACTTGCTGGGTCTAGTCCACCAGAAAGTGTTCGTCCAGACGGTGGAATAACTAGGTTATATGCACGTGCAAGACGCGTAATTGAATCCATTAAAATGATGACATCTTCACCCATCTCAACCTGACGTTTTGAGTGTTCAAGCAATAGTTCTGCAACTTTGACGTGGTGTTGAGGGGGTTCATCAAAAGTGGAATGTACAACCTCAGCATTTTCAACGGAACGCTCTAAATCCGTTACTTCCTCAGGACGTTCACCAATGAGTAGTATAAACAACTTGACTCCAGGGTGATTCTTCGTAATTGCTTGAGCAATCTCTTTTAACAGTGAGGTTTTACCTGCCTTAGGTGGTGCAACGACCATACCACGTTGACCAAAACCAATTGGCGTGACTAAGTCCATAATTCGTGTGGACAGATCTTCAGGCTTATTTTCTAAGTGGATACGTTCATCAGGGAAAAGTGGAGTAAGTGCTTGGAAATGCGGGCGTTTTTTAACTTCCTCAGCGTTATGTCCATTAATAAAGTCAACCTGTAAGAGACCATAATACTTTTCATTTTCTTTTGGCTTTCTTACCTTACCAGTAACCTTGTCTCCTTTTTTCAACTCGAAACGGCGAATTTGAGATGCTGAGATATAAATATCTTTTTCACCTTTAGAAAAATTGACCGTTCGTAAGAAACCATATCCATCTTGTTGGATATCATCGAGTATGCCTTCCATGTAATAGTTACCGTCTTTTTCCATTTCAGCTTCTAGAATGGCTAGGACTAATTCTTTTTTATTCAGTTTACTGTAGTTAGACAGCTTTAGTTGTTTGGCGCGCTCGGTTAAGGCTTTAGTGGTGTTGTTCTTATAAAGCGCATCAAACGTTTCATATTTCATATCCTCGGTCTTTTGGTTATCAGACAATATTTCCACTTCCATTACTAATTTTATATTACAGTCTCATCTAAAACATAATTATATTACCGTTAGACAGTAGCATTGTCAAAACTTTTATAAATATAAGCGCCGTAAGAATAAAGACTAGAATCCTTGGATTCTAGTCTTCCTCTTCTACTGTATCACGCCAAATATCTGCACCTAGTGCTTCAAGTTTCTTAACAATGTCTGCATAACCTCTGTCAATATGGTTTACATTGTGAATTGTTGTCACACCATCTGCAAGTAATCCTGCAATGAGTAGTGAAGCACCCGCTCTTAGATCACTTGCATATACTTCTGCACCCTTTAGGTCAGATGGGTAAATCAAGGCACTGCCACTTTTCTTGTCAATGTGGGCATTCATTCTCGCTAATTCATCAACATGTCTAAAGCGCGCAGGATAAATTGTCTCTGTTATCTTACTTACACCATCTGCTTTAAACATTAGTGGCGTAATCGGTTGTTGAAGATCAGTTGCAAATCCTGGATAGACTTGTGTCTTAATAGATACGGCTTTGTACGATTCCGGTTTATTAATGATGGCATAGTCATCACCGATTTCAATATCTACACCCATTTCCTCTAACTTAGAAGTGAGAGATTCCATGTGTGTTGGAATGATATTGTTTACTTTATAATACTTACCTGTCGCGGCACCAACAACCATATAAGTACCAGCTTCGATGCGGTCAGGAATAATATTATGCATTGTGCCATGTAAGGACTCAACACCTTCGATACGAATCGTGTCTGTACCTGCACCTTTAATATTCGCACCCATATTATTTAATAGTGAAGCGACATCAACAATTTCTGGCTCCTTGGCTACATTTTCTAGAGTTGTACGGCCTTCGGCACAGCTCGCAGCTAACATCATATTGATTGTTGCTCCAACAGACACAACATCAAAGAATATTTTGGCGCCCACTAATTTCTCTGCAGTTAAATACATTGCACCATGTTCATTCGTGACCTTAGCACCAAGGGCTTCAAAGCCTTTGATGTGTTGGTCGATTGGTCTAGGCCCGAGCGGACAACCGCCTGGCAAGCCGATGACACATTTTTTAAAACGAGATAGCATTGCACCCATCATGTAGTAAGATGCTCTTAGTGACTGTACCTTGTTGTTTGGTAACGGCATATTTACAGCTTCTTCTGCATTCACTTCTAAGGTTGTTCCATCTAATTCTGTTTTAATATTTAAGTCATTTAATAAACTCATCAGTGTCTTTACATCACTAATTTCTGGCAGTCCTTCAAGCTTTACAGAACCTGTACTTGCCATTAAAGATGCCGGTATAAGTGCGACTGCACTATTTTTGGCACCGCTGATGTTCACTTGACCTGTTAAATCAGCACCACCGCGGACTTTGATTACTTCTTTAGCCATAGCTTTAGCTCCTTGTCTTTGGTTTACTAAGGTCTTATTTTTGGTTCCAGTCATTAAGGAATTGTTCAATGCCTTTATCAGTTAAAGGATGTTTCGTTAATGTTTTAATAACTTTGTACGGTACTGTAGCAATATCTGCACCACGTAGTGCGGCGCCGTGCATATGACCTGAGTTACGAATTGATGCTGCTATAATTTCTGTGTCGATATCATGGACTGCAAAAATTGCTGCAATATCTTCGATTAACTGTAGGCCATCTAAACCGATATCATCTAATCGTCCAATGAATGGTGAAACATATGTCGCACCAGCACGAGCTGCGGTTAGAGCTTGTACTGTATTAAAGATTAAAGTGACATTCGTCTTGATTCCCTCTTCTGTTAATACTTTAACTGCTTTCATACCTTCTTCAGTCATAGGGATTTTAACAATGATGTGCTCGTGTAATTTAGCGAGTTCTCTACCCTCATTAATCATACCCTCTGCATCTAATGCAATGACTTCTCCACTTACAGGGCCATTAACAAGGTCACAGATTTCAACGAGTCTATCGTGAAAAGAAATATCTTTTTCCTTAGCTACTAGTGATGGGTTTGTTGTTACACCACTTAAAATCCCCCACTGATGGATTTCTTTAATTTCGTCCATATTTGCTGTATCTATAAAAAATTTCATTTTGTATCCTCCAAACAATTTTATGTTAGCTCCATTATAAGTTAAAGCTCATTAAAGTGACAATGCTTTACTATTAAAGGTTGATTTAAATTTGATTAAAATCACGATTTAACCCATAAAGGTAAAAACTCAGCTGAAGACTCTACTTAGAATTTTCAGCTGAGCTTAAACTTATTCGTTGTCTAAAGTTGCTTGAATCAAACCACTAAATAGTGGGTGTGGACGTGTTGGTCTTGATTGGAATTCTGGGTGGAACTGAACAGCCATGTAATATGGGTGGTCTTCTAATTCAATCATTTCCACCAATCTACCATCTGGTGAAGTCCCACTAAACACCATGCCATGTTCTTCCAGCTGTTCCTTATAAGCATTGTTGAATTCAAAACGGTGACGGTGACGCTCATTAATTTCATTTTGCTCATAAAGTGCCTCTGCCTTGGTTCCTTCTTTAATCACACATGGGAAACTACCGAGGCGAAGAGTACCACCAAGATCAACAACATCTTTTTGATCCGGCATTAAATCAATGATTGCGTATGGTGTATGTTCATCTAATTCGGAAGAATTTGCACCTTTAAGGCCTACTACATTACGAGCAAATTCAACTGATGCGAGTTGCATGCCGAGGCAAATACCTAAAACAGGCACCTTGTTTTCCCTCGCATATTTAAGCGTTAAGATTTTACCCTCTATACCGCGGTCACCAAAGCCACCCGGTACCACTATACCATCGACTTCTCCGAGTATTTCCATATAGTTTTGCTCAGTCACTTCCTGAGAATTAATCCAGTGGATATCAACGTCTGCATGGACTTCATAACCTGCATGACGCAGCGATTCTGCTACAGATAGGTAAGCATCCTGTAGTTCCACGTACTTACCAACTAAACCGATTTTGATTGTTTTATCAATTTTACTTAGGTTATCAAGTAAATGCTTCCAATCAGTTAATGCCGCTTCACCCTTAGATTCAAGTTTCAGGTTTTCAAGAACTAAATCATCCATATCTTGATCTTGCAATGACATCACAAGCTTATATATTGTTTCTTCATCTTTTGCATTGATTACGTTTTTCTCTTCGATGTCACAGAACAATGCAATCTTATCACGTAAATCTTCAGTCATCGGATATTCAGAACGAACAACAATCATGTCAGGGTGAATACCTAAACCTCTTAGTTCCTTAACACTATGTTGAGTTGGTTTTGTTTTCATTTCTCCAGCTGCTTTAATATAAGGCAGCAATGTACAGTGAATGAACATAACATTATCTTTACCAAGGTCACTTCGTAACTGACGAATTGATTCAATAAACGGTAAGGATTCAATATCACCTGTTGTACCGCCTATCTCTGTAATAACGATGTCAGCTTGTGATGAATCCCCCGCTTTTTTAATGCGTGATTTAATTTCATTTGTAATGTGAGGAATCACTTGCACTGTACCACCTAAATAATCTCCGCGGCGCTCTTTTTGAATGACTTCAGAGTATACTTTACCAGCAGTGACATTAGAGTACTTGCTCACATTAATATCGATAAAACGCTCATAGTGCCCTAGATCTAAATCAGTTTCCGCACCATCTTCTGTGACGAATACTTCACCATGTTGATACGGGCTCATCGTCCCTGGGTCAACATTTAAGTAGGGATCAAATTTTTGAATTGTGATTTTAAAACCTCTATCTTTCAATAAACGTCCTAGTGAAGCTGCTGTTATTCCTTTACCTAAAGATGACACCACGCCACCTGTTACAAAGATATATTTAGTCATAGTCTTCCTCCTGCATAAAATAAAAATAGCTCCCTTTCACAAATGTGAAAAGGAGCACGTTTACTAGTCCCAATTTAAGGGAGCCCAATTAAAATATTATCACTTTCAAGAAGAAAGTCAATAATTATTAATATGCATCTGCCTCGTCATCATATTCATCTTCAAGCTTTTCTTTGTCGTCGAATTCCAACTCATCATCGACTTCAGAATCGATGGCTTCTTCATCATCATCTTCTTCAGTTTCACCATGAAGTGTGCCATCAATTTCTTCCTGGTCTTCACCTAGTTCCTTGGCACCAGGGTAATCTTCTTCTTCATCAATATACTCATCTTCAGAAGCAATCTCAATCTTATGGATGGTCGGTGCAATCTTATCATTGATATCATCCACGGCATACCATTCACGTAAGCCCCAAACACCTTCACCTGTACTTAAGAAACGACCGTCAGTGTTTAAATCCGTATAGAATTGTAAGATGCGGTCTTCAATTTCACTTTCAGTATAATTCCCAACTTCTTTAAATTTATCTACCATTTCATAGAGGTTAGTATCTTCGCCTTTATCTTCTAAATAAATGTGTGACATATCAATAAATGAATTTTCGTCCATCATTTCCTTAGTATAACTGTCCAGTCTCATTTACGTCATCCTTTCAAGATGTAAATACCTTAGGATATAATACAAATATTTTACTAATGTTTCAAGAGCTAAGTTAGTATCTCACCAATTTCCGGTAATAATTCTCATCTTCAGCATCATGAGGGTGAACAAATCCAGCACCAGTAAACAGCTTTTCTAAGCCCGTATTCGTCACGTTAACTTCAGCAATCTCAACATCTTTCAAATATTTTCTAACTATTGTAGCAAACTGCCTTATTGCGCTCTCAGCAATCCCTTTTGAACGATGCTTCTCCTCAACATATATATGTTTAATTTCCAGTACTTTACCGTTTTTAACCGTATCAATATAGCCTGCAACTTCCTCGCCTAGCATGAGATTGAATTTCAGTGTAGAAGCAGACACGTCACTTGCCAAATTGATTCTTAAGTTCGGTACATAATTACGGTCTAAATCTAAATAATATAAACGTTCCTTACCAATAGGTCCTTCTTCCTTTGTTGCAGTGTGTAAGAACCCTGCTCTTTCGTATAGATTCCATGCCCCTTGATTCTCACCATCAACAACTAAGTATAAATGCTCAAACTGAGAAAAGTTTTCTTGTACATAAACCGGTAATAATTGAGCCACTTTCGTACCGTAACCATTTCCTTGATATTTTTCATTGATGGATAAAGACCTCACGTAAACCACCTCATGCGGCGTATCATACCCTTCGTGTTGATAATGTTTATGTAGTACAAAAAAACCAACAACTTTTCCATCATCTGTGACAACCACATTGGCAGTTCGATCTTTATCTTCTAGAGCTTCATTTAATACATCTAATGGTAAACTAGAATAAATTTGTTGCTTGTCACTTAATTCATAGGACTGAAGTGCGTCCTTATCACTTTCATTGTACTTTCTCACTTTAATGTCCATAATTTTCCCCTTTTTGACAAGATTCTATAGTTTGCTATTATAAGTCCATACCCTCTCTAGTGACAATTTAGACATTAACACAAAATTTTCCAATTCAACGTTTCATGTCGTTATTGCCGGGTAGTAACTTTGTATACTACAAATATATTAGGAGGAACTTTCGTGACAAACGAAGAAAGTACAACTACAAAGAGTCAGGAAAACCAGGATCAACCGGAAAAATTTCAGTTTAATAAGCTAGGCGTCGTTTTCTGGACTGCAGCTTCAATAATCATTGTAGTGTCTGCAATTGCCATGATTATTCCAACTCAGTTCCAGGTCGCTTCTGAAAATGTCTATGCTCTTATCTCAGAAACATTTAGTTGGTTTTTCTTACTCGTTGTATTTGGATTCGGTGTATTTCTATTATTTCTTGCCCTATCACCTTATGGCCGCGTAAAACTCGGTGGTGATAATTCCAAACCAGAGTTCTCATTTTGGGCCTGGGTCGGAATGCTATTTTCAAGTGGGCTAGGTGTTGGTTTAGTATTCTTTGGTGTCGCAGAGCCTATGGAACACTTTATGACCTCACCATTTTTAGGTGGTCCAGTTGAGGATGCCGAAGCCGCTAGACTCGCGATGGGTTATACTTATTTCCACTGGGGAATCTCCCAATGGTCAATATTCGGGGTAGCTGGTCTATCAATTGGTTACTTCCAATTCCGTAAAAACCGTGATGGTTTAGTCTCAACTGCTTTAGAACCA
Source organism: Jeotgalicoccus sp. ATCC 8456 (assembly GCF_016313225.1). Classification (NCBI taxonomy): domain Bacteria; kingdom Bacillati; phylum Bacillota; class Bacilli; order Caryophanales; family Staphylococcaceae; genus Jeotgalicoccus; species Jeotgalicoccus sp. ATCC 8456. Next base: position 1,841,061 of record NZ_CP066224.1, on the reverse strand, counting down.
CTATTCGGTATGGATTACAATCAAAAAGCACGTAAAGCAATTGATATATTAGCAATCATTGCAACTGTAACGGGTATGTCGACTTCTGTTGGTTTAGGTATTATGCAGATGGATGGTGGTTTAGATATCGCCTTTGGTGTTCCATCAGGACCATTAACTCAAATCATTTTGACAGCAGCTATGACAGGTCTATTTATATTTTCAACAGTAACTGGACTTAAGAAAGGAATGAAATTCCTTTCCAGTTTAAACATGATCCTTGCACTTGTCTTAACCATTTTCATTATGGCAGTTGGACCATTTACATTCATTATGGAAAGTATTATTCTTGGGCTTGGTGACTATTTGACAAACTTTGTTGGCTATTCATTACGCATGACACCATATGCAGGTGGTACTTGGGTTCAAGACTGGACAGTGTTCTACTGGGCATGGGTAATTGCTTGGAGTCCATTCATTGGTTCATTTGTTGCCCGTGTATCTCGCGGTCGCACGATTCGTGAATATGTACTGGGTATTCTGATTGTCCCACCAATGCTATCTTTCCTATGGGTTGGCGCCCTCGGTGGTACAGCAATTTATTCAGATCTTATGAATAATACAAATATTGGACAAATCGTTCTAGATGACCAAACGCAGGCGCTCTTCGCCTTGTTTGATACCTTACCTATTTCATGGTTTACATCTATTGTTGCGCTCCTGTTAATCTTTACTTTCCTAGTAACATCAGCCGATTCAGCAACATTTATTGTTTCGGGAATGAGTATTGGTTCAACAGAGAATCCACCAATTCGACTTAAAGTCCTTTGGGGTCTATTGCTCGGATTGTTGACTATCGCATTAATATTAGCAGGTGGATTAACCAGCTTACAGGCAGCTTCACTGTTAGCAGGTCTACCGTTTGGCCTCATACTAATCTTGATGATTGCATCAGTTTCTAAAGGATTAAGAAGAGAACCTAATAATGCAATGAAACGTAGACAAAAACCAAAAAAATATTAAAATAGAAGAAACGTTAATAACAGCGCTCATAACTTTGAGCGCTGTTTCATTTATAACTTTAGGAGCGATCTTATGAAAATCGGCATCGATGCTGGCGGTACATTAATTAAATTGGTCATTCTTGATGATGAAAATCGTACCTTTAAAAAATACCCTTCCACTGATATTGACCAAGTGATTGAGATATTAAACAATGATTATAGTGAAGAAGAAGTTTATTTAACAGGAGGCAAGTCAGAATATATACAAGAGAAGCTAAATTTTGAATCTAAAATTTCCATAGAATTCGATGCTACCTTTAGAGGTCTGACTCAACTCTTGAATGAAAGTAATTTGAATTTTGAACGTTATGTATACTTAAATGTTGGTACAGGAACAAGTTTCCACCAAGCGACAACCACGGATCAAAAACGTGTTGGTGGGTCTGGTGTAGGTGGTGGAACTTTACTCGGCTTAAGTCATTTACTGACAGGAATCGAGGATTACCATACGATTATAGAACGTGCAAAAAAAGGTGACCGTAACAAAGTCGATTTAAAAGTCCATCATATTTACAATGGTAAGCCTACACCAATTCCAGGTGATCTTACTGCAAGTAACTTCGGAAATGTACTTAATCACAAAAGCGACCAGTCAATTGAAGATCAACTGATCGCAGTTATTGGTCTTGTAGCAGAAACTGTTACAGCAATGGCTTTAAATCTAGCTGATGCCTTTGACACTAAAAAAATGGTGTTTATTGGTTCTACTTTACTCGATAACACTGTAATGACGGACATCATTTATAATTATAGTCAGTTAAAAGGCGCAGAGGCCTATGTTGTACCCAACGGTGAATTTTCAGGTGCCCTTGGTGCCATAGAAACTAACTGAGGACAGCTACCTTATTCCCTTGCCTGATAACCTTCATTTCACGTGAAAATATATGAGACAACATCTCTTCTGTTACTTGATGATTCGGTACTTTAGCTGCGGTTAAAGTACCTTTTTTCATGCCGGAAATTGAATCTGCATATGTCATCGCCAAACTTAAATCATGCATGGCAAGAATGACCACTTTATTTTTAGCTAATTCTTTCAATCTCGATAAAATAATGTGTTGATAGTTAACATCCAATCCTTGTTCAATTTCATCAAGCATGATTATGGGTTTGTCTTCCAATTCAATTTGCGCAAGAAGTGCACGTTTGAACTCCCCACCACTTAAATTTTCAATGCTGTGATTTCGATAATGTATTAAATCGTAATCGTTTAGAATTCCAATAAACTGTTCACCAGAAATTTTCTTCTCTGTGCTCAAACCTACAAAATCTTCTACATTAATTTGAAAAGGTACGTTGTGTTGAGGAAGATAGCTGATGTATTCTGCTGTAGAAGAAAGTTTGTGGTTGTCTACATAGAGTTCACGTTTTTTTATGGACTTTGTATTAAAACCCGTAACACCTGTTAAAACTGAACTTTTACCACTTCCATTCTCCCCAATTAGAACGTGTAAGCCAGGTTCGAATATCAAACTTTCCACTATAATTTTAAAGTCATCGTAATCGACCACCAAAGAATGAATGTCTAACACGATTATACCTCTGTCGTCGCTTCATCATATGCTTCTAGTGCTTTACCACCATATACACTAGCTGGTCCGCCACCCATCACTATAGAGACCGCAACGATATCTGAAATTTCGTCACGTGTCGCACCGAGTTTAACTAGTTTGTTGACATGGTTACCAATACAACCCTCACACTTATCTGCGATAGCATAAGTTAAAGCGATATACTCTTTGGTCTTCTCATCCAAAGCATTAGCTTTATACCCTTCTTTTTGAAGCTTTCTGAAAGCAGACATAAAATCGGGTTGCGTTTCTTGAATTCGACCTGTGTTTTTTTGCGCACGTTTATTAATTTCTTCAAAATTACCCATGAATAATCATCCTTTTAATTTATTTAAAGAAAGAGAATCGCTTAAATGCGATTCTCTTTTTTTGTGGATTGTTCTTTTTCTGTAACACATTAATACCCAGATGTAGGCAGCAAAAATGACTATCATAAAGATACCTATTGTTGTAAGTGATAATGGCGCATCCTGTGTGTAGGATGCAGTCGTTGAAAAGATAACCCCTGCCGTAAATAAAGTTAATGCTATTGCGTAAATGAAAACATTTCTTAATTTCATGTGCTCACCCACCATATTATTCTTCTTAACTTTATAATATCACGACATTCCGCTATTTTCTCATCTATTCTAAAAAGTTCGACATATAGACTAAATTAGTATAGCCTTCTTTCAATTTCACTTGGTTCTTCAATACAGCTTCTTCTTTAAAGCCTAATTTTTCGTAAAGTTTAATTGCTCCAGGATTATTAGAGAAAACAGTTAGAATGACTTTTTCAATTATATCGTTAGCTTTAGCAAATTCTAGGGCACGTTCAATCATCGCAGTCCCTGTACCTGAGCCAGTATAGTCTGGTTGTAAACTGATACCAAATTGTGCGATATGTTCAAACTTCTTACGGTGATCTTGGCGCATATTTAACATACCAATAACCGTATCACCATCTACAGCAACAATACCTAGGTCATTGGTGCCTAAAGATTTTATAGTTGCTTCTTCTTCTTCAACAGTTATCTCACGATTTTCAATTGCTGTTGCTAGAATATCTGGATACGCCTCAGTCACAATATGTTTGTGCCTGACAATACTTTTAGCGTCCGATATTCTCATTTCACGTATTTCATATGCCATACTTAGTCGTCTCCTTCTAGCTTGGTTTTTAATCATTCCCATTCATTATATTACAAGTTTACTTTTCCATTAAATATCATGCTTCTTATCTAATAAACAGGGCACCATAAATTAAGCCAATCATAATGACGAAGGCAGGATGTATTTTAACAATCTGTAAAAGTATAAAAGCAATGACAATTAAGAATATTGTGTGGAAGCCACCTGAAACCTCTAGAGAGTTAAATAGAAAATCTACTACGATTACACCCATTAATATTGCAATCACTGGTCTAATTAATGTTGTTAAGGTGCTGAATTTATTCGTCCCTTTCAACTTATATAAAAGTGCAGCAAGTAAAATCATGACAACCAAGGAAGGTAGGACACTTGCAGTTACTGCAACAATACTACCAAGTACGCCACCGGCTTCGTATCCAATGTAGGCACCCATCTTCGTTAGTATAGGACCAGGTAGTGAGTTACCGAGTGCAAGTACTTCAGCAAACTCACCAGTTGTCATCCAACCATAGGTATCAACAACCTCTCTTTCGACTAGAGGGATTGAGGCTGGACCTCCACCATATCCAATTATACCTGGAATCAGAAAGGCCAGAAAAATTTCCATGTAAATCATGTTGACCCTCCTCTAACCTTATCTTTCCTTAAAAGACTAATAACGATAATAATGGCGATAACAATTGCCGGATGAATATTTAGCACTTCTAAGATAATCAACATACCTATAGTAAAAGGAATTAAAAATGCCCACGTCGTGACCGCTTTCGCTGATTGTAAAAATTCAATTGTTAGAATCGCTAGCATGACTAGGACAACTGGCACTACCCCTGCACTCATTCCCTGTACCCAGGCTAGGTCTTTAAAACCTGTAAATAAAGCAAGAAGGATGGTCATAATCACTGCCGTTGGTAAAATCATCGCAACCATGGCATTGGCTACACCAAGCCAACCCTTTATTTGATAACATATGTACCCAGCGACTTTAGTAATAATTGGTCCTGGTAAAACATTGGCGATTGCCAGTACATCTTGGAATTCTTCATTCGACATCCATTTATATTTATCAACAACTTCTATTTTAACTAACGGAATCGATGAAGGACCCCCACCGAAACCGAGCATCCCTACTCTAAAAAACGCCTTAAATATTTGCCAGTGCATCATTCTCACCTCTTATCAGAAAAAGCACCAGCATGGCTGGTGCTTTTATATCAAACTGCTTTACCACAGCATTTTTTATATTTCTTTCCACTGCCACATGGACAAGGATCGTTTCGTCCGACCTTGAACTCATTGACGATTGTTTTTTGTCCAAGTTCTGCTTCTGACTTACCTCTATATTGGAAATGACGAGTATGTTTTAGCACGCCACTCACTAAATTAAAGAAGTCATCTTCTTCTTGTTTAGTAGAAAATTCATAGCCTAGATTGTTAATTTCTGCGATGATATCAGTCCGTTTTTGACCACTAATAATCATACGTAACATTTGAATATATAATTCTTCTAGTGAAGCTACGTCTGTATTTAAGTGACTACTAACCCAAGATTTTAGTGACTCATGATAAATAGACTCATCAATGTAGTTCGGGTTTGAAAACTGTATGAACTTAGCAAATTCTGGTTCATAGTAGTTGTATTTTTGCTGATTTTTTCTAATAATTTGGTACTGTTCATCTGTCATATCATCTATGACAAATTCTTTGTTTTTTTCATTAATCGTAATGACATAAGGTGACTCATTTACTAAATCGACTAATTCCTCAATTGTCGTCTCCTGGCCATAGTATTTCTTAAATAGTTTAGTAAGCTGTTTAAATTCAACAACACCATAGAGATGTAAGGCAGCTCTAATTAAATTTAACTTTCTTTGAACTGCCAAACGTTTTTCTTTATTTTCTTTCGTATCGACTGTTTTAAATTTATCGAGCACTTCATCAATAATAAAGAAGTGGTCAGGATTATTTAAATCTTCATAGGCCAAGCCCATGATATACAAGCCGTAAATGTCTACAAGGCTTAAATCTTTCGCTTCATCCAAATTTGTCGCTGCTCTTTTCCATGATTCGAGCGCAATATCATCACTATATAGGTAAGTGTACGTGAGTACTGATTCATTCGTTAAGTTTGCTGAAATTGCCTCAATTAAGTCTTCTTTATCTAAAGCTGTTTCATTTTTGACGCCGGTATTTATTGCAACTTGATGCAAGTCTTCTAAATCATATTTTTCTAAATACACACCCGTATTTGTCACTATGAACAACTCCTTATATACTAATTCTAGTACTGGTATTTTATCATACTTGTGTAAATATGCTAAAATTTAAGAGGTAACGAATACATATGATAGGAGCTCATATAAAGATGAAAGCTATTGCCCTCGATTTAGATGGTACAACATTAAATCATGCAGGTGAATTCCCCAACAGTCTCATTAAGACACTTCAAGACATCCATAATAAAGGAATCAAAATCATTATCGCGACCGGACGTTCGCTTCAAATGATTCATCAAAAAGTGCCTAACGATGTTCCGGTCGATGGCTTTGTCGCTGCGAGCGGTATGACCGTATACCTTGGTGACACGCTCTTATCACGCACTGCCTTTACAAAAGAACAAGTCAGTTTCGTCTTAGAAGAGGTTCGTAAACACAAGATATATTATGAGATAACAACGAGCCAGAGCGGTGGTCCATATACCTATAATGATGATTACGATTATGCTTTGGAGGACCTCACTGCACAAGCTGATGAGACAGTACTAGATTATGAAAACATCGGCACTGCCCGTACCTTAAACTCTCAAGAGCAATGGGTCGATAATCACGCACTCGACACCAATGATATTATTAAGTTTTACTTCTTCTCAAATGATAAAAATAAGATGGACAACTGGTATGACTACCTCAATAATCACTTTACATCAGACGCTGGTTTTCAGATATACCGTACATCAAATCATAACTCAGAAATCATGGTCTATGGCACAGACAAAGGTTCCGGTTTAAAGACAATTGCTAGAGAACTTAAGCTGCCGCTTCATGACATTCATGCTTTCGGCGATTCTATGAATGATATCCCTATGTTTAAAGTTGTCGGTAAATCAACTGCCTTAAAAAACGGTCAAGAAGACGTTAAATGTCTTGCAGATGATGTCACCGATTTTACATGTGATGAAGATGGCCTTGAGATTTATTTAAAGAAACATTATCTATAGCAATTTGCCCTCGTCTCTGAGGGCTTTTTTAATTGGCATAAACCAAACATTACCCTCCATCAATTCCATCGGCGAAATTTCATGACCCCCGTCAGTCAGCTTAATGGTTACATTCATGCCCTTGTCTTCTAGTTTTTTCTTTAAGGTGTATGATTCACCAGCTGTAGCAGTCATATCTTTTGCACCGGCTGTTAGAAGTACATCTGTATTAAACAACATTCCTTTTCCAACTGTTTCACTACGGTAAGCACTGTGCATTAACATTGCCCCTCTTAACCCTAAATCGTAGTTCAACAATAAATAAGCTCCCATATTTGCGCCATTAGAATAACCAATAAGTATGGATTTAGAGAGCTCAAAATCATAGATTTTACTCAAGTCTTTTAAAGTGTTGTATATTTTATCACCTTCTTCTTTTAGACTCGCTTCATCAAATTCATTAGCTGAAAGGCGTCTAAAAAATCGGCTTTGTCCATTTTCATCAATCTCACCTCTTAGGCTTAGGACATTGGCATCACCATCTACCATGGCAGCAACATCGAGTAAATCCGTCTCTCTACCTCCTGTACCGTGTAAAAGAATTATGGTTTCAACATTTTCTTCAACTTTACTTTTGATGTATAAATGTTTCATTTAAAGTCCTCCTAATAGAGTTACGCATAGTCGTATTATATAATAAAATCAAAGAGATTAAAGGAGGATGCATTATGCCTGCATTTGGTATACACCATGTTTCCGCAATTACTAAGAATATCATTGAAAATCATGATTTTTTCACTAAAATATTAGGTCATCGTCTCGTTAAAAAGACTGTTAACCAAGATGACCCAAGTATGTATCACTTATTTTATAGTGACTACAAAGGGACACCAGGGACAGATGTGACTTTTTTTGAAATCGGTCTTGCCCCTAAGTACACACCAGGAACTAACTCTATCTCACGTACAATCTTACGTGTTCCGTCAAAAGAAGCCTTACAATACTTCCGTGACCGTTTCGATGAAAAAGGCGTTTATCACGAAGGTATCATCGATTATTTCGGCGAAACATTGATGAAATTTTCTGATGAGGAAAGTCAACGCTTTGCCCTAGTCGTTGACGATAATGAGAATAAGGCAGTCCCTCATACAGATAACGATATTCCTGAAGCCTACGCCATTAGAGGCGTTTACGGTGTTGAACTCACCGTTCAATATTTAAAACCTATGGTTGAGTTTCTTACATTGCTAGGCGGTAAATACGATGGGGACATTGACCAAGATACAGAAGCTCGAGTTGACTTTGGTGATGATGCGGTGTTTATCTTCGAATCTAGAACGACAAATGTTGAAAAAGAAGGCTATGGTAGTGTTCATCACTTCTCACTGAGAGTGAAAGATGAAGCTGATTTAGAAGAAATCTATAAAAAGATTAAAGCAGATAAGTGGCTGTCTTCTGGCGTTGTGAATCGACATTACTTCAAGGCACTATATATTAATGCACCAGGCAATATTACCGTTGAAATTTCTACAGATGGTCCAGGGTTTACAGTCGATGAGCCACTAGAAACATTAGGAGAAAAACTCGCAGTCCCTCCATTTTTAGAGGATGATAGAGACTTCATTGAAATGCGCCTACACCCACTCTAAAATTTAGTAATTAGAACATAAAAAACCGTTCCTTTAAAATTAAAGGAACGGTTTAATCATTACTCATTAGGGAGTTCGATTTGATCAATATTATTAAAGTTATCAAAGGTAGTATCACCATTTAATGAGAACGTGCCACCTGTATCTTTACCTTCGACATCAAAATTAATCTTCTCTATCAACATTCTCTCTTCATCTACAACAAATTCGATTGAGGATTCCACTGTTTCTACAGTCATTTGTCCAAAATTAACTTGCACCAATGACTCTAGATTTCTATAAACTTCCTCATCATTTCCATGGTACTTATAAATAATCTTATCATCGGTCTCCTCTGTGGTCATGTAACCAAACAAGGTTTCTAAAGAATGAACCGCTTGATCATAAGTGACACTGTATAATAAATTAACATCGACCGAATCTGATACATTAATCCAATCTTGACCATTGTAGAAATAAGTTTGTCCATCTCTCGATAAAGTGCGATCTTCGCCTGCACTTCTTAGCCGTAATTGAGGTGGGTCTCCATTTATGACGTCAGCTTCTGCATTAAGAGATTCTTCCTCCATCTCATCTAATGAAGCCTCTAGGTTTAATTCTGCTTTGTAGCTTTCGATTTCTGTTGACTTATCGATTATTTTGGCGAGCTGTTCATCTTCAACTTTCGCCTGTTCTATGTTGTCTTCTTCAGTAGAATTATTTTTATTTTCACTGGTTTGCTCTTCAGATTCTTCTGTGGAATTATTATCTTCTGAGACTTTAGTCTTGTTAGTATCGACAGTTCTTTCGTTTTCTGAGTCATCTACAGCTTGTGAATCAGTTGCCTGACAGGCTGCTAAAAAACCCGTGACGATTAACAATAAGCCAAAATTTTTAAAATAATACATGACTCATTCCCCTTACACTAAAATCTTTCTAAATAGTACCACGGACTTCTCATTATATCTAACAATAAGCTAAGACTCCGTAAGTTTGACGGTCTTCTTCGGACGTCTTGGTCTAGAATTTTTAAACCTTATTATTGTGTACAATATTAGGCCGTACCAAATGAAAGTATAAGAAATTTTATGGGTGTCGGTGAATGATTCACCATATATAAATATGCCAATTAACAGTGTTAGGGTTGGTCCTATATATTGTAGTAAACCTATTAAAGACAAAGGAATGTACACTGCACCAATCGCAAACATTAATAGTGGAATTGCTGTAACAACACCTGTTCCTACAGTGAAGGCTGTCTCAGCGTTCACACCAAATTCCAAGGTATTCATACCCGTAACATTCAAATAGATGATATATATTAAAGCTATGGGAGCGAGTACTGCCGTCTCAACAGCAAGTGCGTACGTCGCGTCTAAGTTAATCGTCTTTTTAATCAATCCATATACCCCAAATGTTACTGCTAGAGTCAAAGCGAGTAATGGTATTCTCCCCACGCCAAGCGTCATGTACACTACACCAATCAAAACTATGAATATTGCTAGCCATTCGCCCTTAGAGAATCTTTCTTTCAAAATAAAAAAGGCAAGTAAAATACTGACAAACGGATTGATATAGTATCCTAAACTTGCCTCTAGTATATAACCTTGGTTCACAGCTAAAATATAGGTCAACCAGTTTAAGCTTATAATAATCGAAGCTGCTATGATACTTAACGCTTTTTTCTTATCACTGAATATGTATGTAAGATTGGTTTTTAAATATTCCCATCGCCCAGTTAGTTTGATATAAAAAATCATAAAAATAAAAGACCAAAATATTCTATGGGCTATAATCTCTAATGGTGAGACATATTCAATTTGCCTCCAGTAAATTGGAAGTACACCCCAGATTACGTATGTTGCACCTGTTAGCAATATCCCTTTTGCTACATTGGACATTGACTCACCTCATTCTTTTTGTATTTTATCTTAATTTTACAACTGAACACTAAATTAGCAACAATTACACTTCAATAAAAATAGCGGCAAACAGCTTGAGCTGTTCACCGCTAAGTTTTTTACTATAAATCATTATCGTTTTCAATTTGGTGATCCGGTTCACGTTTCTCTTGATGATTAATCTCATCCAATGATTCTCTTCCTACAAAATAATATGCAACGATTGATCCTAAAATCAGGTAAGAGACATACACACCAATCACAAACGTGATTAAGAGTACAACAAATCCTAATATTGCTGACAAGCCAGGCATGTCCGTTTGTACAGCGGTGAAGCTGACTAAGAATGCAAGACCGAAAATGACAGCGAACATTACAATCATCATCACAATATACAAGATTAAGTTACTAAAGAATAACTTCACCATACTCGCGCTTGATTTGAATAAGATGTCCCACGCTATTTTTAGCTTATCCATAGTTGGAATTAAAGGCTCATCAATGTAGACCATAAATACCACTGCGAAATAAATAAACATGATGATATATGGAATGTAAGCAACAATCGTAACGATAAGAGCTAGAGCTACCGATAAGATTATCATTGGTACAGACAATTCTTGGAGCTGTGTTGTTTCAGTCACAAATCCTGCGCCAGCAAGTGGCGTAATTGCAATAACAAACAGCATATTTATTAATATACCAATCACTATAGACAAGGCAACGTACAGGAGAAAAACGAGTAAAGCAATCTTAATAAGTTTTGAGTAGTTTCCTTTCTTGAAAACTTTATATGCTTCACCAAAACTAAATGGTTTACCTGTATACGCACTTGCAAAGTATCTAAGAATACCGACATACATTGGAAAAATTAAGAAGATACAAGCTAATACAAAAACCAACGAAATGACTAGTCCCCAGACAATGAAGGCGACGCCTATTGTCGAGTCATCGGTATTAGTAAATGATAAAAGCGCAGGTGCAAACATTAAAGCAAACATCAAGATTGAAGGTAGTATGATACAAAGTATCATCTGTAAAATTGTAAAGCCTAATACTTTACCGTGTTGCCCTTTTGCATTTCTTCTATACAAAGATAGATATTCAAACATAACCTAATAATCACTCCTTTATTTATATAGTCTTCCATACCCTGATTCAATATATTCATTCATACCAAGCGATAACTTTTGCCTTAAGTAGTTGAACATGTTAAACTTCTTTTGTTCTAAATATAAATTTGCTTGATTGGAGGTCACTTACATTGAATGCAGATTCTGAGACAATTGAAAAGTTTACTCAGATTTTCGGCTTTGGTTATGCTCACATTTTTTCTGAAGTTACAGAGTCAGTCAGACAAATGCATATTTCTAAAGAACAGATGGCAATCATTGAATATTTATTTATGCACAAATCCGCAACACCAACAGAACTATCAGAAAAACTAGGCGTACATAAAAGTTCCATTGCCCATGCTTTAAGAAAGTTGAGTACAAAAAAATTGATTTACTCGAAGAAAAATCCACTAAACAATGATAAGCGCTCAAAACTTATTAGTCTGACAGAAAAAGCACAAGAAATCATTAGTGAGGTCTTTACACATTTATCTAAGATTATATGTCAGAAATTAGGCTCATTATCACAGAAAGATACCCAAGCTCTTAATGAAGCAGCAGACACCATCATAAAAATTTTTAAGATAGACGGAGGATTATTTAATGAAGCAGGTGCTTAAATTTAAATGGCCGATTACTGTATTAATGCTCGCTTTTGCGATTATTTCTTTCATGTTATCGCCAAACTTAACTGAACTTGCCGCTGAAAAAGGTGATGTTCAATTACCGAGTACGGCCGCAAGCGAACAAGCAAGACAATACTTAGAAGATCACGGCCAAGATGTAGAAATGATGTCCTTAGTTCTCGAGTTTGAAGACTCACCAATGTCTCATCAAGCAGATATTGAATCTTATATCTCAGAAATTGAAGACGCAGATTATACAGAAAATGTGATCAATCCATTTACACTCAGTGAAGACATGCAGGAAAACTTTGTAAACGAAGATACTGGCGTCATTATGATTCCAATGGAATACACTGGTGATGCGAATAATATCCTCACTAATGCCGAAGAAATTGAAGGCATGAATACCACAGACGCAGACACGTCCATTACATCTAATGAGATGATTCAAAGAACACTCGAAGAAGATGCAATGAATGGTGTACAGACAACTGAAATCTTTACAGTCATGATTATTATCGTCGTCTTACTTGTAATGTTCCGCTCGATTGTCACACCATTTGTGCCACTGATTGCAGTCGGTATTTCTTACCTACTCGGACAATCCTTTGTTGGATGGTTTGTAGAATGGTTCGGTTTCCCAGTATCACCTCAAACACAGAGTTTCTTAATTGTAATTCTATTCGGTATAGGTACGGATTACGTCATCCTATTACTCAATAGATTTAAAGAAGAGCTCGAACATCACGACAAAAATCAAGCGGTCATCAATACCTTTAAGACAGCAGGTAAGACAGTCTTTATAAGTGGTATTTCAGGTGCAATATTATTTGGTGTCCTTTACTTTGCGAACTTTGAAATCTACCGTTCAGCAGTTGGGGTAGCAGTTGGTATTTTAGCACTATTATTATCACTATTTACGATATTACCTATCTTAATGTCTCTCATTGGTAAGTATATATTCTGGCCAAGTAAACACACTTCTGGTTCAGGAGAAAGTAAAATTTGGACACCACTTGGTTTGTTGTCCTTAAAATTCCCAACGCGTGTCATATTTACAGTGGTTGCTGTTCTCATTGCATTAATTTACTTCTATGACGATGAGGTTCAGTACGATTCTCTATCTGAACTCGATGATTCATATTCAGCCGTTCATGCGGTTAATACGATCAGCGATAGTTTTGATGCAGGTTCAACCTTCCCTGTAGAAGTTATTTTTTCTAATGATGAAAATCTGATTACTTCTGACGGGCTCACTCGTGTAGAATCTGTATCTGATGCGGTAACTAAGTTAGACGGCGTCAAAGAAGTACAGACACTTACACGACCTGTCGGAGATAAGATGGATGAGTTGTCAGTCTCTTACCAACTCAATGAAGCCAATGATGGATTGACTGAAATTCAAGATGGCTTAACTGAAATTTCTAGCGGACTTACAGAAATTAATGAACAAATCTCTAGTGCTGATATGAGTGGCGGAGACCTATCCGAATTAGAAAGCGGTGTTCAAGAATTATCGACTGGTATTGATGGTGTCAGCCAATACCTAAGTGCCACAGGAGACGTAAACGGTGCAAGTCAACAGCTCGCACAACTTTCACAAGGTGCAAATCAGCTATCACAAGGTATGACTCAAGCAAACCAACAAATTCAAACAATGACTGAACAATCTCAAACACAGATGTCAGAACTTGCCGCAGGACTATCAGAGATGGCAACAGGACTAGACGAAATCAACAATGGTGTGAGCCAAGTTGGTGATCTTATGACTGCCATTAATGACAATGAAGCGACAAATAGTACAGGTATTAACGTTCCAAACGAAATGATAGAAAACGAAGAGTTTCAATCAGCAATTGACCAATACTCATTCGCAGATGGACAAGCAGTTAAGATGAATGTCATCCTAGATGTCGATCCTTATAGTAATGAAGCGATTGGTGTGCTTGATGATATTGAAGAAACAGTCGATAGTGAAATGCAACGTCTAGACAACGAGGAAACAACTGCATATTACTCAGGTGTCACTAGTATGAATAGAGATTTAGACACAGTGACAACTGATGACTACACAAATGTTGTCATACTATTCATCGTCACTCTATTCGTCATTTTAGCGGTACTCTTTAAATCACTTGTACTGCCAGTCGTAATGATCAGTTCCATCTTCATTACCTACTTCAGTTCAATGACCATTTCTCAGTGGCTCTTGTCCTTATTTGGTATCGATCAATTAAACTGGGCAGTTCCATTCTTTAGTCTAATCATCTTTGCCGCACTCGGTATTGACTACTCTATTTTCATTATCGACCGCTTTAGAGAAGAAGTGAGATACAGTTCAATTCGTGAAGCGATTGAATTATCTGTACGCCGAATGGGTACCGTAGTCATCACAGCAGTTATCATCCTAACTGGTACCTTCGCAGCCCTATATCCTTCAGGTATCGCGATATTAGTGCAGGTAACCAGCGTCATTATATTCGCCCTACTATTCTATGCCTTTGTCGTTTTACCATTGCTTATTCCAGCAATGATCGCAACGCTTAAACGCGGCACATTCTGGCCATTTAGAATGCCAGGTGGAAAGGGTCGCGAAGATAGTATTGATGATCAATAGAAAGTTTGAAATTGACAATTCTAGGGTATAAAAAACTAGTATTTTTTAAGTAAGGAGTTGAATCCATGCCAGGAGAGAAAAGTGCTGGATTAGCAGCAGTATTGAGTTTCTTTGTAACAGGACTCGGACAGATATATAACGGACAAATCTTTAAAGGTATCCTACTCATATTGATACAAATGATTAACGGTCTACTTCTATATGTTCTGATTGGTTTTATTACATTACCAATCGTATGGCTCTACGGTGTGATCAATGCATATCGTCATGCCGAACGTGTAAATAGAAGGTTATATAGAGGATAGTTAATAACCCGTATGTGAATTCACATACGGGTTATTTAATAGGCTTATGATTTTTTGAGAATTACTGTTAATGGTACAATTAACATAACTTATTAAAGGATGTGTATCTATGGGCTGGGAATTTATAGCATTTTTCTTTGGAGCAGCAGCACTTGGAATCTTTTTATTACTCGTCGTATTTATAGTAGGGTTATTGAAATGGTTGCTACAAGGTTACTTCCTTTTCAGAGTGGCTGAAATCAAAAGATATGACTTACCTTGGCTTGCCTTCATACCATTTGGTACTTTCTACCTCGGTGGCCAAGCTTATGATGGTAATATTCTCAAGAAAGGATCATTTCAACCTAAGCACATTGGTCTAGTATTTGCCATCGCTGGTATCATCTTATATCTAATGGGCTTATCTATTGGTGATATTGTCATCACTTATCTACTAATGGAATCAATCGCCTTTATTGGTATATTTACAGCGTATGTTAAACAACCTATTATTGGTGTCTTACTTGCCCTGTTGAATGCTGTTACTGCAGGTATTGCTGCTATTATCATCCTCTTCTTATATTCTAGAAAACTAAGAGATGAACATGACGGCAGTGTATTGAATAACGAAGACTTTGAAGATAACGCTTCAAATGACAAACAACCACAACATCCAAATGACCCAAACCTGAATAGAAACATTTAAAGGACCAGTACTGGTCCTTTATTTTTGCACATTTATTTTTCAGGTACATTCAAAATCGTTTGATATAAAACATTCGCACCTGTTTCCATACGTTCATGATTAAAGATCATATCTGGATGGTGAAGGCCTGGTTGTAAATCACAGCCTAAACCTACCATTGCGCCTTTGAGTTCTGGGTACTGTACTGTATAGTTATGGAAGTCATCTCCACCACTTGTTACAATTGGTTCTAGTAAATACTCTTCTCCAACAGTATCTATGATTGCTGAACGGAAAACAGCAATAGCCTCTTCATTGCTCTCACTTGCAACTATTGAAGATTCCTTCAAGTCTTCAATAGTCACATCATATAATTCTTCAACGACTCTTAAAATGTTATGAATATTCGCTTTTAAATCTTTCATTGCATCATTTGTTTGTGCACGCACGTCAATTCCACATTCAGCTGAACCTGGTATGATATTTAATGATTTTGAACCCGCCATAAATTTAGTCATCTTAGCACTCGCCGGAACCATCGGGTTAATGTGTATTTTAGAGAGCATGTCAACAATAGCTGAACCGACTTCAATCGCATTAGAATTCAAGTGCGGTCTTGCACCATGTGCATCATGCCCACTAATTTTAAACTCAAATGATCCTGCAGATCCATGTTCAATACTTGGTGAAATAAACCCGTCTGTCGCCTCTTCAATAGGTCGTAAATGAATACCAAACATGTAATCTAATGGATCAATAACGCCTTCTTTTAGCACATCTAAAGCACCAGTACCTAGCTCTTCGGCTGGTTGGAAAACAAATCTTACACCACGTGTTTTAAGTGCATCATGACCCTTTAGTTTTAACATTGCCCCAGTCACCATAGAGATGTGTGCATCATGTCCACAGGAGTGATTCGCCTGAAGTTTACCATTCACTTCTTGGTAAAGTGCATCAATATCGGCACGCATACCAATTAGAGGGTATTCTCCACTCCAATTCCCCATATCACAGTATAATCCAGTAATATTCTTAAACTTCACCGGTTCAAAACCTTCATTTTTTAGAAATTCATATATATAATCCGTCGTTTTATATTCTTCGTTGCTAAGCTCTGCATTGTTGTGAATATGATTGAAAATTTCATTGATTTTTGCCGTTGTCATGCAATCCCTCTTTCAAAAATTAAAATCTGTTATTAATAAATATATCACAGTTATAATTGTAAGAAAATTTAAATTAATGGTGGGAAATGAAAGAAGTGTTTATGCTTATGGTGTATAATACATATATATTGATTACACGGAGGAAATAAGATGAAAATAAAAGAAATTAAACTACATCAGCTATTGATGGATATGAAAAACCCATTTACAACATCCTTTGGCACACAACAACAGCGTTTTATTACTATCGTGGAAGTCATTGATGAGGACAACACAAGTGGCTTTGGAGAATGTGTGTCTGGTGAAGACCCGCTCTACTCTGAAGAATTTATGGACGCGACTTTAATTGCCTTAAAGAAATATTTCGGCCCA
The DNA here is from genome assembly GCF_016313225.1 of Jeotgalicoccus sp. ATCC 8456. Classification (NCBI taxonomy): domain Bacteria; kingdom Bacillati; phylum Bacillota; class Bacilli; order Caryophanales; family Staphylococcaceae; genus Jeotgalicoccus; species Jeotgalicoccus sp. ATCC 8456. The sequence goes on along the minus strand of NZ_CP066224.1, from coordinate 1,823,729 downwards.
TTAGTTATCGGTAAAGAAATCTCTCATCCAGATGAAGTTTGGGATATATATAAGCCATTCAAGCGTAACAACATGGCTAAAGCATGTATTGAAGGTGCCGTTTGGGACTTATACGCTAAGAAACAAGGCATTACACTTGCTAAAGCACTTGGTGGAGAAAAAGAAACTGTAGAAGTCGGCGTTTCTTTAGGCTTAGAAGATACAGATGAAGCCCTACTTGAAAAAATCGGTGAAAAAGTTGAAGAAGGTTATAAACGTATTAAAGTTAAAATCAAACCCGGCCGTGATGTAGAAATGGTTCGTAGCATAAGAACAGTCTACCCTGATATCCCATTGATGGTTGATGCTAACTCTGCTTATACACTCGATGATATCGATACGCTGAAGGCTCTAGATGAATTTAACTTAATGATGATTGAACAACCTCTAATGGCTGGAGACTTAATCGATCACGCTAAATTACAAAGAGAAATTAAGACCCCAGTATGTTTAGATGAAAGTATCGATTCATTTGAATCTGCCCAGGCAGCAATTGAGCTTGGTAGCTGTAAGATCATCAATGTCAAAGTAGGACGTGTCGGTGGTTTAACCCAATCACTAAAAATTCACGACCTTGCGGCCAAACATGATATTCCTCTATGGTGTGGCGGTATGTTAGAAGCGGGTGTTGGTAGACTTCACAATGTGGCAATTACATCACTCAGCAACTTTGTACTTCCAGGTGACACAGCGTCCTCTTCAAGATATTGGTATGAAGACATCATCACACCGGAAGTAGTCGCAGAAAATGGTGTTGTAAAAATATCAGAAAAGCCTGGTATAGGTGCAGAAGTTGACTTCGATAAGATGAAACAATACCTAGTAAAAACAGAAGTACTTACTGAAGACGATCAACTCGATATGATTATGCATAACTAATTAAAACTGCCTAGGGTTCTTGAAATACCAAGATCCCTAGGCAGTATTTTAATACTCTTTTTTAAGTTCTACGACAACAAGTTCAGGATGGTTAAATACCCTAAAAGGGAAGCGGCTGTTGCCAAGTCCTCGGCTGACCACCATTGTGGTGCCATCTTTTTCATATAAACCTTCTGTATATTTTGGATTAACCCCCTGATGAGGCGCATATAAACCCTTTACTATTGGTAGGCGAATCTGACCTCCATGTGCATGGCCACAAAATACTAGATCTACAGGATTCTTGCTATAGATAGATAATAGCTCAGGACGATGCGCGAGTAATATTGTAAAATTATGTGGTAAATTATTCACATTTTTTTTAATTTCATTAGAAAAATTTCTATAGGTCATAATATTCTCTTCATCACCAAAGAACCAAACATCGCTCACACCAGTGAGGTTAATCTTTTCACCCCTATGCTCAAGTTCAACAGCCTTCTTTGTCACATTCACTACATCAGAATTTCCAATAATCTCGTACAACTTATGAAACTTAGTGTAATCCGCTTCATGATTACCCGTTACATAATATGCATCCTGAATATTGGTAACCTTCTCAATAAAGGTCTTAGAACGCTTTAAAAAAGGTGTCCGTCTATCGATAACATCACCAGTAATAAAAATTACATCTGGATTAGCTTTTTTGATTGCTCTTAAGAGGTTACTTGCGCTTCGACCAAAAAAAGCATTATGATAGTCTGAAACTTGAATAATTCTATATCCATCAAAAGCACTGGGTATATTTTTATTTTTATATTGATATTTCGTCGTAATAATATGCTTATCTTCTTTCCATAAAAAACGAGCGAGAGCAATCGTAAATCCTAGGATGAGTGGTGTTATTTTTAATTTTCTAAGTATACTCATTTCTCTTCCTCATTATTTTCGTTGAATGATCTATCATGCTTCATAATTTTAACAAGACGAATCATATGATCTTCCATCTTCAAAACTTGAAATTCTAGATTATCGAGATATGTCTTATCTCCCATTTTTGGAATATCTTCAAACGCTGATAATAAGAATCCTGATAAGGTATCCTCTTCTTCTGGTATTGCTGTATTGAACAATTGATTTAGACGGTGTAAAGTAATCTTCCCATCACAGATTATCTTATCGTCACTAAAGGCACGTACAACAGAATCATTTTTTAAATCCGTTTCATCTTCTATTTCAAAACCAAGCATGGTTTCTATAATATCTTCATGTGTTAAAATACCTTCAGTTCCTCCGTATTCATCTAGAACAATCGCAAGATGTCTACGTTCTCTACTCATACGTCTTAAAACATCTTCTACATTTTGAAATTCTCTAATAGTAAGAGGTTTAGTATCACTAAAATCTAGAAGTGACTTTTCTGGTGTAACAGACCATTTCAAAAGATATTTAGAGTGAAAAACACCCACAATATCATCTAGGCCTTCATCATAAACAGGATACCTGGTATGCATGTTATTTATAACGGTATCCCTGACGTCCTCCATCTTTTCATCTTTATGGATTGCCATCATTTCTGTTCTTGGTGTTGTCATAACATCCTTAACATTTAATTCCTTAAAATCTAAGATTCCTTTTAACCTCTGTGATTCGGTCGAGGCAAGTGCCCCTTCACTATCTGCAATCTGAACTAGATTCACAATTTCATCACGCGATACTGTCCAGCTTTTTTTTGACCCCTTTGATAGTATCTTCGTTATAAAATCTGTCATTGAATTTAAGATAACAGTCAATGGATAAAAAATGATATTCAAAAATGAAATAATTGGGCGCACCGTATATGACACGCGTTCTGGAAACGCTGCTGCAATAGATTTCGGTATAACTTCTGCACAAATAATTATCGTAATTGTGAGTACAGCTGATGCAAGTGTGACACTCCACCCGTACTGAATTGCCATTGAAGTCACCAAAACCGGTGTGATTAAGTTTGCTATATTATTACCTATTAATATTGTCGTAATAAATTGACTCGGTTTATTTACCAGTTCATAGAGTTTCTCTGCTTTTTTATTTCCCCCTGCTGCTTGTGATTGCAATTTAATTTTATTAACCGCTGTTAAAGCTGTTTCACTTCCTGAGAAGAATAATGACGTTAAGAGCAAAGCAATAACCACAAATATCAATCGTGGTTCCCCCTTGTTTAAGTTATGTATTATACTTATCTTACCATTATAGAGCTTTTGATTGGAATAATAAGGTATAAAAAAACCGAAATCCGATAACGGATTTCGGCTTTCGGTTACTTATTTTATATCGTAACCTTGATTTTCTATTGCTTCTGTCATTTTTGCTCGATCGGTTACTGTATCATCGTAGTTTACTTCAACATTGTTATCTTCTAGGCTTACAGAAGCTTCAGATACACCTTCTAGATTATTCAAAGCACCTTCTACAGAAGCTTTACAGTGTCCACAAGTCATTCCTACTACATCAATTGTTGTTTTAGCCATTATATTCATCCTCCAAATTTTTATTAATTATATATTGTATTTACACTTTAACACGTTTTAAACGTAATGAGTTGGTTACCACACTTACTGAACTGAATGCCATCGCAGCTCCAGCTACCCATGGTGCTAAGAAACCTAGGGCTGCAATTGGAATTCCAAGCGTATTATAAGCAAATGCCCAGAACAAGTTCTGTTTAATATTTTTAATTGTTTCGTGACTCAGATTTACCGCTCTTGGAATTAGTGTTAAATCATCACCAAGTATTGTAAGATCCGCTGCTTCAATGGCAACTTCAGTACCAGTGCCCATGGCAATACCAACATCCGCTAAAGCTAAAGCCGGTGCATCATTGACACCGTCACCAACCATCGCAACGACTCTTCCTGATTCTTGGATACTTCTAATCTTATCCGCTTTTTGGTCAGGCAAGACTTCCGCAATCACATCATCAATACCAACTTCACGTGCAATTGCCTCTGCTGTACGTTGGTTATCTCCAGTTAACATGATGACTTCTAAACCTTGATCATGCATTTCTTTAACAGCTTCTCTAGCTGTGTCTTTAACAGTGTCAAGGACTGCTATAGAACCTTTAAAGACGCCATCAATTGCAATAAGCATTGCTGTCTTACCTTCATGCTCATACTGCTCAATATCACTATCTGCAGTACCGATATTCACTTGGTAGTCTTGCATTAACTTACGCGTACCTACTAGAATTTCTTTACCTTCAATAGTCGCTGTTACACCATGACCGGTAATTGCTTCAAAGTGATCAACATCACTTAAAGTCAGTCCTTTTTCAGTCGCATTGGCAACAATTGCTGTTGCTAATGGGTGTTCAGACCCTTTTTCTGCTGAAGCTAGAAGACGAAGTGTTTCATCATCTCCAGTAAAATCTGTAACTTCAGGTTTACCTTTAGTAACAGTACCTGTTTTGTCTAGAACAACAACATTCACCTTGTGTGTTTTCTCTAAGTGCTCTCCACCCTTATAAAGAATACCGTTTTCAGCACCCTTACCTGTACCTACCATTATAGAAGTCGGTGTTGCAAGTCCTAAAGCACATGGACAAGCAATAACAAGTACTGATATTGCTGCAACAAGTGCAGATTCTAGGTCACCTGATGGTACCAAGAAATACCACACAATAAAGGTCACGATTGCAATACCAATTACGATTGGTACAAAATAACCTGAAATAACGTCAGCCATTCTTTGAATTGGCGCCTTATTACCTTGAGCTTCTTCAACTACTTTGATAATTCCTGCTAAGGCAGTATCTTTCCCAACTTTTGTAACCCTGACTTGAACACTACCATTTTGGTTGATTGTTGCACCGATGATACTGTCCCCAGCTTCTTTTTCAATAGGAATCGATTCACCTGTTAGCATTGATTCATCAACAGAGGTTCTTCCTTTTAATAGTTCTCCGTCTACAGGGAATTTTTCACCTGGTTTAACAATTAACACATCATCCACTTTAACTTGATCTACAGAAACCATCTCTTCTTGACCATCTCTTAATACACGTGCTTCTTTTGCTTGCATGTCTAGTAATTTAGAAATGGCACCTGTCGTTTGTGATTTAGCCCTCGTTTCTAAATACTTACCGAATAGAATCAAAGTGATGATAATTGCGCTGGCTTCAAAATATAAATGTGGGTGTCCGACAGCATCTGTCATCCATAAATAAGTCTCGTAAAGACTGAAACCATATGCAGCTGTCGTCCCCATTACAACAAGGACGTCCATATTAGCCGTAAAGTTTTTTAAATTCTTATAAGCCCCGCGGTAGAATTGCCAACCTAATATAAACTGAACCGGTGTTGCAAAGGCAAGTTGGAACCATGGATTCATAAAGATATCTGGTAAGTTAACACCAAATAGGTGATCTAACATCGTGACAAGTAATGGAGCTGATAGTAACGCCGCAATAATTACTTTCCACTTCATTGTTTTTAACTCTTGGTCTTTATGGGAAACTTTTTCCTCGTTTGAGCGTTTTTGGCTTGCTTCATAACCAAGATTACCAATTTTATCGATTAAGCCTTTCTCGTCAATCATATTAGGATTGTACTCAATCATTGCATTTTCCGTCGTTAAATTGACTGTAGCATTTTCTACACCACTTGTCTTGTTCAGAACTTTTTCAATTCGGTTTGAGCATGCTGCACAAGTCATACCCGTAATATCGAGTTCTGCTTGCTCATATCGAACACCATAACCAAGGTCATTAATTTTTTTAGTAATATCTTCTGGCTGAATTTTGTCTTTATCGTATTGAATAGAAGCTTTTTCAGTTGTTAAATTGACTGTCGCATCAACATCATCCATCTTATTAAGCACTTTTTCAATACGATTTGAGCATGCTGCACAGGTCATGCCGGTAATGTTTAAATTTAAGTCATCTTTTTCTGCCAATTCTTTTCCTCCTTTCTACTTACTAAATTGTTTTAGGACTGCCATCAATTCTTCAATTGAGTCGTCCCCTTCTCCTGTATTGATTGCATCTGTTACACAGTGCTTCATATGACGTTCTGTAATTGTTAATCCTGTGTTTTTCAGTGCACTTTGAATTGCTGAAATTTGAACTAAAATATCTATACAATATCGATCTTCTTCAACCATAGATTGAATGCCTCTAACCTGTCCTTCGATACGTTTGAGTCGATTCATAATCTTTGCCTTTTCATCTTCTGGACGTGGTCTTGACATATGTTTTACCGTTTCTTCTGTCATTTTTCCACTCCTTTCTTAAGTTCAATGTTTTATCTTATATCCATACTATATACCCCTATAGGGTATTAGTCAAGTCATAAAACTAGAGACCTAAATTGGTCTCTAGAATAATTAATTATTTAGTCCTAAGCCAAGCGCAACATTAACATGTGCACGGACGCCATCTATGAAGGCATCTTCGTCAATTCCAAATTTAGGATGATGGTGTGGGTAAACATAATCTTTCTCTTCATTATATGTGCCCAGTAATATATATACCCCTGGGAGGTTAGCAGTGAAGGCGCCGAAGTCTTCCCCACCCATCATTTTCTCACTTTCGATCACTCTATCTTGACCAAAAGTCTCATCTAAAATAGTACGCACGCGCGCTGTCTCACTTTCATCATTTAATACTGCTGAATAACCGTAGTTAAATCTATAGTCATATTCTGCACCATAAACTTCACAATTCGCCTTAGCAATCGCTTCAATTTTCTCTTTAGCTAATTCTCTAATATCTGCATCTAAAGAACGAACACTACCACTGATTTCTGCCGTATGAGGAATGACATTCTTCGCTCCTGTACCTGAATTAAAGTTAGTAATTGATATGACTAGATTATCTAATGGGCCAGCCATACGTGAAACAATATCTTGAATTTGAGTCACTATCCTCGAACCGATTACTAAAGGATCAATGGCACCTTCTGGTTGAGAAGCATGACCACCTTGCCCCTGAATAGTCAGTTCAAATGTATCTGAATTTGCAGTGACCGCACCAGATTTAATATGAATCTCACCGATTGGTTTAGTTGTCATTATGTGTTGAGCAAAGACGACATCCAGGTCATCAAACAATCCTGTTTCTACCATTTCAATGGCTCCACCTGGTGGTAATTCTTCAGCATGTTGGAAAATCAAATATATTTCTCCACTAATTTTATCCTTATTTTTAGATAGGACTTCTGCTGCGCCAAGAAGCATCGATGCATGTGAGTCATGTCCACAAGCATGCATTTTCCCATCGATTTCAGATACGAAGTCTAAATCATCACGGTTCTCTTGAATAGGGAGTGCGTCAATATCTGCACGTAAACCAACTTTACGTCCAGGTTTGTCCCCTTTAATAATACCTAAGACACTCGTTTTTGTTGGTCTTTGAATCTCAATACCGTCCATTTCTTTTAGAGCATTTTCAATATAATCACTTGTCCAATACTCTTCAAAAGATAGCTCTGGATGGCGATGCATATCTCTTCTCCACCCAATAACTTTTGGAGCAACTTCTTTAATCATATTTTCTAACATATTATCTCTCCTTAATATAATGAAGAGGATTTGTATAAATCAAAGCCTCTAAATGTTTTATTCTGGTAAGTAAATTGGCCCGTTTGGTCCGACTGGTATTCCGAGTAAATACCAAATTATTATAAAGATTATCCATACTATTAAAAGTGCAATAGAGTATGGCAAGAGGTTGGCAATTACTGTACCCAACTTGATATCTTTTTGGTAACGTTGTGCATACATGATGATTAATGGTAAGAATGGCATCATTGGTGCAATTGGGTTCGTTGTTGAATCCCCAATTCTATACAGCATTTGAGTAAAGGCTGGATCATAACCAAGATACATGAACATCGGCACAAAGACTGGCGCCAAGATTGCCCATTTTGCACTCGCTGATCCAATGAGTAAGTTAATCAATGCCACAATAAGTATGAATCCTATGAATAGAGGAATACCTGTCATGTTGATTGATGTCAGTAAGTCTGACCCATAAATTGCTATGATTGGTCCAAGATTAGACCACTCAAAGTAAGCTAACATCTGCGCAGCAAAGAACACTAGGACAATATACTGCCCCATAGATGCCATAGAGTCTCCTAACATTTTAGCAAATCCTTTAGTTCCATCTAAGTTCTTCATCATGAAACCGTAAACTAAACCAGGTACAAAAAATAGTATAGTAATTAAGAACACCGCTGAATCCATTAGTGGGGATTCTTGTAAAATAGAACCTGTTTCGGGATTTCTTAGTAATCCGTTAGGTAACACTGTTGCAACGATAATAATTACGATAAATGCTAAGGCAGATAAGTTTGCCCATAGTAATGCTTTCTTTTCTTCTTTTGAAATTGGCTCCTCATCCACAGCTGGTCCATCATATTTACCCAGACGTGGGATAGAGATTCTTTTAACAACTACGTAAATCACTGCAAGTAATATAATTGAAGATGCAGCAATGAAATAATAGTTCATTGCGATATTACCAACATATTCTGAGTCAACCAATTTCGCACCTGATTCTGTAAAGCCGGCAGCAAGTGCATCCGTCATACCTAATAAAAAGTTTGCCGAGAAGGCACCATTGGTCGAAGCATAGGCCATAAAAATACCACCGATAGGATTCAAACCAAGCCTAATGAAAATCATCGCTGCGATTGGTGGAAGAATAACTGGTCCTGCATCACCTGCTACGTTAGAAATAATACCCACTAAGATAACCATTGGAATGATTAAAGCATTTGGTGTAATTTCTAGAGAACGCTTCATTAAAGCTTCAAAATAACCTGTTTTCTCTGCTAAACCGATACCAATCATAACAACTAATACCATAGCAAGCGGTGGGAAAGCACCAAAGTTGTTAATAGCCTCTGTAATAATCATGACAATACCGTCACCTGAAAGTAAGTTAACTGCCTCGATAGTCTCTCCATCTGTTGGATTCTTTGCAGATAGACCAAACATTCCTGCAATCCAAGATGCTAATAAAATTAAACCAGCAATAATCATGAAAAGTACGATTGGATCTGGCAACTTATTACCCAGCTTCTCTATTACATCTAAAAATCGTTGTGCAAAGGACTTCTTTTCTTTTTGTTCTGCCAAGTATTTTCACCCTTTCATACTATGTATATCTTTATATAAGAAAGCCCTTTCCAGGGAACTTATAATAAACGATTTTACTATATATTCTCACAAATACAAACAAACCTTTGTAAATTTTTACAAAGGTTTGTGTTAATTTCTTATTTTTCTTTTAAAAATCCGAGTATATTCCACAGAGGTGTCGGTATTGAGAGTTTTTCATTATCTCCCTCAAGAAGCTTAGAATTTACCGGTTCATCATTCTTCACTTTGTTCACAAAATCTGGATTAATCAAATGAGTCTTACCGACACTCATTAAGTCATAACCTGAATTTAGTGCATTTTGTGCATCTTCCTTAGATTTAATACCCCCTGCCCCATAATAGGGATGGCCTTAAGTGAGCTATTTCTTGCTCTAAGATATTTATCGATTAAAAGCTCTTCATCATCAGTGTCTATAATCGATGTTCTTTGCCAGTTATTAATACTGAAGTGGAAGTAATCGATTGGATATTCGGCGAGAGTATTCAAAAGATACATAGTGTCGTCAAAGTTAATGCCTGGTTCCTCTAGTTCCTCAGGTGAGAAACGATAGCCAATTATAAAATCAGATTTACCATATTCTTCGGCAGTTTCTTTCACTTTTTCAACTACACGTTCGGCAAATGTCGTACGACTTTCTCTACTACCTCCCCATTCATCTTCTCTTCTATTTGAGTGAGGTGAGAAAAATTGCTGTAAGAGATAAGTGTTTGCACCATGAAGCTCAACACCGTCAAATCCAGCTTCCATTGCTCGACGGCTCGCATCAGCAAATAATTCGATTTGTGCTTCAATCTCATCAATTTCTAAAGTTCTTGGTTCTACTGCATTATCTCTAAGCGCTTTGATATTACTTGCAGAAATTGGCTGACGTCCCATATTGAGTTCTGGACTCCCCATTCTTCCTGCATGATAGAGCTGAATGAGTGCCTTAGATCCTTTTTCCTTTATTGCACTTGCAAGTTTTCTTAAGCCTGGAATCTTATCATCAGAATCCGCACCTAAAGCACCTTCAAATGCACGTCCATAATTATCTATAAAAGTACTTTCTACAATCACAGCTGCAGGGCCATCTGCTCTAGTTGCGTAGTACTTAATCAGTTCATCAGTCACTGAACCATCATGAAATGAACATTGTGTCGTCATTGGTGCCATAACTAAACGGTTTTCGAAGGTTTGTCCATTTTTCAAATTAACTGCCTCGAAAATTTGCTTCGTCATATTAATTCCCCTAACTTTTACTAATGAAAAAAGCTTTATAACTCCATTGTACATTTAATATAAAAATATACCATATTACTTTAGTATGATTAATATAATTTATCTTTAATTCTAAATTATCTGATAATATATTGCCTTTTTAATCTAGCCTTGTTACAATGAGAACAATTTTCAAATTATTTAACTTATATTATTTAGGAGGCCCAATTATGACACAGCAATTACAAATTATTAAATCACAAAATTTAAAAGAAAAGCCTGAGGTCGCTGGGATTCCTTTCGGCTCATATTTTACCGATCACATGTTCATTATGGACTACACTGCAGAGATGGGATGGCATAATGCAAGCATCGTCCCATATGCACCATTTGAAATCTCACCTAGTGCACAAGCCCTTCATTACGGACAAACAGTTTTTGAAGGCTTAAAAGCATATAATGTTGACGGAGAAGTAACTTTGTTCCGTCCAGATGAAAACTTTAAACGATTAAATCGGTCTTTAGAACGCATGTCGATGCCAAAAATAGATGAGGAATTTGCCCTAAGTGCTCTTAGAGAATTACTTAAAATGGAACATGATTGGGTACCAGATGGTGAAAACCAAGCCCTATATATTCGCCCTTTTGTTTTTGCAGATGAATCTTACCTTGGAATCCGTCCAGCGAAATCATATAAAATGCTTATTGTACTTTCCCCGGTAGCAGGTTATTACGGCGCACAGCTAAATCCGACAAGTATCTATGTTGAGGATTATTATGTACGTGCCGTACGTGGTGGCGTTGGTGAAGCGAAGTTTGCAGGTAACTATGCTGCGAGTTTGACCGCTCAGCAAAAAGCCAACGACCTTGGTTATGAACAAGTGCTTTGGTTAGATGGTGTGCATCAAGAATACGTTGAAGAAGTAGGCAGTATGAACATTTTCTTCGTTAGAGATGGTCAACTTGTTACACCTGAATTAAACGGTTCAATCCTCCCTGGAATTACTAGAAATTCTCTAATTACGCTTGCTCGTGACTTAGGATATGAAGTTGTTGAAGAACGCATTCATATCAATGATGTTGAAAAAGGTCTAACCGATGGTTCCATTACAGAGGTATTCGGAGCGGGCACAGCAGCTGTTGTCTCTCCAGTGGGTATAATGAATATTCATGGGAAAGATTACCGTGTGAACAATAACGAAATCGGTGAAGTTACACAACAACTTTATGAGAATTTAACAGGTATTCAAACACGCAAACTAGAAGACAAACATGGATGGGTTTTTGAAGTTACTTCCACAGTGAAATAATATATTGACGAAGGTCAGAGCTAGTTTTTTGCTCTGACCTTCTTTTTTGCTTCTTGAAAAAAATAATCGAGCTTATTGATGATTTCTTTTTCATCTTTTGAGCCAACACCGATAAGTACCGTATCAGTTCCGACCCTATTTTCAGTGTAGTCTGCCATGGAAATGATAAGATGTTCTTTTGCTAATTGTCGCAGATCCACCCCTTTCAATTTTGCTACAAAATGCATACCTGTATGATAGCCGCTTAAATCAACTTCAGGATGTTTATTCTTTAAGGATTCTATTATAACTTCCATCTTTTTTCCGTAGAATTTTCTTACTCTATTAATATGTCGAACAAGATATTGTCCTTCTATAAATTTCGCAACAATATGTTGCATCTGCCTAGATACATTACAAGACAGACCTTTGTCATAGTATTTCTCTGCGAGCTCGGGAGGTAAGACCATGACAGCAATACGTAAGGAAGGGTAAATTGATTTAGAGAATGTATTGATATAAATGGTCTTGTTATTTTGGTCTAAACCTTGAAGGGAAGATAATGGTCGGCCAGTGTATCGAAATTCGCTATCGTAATCGTCTTCAATTACATAATTTTCAGTATCACTCAGTAGATTTAGTAGTTGAATTCTCTTGTTTAAAGACATGACGACACCACTTGGAAACTGATGAGATGGTGTAATGTGAACAATTTTATTATTGTATTTTTTTACCGCCTTCAGATCAATACCATCTGTATTAACTCCTGCAGTATTATATGATATTTTCAACCGAGTTAAGACATTCTTAACCACAGGATATGAGGGGTCTTCTAACGTGACTGCAGGGTAATCTAGCAGGTAAAACACCTGTTCAAGCAAGTATTCTGTCGAAGGCCCTATGAAAACCTGGTCATCAGTACACTGTACCCCCCTGTTCACATATAAGTATTCTCTTATGGCTGATTTCAATTCTGCTTCTCCACTCTTATCCCCACTGTTGAGTAGTGACCGATCTTGAAATACATCAATGCTCAATTGTTTAATAACATCATTTTGAACAATGGAAGTATCCACCTCCCCTAGAGGAAACTCCATTTTATTAAATACTGGCTTTTTAACTGATATGAGTGGTTTGCTCTGTATTTTTAATGATTCTGTTGGCACGACGTAATGTCCACTTTTTTCCTTAGAAGAGATTAAGTTTTCTTCAACCAGTAGATTATATGCACGTTCCACTGTTGTAATGCTAATCGACACATCTTGACTCAACTGACGTTTACTCGGCAATTTAGCATTCGCATGTAAGCGACCATCTAAAATTTTAGTTTTAATATCTGTATATAACTGTTCGTATAGCGCTACCTTGCTATTCTTTTTTAAGTCGATAAACATAATCTGACCCCTAATTTTTCTTTTAATTTGATACTTATAGAATATCAGATTATGGATTAAACTGATATTAATTTAAAGAAAAGAGGTTGTTTAGATGAACTTAGCAGAGAAATTAAAAGGTGGCGTCATCATGGATGTCGTCAATGCTGAACAAGCAAAAATTGCTGAAGCCGCTGGTGCTGTTGCAGTCATGGCTTTAGAGCGTGTGCCATCAGATATTAGAGCAGAAGGCGGCGTTGCACGTGCTTGCGACCCAAAAATTGTTGAGGAAGTCATTAATGCTGTATCTATACCTGTAATGGCCAAATGTCGTATCGGACACATTGTTGAAGCGAGGGTATTAGAAGCAATGGGTATCGATTACATAGACGAGTCCGAAGTGCTTACGCCTGCAGATGAAGAGTTTCATCTCAAAAAAGATCAGTATAAGGCACCATTTGTTTGTGGGTGTAAAGATTTAGGAGAAGCAGCGAGACGTATAGGCGAAGGGGCATCTATGTTAAGAACAAAAGGTGAACCAGGTACTGGTAATATTGTTGAAGCCGTTCGTCACCTACGATTAGTGAATCAACAGGTTAAGCAAATTGTAAGTATGAATGATGATGAGCTGATGACTGCATCAAAAGACTTAGGTGCACCATATCATGTGTTACAACAAATTAAAGCATCAGGGAAATTACCGATAACAAACTTCGCAGCTGGAGGCGTAGCAACACCACAAGATGCAGCTTTAATGATGGAACTCGGTGCAGATGGTGTCTTTGTCGGTTCAGGTATCTTTAAATCAGAGCACCCTGAAAAATATGCCAAAGCAATTGTTCAAGCTGTAGAAAACTACAATGATTACAAAATGATTGGCGATCTATCAAAAGAACTCGGTTCAGCAATGCCTGGTCTTGATGTGCATAGTCTTTCGCTAGAAGAACGCATGTCAGATCGCGGTTGGTAAACGTTAGTGTAAAAAACTCGGAGAAAAATTTCTCCGAGTTTTTTACAATTATTTATTCACTCACTTTAAAGCTTACAGTACCTATGCCATCAAATTCTGCTTTGTATTCTCCAACCTCTAGTTTAATAGGTAAGATGAATGTTCCTGATGAGACAAATTGACCTGCCCTTAAAGTTTTACCTTGCGAATTTAGTTTTTCAATTAGCCACAGCATAGCATTAACTGGGTGATCCATGACTTCTGAGCTATCTCCACTTTTAACAACTTCACTATCTAAATACAGTTGCCCTTGGATTTTATCCAGCTCATTATAAGTCGCTTTCCTTCTTTCTCCGATTACAATCGCACCTGAGACTGCACAATCTGCAACAACTTCGTATTTTGAAATGTTAGGAAACCAATCATCATAACGGCCATCAGGAATCTCTATGGCTGGGGCAACATCACATTTTTCTATAATACTTGTTGCATCATCATCAACAGATAAGTCTTCGTTAACATAAAAAACAAGTTCTAATTCTGCGAGTGGCACATTGTAATCTTTTAAAGATAATTCCCTGATTACCTGTCTAGTAGTAAAGGGTCCATAAACTGGCTCATGACTATCAAACAGGTTTTGCGTTTCTGGACTTGTCATAGAAATTTTATAGCCTATAGCACTATCACCTTGCATCTTTAATAGTTCATCCTGAACTTCATAAGCCGCTTCAACAGAGTCGATTTCTATATCTTGCCCCGGTGTTAATATATTTCCACTTACCCTAGCATCATAAAGCTTCTGTACATCTTGCATAGTATCTCTCCTTTTAAAAAACAATTGCCATCATCTTTAAAGGTTTCTCAGATAAATTAACCAACCCATGAGATTGCCCCTTTGTAATGATGCAGCAGTCCCCAGGACCTACTGGTTTGTATTCACCATCCGCATCTTGAAATTCTCCATTCCCACTTATAATATGATAAATTTCACTATCTTCTTGATGTTGATGGTAGCCAATAGAAGCATGTGGTCCGAGAACAATCTCCAGTACTTTATCTATACCCTCAAAATCATTCTTTTGTATATAAGATTTAGAAAAGATACTCCCTTTTCCACCAAATTTATTTTTTATCTCTTTTGTTTCTTCACCTTTAATAATCATTTACTCTCCTCCAAGTAAGTTAGGTAAAAACGTTGAAATGCTTGGTACGAATATAATTAATAACACCATTACTGCGATAATAAAGAGCACGTGCAAGATATAGGGCAGTGTATCTTCTATTCCCATCTTTCGGTCCGTTACTGAGGCACCAGCAATTAATGATAGACCAACTGGTGGCGTCACGTTCGCGAGGGCAAAATTTATGATCATCACCATTCCGAAGTGGATTGGATCCAAGCCAAATTCTACAGCAATCGGCATAAAGATTGGTGTTAATAGTACAATTAAAGAGGTGACTTCTGTTAACATACCTAGGAATAATAGTATGACTGATACAACTACTAAAAATATAAGTGGTGACTCTGCAAAGTCTAAGAAAAATCCAGATACTGCTTCAGGGATATGATTAATAGTCAGTACATATGTAAAGACATTCGCCATTGAAATAATCATTAAAATCACTGCTGAAGTAACTGCTGAATCTGCTAATATTGTTTTAAGTTTGTTAAATGATAATTCTTTATATATTAAGGTTAGTATAAAGCCGTACACAACTGCAACAACTGCTGCTTCTGTTGCTGTGGCATAACCTGAGAAGATACTACCTAATATAAAAATTGGTGTTAATAAAGGAAAGAATGCTTGGCGCGTTACCTTCCAAAATTCTTTACTAGTGATCTTATCTTCAGTTCTGTTTCCAAAACCTGCTCTTTTACTCATATACCATACATATGTTGATAGTGCGACTGTTAATATGAGTCCGGGTAGAATTCCTGCTATGAATAAATCACCAATAGAAATATTCGCCGTTATACCGAGTATAACCATGGTGATACTCGGTGGAATGATCAATCCTAAAACGCCTGCTGGTCCAATAATTGACGCTATAAATGAATTAGAGTACTTCTCCTCTTTTAGTCTTGGGACTAAGACGGAACCGACAGCGTAAGTCGTCGCGACGGTGGATCCTGATACTGAGCTGAATAAGGCAGTCGTTAAAACAGTCGTAATACCAGTACCACCTGTTAATTTTCTTGTAAATACATTGGCAAAGGCCATCAAACGACGTGTTAAGCCCCCTTACCCATGATATTACCAGCAAGAACAAATAACGGTAGTGCTAAGTAAGAAAAGTTATTTACACCTGCAAATGATCGCTGGATTATAATTTCCAAGGGGACATCTGCAATAATTAGCATCGTTAAACCGACAATACCGATTACAAAGGCAATAGGCATACCTAGAAACAGTAAGACAAAGAATAATATCAACATTGAAATAGCTAACATCAAACCGCCTCACTTTCATCTTGAGGTAGCCAGAAATTCTGTATAATGAAATACGTTGAGAGCAAACTACTCACCGGAATTGCTAAGTAGAAAATTGTCATCGGTAATTGCAAGGTTGATGAGGTAAAGTCTAAGGACTGGTAAGAAAAAATAAAACCGTAAACTGTCAGAATTAAAAAGAACAATCCTAGAATAATATTCACAATTAAATATAGATAGGGTCTGATCTTATCATTTGATTTTTTAACAAAGAAATTTACAGCCAGGTGCCCACGTTCATAGACTGCAATACTCGAACCTAAAAATGTCATCCATACAATGAAAAGACGTGATAACTCTTCTGTTCCTGGGAGAGAATAATTAAAGAATCTGGAAACCACTTGAGTTAAAACAATCAGCGCTAAAATCCCAATCACGACTGCACAGGTGACATACAAAACTTTTACAATAAATTTAGCAATCATTGGTCTGCCTCCCATCCAGAATTTTCTCTATAAATGTCCATCATTTCTTGACCAAACACTTCATCTTCCCACTTTTGATAGACGGGCAACATCGCTTCTCTGAACGCTTCTTTGTTCACATCATCATTTACTTCCATACCATTTTCTGCAAGAAAATCGATATGTTCTTGTTCCGTATCATCGTTAGTTACTTGAATGTCTTTTGATACTTTATCAATCTCTTCAATGATAATTTTTTGATCGTTGGAACTAATTTCATTCCAAGATTCATCATCAAAGACAATCATCAATGTGTTATAAAAGTGACCGGTTAAAGAGAGATAATCTTGTACTTCATTTAATCTTGGGGCAACGATATTAGCGAGAGGATTTTCTTGGGCATCTAAAGCGCCTTGTTGAAGCGCCCCATATACTTCACTGAAGGCCATGACTGTCGGAAGTGCACCAACAGTTTCAAATGTATCTACACGGAGTGCTGTTTCAGCGACACGAATATTCATCCCCTTTAAATCCTCCGGTTCAACAACCGGGCCCTCATTGTTCGTCACATGACGAAATCCCCATTCCATATATCCTGCTGTATGCATATCATATGTCTCGACAATATCTGCTAAATAGTCACCGAACTCGCCTTCGTAGGCAAGTCTCGCTTCTTTTTCACTCGGCCACATATAAGGTAAATCTTCAATGGCTAACCGCATATCCATGGTCTGCATTGAACCCACCATGATCGCCAACCCATTCATTGCACCAACATCAAGCTGTTGGAGCATTTCTGTCTCACTACCAAGCTGTGAGTTCGGATAGATTTCAAACTTAACTCGACCTTCAGTTTGCCTTTCTACCGATTCCCCCATTTCCTCAATCTTCTTAGCTTGTTCGGTATCTTCAGGCAAGGCATGGCCAAACTGCAAGGTTACCGTTTCTTCATCATTATTACATGCACTCAGAAACACAACCAATCCACTAAACAATATGAAAAATATGTATTGCTTCACAAGCAATCCCCCTTATTTATTAATAACTATACATTATTATGAAATTATATACAATTATCAATTCGATTTGCTTTCCTCCTTAAAGGACTCCTATAATAAATGAAAGATATATTTCAGGAGTGATACATATGCCAACAATTAATCCACGCGCCACAGCACTATCAACACCAGGCATCAGAGTTTTTTCTAACCAAGTCCAACAAATGGATGACGGTATTAACCTTACAATCGGACAACCAGACTTCCCTACACCAGATAGTGTGAAAGCTGCTGCTATACAAGCCATTAACGACAACCATACGGGTTATTCGTTAAATGCCGGGATGGTTGAGTTACGACAAGCCGTTGCTGAGTTTTTTGAAAATAAATATCAAGCTCCCTATTCAGTTGATGAAGTCGTGATTACAAGTGGTGCTAGCGAAGCGCTAGACTCAACACTCCGTACATTGCTCGTTGAAGGTGATGAAGTGATTATCACCGCACCAGCCTATCCAGCTTATGAATCATTAATAGAATTAAACGGCGGAGTTGTTAAATACTTAGATGTTTCTGATAGTGACTTCATACCCTCAATAGATAAACTAGAAGCATTAATGACAGATCGTACAAAAGCTATTCTTTTAAACTATCCATCCAATCCTACAGGCGCTTCCCTAGGTGAAAAAGAGATACAAGCCATTGTGGACTTTATTGAGCAAAAAGATGTTTTTTTAATTAGTGATGAAATATATAGTGAGAATGTCTATGAAGGACAACATATTTCCTTTGGAAGCTTTAGTAGTATAAGAGACAAGACGATTATTATTCATGGCGTTTCAAAATCTCACTCAATGACTGGATGGAGAATCGGTTACACCCTATCACCAAAGTATTTAAGCGATGAGATTTTAAAAGTACATTTAAGCAACTCCATCTGCGCTACTGTGCCAAGTCAATATGCTGCTATAGAAGCGCTGACAGGTGCCATTGATTATCCTAAAGTAATGAATGAAGCTTACCTCAAGCGTCGTGACTATATATGCGAACGACTTAAAGCGATGGGTTGTGTCGTCAAAACACCCGGTGGCGCTTTTTATATTTTCCCGTGCATCGCACACACTGGAATAGACGACTGGGAATTTGCAGTTAAGCTCTTAGAAAAAGAACATATGGCTGTCGTGCCAGGTTCAGCTTTTTCAAAATACGGTAAAGGACATATTCGTATCTCATTTGCTAGCTCTATGGAAGTTTTAGAAGAAGGTATGGATCGATTAGAGCGATTTATGAATGGATTATAATGTTGTTCATTGACTGATATTTTGATTTTACAAGTCAATGAGTTCGCTCATCTACCGACAAAGACCAAACTTTATACAAAGGGGTTGGGGCAAAACAATTCCCTTCATAAATAAGCCGGACGTTAGCTTTTCTGGGGCATCGCGTGAGCCTTTAGTCTCACGCAGATGCTATTCCCCTAGAAGTCTAACGTCCGGCTTTTCATGCATTATCGATTATTATTCGATACCTTCAGGACTTTTGCCCCAGCCCCTTTATACTTTTCAAATTAACATTTACTGATCTTCGCTTGAAATCTTCTGGCAATTTCTTTTCCAATTTCTATTGAACACGTAGCTGCAGGTGAAGGTGCATTTAATACATGAACTGAGTAATCATTTTCCTCAAAGTAAAAATCATCTAATAAGGTACCATCCGGTTTCATCGCTTGAGCTCTCACTCCCGCTTCCATTGGTGTAATATCTTTAGCTTTCAATAACGGTATTAATTTTTTAGCAGCCTTTACAAAGGCTTTCTTATTGAAGGATCGATAGTATTCACCGATACCCTCTTTGATATTCTTTATGCCCATTCGATAAAGTCCAGGAAACGTTAAAATCTCTAGCGTTTCACTTCTATCAAAACCAATTTTCTGATAAGCCTCTTTTTTTAGTCCAAGTACAGCATTTGGTCCAACATCAACACCACCTGAAATCATATTAGTGAAGTGGACACCTAGAAATGGTAATTCAGGGTTAGGAACAGGGTAGATTAAAGTTTTTACATACTTTTCTGTTTCACGACTTAATTCAAAGTATTCTCCTCTAAATGGAATGATTTTCACATCAGAGTTAATACCACTCATTTTTGCTAGTTTATCGCTGTATAGGCCAGCACAATTAATAAAATATTTAGCTTGAAATGCCTGATTTTTAGTGTGTATCACCACTTGATTATCTATAGGATCAACCGAAGTCACTTCACTGTTATAAATGACATTCCCACCGTTGTTAATGAACAACTCACCAAACTTTTCAGTCACTTCTTTATAATCCACTATCCCAGTATTTTTTACATGTATACCTCCAACAGTGTTCACAAATGGTTCTATTTCTCTCACTTTTTCCGCAGACATTAATTCCACATCTAAGCCGTTTTCCAACCCTCTTTTATAGAGATTATGAAGTCGTTCTAACTCTTCATCTTCAGTGGCAACTATCACCTTTCCACATTGATTAAAGTCGATCTCATGTTCACGACAAAAATGCATCATGGATTGTGAACCATTCCTTGCAAATTCAGCTTTATAAGACCCAGGTTTATAGTAAATCCCCGAATGTATAACACCACTATTATGACCTGTTTGATGTTTAGCAGCTTCATCTTCTTTATCCAAGACAACGATTTTTTTATCTGGCTCTATTAACGACAAATGATAAGCAGTACTCATTCCAATGATTCCCGCTCCTACAATTAATATATCAACATTTCTCATCATACTTCCACCCCACAAGATTCTGCGATAACTTCCACTAAGTGCTTGACTTCTATTACGTCACTTAAACCTTCTCTTTCAACGCCTAACTGCATCTGTATATGACAGCCAGGGTTTGAAGTAATAATCAAATTAGGTTCTGTTGCTCTGACATTTTTCATTTTCATATCTAATATTTTCATCGATTCATTATAATGAACAATATTGTAAATACCGGCTGAACCACAACATAATGACCGTTGTGGCATAGGTAAATATGTTAGTCCAGGAATTTTCTCTATCAGTTTGTCAGGTTCATTAAATACTTTTTGTACATTTTCTAAATGGCAAGATGGTTGATACACTGCATTCTTATTAATTGGGTTGATAAATTCTAAATTCAAAAATGAGAGAATCTGAGATATGTCTCTTACCTTATTAGTAAATGCTAAAGCTCGATTATGCCAGTCTGTACCAGACTTAAATAGTTTATGGTACTCTTTTAAAGTCGCTCCACACCCACCAATTGTATTGACTATATAATCAAAATCATACTTCTCAAAAGCCTCAATGTTTTTCTTTGCAAGCTCTATAGTGTCTTTTGACTCACCTGCATGATGTTGAAGTGCCCCACAACATGTTTGGTTAGGGATGTTAGTGACTTGAACATAATTTTTTTGCATTATTTTTATGGCAAGATCATTAATTCGTGCAAAAAATGAATCCATTATACATCCTTGGAAGAATCCAACCGATACATTGTTTCGTCTAAAAGGATTAATATTACGGTTGATTCGTCGACTCAATATCACGTCAGGCATTGCTTTATTTAACTCATTAAATTTTTGAACTGGTTTTAATAAGTTATAATTTTTAGTTAAGCGCTTGACTCCAGAAATTTGATACATATACAAACCTTTGTTAATCAATCTCAACACATTTTTATTTTTTAAAGCGATTTTAAATGCCAGTGTTCGATTCGTTTTTTCTATCACGCTCTGTTTTTTATTTTCCTTTAAAACCTCAACAGCCGACATCAAAATGTCACCGTACCTAACATTGGTTGGACAAACTGTTTCACACGCCCGGCACCCTAAACAAAGATCTATACCTTCTTGCATATCCCCAATTGTAATTTTACCTTCTGCTGCCATCTTAACGAGATTTATTCTACCTCTTGGAGAGTGCTTTTCTTTTTCAAAAGCTATATATGTCGGACATGCTGGTAAACAGTATCCACACTGCACACAATCGAAAGTCGCTTCATAATCCAATTTTTTCACAAGTTCATTAGTCATTTCGCAACACTAACCTTTTTTCTCCGTCTTGGGGAAATATTTTTCCTGGATTCAATATATTCTTTGGATCCATTGCTTTTTTAATCGCTTTTTGTAATTCTAATCCATCTTGGCCCACTTCTCTTTCGAAAAATGCGCGTTTCATCGTTCCAATTCCATGTTCGCCAGATAATGTACCACCAAGTTCAATAGCATAATCAAAGATTTCTTCAATTGCATCTTCGACCCTACTTACTTCTGACTGGTCCCTCATATTTGTATTAATAGATGGGTGCAAATTACCATCACCCGCGTGACCGAACACGACAATATCTAATTCATATTTATTTTTTAATTCATTAATTTTTTTAAACATGTCAGGTATTTTGCTCAATGGGACTGTAGCATCTTCTGAAATTTTGGTATAGCCACTTGTCACAATAGCGGGTGATACAAGCTTTCTTACTCGCCACAAATTTTCTTCATCTTCTTTACTTTCTGCAATTCTAATATCATTAACCCCAATACTTTCCAATGCTTCTTTAATAACATTGAGTTCTTTCGGTAATACATCCTCGTCACCATCAACTTCTATTAAGATAATAGCTGCCGCATTTCTTGGGAGATTGAGCTTAGCATAGTCTTCAACCTTATTTATTGAATTTTGATCCAGAATTTCCATTTTCGATGGTCGAACACCGGAGGTTAATATTTTTGAAATCGATTGACCTGCAGTATATAAATCATCAAAAATTGCCATTGCGGTTAAGGTATCTTGTGGTTTAGGAATTAATCTTAAAGTCGCTTCTGTAATTATACCCAGCGTTCCCTCTGAACCAATTAATAACTTTGTTAGATCATAGCCTGTAACGTTTTTAACTGTATTACCGCCAGTTCTAATCACTTTACCTTTTGCCGTAACAACTTCTAAACCAATTACATAGTCTTTTGTCACTCCGTACTTTACTCCTCTAGGACCTCCCGCATTTTCTGCGAGATTACCACCAATTGTACAAATTTTAGATGATGACGGATCAGGTGCATACATCAAATTATGTGACTCAGCGAGTTTATGAATATCCTCAGTCTTTACACCAGGACTTACTTTTATCAGTAAATCATCTGGGTATATCTCTAGCTTTTGAGTCCATTGAGAGAAGTCGAGCACAATCCCTCCATGTACTGGTAATGGTCCACCAGACAGGCTTGTTGCTGCTCCTCTAGGATATATTGGGACTTCGTATTCATCTGCCAAAATCACTGTTTCTTTAACTTCTTCTGTACTTAACACTTGTACCACAGCCTCTGGTATATACTGTCCAAAAGAGCCATCATATCCATACGAAATTCTATCGTCTATTTCAAGCAATAATCTCTCAGCAAATATCAAATTTAGTTTTTTAATTACCTTTTCCTTCATCAAACGTCACCTATATTCTGTCATCTCCAAGCTTTCTCCTCATATTAAATAAGTGTGTTTCCATATATTTTGCAGCTTGTTCAGGAGATTGGTTTTTTATGGCTTCATAAATCAATTCATGCTCTTCATATACACTTTCTCTCTTCTCAGGTTTCCCAATGTTCAATTTCAACGAGAATTCCAATGCATCTCTATGAACTGTTTGAAGATTATTGAACGTCTGTATCATGTACTCATTCTTTGTTGAAATGACGATTGCCTTGTGAAAGTCGTAGTCCGCTTCCATTCCAATCACATGCTGATTAGTGGTTATTTTCTTAAAATGTTTAAGTGCAGCAGCAATTTCCTTCAAATCTTCTTCCGTCCTTCTTAATGCAGAAAGAGGTGCGGACTGAACTTCTAAAACTGTTCTCATCTCTAGTAAATCGAGTAATTCTTTCTTGTTAAAACTCTCATAAGTATAGGCTTTAACTTGATCAGCAACAGAAGTGGTTTTAACGTAGCTACCTCTCCCCTGGCTCGACTCTACATAACCCATAGATACTAATCGACTCAAAGCTTCCCTTACTGGTACACGACTTACCTTGTAAAATTTTGAGAGTTCATTTTCAGAAGGTAGCTTTTCACCGACTTCATATTCTTTACCTTTTATGCGTTTTTCTAAATCTTTAAATATAATATCCGAAAGTTTTCCCTTTTTAATTAGGTCCATTACTCGCTTCCACCTTTTTTAACCTGTCATTGAATATAATAACAATCAGATGAATTTCCTCCTGTCTAATCAATCTAACTCTCCATTAAATATCTAGGATTTTCTACAATCATTTTCTTAATATCACTTTGGCTAACTCCCACTTCTAAAAGTTCTTTAACGAATGTGTCCAAGGCTTTAACAACAGGAACATTATGCTTTTGACCATAATCAGTTACCAGTACACATTTACTACTCCCTAATTTGTGTATAGTGTCGGCCATCATCGTTACATCCATATCTTTAAAATCATTGCTACAAGCTAGATAACATTTTTCTAAAAAACATCCTTCTTCAACTAGTTGCTGTTGTTCAGTTAGTGTGTATGGAGATATCCCTAGATCAACATGTTGAATTAAGATTTTTTCAACACCTATTTTCTTAGCTTCTAAAACTAATTTATATGCGTCATCACTGTTTAGATGACCTGTAGCAAGTACCTTGTTATTTTTTGCTATTAATTCAAGTATTGTTTTTACAGAATCTTTTATGTGCTTACCATTGAAAATAGATATTGATTCATCAGAATCTATCATCTTATTATTAGATTTTAAAATCTTTTCATTTTTATTTCTTTCAAAATATTTTTTATGAGTAGACGTTGAAAGTGTTGGCATCCATATAATACTTGCTCCCATTTTCAACGCTAAGTCCACAGCATGAATATTTAAACCACCCACAAAATGGTTACACACCAAGCCTCCATATATTTTTATTTCGGGATATTTATTTTGCAACAAATTTGCTCTATCATAAGATACACCTTCATGAGCTTTCAATACAATGCCGTACATCCCGGCATCTCTAACATCTTCTATTAATTCCCAGTCGTTTTGTCTTCTCGGAAATATACTAGGCGCCGAATGAGCATGTAACTCTATTGCACCTTCAAGAAGATTACTATTTTTTTGCAATTTCTCTCACCTCTACTTGTATAATAATTTATTGAAAAGTACTGATTATATTAATTAACCCTAAAATAATTGTAAATCCAACAGCTACATAACCTAAAATATTACTTACAAGGTTATTTCTAAGTGATCCACTTGTATCTTTTTTGTTTATTAAATATAAAACTAATATTGCCGTTATTGGAAGCAACATTCCATTTATAGATTGGGCTAAAATTATTGTCCAAATTGGATTCTCTATACCTACCGCAAAGAAAACAGGTACCCAAGCAACAAAACTAAACACTAATCTAAACGCGTTACCTTTCATATCTGGGTTTAAACCAAAACTTTGAGTAAATACATAAGCTGCAGATAATGCAGCCATTGGCATTGAGGATATAGCTGCAGCAAATAACCCTAAACTAAATAGCGCATATGCATTTTTCCCAAGTAAAGGTTCTATCGTCATTGCCATTTCGTTAGAACCCTCAATGACCAAGCCATTTGATAAATGCAAAGGATAGAGAACCGTCCCTGCGACGACACCTATAGACATTGTTATTATTCCTCCAATGAAAATAGGTACGATAGTATCAAAACGCATCATCCCAAGATTGGTTTTAGCATTTTTATGCCAACCTCTTTCTAGCACAGCTGTTGAATGTAAATAGAAATTATACGGAACTACCGTTGTACCTATCAATGCTATTACAAGTGTAATTTTATCGATTTCTAATGTCGGTATTATTAGTCCTTTTACAACTTCTACATAATCTGGTTGAACATAAAACATGTTGATTAGAAACAAGATTCCCATTAAAGCTACAAGTATTGTTATAATTTTTTCTAGGATATTATATTTACCAATCATCAAGAGAGACCAATAAATAAAAGTTACTCCAATAATCCAAACACTTGCTGGAATTCCTTCAAATAATCCTCCTAGAGCAATATTGACACCAGATAAGTTACCTACTGAATAAACTGAATTCCCTCCGACAATTGCTAAAATAACAATTATACTAGCCCAAATCCCTAATCTTTCTTTAACAAGAACAGCTAATGGTTTTCCCGTAGACATCGATAATCTCGCTGTCATTTCTTGTAATATAATGGAAATTACTATTGCAGCTGTAACTGATGCCCATAGAAACGTGTAACCATTTTCAGTTCCAGCTACTATACTAGTGGTTATTGTTCCGGTCCCTACAAATGCCCCAGCTACTAACATACCTGGTCCTATGGTTTTAAATTTTTCCCACATTTTCATTTTCCTCCATCTATAAGATTTTTGTTGTAAAGTTAGAGTCTTTAAAATTAGAAATAAAGATAGTTTCATTTAAATTTTCCGAAATATCCCACTTACCTTCTACTTTCACCAACCTACCATCATGTCCTGGATATATTACGGAAGCATTGTCGTTTAAAAATTTTATAGTTTCTAATGCATTTTTTTCGTCCATAACATTCATTAGTTTCATTTCATTAATTTCTGTTCTATTCTTGATAGCATCACTTACAATAAATATGTCATTATATCTTAGACCTATTAATCCTTTTGTATGTCCAGGCAATAAGATAACTTCAAAGCCCCATAAATAATCTCCATTTTTCACTTTGACTAGATTCTTATGCATCAATAAATTTTCTAAATGAAAATCGGGTATATTTATATCTTCAGAAGTAAAACTTGAAGATATCTCTACTTCACCAACAACAATTTTAGCGTTTGGAAAAAACACCCAATTGACACAGTGATCAAAATGAAGATGACTAATAAACACTATATTTATATCTTCTAATGATAAATTTAAGTCATTTAACCTTTTTTTCAACTCACTCCTTTCGTTATATCCTCCAGTATCAAACAAAATATTAATAACTTGATTATTCTCATTGAAAACCTTAATTAAATAAACACTACTCCACCCTAGAAAGCCTCTACTACATTTTGCGGGAAACCCAGTAAATAAACTTATAATCTCATATTTGATTTCTACCCCTCCTAATTGTATACGCTTACACTTGTATTACAATATAACAACCATATAATATAAATGTGTCTAAAACAAGTCTTTTTTCTGATAATTTGATTTTTTAGTTTTTTTAGCGAGATCAAATAGATTTCATCTCCAGTTTTTTATAGATTAATGTCGTTACTCATCCACACAATTTCCCTATACAAAAAAACGCACGACCTCTCAAAAGGTCGTGCGGTTCTCTTTAAATTTCCTTTATTTTCTCTTACGGTATATCATCCAGCCAATAAATGCTGCAACAATCACTAAGAGTCCAACACCAACCTTAGTTAAAGTTGACATCAGTGCTTCTCTTTCTGCTAAGGCTTCAGCTTCTTCTCTCTCTTTAGCTTCTAAGGCAGCCTGTTCTTCTGCTTTTCTCTGTTCTTCTGCCTGCCTTTCTTCTTCTTCACGTTGTTTTTCTTCTTCAATTTGACGCTTGATTTCCTCATCTTCTTCCCAAGCTTCTTGTAAGCTTGCATTCAATGAATCTACGCCACCTTGAGTAATTTCATTGCCCCCAGAAGTATATTCATCATTGTTTACATCTGCAATATAAGTATTCGCATTTTGCAGGGCTCTTGTTAATGATTTGCCCATTTCTTCATCTTCATAGGCAGACTCAACTTCTGAGATTGTAGCTTCAAGTTCTTCAATATCTACATCAGGTGGATCCTGTACACTGCCTGTCAGTGCCGACCGTGTGTATGAAGTATACAAGGCCTTACCTTCTGAATCTTTAGCAATGACTTTAAAATCATAGGTTGTGTCTGTATCAAGTCCTTCTATTCTATAGTTTGGACCTGTCGTTGTACCGACAGATTCATCATTTCTAAACACTTCATATTCAACTGCATCTTCATGAGGATCCCAGTGCATCGTAACAGTATTACCTGTCACTTCCCCAACTGATAAAATGCTATGTGCAAATTTATCGAAGAAAGCGAGTGTTCTTGGTGCTTTTGAAGCCAATTCACTACGACTTTCATCATTTAGATAATACATAGCAAAGGCTTCTGCAAAGTACTCATCTACATTATTGTAGTAATCTCTTTGTGAATTATCACCAAACAGACTATCGAGCTCAGCGTTCTGAACTGCACGAAATTCTTCCGTTTCACTCACTTGAACCCCGACTGTAAATGAGTCAACAACATGGCCATACTCGTGAAGCTCAAGGTTAATGGCAGAATGCCCTTTACCTGGATCACTATAACCAATTCGTGCGATAGATTCATACGCTCCAGCACCGGGAATCGAATCCCATGAGTTAGTATGTCCTCTAGGGACGCTCCCCTTTAAGTATTCAAATTCTGGTTGTTCAGTAATCGGTGTATCTGCCAATATAAATGTTGCACCATGATTATTCGTTTCATATAAAATTCGATTCTCTAC
The DNA here is from genome assembly GCF_016313225.1 of Jeotgalicoccus sp. ATCC 8456. Classification (NCBI taxonomy): domain Bacteria; kingdom Bacillati; phylum Bacillota; class Bacilli; order Caryophanales; family Staphylococcaceae; genus Jeotgalicoccus; species Jeotgalicoccus sp. ATCC 8456. The sequence goes on along the minus strand of NZ_CP066224.1, from coordinate 1,795,476 downwards.
ATGATTCATACGACTGATCATCTGCCACGCTTCTTGATTCGCCTCTTCAGATGAAGTCCGAATATCAACCATGTTCAATAAGTATGGATTAATTTCTTCTTGCGCTTTAACAAGCGGTGTGATCATCAATAGCATTGCAATAATAATTAAGCTCGCTCTTCTAGTTGCCCTAATCATCTTTTACCACTCCGAACATCTAAAACTCGTAGTTACTTTCCATATCCCATTCACGTATCTCGTAATTTCTTGCACCTAATTTAATGTAAGGATCCTCGTTGACGAGTGATTCAATTTTACTTTCATCTTCTCCTCTATATATCACGAGCCCTCCGGAGCCATCAGTAAAGCGCCCGTTAATTAAGATATTACCTGCATTTCTTTGTGTTTCTAAAAAAGCCAGGTGTTCTGGTCGATGTTGTTTGGATAATGCTTCACTTTTCATAGATATAAAAACGGCAAAATATTTCATATCTATCTCTCCTTACAGGTACTATACACTAAAATAAAATAGACTTGAAACACAAGCCTATTTTAAATGTTCTATTTTATTTTTAAATAGCTCAGCTACTTCATCTTTAGACAGTTCTTTTGGCTTGTAATCTACCTGTTCGCCATTAATAAACACAGTTGGCACAATTCTTAATCCACGTTCATTGAAGTCTTTAAGTACTTCCTCACCACGGTCATACTGTGCTTTTAATTCTGGTAAGCCCAGGTCATTTTCACACTTATTAATCGTATCCTTAAAGCTATCCGACCATGAATCTTGTGTCATGAATAGTTCTTTCATTGTATTATACCCTTCGATTGGATCATCATGGTCCACATAATTATTGGCAACAGTACCACGCAATAATTTTGATTTTGTTCTGTCCACATGTTTAAGAACAAGTTTGATATAACCATCATCTGCATAAGGTTTTAATACCTCATCAACAACTTCAAAGAATGTTTGGCAATAAGGGCACCCTAGATTCACAAAAGCTTCAACTTCAACTTTGGCATGGTCTAAGCCCACCGTTAAATATTCAATATCCGCACTATATCTATTTTTCATGTAAATCCTCCTAGAAAAATTACTTATTTATACATACCCTATTGTGACCCATCACAACCTAATAAATTCTAAACTTAATGATTTTCTATATAATCATATGCAAATTGTGCCAGTATCGCTGAACCATAAGGCAAAGCATCTTCATCCACATTAAATTTAGGGTGATGATTGGGGTAGCTCGTATCTTCACTGCCATTTGTACCTAGCCTAAAGAAGACACCTGGAATCTTGTTAGTGTAATATGAAAAATCTTCTCCACCCATACTCGGTTTCACTTTAAGCAGTTGATTTTCACCAAGGACTTTATCAATTGAGTGATGTAAGTCAGGAATTAATGTTGGTTCATTATAAACTGAAGGAATACCATCTGTATAAGTAAATTCATAAGTCCCACCCATACCCTCAGTAATACCTTTTAAATACTCATCCATTTTTTCTTTAACGAGTGGTCGAAGGTTTGGATTTAATAATCGTACAGTGCCTTCTAAGGCGACCTCTGGCGCAATGACATTTCTCGCAAATCCACCGTTAATCTTCCCTATTGTTAATACGATGTTTTCTAAAGGATCAACATTTCTACTGACGACCTGCTGCAATGATGCAATGACTGTAGAAGCAATTGCAATCGGGTCAATGGATAGGTGAGGATGGGCAGCATGCCCGCCTTTGCCAATAATTTTAATATCAAATGAGTCTGCACACGCTGTCGCATAACCTTCTGTAATTGAAGTTTCTCCTGTTTTTACTGTTGGATGCACATGCAGTCCAGCAATCACATCAACAGCGGGATTTTGTAAGGCGCCTTCATTTACCATCACCTCTGCACCACCATAACCTTCTTCAGCTGGCTGGAACAGCAATTTAATATTCCCCTTCTTCAGAGGATTTTGGCTGAGAATATGAGCAGCACCAAGTAAAATTGCAGTGTGTGCGTCATGCCCACACAAATGCCCGACGCCATCGACTGACGATTTATAAGGTAGATTACTTTCTTCTTGTATTGGCAGGGCATCCATATCCGCACGTAAAGCAACTGTCGGACCCTCAGATTCTCCTTTTAAAGTAGCTATTAAACCAGTTTTCGCGATCGGGTACTCGATATCAAAATTTAATTGTTCAAGTTTCTCTTTAACGAATCTAACTGTTTCTACTTCTTCAAATGATAGTTCAGGATACTGGTGTAAATGTCTTCTCCAAGTAATAATGTCCTCTTTTAATGCGGCTGCTTTCGATAAAATACCTTCTTGCATATAAACACCCCTTCTTCTATTTAATTTAAAGCTAATTGTTTGTCATGAACTTGTCAAATAAATTTCTGAATACTTTTAAAATTATAGGGTAATATAATTTATGCGTTTCAAAATTTCATATTATTACAGACTAGTATTTCAATAAATTTCAATTATAAATTTCACAATACTATTTATAACAGTGTTTTAAAAGCATTTTAAATATGTGAAACTTATCTAATAATATGAAATTTAAAATCTACTATGCTATACTAATCATGTTCTGAGATCAACTTTTTAATTATGGAAAAGGAGATAGATTATGCTCAGTTTTAAGAATGTTTCAAAGACTTATGGCGGTAACAAGAAAGCCGTCGACAATATCTCACTCGATATTAATGAGGGTGAATTTATTGCCTTTATTGGTACGAGTGGTAGTGGTAAAACAACCGCTCTACGTATGATCAATCGCATGATTGAACCATCAACAGGCACAATCACAATAAATGGTGAGGATATTTCTAAGAAAAATCCTGTTGAACTTCGTCGTAGCATTGGTTACGTGATTCAACAAATTGGACTCTTACCTCATATGACTATCAAAGAAAACATCACCTTAGTCCCCAGACTATTAAAATGGTCCGATGAAGATAAAGACAAAAAAGCGAGAGAACTAATCAAACTAGTCGATTTACCAGAAGAGTATCTCGACCGTTATCCTTCCGAACTCTCAGGTGGTCAGCAACAACGTATCGGTGTTGTCAGAGCACTTGCAGCTGAACAAAACATCATCCTGATGGATGAACCCTTCGGCGCGCTAGACCCTATTACGCGTGACACCCTACAAGATTTAGTTAAAGAATTACAGAAAAAATTAGGCAAAACATTTATCTTCGTTACCCATGATATGGATGAAGCAATCAAGCTCGCTGACAGAATCGTTATCATGAGTCACGGTAAAATCGTCCAATTTGATACGCCTGACGAAATTTTAAGACATCCTGCTAATGGCTTTGTTCGTGATTTCATTGGTGAAGGCCGCCTCATTCAAGATCGTCCAAATATGAGAACAGTACAAGATGCCATGATTCAACCGATTAGTATCACTGTAGATAAATCAATCAATGATTGTATAACACTCATGAGAGAAAAGCGTATCGATACAATCCTAGTAACAGATGATCAGAAAAAATTACTTGGTTTTGTAGATATTGAAGATATTAATGATGGTTACAGAAAAGGCATGGATCTTGTTGACCTAATGAATCGCGACGTTTATCGAATCGGTGTAGATTCTAAACTTCAAGATTCTGTACGCACTATCTTGAAACGTAACATTAGAAATATTCCAGTTATCGATGATAACAACAAGTTAGTTGGACTCATTACCCGTTCGAACTTAGTAGATATTGTCTATGACACGATTTGGGGAGAAAGCAAGGAAGATGAAAGTAATCCCTTAGGAGTTGAGCAATCATGATGGAATTTTTAGAAGTAAATGGCGCAGATCTGATGCTTAAGACTTGGGAACATTTTTATATTTCATTAATCTCCCTAGTCATAGGCATCCTAATTGCTGTACCAGTTGGCATGATGATTGCCAACACTAAACGTTTAGCTGGGTGGGTCTTAACCACTGCAGGCGTCTTACAGACTGTCCCAACTCTGGCTGTCTTAGCTTTGATGATTCCCTTGTTTGGTGTAGGTAGAATACCCGCGATTATTGCTCTTAGCGCCTATATTCTCTTACCTATTTTAAACAACACAATCATTGGTGTGAGAAATATAGATCCTAACATTATGGACGCAGCGAAAAGTATGGGTATGACCCGCGGTCAATTAATGAGACGAATAGAGGTTCCGATGTCTACACCATTGATTTTAAGTGGTATTCGCCTATCATCTGTATACGTCATATCATGGGCAACACTAGCGAGTTATATTGGTGCAGGAGGCCTAGGCGACTTTGTCTTCAATGGCCTAAATACCTATCAACCTGAATTAATAATCAGTGCTGCGATTATGGTCACAGTCCTCGCCTTAATTGCTGATTTTTGTTTATCACTCACAGAAAAATGGGTTACACCAAAAGGACTAAAAGTATCCAGATAGGAGAGATTATATGACACAGATTAAACGATTATTTACACTCATGCTCGTGTCGGTCATCTTCTTATCCGGGTGCAGTCTACCTGGTTTAAGTAGTAGCTCGAGCGATGGTATTACTATTACATCAATGACTACAACCGAATCACAAATTACATCACATATGGTTCGTTTAATGATCGAACATTATAGTGACGGTGAAATAGAGCCAACTATGATAAACAACCTTGGTTCTTCAACAATTCAACATAACGCCCTCTTAACCGGAGATGCCCAAATCTCTGGTACCCGTTATTCCGGTACAGATTTAACCGGAACCTTAAATGAAGATCCAGTTAACGATCCAGATGAAGCGATGGCCTTAACACAAGACATTTTTAAAGAACGATTTAACATGAAATTTTATAACTCCTATGGCTTCGATAATACTTATGCCTTCATGGTCACTAGGGAAACTGCAGATGAGTATGGTCTTGAAACTACTTCTGATCTAGCTGAATATGCAGATGAATTCAATGTAGGCGTTGATACTTCGTGGATTAACAGACCTGGTGATGGTTATCAAGCCTTCCAAGAAGCATATGGTTTTGGTTTTGACACTATGAGAGCCATGCAAATTAGCTTAGTTTACGAAGCCCTTAATACAGGGAGCCTTGACCTCGCTCTAGGTTATACAACAGATGGTCGTATCCCAGCTTATGATTTAGTCGTCTTAGAAGATGACCTACAATTCTTCCCACCATATGATGCATCACCTTTTGCCACATATGACATTATCGAAGAATATCCCGTCATTGACGAAGCCTTAACTCGTTTAGAAGATACAATTTCAACTGAAACAATGCAAGAACTCAACTACCGTGCTGATGAGGAAGGCATCGAGCCTGCTATTGTTGCAGAAGAATTTTTAGATGAACACAATTACTTTGAAGTGGAGGAAGAATAATGGGAGAAAATTTAATCGTTGAACTCTTTAACTATTTCACCAATAACTTCCCTTACTTGTTCCGCTTGTTCATGGACCATTTACTCATGAGTCTATATGGTGTCCTCTTTGCTGCGATTGTCGGCGTACCGATTGGGATTTTTATCGCGCGGTATTCTAAACTTTCAGGCGTGGTCATCACGATTGCTAACATCATTCAGACCATACCTGCTCTAGCGATGATTGCCATCTTAATGCTCGTTATGGGGCTTGGTACAAATACGGTGATCATGACAGTATTCTTATATGCACTATTGCCGATTATTAAAAACACCTATACAGGCATTACCAATGTGGATAAAAATATTACTGATGCTGGTAAAAGTATGGGTATGACTTCAAATCAAGTACTCCGCCTAATTGAATTGCCACTTGCCCTATCAGTAATTATCGGTGGCTTTAGAATTGCACTCGTCGTCGCAATTGGTGTCGTTGCGATCGGCTCCTTCATTGGCGCCCCTACATTAACAGATTTGATTATCCGAGGGACAAATGCAACAGAAGGTACTGTCTACATTCTGGCAGGCGCCATTCCTATTGCTCTTATCGCTATAATTATCGACTTCGGTTTAAGGTTCTTAGAACGCAAACTAGATCCTACTCATAACCCTGATGATCAGACACCTAAAGCACAATCCGTAAATTAACAATAAAAATTCCCGCACAACATGTTAAAAAATGTTATGTGGGAATTTTTATATATTCGGTCCATACAACCTTGGTGACTCATCAATTTCCTCACCTGTTAATATTTTATTGATTGTTTTAACCCAACTGTCTGGTGCGAATTCTTGATCTCTAAGATTTTCTAGTAAGCCAATATTGTCGCGGTTATGGTAAAGCACCTCATTCATCTGAGCAATCGTCCAATCCGGTGCTGGGCGTTCTAATAACTTAAATTCATCGTCTTTTTTGATTTTACCTTCTCTAAGTACTCTAAAGTACCAACCTGTCCGCCCACTATCTTCTATCTTTTTAGCAAGTTCAATATCGCCATGTCGTCTAGCAGGCTTCCAGCATGGTCTTCTAGGTTGCGAAACTTGAATGGTTGCCTCACCCAGTTCGTAAATATCTCCAATACATACCGATTCTTCATCCATGTGCAAGACAGCAATATTTTCTCCATTGCCACCAGGTCCAATGTCATCAGTAGCGAGTTCAACACGCCATTTTTCGTAGTGACTAACTGCATAAGCAAACAAAGCTTTTTCAGGACCACCATGGTTTTTCTTATCCTGACATTCGTCTCCTACTAAACCATTTTTCGATAAAAATACCGCTTCTTTAGTCTCTTCTTTGAATGCACCAGTCTGCCATTCTTGATCCATCTTTTCTTCTGCCTTAGGATTACCAATCGTTTTTACTTTACCAACAAAAAGTTTGTGAACTTTACCATACACTGGCATTTCTATCACTCCATTTTAAAACAATTTGTTAATCTACCGAGTGACTCAATTTCTACTGTTACAGTGTCACCGTCTTTTATCCAAGGTTTAATTGCTGTTTTATAACCTGAAGCAACACCTTCTGGAGTTCCTGTTAAAATAATATCGCCTGGCTCTAAAGTCATAAACTGGGAAGTATAACTAACTAAACTTCTACTTTTAAATATCATATCATTCGTATTAGAATCTTGTCGTAACTCACCATTGACATAAGTCTTAATACGTAATTTATGAGGTTCTCCGAGTTCTTCTAAGGTGACAATGTATGGTCCAACGGGACAGAACCCATCATAGGTCTTACCTGTTAGCCATTGGCTCGTTCTAAATTGTGATGTTCTCTCCGATACGTCATTCGCATTTGTATAACCAAAAATATAATCCATAGCGTCTTCTCTACTGACACTTTTAGCTGTCTTCCCGATTATAATCGCTAACTCACCTTCATAATCCATTGCAGTCACACCTTGCGGAATATTTATAGTACTATTATGCGCAGTGAGTGCGTTGTTAAACTTAGAAAATAGTATCGGATGTTTGGGAATATCAATTTGCATTTCCTCAGCGTGGCGTTTGTAATTTACCCCAACACAAATGATTTTTCCTGGATTAGGAACAGCTGGTCCAAGAGTGAGACTGTCATACTCTAGAAAATCCACACCTTCACCTTCAATATAAAAATCAATCAGTGCTTCAGCCTTTCCTTGATGGTTCATAACCTCTTGAATCGAACTAAAATCTTCAGATATGTCGAGTACACCTTTAGAAGTAAGTACACCTGTGCGACAATCTCCTGAATCTGGATCTATAAAAGTTAGTAATTTCATATTATTACCCCATTCCTAGTTACCTCATTCTATCATAACCTTTATTTTTCCGGTCTAAAAGTCGAGGAGATTTTTACAGTATTAGAATGATACAATATTAATATGTATTAATAGGAGGATTTTTCATGAGTGTATATGTAGCAGAAACAGAAATTCAAATCTTGTATGCAGATACTGATATGATGGGCGTCATCTATCATGGTTCATATATCAAATGGCTTGAACTCGGACGTCGGAAACTAATTGAAGACATCGGTTATGATTATTTAGCGATGGAGAGAGAAGGATATTTAGCCCCAGTACACAACGTCAATATTACCTATGCCAAACCACTAAAATACAGTGATCGTGCCTTTGTCCGCACCTGGGTAGAAGAAAATACAGGTATGCGGACCATCTACGGTTTTGAAATTGTCAACGGAGATGGTGAAGTTTGTACTCACGGTACTACGACACTACTTGTAGTAAAAAAAGTTGATGGAGAGTTCAAACCAGTCGTCTTCAAGCGAGTTTTTCCAGAGTGGTACGCTAAATACGAAGAAATCAAAAAGAAATAAACAGTGTTACCGGCAAATGAGCGTATTCATCTGCCGGTACTTTTGTTTTACTGGACAAAGATAGCACTCATTGACCGGTATTTTGACTTTACCAGTCGATATAGAATTCTCATATCACTTATATTTTTTCGGACAAGTTAATAAATAAACTTAAAATAAAAAGACTCAGGAGGTCTTTTTAAATTTCTATAATTTCTAAGGCATCACGTATCTCATGAACAATATCTTTTGTCCGCCATTCTCTACGGTATCCAAGGCATGCACAAATATATTTAACGCCACCTTCAATAACTTGGTGTCGAAAGTGGATATGCCCCATAACGCTGTATTTAATATCATAGTCCCCATAAAATGTGTCAAAGTCTGACGTACCAATAAAGGCATTGTAGTAATCAAATAAGCGGTTTGGCATGGGAACTCTAAATGCTTTATGTGTTGCGACATGGGTCATTAAAATAATTTTCTTATCCTTTACCATTTCCAAATCATGTGCAGCTTTTTCTGCAAATTCTAAAGATATCTCTGGATCGCTTTTTCCCCAATCTACACGTACTAAATCTTGCCATGTTCCACCGTAATAACTCCGCTCTTCAAGACGCGCTTTGGAAAAGCGGTCACTTGCGTAAGTATAGTCGTACCAAGCGGCATTCATAACGATTGCCCAGCCGTTACCTAGATCTACAGGTTCGCCTTCTTTATAATACTTCGTGCTTTTGAAAAATTGATGAATCTCATTTGTCGTCTTATCATCTCCGGATTGATTCCAAAAATCATGGTTGCCTGGCACAAAGTAAATCACAACGCCTGTCATTTGTTCCAGTGCCTGCATGAAACGATAAGACCGCATATGATCGTTTGAAATATCGCCCGCTATCAACAACACATCGAGTGATTGACGATTCACCTCATTTGCCAAGGTTAAGGTAAAATCCTTCTGTTGAAGGTTTTCATCATTGTATCGATCAATATGCAAATCAGAAATCACACCAATTTTCATACTTCTTTTCGCTCCTATAATATGTCGAATTATATATATTATATATGATACCCTTACAAAATTTTAATAATTCGCATCAAGAAAAAAAGCCACCGGTTTTTACCAGCGGCCGATATTCAAATGTTCTATTCACCTTCGTCATCTGATTCAGTATCTTCTGACTCTGTATCTTCTGATTCTGTGCCTTCAGTCTCTGTTTCAGTTCCTTCTGTACCAGATTCTTCTGTTTCTGTACCTTCCTCTGTACCTTCTTCAGAACCGCCTCCGCATGCAGCAAGTGCCAATACGCCTACTAATGATGTAACAGTTAAGAGTTTCTTCATAATTAATTCCCTCTCCTTAAAGTAGTATAGGTTTTCAGACTGAATCGTGATGTTAGTCCTACCTTACCCCAAAGAAATTATGGAATACACATGTTTTACAGACCCTTAACAATTTAGAAAACTTATTATTATGAATAATTAATTTCCTAGTCATTTCTCTCCTTGTATAACATCCCAATTAGATTTATTTTCACACATCTCCCAAAACATATACTCGTACTTACTTGTTTTCACCACAATTTCCTCTAAGACAAGCAATTCACGCTCAGGTTTACCCTCTGCTAAACGATTCATCAGCTTCATTGCAGTATTATTTAATGCAGTAAACTCTGTGTCTGAATACATATCCACCCATTCTTTATATGGATTATCCTCATGGTCATAATTTTTCTTTAAGTGATTTCCTATAAAGTTATAAGACCATGCACAAGTCAATAAGCATGCAGCCACAACAGCTGCATCACCGCGCTGTGCGTGATTCAACATGTATGAGGTATATGCTGTATTTTCACTAGCCGCCTCAGTTTCTAATAGCGCATCCTCTGAAATTCCAAATCGTTTTGAAAAACTTCTATGAAGCTCCATCTCGCCAAACAACGTTCCATGTAACAACTCAGCAAATAAATTCATAGTATCTAAATCCGGTGCCTTCTCTGCACCAATCGCCATTAAGCGTGCATACTCAACTAAATACACATAATCCTGTTTTAACCAATGTTGAAACTTATCAATTTCAAGAGATCCATCACCCAAGCCCATCACAAAAGGATGGTCTAAATACGATTTCCAAATTCCTTCTACACGTGTCCATAATCGATCTGTAAACATATCAATTTCTCCTTTTGACTAAACAAGATAAAAACCCGAACCTTATGAGCGGTCCGAGTCCATAAATACCATGTTGCCAAAGTTTATCGACACAGACTTCCCTATCGCAGGTCCTAACCTACAGGTTCAAAGGGTCGATTGTTCATCTCTCAGCACAAAAGTGCACCCCTAGTCTTTATTATTTAATTTGTAGGTGAGCAAAAAGGCAAAACTTAACACCCAAAAGTTTTTGAGGGAAACTCCATCGAAAGAGATAATCATCACTATGATTGTCCATCAGTCGTTTGATTCGAATTCTTAAATCGTAACAGATAAATAAAACGTAAATTGTAATCCATCAAATTCTCGATTTAAAATAGGTCTCTTTCTACCAATACATGACTTATATGCTTGTTAGTGTGACGTCAATCGTTTCAGTACTGTTAAATTTATCGATTAAGATTGATTTTTTGTTAACGAGTGTTTCAAGTTCTGACAGATATTCTTTGATCTCATCTTCATTGATGATACCCTCTTCAACAATACCTACCCCAGATATAGTCTTAACACGTTCACGACCATAGCCAAAAGTAATATTGTTCTTTATATTGTTGATGATACCACGTTCAATTTTCAATGACTCTAAGGCACTAGATGCGGTTATTTCAGTGCCGTCAAGAACCACTGTAGCTGTAGAATTTTTGTGGTGAATTGCTGTTTTTAAAGTTACTAAATCATTTCTCAATTGCTTTACTTTAGCTAGTGATTCATTAACTTTAGAAAGCTTATCTGCATGATCAATTTTTTCATTGTTAACCGAAATAGGCACTCGGTACTCTGTACTGAATTTCTCATATTCATTAGCGAGTTCGGTTCTAAGATTACTTACAGTAAAAATTGCTTCTTGTAGAGTGAGTGTTGTCATCATAACCTCCAAATTTCATTCTTTATTTAACATTATCGATTAGTACAATCTTTTGCAAATAATTAAACAAAAAAACCAACTCTTGTAGAGTTGGTTGAAACAGCCGACAACGAGAATCGAACTCGTATTGCAGCCTTACCATGGCTGTGTTCTACCATTAAACTATGTCGGCATAAGTAATCAATACACTTTACTATAGTATAAATGGCAAATTATTTCTAGTCTATTTATAAGAAAATAAGAGAACACAGCATGTTGTTTAAAAGTCTTACTTAAAAGTTTTATATAAGAAGTCCAAATCTTCTTTTATTGCACTTATATCATTACCAAGATCATAGTTATATTCAAGAACTAAGTCCGCTTCTGGTGTATACATATTATACAATTTAACAAAGTCTTCAAAATCTAATGAACCATCATGAATTCTATTATGATCATCTCTCCCTTCAACATTATTATGCAAGTGATAATGCGTAATTTGCTCCTTTAAAGAAGAAATAATATTTTCAAGACTCCAGTTATTAGCATTAACGTGGCCAATATCGATAAGTAGATTATTTCCCTCTTCTTTACACATACTTATAAATTCTTCTTCATCAAATAGTACATTATTTTTAGCATAGACCCCTGCATTTTCAACGAGGATTTCAACATCAGATTCTTTACAAATGTCATCCAATTCATGAAGATTTTTTTGACTTTCAACTATTGATGAAGCTTTATTCTCATCAGTAATTTTTTTGTTATTATGATGAAAAACAAGATGCTTGATATTTAAGTCTTCACAGATTTCTAAGGTTTGTTCAATCTGGTCTATGGCATATTTATAAGCATCTGTACCTTTCTCTGCACTATGCTCCACCTTAAAATACGGACCATGCATGGACAAGGGTCTGTCTTTGATTAGCGATTTAATTTCGGCTAATTCATCTTTAAATCTTTTATCTTCAAAATTCGGGAACAGTTCAAGTCCAAAATCGAATGTATCATAATCAACTAGTAATTCTTTTAGTGGCTTAAATCCAGTAGTAATAAATGCGTTTGTACTAAGTAAAATATTCATTATAAATCCTCCATCAAATATTTATAGTTTGTTTCTGTTTCTTTATCAAAGAAGTGAACATGTTCTCGATTAACGATAACCGACACCTCGTCTTGATTAATGATTGTGTTAGACATTACAATAATTTCTGTTGCACCAATTTGAATGGTGTGAGCGACCTCTGCTCCAAAATTTTCTCTAAAAATGACTTTCCCTTTGATGTCCCCATCATCATTTTCACTAATCTTCATATTTTCCGGTCTAATACCGAGATATACTTTCTTACCTTCTAATTCTTTGCCCACTCCATTGATACTACTAATATCTATGGATTGTTCATCGAAACAGAACTGCTTATCTTTAACAAAACCATCAAGAATATTCATTGGTGGTGAACCAATGAACTGAGCTGTAAACAAGTTCCTTGGTTGATGATAGACGTTATAAGGCGTATCTACCATCTGAACTTCACCCTTATTTAAAACGACGATACGATCTCCAAGTGCCATCGCTTCAACTTGGTCATGAGTCACATAGACAAAAGTCTGTTTAAATTCTTCATGAAGCTTTAATAACTCTCTACGAGCCACTACTCTTAGTTTTGCATCTAGATTTGATAAGGGTTCATCTAGTAAAAAGTAATTTGATTGCTTCACTGTTGCTCTAGCCAAAGCCACTCTTTGCCTCTGACCCCCAGAAAGATCTTTAGGCATACGCTTTCTATACTGTTCTAATTCCAGCATTGCTAAAACTTTCTCTAAACGATTTTCTCTATCAGTTTTAGATACTCCATTACGCTTTAATGCATAGAGAATATTTTTCTCCACACTCATATGGGGATATAAGGCATAGTTTTGGAAGACCATAGCAATATTTCTTTCTCCAGATGCTAGATGTGTTACATTTCTATCTCCAAGAAATACTTCACCACTAGTGATTTTTTCAAGGCCTGCAATCATCCTTAATATAGTCGATTTACCACATCCAGAAGGGCCAAGAAATATAGTTCTCTCCCCTTCTTTAATCTCTAGATTCAAATTATCTATTACGGTATTGTCACCATAACTTTTGTTTACGTTTTTTAAAATAATTGATGTCATTAACTTACTCCTCACTTAATTCCGCTAGATGAAAAAGTATTTATGATGTAACGTTGGAAAATTAAATATAAGATCAATGGAATCGCCATTGTTATCACAGATAAAGCCATAGCTACCGTAAAGTTTGTCCCACCCTCTGAACTTACAAATAGCTGTAAAGCGAGTGGCAGTGTATAACTATCTCTAGAACGTAGCATTAGAAGGGGCCAGACATAATCATTCCACGCCAAGATAAAAAACCAAATTGCTGTTGAAGTTAGTGCCGGTCTGACAATTGGTAATACATGATCCTTCATAATATTAAAAGTAGAGATATTATCTACTTGAGCTGCCTCAATTAAAGGTTTAGGAATGTTTCTCATTGCTTGCGTTAACATAAATATTCCTATGGCATCTGCTAATTGTGGGAGAATAACTCCCCATACACTGTCAATTAGGTCAAAATGAGAAACGATTAAATAGTTGGGTATCATAGTGACTGTAAAAGGAATAAAAATGGTACTGATTAGTAAAAAATATGTTGCTTTTTTAAATTTAAAATTAAAATATGTCAATGCGTATGCTGCCAGCAAAGAAGTTACTATTTTGAAAAAAGTGATGATGCTCGCAATGACAAAGGTATTCAATGTAATCTTGAACAATGGAATTGTTTCATATAAACCTTGATAATTCTCGAGAGTAAATGAATTAGGAATTAAATTAATTGTTGACACGAAGGCGTCATTTAAATGTTTAAAAGAGTTTGATACTGCAAATAAAATTGGATATAAGGCAACCACTATAAAAATAATGATTAGAATGTGCCATATAAACTGTCTAATTTTCATAATATACATTCCTTTCTACAAATATGAATTGCATTGCAAGAAGAAACATAAATATGATTAAAGTAATGACAGAGCTTGCTGCTGAGACTCCTGTATTAAATAGATCAAATGCTTCATGATAGGAGTGATATATTAGGTTGCTACTGTGGTAGTTAGGACCACCTTGTGTGACAACTCTAATCGGAGTAAATACATATTGTAGCCCCTGCACAATGGTCATAATTAATATGTAAAAACCTGTTGCTGAACTCATCGGTATGATGATATCTGTAAAAATTCTAAATTTAGATATTTTATCCACCTTAGCTGCTTCAATAATTTCAGTTGGTATCCCGACAATTCCTGAATAGAGCACAATAAAGTTATAGCCAAATACTTTCCAAGCTACGATTAGACTCAGAACGACAATAACCATACCTTCAGTTACTGTCCAATTCGGTATAGATAAACCAAACCAAGCTAAAACGATGGCGACCGGTCCTGATACTGGATTCAAAATCCAAAGAAATAACATGGAGCCAACAACTAGAGAAATTACGGAAGGTGTAAATATCGCAACCTTGTATATACCTTTATTTGATTTAATTAAATGAGCGATAATATATGCCATTATGTAGGTCAGTCCTGTATTAAGAATAATAAAAAGTAAAATATATATGAAGGTTTGGACTATAATTCTTCTAAATGTTGGATCTGTTAATAGTGCCTTATAATTATCTAAGCCTACATATGTTTTATTTGGAGATATTAAGTTCCAATCAAAAAAACTTAAATAAATCGTATAAACTAATGGCCCTACTGTAAAAATAGCTAATAGTAATAATGCAGGTGCCAAAAGTAGTATATTTATATACTTTTTACTCACCAAAAAGCCTCCTTATTTTAAAGCTACAGGAGATTGACCATTCAATCTCCTGTCTTTAAAATTATTCTAAAAGATTGTTGATTTCTTCTTCTGTATTAGATACTGTTTCCTCAACATCTACATCTCCGCCTAGGATAATATCTCTCATATCTAATAATTTTTGTTCCGCTTCTAAGCCAGAATCTCCTGGGAATGAAGCCCACGGAACCATGGCATCCATCTGCTCAATGGCTGGGATCATTAGCTCATTTTCTTCTAAAAATGTTTTTAATCCTTCCTCACTATCCGATACGCCTTCACGTGGTGGCACATAACCCGTACCTTTAGTCCACTCGGCAATAGATTCCACACTGTATAAATATCTCATGAACTCCCAAGCGGCAGCTTGCTCATCTTCCTCTTGTGCTGTAATTGACAACATCGCTCCACCTGCTGGTACACGCTTTTCTTTTCCTTCCCAAGTCGGTGACTGTATTGCAGCAACATCAAATTGTGAATTTGATTCGACATTATTACGCTGTGCAATTGTCGTATAAAGCATGCCGACATTACCGTCAATAAAACTCTGAATGCCTTGATCCCATCCAATGTGTAGCGCTAGATTATCATTGACAAGGTCTTGATAATATTGGAATACTTCAATACCTTCTTCAGATGCGAAACTCGCTTTCCCATCTTCTATAAAGTTAGCACCATTACTTTCAACCATTGCTTGTTGACCCCATGAATCTGCTGGTTCTTGAATATAGACACCATACTTACCTGTAGTTTCATTAATTGCCTCAGAATATTCTCTGACTTCTTCCCAAGTTGTTGGGCCTTCAACATCTAAGCCAGCTTCTTCTAACAAATCTCTATTGATATATAAAACTGGGCTACTTAATGAATAAGGAATACCGACTTGATTTCCTTCTGTATTTTGACCAAGTTCTAGAATATTAGGTAAGAAATTATCTTCTAAAAATGTACTGTCTTCATCATGATAATTATCAATCACTTCCTGAGGTTCAACATACTCAAAATTCTCAGAGAAGTAATCTAAAAATGCCCACCCAACTTGTACAACTGCTGGCGATTTTCCTGAAGCAACTTCAGCTTGCATATTAGACATTAATCCTGCATACATATCTGGATTGTATCTCGCGATAACTTCTACATTATCGCTCTGTGCATTAAAATCCTCGACGAGTTGGTCGACAGTATTTCCACCTTGTGTTTCTGCATTGACGTGCCAGTATTCAATGACAGTTTTCTCTTCGGTTTCCGCTGATGCCTCATTTGATTCATCACTATTTCCACAAGCTGCAAGTGACAGAACAAATAGTGACATGAGTAACAATAAGTATTTCTTTTTCATAAAAATTTAAACCTCCATATATTTTTCAACTAGATAGTCGTTTAACTGATCAAGGTTATAAACGGTAATATTATGTACTGTTTGCTGATTAAAATGATTAATGTGTATTGAATCGATGCCAGAATCCACAGATGCTTGTATATCATTATGATAGTTATCCCCAATTTTAATAATATTATGCCCTGGAAATTTTTTAGCGATTTCTTCTATATGATTCCTAAGTTCAACGGGCTTCTTTGCATCAAAGATATACATATCAAAGTCGCCATTAAGGTTTAAATAATCTATAAATGGTGTCGCACTCACTTCCGGTGAGTTTGTCATTAATACCTTTGGTAACTTTAGATTCTTAATCGTATTGATTAGCTCGAAGTTGATTGAAATCTCCTGATTATTAATCATTTTTTCTCTTGTTTTAAGAAATGCTTGATGATTATCTTCTTCGGAAATATTATATTTATCTGCAATATAAAAGAGGATTTGCCATACATCACCAAGCGCTTTTTCTTTGTATAAAAGTTCTTTTTGATCCGGCATAGAGAATTGCTCAGCAATCTGCTTATAATCCTCCAACATCTCCGCTCTTTTACTTTCCACAACTGTTAAATTATTAATATATGTGTCGATAAAATCTTCCGAGTAATATAATGTGCCATCCATGTCAAATACTAATACGTCGCTAGTCACAGAGTTTCTCCTTTAATATATATTTACTTTTAAAGTGTGGCGCCTATCATTCCCTCCTTAAAATAAGAGAGACCAATACTGACATTTCAACTGAATGTCAATATTGGTCTCTCTATCGCACCATTTGCTATTCACTTTTCAATAATTATAATAACTAGTGAATATTAATTTTTGTTGATTATTTTGTTAATAATTGTTAGAAATATATTTCCACATATTAATATTAGAAGTGGAGACAGCTTCTGCACCATGTTCAAGCGCTCTTTCAAAAACGTAATCGTAATTGACTAAGCCACCTGTAATGATTGGTATATCTGTATGCTTTTTTATTTCAGGAATTAAATCTGAAACTAGAGCGGGCATGATTTCTAAATAGTCAGGTTGATTTTTTTCTAAACCTGCCAAAGTTAAGTTCAACATTCTAGTATCTACTATAAATGACCTTTGTACGACTTCTAATTTTTCTTTGTGTGCCCTTTTAATATGACCGGACCTCGTTGTGATTATACCTTTAGCTTTAACATTATTCTTTAAATACTTAAAAGCATAGTCATCGACCTTCAAGCCATCTATATATTCTAAATGAATATAACACGGAATGTCCTCGTCATTGAGCTGCTTGACTATGTGCTCTAAATTACTAATGTTACCAAATAAAACAAATACACATTTCAAGTTTTCCTTAAATTTAATTGCCTTTTCTAATTGTTTAAAATTTAATACTGCAGCGATTAGTTTTTTATCTGCTTTCATTTTTTCCCTCCATATTTAATCCTAACTAATCCTCTATAAACTTCGCAATGATTGTGCCAATTAATAAGGCCCATATTGGTGCACTGATATAAAAGTAAGTAATGCCTGATGCTGAAATAATAAAAGCAAAAATCACACTCATAGTATATTTAGGATTGGAAAAACTCCGTTTTAATGTTGAAGAAAATACTCCGATTAAGACAAAACCAGTCAGTATTGCCATCAATGATGCTGGTAGATCAAACATTAAAGGAACCAATGCCCAAGCGAATACTGCAAAGATAATCATGACCACACTTGAAATAACTGAAGAAATGTAACGTTTTGATTTTTCTCCTGAGGCATGATCTGACGCAATAGTCGTCATCATTCCACCAACATTGGCAGATTGTCCGCCAAAGATAGTGGCACCAAGTGAAGCAATTCCACTTGCCGTCAAAATATTGTTGACTGGGACTTTATAGCCATTACTTTCCAAAGCACCAATGGCAGGTGTCGCATCATTTGATAGTATTAATAAAGTTAAAGGCAATGTGATTGAAATGATTGCGGAAATAGAAAATTCGGGCACAGTAAAGGTAGGAGCAACCGGAGTGGTACCTATCGCCGAAAAATCGAAATGATTCAAGACAAAATACATAATCACCGCTGTAAATACACCCGCTAACATTGGTGGAATAATTAAATCCCATTTTCTAAAAATAAAAAACACTAGAATCGCAGTCAGACCTATAGCTGGCATTTCTATAGCTGCAGGTATGATTCCAAATACGTACGATGAAATAATACCTGCCAACATCGCAGCAATAATTTCCCGGGGAATCCAGCTCATCACTTTTTTAAATATCCCTGATACACCAAATAAAATGACGATGAGTGCAGTAATGATATAACTACCGACAAGCTCTTCAAAAGTGAAATATGGTGTCACTGTGACTAAAAATGCAACACCTGTAATAGAGTGTGCGCCGACTATAGGCATCCGGTAGTAAAGGGACATAATGAGTCCAAGTAGCGCACCAAAAATATGTACACCATAAAACCAAGTGATTGTTTGTTCATGACTGATCATACCCGCATTTGCCGCTTCAATTACCATAACGGGTGGACCGATAATACCTAGCATTCCAGTCATCAAACCACCTGCAATATTATCTCTGTTTATATCATTTAATATTTGTGGTTTGTATATACTATGTTTCATAAAAAAGTCTCCTGTCTACTAATAACATAATGCTATCACTACTATAAATTTTGTCTAGTTATATTGAGATATTAAGACCATATATAAATAATTCAACCCTCTCATATATAATATGACAGGGTTGATACAAAAGTTTTACCCTCAAAACTAAGCCGAACGTTAGCAATTCTTGAGGCATCGCGTGAGCCTGTAGTCTCACACAGATGCTATTCGAGGCTGCTGAAAAACCTTTAAGATGTTATGGCAATAAGATTTAATTGTGAAGAAAAGAAGCATTATCCAGAAAAACATTCTGATAATGCTTCTTTTTATGTGTATGAGCGTGATCTACTGTCTATTTTTCGTTAATTAGTTTGATTATTCTTTTCATATTAGTGACAAATATTGTGGATGCTCCCTGAATATTCATGCCAAATAGACCCGAGCTGTGTGCTTTTTTATACCCGTGTCGATGTTTTAATTCACTATTTTTCGCTTCAATTTTATATCGCTTTTTGGATAACCGTTTAAACCCTTCGGTTTCCTGAAATGCTTCCTGAGAGCTGTGTTCTGAAGATTTTATTCTGACAGAATAGGTTTTAGTTTTCGCACCTTCCCTGTAACACCCTTCACGTAATGGACATACCTTACATTTTTCTACGTCAAAGAAGTATTTTAATTGATCATTCCGGGCAGTGTCTTTCTGTTTCTTAACCCCTTTGTGGATAGCTAAATGTCCGGCTGGACAGACAAACATATCTGCGTCTTTATTAAATTCAAATTCTTTGTCTGAATGACGTTTACCGTGAGTAATGACGGGATGTAATCTTGAAGTCAACTGTAGATTTCTTTCCTGTGCGTATATAAGGTTTTGTTTACTCGAATAAGCTTTGTCTCCAACTATATGATCTACTGTAGTTCCATTTCTTTCACTTGTTTCGATGAGTGACTGAAGTTGCTTCGTATCACTCTGATTTCCAGTTGTAATGACTGCTGCTGTGATGATTCTTTCATCAGACATCGCAATGTGCGTTTTATAACCGACGAAGGAGTGGTCTGCCGCTTTATATCCTTTACGTGCATCAGGGTCTTCGTTAAAGTGATTATCATCGCTAATATCTTCAATAACCTCTTTAACATGGTTCATCTTTTCCTGAATCGCTGGAATCTGATTGATTTGTGGTTTATTTTTAATCACATCTATAATGTTATGAGTGTAATCTATAGTATCTTCTAAGCGGTCTGATGTCGGTTTCTCAGGAAATTCTGTTTTAATTGATTCATCATACTGGTAGATTACCTTCCTCAAAGACTTCGCATGTTCCTGTATAGACTCTGACGCAGACTTTGATTTAAAGCGAGATACAGTATGTGTAGAGTCCACAATCAATGTATGGCTAGTCAATACATTATGTTCTAAAGCCAGCTCAACAGTTTTTTTAATAAGTAAATCCAATAAACTTACATCTTTTAATCTTAATTTCCTAAATGTAGTAAGTGTACTTTCGTGGATCACAGTGGCTTCGGGACCTAAGTCCAAAAAATACTTAAAAGACATATCATACATTGCCCGTTCGACTAAATCTCTATCTGAAAGGTTATAAATTTGTTTTAAAAGAAGGTATTTGAACATACGAATAGGTGGTTCCGCATTCCGTCCATTATCCAAACAATATTTATCTTTAAGTTCTTCCTCAATAAAGCTAAAGTCAACTAAATCCTTCATCTGGCGAAGGATATTAGTTTTTGGAATAAGCGTATCATAGAGACTGTCGTGGGCGCTGAGTTGTAACGATTGTTGCCTTTCAAGCATCAGTTTCCCCTCACTTCATTTTTATTAATACTATTATAATAGAAAAAGCGGCTGCTGAAATAGTCAAAATGACTTTTTCAGCAGCCTCATGCTATTCCCCTAGAAGTCTAACGTCCGGCTTTTCAAATAAAATTATTTATTTTTCTGTTCTTTCAAGATTTTGTCCTAGACTCAAATAAAAGTTTCTACTTCTTATATTTTTCTTTTATAGCAGTCAACATGGTGGTTGTTAGCTTTTCTAAATCATATTTAGGTGCAAAACCCCACTGCTTTTCAGCTTCGCTACAATCTAGCTGTTCTGGCCATGTATCTGCAATTTTTTGTCTGACAGGATCGACATCATAGTCTATTTCAAAGTCTGGAATATGTTTTTTGATTTCAGTTGTAAATTCTTTAGGGCTTGCACTAATAGCTGTGATATTAAAAGCATTTCCAGTACTTAAAGATTTAGCATCTGCTTCCATCAGCTTGATGATTGCATCAATCGCATCATCAATATACATCATATCGAGATATGTTTCTTCTTCTAGGAAGCAAGTGTACTTGCCTGATTTGATTGCTTCAAAGTATATATCGACCGCATAATCTGTTGTACCGCCCCCGGGTTCTTTGATATGAGAAATCAAGCCAGGGAAACGCACACCTCTAGTATCTACATTAAATTTGTCATAATAATAATCACATAGTAGTTCTCCGGATACTTTATTTACACCGTACATTGTATTCGGTCTTTGGATCGTCGTTTGCGGGGTGTTTTTCTTAGGTGTTGATTCTCCAAAGGAACCGATTGAACTCGGTGTGAAAAATTTCAAATCATGAATTCTAGCTACTTCCAGCGCATTAATCAGTCCATTCATATTGATATCCCATGCTAATAGTGGATCTTTTTCACAAGTTGCACTCAGTAGAGCAGCCATGTGAAGAATTGTATCTGGCTTAAATTTTTTAACCAATTCATCCATCTGATCAAAGTCTCTAACATCTAGAATTTCTAATTTACTTGTAATCATCTCATTATCCGAATTTTTATGAACATCTGTCGGCAGTACATTCTCTTCACCGTACAATTCCATCAATTTTACTGTAAGTTCTGTGCCAATTTGCCCTAATGCACCAGTTATTATTATTCTTTTCATCAAAAACTCCTCACTATAAATTTGTCCATTACATTCTACTGTGTAAATATTCTTCATACTTGCTGGAAAGCGTAACCGTTATGGCCGATATTGCCCAATACATTAATGCCGCTGCAAAAAAATGCTTCTACATAATAAGAATTGTCCGTTGCGATTAGACGTGCTTCTGCAAAAATATCGACAACTGTAATCATGAAACCTAAAGAGATTGCTTTCATTACAATTAAAAACGAGCTACTAAATTCAGGTATAGCTTCTACTAAAGCTTGGGGTGCAATTATTTTTTTAAACATTTGATACGGCGTATATCCTAGTGATTGTGCCGCTTCAATTTGTCCTTTATTTATCGATAAAAATGATCCCCTAATTGTTTCAGCCTGGAACGATGCTACAGTAAAAGAAACAGCTACGATTAGAATAATGGCAGGTGGAATATTCGTCCCATTGTAATCAAGACCGACTAGACCGGATAGGTAAGTGACGGTATCCGGTAATGAGTAATACATCAAGAATATTAGTACAATCAGAGGCGTACCTCTTAATAATAATTTTGTTATCACTACAATTTGTTTGAGTACGGGTACATTATATTCTTGAATCAATGCCATGACCGTACCAATAAGGATTGATAATATAAATATCGTTATCGCCAACAATAACGTCTGCGGTACAACTGCTAATAATTGAACAAAATCCTCAAACAGTATCAAAAAATTCATAGCCTAAGCCCCCTTTGTATTTAAACCAGAATCTAGTTTGAATTTCTTGTTCTTCTTCTCGAAGAAGCGAATTATTGCATCTGATGCAAAAGTCAACACAACATAGATTGCAGCAATAATTAAGAATATTTGCACCTGATTCATCCCATAAGATGAGGCTGCGATTAGTTGTCCACGTCCCATAATGTCTACAACACCAAGTGCAAACACTAATGATGTATCATGAATTAAATGAATCAATGCATTCCCCCAACCAGGTAAGGCTACTGGAATTGTTTGAGGTAAAGTGATTCTTCTAAACTTTTGAATTGGTGTGTACCCCATACTGTCAGCTGCTTCGTGTTGCCCCTTATCTAAAGCTCTGTATGCAGCTCTGAATACTTCAACTAGATAACCACCGTGGTATAGTGATAATGCAACGATTGATGCGACGGTCGCAGTGATATAGGTCGTGCTAAAACCCATACTTTCAATGACTGGTGGAAGTGCATAAAACACTATAAACAGTTGTATAATTATCGGTACACTTCTTGTAAAAGATGAAAATGTGACTGTTATCTGCTTTAGTACAGGTATTTTCTTCACCACAATAATCGTTAAAATTGTTCCTAATATCAGCCCGCAAATTGCTGAAACAACTAACACAATCAATGTGATATATGACACCTGCATTAATGAAAGCAGAATCTCAGTAATTGTAGGATTTAACATTTTGTGTAGCCCCCTTTGTTAAATTACTATGTTATTCTTCCTCTTCTGTTAATTGATAATCGTAAATATCTTCACCATAGTACTCTTCAGAAATCTCAGATAGTGTCCCTTCTTCACGCAATTCCGCTAAAGCTTGATCAACTTCCTCAAGTAACTTTTGATTTTCTTCTGAGTCATGTATCAGCATGATAGTCTCACCGACAAAGATTGGTTCAGTCTCAACCACATCTAAGCCCATTGCTTCAATTACATCCCTTTGACCTAGGTTAGCCGGGCCTATAAATGCATCATATTTACCTGAATCAATTTCTTTCATTCTTTGTGCATATGGAATATCCCCACTTGACTCTTCCAATTTCAAGTCGTATTCTGGATTTTCCTCCATCCAATCTATAACGACTTGTATTGTGCCTCCCCCTGCAGTAAACGGCGTGATTTTCTTACCTTCTAAATCTTCCAGAGTTTCAATTCCACTATCAGACCTAACATACATCTTAATCAAACTTCTTCCCGTCGCATTTTCAGGAACTAAATACTGCTCCTCTCTTTCAGGAGTGGGATAAAAGCCTCCAACATTCAATTGGTACTTCCCTGTTTTCAATCCTGTTTCTTGAGCACTATCTGCTACAGCTTGAATGTTAAATTCATAATCCTCTAGCTTCTCATCAACCGCCCTTAGCACACCTGGCTCATAACCTAAAATTTCACCATCTACTTCTTGCCAACTTAAATTTTTAGAAGTAGGTGGCGTAGTCACGTCGATAACTTTAGCACCGTCTGCAGATACTTCATTTTCATCGTCATCATTACCACATGCGGCTAGTAATACCAATAAACCTAGACATGTCATCACCAAATATTTTTTCATCTGCAACTCCCCCTTTGTATCACTTATTTTGCAGATACAGCTTCTTTCAAATAGAACTTACTTAAAAATTGTTTCGTTCTTTCATTTAGTGACTTTTCGAAGATTTGTTCTGGTGAACCTTCTTCTACAACATAACCATTCTCCATAAAAACAACCTTATTAGATATTTTTCTAGCGAAATCCATCTCATGAGTGACCAGTAAAATGGTAACCCCTGTTTTTGCTACTTTTTCTATAACACTTAAAACATCGTTAACAAGCTCTGGGTCTAATGCAGAAGTCGGCTCATCAAACAACACAATTTCAGGATTTACAGCCAGGGCTCTAGCAATACTCACCCTTTGCTGCTGACCACCAGACAATTTAGATGGATATTCATTTTCTTTGTCACACATTCCAACTTTGTCTAGTAGTTCCATGCTCTTCTCATAGGCTTCACTTTTCGACTTATTATGAACAACAATCTGCGCATCCATAACATTTTCTACAACCGTTTTGTTTTTAAATAAGTTAAACTGTTGAAATACCATCGCTGTCTTTCTTCTTAAACTCAAAATCTCTTTCTTATTTATTTTCTTGAAATCCACACTCATATCCGCAAGGTGCATGTTACCCTCATTTGGTTCTACCAAATAGTTTACGCACTTCAGAATCGTTGTTTTACCAGTACCACTTGGACCAATAAATGTCACAACATCTCCTTTGTTTACATTCAAATCTACGCCTTTAAGCACTTCCTTATCACCAAATGATAACTTCAGATTTTTGAATTCTAACATTTCAATTCCCCCTATTTTTCTAATCCACAATCTTGTAGAATTTCTTCAATCGATAAGTCGTTAAAGCTTACGCCAGTTTCTAAATAATCATTACCTGAGAATAGAGATAAGATATGCACTAATTTTTCAGTGTAAACCGTGTCTACTTCTAGTTTTTTTGCTAACTCCATAATCGGTACTAACCCAAAAGGAATATCTTCAGTAAAATATCTGTGATTTAAAGTGTTCGGTCCCGCTCCATCCGGAAATAGTGATGGTAAGGCTTCAAATAAAGAATCATGACTTGTACCATAGAATTCATTTAATAACGACAGAATATCTTTCGTTTCAATGTTAAAGAGATCTGCAATCTTCATTCTTTCCTTATCAAGATTTTCAATATAATCAACCGTTAATTTAGAAACACCCTCTGGGTAAAATTCAAATTTTTGCGCCGAATCTATTCTGCTCGCATTGAAGGCAACTATAGGAACGTGTACAACAACATTTGTGTTATTTAAAGATGTCATTAAGACATTATTTGCGTGGTTTAAGTGTGGAAATTTTTCAAGTAGATTTTCGTATTTTGTTCTATCTTCTGTATTGGTATGTAAAGTACTGACCATTACATTGTTTTTAATTTTTCTTACCTCTACATTTCCTTTATCATCTGCCTTACTAATAAATGGTTGTGCACTTGTCTCTGCGACAATAAGGTTCTTGTCTTCAATGTCAGAGCCCAAGACTTGTCTACATTCTAATGCACCCCAATAACCTGGAATAAATAAGATAATTTGATCCTTTTGTAGATGCTCCTTCATTTTCTCGATAACATTTTTATGACCATCTGCCGTTGTAGATACAATGATAACTTCCGCATCAGTCACTACATCAGCCATATTTGTATGCGCTTCCAAATTGGCGGTACCTGAATAAACACCATTTACTGAAAGTCCTTTTTCGTTTAAAATTTGAGCTCTTTCTAGATTACTTGTGTATAGCTTAACTTCATCCCGTTTAAAGATAAGTATCCAGATATGGCCTGTCCTGTGTTTCCTCCACCAATAACTGCAAATTTCATTAAAATCTCCCCTTTGTTTTAAAAATTAATTCGTATCATATTCCTCTAGAGACTGCACAACAGAATCTTGTGCATCTAGTATGTGTTTTTCAAGTGTTTCAACAGCTTTTGATTTATTCTTTTCAATCATTAGCTGTAAAATCACTTCGTGCTCATGTGACGATGACTGTATGCCTAACTTGCTATCATGGGCAAGATTTCGGTATCTATTAATCCGATCGTTTAGCTGCTCTAATAGAATTAAAGCTGTGTCATTCCCACTTAACCGATAGATTTCAGCATGGAATCTGTAGCCGAAATTCTCAGTTTCATCTCGACTTTCGAGCTTAGAAGTGACTTTAATCATGTCTGTTAAGTATGTCAGATGGTTGATGCTTTCCTGATCCAGATGATCGATTGCTTCCTCGATTAGGATACCTTCCAATTTACTGCGGATTTTGAATAACTCTTTTACTTCTTTTTTTGATATTGAAGAAACTTTAAAAGTACCGTTAGCTTGTTGTGCAACTAACCCTTCCCCTTCTAACTTTTGTAAAGCCTCTCTCATCGGTGTTCGACTTACGCCAAGTTCCTTTTCTAGGTTAACTCTATTAATTGTTGAATCTGGTTTAAGTTCTAGTTTAATGATTCTTTCTTTTACTTGTTCGTATGCGATATCTTTAGTTGAAATTCTGGTTAATCCATTTATTGTGTCAGTCAAATTTTGATTCACCTCCGTAATTCGTATAATTGTATACAATTATTATAACGTACATAATTCAGATTACAACGAATATTATAATATTTCTGATAATTAATTAAAATTTGTAATCGTTTACTAAAATATTCTTTCTCTTTGCTCATTTATAATGTATATTCAAAACATCCTATAAAGAAGGTGATTATATTATGGAAATAAATCAAGTAACTTCGTTATTTTTAGCAATCTTAGTATTACTGATTGGCTCATATCTAGCTAAGAAAATTAGTATCCTCGAACATTATTCCATCCCTGCTCCGGTGATAGGTGGATTATTGTTTTCTTTTTTAATTTTTATTTTACATAGTTTTGATTTAATCACTATTAGCGTAGATACTTCTCTTCAGAGTCTATTCATGTTGGTATTTTTTACTACAGTAGGACTTGGGGCAAGTTTTAAGTTAATAAAACTAGGAGGTAAACTTCTAATAATTTATCTCCTAGCTGCTGGTTTCTTATCTTTAGTCCAAAACACACTAGGTGTGTCAATTGCCACATTATTAGGCATTGATCCGTTACTCGGTCTAATGGCATCTTCTCCTGCAATGATTGGTGGACATGGTGGTGCTGCAGCATTCGGTAGTACTATTGAAGGTATTGGAGTTGAAGGCGCAATAACAGTTGGGATTGCAGCAGCTACATTAGGTTTAGTTGCCGGAGGGATAGCTGGAGGTCCAGTTGCTCGCTTTCTTCTTAAGAAACATAATTTAAAAGGCCCAGATAACGAACAAATACAGGAAGGAGTTTTAGAGAACTTAAACTCAAAAAAAGAAGTCACGACTTCTGACTTCTTTGTATATTTAGGTATTATTACTTTCTCAATGGCTTTAGGTTCATATCTAGGTGATACCTTTTCAAATTTAACAGGCTTCGTATTACCAAATTATGTTGGAGCAATGATTGTCGCTATCATTGTGAGATCACTAATTGACCACTTCCAAGATAATATTAAATTTGATTTTAAGCCGTCAATGAATGATTCTATTGGAACAGTGGCTTTAGGAATATTCTTAGCAATGGCCATGATGAGTATACAGTTGTGGGAATTAGCAGATTTAGCTTTACCAATCCTATTGATTGTCTCTGTAAATGTGCTATTTATTATTCTTTATACTATCTTTGTAGTGTTTAGATTACTCGGTAAAAATTACGATGCAGTAGTAATGCTGAATGGTATGGTTGGACATGGTTTAGGAGCTACTCCTACTGCAATGGCAAATATGAGTACACTCACTGAGAAATTCGGACAATCAAGAACTGCATTTTTGATTGTACCTATAGTTGGAGCATTTTTAGTCGATACAATTAATATTCCGATAATTGTATTCTTTATTAATTTATTTGGGTAAGAAAAATGGTGGAGAAAATTTCTCCACCATTTTTGTCTGTGTCTACAACACCACTAGCAACTTACTAAGTAATGCTGCTCTATTCGGGACTTCACTTGCGATAATATGTTCATTCTTCGCATGAATACCTTCACCGACTGCACCTAGTCCATCGAGTGTCGGTATTCCCAGATTAGCAGTGAAGTTACCATCACTCCCACCACCGACATAGGCTTGTTTTAATTCACCTAAATCTAGATCTTCAGCAACATCTTGGGCAATTTCAAATAACTCTTCAGTTTTCTCATTTTTATTCATTGGTGGTCTATTAATACCACCAGTCACTTTAAGTTTTATACCTTTTTCATACGGTTGTATGTTTTTAATATATCGATCTATTCTTAATTGCTCCTCTTCATTTTTCACCCTGACATTCACTCCAAATTTCGCAAAGTCAGGTACTACATTTAACTTCCCACCACCTTTGATTGAACCTACATTAATTGTCGTACCAATTTTATAATCTGTTAGGTTTTCTAAATCAACAATATGTCTAGACGCTTCTTTAATTGCATTGATTCCATCTTGGTGATTATTACCAGAATGCGCCTTTCTACCTCTAACCTCTACATAATATCTAGACGACCCTTTACGTCCTGTTTTCAAGGCTCCGGTATCAGCAACAGGAGGTTCTGTAACAAGTACATAATCACTATCCACTGCCGCTTCTTCAATAATTTTCTTAGAAGAAGGACTACCAATCTCTTCGTCACTTGTACACAAGAATACAATCTTATTATCAGTGTCTAAGCCCAAGTCTTTGATTGCTTTAATTGCCCAAATTGCTTGAACTAAGCCACCTTTCATATCAAGTATCCCTGGTCCATACAATTTATCCCCTTCAATTTTTACCTGTAAATCCCCTTCATCCCACACTGTGTCAAAGTGAGATAATATCAGTACTGTACTATCTCCTTCACCATATTCAAATCTAAGATGATTTCCATAATCATCGTTTTCAATGACTGCAGCAGTGTATCCAAAATATCTATTGAACAATTTTTGAATTCTATCTGCACATAAATCAACCAAATCTGCATCATTAGATGGTGAGTCTCTTTCCACAATATACCTAATGTCACTAATAATATGCTCTTGATTTTCTTCCATGTATTTTAAGACTTTATCCATTTAATTACCCCTTTAGAATGGTCCATAGTTCACTAATACTGCAACTGCAACTGTTATGACACCTACTACTGTCCACATCAACACCAGTGGCCAAACGAATTTAAACCAACTCACAAATGAAACTTTACCGACTGCTAATACTGCCATCAGGACTCCAGATGTTGGTGTAATAATGTTTGTGATTCCATCACCTAATTTGAAAGCAATAACACCCGTTTGACGTGTAATATCTAACATATCTACAAGCGGTACTATGAACGGCATTACAATTGCTGCTTGCCCTGTACCTGATGTAATTATCAAGTTAAATAAGAAGTTGAAGAAAAATAATGTGATTGCGCCGAGCATTGGTGGTAGAGTATTTAATGGCTGGAACGCGTAGTTAACGATTGTATCTAGTACAGCCCCTTCTTCTAAAACAAGTACAATCGAACGCGCTAAACCAATAACTAAAGCACCATATACCATGCCTTGAGCACCTTTGATGAACACACTAACGAATTCATTTGGGTTAATCTTAGCTATTACAGCTACAACGATTGCTGCAAGTAAGAAGATTGCTGCAAGTTCGTTCACAGTCCATTCAAACTGAAATACACCATAAAGAAAAACACCAAGGAATGCGAAAAATACTACTAAAATAAGCTTGTGTCTGTTGGTAAACTTACCAAACTTAGGACTAGAATCCTCTAACTCATCCACATCTTCAAACTCAGTCATTTTTTTAGATGGATCTTTGGATATCTTTCTAACGTATAAACATATGTAGACGATTGTAATTAATAGTAGGACCACAAAAGCTGAGAACCTTAGCCAAGCACCAGAGAATAACGGTAATTCCGCTATGCTTTGAGCTAAACCAGTAATAACAGGGTCAAATGTTCCTGTTGCTACACCAGTGTATTGACCTAAGTAAACCATGGCCACACCAACAAGTGGATCTAGATTTAAACCTTTTGCTAGAATAATACCTATTGGAATAAATGCAATAATGGCGTTACCACTTATACCTGCCATATCCATAAAGGCAAAAATTAAGATGAATAAAATAACTAACGGATACTTCCGACCATTAGTCTTTTCAATTAAAGAGTTGATACCAGAATTGATGGCTCCTGTGTGTTCAAGAACAGCAACAACCCCACCAATAATGATTACCATGAAAATTAAATCCGCACTTTCGATTAAGCCATTTTGTATGGCTAAGAAAATGTCGAGTACGCTGACAGGACTCTTTTCACTCGCTTGATAAGTTCCCTCAATAACAATCTCACGACCGTCCATCTCCTCACGATCAAACTGACCAGATGGTACTAAGTAAGTTGCGATGGATGCTATAATTAGAATCCCAAAAATGATGACAAAAGCATCAGGTACCCCAAATCTTTTTTTCTTCTTTTCTTCTCCCACGTTCACCCTACGTTTTCAGAAAATTGTGATACAAAGATATAATAGCATAACGATTGAATAAAATATTGTGATTTTGGGATTTTATTATAATTAATAAATTGATATTTGAAAAAGTGTTGAGCCTTAATCGGGAGGAGCTCTTCAATCTTATTTGGGTTAAGATGATCAGTATACAATTATAGGAAATAGCTGACTTAGCATTACAAATTTTAATAATTGTCACTGTAGTTGTAATATTTATATTGCTATACACAATCTTTGTAGTATTTAAATTACTCGGTAAAAACTAAGATGCTGTATCTAGGTTGAATGGTATGACCAGACATGCCCTAGGAACTACCCTACTGTTTTGGGAAACATGAGTACTCTTACAGAAAAATTTGGTCAATCTGGAGTTGTATTCTTGGTAGAGATTATTAATAATCCAATAACCGTATTCTTTATTAATTTGTTTGGATAATAAAAAAGATAAAAAAATTGTATTGGACCCAAAAAGCTGAACTTTATGGGTCCAATACAATATGTTTGGTGGTTATATTATTGATAACTAAGTCCTTCAAAGTCAAAATATTTATACTAAAAATTAATATATAAGGTATTACAACTATTACTTTTTATTAATGAAACTACTAATAGTTGATAACCATTCTCCTTCTATCTCATTCTCAGTATCTATCTCCTTCATCTGAGTGTAGGTCATATTTTTTACAACAATATTATTCAATTTCTTTTTCACTGTTCTTTGGTTATATTCGCTATTTTCAGAAATTAATTTTGGTATGTCACTACTATTATTTCTATTCAATAATACTTCACCACTTAGAGAGAAATGATTGTTAATTGTCTCAGAATGTATATAGTTTTCCATTTCTCTTTTCGATGTCAAGAAAGCAACTGATTCATCATTTCTTTCATTTACTTTCTTACAATACTTTAGGTATTTAGGTGCTTTTCCCAATTCTGGATCATCTTTGTCATAAATATGAACCTCAGGAATACCAAGTTTAGCTAGATACTGATCTTCAACCCATCCAGAAAGTGTATCGCCACCACAAGGAATAATAAGTGCATTTTCACATTCTTTTAAATTAACAATCTCACTATTTTCCTTTGACACTATTTCACTTATGTTTTTAAGAAAAGAAATATCGTTTGGTCCTTCGACAAATATCGCAACCCTAATTTCTTGATTACTAATAATTTTTTCACTAGCAACCTTAGAATAAACACCTAAAGTATTCGCTATTTTCTCTAAAATATCTTCACTTTCTTGACCAGTATAAATTCTTTTGGATTCATTTTCATTTATTATTAATCTCATTGAGTCCGTCGGTAAAGATTCTGCAAAATTAGGAGTATGTGTAGTTAGAATTACTTGTGTATTTGATCTTTCACTTAATCTCAGCAATGTGTCCGATAGCAACTTTTGATTATCTGGATGTTGTGATGTTTCAGGTTCCTCAATAGCATAAACTATACTCTTTGTGGTTTGTTTTTCTGCTGTTGCTCTAAAAAAATTCAATAATATTAGACGTCTTACACCACTACCTCGTTTATTTAGTGGAATGCCTTTGTCAGAATCTAAAGTAAGTTTAAATAGATTTGCCCATTTAGGTGGATTAGAGAAGCTAGGAATTAATTCGTCAGCTAAAGTTGGATCCATTTCTTTTAATTTACTTATCGTTTCTTTTGCTACTCCCAATGCTTTTTCTTGCACTGTCGTCTCAATTTTTATCAGGTCATTCCTAACCTCTTCAATTGCTTCTTTTATTGCGCTTTTCATAGGATCTTGAACCTCATTATCACCATCCAAACTTGGTCGGTCAGCTTGAAATAAAGTGAAAACAGGTAATTCCTTAGCAATCTTATCCATGAGTACATCTGAATCGCCTTTACTTAGTTGAATATGATGCAAACTTTTATAATTAATATTACAGGTATCGAATAGGTTTTCTCTCATAACACTGTTGATTTTTTTATTACATTCAATTTTCCTAGATTTTATTTGTTGAAGTAACTCACTTTGGGTTAGTTGAATAAAATATTTATTATTCACTTTACCATCATCTGGATAATAACAAACTAATCTTATCTCTGGCTTTAAAGTAGTTTTTGAACTGTCGTATACTTTATGGATTTCCAATAGATTATCTTCATTTAATAAATATTCTTTACTTAGGGATGTTCTCACAGTCTCGTCTAGTAATATTTCTCGAGGGTAGTCACTAAATACACAACCTATTGTTATCTCTTTCTTTTCACCATTTACATTACAATCTTTTTGATCTATTTTTACATCCTGATTATTAAAAAATATTTCTAGGGCCTCAAGTAACGTGGATTTACCAACGTCATTTTTACCAATGATAGTAGTTAAGTCATTAAAACTTATTTCAGTTCTTTCTTCATATGACCTAAAGTTATCAATAATTAATTTTTCCAGTCTCACTAAACTATCCCCCCTAATAAATAAGTGTACATTCTTATTTTAATTTATTATATACAAATTCTATTAAGTCTTCTTTTCTATTAGAATTGGCAACAAAATTTTTAACATAATTTTCTGCGGTAGGACTATTATTCAAAATGTTTGATATGATGTTTTTCTGATAATTTACATTAGCTCTTTTTGGTGTCAACGCCCTATGGCAAGTTGGACACAATTTCACCAAATTCTCTAATACATCCCCGGCTCGGTCTGAGCCAAAAGAAATGACATGATGTATCTCAAGGTAATGCCTATTGCTATCTCTCAGTAAAAAGGATCTATTCTCAATAGAGTACTCATTCTTACATGATGAGCATTCGTCAGGTAAAGTTGCATTGGCAATATTCACTATTGTGGCATTTCTTACGTAATCACTCTTCTCAATATTCTCATAATCAAATTCTAGATCTAAGCGTAGTTTTTCTATCTCTTTAGTCATTTGTTTAGGTGAAAGAATATTCATAAAATCTTTACGACCTAAAATATTTTCTTGATAGAATAGAATTCTTTCCATAAAAGATCTAGTTAGACTGTTACTTAAATTAATTGTCGATATTCTCATACTGTTACTTTTTAATATCTCATATTTATAACGATTTATACCATAAAGATTTTTTCTATATCTCTCGTAGAACCACCTTAAATTTATTCTTAATTGTGAATTCCTAGATTTACCTTGTATATATTCTGGCTGTAATTCTCTAAAGTTTAAATTCAATTGATTGGAGTCTTCTAGTGATATTAATAGACTTGTAATATCTTTGATATATTGATTAGAAATATTATCCTCAATTATATCTACTGCATAATATCCTCCTGTAAAATCTTGGCTTCCTCTAAAGCAGAAAATACTAGTTATGATTATTTCTCTAAAATCTTCCTGTGAATAATCAAATCTAAGTCTCTGCATTTTTGAAAATAATTTTTCTAATAATTTATTTCTTTCTATTTTAATGTCATTATGTAATTTTACAAAATGTGTAGAAGATCCCTTTATCTCAAAATCTAGATCTGTATAATCTCTCATTAAACTATTATTGTTACCTACAATTTCTTTATCTAGTTTCTTTTCTAGAAATTTACTATTCCTATACGAAATACTCAAACTATAATGTTCTTCAAATTCCAATTCTTCGGCACTTTTATTCTTCTCAAGATTAAAATATATTGTTGAAACTTTTTTTAGATTTTCTGAATCTAAAATATCACTTATTTTCTCCATAAAATCATACCTTTCTCTTGAATTATTGAATTTTGAGGGATATAATTTATACACCTCAGAAATGGAGTAATTAAAAATGATTAAATATAAAGTACTAGATTTATTTTCAGGTGCTGGTGGCTTTTCATATGGTCTAGATTCTTTAGAAGAGTTCGAAACATTGGTAGCTTCCGATTTTAATTTGGCAGCTCTTCAAACTTTCTCTAAAAACTTTCCAAATGCTAAAACTATATATGGTGACATTTCCAACCCTGAAATTAAACAAACTATAATAGATGAATCAAAAAGACTTGAAATAAATATGGTAATTGGTGGACCACCGTGTCAAGGCTTTTCAAACAAAGGTAAAAAGTTAGGTCTTAATGATGAAAGGAATTATTTATTCCTAGAGTATTTAGATATTATAAAAAATTTGAATCCAGAAATCTTTATAATTGAGAATGTTAAAACAATGTTGACTGCCGCTGACGGATATTTTATAAAAGAGATTCAAAAAAGAATAAATGATCTCGGATATATTTTGAACTATGATGTTCTAAATAGCTCAAACTACGGAGTTCCACAAAGTAGGCAACGAGCAATACTAATTGCACATAAGTTTAAATTAATACCAATGCCTGAAAATATTGGTCAAATTCAAACTGTTCGGGATGCTATTTCTGACTTATCATACTTAAATTCCGGTGAAGGTAGTCATGTTAGTACTTACATCACTAAGTCCCAAAGTGACTATCAAATTGAAATGAGAAAAAATAGTGATAAATTATATAACCACATTGCTACCAAACATAGTGAATTAGCATTAAAAAAGTTGTCTTTAATCCCTCCGGAAAAGGGTAAAGAGTACTTACCTGAAAGTTTAATAGGAAAACAAAAGTTTAAAACCACTTGGTCACGATTGGAATGGGATAAGCCAAGCCCTACTATTGACACTAGGTTTGATACCCCATCTAATGGTAAAAATTCTCATCCATATTTAAACAGATCCATAACACCTAGAGAAGCTGCACGTTTACAAAGCTTTCCTGATAACTTTGAATTTGTCGGTAACAAGACATCTATATGTACACAAATTGGTAATGCTGTTCCCCCATTACTATCACGATCTATTGGCAAAGTAATTATTAACAGTTTAAAAAAAGATGATATTATTCACGATAATAATTATACTCTTCATAACAACGATGCTTACAATTTAATTGAAGAATTGGTAAACAGTGAAATTATGGTTAATCATATTATAACTGATCCACCTTATAATATATCTAAACCTAATAATTTCTCTACCTTGAAAACAGCTAAAAGAAAAGGTGTCGATTTTGGAGAATGGGATAAAAACTTCGATTTATATCTATGGATAAATCAATATTCTAAAATTCTTGATAAAAATGGATCCTTTATAATTTTCTGTTCATATAGATCTATAAGCTATATTATTGATGCACTTGAAGAAAGTGGATTGGTTGTAAAAGATGTTTTAAAATGGGTGAAAAGCAATCCCATGCCACGTAATATAAATAGAAGATACGTCCAAGATACAGAATATGCAGTTTGGGCAGTTATGAAAGATGCAAAATGGATTTTCAATAAACCTTACGATAAATCATATTTACGCGCTGAATTTAGAACATCCACAGTTTCTGGAAAAGAGAGAACATCCCACCCAACACAAAAATCTTTAAGACTGATGGAAGAAATTATTTCTATTCATACTAATGAAAATGATACAATTCTTGATCCATTCATGGGTTCTGGTACAACAGGAGTTGCTTCTCTCAAAAACAATAGAAAATTTATTGGAAACGAAATTGATAAAGATTACTTTGATATTGCATCAAATAGAATGAATTATTTATCTTAAAAACTTAATTTTCGGAAGTGTAATAAATTATTGTATCTATTTCTTGTAACAGCTCGCTCACTTTAATTAATTCAATATTTTCAGATTCTGATATTTTTAATATTTCGTGATCGAAATAAATATTACTAATTAAAAGTACGATCATAGTCCTGCCATGTTTTGTTTCTATAAATTTTGGAAGAGTTCTCATCACTCTAATATAATCATTATAAAAGATAATATTCTCTTTTAGTTTTTGGGAGAGCATTTTCTTATAGTTTATGTATTCCATTCTATGTGTTATGACCTAAATCACCAGCTTTTCATTGTCTTTATAATTAAATTAGATCAAATTTTCTCACTATTTTCAACTCAATATTTAATGCTTATTAATTTACGTTAAAATCTCTGATAAATCTTTTAATTCATACCCTCCTTAAATTTAAGGGGGGCTTATTTTTTAAGAGAAATTTAACATTAACAGCCAGCAATATTATATAGTAAAAATACTTCTATTCTGGTAAGCCCTATTTTATTTCTCTCTACATATTATTAACAATCCAAAAATTCCTCCTCTGAAAACCAATTAGACATTAACATTAAATTTCAAATAACAAAATATTTATAACTAGTGAAAGAAGGTTTATTCCTTTCTCAAAATCATCTTTATTAATTTCCCGTAACGCTATCAAATAGTAAGCACACTTAAACTAAAACCCCACCAATGTATTCTCACTGGCGGGGTCATACTACTTACTCAACTGGTTCTCCTACTGCAAAATAATTACCTTGACCGTCTTGGAAGTTGAACGTTTTCGTACCTGGAATTTCTACTAGTTCTCCAACTTCGACTCCTTTATTTTTACTTTCCTCATAGAGGGTCTCAATATTTTCTACTTCAAACATCAAGGATGGTGTTTCTAGGCTCACTTCCGGACTGTATTTTCTTATGAAGTCTTTTGAAAACAGCGTCATGCTTGTTTCTGCATAATCATTCGGTGCAAGGTCATAGCCCTTAAAGTCTTCCGGCAGTTCAATTGTTTCTTTTACAACAAAATCAAACTTCTTCGTCCAAAATTCTTTCGCCGCTTCAACATCTTCTACATACACCATCACACTCTGAAGTTTCTTAAACATGTCAGCCTCCTATTTTATACTTTACGATATTTTCTTAAACCGAAGATATCTAGTAAAGTGAATAACACAATAAACCCTACAAGAATCAATAATTCTTGCCATATTGCTATAAAGCCGTTCCCTTTTGTCATTACTTCAGTCAATGCTTCTCCTGCATAAGTTAGTGGAAAGATGTACCCAATTACTGATATCCAATCTGAAATATTTTCTAAAGGTATGATACCTGAGAAAAATACTTGAGGCACAATCACTAATGGTATGAACTGAACCATCTGGAATTCTGTGTTTGCAAAGGTGGAAATGAACATTCCAATAACTAGGGCAGCCATTGCTAAGAGTATCGTTATTACAAATACCCATATAATATTACCTGCAATCGTCATATTCAATAGATAGATTGAGTACAGTACAATGATGATCGTCTGTAAAATTGCATAACCACCATACCCCCCCATATAACCAAGCACAACATCTCGTCTTTTAACTGATGTTGCTAGCATTCTTTCCATGGTACCCATCGTTCTTTCTTTCAGCATCGACATACCTGAAATTAAAAAGACAAAAAAGAAAACAAAGAAGCCCATGAGAATTGGAAACATCTTGTCAAAGAAAGTTGAATCCTCATCACCATACAAATAGCTTTCTTCAACATCCATTGCAGGCATCGTCTCATCACCAGGCATGTTATTAAACATTTCCTGTGCAGTTTCTCTTGTTGTAGATTGAACTGCAGTTTGAATGACCTGCTTCGCTGCGTTGGTTTGAGACGGATCTTCGTTATGATATGTCACTGTAATTTGATCATCGTTTATGTCCATGTAAGCATCTAAATTATCATTATCTAACAACGTATCCAAGGTAGGTTGTAAGGCGTAAGGGATGACTTCTACTTCCTCAGGCATATTTTCTATAAATCGTTCATCAATTGTATCTGGAACACCAATACGTACATTCAAATCATTATTCACATCAAAGACAAAATACATCAATGTAATGACAAGAAGTGGTGCTAACAACATTAAGGCTAGTGTTCTCTGATCCCTATATAATTCTAAGGCAACTTTTTTAGCAATTGCCGTCAATCTGATCATGTTGTCACCTCCAGTTTCAAGAACACATCCTCAATGGAGTTTACTTCAAATTGTGTCATCAGTTCTTTTGGTGTACCGTAAGCGTATATTTCTCCATTCACAATGAGTGCGACCTTATCACAGCGTTCCGCTTCACTCATAACATGTGTCGTGACAACAATGCCTTTCCCTTCATCTCTTAAAACTCTTAGCTGATCCCATATCGTTTTCCTCAATTTAGGATCAATACCAACGGTCGGTTCATCTAGGACGAGTAAATCTGGTGCACCAATTAAAGAGATTGCCAAAGATAATCGTCTTTTCATACCACCTGAAAATTGAGAAACAACTTTATTTCTTGAACTACTCAGGTCAACTAGTTCAAGATTCTTATCAATTTCGTGATTGAGCACATCACCTTTAAGTTTCTTTAACTTACCAAAGAATGCCATATTTTCATGTGCGGTCAAGGTCTCATAAAGTGCCGTTTCTTGACCCATGTAACCAATTTTGTTCATCATTTTTCGGTTCGGCATCTTTTTGTTCATGAAATACGCCTCACCTTTGGTTAGCTCTTCCATGCCTAGAAGTGTTCGAATACATGTCGTTTTGCCGGAGCCACTCGGCCCAATTATACCGAGTATTTCCCCGTCATATATATCAAGATTGATATTATTTAAAACCTGCTTAAAGAAGAAAAACTTATCGCCATCAATCAGTGATGCAATTTTTTCAGCCATTTCTATCACTACCTTTTAATCTACCTATATTTACAAAAAAGACCGGAACGTCTAAAGCGTTCCGGTCATCTATGATTCCGAGTGGGATTGAACCACCGACCCCTTCGATGTCAACGAAGTGCTCTCCCGCTGAGCTACGGAATCACGAGTCAGCATATCATCTACTTTAAGATAGAACGATATATAAAGCAACTCTATAACCGGAAATTACTACTCCATTTCAGCTTTCAATAAATGCCCGACTTCAATGAGAAATTGACGTCCATCTAAGTTTGTCGGCCAACCTTGACTGAGGACTGCAAACTTTAATATTTCCTTATCCATTTTAAATATGCCGACATCATGTTCTAGCTTATCGATTGTACCACTTTTTGATGACACAGTGATATGATTTTCTTCACCACCATCATCCAAAGTACCACCAACTCGGTCGTTAAATTGTTGTTGTCTTAATAAGCGTTTCATTCTATCTCTAATGGGTTGTGATATATACTCATTATCTTCATATATTAAATTAAGTGCTGTCATCATACCTGATGCTGTCGCAATATTATACATTTTATTAGGATCTGCGTTCATATTCATATAATGACTTTTTAATTCGGTATCCCTTAGACCCCACTCTTTAAAGTCTTTGTCCATCTGATCAAAGCCGACATAATCCATTAGTACATTTGACGCAGTGTTATCAGACACAATTAGTGCAATGGTCACTAGGTCATGTAGCGTCATTGTTCTAGTATCTTCCATCGAATGTAAGACACCCGATCCCATCACTTTCTTACTCGCATCGAGCCTTGGGTTTTCATCTAGTAATTCACCTTTTTTTAAGGCGGATAAACATAAAGGAATTTTCGTTATGCTTGCTGAGCGAAAGATATGATCTTGCCGATGTGTATATACTTTCCCTTGATATTCAATTTGATAGGCTATATTATCTGTTGCTTGCTTTGATACTAATGCTTTTAATTTCTCTTCTAACATCGTCATCCCCCTTCATTTGATTATAATCTAAAAATTCTATCAACTCAATGACAATACAGCTTTATAATGTCCCGAAATCATGATAATGTAATCGTATACAAAGGGGAGGTTTACTATGGATAAAAAACTACGTGCAAAAGTTTTATCTGCAAGTTTAATTGGGTCGTCGATTGAGTGGTTTGACTTTTTCTTATATGCTGCTGTTGCTAGCATTATTTTTAACACTCAGTTCTTCGTCACTGATGATCAATTTTTATCAACAATATTAGCTTATTTTGGTTTGGCACTATCATTCTTCATTCGTCCACTGGGCGGGGTTATTTTTGCCCATATCGGAGACCGTGTCGGCCGTAAAAAAACATTAATTATTACTTTAAGCATGATGGGCTTAGCGACTGCAGGGATTGGTCTTTTACCTACATACGCTTCAATTGGGGTCGCGGTACCTCTTTTACTACTTCTTTTCCGTTTAATTCAAGGTTTAGGTATTGGTGGAGAATGGGGCGGGGCTTTACTACTCGCAACAGAGTATGCACCAAAGAAGCAACGTGGGCTCTTCGGTAGTTTCCCACAAATGGGTATTCCGATTGGCTTAGTCTTAGCTTACGGTTTTTTCTTCTTATTAACTTGGG
Source organism: Jeotgalicoccus sp. ATCC 8456 (assembly GCF_016313225.1). Lineage (NCBI taxonomy): Bacteria > Bacillati > Bacillota > Bacilli > Caryophanales > Staphylococcaceae > Jeotgalicoccus > Jeotgalicoccus sp. ATCC 8456. The sequence goes on along the minus strand of NZ_CP066224.1, from coordinate 1,754,540 downwards.
CTATGCCTGAAGAAACTTTTCTAGCTTGGGGATGGAGAATTCCGTTTATCTTTAGTTTACTACTTGTAGTTATTGGTCTATTAATCCGTAAAGGGCTAGATGAGACACCTGCATTCCAAGAAATGCAAAGAGAAGCTGCTAAAAAGAATGAGGTTCGTCAGTTACCAATCGTTGAGATCTTTAAAAAACATCCAAAAGAAGTACTGATTACATCAGGGGCTAAATTCGTAGAAACTGGACCATTCTATATATTTACTACTTTCATTGTTGGTTATGGCGTTGCGACACTTGATGTATCTTTCGAATTTATGATGTTATCCATCATGGCAGTTTCCGTCGGAACAACGATTATGATTCCGATTATGGGGAGTTTATCCGACAAAATTGGTAGAAGGAAAATGTTCTTAGTCGGTGCTGTGGCAATGTTAATCTACGGCTTTCCATATTTCTACATTGTCAATACACATGAACCTGCTTTAGTTATACTCGCGACCTTCTTAGGCCTTGTAGTGATTTGGCCGCCGATTACTGCGATTCTCGGTACGATGTTCTCTGAATCTTTCAGTAAAGAAGTACGTTATACTGGAGTCACACTCGGTTATCAAATTGGTGCCGCAGTCGCTGGGGGATCTGCACCATTGATTGCTGAATTCTTAATGAATCAGTTTAACGGTTCAAGTATCCCTGTATCACTTTACATTATTATGACCGCTATCGTTTCAATTGTAGCTGTCATGGCGATACGTGGGGAAAATGCTCAGGACCGTGAAGATCGACTTAAAAATATTGAAGCTTAATAGGAGTGAATACTTTGATTACATTGACAGACAAAGAAATTGAAGAAAAGTATAAAATTACGCATGCCATTGAAGATGTTAAAAGTATCCTTGATGACTATAAGAATGATCAGATCGTAGAATCCATTCGTACTGTACTACCGGCTGGTGAAGATAATTCTATGTTGTATATGCCTTGTATAAGTATCAGTAGTCAAGTTTCCATTATTAAAACAGTGTCTATTTTCCCAAGTAATAAAAATATGCCAACGACCCAGGGTAATATCTTAGTCACTGACTTAACAGACGGCGAGCATAAGGCGTCGATGGATGCATCTTACCTAACACGCCTACGTACAGGTGCGATGACAGCTATTGCGACAGATAAGCTTGCCACAGAAGATGCTAGATCATTAGGAGTCATTGGTACAGGAAACATGGCATTTGAACAAGTTCTCGGCGTTATTCAAGTCAGAGATATCCAAAGAATTTACTTGTATAATCGTACAGAAAGTAAGGCGGAAGACTTTAAAAAACGCTTAGAAGATTTCGGAATTTGGTCTGATATAGAAGTCGTATCCGATGTCGATGCACTCGTCGAAATGAGTGACATCATCAACTGCGCAACACAAAGTAAAACACCAGTTTATAACGGTGCACTTGTAAAACCAGGTACACACATTAATGGCGTCGGCTCATTCACACCTGAAATGAGAGAAATGGATCATAAAATCGTCGAAAGAGCTGATCAGATTTATGTAGACGACATGCATGGTGCCAAAGAAGAAGCCGGGGAACTCATTGATGCTGTAGATAAAGACATCATAAGCTGGGATGACATCAAAGGGACATTAGCAGATATTTTTGATGGTGACTACCTTCGCCAAAACGATGAAGAAATCACACTTTACAAATGCGTTGGTGCCGGATACTTCGATCTTGCAGTTGCTAACGGTGTAATGAAGATGTTTGCTGAATAAGATATAATATAAAGCGCGTACCGCATTTACGGTACGCGCTTTACTGTAGAATTTAGAAAGTGTGATACACATGATCAATTTTTTAAAACGACAAACAGAACACTTTTACCCAGGCTATTTTGCCATGGTCATGGCAACTGGTCCACTCTATTTGTCTGGTATTTAGGTTATCATTTATTTGCAGAGATTTTACTCTACTTAAATATCGCGGTCTATTTTGCCTTAAAAGTATTAAACATCATCAGACTTTCAGTTAATACAAAGGCTGTCTGGTTAGATTTCATAAATGAAATCAAAGGGCCTGGTTTTTTCACTTTTATTGCGGCAAGTTCCGTGATTGGTAGTCAGTTAAGCATAATTTCTAATATGCCAATTTTAGGTTTTTACATATGGGTCCTCATACTCATTTTATGGATCGTTTTAATATATAGTTTTTTCACCATCCTAATTATTAAAAAATCAAAACCCTTAATAAACGAATCAATCAATGGCGGTTGGCTGTTACTTATTGTCTCAACACAATCCTTAGCCATACTTGGTGTACTTATGCAGTCACCATCAAACTATGAAGACATTATCATGTTTATATCACTCTGCCTCTTCTTTTTAGCATGTATGCTGTACCTAGCAATCATTCATTGTTTTGATTTTTTATAGATTAATGTTTTATGAAATGGAAGCTATGTCGCTCACACCACCCTACTGGATTAGTATGGGTGCCTTAGCAATTACCACTTTAGCTGGAGCCGTTTTCATTTTAAATGGATTAGGACTCATCTTGGAATTTGAATCATTCATAAAAGCCACTACCCTCTTCTTCTGGGCATTTGGGACATGGTGGATTCCACTACTCGTTGTGCTGGGCGTATGGCGTCATGTCATCAACAAAGTACCTCTAAATTACAGCCCAGATCTATGGGGGATGCCTTTCCCTTTAGCAATGTACACTGTCGGAACCATAAATTTATCTCAAGCACTAGAACTATCTTTTCTTATGATTATCTCAGACATCACTTTTGTGATTGCCTTGATAACTTGGATATTAATATTTATAGGTATGATTGTGCATCACGGGAAAAGGTTAAGAAGACATTGAGAATATTTGGATATATTATGATAAGTACCATCGTCTATCCAAACAATCTAGAATAAAGGAGCTGATGCAGAATGTGGTTTGCTATAATTGTCATTCTGGCAATTGGTGTAGGTGCACTCAGCACATTCTTATCTCATAAACAGGATATGGAGAAAATCCGTTTAAAACAAATAGATAAGGAAATAGAATTAGAGAGATTGAAACAAGAGAATTATCTGTTAGAGAATGAAGAAATGCAAAAGGTCCTTGATCGAATTAAGGCAGATAATAGAAAAATTGAAGCGGAGAAAAATAGTCCTTGGTTAATTCAAGAAACTAGAGAAAGACAAGTCACTAAAACTGAAGATTAAGAAGGACGTTTTATATAACTATATAGTGGTTAATTACAAACTAGAAGGTGTTTGTAATTAAGAAGTTTCTTTAAAAATATATACCGCAAGGTTTAAGCATGTTTGCAATAGTTTTAGCATCAAGAATCGCGCTAAATGATGGTAACTTTGAGTCAACGCATCTTATCACAGCTACAATTATGGCTATCGTTTACATGCCAACTATGGCATTTTTAGATTCACACCCAATGTTAAATGACAATGAAGATAATTAAGCAGTCACTTAGGCAATGATTCCTAAGTGACTTTTTCTTAATACATCCTTATACACTCTTCGACTAAATCAAAAAATCTATCATTATCTATTCCAGTTCCTACTTTTGCGTTTGGTTCTTCTTTTAAGACATTCGATTCATCACACACAGTTCTACCGTATGATGGTCCTCTATTGATATCCACTTCTACAAACATCTCTTTAACTTCAAATAAGCTCGGATCAATCAGATATGCTATTGTTGTCGCGTCATGAATTGGCCCCGCTTCTAAACCAAATTCTTCATATTGAGTCTTTAAAGTGAATCTAAGTAAGTCTCCAAACAGTTTTCCTGCCTTATTCCCTACTGCCTCCATTCTCTATATTACTGTTGGAGTACAGAGGGTTTGATTTGTCACATCAAGGCCCATCATCACGATTGGCACACCTGATTTAAAGACTACATGCCCCTTCAGGGTCTGCTAAAATATTAAACTCCGCTGATGGCGTGAAGTTCCCATTACCATAAGCTCCGCCCATCAAGACAATCTCTTTAATTTTCGGTAAAATTGCTGGCTCTAATTTCATTGCCATAGCAATATTTGATAATGGTCCTGTTGGTACAAGTGTAATGTCCCCATCGCTATTCATCAGTGTATCAATAATGTATTGCACACCATGCTGTTCTTTAGCTGAGCGCTGAAGTTCATCGAACACTGGACCATCGATACCTGATTCACCATGAACATTGCCTGCTACTAATTGTTCACGCACAATCGGTTCAGACATCCCACCGTAAATGTCTACATCTATATCTAATAACTGTGCAACACTTAAGCCATTTCGTACAGTATTATCTAAGGTCTGATTCCCAGACACAATCGTAATTCCGAGTAAATCAATCGCAGGATGGGCATAAGCCATTAACATTGCGACAGCATCATCGTGACCAGGATCACAATCTAAAATAATCTTTCTTTTTCCATTCTATATCTCCTCTGTTTTTCGCCTTAAATTCACACTTATTACATACCCATAATTAATGAAATTTATCGTGTTTCTAACTAGTTGATAGGGGTAAATATTTGAAAACAGAGGTGATAATATGAATTTATCTAATTATAAAGTACCAGGTACTAAAGATATAAAATTAAAAGATTATAAAACAAGTGAGGGAATGAAAAAAGATAATGATGACATTAAAGAAAATATCATTCCACCACTTGTTGAAAAACTAAAAAATTTACATTTAAAATTAAACGCTGAAGAAGAACACGGTATTATGGTCGTCTTACAAGCCATAGATGCTGCTGGTAAGGATGAAGCAATTTCTTATATATTTTCTAATTTAAATGCTCAAGGTCTAAAAGTTACTTCTTTTGGTAAACCATCAGAAGTGGATAAGAAAAAAGATTATCTACGAAGAATTCATGCAGGAGAACCAGATCGTGGTGAGATTGCGATTTTAAATCGTTCTCACTATGAAGAGATCATTGCCACTAAGGTCCATAATCTACTGGATGACGAAGACGATAATATATTTGAACAACGTTATCGACAGATTAATGATTATGAAAGATATATATGTGAAAATGGCTTTACTGTCATTAAGTTTTTCTTCAATATGTCTAAGAAAGAACAGAAAGATAGACTATTAGAAAGAATGAAGAACCCTGACAAGCAGTGGGAATTCTCATTTTCTGATGTTGAGGAACGTAAGAAATGGAATCAATATCAGAAGGCGTTTGAAGATATGCTTAATAATACTTCCACCCAGCATAGCCCTTGGTACATTTTACCCGCAGATGATGAATGGCATAGTCGTCGAATTATTACAGAGGTTATGATCCATGTGTTAGAGAAAATTGACCCTAAACTCCCTGAGATTTCAGGTGAGGATAAAGAGAAACTGGAAAAGTATATTAAAGAATTGGAGAATGAATAGAGGATAACAGTTCTGTAAATATGGAGAGTGTTGGTTATGAATAAAGAAGAATTATTGAACTTAGCAGAAGAAATAAGTAAAGAATATCATGAGGATCTCAAAGAATTAGTTGATAGATAATTGCATAAAAATAAACGCTGCTTAGTAAACCCTATCAAGGATTCCTAAGCAGCTTCTTACAGAATTAAATTACAAAATAGCGTTAGCTAATAGTCTATCTATTTCCCTTATATCTATACCTTTACCAAGTTTAAGTTTTAAATGGCCCGCTCTAGTCCACAGCTCAACCTCAGCATTTACATCAAAAATACCTTTAGCATTCTCACTTGACCAAGCATTGATCGTGCTATAAGGGATTGAATAGACCTCTACTTTTTTACCTGATAGTCCTTGTGAATCTCCGAAGACAATTCTTTTGTTGGTGAATGTCACACTATCTCTGTATGTTTTAAAAGCAGTGACAAACCTTTCATCATCAATCATAATTTCTTCAACTTCTGCAGGTAACTCACATTTACTAAGTAAAGTATATTCAGGAAGATTGACACTAGACATATTAACACTCCATTTTTTTAAATATAATGTTTATGGCTTTATCATTTCAAGCTACTTATTGCTCCATATTAGCAACTGCTTCAATTTCAATTAGACAATCATGATGCAGTGGTGTTGTCGGCACAATTGCTCGTGCAGGTTTGTGATCTTTGAAATATTCACTGTAGATGACATTGATCTCATCCCAATACTTCACATCAGGTGTGTAGACACGGCACATAATGATATTTTCTCTAGTAATTTCAGCAGCTTCTAACACAACATCTAAGTTTTTTAGTGCTTGTTCAGTTTCAACCTTGATGCCACCACTCGGAATTTTCCCTGTTTCATTATCTATAGACAGCTGTCCTGAAATATAGAGTGTGCCATTATGCTCCATGGCAGGCACATAGTGTCCAGGATTGTTTTTTGAGTACTTTGTATGAATTGGTTTCATAGTTATCTCCTTCACACCGACTTATATTTTGATAGAGTCAACTCGTTTGCTTTTCACGTACGTGCAACACCTAAAGCATGACTATTGAATCTTATTCAAGACAATATCAGCTAATGCTTTTGCTGAAATCAGCAATGATTTTTCATTGACTTCGAATTTAGGGTGGTGGTTCGGGTAGGCATTTTCTACGCCTTCTGGTTTAGCACCGACAAAGATGAATGCGCCTGGTTTTTTCTCTAAGTAATACGCAAAGTCTTCTGAAGCAGCTTGTGGTTTGGCACGGTAAACTTTATGGAAGTATGTGCCTGCGCTCTCTTCTAAAGTCGCTTCAATTTCATCTATAATTTCTGGTGTGTTATATAGAACTGGATAGTCATAGACATAGTCTAAAGTGCAATCTACGCCGTAGCTTCTTTCTAGTCCTTCAACCAGATTTTTCATTTCTTCATAGACTGGTTCCATATTATCCATAGATAAATAACGTACTGTACCACGAAGTGTTACACTGTCTTGAATTACGTTGTAACCACCTGGTGCATCAAAGGCTGTAATTGACACAACCACAGAGTCATTTGGATCCATACGACGGGAGACGATTGTTTGTGCTGATGTGACAAAGTAACCACCTGCAACAAGTGCATCATTAGTAGTGTGTGGCATTGCGCCATGACCGCCTGAGCCTTGGATTTTAAGGTCAAAGTTTGAACGGCCTGTCATCGCTTCTTCTGCACACACTGTAATATCACCTACTTCAATCGTTGGGAAGAGGTGAATACCATATACTTCATCTAAATCATCTAAGATGCCTGATTCTACGATACTTTTGGCACCGCCTGGTGGAATTTCCTCAGCATGTTGGTGAATGAGCTTAATTCTACCTTTCCACTCATCTTTAAGATCGATTAAAGCTTCCCCTAAAATTAACATGTAAGCCGTATGACCATCATGTCCACAGGCATGCATGACACCTTCATTTTTAGATTTAAACTCAACATCTGCTTCTTCTTTAATTGGTAGAGCATCAAAGTCCGCACGCAGTCCGATTGTCGGTCCTTCACCAGCTCCACCTTCTATTTCCACGATAATGCCATAGCCATTACCCACATTTGTTGTCAGAGTCACATCTTTGTCTTTATAAAATTCTTCGATAAACTGTGCTGTTTTCTCTTCTTCAAATGATAACTCTGGATTTTCATGTAAATGACGTCTAATTTCAATCATTCGTTCTTCATTTTCTTCTAATTGTTTAAAAATCTTTTCTTTTAATGACATTGTTCATAACCCCTTTTCTTGATTTAATCGAAAATTTCTTCTTTAAAGAAATGGAACAGAACTAAAGGCAAGATTGCAACATTAGGAAGATAAGGCATAATTATGCCAGTAGCAAGGAATGTATCCCAGTTACCCTCTTCTTCTGTAAATAAAACTTGTCCGGCTTGTACTTTCTCTTTAAATCTCTCTAATTCATCTTCATCAAAGAGCTTTAATTTTTCTTCCATATATTCTTTATGGACTAATCGCTTAGAAATTGCATTAATAATTTGTGGTCTTGTCTTGTACTCTTCAAGGTCTAAGTCTAAGTTTTCTGCCACAAGATTCATGTGCTCTTCTGTTAATAATAAGTCATAATATTCGATAATTGGATAGTCTAGTAAATTTACAGTTGTGGTATATTCTGCATTATTCAACGTTACATTTGATACATTAATACCTTCTGGTAAGGGTGCTAAATGGATTGTTGAACCAAAGTTCCTTAATATCCCATCGATCACTTCTTCATGCATTACCCCTTCGCCGTCGCCAATGTATAAGAGGTGATGATTGTAAATTAAAAATGGATTATCATCAGGATTGAAAGGCAAGGTAATGATATTGTCACCTGTTAAGGCGTTAGAATAACGCTTGATTAACTCAATTTCTTCCATTTTTAAGCTATCTCCAAGTAAGGTGAGATAGTCATCCGATTTTGCTTCTTCTATTTTTTCTTCTACTATCTTATCTAGTTGGGATAAAGACTCTCCCACTTTATCTAGATGTAAATATGTTAAATACGTCTTATAAAATGTTGCTAGCTCCATCTCGATTCTCCTTAAGTAATTGGGCTACCTCTGTTAAATAGTTTTAGAAGCTGTTTATTTACAGCACTGACCGGATAGCGTTCCCTAAAGTTTTTATTTCTAACCTTGGCATAGGTGCTCACATAGTCCGGATGGTTTTTATCTTGTAGTATAGTGAGGATATCCTGAAGTTGGTCGATGTCACCGATACCTTCAATTGGGACTGGGCCACCGTAAGACAGGACTTTAGGTAGTGCCTTTTCTATATTTATATAGTCCTCAACTTCAATATCGACGACATAATAATCATCTGATGATGCCAGGTATTGAACTGGACCACCTTGTAAATACACATCCGCCATACGGACATTTTTCGGTGAGGATTCAAGATCTGTTAGAACTTCATCGTCCGTGACAAAATCTCCGCTCCCGGTATTCTGCCAACCAAATGCTTCAGAAATGACAATTTCTAATTCTAAGAGGTTTAAACGTGTTGGTAATTGAATTTCTCTATAGATCTCATCCATTCCATTAATAGACAACATAATTCGGTAAGCGTTGTAGTTTTCACTGACACGTGCTGTCGTCATATGGTTGATAGTTTTAAAGTCTATTTGTTTTAAGGTCGTCAATACATCTTCATGCATGATCAGGTAATCTTTATGAACCTTAACTAATAGGCCCATTTCTACAGCATCTTGCCAGCGTGGGTGATTTGCATAAAGGTAATCATCCTCTTTAACTTTATGCGCCACTTCATTGGCTAACTCCCGATCTAAGAGAGAAATCGCAAGTTCTAATGATTCTTTAGTCACAATATGAGCAGTGACTTCGGATAAATAATCGTCCTTATATTGTCCGATGGATTTAATATTTAATTTCGACATTACTTTTCGTAATTTAATGAAGGTCAGATTATTATAGAGCCAGTAGATTGGACCCTTAAAAATGGGTTCAAATCTTGACAGTTCACTAGGTTTAATCTCTTGTGAGTCTGGAATGTACATCGGTTCAAATGGGAAAATACCTGTTTTTCTCAGACCGTAATTTAAGTGATTGATGATATCTTCATGAATCACACCTTGATTGACATTATCCTCTAAAATGTACTGGTAGTCGATTAAGGTAGAGTATTTGTTTTGATTGTATGCAACCCTGTGGACTTCATCATGGCTTTCTTCTGCTGCTAAACGCCTGATGAGTTTGGCTTCTGCCATTGATAGATGTTCAAAAATTTCAGCTTGTAAAGCCGCATCACTAAGTTCTTTTAATTTATAGTCAATCAACTCATCCATACTCGTAAAATTTACAGAGTTAAACAAACTGGCTCTGACCAGTTCATGTTCTCCTAAATAAGTCTGATAGAAAGTTTGAATATCCATAGACATAATCCCCCAGCTCTTTGACTACTTTTATACTTACTATTTTACACTTATTAATCATAAAAATCTGTTGAGACAGTTTAATCACAAAAAAACACTAGTGATAAATCACCAGTGTTTAAAATTATGCGATTCTACTTCTTATTCTGGCAGTTTAGATACACCAATGTTCGTCATTTCAAAAGCATTTAACACATGATTTAACTGTTCTTCTGAAAGGACATCATATTTCTTACATATGTCTCTTACTGGTTCACCACTTGCCATCGCTTCACGTGCAATTGATGATGCTTTCTTATAGCCAATGTGAGGCACAAGTGCTGTGATTACACCGATACTCTTATCCACGTATTCCGACATCTGTTTTTCATTAGCTGTAATACCTGCAATACATTTTTCTGTAAAGACTCTAAAGCCATTGTTCATAATGTCTATGGATTGAAGTAGGTTATATGCAAGCACGGGTTCCATAACATTTAATTCAAACTGTCCAGCTTCTGATGCGAGACAAATGGTATTGTCGTTACCGATGACTTGGAAGGCAATTTGATTAATCACTTCAGCCATAACCGGATTCACTTTGCCAGGCATAATTGAAGAACCTGGCTGACGTGCAGGAAGATTGATTTCATTCAGACCCGCTTTTGGTCCTGAAGCCATCATTCTTAAGTCATTTGCAACCTTAGACATGTTCATCATACATACTTTAAGTGCTGCAGAAATTTCAGTATAGGCATCTGTATTCTGAGTTCCATCAACAAGATTTTCTGCAGATTTAAAAGGATAGCCTGTAAGGTTTCTAAGTTCTTCAACAACTGTATCAATGTATTTTTGGTCTGCATTTAAACCAGTACCAACTGCAGTTGCACCGATGTTGATTTCATAAAGATTTTCTAAAGCGTTTGATACACGGCGAATATCTCTTGATAAGACCTTAGCGTAAGCACTAAATTCTTGACCTAGGCGAATTGGTACGGCATCTTGAAGATGCGTACGTCCCATTTTAATGACGTGATCAAACTCCGTTGCCTTCGCTTCAAATGCTTGTTTCATCGTGTTCATCGTTTCTAACAAGCTTTCTGCACGTATTAAAAATGCAATATGGAGCGAAGTTGGGAAGGCGTCATTTGTTGATTGTGACATATTGACATGGTTGTTCGGACTCACAAAGTCATAGTCACCTTTTTCTCTTCCTAAGATATCAAGTGCACGGTTTGCAATGACTTCATTTGCGTTCATGTTTGTCGAAGTCCCAGCACCACCTTGAATTGGATCTACGATAAAATGACTGTGCCACTGACCGTCTATAATTTCTTCACTCGCTTGGACAATGGCATTTTTTCTTTCCTCATCTAAGACGCCATTCTCATGGTTTCCAATAGCCGCTGCCTTTTTGACCATACCAAGGGCTCTGATTAAGTCCGTGTTTAAACGATAACCTGTAATTGGGAAATTCTCTAAAGCTCTTAGGCTTTGAACTCCATAATAGGCATCATTATTAATTTCTTTTTCTCCAAGAAAGTCTGCTTCAATTCTTGTATCTTTCGTCATGTCTTCATACAGCTCCTAGGGTTTATTGTATAATCATCGATTCAAAATCTTTTGGAAATGCGTTGAGATTAATTGTATTATCATCTTCAATATACAACATATCTTCGATTCTGACACCGCCAAAATCAGGAATGTATATTCCTGGTTCTATGGTAATCACATTCCCCGCTTCTAACTTATCTTTGTTTTCACCATGAACAGAAGGTGCCTCGTGGATATCTAAGCCAAGACCGTGACCAATACGGTGCATGAAATACTCACCGTACCCTGCATCTTCGATAACCTGTCTCGCACTTTTATCGATATTTGAGAGTTCTGTTCCTTCTTGACTCGCTTTAATACCTGCAAGATTTGCATTCAACACTGTTTTATAGATTTCTTCTTGCTTTTCAGTCGCTTCTCCAACAATAAAAGTTCGTGTCATATCTGAAACATAACCTGTATCCGATACAACTCCGAAATCAATTAACAAGAAATCTCCTTTTTGGATGACGGCATTGCCCGTGTCACCATGTGGTAAGGCAGATTTTTTACCTGTTAATACACTTGGTCCAAAACTTGGTCCTATTGCACCATAAGATTTAAATTGTTTGACCAGGAAGTCTGACACTTCCATTTCTGTCTTGCCTTCAACAGTAAATGTTTTAAGATTCTCTAGTGCCTTTTCTGTCATATCGACGGCACGTTGTAATTCATTTTTGTCATGGTCATCTTTTATTCCACGTAAGTAATTGATGTGATTATCAAGGGTCTGAATATTCTCAGCTTGATATTGTTCAATCAACCTAAGGTAACGATCATAGATTAGATGACTGCCTTCGACTGCGATCGTCTTATCACTTGGAATTGTCTTAAAGACATATGAAAATGCATCTTCCTTATCATCATGTGGAAGGTAATGATCTAAATCCGTATTATTTTTCACTGTTTCACCATCTAGTGCTGGGTAAATCATCGTTGTTTCTTTTGACTGATTATCGATTAACAAGAGTAACAATCGTTCATGTGGGTCTAAGCGTACACCGGTAAAGTAAAAAATGTTTAATGGATTAGATATTATTGAATAATCCGCTTCGACACTTGCTGCTAATTCATCGATTTTGCTCGCCATCTATTTTCCCTCCTCAGAATATGAAATGTACTTATCAAACCATCCTGTGATTTGTTCTAATCTTGCGAGACGTAAACTCGGTTTTCCTGAACGTGAAAGCTCATGAGAAGAAGATGGGAAACGGACAAACTCAGTTTCCTTACCGTGATATTTCAACTCTATAAAGAACTGCTCTGCTTGTTCGATTGGACATCTAATATCTTCTTCACCATGTAAAATAAGTAAAGGTGTTTCAACTTGTTTCGCATATTTCAAAGGTGAGTGATGCCACAATTTTTCAAGATCATCAAGTCCAGCTAAAATCTGCCAATCTGTAAAGTAATAACCAATATCTGAGACCCCTCTAAAGCTAATCCAATTCGAAATTGAGCGCTGGGTCACAGCTGCTTTAAAACGGTTCGTATGCCCTACAATCCAGTTGGTCATAAAGCCACCATATGATCCACCTGTTACACCTAAATTATCTTGATCAATCCAATCATACTTATTGGTAATATAGTCCACTGCGGCCATAATATCTTTATAGTCACCGTTACCGTAATCCCCTCTTACAGCATCAACAAACTCCTGAGAATAACTGTGTGACCCTCTAGGATTAATAAATAATACGGCATAGCCTTTCGCTGCTAACACTTGCATCTCATGGAAGAACGTATTGGCATATAAGGCATGTGGTCCACCATGTATATTGGTTACCATCGGATAGATTTGACCAGCCTGATAATCAGCTGGTTTCATGAACCAACCGTGAACTGTCGTCTCATCAAAACTAGAAAACTCAATTTTTTCTGGATCAACGAGTGTTGTTTTCGATACGTAGTCCTTATTGACTTCGGTTAATTGAACAAGTTCTTCTGTTTCAAAATCAAATTTATATAGTTCACTCGGTGACACATGCGTTGAAATTGTTAAGTAGGCACCTGACTCATCTGCATCCATACCAAAAATGTTATGGTCGCCACGGTAAAGTGGCTTAATATGCCCATTAATGTCTCCTTGGTATAAGTTCACACTACCAAATTCCGACACGATAAAAACATACTCACTATTTGAAATCCACTTCGTCGGATTACCGTCAATATTTTGTTGGGTATCTTGTGCGACTAAGCCACCGACTGGTTTGTCGAGTGCTGTAGTGACATCAATAATATCGCCTGTAGTTAGATTCAAAACTTCGATATGTGGGTGTGTTGCATTCTTATATTGACGTGTCATCACTGTCATTAAAATATGTGACCCATCTGGTGATAATTCCGCTTTAAAGACATTCATGTCTGAACGTAACAATTGATCCGTACCGTTTTTACGTAAATACAGTTTAGAAGAAAAATTGAAATCTGGATTATCACTTTGATCAGTTGAGTAAATAAAACCAGTATCTGTTAAGTCATGAAGTTGATAGTTCGCTTCGCCTTTTAAGACCACTTCTGTTTCTTTAGTATGAATGTTTACTTTTTTAATCTGTGAATATTTCTCGGGAAATATTCCATATGGTGATGGCCCACCATCAGATTTATATTTCATTTTATTAATAATCGTCGGTTTCGGTGTTTTACTATCTTTTTCTTCTTCAGACTCTTTTGTGTCCTTTCCTTCTCTGACAGAATAATAAATTGTCTCATCATCTGAACTAAAGACTGGGTTAGATGCACCATCTTTTTCAAAGGTAATTTGTTCGCGTTCCCCACCTGTGTGACGGAGTATGAAGATCTGTGTTTTTTTGTCTTTATCAGGTGCTGTGAAGGCTGTCATATTTCCATTATAGGCATGACACACATTACCGATTACTTCATCTTTATATGTAAGTTGAATGTTGCCTTGGCCATTGTGAGAATGAAGGTAGGCATAGTACGTATCCTCGTCCTTATCAGTACGACTCGTTAAATACGTCACGCTCGAGCTATTTGGGACGACTTTTGGTGCAGAAACGGATTGTATATCAAAAATGTCTTCGATTGAAACTTTTGTCATTAAAAATCCCCCTTTTTAATTAATATAACACTCTTTAGTTCACCCTACTAACGAATGAATGAAATGGCTTCATTTTTTAGTACTTAATGTGCGTTGATATAAGAGATATATAAATATAGGAACAGCAGATAACATGACCATAACACCTGTAGGAATGCTAACTGGTGCAAAAAGTGTACGCCCTAAAGTATCTACGATTAGAACATAGATTGCACCAACAAGAATCGAACGTTTTAACAACGGGATAAATGGCATCGGCTTAAGGTACATAATCACCTGAGGAACGATAATGCCTACAAGAGCAATAATACCGGTGTAACCTAAGGCAACAAGTGGCGGAACAGCAGCGGTCATTAATAACATCGGGCGTATTTTACTCACATTGACGCCTAAGGCATGTGCCCGAATATCTCCTAACTTTAACAAATCTAACTGTCTGCCATATCTTATTAACAAGATAAATGCAATAAATGTCAGCACCATAACGACGGCAACTTGGTAGTAATTTACGCCACTCAAGGAGCCAAACATGTACCTTGAGATGTTCTGTGTATCTTCTGGATTAACTAAGATAATCAAGTACAAAATACCCGAGAGTAATGAACCCAGTAGAACGCCGGTTATAATTAATGTTTCTGGACGGTAAGACAAATCTAAACGCCGTGCAATTATTAGCACGAGTACCATGGTCAAAAGACCACAAATGATGCTCATAATTGGTGCGAAGATAACAGGGATGACTGTAATCACTGTCAAAGCTGAACCGAGAACCGCCCCATTAGCCATACCTAAAGTAAAGCTATCCACCATCGGATTTTTCAAGATAATTTGAAATACTGCCCCACTCATACTTAAGCTTGCTCCAAGGAAAATTGCCATTAACACTCTTGGCAATCTCACATCTAGCATGATTGTATATGACTGCATTGTAGACACATCAGAGAAACTAACAGATCCAACAAACACACTAACAACCAGACAGAGCATTAAGATTATTGATAGAACAACATTTGTCTTATTCATATATACACTGAGCGACTTCTTCTAAGCCTTCAACGAACCTAGGACCTGGTCTTGAAATCGTATCTGGATTTGGAATACATTGGTTGCGTTCATCGGCAATCTCAGTTGTATCTAGCCCAGAGATACTAGAAATTTCTTCAGATAATGTTTCATTATCTTGTCCAGATGTTGAGATCACCTTCGTTGGTTCACGTGCAATTAACTCTTCCGATGTAACAGATGGATAACCTTCGACATCATCAAAAGCATTCTCTACTTCTAAAGTTTCCAAAAAGTCATCAATAAAGGTATCATCACCTGCAATATAAATATCTGGTACCACTGACACTAGGAGCAGCACACTATCATCAGTTTGTTGATCTTCATAAGTGGCTTTAAGGTCTGTAAGTTCTTTTTGAAGTTCAGTATTTAAATTTTCAGCTTCACTACGCTTATCAATAAAATCACCAACTTGTGTTATCGTATCGTAAATTGCATCAATTGATTGCGCATCGTCTACTACTAAGATTTCAGCACCTGTATTATCAGCCACACGGTCAATAATATCCTTGTTCGCATCATGGTTTGAAGCATGTGAAATAATATGTGTTGGATCTAGAGCCATCATAGCCTCTTCATCTAAATCAAAAGTATCCAGCCTTGTTAAATCTTCAGACAAATCCTCAGGGTATGTATCTACTGTTGTAATGCCCACCAAGTCTTCTGTTGAACCAAGCTCTGCGATGATTTCCGTATTACTTGGTATCAAAGAAATAATATTCATATCTTCATTCGAGCTCTGATCAACAGCGGATTCATTAGAACAGGCTGTCATAACTATCGTAAATAAGGTTAAGAAAAATAATTTTGTGTGCCTAGGTAATTTTTTGATAATCACCATCTCCTTTAGCATCATTATAATAAAGTTACACTGTCTATTGTAGGGTGATTTATTTATAAAATGACATACAAAAAGGGGCTGGGCAAAAATATTCCCAACCCCTTCTTAGTTACTTACATTCTTTCAGGTGCATTCACATCTATTAATCTTAGGGCATTCTCTAAAGTTTGACGAACGGCTTCAATCATTAAAATATAAGCACGTGTCTTATCGTCATTTTCTCCTAGTACTTTTTCAGCATTATAGAATTTATGGAAGCTCGCAGCTAAGTCATGGATGTAATTTGGAATTCTTTGTGTCGCACGAGCTTCTGCTGCACCTCGAACAATATTAGGAAATTCTAATATTTTCTTCAGTAATTCAAGTGCTTGCTCGTTGGTGATTACATCCACTGCAACTGTTTGGTCTATATCAAAACCACTTTCCTTCGCTTGACGTAAAATACTGCATATTCTAGCGTGTGCGTATTGTGCATAGTAAACCGGATTATCAGAGGATTCACTACGTGCTAAGTCTAAATCAAAGTCAAAATGCGTATCAGTTGAGCGCATAACCATGAAGTAACGTGCAGCATCAACACCAATCATATCGATTAAATCTCGCATCGTCACTGCCTTACCAGTACGTTTACTCATCTTCACTTCTTGACCGTTTTCAATTAAACGGACAATTTGCATGATTTCAATCTCTAACTTCTCCGGGTTCTCACCTAAAGCACCGAGTGATGCTTTTAGACGGTTAATATAACCATGGTGGTCTGCACCAAAGAGGTTAATTAACTTATCATATCCACGCTCCACTTTGTCATAGTGATAAGCAATATCTGGCATTAGATATGTGAAGGTCCCGTCTTTTTTCACGATAACGCGGTCTTTGTCATCCTTAAAGTCTGTTGTGCGTAGCCATGTCGCATCATCACTTTCATAGATGAAACCATTGTCTTTCATCTTGGTCATCGCTTCATCTATTTCGCCACTTTCGTATAGTGAGGTTTCACTAAACCAGTTGTCAAAGTGAATACGAAAATCGCTTAAATCTTCTTTTAGTTTACGCATTTCATATTCGACACCAAGGTCTCTAAATTTACTAATACGTGCAGTTTCATCTAAATCTTTATACTCAGGGTGAGCCTCAGCTAACTTTTCACCAATCACCTTAATATCTTTACCGTTATAACCATCTTCCGGCATGTTCAACCCTTGACCTAAAGCCTCAAAATAACGTGCTTCTATGGAACGTGCTAAGTTGTTAATTTGATTACCGGCATCGTTGATATAGTATTCACGTGTGACATCATAGCCAGCAAAATCCATGATATTAGAAAGTGTTGCACCAACTGCACCATTTCTCGCATGACCAATGTGAAGATCGCCTGTAGGATTTGCAGAAACATACTCGATTAACACTTTTTCTTTTGTTTCAAGCTCTGAACGACCATAGTTTTCTTTTTGGTTTAGAACCTTAAATATAACGTTTAAGAGTTCTTTACTTTCCATTTTAAAATTGATAAAACCTGGTCCTGCAATGCTGACTTCACTTACACTTGCTTTTTCTTTATCCAGTTTTTCAATGATTAATTCAGCAATTTCTCGAGGGTTTCTACGCGCAAGTTTAGTCAAAACCATCGCTGCATTAGTAGAAAAGTCTCCGTTATTCTTATCTTTTGGAACTTCGACTTTTACACTAGGCATATCTGATTCTTCGACTAAGTTTGCACTTTTGATTGCACTTTCAATCGCTTCTTTAAGTTGTTGTTTTAAATCCATATTTAAGCCCTCTCTAACTTATATTTGTAGTGACCAAGTAGTGACCCCGATTCAAATAAATCATATTCAATATACAAGCCTGTGTCACTAGCATCCAGTTCATGCGTCAATATTTCAAACTGATGTCGGCCGGCTGGAGAATCATAAAATGTTGATGTTCTCATACCTTTTTCAAAGTGAAAATTCATATTGATAATGCCACGTCTCTGTAATTTTATATTACAATCACTTATTCTAACTGTGACTTTTAGCTCATGTTCATCCAATGATTCTGTATAACGCAAATAACGGTCTTCTTTATCTATGACTGAAACGTTTAAATCTTGTTTGTATTCATTTTTCTCACCATGCATATCAACGATTTGAGATAGCTTATACATACCTTGATTTGGAGCGTTCATTTTATCACCTTCAATATTACAAATTATAGCACAATGCATGTAAATTGACGCCTAAAACATAAAAAAGGCAGGGCTTTCGCCCCACCTAAGTGTCCTAGTTATATCACTATAACTATAATATATTTTATCCATAGATTTAGGAATGTGCAACGTAATTTTAGAAAGTCATAAAAAAGACATATTTGCTAGGACTGAACACCGAGTGCTTCCTGCATACGGTCTGAGTTATTCCACATTTCTTCATTATGTTGTTGTAAAAAGTCGATTAGTGCATCTTTTGAGCCCTGATCCAGAAGCTCAAGCTTAATGCGACCTTTCATTGCATCATCTAAACTATTTACGTGTTCATGCATCATTTTATAGCCGCGACGTTTTTCCTTATTAACCATTAAATAACAAGCACCTGCCCCGTTATAGACAGGACCAACTTCCTTACGTTCGACTGCTATCCAAACAAGATAATACTCTTTAGCATCTTCACCTTCGGCTTCAGTCTTATCCGTAATCCACTTCACTCTTTTTTCAACTTCAGCTTTACCATGTAAGCCGCCGATATCTAATACTGCTTCTTTCGTTTCAATATTAATATATATTGGTGCAATGTTTTCTAGACTAATTGAACCAAAATTTTGTCCTCTATGACCATCAAGTGGGTCATTTTTTATAATATTAAATTGAAATCCTGGCTTTTTCTTTGGTTTTTCATCTGCCAAATTGAACCCTCCTAATCAAGTTCGTTTAGTAAATTAATAATTTCCGCCTTTACACTCAAATCTTCGATGGCTAAAATTTTCTCTTTCGGATAATACAGACGAGACCCTAAACGATGCAAGCCTGTAATTGAATTAATGATGGCAGATTGTGAACTAATTTCTCTAATATCACCATTCGATCTCAATAGATGAATCGGCTGACGATTTGTTTTTTGACCAGGGCGGTCGTAGTCATATGGTAAATCAGAATAACTATCACTAAATACATAATAGTTAGGGTCTAGGCCAGCTCGTCTATACAAATCATTGAGTTCAGAAATTGTAATTATAGAGCCATCAAACGGCAAGTATTTAAATAAATCTCTGTTTACAAAACGACTTGCTAAATCGCTGAGAATTTCATCGTCTTCACGAATCCACTCTTGTAAGTAAAAGTTCACAACCATTTCATCAAGTCGTAAATAATCTTCAACAGTTACATTCTCATTAAAGAAAGGGATGAAATATGTTGGTGCTTGTTTAAAATTATAGCTAGACTGGTAGAGATGCTTCGCACGTCTTAAAATAAGATTTAAAAGTACTTCCCCACCACGTGACACGGGATGGAAATACACCTGCCAATACATCTGATAACGACTCATCAGGTAGTCTTCAACAGCGTGCATCCCACTTTCTTTGATCAACACTTCATTTTTTGAAGGTCGCATCACTCTTAATATACGTTCCATATCAAAATTACCATAACTGACTCCTGTATAATAAGAATCTCTCTGCAGGTAGTCCATACGGTCAGCATCAATTTGGCTTGAAATCATGCTGATAACTAATTTATTTGGATGTGTCTTATTTATAACTGCTGCCACTTGTTCTGGGAAGTCTTGAGAAACTCTCGATAGTACCTCATTGACTTCTGTTGAACCTAAAATAATTTTCTTTGTAAATTCCTCATGGTCAGTATGAAAAATATCTTCAAAGCTATGGGAGAACGGTCCATGACCTAAATCATGTAGGAGTGCTGCAGTAAGTGCGAGCAACTTATCATCCTTGTTCCACTCAGGATATTCTTCAAAGTTATCAATCATACGTCGCACAATTTCATAGACGCCTAGCGAATGGTTGAAGCGAGAATGTTCTGCCGAATGAAAAGCAAGATACAGAGTCCCGAGTTGTTTTATTCTACGCAGGCGTTGAAACTCTTTAGTTTTAATAAGGTCCCAAATCACCTGGTCTCTGACATGAATATATCGGTGAACTGGATCTTTAAATACTTTTTCTTCTTGCAGTTGCTTGTGAGTATATTCGCTCATTACCAATGGGTGACGCCTCCTTTTTCAATCCAATAATATCATAAATTTACGATTAACAACCAATAGCTCACATTAGCTTTGAAATCGGTTGGCTCTTTTTCCAACAAAAAGCATGTAACATAAACCAGCTATGAGAATTGGGAGAATCAACCACAGATACATACCGTCATATCCGACAAATGGTATCAAAAGACCGAGTAAAACTGGGCCAAAACCTAAGCCGATTTCTAAAATAATAAAGTAAGTTGATGTGGCAAGACCTACATTTTCTTTCGGTGCCACTTTCACACAGATAATCTGGGCAGCCGATTGGAAGTTACCAAAACCTAAACCAATAATGAAACCTGCGACTAGTACAAGCAGTCCGGAGGTCGTATTTCCAAGAATTAAAAAGCCAATCGCCATTAGAATAAATGTCGGGTAGATGACCATATTAGGTCCCTTTTGGTCAATTAAGCGCCCCGTAAATGGTCGGGTCGATAAGACCGCTACTGCATAAACAATAAAGAAGAAACTCGCAGCAGTCACAACATCAATTTCAATTGCATAAGTATTTAAAAATGATAATACACTGGAATATGCTAACCCCATTAGGAATATAGGCATCAACATTCGTAGAGAATTTTTCTCTATCAGAATAAATTTAGTCGGCTTAACTGCTGTCTCTTTAGTTATGTTATTAATTTTTATCATTGGGATCATCAACACAACTAAAACCATGAGTACGCCGACGTATACTAACATCATTTCAAAGGTAATTACTTCAAGTAATAAGAAAGCAATAAAGGGTCCAACTGCACTCGCAACTACCATACTTAAACTAAAGTAACTTATTCCTTCACCCCTACGCTCTTCAGGGACAGAAATTGTTGCGAGTGTATTGAGTGCTGTCGAGATAATACCTGTTGCGAGACCATTTAAAAGACGTGTCACCAAGAGGAATGTTAGGCCAAAATCAAAGAAATATAAAATGTAAGTTAAAAAATACAGGCTAGTTCCGATAACCATAATTTTCCGAGCACCAAGATGGTTAATTTGATACCCTGTCACTGCGCGACCGATTAGAACACCGACAATAAAAATACTCGCCGTAAAACCAGCAATACTTGGATTGATATCATATTTTTCAATGGTGTAGTTTCCTACCGTTACTAAAGTTGAATACATCGCACCCATTAGAATAAAGTGAAAGGCAAAAATCGCTATAAATTCCTTGGTCCATATTTTTAGTGCGTAGACACTGTTTGACATTAAATTCCTTCTTTCTGACAAATTAAAACCAGTATTTAAAATACTGGTTAGTTAGCGTTCATATATTTACTATTGCGGTTTTTGATATTATCTGTAAAACGTTCATAGACTGTCTTATCCGTTTCTGATAACTCTCTGAAATCCACAACATTCGCACCCATTTTCTCAAGTACTTTTAAGGTGAGCGCCTCAACTTCTTGAACGCTAAAGTTTGTTTTTAAGAGCTCATTTAGAGAAGCCATATGTTCTGGATTAATCAAGGGATAAGTAAATTTCTCACTTTCTACTGCACGTGCATACTTATAAAAATCCTTCATTAATTTAGCACGTTCACTACCACTGTCCGTAACAGATAAATAAATCTGTACTGCCACCCCGTCCTTGATTCGGCGTTGTGAAATACCAGCAAATTTTTTACCATCAATGCTTAAATCATATGTACCTGGGCAATAACTATCATGAATTTCATATGCTTCAATACCTTGGTCCTTAAACATAGTTTGAACCAACTCTACCATCATATCATAACCATCTTCTATATACTGGAAATCCGCCTTAGGTAAGACAAGTGAAATATTCAACACACCATCATCAAGTACGACACCGAGTCCCCCACTATTTCGAACGATAAATTCAAAACCTGCATCATTTAAAAAATCTAAGCCATAATTCAACTTAGGCAGACGTGCATCTTGTAGTCCTAAGATGATAAATGGACTGTGCTGCCAAAAACGAATCTTTGGAGTGTTATCTTCTGATACTTGATGTTGTAAAAAATCATCGAAAGCAAAGGATTCAAAGGGATGTGTTGTATGATACTTGTGAATCACTTCAACAGTTTTACCTGTGAAGTAAGTCTCACTCATTACTATCGCCTTCACAATTTGCAACAACTTGTGTTGCAGTAAATAGAGCTAGGTTATAAACCTCTTCTGTTGTCGTACCACGAGACAGATCATTAACAGGCTTTCTTAAACCTTGAAGAATTGGCCCATATGCCTCAAAGCCACCGAGTCTTTGTGCAATTTTGTAACCGATATTTCCCGCTTCTAGTGATGGGAAGATGAATACATTAGCGTTTCCTTTTAAAGGTGAGTTTGGTGATTTTTTCTCCGCTACACTTGGTACAAAGGCCGCATCGAACTGTAACTCGCCATCAATAATCGCATCAGGTAATTTGTTTTGTGCATATTCTGTTGCGAGACGCACACGTTCTGCTTCTTCAGTCTTCGCAGAACCTTTAGATGAGAAGCTCAATAAGGCAACCCTTGGTTCAACACCAAAACTTGCTGTTGTTTTCGCCGTTTCCACTGCAACCTCAGCCAATTCATCAGCAGTCAATGTCGGGTTAATGGCACAGTCACCCATGACATATAATTCATTATCACGACGCATGAAGAAGATACCACTTGTCTTAGAGACACCTTCTTTAGTTTTAATGATTTGAAGCGCCGGGCGAACAGTGTCTGGTGTAGAATGCATAGCGCCTGATACAAGACCTTGTGCATAGTTTGTATGTACCAGCATTGTGCCAAAATAGTTTACGTTTGTACCGATAATTTCGACTGCCTGATCTGCAGTTACCTTGCCATTTCTTACTGTTTGAAATTCATCCGCGAGTTTCTGACTTAATTCAGAAGTTGCTGGGTTTATAATTTCTAAGTAATCTATATCTATATTTTCTTCTTTTGCTATTCTTATTATTTCATCAGTATCCCCAAGAACAATTGGATGCACATAGCTATTCTTTGAATGCTGTGAAGCGGCAGTTAATATGCGCTTATCAATACCTTCTGGGAACACTATCTTAATTTTTTCACCATGTAAGTTGTTTTTAAGATTCGTAATAAAGTTACTCATTATGGCCTCCTCGGTGAATTACTTTATATATTATTATACTGGTTCTGTCACATCTTTTAAACATAATCTGTTGTTAAAACGTTTTCTACTAACTAAAATAGAGTTATATATATATCAAAAGGAGAGAATAGAATGAGCGAACCGGTCAGTACAATAGAAGGTTATTATAGCTTACATTTACTTTATAGCGTGGATTGGGCTGCATTTAAAGTTTTAGATGATGAAGAGAAAGATGCCTTGTTAGAAGAACTCCGGACATTCTTGGTTGAACAAGAAGCTGTTCACAACAATAAAGAAGGTGACTATGCTTTCTACAATGTTATGGGACACAAAGCAGATTTGATTTTCTGGTTCTTAAGAAACACGCCAGAAGAATTAACTAAACTTGAACTTCAAATCAATAAACTTGGTATTGGAGATTTCTTAGTTCCAACATACTCTTATGTTTCAATCATTGAAATGAGTAGCTATCTAGGTGGTAATAAGACTGCTGAGGAAATGCTTGCCATCTCTCACATTCAAAATAGACTCTTCCCTAGCCTAGATAAGTCTAAATATATTTGTTTCTATCCGATGGATAAAAAACGTGACCTAGACGATAATTGGTATATGCTACCGATGGATGAGCGCAAACAATTGATGCGTGATCACGGTATGATTGGTCGCCAATATGCAGGTAAAATCAAACAGTTCATTTCTGGTTCTCAAGGTCTAGACAAATACGAATGGGGCGTAACGCTACTATCAGATGACATGCTTGAGTTCAAGAAAATCATCTATGAAATGCGCTTTGATGAAGCAAGTGCTCGTTATGGTGTCTTTGGTGACTTCTAT
This sequence comes from Jeotgalicoccus sp. ATCC 8456, assembly GCF_016313225.1. Taxonomy (NCBI): domain Bacteria; kingdom Bacillati; phylum Bacillota; class Bacilli; order Caryophanales; family Staphylococcaceae; genus Jeotgalicoccus; species Jeotgalicoccus sp. ATCC 8456. The sequence goes on along the minus strand of NZ_CP066224.1, from coordinate 1,730,063 downwards.
GTCGGCAGTATCATCGAACGTGATGGATTAGAAGCGTACTTTAAGTAATAGATATTTTAAGTATCCCTCTGTTTTATCCTCTTTAAAATGGGTTATATATAATTATCTAGATTTTTAGGAGGAAACCTTATGAAGCGCTTGTTAAAGCGTGTAGCAATCTTTGCTGCACCAATTATCATCAATAAAATCGGTGAGAAATTCATGAATAAAGGCAGTAAAGATACTGACTCAAATTCAGGTACTTATCCAAGTAAGAAAAGTAAAAGAAAATAAAGATCAACTTATAAAATCCACCTAACAATCGTTAAGTGGATTTTACTATAGAGAGGACGCCTATGATTAAACAAATTTCAGATCACGTCTATGTTATGCCATTTGATGGTGAGCGGGACCGGCCACACATTGGATATATTCAAGGTGAACAGTTTAGTGTTTTAGTTGATGTCGGTAATTCACCTGAACATCTCAGTGAAGTACTAAATGAAACTCAAGAAAATAATTTACCAGAACCGACACTTGCCATCATCACCCATTGGCACTGGGATCATACTTTTGCTATGCATGCTTTTAAAGGTAAAACAATCGCCCACAAAAAGACAAATGATATCTTGTCTCAGGTCAGCACTTGGGAGTGGACAAAAGACGCGATGATGGAACGTCTTAGAACAGGTGAAGAATGTCAATTTTGCCATCATCATATCCTTATCGAATATGATGATATCTCAGAGATGAAAGTCGTAACTGCTGATATCGTCTATGACAACACGCTATCTTTAGACTTAGGAAACCTGACTGTACACGTTGTACCTATCGATAATCCCCATTCAGATGATGGTGTTGTGTTGTTCGTAGAAGAAGAAAAAGTGCTATTTGCTGGTGATGCAGACAGTGGCGAGTATTATAAATTAGATGGTGGTTATGATTCAGACCGCTTCTATCACTACGTAAAAACAGTTGATCAATTCCCATACGAAACCTATATTCATGGACATGTGGGACCCTTTAACCGTGAAGAGACTCAAAGATTTCGGCAAACAATCATAGATGAAGAATTGTAGGCAAAATACCGATTAATATACGAAAGAGAGCCGATAAAATCAGCTCTCTTTTTATTTCTTCCATTTTAATTCTACTAGTGGACGGGTCAATGTCACAACTGGCTTACTTGATAGCACCAACACAATAAGCGCTGAGAAAATGACAAATATAAAGGTTTCATACCATCTGTCATACCAAAGCACATCAAATTCTCTAAGTGGCTGGATTATAAAGCCGTGTAAAAGATAGACATATAAGGTATTTTGTCCAAGCTTAGTGAGGTAACCATAGTTTTTGTCTGGTATCCAAGCAATCATAAAAATAATAAGCAAGGTAGCAAGTACATAAATAATGAGTCGCATCAAGCTACCACTGATTTCAGCTTCCAACGAGCGGTAAGCAATAGCGCCAGTTAACCAGTCAGTATCTAGAGATACATCGATATTTATCGAGCTGTATATAAAAACAAAAAGTACAACTGCAAATATAAGTCCAATTATCCTTAAGCCCTTGGTTTTTAACATGACTACATGCTCTTTATTCATATAATACCCGGCTAAAAAGAATGGGAAGAACACTATCGTTCTAGACAAACTTAGGCCAAAACTTGATAAATCCACATAGCCAACTGAAATGCCTATGAGGACCGTAAGCGGAATACCTACGTATGCCGGAAAGCGTTTAAACAAGATTAACAATATGTGCCAACTAAATAGACTGACTAAGAACCACATCGCCCATTGCGGTTTCAGAATACCCACGTACACGTCCTCTCTACCTAAGAGAAGATACAAGCCCGTATATATAACTTGAAAAATTAAATAAGGCAAAAGTAAATTCTTAGCGAGCTTTAAAATGTATTTAGGTTCACCAATACCCTTAGCAAAAAAACCTGCCAACAAGATAAACATTGGCATATGGAAAATATAAATAAAGGCATAGATTGAATTTATTAATTGTGAATCCGTCGCAAATGGTTGAATCATATGACCGAACACGACTAAGAAAATCAAAATCAATCTCGCATTATCAAAAAACGGTAAGCGGTTCATAGTTCTCCTCCGAGCCAAAAAATATCATTCCCAATATAGTAGGATAATTTACACGAAAATGAAAGTAAAATAAAAAAAGAATCTTAAACTAATTAAGATTCTAAATGAAGTCATATTAAAAATAATATGGTTGGAGGGCTTATGGATTTTAGACAGCTATACTACTATAGAGAAATTATTCGAGAAGCAAGTATTTCTAAGGCAGCTGAAAAGTTACATATTGCTCAGCCACCCCTTAGTCAGCTATTAAAACGTTTAGAAGATGAACTTGAAACAACACTGATTCACCGTTACCGACAAAAGTGGGAAGTCACTGAAGCGGGTCGTCTTTTATATGATTACGCAAATCAAATAATCGGCCAGTCTGATCAACTTAAAAAGAGAATTCATGAACTTGAGATGGGTCAAGGTGGAACCATTGAAATAGGCGTCTCATCCTCATGCTATAACTTATTAATCGACTATCTTCATAATTTCCGGTCACTCTATCCAAATGTTAAGATACTCATCCATTCCGGTGATTCTGAAACTTTAATTGAAAAACTTAAAGAAAAGGAAATAGACATTGCCATTGTCATGCGTCCTTCAATGACTGATGATTATGATGTTAAAACACTCGAGAGTGAGCCTAATATTTTAATCACTCCAGAAAGCTGGGCGAGTAGTTTACCAGAAGAACCAGAATTAAAAGACCTGGTCCATCTTCCCTTTATTATGCTCGGTGCAATGAAGGACTATACTTTTAGAAACGATTTACTCAAGTCATTCGCCCGTCGAGGAATCAAACCAGATATCGTCATGGAGTGTAAAGACCTACCTATTTTGGTTTCGTTGGTCAGTCACGAACTCGGCATCTCTATTATTCCTGGTATGAATAAAAAATCCCTAGTTACAGAACATCTAAAGATCTATAAATTACCTCAGTTAGAAGTGACTGTAGAACCTGTCTTTTTAAAATTAAAAGATATACACATGTCGACAGCTGCGAATAACTTTTGGAACTTAGTAAACTAATAAAACCCTCTCGGAAAATCAAGATTTCCAAGAGGGTTAAACCAATTATAGAATTTATTTTACTTTTACCGGCATATCTTTCAAGATTCTCGATAAGATCCATGTGTAAATTAGTGTGACAACAACTACTGCCAGATGTCCTAAATATACTTGCATTCCATTTAAAGAAGCGAGATAGTTCATCCAACTTTCGGTGAAAACTAAGGCTACGATAAGCACGATACCGGATAGTATTGAAACCATTCCTGGCACGAAACCTTTCTGGAAAGCTGCACCTATCAATGCGCCTGTCACAAAGAACAGTGGACTTTGTAAGAACACGAATAGTCCATTACCAATCACTGATAAACTTTCAATTTGCTCTTCCATCAAATAGTCTCCTGCTAATGGTGTAAAGGATAATACAAAGTTAATGATAACTGCTACAATCACGAGTATAATCGCTGTCAACACTGCTGATGCCAACAGTGATTTAAAGAAAGTCTTTCTAGAAACGCCTGAATTCACTGCCCATTCCAAGAATCCTGCAACCATCGTTATTCCAACAACAGCAAAATAAATCCGGGCAGTTCTCATGCTGATGCCAAAGAAACTAGAAGTTGGATCGTCTAAAAAACTTAGAATAATATAAATGATGAGTAGTATTCCCAGAAACATCATTGTAAACATTGACAACATATATGTCAGTGACTGGGTCGTCTCTTTAAATTTCGTTTTCATACTTCGCCTCCTAATAAATATTTATAGTCGCATTTAAGACTAACTTTCTAGCAAAATAGCCAAGTAAAACTACAGATACAATTGAAATGACTAGCATTATTATTGGCTGAATACTGACTATTTCTGAAAAATTGAAATACACGGTTATTCCACCAAGAATCAAGGTCACCAATGTACCTAACCATATATTTTTCTTAAATGAATAGTAAATTATAAGCCCCACATAATAATAGATGACGCCACTTAATATCCCACTTATATTGATGACGATCAGCTCTAAAATTTGTGAGCTAGCATTAATTTGTCCATCTAAATTCAGTGTCATAATCAGTAACCAGTAAAATATATTAATGAGAATTGCACTATAAATACTTAGAAAAAGTACTGTGCCTGTGCTCTCTTTGAAAAATGTTTGTCTAGATACACCATAACCAACCATTTTTTTCAATACGATATAGGCAAGTAAGCCGAATAAAATCATGACCACACTGAGTTGAGTATACATGGCTTGATAATGAATCCCTGCCGACTCATCAGTAAAGTGAATAATCGCACCTACAATGATTGTTACCAGTAGTGCATACAGAAAAATCCACAGCAAATACTTAAAGCGTGTCTTATTTTTTAATTTAATCACCTAATCACCCTTACTCTTTTCATCATTCGTAAGACTAATGAATAACTCCTGTAGTGCTAGTCGTGAAATATCTAGATGATTATCTTCAGCGTACGCCATTTCTTCTGGACTTAAATAACCAATAACTGTGTCGATTTGTAAAGCACCTAAAAATTTAACATTGATAACGTTCTTATTGGCAGTAAATTCCCTTACTTTCTCCGCCTTACCAGCGACTGTGAACCCTTTTTCTAATAGATCATCCGTCGGTTCTTGAAGTAAAATCTTGCCATTGTGCATCATGACAATCTCATCAAATAAGTGTTCCATTTCAGAGATAATGTGCGTAGATAAGATGATGACACGGCTGCATCTACGTTTAGCTTGCAATACTTCTTCATAGAATAACTCTCTTGTTGGCGCATCCATGCCATTTGTGACCTCATCAAAGATGGTTACTTTCGATAAAGAAGCTAAGCCCATAGACGCATTCACTGCCGCTTGTTGACCTTGAGATAATTCATTGAAATTTTTATTTTCATCAATTTTAAATTTCTTCAGTAACTCATTTGCATATTCTTGATCGAAGTCCTCCCTAAACATCGCATGACTTTCCGGGTATTCTTTAACTTTATCCGTCTCAGATGAAGTATCTTTTACATTGTAGATAAAATTAACATGCTGCATCATTTCATCTTTTTCATATATTGTTTTCCCGTCCAAGGTAATTGAACCCTGAGTCGCTTTTCTATAGGATGCAATTAAAGAGATTAAAGAAGTTTTCCCTGCACCATTTCTTCCTAATAAGCCGTATATTTTTCCTGGAGTGAACTCTACATTGATATCACTCAAAATCTCTTCTTTCTTTATGGATAAACCCACATTCTCTATATTTAAATTCATTACTTTTCACCTCTATTATCAATTAGTTTTTGAATATCGGATTTACTTAATTCCAACTTCTTAGCTTCGTCTAACATCGGTTTTAAATAATCTTCAACAAATTCTTCTCGTCTTACAGTTAACAATTTCTCTCTCGCACCTTCTTCAACAAACATGCCTACACCCCTCTTTTTGTAGAGTATGCCTTCTTCAACTAACTGCGTTACACCCTTAGAAACTGTGATGTGATTGACTTTGAAGTAGGTCACTATCTCATTTGTAGATGGAATCTTGTCATGCACTTCTAAAGTCTCGTCTATAATTTGATCCGTTAGCCAATCCTTGATTTGAGCATATATCGGTTTTTTATCGTTCAACAAACTTGTCAAATGTATCCCTCCCATCACCTTGTACTTATCCGACAGGTAAACTGGTTATATATCTATGTATATAACTATATAACCATATGTTGTATTTGTAAACACCTTTGAGAGATTTTCATATAAATAGATGGGTTAGACTGCTTGATTTGCTTCGTTTTTATTTCGAAGCTCACCTATTGCCTGCGCTCAGCTTCGTTTTTATTTCGAAGCGGACCTAATGCCACTCCTCATCTTCCTGCAATACAACAAAAAACGCATCAAAAACCTTATACAAAGATTTTTGATGCGTATATATTTCTTTTTATAGTTTTGCGATACCGATAATTACAAGGATCCAGCTGATTAAGAACATTACGCCACCGATTGGTGTGACTGCTCCGAGTATAGACACACCTGATAAGGCGAGGACCATCAGTGAACCTGTAAAGAAGATAATTCCTGCTAACATGAACCAACCTGCTGCAGTTAAGAACTGTGCACCTGTCACTTGGATTAAAATACCAATCGCAATAAGTCCTAATGCATGGTAGAACTGATACTTAACAGCAGTTTCCCATATGTCTAAATAGTGCTGGTCGAGCTTTGCTTCTAAAGCATGTGCACCGAAGGCACCGCATGCAACGGCAATTAAAGCATTAATTGCACCGAGTATAACGAATAATTTCATCAAGAACTTCCTTTCGTTTAAATCACTTTTTTATTTTTATAGTAAATCATAAATAATGATGTCACATATATTAATAAACTAAATACCAAGAGCCAACCACTGATGAGTAGCATCTGTGCACCTGGTGTATACATCGCACCTGCAAATGCTGTGGCAAGGGCAATCCATCTTATATAATTCAACACTTTAGACCAAGGTTTCTGATACTTCTCTTGTAACTTGATTTTATAACTCTTTCCTAGAAAAGTTAAACTAAACACAAGGACACCTATAATAATAAACGCTAACATAATTTACACTTCCTACTCTAAAAATCGAAGATATCTCCACCGTGTCCGCCTGCTTTGTCTTCAGCTTGCTCATTTATAATTTGTCTACTGACAACTGGACTGGATTCAGTTCGTTCTTCAGTTGTTTCTTTAACCGCTTCGTCATCCAAAACATCCAACAGCCGCTTCATCGTATACACATGCTTTTCAATATCCTCACTATTTTTAAGCAAGGCAAGTTCATTTTCAAGCTGCGCAATTACTCTTTCGTTCATTATTTCTCGCTCCAATCGATTGGTTTCAACCCCTGACTCACTAGATAGTCATTGGTTTGACTAAAAGGTTTTGATCCAAAGAATCCTCTATATGCTGACAATGGACTCGGATGTACAGATTGGATGATGTGATGTTTAGTCGTATCGATGAGTTTAATCTTCCTCTGTGCAGGTTTGCCCCACAAGATAAAAACCACGCCCTCTAAATTGTCAGACACCGCTTCAATGACGCTATCGGTGAATACTTCCCAGCCTAAACCTCTATGTGAGTTTGCTTGACTCTCATCAACGGTGAGTACCGTGTTTAATAAAAGTACCCCTTCTCTAGCCCAGTCTTTTAAACTGCCAGAGTGACGTTTGATACCTAAATCAGCTTCTAATTCCTTGTAAATATTTCTTAAGGACGGCGGCAACTTAATACCATCGTTTACTGAAAAGGCTAAACCATGGGCTTGACCTTCCCCGTGGTAAGGATCTTGACCGAGAATAACAACTTTCACATTTTCAAAAGGTGTTAAATCAAATGCTGTATAAATTTCTTCTCTTGGTGGAAAGACATTTCCTGATTGATAACGTGAACTTAAAGTTTCTTTTAAAGTGGAAAAATCATGATTTTCATTTATCTTTTTAAATACATTGTCCCAATGTAATTTTGTCATTTCTTACTCACCTTCCATTAAAGTTTCATTATATCACCGAAGTAAGCAATGCTCTAGAATTACAAGGTAAATTATAGTAGAATGACAATATCTATATGTAGTTACTAGGAGGAAAATATATGGCTTTAGCAAAAACATTAACAATTGCTGGTACTGATGTAAGTGGCGGTGCAGGAATTGCAGCAGATTTAAAAACTTTTCAGGAACATGAAACATACGGTTACAGTGTCTTAACAACTGTCGTTTCGATGGATCCAGGTACATGGTCACACCGTGTAAGTCCAATTCCTGTAATTGATGTTAAAAACCAACTGGAGACAGCACTATCGCTTAATCCAGACGTTATAAAAACAGGTATGCTCCCTTCTGAAGAAGTTGTTGAACTTTCAAAAGATGCCTTCCTAAATTCAAATGCTAAACATTTCGTAGTTGATCCTGTAATGGTTTGTAAAGGGGACGACGAGGTTCTAAACCCAGGATTAGTTGAATCAATGATCGAAAATCTAATTCCTAATGCTACGGTCGTTACACCTAACCTTGTAGAAGCTGGCCATTTAGCGGGTGTTAAAACACCGCGTACGCTTGAGGAAATCAAGGATGCAGCTAGATTAATTCATGAAAAAGGTGCCAATAATGTTGTCGTTAAAGGTGGTACTGGTATCGAGGGAGATAATGCAATTGATGTCTTCTATGATGGTAAAGAAATGCACTTACTAGAGTCACCAAAATTTGACTCTTCATATAACCATGGTGCAGGTTGTACTTTTGCGGCTGCAATCGCAGCAAACTTAGCAAATGGAAAATCACCATTAGAATCAGTTCAAGACGCTAAATCATTCGTTACAAGTGCCATAAAAAATGGTTGGAAGATGAATGATCATGTTGGCGTTGTGAGACATGGTGCATACAATTCAGTAGAGAAAATCGAAGTACTCGATAAGGTATTGAACTAAGTTGAGAGATAGCTTGCTATCTCTTTTCTATTCAATGACTAACTATTTAGGAGTTTGCTATTCATGGAAATGAAAAAAATTGAAAAGAAAAAAGTTCAGGAGATTTTAACAAGTTTTCAAAATACACCGGTTTATTTACACGTTGAAATTACCAGCGGTATGTACGCAAGCCACCTAGACGATAGCGTTTTTAATGCCGGAACTTTCCTACGCAATATTCAAGTCGAATATATTCAAGGTACAATCCGAGGCGGAAATCGTTCTAAAGAGCACCGTGTCGGTTTAAAATTGACTAACGGTGGTTGGATTTACGTACTCGGTCTTACACATTACATTGTGAACGAGGACGAGGCGTTTATTATGCATGGCTTTAACGGTGAAGGCAAACTTGCTGCAGCTCTAGAAATCTCAACCAAACCATTTACTAAGTAGGAGGCTGTTCCATGGATTTTGCAAATGAAAATCATGTACTTGTTGTCTTCCCCCACCCTGATGATGAAGCATTTGGTGTGAGTGGGACAATTATGAAATATATAGATGCGGGTGTTCCCGTCACTTATGCATGCCTTACATTTGGCGATATGGGTCGCATGTTAGGATATCCACCTTTCGCTACAAGAGAATCACTTCGTGCCATTAGGAAAGCTGAAGTTGAAGAATCAGCTAGAGTAATGGGGCTTAAAGACTTACGTCTCTTAGGCTTCAGAGATAAAACACTTGAATTCGAAGAAAAAGGAATTCTAAAAGAGGTCATTACTAACTTAGTAGAAGAATTATCTACAACACGTATCATTAGTTTTTACCCTGGCTATTCTGTGCACCCTGACCATGAAGCAACTGCTGATGCAGTGATTGAAGCGGTTAAAGATATGCCTATAAAGGATCGTCCAAAGTTACAGATGGTTGCCTTTGATAATCGAACTTTTGATGATCTTGGTGAACCTGATATCGTTAATGATATCGATGGTTACACCGACCGTAAGATGGAAGTCATGGCTGCCCATCGTTCTCAAACAGGTAAGCTGTTAGAAGACTTAGCAGCTGATACTCAACAAGGTGACGACGCACGTAATCGATGGATGAAATACGAAAACTTTTACAGTTATGAAATAGATTAAGGAGTATCACTATGGAAGAATATGATCTAACGACACGAGAAGGTCGTTTTAAACATTTCGGCTCAGTAGACCCTATCGTTGGTTCGAAACCGAAGAAAAAAGAAGATATGGCAGACTTGCAAAACTCTCGTAAAGACTTCTTATTCGAAGTCGATTCAGTAGGAATCAATAACTTAACCTACCCTGTTGTAATTGGAGATTTCCAATCCGTTGGTAATTTCGAACTGTCTACAAGCTTAAACAAAGACGAAAAAGGTATCAATATGAGCCGTCTAATTGAGTCTCTTGAAACTGTAAATGAAAATGGCGTCCCATTAAATTTCGATACAATAGAGTCTCTATTATTGCACTTAAGAGAACGCATGAATCAGAATGATGCAGGAGTAACAGTTGATGGAACTTGGTTCTTTAACAAACCTTCACCAGGTACGAACATCAATGGTATCGCTCATGCAGATGTAAAATATTCAGCTTCTCATGATGGAGAAAAATTCACACGTAAACAATTTGGAATGACTGCACAAGTTACAACACTATGCCCATGCTCAAAAGAAATTAGTGAATATGGTGCACATAACCAACGTGGTAATGTTAAGGTGCTCATCGACATTGATGATAGTGTTGAATTACCTAAAACTTATAAAGAAGACTTATTTGAAATACTAGAAATAAATGCATCTAGTCAACTATTCCCAGTGTTGAAACGTACAGATGAAAAAATGGTCACAGAACGTGCTTATGAAAACCCACGTTTTGTTGAAGACCTCATTCGTCTTGTAGCTTACGACCTAGTTGAATTACCATGGGTCAAAGGCTTTGTATTGGAATGCCGTAACGAAGAAAGTATACATCAACACGACGCATTCTCAAGACTGAAATATCAAAAATAATATATAATAAGTAATCCGCACCTCACCTATTTCAGGTCAGTGCGGATTCTTATTGTATTTAATGAGAATCATCTGCTTCTTCGGATTGCATATCATGTTGTTCGTGTGAACCGTCTCCGTGATTATGGCTAAATCCAAAGGACATCGTAAAGATAGAACCTGCAACAATAATTGCCGCCAATATGAAGGCGTGGAAGATCATATGCCACGGTGCATGAGTGGTTCCGCGCTCTGTAATATGCATGAACATAAATAACTGTATAAAGGCTTGAATGACTGCAAGTGCTAGAACTGAAATAACAATCCACATCACTGGCATATCTGATGAGAGTGCAGTCCAGGCAGCTAATATAGTCAGTAACACTGATAATACAAAACCAATTATATGATTTATAGGATATTTCTTTTTGTTATTCTCACTCATCTACAACACCATCCCTAGCATATAGACTGCAGAAAAGATGAAGATCCAAACCACATCTAAGAAGTGCCAATATAGACTTAGAACAAAGGCCTTCCTAGTTGTAACAGGCGTCAAGCCACGTTTTCTGAGTTGAATAATTAATGCTACCATCCAACCAATCCCTAGGAGTACGTGCAAACCATGTGTACCTGTTAAGGTGAAGAAGACTGACCAATAAGCACTAGATTGTAGTGTCACACCTTCATGTACATAGTGCACGAATTCATATATTTCTAAGCCTAGGAATGATAAGCCTAGTAGTAAAGTTACTGCTAACATACTAATAAGCCCTTTTAATGACTGCTCTCTCATAAAGTGAACTGCCAAGCCACATGTGAAACTACTTGTCAGTAGTAAAAAGGTCATAATGAGGACGATGTTTGGTTGAAACATCTCCGCTGTAGTCGGGGCATCAGCTGTACGTCCCATTAAGACAGCATGAGTGGCAAACAAGGTTCCAAACAATGACATCTCAGCAGCTAAAAATAGCCAGAACCCAATTATTTTATTCTGTCCTTCTTCAGTACTATATTCCATTGAGACATCAGTTCGAATATCTTCACTCATTTTCAGCCCCCCTTAACTCGCGTTCTATACTTTCTATTTCATCAACTTCAAAGTGATAGCCATCTCTATAATCAAATGATCTCATTATCATCATTACGATTGTAGCGATGAGCCCAATGACCGCTAGCGTAATCCATTCAAAGACTAGGAAGAAACTTGCAAAAAACATTATTGCCGTCATAATAAAAGGCTGTCCAGTATCATTAGGCATGTGTATTCTTGATAATTTACGCTTATCGAAAGTCGTTTCACCTTTCTTTTTCATTTCAATTAAGGCATCAGTAGAATCGACTTCTGGTAGAGTGGCAAAATTATATTTTGGTACTGGTGTTGGTGTTGCCCACTCAAGTGTTCGTCCTACACCCCACACATCTCCGTCTAACTGACGGGTACTCTTGAGGTAGCTGTAGACGATACCGTAAACAAATATTGCGAAGCCAGCACCCATAACAAAGGCACCAATTGTTGAGATGAAATTAAGGGTGAACCATTCTGGACCTGCCGTAAATAACCTTCTTGCCATTCCATCTAGCCCTAGGAAATATTGTGGGAAGAAGGTGACGTGGAAGCCAATTAAGAATAACCAGAATGCCCATTTATTTATTCTTTCATTTAACTGGTACCCAAACATCTTAGGGAACCAGAATATTAGACCTGCAAAACTTGCAAATACAGTACCTGGAATAAGTACATAGTGGAAGTGAGATACGAGGAAATACGTGTTATGGAACTGATAATCAGCAGCTGCCATTCCTAACATAACACCCGTTACACCACCAATTGTAAAACTTGGTACAAAGGCTAATGACCATAGCATAGGTGTCGTAAATAAAATCTTAGATTTATAGATTGTCGCCAACCAGTTAAAGATCTTCACACCTGTCGGTATGGCAATTGCCATTGTTGTAATAGAAAAGATTGAGTTAACAAAGGCGCCAGCACCCATTGTAAAGAAGTGGTGCACCCAAACAACAAAGCTCAGACCTGCTATACCAATAATTGCCCATACCATTGTTTTGTACCCAAATAATTGCTTTTGAGCAAAGGTCGCAATTATTTCAGAGAAAATACCAAAGGCTGGTAAAATTACGATATAAACTTCAGGGTGTCCCCACATCCAAAACAGGTTCGCCCACATCATCGGCATACCTTCACCTGTCAATGCAAAGAAGTGAGAGCCAAAAATACGATCAATCGTCATCAATGCCAATGCCACTGTTAAAATTGGAAAGGCAAAAATGATAATAAATGATGTAATTAACGTGGACCAAGTGAATATTGGCATCTGAAACATTTTCATTCCCGGTGCACGCATTCTCAATATCGTCACCATTAAATTAATTCCTGTTGCTAAAGTTCCGATACCTGATAATTGTAATCCTAATAGGTAAAAGTTAATTCCCGGACCAGGACTTAATTCTGCACCTGCTAGTGGTGCGTAATTGGTCCATCCCGCATCTGGTGAACCACCAATAACAAAAGATAAGTTAAATAGTAAAGCACCAAAGAAGGTAGACCATAAACTCACAGCATTTACATAAGGAAATGCAAAGTCACGTGCACCGATTTGTAATGGTACGATATAGTTCATTAAACCAATTAAAAACGGCATTGCAACAAAAAATATCATGATTGTTCCGTGCGTCGTAAACACTTCATTATAATGTTGTGAATTTAAAAAGTTCATATTTGGGAATGCGAGCTGAATACGCATCATTAACGCGTCAACACCCGCTCTAAAGAACATCGCTAAGGCGATGAGAATGTACATAATACCAATCTTTTTGTGGTCGACTGTAACTAACCATTCATTCCATAGCCATTTCCATTTTTTAAAGTAGGTCAAAACAAAAATGATCGTAGCTGAAACTAATACAATCGAAACCATCCCTATATAAACTAAGGGCTCTCCGGTTACAAAAAATTCATCCAATTGCATATACTTGACCTTCCTTCATCATTCTGAAATTTCATTTGGTTTAAATTCTGGTTGATTGTATAAATCTAAACCTTTTTCATACTTTTCTTCATGTCTTTCGACGGAATAATCTCTGAATTCATTCTTTCCATGATTGACCCAATCCAGATGCGTAGATGAAAATGTTTTTTTGTCAACTATACTCGGTGCTAATATCTCATCGTACTTCTCTTGAGTTAATTCAGGTTCATTTTGCTGTACGTCTGTGACCCAGCTGTCAAATTCATCATGTTTGACGGCATTCACTTCGAACGTTTGTGCAGCAAAGCCTTCACCTGTAAAGTTTGAATTTCTACCTAGGAAGGTCCCTTCTTCATCTGCTTGCAGATAAAGTACGTTTTCCATACCTGCCATCGTATACTTTTGCCCACCTAAACGAGGTATCCATAGGGATGCCATTGAATCTGCAGAAGATAATCTAAATTCTACTGCTCGGTCTGTTGGGATATTTAAATAGTTAACAGTCTCCACCCCTTCTTCAGGGTAACTAAATATCCACTTCCAGTCCGCAGATGTTGCATATACAACGAGTGGCTCTTGATCACTTGAAGATTCTGGTGGTTCCTCAAGTTGAAAGAGCAAATTAATAGTCGGTATGGATAAGGCAGTGACAATAAGAATCGGTATTGTAAACCAAACGATCTCTAGTTTCATATTGCCATGCATTTCTGGTTTATAATCTGATGGCTTTCTGCCTTTACGATTGGCTCTATACTTGATAACAAAAACAGTAAAAATAGTAAAAACAACAACAATAATACCAGCCATAAAGTATAAAGAGTAATAAATTAAATCTCGCTGACTCTCAGCAACTGGACCAGCAGGATCAAATACCTCTAAATTACTACATCCAGATAGGATTAGAGCAAACATAACCATGCTCAATATAGAACTTATTTTGTACATTCTTTTCTTTCTCTTCATTGTTCACACTCCATATGTGATTTACAAATAAATATAAGAGACTCACACGCATTATATTATCTATTTGTTTCGCCCATAAACCTATTTTGTCGAATTCTCATAGAATGTTGACTGAATCGTAATATTTCTGCCACTTTCACAAAAAAACCTCGACTGTTCATAAATCTGTCGAGGATGTTTCATCAATCTTTTGTTGTTTCTTCTTTGTTCTTAAATTTTTAAAAAAATTTCTAAGTAATGCTGCACAGTCCTCAGCCATTATTCCGCTGATGACATTTGCACGATGATTGAACCTTGGTTCATCCAATAAATGCATTAAACTATCTACAGTACCGCCTTTAGGGTCCGGCGCCCCGTAGACAACCTGAGGTACTCTAGACATAATAATGGCGCCGGAGCACATTACACAGGGCTCTAGAGTAACGTACAATGTACATTCTTCTAATCGAAATGACCCAAGAACTCTAGCCGCTTCTTGGATCACTAACAACTCAGCATGTGTCACTGGGTTTTGACTCGTTTCTCTTAGGTTATGCGCTCTCGCAATTATCTCATCATTCTTAACTACGACAGCCCCAATTGGCACCTCTTCCAAGGCTTCTGCCTTATGTGCTTCTTTTATTGCTTCAGCCATGTAGATCTCATGCATCGAGAATAAAATCTCCTTCTTGATTAAATAAGTCCTTCACACTATCAATAATCATATTGGCACCATTTAAATGGCTTTCTGAGCTCGTCCCACTTAAGACACCAATCGTATATAAGTCTTCTTCATAACCAAGCATTGTATCCGCATGATTGTCACCAATCATCACAAGCTCTTTAACTTTATACTGGTGCTTATCCAGGAAGGGTTTAATGAACCTAAGATCAGGCTTGTGGAAATCATTATCATCTCCACAAATAATATCGAAGATGTATGGTTCGAGATTAAACTTCTCTATAAATCGAAGTGTGGAATCTCTACTATCACTTGTGACAATGACATTTTTAAAACCAAGTTTTTGACCTTTTTTAAGAGCATCTAGTGCACCGTCAATCAATACCATCTCGTCTCGAAGCATATCGAGATTTGATTCATAGAAGTCTTTTGCCCATTTCGCTCCACCATTACGGTAAGACTCAAATACTTTGTGAATATCTCGACCTGTACCTTGAGCAATAGTAGAATTCGCCTGTATTTCACCATTAACATATCCTAAATCTTCAGCGACTTCTTCTTTTATATCTTCTGCATCAAAGTCCTTAGCGAATACATCTATACATTTCTTAGCATATGGTGTCCACAACTTCTGAAAATTGAGCAAGGTCCCGTCCTTGTCATATAATATTACTCGACTCATCGTCATCCTCCATGACTAGGTAGGACCTTCTCTAGGAAGCTACCTATATTTTTTTCTTAATTGCTTCAATCATAGTGTCCGTCATTTTATCAATATCGAATTTAGCATCAAAGCCCCACTGACGCTTCGCCTCAGATGAATCGATACTATTTGGCCAACTTTCTGCAATACCTTGTCTCACTGGATCGACATCATAGCTTAATTCAAAGTCTGGGTAGTGGCGACGAATAGACTCAGCAAGTATTTCTGGATCAAAGCTTAGTTTTGAGACATTGAAAGCATTTCTATCTTCAAGCTTATCAGCATCTGCTTCCATAAGGTCAATAATTGCTTGAATCGCATCATCCATGTACATCATATCCATAAATGTACCTTTGTCGATAAACGATGTATACTTACCATTTTTTACTGCTTCAAAATAAATTTCAACAGCATAATCTGTTGTCCCACCTCCTGGCTCTCTCACATGTGAGATTAGACCAGGGAAGCGTACACCTCTAGTATCTACACCAAATTTTTCATAGTAATAGTCACATAGAAGCTCTCCAGATACCTTGTTTACACCATACATCGTCACTGGACGTTGGATTGTTGTTTGTGGTGTTTGATCTTTTGGTGTTGAAGGTCCAAATGAACCAATAGAACTTGGTGTAAAGAATTGTAAGTTTAAATTACGTGCAACTTCAAGTGCATTCACTAAGCCGCCCATGTTAATTTCCCAAGCTAGATGTGGATTTTTCTCACATGTCGCACTTAATAATGCAGCAAGATGCATTATTGTGTCCGCTTTAAACTCACGTGCAATTCTTTCCATCTCTTCATAGTTTGTAACATCCAAAGTTTCAAATGGTTTACCTTCAAGCGGTGAATCTACAGGTTCTTTAATATCTGTTGCTAAGACATTGTCCTCACCGTAAATTTCTCTTAACTTAACGGTTAATTCCGTTCCAATTTGTCCTAGTGCACCAGTTAGTATAATACGTTTCATTGCCTTTTCCCCTTAAATATTGAAGATTTTCAGTTAATAATTCCGAGTTCTTTACCGACCTTAGCGTATATTTCTAAAGCTCTGTCTAGCATTTCTTTAGTATGTGCTGCAGTAGGCATATTTCTCACGCGTCCTGTCCCTTTTGGCACTGTTGGGAAGACGATTGATTTAGCATAGACGCCTTCTTCTTTTAGACGCTTAGAGAATTCTTGAGCTTTCTTCTCGTCACCAATAATACATGGTGTGATTGGTGTTTCTGAGTCTCCGATATCAAAGCCAAGATCTTTAAGTCCTGCTTTTAAGTAGTCCCCATTTTCCCAAAGTTTGTCATGTAGTTCAGTTGAAGCCATTAGCATTTTAACAGCCTCAGTGATTGCTTTAGTATCTCCTGGAGTTAAAGAAGTTGAGAATAAGAATGGGCGTGCAGCAACTTTTAAGTAGTCAATTAAGTCTTGTGAGCCTGCAACATAACCACCGACAACACCAATTGCTTTAGATAATGTCCCCATCTGTAAATCAATTTCTTTTTCTAGACCAAAGTGTTTTACTGTTCCTGCACCTTTGCCCATTACACCAGAGCCATGTGCATCATCCACATAAGTAATAAGGTCAAACTCTTTAGCAATCTCTACGATTTCAGGTAATTTTGCAACGTCACCATCCATAGAAAAGACGCCATCAGTAATGTACATTACTTTTTTGTAAAGGCCTGATTCTACGGCTTTCTTAGCTTTTCTTCTTAAATCATCCATATCCGAGTGATTAACACGAATGATTTTCGCGCGTGATAAACGACACCCATCAATGATAGAAGCGTGGTTAAGCTCATCTGATAGAATTGCATCCTCTTTATTCATTACCGCTTGAATTGCTGCCATATTACAGTTAAAACCAGATTGGAAGGCTACAGCCGCTTCTGTACCTTTAAATTCTGCTAATGTGTTCTCTAGTTCTACGTGTAAATCTAACGTACCGTTAATTGTCCGTACCGCACCTGCACCAACACCGTGAGACTGAACTGCAGATATTGCTGCTTCCTTCAATTTCTCTTCTGTCGCTAAACCTAAGTAGTTGTTAGAAGATAAGTTAACCAGTGTTTGTCCACCGATTTTAATTTCTGGACCATTTGCCCCCTCTACTGTATCGATTACGTTATATAGTCCATTTTCTTTCAAATAGTTCAGGTTATCCTGTAAATACTGTTCTAATTTTTTTGACATATACGTCCCCTCCTTGACTTTTATTTTAGCATATTTAAGCGTTTACCTTTAATGAAAGCCTATTGTTTATATAATGCTAATTTTCTAATATTTTAAGCTATCTTAGTTTAAAAGTATCCAAAGTTTTGATAAGATGAATAGAAAAAAACAATACGGAGGTTGACCCATGAGCATTAAAGAAATAGCGTCCCAGAAACTCCCTGAGATGATTAAGAATCGCAGACATATGCATATGCATCCTGAGGTTTCATTTAAAGAGAAAGAAACTTATCAGTTTATACTAAATCATCTACAGCAGTACCCTGAACTTAAAATTCGTGAGAATGTGGGCACCAATGAACAAAATGAAGGTAGAGGTATCGTTGCCTCCATTGGTGAAGGTCATCCTCACATTGCGGTACGTGCAGATTTTGATGCATTGCCAATCGAAGATCAAAAAGACGTCCCATATAAATCTCAAAATCCAGGTGTTATGCATGCCTGTGGTCACGATGGACACACATCGACCTTACTCGCATTGGTCGATACAGTTGTACTGAATAAGGCAAATTTAAAGGGGACTGTGTCCTTTATCTTCCAATACGGCGAGGAAGAACAACCTGGTGGTGCCATGGCTATGACCAATGATGGTGCCTTAGAAGGTGTAGATAAAGTATACGGCCAACACTACTGGAGTCAATTTGATACCAATGAAATTCAAACACGTCCAGGTGCCTTAATTGCCAGTCCAGATGGATTCTACATCACTATTAAAGGTTCTGGTGGTCACGCTGCTTATCCAGATACGACTGTGGATCCAATTGTGGTTGCTGCTGAACTCATCACCAATCTCCAAACAGCTGTATCTAGACAAATCTCTGCTATCGACAATGCAGTCGTGACAGTAGGTAGTGTCCAAGGTGGAGATGCTTTTAATGTCATTCCTGATACAGTACGTGTCATCGGAACGGTGAGAACGTTTAAACAAGAAGTAAAAGAAAAAATATATGAGATTTTTAAAGCTGAAGTCGAGCATACGACCAAAAAACGCGGGGCAACCTATAACATGGACTACGTATTCGGTTACCCAGCAGTCATTAATCATGAGGAAGAAGCTAAAGTTATCGAAGCTGCAGCAAAATCACTCGATTTACCGTATAAAGAAGCAGATCCATTAATGATTGGTGAAGATTTCTCTTATTATATTTTGGAAAAACCAGGTGCCTTCTTCTACACAGGTACGGGAAACATCGACAAAGACTCTCGTCATGCCCACCACACAGATATGTTCGATTTAGATGAAGATGGTTTAGAAAGTGCGCTGATGATGTTCATGAAAATTCTTGAATTAGAGTCGGTGATTGAATGGAACTAAAACAAATTGAATCTCAGGTTAAATCGCATTTCAATGAAACGGTAAAAATCCGTCGTCATCTGCATATGTACCCCGAACTGTCCTTTCAAGAAGTCCATACACCGGCCTACATCGTAGAGTATCTAAGAGGACTCGGTATAGAAGTTCAGGAAGGTGTCGGTGGCCGCGGGGTCGTCGGTAAGTTGATTGTCGATGAATCACTACCTACGGTCGCACTTCGGGCAGACTTTGATGCCTTACCAATTCAAGACTTAAAGGACACACCATACAAGTCCACTGTTCCAGGTGTTATGCACGCCTGTGGGCATGATGCACATACTGCCATTGTCTTAACGGCCGCAAGGATTTTAAGCAGTATGAAAGATCAATTAAAAGGCAATATTGTCTTCATACACCAACATGCGGAAGAAGTAGATCCTGGTGGTGCCATTCAAATGATTGCTGATGGCTGTCTTGAAAACGTGGATGCAATATTCGGAACACATGTTACTACGTCTCTTGATGTTGGAAAGGTCGACTACAAATATGGTACAGCAACAGGCATGCCCGATGACTTCACCATTAAACTCAAAGGTCTGGGCGGGCATGCGTCCCGTCCACATAATGCAATTGATCCAGTAGCTGCCGGCATCTCACTCTGCAACCAACTTCAATATGCAGTCACAAGAAAATCCAATGCAATGGATTCAGTTGTTTTATCGATTACAATGTTTAATGCTGGCAGTCAACACAATATCATCCCAGATGAAGTCACAATTGGTGGAACAATTCGTACCTTCAACCATGACATGCAGGATTTAATGATTACTGAGTTGAATAACACTTTGGAAGGACTCGTTAGAACTACGGGGGTTTCATATGATTTGGACTATATGAGAGGCTATCCACCAGTCGTTAATGATGATGAAATGACTGATATAGTCGTTAAGAGTGCAAATAAAATCAGTACTGTATCTGAAACCATTCGTCTAGAACCAGACCTTGGTGGTGAAGACTTTTCTTACTACCTACAAAAAGTTCCAGGTACATTTTTCTATACGGGTGTTAAAAACTCTAGTTTTAAGGCAGACTTCCCTCACCATCATGGCCACTTCGATATCGATGAAAAAGGGATGATGAATGCAGTCAGTGTCATGCTTGAATCTGTATTTACCTATTTTGAAAAGGAGTCACAATAATGGACATTAAAAAAGTCATAGATGATAATTTCGAGTCAATGGTAGAACTTCGTAGATATATGCACCAATATCCAGAAGTATCCTTCCAAGAAGAAAATACTAAAGCATGGATTTACGAACAGATTAAAGATCTTGGCTTAGATATTAGAGAGAATGTTGGGGGTAATGGTATTGTCGCACGTCTTCAAGTAAATGATTCTTACGAAACAGTTGCGATTCGTGCAGATTTTGACGCCCTACCAATACAGGATGAAAAAGATGTACCCTACCGTTCTAAAACGCCTGGTGTCATGCATGCATGTGGGCATGATGCGCACACAGCGATGCTGATTACAATGGCAAAAGTGTTATCAGCGCATAAGGAGGAGTTGCCTGTCAATGTAGTATTCCTTCATCAACATGCTGAGGAGTTACTACCAGGCGGTGCAAAAGCAATGATTGAAGATGGTGCCTTAGAAAATGTTGACTATGTCATTGG
This sequence comes from Jeotgalicoccus sp. ATCC 8456, assembly GCF_016313225.1. NCBI lineage: Bacteria > Bacillati > Bacillota > Bacilli > Caryophanales > Staphylococcaceae > Jeotgalicoccus > Jeotgalicoccus sp. ATCC 8456. Next base: position 1,709,034 of record NZ_CP066224.1, on the reverse strand, counting down.
CACACATGTTTCTACAAAGTTCCCTGTCGGTACAATTAAATATAACTACGACACGATGTACGCAAATGCAGACTCCTTTAAAATTGTTGTCAATGGACTAGGTGGTCACGGTGCAACCCCACAAGTTACAAAAGATCCAATTATTGCATCAGCATCCCTTATTCAACAGATACAGACTATTGTCTCAAGATCAGTCAGTCCATTGGATTCTGCTGTAGTTTCTATAGGCGCCTATAATGCAGGTTCTGTCTTTAATGTCATACCTGGTAAAGCAGAAATAAAAGGTACTTTCAGAACGTTCACTGAAGAAGTTAGACAAATTGTTGCAGAGAGACTAGAGCAACTATGTATGGGAATCAGCGCAAGTTTTAATGTTCATGCCGACATTGAAATCACATACGGTTACCCTTCATTAAAAAACGATCACGAGCTACTTGATTACGTCATCGATAATGTAAGAGAAGATTCATTTTATGTTAAGGATGTTGAAGAAGTAGGTCCTGCCATGGGAGGAGAAGACTTTTCGTATTTTGCAGAAAATCGACCAGGATGTTACTTCTATACTGGCGTGAGAAATAGTGATAAGAAAGCTGATACACCTCATCACCATCCTCATTTTGATATCGATGAAGATGGAATGAAGACAGGTGTAGAAACTATGTTAAAAGCTGTACTTAACTTTAATAAGAAATAAACACAAAAAAGCTGATACACCTCATCACCATCCTCATTTTGATATCGATGAAGATGGAATGAAGACAGGTGTAGAAACTATGTTAAAAGCTGTACTTAACTTTAATAAGAAATAAACACAAAAAAGCTGAGATCATTTGATCTCAGCTTTTCTTATATCAAAAAATTATTATTTAATGATTTCAGTTACAACGCCTGATCCTACAGTACGTCCACCTTCACGGATTGAGAAACGAGTACCGTCTTCAATAGCGATTGGTGAAATAAGTTCTACTGTCATTTCAACGTTGTCTCCAGGCATAACCATTTCAGTTCCTTCTGGAAGGTTAACTACACCAGTTACGTCAGTTGTACGGAAGTAGAACTGAGGACGGTAGTTAGTGAAGAATGGAGTGTGACGTCCACCTTCGTCTTTTGAAAGAACGTAAACTTCTGCTTTGAAGTTTGTGTGTGGTGTGATTGAACCAGGAGCTGCTAAAACTTGACCACGTTGGATGTCTTCACGTGATACACCACGTAGAAGGGCACCAATGTTGTCACCAGCTTCTGCATAGTCAAGAAGCTTACGGAACATTTCAACACCTGTAACAGTTGTTTTCTTAGACTCTTCAGTGATACCGATAATTTCGATTTCTTCACCGACTTTGATTTGTCCACGCTCAACACGACCAGTTGCAACTGTACCACGACCTGTAATTGAGAATACGTCCTCAACAGGCATCATGAATGGTTTGTCAGAGTCACGTTCTGGAGTTGGAATGTACTCATCAACTGCGTTCATAAGATCAAGAATTTTTTGCTCGTAGTCAGCATCGCCTTCAAGAGCTTTAAGTGCTGAACCAGCGATTACAGGAATGTCATCTCCAGGGAAGTCATACTCAGAAAGTAATTCACGAACTTCCATTTCAACTAATTCTAGTAATTCTTCATCGTCAACCATGTCAACTTTGTTTAAGAATACTACTAATGCCGGAACACCTACGTTACGTGAAAGTAAGATGTGCTCACGAGTTTGAGGCATTGGGCCATCTGCAGCAGATACTACTAAGATACCGCCGTCCATTTGTGCAGCACCAGTGATCATGTTTTTTACATAGTCAGCGTGACCTGGGCAGTCAACGTGTGCATAGTGACGTTTTGCTGTTTCGTATTCGATGTGAGACGTGTTGATTGTGATACCACGCTCTTTTTCTTCTGGTGCGTTATCGATCATGTCGTAACTTTGAGCTACACCGTCACCGTGCTTAGAAAGTACAGTTGCGATTGCTGCTGTTAAAGTTGTTTTACCGTGGTCAACGTGACCAATTGTACCAATGTTGGCATGTGTTTTCGAACGGTCAAATTTTTCTTTAGCCATTGTAAAATACCTCTCCTTATATATAACATTATTTTTTATTTAAAACCCAAGGTGGGGTAACCCACCTTTGGAGTCTTTCTTACAACACTTATAAAGCATTTGCTTAAAAAAATCAAGTATATGAATTAAGCACCAGTGTTTTTCTTGATGATTTCTTCTGATACTGACTTAGGCACTTCTTCATAGTGATCAAATACCATAGTATAAGTACCGCGACCTTGAGTGTTAGAACGTAGTGCAGTCGCATAACCGAACATTTCAGAAAGTGGAACGAATGCGTTAACAACTTGTGCGTTACCACGCGCGTTCATACCTTCAACACGTCCACGACGACTTGTTACGTCACCCATAATGTCTCCTAAGTACTCCTCAGGCATTACGATTTCAACTTTCATCATTGGCTCTAAAAGAACTGGTTTACACACTTTAGCTGCTTCTTTAAGCGCTAATGATGCAGCTACTTTAAAGGCCATCTCAGAAGAGTCGACATCGTGGTAAGATCCATCGTAAAGTCTAGCTTTAACGTCTACTAATGGATAACCAGCAATTACACCGTTTTCCATTGAGTCTACAAGTCCAGCTTCAACAGATGGAATGTATTCACGTGGAACTACCCCACCAACGATTGCGTTTTCGAATTCGAAACCGCCACCTTGTTCGTTTGGAGTGAATTCGATGTGAACATCACCGTATTGACCACGACCACCAGACTGACGTGAGAATTTACCTTGAACCTGTGCAGGCACTGTAAATGTTTCACGGTATGATACCATTGGCGCACCAACGTTACATTCAACTTTGAATTCACGTTTCATACGGTCAACAAGTACGTCTAGGTGAAGCTCACCCATACCACCGATAATAACTTGTCCAGTTTCCTTATCAGTACGTGCTGTGAAAGTCGGGTCCTCTTCTTGTAACTTAACAAGAGCAGTTGTTAACTTGTCTTGGTCACTCTTAGACTTCGGCTCAACCGATAAGTGAATAACCGGCTCAGGGAATTCCATAGATTCAAGTACAATATCAAGTTTCTCTTGTGTAAGCGTATCACCAGTACCAGTATCTTTAAGACCTACTGCAGCTGCGATATCTCCTGAGTAAACAGTTGAGATTTCTTCACGTGAGTTGGCGTGCATCTGTAAGATACGTCCAACACGTTCACGCTTATCTTTAGTAGTGTTCTGTACATAAGAACCAGCGTCTAGTGTACCAGAGTAAACACGGAAGAAAGTTAATTTACCAACGAATGGATCTGTCATAACTTTAAATGCAAGTGCTGCGAATGGTTCTGAATCGTCAGGACGAGCAATGTACTCTTCTTCCTCATCGTCAGTTTTATGACCAACGATTGGTTTAACATCTAATGGTGATGGTAGGTAGTCGATTACTGCATTTAATAGTAATTGAACACCTTTATTTTTAAATGCAGTACCACAAAGTGCAGGGTAGAACTCAACATCACAAGTCGCTTTACGAATTGCTGCTTTAAGCTCATCTACAGATAGGTCTTCTCCACCTAGGTATTTTTCCATGACGTCTTCGTTGACATCTGCTAAACCTTCGATAAGAGATTCTCTAGCTTCTGCTGCTTCATCTGCGAATTCTGCAGGGATTTCTGTAATTTCAATATCAGTACCTAAGTCGTTACTGTATAGGATTGCTTTCATTTCAACAAGGTCAATAATCCCTCTGAAATCATCCTCAGATCCGATTGGTAACTGAATTGGGTGTGCATTCGCTTGTAAACGGTCTTTGATCGTGCCTACTGAATACTGGAAGTCTGCACCGATCTTGTCCATTTTGTTGACGAATACTAGTCTTGGTACGCCGTAAGTTGTCGCTTGGCGCCAAACTGTTTCTGTTTGTGGTTCAACACCTGATTGTGCATCAAGTACTGTTACCGCACTATCGAGTACACGAAGTGAACGTTCAACTTCAACAGTGAAGTCTACGTGTCCAGGAGTATCGATAATGTTTACACGGTGGCCGTCCCACTGAGCTGTAGTTGCAGCAGATGTGATAGTAATACCACGTTCTTGCTCCTGCTCCATCCAGTCCATTTGTGATGCACCTTCGTGCGTTTCACCTAATTTGTGGATACGTCCTGTGTAATAAAGAATACGTTCAGTCGTCGTAGTTTTACCTGCATCGATGTGTGCCATGATACCGATATTACGCGTTTTCTCTAAAGTGAATGGTCTTGCCATGAGTATTCTTTGCTCCTTCCAGGAATGGATTAGATTTATATACTAAAGAACTTAGCATACTACCAACGGTAGTGTGCAAATGCTCTGTTAGCTTCAGCCATTTTATGACTTTCTTCGCGTTTTTTAACTGCTCCACCTGTGTTGTTAGCAGCATCAAGAATTTCGTTAGCTAGTCTCTCTTCCATTGTCTTTTCCCCACGCAGACGTGCGTAGTTCACAAGCCAACGTAAGCTTAGAGTAGTACGGCGTTCTGGACGAACTTCAACCGGTACTTGGTAGTTAGACCCACCAACACGGCGTGCTTTAACTTCAAGAAGTGGCATAATATTTTCAATTGCTTCGTCAAAAACCTCCATTGCATCTTTACCAGAACGTTCTTGTACGATATCGAATGCATTATAAAGAATTTTTTGTGAAGTTCCTCGTTTACCGTCAACCATCATCTTGTTGATGAGTTTAGTCACAAGCTTAGAGTTGTGAATCGGATCCGGTAGAACATCTCTCTTTGGTACAGGACCTTTACGTGGCATAATTATCCTCCTTCCAATTTTTATTTTATCATTATTTATATTTAAAATTCACATCTAAAGCGAGATTATTTCTTCTCTTCTTTAGGTTTTTTAGCACCGTAGTGTGAACGGCTTTGTTTACGCCCTTCAACACCTGAAGTATCTAAAGCACCACGAACGATGTGGTAGCGCACACCAGGTAAGTCTTTTACACGACCTCCACGGATAAGTACAACACTGTGTTCTTGTAGGTTGTGACCAATTCCAGGGATATACGCGTTAACTTCGACGTTATTTGATAATCTTACACGAGCATATTTACGTAATGCAGAGTTTGGTTTCTTAGGTGTCATAGTACCTACACGTGTACAAACACCGCGTTTATGTGGCGCAGCTTCGTTAGTTACACGCTTTTTGAGACTGTTGAAACCTCTGTTTAATGCAGGTGAGTCAGATTTTTGCGTTTTAGTAGTACGTGACTTTCTAATCAACTGATTAATAGTTGGCATCTTTGAATGTCCTCCTCTCGTAACTTAATCCACACATCCAGGTGGTTCATTTTTTGAGTATAAAAAATCTGTAAGATAACAATCTTACAAAAATACACTTTGTCTCCTTTAAAAAAGGCGCATTAGTCCCCTCTTAAAGTAACCTTAACAATAATACCATTTCCAAAAGAAATGTGTCAAGCATTCACAGTGAAAAAGTTAATGCTCTTAGACACATAAAACATAATAACATAGAGCATTATACAAAACTAGTCGAGTTCCAATTTTAATAAAACAAGAACGGAACCTCGACGTTGAGGTTCCGCTCTATATAATCATTTTCATAAGAACTTGACCCATAAGTTCTTACCATCTAACTCTGTAGAATTAGTCTTCAGTTAAGACGAAATCTTCTTCAGCGATAGTTTCATCAGCTACTGAAATATCAACATCTTTATAATTTGTCATACCTGTACCTGCAGGGATCAGCTTACCGATAATGACGTTCTCTTTAAGCCCGAGAAGATCATCTCGCTTACCTTTAATTGCTGCATCTGTAAGTACACGAGTTGTTTCTTGGAAGCTGGCAGCTGATAAGAAGCTTTCAGTTTCAAGAGACGCTTTCGTGATTCCGAGTAATACAGGTTTTGCAGTGGCAGGACGTTTTCTTTGTTTAAAGATTTCCTTGTTCGCATCTGTAAATTGGTGAATTTCCACTAAAGCACCTGGCAATAAGTTAGTATCTCCGGCATCTATGATACGTACTTTACGTAACATTTGACGAACCATAACTTCAACGTGTTTATCGCCAATTTCTACCCCTTGCATGCGGTATACTTTTTGTACTTCTTTCAACAGATACTCTTGAGTTGTATTTAACCCGGCAACTTGAAGTAATGATTTAGGTTCGATTGAACCTTCGTTTAATACGCCACCTGGTTCAACTTTATCTCCAATTTCAACGAGGAGACGTGCTGCACCTGGTACATTGTACGTACGATTTTCGTGTTCACCTTTAACTTTAACTTCTTGTTGACGGTCTTTAACGATTTCAATGTCAGTTACAGTACCGTGAATTTCTGAAATCTGCGCTTGCCCTTTAGGATTACGCGCTTCAAATAATTCTTGGATACGTGGAAGACCTTGTGTAATATCGCTACCTGCTACCCCACCTGTGTGGAATGTACGCATTGTAAGCTGTGTACCAGGCTCACCGATTGATTGAGCAGCAATTGTACCAACTGCTTCCCCAACTTCAACTTTTTCACCTGTAGCAAGGTTCTTACCGTAACAACGTTCACATACACCATGACGCGTGTTACATGTAAATGCTGAGCGGATATATACTTGTTCGATACCACTGTTAACAATTTCTTTAGCGTTATCTTGAGTAATTAATTCATTAACGCCAATGATCACTTCATCAGTTTCTGGGTGTCTAACTGTTTCTTTCGTGTAACGTCCTTCTAGACGGTCAAGTAGTGGTTCGATTAACTCAGTACCTTCCATCAAGGCAGATACATGAAGTCCTTTATCTGTGCCACAATCTTCTTCACGAACAATAACATCTTGAGCAACATCTACAAGACGACGAGTCAGATAACCAGAATCGGCAGTTTTCAGTGCTGTATCGGCAAGACCTTTACGCGCACCGTGTGTAGAGATAAAGTACTCGAGTACTGTAAGTCCCTCACGGAAACTTGATTTGATTGGTAACTCAATGATCTCACCAGATGGGTTGGCCATTAGACCACGCATACCAGCAAGTTGAGTAAAGTTAGATGCGTTACCACGGGCACCTGAGTCACTCATCATGAATATTGGGTTTAGACGGTCAAGTGATGACATCAACTTATCTTGGATAACATCTTTCGCCTTAGTCCAAAGCTCAATAACTGCATTGTAGCGCTCTTCTTCAGTGATAAGACCACGTGAGAATTGCTTTTGAACTTTCTCAACTTTTTCTTCAGTTTCGTCGATGATGACCTGTTTGTCTGGAAGTACCACAATATCAGATACCCCAACTGTAATACCTGCTTTAGCAGAGTACTTGAAGCCTAAGTCTTTCATCAAGTCGAGCATCACTGAAGTTTCAGTAATGTGGAACTTATTAAACACTTCTGCAATAACTTGTCCAAGGAATTTTTTGTTGAACGGATCAACAAGTGGCATTTCTGTAATCTTCTCGATTAAGCCTTCCTCACTTAAGTCACTCGCAGCAATAAAGTACTTATCTGGAGTTTTACGTTCTAAGTTATCCTTAGTCGGTTCATTTATATAAGGGAATGAAGGTGGCATAATCTGGTTAAAGATTACCTTACCAACAGTTGTCATTAAAATTTTACCTTTGTTCTCTTCAGACACTTTCTCTACAGGCATATCCTTAGTATGGATACCAATACGAGTGTGCAGTGAAGTGTAACCATTTTGGTAACTCATAATGACCTCTTCAATGCTCTTGAAGATGTGCCCCTCATTTTTAGTCGCTTCACGTTCTAATGTTAGGTAGTAGTTACCTAGGACCATATCCTGTGAAGGTGTAACGACTGGTTTACCATCTTTCGGGTTAAGAATGTTTTGTGCAGCAAGCATCAACATACGTGCCTCTGCTTGTGCTTCTTTAGAAAGTGGTACGTGTACAGCCATTTGGTCTCCATCAAAGTCAGCGTTATATGCTGTTGTTACTAGTGGGTGAAGGCGAATCGCACGTCCTTCTACTAGTGTCGCTTCGAAGGCTTGGATACCTAAACGGTGAAGTGTCGGTGCACGGTTAAGGAGTACTGGATGTTCTGTGATGACATCTTCAAGTACATCCCAAACTTCATTTTCCATGCGCTCGATTTTACCTTTGGCATTCTTAATGTTAGTTGCAAGCTCACGCTTAACTAGCTCTTTCATTACGAATGGCTTAAATAGCTCAAGTGCCATTTCCTTAGGTAAACCACACTGATACATTTTCAGTCCAGGACCAACTACGATAACCGAACGACCAGAATAGTCGACACGTTTACCAAGTAAGTTCTGACGGAAACGACCTTGCTTACCTTTAAGCATGTGAGATAGTGATTTCAATGGACGGTTACCTGGTCCTGTTACAGGACGGCCACGACGACCATTATCGATTAGAGCATCGACAGCTTCTTGTAACATACGTTTTTCATTTTGCACGATAATTCCAGGTGCTCCTAAATCAAGTAGACGTTTCAAACGATTATTACGGTTGATTACACGACGATAAAGGTCGTTTAAATCACTTGTGGCAAATCGTCCACCATCTAATTGAACCATCGGACGAATTTCCGGTGGAATAATTGGTAGGACATCTAAAATCATCCAAGAAGGATCATTACCAGAGTGGCGGAATGCTTCCACCACTTCTAGCCGTTTGATCGCTCTTGTTAGGCGCTGACCTGTTGCAGTTTCAAGTTCTTTTCTAAGCATCTCTAGTTCAGATCCTAGATCAACTTGTTGTAAGAGTTCCTTGATTGCTTCAGCACCCATTTTAGCAGTGAAAGTATTACCGAACTTATCGTAGTATTCACGGTATTCGCGTTCACTTAGCAGTTGTTTAGGTTCTAGGCCTGTTGGACCTGGTTTAATAACAGTATATGACGCAAAATAAATAATTTCCTCTAAAGAACGCGGAGACATATCAAGTAATAGTCCCATACGTGATGGTATTCCTTTGAAATACCAAATATGAGTAACTGGAGCTGCAAGTTCAATGTGCCCCATTCTTTCACGTCTTACTTTAGCGCGTGTCACTTCTACACCACAACGGTCACATACCATGCCTTTATATCTAACGCGTTTGTATTTACCACAGCTACATTCCCAATCTTTAGTAGGACCAAAGATTTTTTCGCAGAATAAACCATCACGTTCAGGTTTTAATGTTCTATAGTTAATTGTTTCCGGTTTTTTGACCTCACCGAATGACCAAGAACGAATTTTTTCAGGTGATGCTAAACCTATTTTCATATATTTAAATCTGTTTACATCTATCAATGAGCTTTCCTCCCTCAGTTTTCTCGAAGCTCAGAACGTTACTATTCAGTAACATTTTCGTTAGCAGCAGCGTCTGTTTCTTTGACCGGTTGAGCCGGTTGATTCGGAATATCGTCTTCATCAGTATCGCGTAGTTCAATTTCCTCATCGTTTTCATCCATGATGCTTACATCTAAGCCCAGACTTTGAAGTTCTTTCATCAATACTCTGAATGACTCAGGGACACCTGGTTTAGGAAGGTTTTCACCTTTAACGATTGATTCATATGTCTTAACACGTCCGACAGTATCATCAGATTTAACAGTTAAGATCTCTTGGAGTGTATATGCAGCACCGTATGCTTCAAGTGCCCAAACTTCCATCTCACCGAAACGTTGTCCACCAAATTGTGCTTTACCACCAAGTGGTTGTTGTGTAACGAGTGAGTATGGTCCAATACTTCTTGCGTGAAGTTTATCGTCAACCATGTGTGCAAGTTTAAGCATATACATCACACCAACAGAGATACGGTTTTCAAATGGTTCACCTGTACGGCCATCATATAGAACGGTCTTACCATCACGTGCAAGTCCTGCTTCTTCCATTGTTGACCATACATCTTCCTCATTTGCACCATCGAATACTGGTGACGCCATTCTTAAGCCCATCGCACGAGCAGCCATACCAAGATGTAGTTCTAGCACCTGACCGATGTTCATACGTGATGGAACACCGAGTGGGTTAAGCATGATGTCGATTGGCGTGCCGTCTGGTAAGTAAGGCATATCTTCTTCTGGAAGGATTTTTGAAATAACACCTTTGTTACCGTGACGTCCACACATTTTATCCCCTTCAGAAATCTTTCTCTTCTGAACGATATAAACGCGTACAAGTTGGTTAACACCTGGAGATAATTCGTCACCATCTTCACGGTTAAACACTTTAACATCTAGAACAATACCACCAGCACCGTGAGGTACACGTAGAGACGTGTCTCTAACTTCACGCGCTTTCTCCCCGAATATTGCATGTAGTAAACGTTCTTCAGCAGTTAATTCAGTCACACCTTTTGGCGTAACTTTACCAACTAAGATATCTCCATCATTAACTTCCGCACCAATATATACAATACCGCGGTCATCAAGTTTTTTCAGGGCACTGTCTGAAACGTTAGGGATATCTCTCGTAATTTCTTCTGGTCCAAGCTTAGTATCTCTTGATTCCGACTCATATTCTTCAATATGAATTGATGTGTAAACATCTTGTTTAACTAAGCGTTCGCTCATGATTACGGCATCCTCATAGTTATAACCATCCCAAGTCATGAAGCCGACAACAACGTTACGTCCAAGCGCCATCTCACCATTGTCCATCGATGGACCATCTGCTAAGATTTCGCCTTTTGTTACGATATTTCCTTCTTCAACGATTGGTTTTTGGTTGTAACAAGTCCCCGCATTTGAACGAATGAATTTAGACATTCTATAAACGTCTTTTTCAGTTTCTACTTCTTTACCATTCTTCTCTTCGATACGACGAACATGAACTTCTTTTGCTTCAACATGTTCAACGCGTCCTTTGTAACGAGAAACGACCGCAGCACCAGAGTCACGTGCAGATACGTGCTCCATACCTGTACCAATGAATGGTGATTCAGGATTTAATAATGGTACAGCTTGACGTTGCATGTTTGCACCCATCAAGGCACGGTTTGAGTCATCGTTTTCTAGGAACGGAATACAAGCCGTCGCTGCAGAAACAACCTGCTTAGGTGAAACGTCCATGTAGTCCATACGCTCACGGTCCATTTGCGTGTTATTACCACGGAAACGACAAATTACTTCTTCATTAGTGAAGCTACCATCTTCATTTAATGGTGCATTCGCCTGTGCAACAACGTAACTATCTTCTTCGTCTGCTGTTAAGTAGTCGATTTGGTTCGTTACTCTGTTTGTTTCAGGGTCTACTCTTCTATAAGGTGTTTCGATAAAACCAAAGTCGTTCACTCTAGCATAACTTGATAAAGTGTTGATCAAACCAATGTTTGGTCCCTCTGGTGTTTCAATCGGACACATGCGTCCATAGTGAGAATAGTGAACGTCACGCACTTCCATACCAGCACGTTCACGTGTTAAACCACCAGGCCCTAATGCAGATAAACGACGTTTGTGCGTCAACTCTGCAAGTGGGTTTGTTTGGTCCATGAACTGAGATAACTGTGAACTACCAAAGAACTCTTTAATAGATGCAATTACTGGACGGATATTAATTAATTGTTGTGGTGTGACAGTTTCAGTGTCTTGAATAGACATTCTTTCACGAACCACACGTTCCATACGAGAAACCCCAATACGGAATTGGTTTTGTAACAATTCACCAACAGAACGTAAACGACGGTTACCTAAGTGGTCGATATCGTCAGTCTGTCCAACGCCTTCTAATAAGTTAAAGAAGTAACTCATTGAAGACACAATGTCAGATGGTGTAATTGATTTAACTTCAACATCTGGGAATGCGTTACCGATTACCGTCGTCGATGTTTCTTCGTTATTATGAGAACGTACTTTTATTGATTGAACTTCTACAGGCTCATCAAGTAACCCCTGCTCTAAGTGGTAAGTCTTCAAGTTCGCTGTAGATTCTAACTGGTCCATAATCGCATCTAAAGTACGACGATCGATTGTTGAACCTGCCTCTGCAATGATTTCACCTGTTTCGCTATCAACGATTGGCTCAGTGAGCACTTGGTTAAACAAGCGGTGTTTTAGGTGAAGTTTTTTATTCATCTTATAACGACCCACATTCGCTAAATCATAACGTTTTGGATCAAAGAATCTTGAGTATAATAAATTACGTGCGTTTTCCACTGTAGGTGGTTCACCCGGACGTAATCTTTCATATATGTCTAAAAGTGCTTGATCTACTGTTTCTGTCGCGTCTTTCTCTAGCGTATTACGAAGGTATTCGTTGTCGCCAAGAAGGTTGATGATTTCTTCATCTGTTTGAAAGCCTAGGGCACGTAATAATACTGTAATTGGCAATTTACGCGTGCGGTCTATTCTTACGTATACGACATCTTTAGCATCGATTTCATACTCGAGCCAAGCGCCTCGGTTAGGGATGACAGTTGCTCCGAAGTTTAATTTACCGTTCTTGTCAAACTTCTCGGAGAAGTATACAGATGGGCTTCTTACTAATTGTGAAACGATAACACGTTCAGCACCATTTATAATAAAAGTACCTGTATCCGTCATCAACGGGAAATCTCCCATAAATACATCCTGCTCTTTTACTTCGCCGGTTTCTTTGATGACTAAGCGAACTTTAACTCTCAGCGGAGCTGAGTAAGTCGCATCGTGGTCTTTCGCTTCTTCTTCGTTATACTTCGGCTCGCCAAGTTTATAATCGACAAATTGTAAAGACATATTACCAGTAAAATCTTCTACCGGAGAAATATCTTTAAACATTTCGATTAAACCTGTTTCCAGGAACCACTCGTACGATTTCGTCTGAATCTCAATTAAGTTAGGTAGTTCCAACTTCTCTTCGATACGTGCATAACTTCTACGTTGTGCATGTCTTCCATACTGAATCAATTGACTCATCGACAGATTCACCCCTAATAATATTTGCGTAAACTATAATGGCGTTTAAGGCCGCACCCTATTCATTGTAAAGACAAAAAGAAAACGGAATCGTATTCAACCCCATTTTCTATTAAACTGGATACTTTTTTAAACGCTCCATTCAACAAATGTACAGAAAAGTACATACTTATTGATATTAATTTAACATTCTATAAGAATAACACAGACAATTTGTCAAGTCAAATATTCTTTATATTTTATTTAATGCTTTTCAATATATAATACCCTTTATCTTTAACGACAATCTGCACATTACCAAAAGTTGATTGCAAGTATTTCTTATATGATGCCATACCTTGCTTTTTCTGGACAACCATATAGATTGCACCGTCTAAGGTCAAGCGTTCATATGCATCTCTTAAGATTTCTAAGACCACATCTTTCCCCGCTCTAAATGGTGGATTCGTAACATAAAGAGAGGTATCAATATTTGACTCATCAAAGTCATGACGGCTCATCACTTCCACTGAGATTCCCGCTCTTTTGGCATTCTCATCTGCAAGGTCTGCTGCATCCTTATTTACTTCAACCATAATGGGATGCATACCTAATTCACGACCGATTATAATTCCGATCGGACCATAACCTGCGCCCATATCGATAAAACTTCCATCGCCTTGATAAGTGTCAACTACCGTTTTAATAAGTAAGGCACTACCGTAATCAACATTATTTTTAGAAAATACACCGCGGTCAGTTTTAAAGCGGTAAGTATAATCGTTAAAATCGAAGGTTGTTTCACCATACTCATGTGGCGTGTCATCTGTCGTATAATAATGTGACAAATAAATTTCCTCCAATCAGAAAAAAGTCTCCGCTAAACTAAGTTTGCGGAGACTTTTTGCGACAAAAATTATAGATACTATTTAAGTTCTACACCAGCGCCAACTTCTTCAAGTTGAGCTTTAAGTGCTTCAGCGTCTTCTTTAGAAAGACCTTCTTTAACAACTTTAGGTGCGTTGTCAACAAGTTCTTTAGCGTCTTTAAGTCCAAGACCAGTCGCTTCACGAACTACTTTGATTACTTTAATCTTAGATGAACCTGCATCTGTAAGTTCAACGTCAAATTCAGATTTTTCTTCAGCTGCAGCAGCTTCTCCGCCACCTGCTGCTGCTACAGGAGCAGCCGCTGTTACGCCAAATTCTTCTTCAATTGCTTTAACTAAATCGTTTAATTCTAAAACTGTCATTTCTTTAATGCTTTCAATGATTGTTTCAATGTTAGCCATGATTATTTTCCTCCATTTTATAATTGGTTTTTAGCTTAAATTAAGCTTCGTTGTTTTCGTTCTCTTTGTCTTCACCGACTGCTTTAACTGCATAAGCGAAGTTTCGTACTGGTGCTTGTAGCACTGAAAGAAGCATAGAAAGTAGGCCATCTCTTGATGGAAGAGATGCGATAGCTTTTACATCTTCAACAGGTACATAGCTGCCTTCGATGACACCCGCTTTAATCTCTAAAGCTTCGTGTTCTTTAGCAAAGTTGTTAATGATTTTAGCTGGAGCGATAACATCTTCATTAGAGAATGCTAATGCACTTGGTCCAACTAGGAATTCGTTAAGTTCAGAAAGTTCCAATGCATCAGCCGCACGGCGAGTCATTGTGTTTTTGTAAACTTTGAATTCAACACCAGCTTCACGTAATTGTTTACGTAATTCTGTGACTTCTGAAACTGATAAACCACGGTAATCTACAAGAATTGTAGAAACTGAGTTTTTAAGTTGTTCAGTAATCATTTCAACGTGTTGCTGTTTTTGTTCAATGATGTTTGACATGTCGTTACACCTCCATAATTTTTGTCTGGAGCAAATAAAAAAGCACCTTTTACCAGCGGCAAAAAGTGCTCGAATATATGAAAATATAATTCAAGTCGTTTTATTTGCCTCGGCAGGAAAGATATTAAGCTATAAAAGCTCCTGCTGTCTTAGGTAATCTTTAAAATTTACAAGTGTAAATATACCTCGTATACCTACACTTGTCAATATCTATTTTTAAACAGTTCTAATTACATTAGGGTCTACTGTAACGCCAGGGCCCATTGTGCTTGAAACTGTAACAGATTTAAAGTAAACACCTTTAGAAGAAGATGGTTTAGCTTTTTCTAAAATATCGTGAACAGCTTTAAAGTTGTCTACAAGTTGCTCATCAGAGAATGAAACTTTACCGATTCCAACGTGAACAATACCTGCTTTTTCAGCACGGTATTCAACTTTACCAGCCTTGATTTCTTCAACTGCTTTAGTCACGTCCATCGTTACTGTACCAGTTTTAGGGTTAGGCATTAAACCTTTAGGTCCTAATACGCGACCAAGTTTACCAACTTCACCCATCATGTCCGGTGTTGCAACGATAACGTCGAAATCAAACCATCCACCGTTAATTTTTTGTGCTAGCTCAGCTTCACCAACGTAGTCAGCGCCTGCTGCTTCTGCTTCTTTTGCTTTGTCGCCTTTCGCAAATACTAATACACGCTGTGTTTTACCAGTACCGTGTGGAAGTACTAGTGCGCCACGGATCTGTTGATCATTTTTGCGCGTATCAATACCTAGACGGAATGCAACATCAACTGAAGCGTCAAAGTTTACAATAGAAGTTTCTTTTGCAAGCTTGACTGCTTCTTCAATTGAAAATGTAGAGTTTTGATCAAACTTTTCTAGAGCAGCTTGATACTTTTTACCTCTTTTAGCCATTTATATTCCTCCTTGTGGTTATAGCGGGGTTAATCCTCCCACGACCGTATTAATACTTATTATTTTTCGACAGTGAAGCCCATGCTTCGTGCTGTACCTTCAACCATACGCATTGCTGCTTCAACAGTTGCCGCGTTTAGGTCTTCCATTTTCGTTTCTGCGATTTCACGAACTTGAGCTTCTGTAACAGTTGCTACTTTGTTCTTGTTAGGCTCTCCAGAACCTTTTTCAGTACCAGCTGCTTTTTTAAGTAAAACTGCTGCTGGTGGAGTTTTTGTGATGAATGTGAATGAGCGATCTTCAAATACTGAAATTTCAACAGGGATAATTAAACCTGCTTGCTCTTGTGTACGCGCATTGAATTCTTTACAGAATCCCATGATATTTACACCTGCTTGCCCTAGTGCTGGACCTACCGGTGGTGCCGGGTTAGCCTTTCCTGCAGGGATTTGCAATTTCACAACATTAATAACTTTTTTAGCCACGATGTTGCACCTCCTCATAATCGTGATGTGGTCACAGGATGTTTAGATTTCATCCTCCCACTCATAAGTCTTTATACAAATAAAGATGGCCGCAATTTTGCGACCATAAAAGTATAGCATATTAACCTGTAATTTCCAAGTGGAAAATTAAAGTTTTTCAATCTGATCAAATTCAACTTCAACCGGTGTCTCTCTACCAAACATCTCAACAAGTACCGTTAGCTTATAACGTTCCTCGTCAATCGATTCAATCACACCCGTTTGATTATTAAACGGTCCTGAAACGATGTTAATGGATTCACCAACTTCAACCTCAACATCCACAATTTTCTCACTCATACCCATCTGACGAAGGATAAATTTCACTTCTTCTGGTAAGAGTGGGTTTGGCTTACTACCCGCACCTTGTGAACCAACAAAACCTGTAACTCCTGGTGTATTACGAACAACATACCAAGACTCATCCGTCATGACGAGCTCTACTAAAACATAACCAGGGAATGTTTTCTTCATTGCCGTCTTTTTCTTACCATCTTTTATAGATGTTTCCTCTTCTTCAGGAATAACGACACGGAAAATTAGATCTTGCATATTCATTGACTCGAGGCGCGCCTCTAAGTTTGCTTTTACTTTGTTTTCATAGCCTGAATAAGTATGTACTGCATACCACTCTTTGTCTAGAGACATTATACCGCTCCTTTAAAATTACATTAAATCAATTAGTGCTGTGATACCCAGATCAAGCACATAGAAAAACACTAAGAAAAATACAACTGTCACTACAACTGTTGTCGTATAACGGACGACTTCCTGACCAGTCGGCCAGCTGACTTTTTTCATCTCGCTGACGACATTTTGGAAGAAGTTCTTATTATTATTCATCAATCGTTCCTCCTGAACTATATAGAACTCTTATGCGTTGTATGCTTATTGCATTTGGGGCAAAACTTTTTCATGATGAGTCTCTCTGTGTGGGTTGGTCTGTTCAATGAGTAGTTACGAGACCCACATTCACTGCAAATCAGTGCAATTTTCATCTTAAAATCCTCATTTCAATTCTAATATACTATATCGATTTGAAGCGTTGTTGTCAACAATACTGTGTAAATCTTCAACCTCACCAAACTTTATTTTCAACCGATGAACTGTGTTTTTCACAGACTTTAGACCACACTTTAAAATACTCGCTATTTCTTGAACGGAATATCTTTCTAAAAAAAGTTTTAGTACGTATTTTTCACGAGTGGATAAGCTTTCTACAGCAGATAAGTAGTCTTCTGCCCTTTCCTTTAAATGAATACCTGCTAATGCATCCGAATGTGTACTATCAAAGATAGTTTCAAGTAATGGCTCCCAGCTGTTCCATGCTCCAGGATTCACCACTATCTTGTTATACATTTTAAAACGTATAGAACGAAGCGCATAGTTCATAAAATGACCGCGTTCATAATCATATCTAAAACACATCATAAACGCCTCGATCATCATATCTTGAACCAGGTCATCTCGATCATATGACGTTATTTCATATTTAAATGACATTCTTAATATATGAGACCTAAGCAGTTTATCAACTGTATCAAAGGCAGCATAGTCACCGTTCTTCACACGGCAAGCAGCTCTATCTAAATCTTCTAAATCACTATCTTTGTAACTTGTACGCCTTTCCAACACTAAATGACTAGAAACCTTGATCCTATACAATCGATTCCCCTCCAACCTTTAGTTAACCTAAATATAAGTTGGAGGGGGGATATCTTCAAGTTGTCAATTTTCTCCCCGTCGCAGTTTTTCCATTTCTGCAAGTATTTCATCCGAAATATCCAATTTTGTCCTAGGCAGTTTTTCATTTATTGCCTTAATTCTTTTACTAATATTTTTATCTGCCTCGGACAAGTTCAACCACATTTCTCTCGATGAGATTCGGTAAGCTCCATAAGCAAAGATTGCATTTTGTTCAGTTAAGTCACTCGTTACTACACTGATATCACATAGAAATGGATGGTAATTATCATAGACAAATCTTTCGATAAATTCGTCTGCCGTTTCTTTTTCTTTCGTGTAGACCACTTCAATACCGTAATAATCCATCACGGCTTCTTTGCTTTTGACCTCGTAAGCATCAAAGACGCAGATAATCTCATAATTCTGAACTGCTTGGTATTCGCTCAATAGCTTTAATACTTCATCTCTTGCGAGTTGTAGAGACATCTGCGCTTCACGGTATAAATCAGAATTTGCCCCAATTAAATTGTAGCCATCGACGAGTAATACCCTTCTTTTTTTACGCACATTAACCACGCCCAAGTGGGTTTTGCTGCCTGTATACCTCATACATTAAAAGTGCAGCTGAAACCGAAGCATTTAAACTCGTTATTTCTCCTGCCATCGGGATACGAACGACAAAATCACATTTCTCTAGCGTCTTCTTACTGATACCTTCACCTTCGCTACCGATTACTACTGCAGTGTTCCCCTTAGCATTAATCTCACGATAATCCGTTTGTCCTGTTCCATCCGTACCAACAAGCCAGAAGTTATGCGCTTTTAAGGTATCGATTGTTTGGTTGATATTAGTCACTCTAATTACAGGTACATATTCAATCGCCCCTGTGGAGGTTTTTGCCACTGTATCTGTCAATTGCACTGAACGACGTTTAGGAATAATGACCGCATCAAAACCAGAAGCATCACAAGTTCTTATGATTGACCCTAAGTTATGCGGGTCTTCAAGCCCATCTAAAATAATAACATTTGCTGTTTTCCCCTCAACATTTTCTAAAAAGGTCTCAAGTGGCATATATTCATGCGCACTAACCATCGCCACAACACCCTGATGACGTTCTTCAGTCATGCCATCAATCTTATTTTTCGGCACCATAGAAACAACAATCTTTCTCTCTTTAGCGAGATCTAAAATTTCTTTTAGCTGTTGCTTGTTTGCTGTGTCCTGAACGTATACCTTGTTTATATCTGCATCTGTACGCAGTAGTTCTCTAACAGCATGACGTCCTGCAATTACTGAACCTGTCAAATGCCTTCACTCCCATCTGTAATTATAAGTTTCATAAGTTCATCTACTCTGTCAGTCTCTCCAGTCAAGGTTAAATACCCAATCAATGCCTCTATACCAGAAGCATTTCTATATTCTTGAATCGTTGCGTTCTTCGCTCTGGTTTGACTCGATTTATTACGCGCTTTTCTCGCAATGTCCCACTCATCTTCGGTGAGCACGCCAGTATTTTTCAAATAGTGTAATGCAGTTGCTTGCGCCCTAGCTCTAACCAACTTATTGGCCGCTTTGTGCAGGGCATCCGGTTTTGAATAAGGTTCATTTTCAATTAAATGCTCACGGACTTTAACCGCATAGACCGCGTCACCTAAAAATGCAAGCGATAGTGATGGAATTCTATTAATATCTATATTATCCACGTTTAAATCTCACGCCATCTTTAGTGTCTTCTAGGATAATTCCTTCATTTTTCAAGTTGTCTCTAATTTCATCAGCGCGTGCAAAATTCTTATTTTTTCTGGCACTTTCTCTTTCTTCAATCAGCGCTTCTATTTCTTCATCTAGGAGTACATCTTTACGTCCTAAACTGACACCTAGTACTTGTGAGTATGCATCAAAGGTTTCGATAAACTTCTGTAGAACTGCCTTGCAAGTTGCTGGACGGCGTAAGTATTTGTTCAACTCACCCGTCAACTCATGCCATGCGGTAATGGCATTAGCAGTATTGAAATCATCGTCCATATGACTTTCAAATAATTTAATATTATCATCAATAAGCTCAAGCACTTTACCATCAGATGCTTCATCAACCGCTTTTTCAAGACGTTCAAGTGCATGATGGTAGCTATCTTGAATACGTTCTAAACTACTTCTTGCTGCATCAACTAATTCACGGTTATAGTTAATTGGATTTCTATAATGCACACTGATCATAAAGTAGCGAAGCACATTAGGCTCAATCTCCTTAATAATGTCATGCACAAGAATGAAGTTCCCTAAAGACTTAGACATTTTCGTATTATCAATATTGATGTACCCGTTATGCATCCAATAATTCGCAAACGTTTTGTCTGTCATACATTCACTTTGAGCAATCTCATTTTCATGGTGAGGGAAAGTTAAATCTTGACCACCAGCGTGAATATCTATCGTGTCTCCAAGATGACGACGGGCCATAACTGAACATTCAATATGCCAACCTGGACGACCTTTTCCCCAAGGTGATTCCCAGCTGATTTCTCCTTCTTTCGCTTGTTTCCAAAGAACGAAATCTAGTGGATCTTTTTTCTTCTCACCCGCTTCAATCCTCGCACCGACCTTCAAGTCATCAACTGATTGTTGAGACAATTTTCCGTAGTTATCAAATGAACGTGTTTTAAAATAAACATCACCATCTGATTCATAAGCATGCCCTTTATCGATCAATATTTTAATAAATTCGATAATATCAGGCATGTGATCGTGCACGCGTGGATGGACTGTTGCTTTCTTAACATTTAAAGCACCTGTATCTTCAAAGAAAGCTTCGATAAAACGTTCTGCAATCTCTGGCACTGTCTCACCAAGCTCCTTAGATGCCTTTATTAATTTATCATCTACATCCGTAAAGTTAGAGACGTATTTCACATCATAACCTTTGTATTCCAAGTATCGACGTACTGTATCAAAAGCAATTGCTGGTCTTGCATTTCCAATATGAATATAGTTATACACTGTCGGACCACAAACATACATGCTGACTTTACCTTCTTGTAATGGTACAAATTCTTCCTTTTTTCTAGTAATTGAATTATATATGCGAACCATCTTTTACCTCACTCCCTACTTCTCTTCTGAAGTTATTAATATCTTTTTCAAGTTCCAATAATTTTTCAAACAGCGGATCTGGTATATCTCTATGATCGAAATTATTATGCTTTCTTATGCGCTGGCCATGCTGCTTAACGACGTGACCAGGAATTCCGACCACTGTGGAATGAGCTGGTACATTCTTTAATACAACAGAATTCGCTCCAACATTTGAGGACGCTCCGATGCGGATGTTTCCAAGTACTTTAGCCCCTGCAGCAATTAACACGTTATCATCAATATCAGGGTGTCTTTTATGGTCTTCTTTACCCGTTCCACCGAGTGTTACCCCTTGGTAGATTGTCACGTTATTACCAATGTTACATGTCTCACCAATCACTACACCCATACCATGGTCAATAAATAGACGCTTGCCGATATTCGCTCCTGGGTGAATTTCTATTCCTGTCATAAACCGTGTGACTTGCGAAATTACCCGGGCAATAATTTTAAAATTTTTCTTATAGAACCAATGCGCAACTAAATGCGCCCATACTGCGTGAATTCCAGAGTAAGTAAAGAATACTTCTAGCCGATTCTTTGCTGCTGGATCGAGCTCTAACACCATATTCAAGTCGTCTTTCATTCTTTGAAACATCTGTACCCTCCTTCACATAAGTAATATAAAAGCGCCTCTGTCCATATTGGGACAGAGGCGCATAAGCACGGTTCCACTCTGATTTTACTCTTTAATATAAGGTTTAAAGTACGTAAAAGCGCAATTCTATAAGGTTTATTGTTATCCTTTTCACCAACCGGATAATCTCTACATGTCCAGAACCTTATATACTAAACTTTTAACACCCATATTATACTTCGTCACCGCACCATTTTCAACATTCCAGTTTATTTCAAGCGTTCAATTCTTTCTAATGCTGTTTCTTGACCAATCAATGAAATCGCATCTGGTAATTCTGGTCCTTTAGTTTCTCCAGTTACTGCGACACGAATTGGCATGAATAATTTCTTACCTTTTATACCTGTTTCTTTTTGGACAGCTTTGATTTCAGCTTTAATTGCTTCAGGCGAGAAGTCTTCCATCGCTTCAAAATGGCTATACAGTGCCGTCATCAATTCATTTATATGATCTTGTTCTAGCACTTCTTTCGCATCTTCATCAAATTCAACATGGTCTTTAAAGAACTGTGCTGATAACTCAGTAATCTCAGCAGCATAGCTCATCTGTGGTTGGTATAAGGCAACAAGCCTACGCGCCCAGTCCAACTCTCTATCATCTGGGTTTTCTGAAACCTTCCCTGCTTTTTGTAGGAATGGTAGAGACATATCGAAAATTTCCTCAGCATTTTTTTGCTTCATGTACTGGTTATTAATCCACATTAACTTTTGATTATCGAAGAATGCTGAAGCTTTAGATAGACGATTTTCATCGAAATTATTAATCAATTCTTCCTTAGTGAATAGTTCTTCTTCACCTTCTGGAGACCAACCAAGTAAAGCAATGAAATTAAACATTGCATCTGGTAGATAACCTAATTCTTCATACTGTTCGATGAATTGGATAATTGATGCATCACGTTTAGATAATTTTTTCTTCTCTTCATTTACGATCAACGCCGTATGCCCGAACTTCGGTAATGGTAGGTCGAGAAGGTCATAAACCATCATTTGTTTTGGTGTATTTGAGATATGATCATCCCCACGTAAAACATGGGTGATTTTCATTTCATAATCATCAATGACAACCGCAAAGTTGTACGTTGGTACACCATCTTTTTTAACAATGACCCAGTCACCAAAACCATTAGAATCGAACGACACTTCACCTTTAACCATATCGTTGAAGGTATATGTTTTATCTCTCGGTACACGAATACGAATTGAAGGTTCACGACCTTCAGCCTTAAATGCTTCTTCCTGTTCAGCTGTAAGGTGCGCATGCTTTCCACCATACATCGGTGTCTGTCCATTTCTTAGTTGTTCTTCTCTTTCCGCTTCCAGCTCTTCAGAAGTCATGTAGCAACGATATGCAAGATCATTATCTAACAATTTCTGAATGTAAGGTGCGTAGATATCACCACGTTCAGATTGGCGGTAAGGTCCATAGTCTCCACCAACGTCGACACTTTCATCCCAGTCGATGCCCAACCATTTTAAATAGTTGAGCTGTGATGATTCACCTTCATCAACGTGACGTTGCTTATCAGTATCTTCAATACGAATTATAAAATCACCATCATAGTGGCGTGCAAATAAATAATTAAATAATGCTGCGCGCGCGTTACCGATGTGTAGGAATCCTGTAGGACTCGGTGCATATCTAACTCTAACTTTACTCATTATTTTGCCTCCTGTTTGTTAAGTAAGACTACCGCTTCACTTGCGATGCCTTCTTCTCTACCTGTAAATCCAAGTTTTTCAGATGTTGTTGCCTTGATATTAACATTCTCTATCTTTGTCAATAAAAGATCGGCTACATTCTGCCGCATTGTATCAATGTACTCTCTCAGCTTTGGTTTTTCTGCAATGACAACAACATCAATATTTCCAATTTCGTATCCTTTTTCAGTCATCATTTCGACGACTGCCGACAATAATTTCTTTGAGTCCGCATCCTTATATTGTGCATCCGTATCAGGGAAAAACTTACCGATATCTCCAAGGGCTAAAGCGCCGAGGATGGCATCAGTAACAGTGTGCAAGACGACGTCTGCATCCGAATGACCCTTCAAACCACGGTCATGTGGTATTTCCATACCACCTAAAATTAGTGGACGATTTTCATCAAAGGCATGAACATCGTATCCATGACCTATTCTCATCATATTAACCTTTCCCTTCAAGTATCAACTTGGCAAGCTGAATATCTTCAGCTGTCGTTATCTTAATATTATCATAGGATGATTCTGTTATATAGACAGACTCCCCGATTGCCTCTACCATCATAGAGTCATCAGTGACGTCAAGATGATGCTTTTTTGCATGTTCATAAGCTCTTTTTAAAATGCTTGCTTTAAATGCTTGGGGTGTATGTACAGAAATTATTTCCTGTCTCGGTAACGTTTCAACGACTTTATCATTTACAATTCGCTTTAAAGTATCTTTAACTTTTACCCCGCAAATGACTGCACCAGTTTCTTGAACCTTTTCTTTCAATCGTAGGATAATATCCTGACTAACAAATGGCCTCGCCCCGTCGTGGACAAAAATATATTCAGCAGAGTCTACATTAATTAATGCATTATAAATGCTGTCCTGACGTTCTTTACCACCAGTATGGATCCCTTTTACCTTAGCGACACTATGAAACAAGTCAGATACAACATCTCGTTCTTCCGCTCGGACAGATAAATGTATTGCTTCACAGTCCGGGTCTTCATCAAAAAATCTAACCGTGCGTGAAATAATAGATTCCCCGCCTATGTCTAATAAGACTTTGTTGTAGCCGAGGCCCATTCTAGAACCAAGTCCTGCTGCCGGAATAATTACTGTATACCTCATTTGTTTTTCTCTCTTTTCGCAAAGACGATACGTCCAGAATTTGTCTGCAGTACACTAGTTACAATGATTTTAACTGTTTGGTTAATCAATTGCTCTCCACGTTCGACAACCACCATCGTTCCATCTTCAAGGTAACCGACACCCTGGTTCTCTTCTTTACCAGTTTTGGAAATAAAGAGTTCAAAAACATCACCCTGTGCAACTACAGTTTTTATTGCATTAGATAATTCGTTCACGTTTAAGACTGGAATATCGTGGAGCTGACAGATTTTATTTAAATTATAATCCGTCGTTAAAATTGCACCGCCTTCTTTTTTGGCGATATCAATCAACTGTTGATCTACATCAAGTCTCTCATAAGTTACGGGTTCAATTTTTACGTTTTCATTATTGGTCTGTAACTTATTCAACATGTCTAAACCACGTTGCCCCTTTTCTCTTTTCACAGGGTCAGTCGCATCCGCAATAAGTTGCAGTTCATCCAAGACGAATTGTGGAATGACAATGTCTCCTTCTAAAAAGCCCGTTTCAACTACGTCGACTATGCGTCCGTCGATAATCACACTCGTATCGATAAACTTCGTCTTAGCTTCGGAAATCATTTTTTCCTTCGGGTTATTCTTTGGAAAGAAGTCCAGAACCTCACTGAACTTTCTCAAGCCGATAATGAAACCTAAGTAGCCAAAAACAACTGCCGACACAATCGGTACAATCTCTCCGACAAGTGGAATTTCTAAAGTATTAATCAATAGTGTGATTAGTACTGCAATCACTAAACCTAGTACCATTCCGAGTGTTGCAAAAACAATTTCGGTCAAACTTCTACTCAATAAATAACCTTCGCTTTTCTTCAAAAAGTTGTAAGCATGCTTGATTGTCCAGCCAAATAATAAGAAAAATAAAAGAATACCTAATAGGCCATATACAAGCACATTGTCTACTACTCTCGGAATATCAAACGGTAGCCAAACTGCTAGTTCTGGGAATAGCCAAGCACCTAATGATAAGCCAATCACTAAATAGACTGCATAGAGTAAGTATTTAAGCATCTTATCGCCTCCTCTCTTAAGCTTTTTTAAAATTAATCATTAAATTTTGTATGTCTCAATGCTTGTTTTAAAGTCTTAACACCCAACACTTCTAAACCATCAGGTACTTGGACCCCACTTAAATTGGACTGAGGAACAATAGCTCTTTTGAAGCCAAGTTTTGCCGCTTCTTGTAGCCTCTGTTCGATCTTTGTCACACGTCTGATTTCCCCAGTTAAGCCAACTTCACCAATGAAACAATCATCTCCTCGTACAGCAATGTTTTGAAAACTTGATGCAATACTGATGACTATACTTAAGTCTACTGCAGGTTCGTCTAATTTCACACCACCTGCTACTTTAATATAAGCATCATGTTGCTGCATCAGCAGACCTTCCGATTTTTCTAACACTGCCATAAGTAGCGATAGACGGTTAGTATCGATACCGGTTGCCATGCGTCTTGGATTGTGAAAGTGGGTAGGCGTAACAAGGGATTGTACTTCTACTAGCATCGCTCTCGTACCCTCCATAGTGGCAACAATAGCTGATCCTGGCGCATTTTTCGAACGTTCTTCCAAGAAGATTTCAGAAGGGTTTAACACCTCTTCTAAACCACTCGCTTTCATCTCAAAAATACCCATCTCATTTGTTGAACCAAACCTGTTTTTCACTGCTCTTAAGATACGATAAGTATGATGCTGATCCCCTTCAAAATAGAGTACAGTATCAACCATATGTTCAAGCAATCTAGGACCTGCAATCTGTCCATCCTTTGTGACATGTCCAACTATAAAGGTTGCAATATTATTGCCCTTAGCGATATTCATAATAGACTGTGTACTCTCTCTCACTTGTGCCACTGAACCTGGTGCGCTTGTAACGTCTGGGTGAAAGACAGTCTGAATTGAGTCGATAATCAAATAATCTGGTTGGATCTTTTTAATTTCATCATGAATATACAAAAGGTTTGTCTCACAAAAGACTGTTAAATTGGATGGTTTTGAGGTAATGCGGTCTGCACGCATTTTAATCTGCTCTAGAGATTCCTCCCCAGATACGTATAAAACGTTATGGTTTTCAGCTAGAATTAATGCAGTCTGTAAGAGAATAGTGGACTTCCCTATACCTGGGTCACCACCAATTAAAATAAGCGATCCATTAACAATACCACCACCGAGCACTCTATCGAATTCCCCAGAACGCGTAGTTGTTCTTGGTGTGACTTTCTTTTCAATGGTACTTAATTTAGATGCTTTACTACGCTCATCTATCTTATTTTTTCCGAGCGTCCCTCGACCACTAACGGTTTCTTTATGTACAATTTTTTCTTCAAGCTGATTCCACGCACCGCAATTTGGACATTTACCCATCCATTTAGGTGTTTCATAACCACATGCCATACACTCAAAAGTAACTTTTGGTTTTGCCATTCGTGTATACACTCCCCCATTGTATTTCTTTTACTATTGTATTATTTATCTACATGTTTTAAAAGGCTAAAACCTTACAGTTAAAGACTTTTATAGAATTTTGTTGAGTAATTCACAAAAGTAAAATTATATTACTAGTTATAAAATATCCCTCTTAAGTATTCACTTTTTAAGTGTCTACATAAGAGGGAATATATCATGAGTCAGAGATGCTTATTAAAATCTATCCAGGATTACTGTTCAACAGTTTCGTTAACTTTGTCTTCTGTTGTGACTTTGAATGCATCATCAACATAATCCACTGTAACAAGTTTATTCTCAAAACTTTCACCTGATAGTAATGATTCACTTAGAGTATCTTCTATATTCTTTTGAATACTTCTAGACAAAGGTCTCGCCCCATATTCCGGATCGTAACCTTCTTCAACAATACGCTCAGTCGCTCGATCTGTAACCTCAATATGAATATTCTGGTCAGTTAATCTCGCTCTTAAAGTATCAATCATCAAGCTAACAATTTCTTTAAGATGTTCTTTCTCAAGTTTGTGGAAGACAATAATGTCATCAATTCGGTTAATGAATTCTGGTCTAAAGGTATTCTTCAATTCTTTCATCATTGTACTTCTAATATTTTCATAGCTTTCAGCCTCTGGACCACCAAAGCCTACGAATCTCTGATCTTGTAATTCTCTCGCACCTACATTTGATGTCATAACAATAATTGTATTGCGGAAATCCACCATGCGTCCGTTAGAGTCTGTTAAACGTCCATCATCTAACACTTGTAAGAGCAAGTTAAACACATCAGGGTGCGCTTTTTCAATTTCATCGAAGAGTATAAGAGAGTATGGTTTTCTTCTTACTCTTTCGGTTAATTGTCCCCCATCATCATAGCCTACATAGCCTGGAGGCGAACCAACTAAACGAGATACAGAATGTTTCTCCATATATTCACTCATGTCTACTCGAATCATCGCATCTTCTTCACCAAACATTGTTTCACTTAAGGCTCTAGCAAGTTCGGTTTTACCTACACCCGTCGGTCCTAAGAAGATGAAACTACCGATTGGACGCTTAGGATCTTTCAGTCCAGCACGCGCACGTCTTACTGCCTTAGATATCGATTGTACTGCAGAATCCTGTCCGATCACACGCTCGTGTAGAATGGATTCAAGATTCATCAGTCTATCCGACTCATCTTCAGCAATCTTAGATAACGGAATACCTGTAATACCAGCGACTACAAGCTCAATATCACTCGCTGTAACTGATTGTGAAGATTGACCCTGTTGCTTCTTCCAGTTTTCTTCACATTCTTTAACTTCATTTTCAATTTTTGTTTGTTGATCTCTAAAGTTTGCTGCTGCTTCAAATTCTTGGCTTTGAACCGCCGCATCTTTTTCCTTTTTCACTGCTTCTAAACGCGTCTCTAAGTCTTTAAGATCTGGGGGTGTAGAATAGCTTCTTAGTCTAACTTTAGATGATGCTTCATCTATTAAGTCAATTGCCTTATCAGGCAGGAAACGGTCTTGAATATAGCGGCTGCTCATACGAACTGCTGCTTCCAGTGCTTCATCTGTAATATTAATGCGGTGGTGCGCCTCGTAACGATCACGTAGGCCTTTTAGAATCAACGCAGCGTCTTCCGCCTTAGGCTCATCGACCATTACCGGCTGGAAACGACGTTCTAATGCCGCATCTTTTTCAATGTGTTTACGGAATTCATCTAAAGTTGTCGCACCGATACACTGCAACTCGCCACGTGCAAGAGCTGGTTTAAGAATGTTAGATGCATCGATCGCACCTTCAGCTCCCCCCGCACCTATTAGTGTGTGTAACTCATCAATAAATAGTACAACGTTACCAGCCTTATGGATTTCATCCATTACTTTCTTCATTCTCTCTTCAAATTCACCACGGTACTTCGTACCTGCAACAACAGTCCCCATATCTAGAGACATCACGCGTTTATCTTTTAAGTTTTCAGGCACTTCACTGTTAATCACTGCTTGGGCTAGGCCTTCAGCCACAGCTGTTTTACCAACACCAGGTTCACCAATTAACACGGGATTGTTCTTCGTTCTACGGCTTAGCACTTCTATAACACGTGTAATCTCACTAGAACGACCAATCACTGGATCTAACTGACTCTCTCTGGCCATTTGAGTTAAGTCACGTGCCAAAGAGTCTAATGTCGGCGTATTTGTATCTTTTTGAACACTTGAATGTGACTGGAAAGCTTCTGGATTACCAAGCATTTTAATCACTGCTGCACGTGCTTTAGTAATATTTAAGTCAAGATTAGCCAATACTCTCGCTGCCACGCCCTCACTCTCACGAATCAGGCCTAATAGTAAGTGTTCTGTACCTACAAAATTGTGATGTAGTTTACGAGCTTCATCCATAGATAACTCAATTACTTTTTTAGCACGCGGTGTATAGTGAATCGATGATGCTTTTTCTGTACCCGTTGTTATTAAATTGTGCACTTCTTCATTAACTCGTTGTTCATCGATATTAAACGATGCTAGAACTTTTGCAGCGATGCCTTCTTTTTCTTTTACCAAACCTAATAGTAAATGTTCTGTACCGATATTAGAGTTTTTAAGTGTGATCGCTTCTTCTTGGGCAAATGCGAGTACTTTTTGTGCTCGCTCTGTCAGTTTTCCAAATAGCATCTATTTCCCTCCTAATAGTTCGCGTGTCAGTGTCGCCCGTAATCTTTCGTGCTGATTATTTGGTCGACTAGTGTCATATTCAAATTCATTCAGTTTTTGGCTAATAAAAGCCGGTTGGATTTGTTGAAACCATGCTTGAAAGTTAAAACGGTCAAAATCTATATAGCCTAAATCAATCCCTAGTTTCACATTACTCAAATGCATTGCTGCTTCTTTTAAAGGTAATTTGTAGGCGTATTGTAGAATACCAAAAGAACGATTGACAGCGTCACAGGTTTCTAAAGTTTTTAATTGCTCTCTTGCGCTACGTTCTTCTTCAATAATGCGTTCTTTTAATTCTGTCAAATTTTCAATGATATCTGTTTCACTAAAACCAAGCGTCACTTGATTCGATAACTGGTAAACAGAACCAATGGGCTTAGACCCTTCCCCGTATATACCTCGTAAAGTAAAACCAAAGCGCGTTAAATTATTATGAAAACGTTGAATTCTTTTCAAGGCTGTCAAGGCAGGTAAATGCAGCATTATAGAGGCTCTCATTCCTGTCCCTAGATTAGTCGGGCAAGCTGTAAGATAGCCGTATCGTTCATCAAATGCATACTCTATCTTACTCTCTAATGTATCATCTATAGCACTTGCTTTCTCGTATAGCGACTCAAGGGATTCATTTACACCGAGACTTTGAATTCGTAAATGATCTTCCTCACCAATCATCACCGACACGTCTTCCTCTTCATTGATGAAGACACTTTCTCCATTTTGTGAAAATCTAAGACTAATCAAATGCTTTTCGACCAATAAGGCACGGCCTACATCAGTAAATTCAGATAAGCGGAGACGAGTCAAATTAGGTAAAGTTTTCTCTACTATTTTACCAAGCGCTGTGATGTCTTCATCATCTTCAAGCATATGTGTGAAAGGTACACCATTAATATTCCGTGCTAGCCTCACACGTGAGGAAAGTTCAATATCAGTGACTGCTGTTCTATTGAGCCACTTACTAATATTATTCTCCATGTGACTCACCATCCTTCAGTGCCTGAATCTGGTCTCTAATCACCGCTGCTTCTTCAAAGGCCTGGGTTTTCACCTTGTCATCTAGTCTCTGTTGTAAGGACTCTATGTCTCTTTTGAGGCGCAGTGCATCTACTTTTTGATGAGGAATCTTCCCAAGATGTCTATTTTGGTTCAGCTGCACACGTTCAACAATTTGAGGTACGTATTCGCCGAAGTAGTCATAGCAATAACTACAACCAAACAAGCCATTGTCGACGACGCTTCTTAATGTTGAACCACATGATGGACATTCAGGCGCTTCAACTTCAACCTCTTTTTTCTCTGCATTAGCCGCTAACATCTTCAGTAATGTATGGATGTCAAAAGGATTATCCACTTGATAGTCATTCACGTGTAGCGATTTTTCAGCACACTGCTCACACAAATACCGTACATTTTGAGCAAGACCTAAGTCTTCCGAAATATGGACTGTGGCTTCATTTTCATTACATATCTCACACTTCATATATTCACTCCTTAGCGTACAGTATTGCCGTGATTACACGGCGTAAAATTTTCGCTCTTAAGCGGTCTCTATAAGGTAACTCAATGGATAGAACTTCTCTTTCCATAACAGCATCGATGATCTGTGCTTCTCTATAGGTAATAACACCATTTTCAAACATTGATTGAACAAGGTGACCCGCATTCAACTGAGATATGTTATCCCCAATAAGATTTTGTAAGTGCGCTAAGTATTCTGTCTCAGAATGTGTTTCTACTTTGGTGATTCTTATATAGCCGCCACCGCCACGTTTACTTTCAACGACGTAGCCATGTTCATTTGTAAAACGCGTTTTGATAACATAGTTTAACTGCGACGGTACACAATCAAATTTTTCAGCGATGTGCGCACGTTTTATTTCAACGACTTCGTTACCGGATTTCTCAATCATTTCTTTTAAATATTTTTCAATAATATCCGACATATTACGCATCTCATCACTCTCCCTTGACCTACTTTGACTAAAGTATACAAGTTGTGAACAAAATTGGCAAATAACATGTTTATTTTTAATTAAAAGGGTTTATTTTTGGAACCGGTTGCATTATACTAATTTAGTATCGCATAAATGTATCATTTGGTATATAATTTACAAATGAAATCATTTTCAATATTTCTTACATAATAATTTTTGGAGGCTTTCACAATGAGTATTGTAATGGGAATAGTTGGTATACTATTCACCGTCTTTCTTGCTTGGATTGCAAGTAGCAACAAAAAACTTGCGTTCAAACATTGGAAGAACATATTAATATTAGTTGCATTACAGTTTATCGCTACGTTCTTATTCCTTAACACTACGGGTGGACAAACGATTATCCTTGGTTTAGCGAACGGTTTCGACTACTTACTAGGATATGCAAGAGAAGGTGCACAATTTGTGTTTGGAGATTTGATGACGAACGCGGAAGGCGAACCAGTTGATGTATTCCTATTCAACGTGCTTATACCGATCATCTTTATCTCAGCAATTATCGGTATTCTTTCTTACACTAGAATCTTACCTTTCATCATAAAAGGATTAGGCTTCTTACTGACTAAGATTACTGGAATGCCATACATCGAGTCTTACAATGGTGCGGCATCTATGATGCTTGGACAGTCAGAGGTATTCGTATCTCTTAAAAATCAGCTGCCTAAGCTTACAACACGTCGTTTATATACATTAGCTGCACAGGCAATGAGTTCAATTTCACTTTCTATTGTCGGCGCATTCTTTACAATGTTAGACCCTCAATTTGTCATCATTGCGATTGTACTGAACTTATTCAGTGTTTACATCATCGTACACATCATCAATCCATATGATGAAGTTATCGAAGATGGTGACATTGAAATCTCAACTAATCCAGAAAAAGGTAAATCTTTCTTCCAAGTCCTTGGTGATTACATCATCGATGGTGGTAAAATCGTACTCGTCGTTGGTTCGATGTTAATTGGTTTCATCGCTCTAATCGGTTTACTGAACCAGATTTTCTTATTAATTCCTGGTTCAAACCTTTCATTCCAAGATATCTTGGGCTACATCTTTATGCCAGTTGCCTTCCTAATGGGTATTCCTTGGGCTGAGGCACAAACTGCCGGTTCATTAATGGCAACTAAGTTAATCACTAACGAATTTGTTGCAATTCTTGAATTCATAAATGTTGCAGAAGGACTTTCTGAGAAGACACAAGCAATGATTTCAGTATTCTTAATCTCATTTGCTAACTTTGGTTCAATCGGTATCATCGCTGGTTCTGTTAAAGGACTTCACGGTGAGAGCGGAGACAAAGTTGCGAGATTCGGCCTTAAACTAGTATACGGTGCGACTCTTGTATCTATCTTAAGCTCTGTAATCATCGGTTTCTTCTATTAAAATTTATAAATTTTAAGCCTCTGGGGAAGACCCTAGAGGCTTTTTTGTTATCCTAAAGCTACGTCTAACACCATCATCACAGAAAATCCAAACAGGAATGCAAAGACTGCTGCATCGGAATGACCATTTTTTTGTGTGCTGGGAATAACTTCCTCCACCACCACAAATATCATTGCACCTGCACCTGCAGCTAAAGCATACGGCAATACTGGCTCCATTGAGGCCACAAGCAAGACACCAACAAGTGCTGCCATCGGCTCAACGATTGCTGACATCCAGCCCCAAAAGAATGCTCGAAATTTAGATGCACCCTCTGCTCTTAACGGCATGGAAACTGCAGTACCTTCTGGGATATTTTGTAGACCAATCCCTACTGCTAAGGTAAGTGCACTGGCAATCATGACTGGATCTTGACTCAACCCTGCTGCACCGAAGAGAATACCGATAGAGAGTCCTTCAGGAATATTGTGAAGTGTTAAGGATGTTACTAGTAAGGTACTTCTTCTGGAGCTAGCAACTGTAAGCCCCTCAGCAGTGTGTTCTCCCCTATGACGGTGAGGGATAATTTTATCGAAGAAGTAAATAAATAAGGCACCGCCTAAAAAGCCGATTAAAGCAGGGAACCATTCTCCTATTGGATTATCTGCACTCGCATCAATCGCAGGTGATAAAAGCGACCAAAAACTCGCGGCCACCATGATACCGCCTGCAAAGCCAAGTGTGATATTTAAAAAGTTTTCACTAACACCTTTAGTTAAAAAGACAACTGCTGCACCTAGCCCCGTCATTGTCCATGTGAACAAGGTTGCTATAAGTGCCTGTTGCCAAGGGTCCAAGGTCATTAGATAATCTAACATATTCATTCTCCTTAGAATTTTCTTAATAATAATTATAACGCTTTCCAAAAAATTATAGTACCTATTAAAACTGAATGATATAATGGTTTCTCATAAGGAACTTAAAGGAGCGCTAAGAATGACAATTAAATCCACTATTGCCAAGAACGTCGGAAAAACATTAAGTTATTTCCTAACGAGATATACAAATGGAGGCAGCAGCTTACCAGGTAAGGTTGCCTTATCAATCGACAA
Organism: Jeotgalicoccus sp. ATCC 8456; assembly: GCF_016313225.1. Lineage (NCBI taxonomy): Bacteria > Bacillati > Bacillota > Bacilli > Caryophanales > Staphylococcaceae > Jeotgalicoccus > Jeotgalicoccus sp. ATCC 8456. The sequence continues at coordinate 1,675,002 of NZ_CP066224.1, read as the reverse complement.
AAACCTGCTAAAAAATTTAGCAGCGTCTTACGATGTTGTCGTTGTAACTGGGACGAACGGTAAAACCTTAACAACGACACTAACGACAAGTGTTTTATCGAAGAAGTATAACCATGTAATTACTAATAAGACAGGTTCTAACATGAAGCAAGGCATCGTTGGTGCCTTCCTGAATGCACCGCGAGTGACAAAAGATGCCATTGCTGTCTTAGAAGTTGACGAGGGATCCTTAAAAAATGTTGTAGAAGAATTACAACCTAAAGTATTTCTACATACTAACATATTTGCAGACCAACTCGATCGTTACGGTTCAATAGAAAAAATATATGAGTTGCTTACAGATGCTGCAAAAAGTACCCCAGATGCTACTGTTATAGCGAATGGTGATTTACCGTTATTTAATTCTGTCGCACTACCTAACAGTAGAAAATTCTTTGGGTTTGACACAAATGTTGATACAGGGAACCAATCAAAAGCAGACACAGCCTGCCCAAACTGTGGACATGATTTAGAGTATACAATTTATACTTATGCAAACCTTGGAGACTATTCATGTTCATCTTGTGGGTATAAACGCCCTGAATTAGACCATAGAGTCACTTCGGTCAAAGAATTAGATGTTACGCATTCCACATTTACGATCGACCATCACACATACACTCTGCATAATGCGGGAATATACAACATATACAATGCCCTAGCAGCCTACTCGGTCGGTCGTCATTTTGATGTTCCAAAAGAAGATATTGTCGATGCATTTAATGTCAATGAACGTGTTTTCGGTCGCCAAGAAGTCATCGTCGCATACGATAAGAAAATCGTCCTTAATGTTGTTAAAAACCCAGTAGGGTTAGATCAGGTATTGAATCTTATTAAACTTGAAAAAGATCCATTTACTTTTGTATCACTCTTGAACAACCGACCAGCAGACGGTGTCGACCTATCTTGGTTAGCTGATACAAACTTTGAATCCCTAACTGACTTAGACATCAAACAAATAATTACTGGTGGTATCGCAGTCGGTAAGATGACAGATCGCTTGCTCACTGCTGGATTCGATTCCTCAATACTTTATAGTGCTGGTACACTAGAAAATGTTGTAGAAGCTATTGAAAAAGCACCGACGACAAAAATCCACATGATCGCCACCTATACTGCTATGCTTGAGATTCGTAAAGCATTAATAGAAAAAGGTCACATTAAATAAAGTTCACTCTAAACAAAAAGGTCACTGATGAAAACTCATCAGTGACCTTTTATATTAGTGGGCCTAAGTGGACTCGAACCACCGACCTCACGCTTATCAGGCGTGCGCTCTAACCAGCTGAGCTATAGGCCCTTATATGGGAAAAAGCAAAAAAAAATAAAATGGAGCGGAAGACGGGATTCAAACCCGCGACCCCCACCTTGGCAAGGTGATGTTCTATCACTGAACTACTTCCGCATAATATGTATAGCAGCAAAATCAAACTATTAATTATTTTAGCGATAACCACCTAAATTGTCAACCAATTTTTACACAAAATTAATAATTACAAAAATCGTACTTATTCTTTAAGAATAAGTACGATTTTTCTTATCTTTCTCTCATTGAAGGGAACAATAAAACATCACGGATTGAAGCTGAGTCTGTCAGTAACATTACTAATCTATCAATTCCGATACCCAATCCACCTGTTGGTGGTAAACCGTATTCCATCGCCTCTAGGTAGTCTTCATCCATTTCATGCGCTTCATCATTACCTTGATCACGCTCAGCAACTTGTGCTTCAAAGCGCACACGCTGATCAATCGGATCATTTAACTCTGTAAACGCATTGGCATGTTCACGTCTAACGATAAATAACTCAAATCTATCAGTGAATCTAGGATCCTCATCATTTTTCTTAGCTAACGGTGAAATCTCTACAGGATGGCCGTATACAAAGGTCGGTTGCACTAATTCTTCTTCTACTTTTTGTTCAAAGAATTCATTTAGAATGTGACCATACTGCATGTTGTCACCAATTTCTACATTGTGTGCCTTAGCTGCTTTTCTTGCTTCTTCTACTGAATTAATATCATAGAAGTTAACCCCTGTATATTCATTAACGATATCTACCATGTGCACGCGTTTCCACTCTGGTGCTAAGTCAATCTCTTCACCATCATACACAACTTTAGTCGTCCCATTCACTTTCTCAGCAATATAAGCAATCATCTCTTCAGTTAAAGTCATAATGTCTCTGTAATCAGCATAAGCTTCATATAGTTCCATCATTGTGAACTCAGGGTTATGTCTTGTAGATACCCCTTCATTTCTAAACACGCGACCAATTTCATAGACTTTCTCAATACCTCCGATTACGAGGCGTTTTAAATGCAGCTCCAAGGCAATACGCATATATAAATCTGTATCTAAAGCATTGTGATGCGTAATGAACGGACGTGCCTGCGCACCACCTGCGATTGAGTGCATCATTGGTGTTTCTACTTCTAAGAAGTCATTCTCATTTAAGTAGTTACGCATTTCTTGTATAATTTTACTTCTTTTAATAAATGTTTCTCTAGACTCTTTACTTGTAATTAAATCTAAGTAACGTTTACGATAACGCTCTTCAACATCTTTTAGACCGTGATATTTATCGGGAAGTGGACGAAGGGCTTTTGTAAGTAATGTAAACTCTGTTGGTTTAATCGATAATTCGCCCGTATTCGTTTTGAACATCGGTCCTTTAACACCAACAAAATCACCTAAATCTGCCTGGTTCCATACCTCAAACGCTTCATCACCAATTTGATCTTTTCTAACGTATATTTGAATCTGACCGTTGATATCTTGGATATGTGCAAATCCAGCCTTACCTTTGCCACGCTTAGTCATGATACGTCCAGCAATTACTGTTACTGACTCATCTTCTCTTTCTGCTAATTCTTCTTTTGAGAACTGGTCCCACTCTTCAACGAGTTCATTAGTATAATGTAAACGGTCAAAACGTTTACCAAATGGATCTAATCCTTGTTCTCTTAATTGTTGCATTTTCTCGCGGCGTACAGCCAGCTGATCATTTAGTTCTTCAGACACTATATTCCACTCCTAAAAGTCATTATTGTTCGTTATCTAATTTGTTTTTAATTTCTTCGATTGTCATTTTCAAAGTTGGATGTTCTCTTTTTGGTGCAATCTCACTCATCGGATCAATCACAAAAGAACGGAGGTGCATTTCCGGATGAGGCACCTTCAAATCTGTTAAATCTAGTTCCAAATCTTCGTATAAGAGTACATCGATATCAATCGACCTCGGACCCCATGTTTCCTTACGTACACGACCAAGTTCACGTTCAATGCCAAGTACGACTTCAAGCAAATCCAAAGGCGTTAAATTTGTCTCCAATTCTACAGCCATATTTATAAAATCTGGCTGATCTGTCTTACCATATGGTTTAGTTTCATATCTTGAAGATATTTTAGTAACGGTAATCCCAGGAACTTCAGATATTTTTTTTAGGGCTTGTCTTAAACTCTCTTCTCTGTCCCCGATATTACTACCGAGTCCGAGATACGCTATAGCCATTATCTTTCCCACTTTCCTTTTAAGGTAATACCCACACTGTCATAGTTACCATCTATCGGTGGATTAGGTTTAGTAATCGTAGTTTCTACCTCTACTATTTTAGCATATCGGTCAAATAGCTGGGCATTGATTTTCCCTGCTAAATGCTCAATTAAACTCACTGAATCACCTTTAACAATATTTTCAACAAGTTCGTATACTTCACCGTAATGTACCGTTTCATTCAAATCATCCGTCAAAGATGCTTGAGATAAATCTAAGCTAATTACTAAGTCAGTAATAAAGTACTGACCAAGCACACGTTCTTCTTTTATTGCACCATGATAAGCATAAGTTTTAATACCGTTGATATGAATTTTATCCATTATAGTTCACCTTTTAACTTCATATAGACATCTGCACCCTGCCTATTCATTTTTACGTTGTGCACTCTCACAGCATCGACACCTGCATCAATGCCTAAAATCGTTGTTGCGAGGGTTGCTGCGTCCCGTTCGTCAGCATCTGTATCATGACCAATCAGTTCTTTTACCATACGTTTACGGCTTGTCGCGAGTAAAACAGGATATCCCTCTTTAACGAGTTCATCCAAGTTACGCATGACCTCGATTTCTTCATCTCTAGATTTTACAAAACCGATACCTGGATCCAGCCAAATTTTTTCTTTCTTAACGCCAGCTTCAAGGGCTTTATCAGCTGATAATTTTAACTCATCAATCATCTCACTAACCACATCTTCATATTGAGCGTGATTGTTGTTGTGCATAAGGAATATTTCAGCATCGAATTCAGCAACAACATCTAAGATTTTTTCATCATAAAGACCTCGCCACTGATCATTAATCATCGTTGCACCCTTTTCTAAGGCTGCCCTTGCAACTTCTGAGCGAAATGTATCTACAGAGATGTCTGTCTTTATACCTGCTGCTCGAATCGCCTGTACGACAGGGACAACCCGCTCTATCTCTGTTTCCACTGTAATTTCACTATAGCCAGGTCGTGTAGAGTAGCCACCGACGTCTATAATATCGACGCCCTCCTCTACCATTTCCTTGGCACGATCTACGGCTTTCTCTACAGAGTCATATTTTCCACCATCGCTAAAAGAGTCTGGTGTTGTGTTTAAAATACCCATTATCTTCAGTTTTTCCATCATACCAACCTCTACTTATACATTTGTTGAATAGTCATATTATAACATGTTTAAAAGTACATGCCTGATTAAAAATCTCATACAAAAAAGCTTAGAAATCTATGTTCATATAGATCTCTAAGCTCTTTAGTTTGGATTAAGATTATTGACTTAAGCTTCAAAGTTAAATAGTGGTGTAGATAAATATCTCTCACCGTTTGATGGTAGTACAACGACCACATTTTTACCTTTGCCTAGTTTTTTTGCTGTCTGAAGTCCTGCTAAGACAGCAGCACCAGAAGAAATTCCACCAAGGATACCTTCTTCTCTACCTAACTGACGAGCAGTATCCATTGCTTCTTCATTTTCAATCGTAATGATTTCATCATAAATATCTGTGTCTAATGTCGTTGGTACAAAGCCAGCACCAATCCCTTGAATCTTATGCGGTCCTGGTTCTTTACCACTTAGAATTGCTGAATCCGTTGGTTCAACAGCAATCACTTGTACATCTTTAAAGTTATCCTTCAACACTTTACCTACACCGGTGATCGTACCACCTGTACCAATACCAGATATGAAAGCATCTATAGACAAGCCAGCACTATTCGCTTGTTCCACTAGCTCTTTACCAGTCGTTCTCTCGTGGATTTCTGGGTTGGCTGGGTTTTCGAACTGTTGGGGCATGAAGTATCCATCTTTCTCAGCAAGTTCTCCAGCTTTTTTAATTGCACCTTTCATACCGTCAGCACCTGGTGTTAAGACAAGTTCTGCACCATATGCACGTAATAGATTACGACGTTCCTTACTCATCGTATCAGGCATAACAAGAACTGATTTGTACCCTTTTGCAGCTGCTACCATTGCCAGACCAATTCCCGTGTTACCACTGGTTGGTTCAACAATAATCGTGTTTTCATTAAGTTTGCCTGCTTCTTCTGCAGCTTCAATCATCGCTAAGGCGATACGATCTTTTACGGAACTACCTGGATTCATAAATTCAACTTTTACATAGACATCTGCACTATTTTCATCTGTTAACTTATTTAATTTCACTAAAGGCGTATTTCCAATTGTTTCTAAAATATTGTTATATACATTACTCACAATCAAACACTCCTATTCCTAGTTTTTAACTATGAATAATATAACATTATCCCTACTATTTTTCAATTAATTAGTGTGTGATAAGGGCTTGAAGCTCTTCTTTTGTAATCCATTCTTTATTACGGCAGAAATGACAATCCGCTTCAGCACCGCCATCTTCTTGAATCATAGACATAATTTCTTTAGGGTCTAAGGCACTTATCGCATTAATAAAGCGTTCTTTAGAACAGTTACATTCAAAACTAACTGGCATCTCACTCAGTTGTCTCCAATTTTCCTCACCGATTGCTTCATCAATAATTTGGTTCGGTGTCATACCCTTAGCGAGCAGTTTAGAAACCGGCGTCATTTCTTTGGCACGTTCATTAAGCCGGTTAATCGTTTCCTCACTTGCTGAAGGTAAAACTTGGATTATAAAGCCACCCGCTGCTTGAATTGTGTTATCCGGGTTTACAAGCACGCCTAAAGCGACAATAGATGGGACTTGTTCACTCGCATAGAAGTAATAAGAGAAGTCCTCTCCTAATTCTCCAGAAACAATCTCAGTAGATCCAGCAAAGTTATCTTTTAAACCAATATTCTTAGCGACTCTAAGGTAACCATTTGTACCAACTGCTCGTCTCACATCAAGCTTTCCTTGATCATTTAAATCAAAGTGGACTTGTGGATTACCAAGGTATCCTCTGACATGACCGTGTGCATCACTATCTACAACAATCGCACCAATTGGTCCACCACCCTCAATGGTAATTGTATTCTTGTCTTCACCTTTTAACATAGCACCCATCATTACTCCTGCACTCATCGCTCTACCTAGCGCTGCAGCTGCAGTTGGGTAAGCCACATGTCTCTGCACTGCCTCATTTATAGTAGCTGTAGTATCTACAGCAAATATTCTTACTTCATCATTTAATCCTAATCCTCTTATTAAGTGGTCTGTCATAGTCGTTCCTCCAAACGATTTTTACATCAAATTTTTTATAAACATAGTTTACTATCATGCATAATATAGGAAACGTCAAAGATAGTCAATTTACGTGCTTTATGTCATTTCCTACGAAAAAAATAAGCGCAGCATCATCCGCTGCGCTTAAAGTTTCTTATCTGTTATCTTTACGGTCTTCTTCTAAGTCATTTGAAGATTGATTTTCTTGGTCAGTCGACTCATCAGGTTCAACCATGTCTGGTCTTTCCTCAACTTGTTCTTCAGACTCAAGGTCTTTTTCATCATGTGACATCTTTTCTTTAACTTCATCATAAGATGCTCCTGCTTTGTCTGAATCCTTATCTTCCTCAACAGGTTCATTATCAAAGTTTCTTTCAGGTAGTTTCCCGTTGTAGAAAAGTCCTTCGATTTGTTCTCTGTCGAGTGTTTCCACTTCAAGTAATGTTTCAGCAATTAATTGAAGCTGTTCTTTATGCTCTGTAAGGATCTGACGACAACGCTCATATTGTGTTTTCACAATGTTTTGCATTTCTTGGTCGATTTCATAAGCGATACTATCTGAGTAATTCGAATCGTTAGACATATCTTTACCAAGGAATACTTGACCGTTTGATTCACCGAACTGAATTGGACCGAGTTTTTCACTCATACCGTATTCAGTTACCATGCTTCTAGCGATACTTGTTGTTCTTTGGAAGTCATTGTGGGCACCTGTTGATACTTCACCGAAGTTAATTTCTTCGGATACTCGACCACCAAGTAATCCAACAATCTTATCTTCCAATTCTGGTTTCGTCATAAAGTAACGATCCTCTTTAGGAAGCATTACAGCATAACCACCAGCTTGTCCACGAGGGACAATGGTAACCTTGTGAACTGTCTCAGCATCGTCTAAGACCATACCGATAATCGTATGTCCTGCCTCATGGTAGGCAACGATATTACGTTCTTTCTTACTCATTACACGACTCTTCTTAGCTGGTCCTGCAATCACACGGTCAGTCGCTTCATCGACATCACGCATATCAATCAACTTCTTGTTTTGTCTAGCAGCGACTAAAGCAGCTTCGTTTAATAGGTTCTCAAGGTCTGCACCAGAGAAACCTGGCGTACGCTGTGCAAGTGCTGCAAGGTCTACAGTCTCATCAAGTGGCTTGTTACGTGCGTGTACTTTAAGTACAGCCTCACGACCTTTAACATCCGGACGCCCTACTTGAATCTGTCTGTCGAAACGACCTGGACGTAAGAGTGCTGGGTCTAGAATATCAGGGCGGTTAGTTGCAGCAATCATAATGATACCTTCATTATCTGCGAAACCGTCCATCTCAACTAATAGTTGGTTTAGTGTTTGTTCACGCTCATCGTGACCACCACCAACACCAGCACCACGCTGACGACCCACTGCATCAATCTCATCGATAAAGATGATACAAGGCGAGTTTTTCTTAGCATTTTCAAATAAATCACGTACACGAGATGCACCAACACCAACAAACATCTCAACGAAGTCAGAACCACTGATTGAGAAGAATGGTACCCCTGCTTCACCTGCTACCGCTCTTGCAATCAATGTTTTACCAGTACCTGGAGGACCAACAAGTAGTACCCCTTTAGGAATTCTGGCACCGATTCTATCAAAGCGACGTGGATCTTTTAGGAAGTCGACAACTTCCACTAGTTCAGCTTTTTCCTCATCTGCACCAGCGACATCGTCGAAGCGAACTTGTTTTTTACTTTGGTCATAAAGCTTGGCTTTACTCTTACCAAAGTTCATCATGCGGCCTCCGCCGCCTCCGCCGCCACCTTGGGCTTGGCTCATGAGGAAGATGAATAAGAAGAAGATAATAAGTAATGGAATAATTGTAAATAACATGCTTGTCCAAGGACTTGGTTCTTCTTCAGGTTCTACATTAAATGTTAGGTCATCTTGATTTCGTGCCGTGTCTGTAATTTGCTGGATATCATCCGCACTATTAAAAGGCACAACAGAAGTAAATGACTCTTGGTCACTTTGATCAGCTAAGCGACCGCTAACTAAATAAACATTGTTTTCAGGCTGCAATGTTAACTCAGCCACTTCACCATTTTCTAGGGCATCGACGAACTCATTATATTGAAGTTCTTCTTCGTCGCCGTCAGAGCCGTTGAAACGTTGGAATATACCAAACATGACAACTGTTAATATGGCGATAAGTAATATGTTACGGCCAGTATTCTTCGGCATCCGTAATCCTCCATTTCTAATACATTACAAAAAATAGTAACAAAAATAACTTTTAACTTCCAGTGATATGATTTAGCTGTAAAATTCAGATTTTAACAAACCAATGTACGGTAAATTTCTGTATTTTTGATCAAAATCCAAGCCGTATCCTACAACAAACCCATCTGGAATTTCTGTTCCAACGTATTTTACATTAACATCTAACTTTCTTTCTTCAACAGGCTTATCTAATAAGGTTACAATTTCAATGGATGCAACCTTTCTATACTGCAGAAATTCGATAATAGAATTTAAAGTTGTTCCAGTTTCAACAATGTCTTCAACAATCAGTATATGCCTACCTTCTACAGAAGTTGATAAGTCCTTAAGTATTTTAACCTCTCCAGTTGACTTTGTCCCAACATAGCTAGAGACATCCATGAAATCAATTTCCATGTGTGTATCCACATGCTTAATGAGGTCTGCCATAAACATAATTGATCCCTTTAAAAGGCCCACCATAATCGGCGTCTTACCTTCATAGTCTTTAGTGATTTTCTCTCCGAGACGTTTGTTAATTGCATCTATATCTGACTCAGAAAGTACAATTTCACTGATATCATTTTTTATTGTCATCTTCTTGCTCCTTCGTTATCTTTAAAATTCGATTTTCAGCTGGTTCAATTATATTATAAATGGTACCGACTGCAACAATTATACCGTGTTGATTCAAAACCACCGGCATCGCCTCTCTTTCGCTTGCCACTATCTTTTTATCGATAAAAAGACGACTGACTTTCTTACTACCGCCTTGTTTAAGTTGAACACGGTCACCATCTAATCTAGGACGTATAGTCAACGGAAGTTCATCACTCGGTAATTTTACCACGATATGATAATTATTATAAATAAAGTTCCCATTATCCTCAACAATCAGAGGTTCGCTAATGGGGCTTAACGTTGTTTTTTTTACATAAACTTGATCGTATTCGATATGTACTGTATGGGAATCAAGTTGATATACCGTCTGTGATGGTCCTGACATCAATGTTTGATCAAGTGATTCCAAAGCCTTTCGACTCATTATAGTTGATGACTCAGATAAGAGTGCATTTAAAATATATATTCTAACTAATGGACTATATTGTTTATAAGTTTCCCTCGAAAGACTACCATTACTAGTAAAGTTTTTAGCAAAACCACTAACAAAATCACTTAACGCATTTATGTCATTTTTTAGGCTCACTAACTGCTTTAAATCTAAAGTCTCTGTGTCTTCGATGTCTGGAACAATATGATGCCGAATATAATTTCTTGTGTAAGTATCTTCATGGTTACTTTCATCTTCAAAATACTTCACCATATGTGTGCGTTGATATTTCTTGATGTCTCTTTTACGTACCATCATCAGCGGCCTTGATATTTTTATACCTGCTCTTTCATTGGCTTCTGGTATACCGAGGTTGCCGTGTAAATACCGTCCAGTTAATAGCTGATGCAAGACAGTTTCATACTGATCATCCTCATGATGCGCCATCAACAAAACATTTAGACGATGTTTTTTTACAATATCTCTAAAGAATGCATACCGCTTTTTACGTCCTGCTTCTTGAGAAAAATGCCCCTCAAAATCAAGAACAACTGACTCAAAGTTTACACGATCTTTTTCAGTCATTTCTTTTATGTAAGCCGCCTCAGATATGGATGCAACTCTTTGATTATGATTAACGTGTAAGACGGTCAAACTTTTATAAGTATCTTTGTAAGTCGTCGTCAAAAGATGATAGAGCACCATAGAGTCGATGCCACCAGACAAGGCCAGGCCAATATGACTTTTTGTTGTCCATGAAATATTCAACTTCAAAAGTAGCACCACCTTATAAAAACTAAAAAGGCTAGAGCGACTTGCTCTGGCCTCTTCATTTCATTATCTACGCCCTCTACCGCCACGACGTGACTCAGCTTGTCTCTTAATTGTAGACATTCTTTCTTCACTGTCTTTTAAGAACCCTGAAAGTTTTTTCTCAAAATCTTCAGGTGACGGTGCCTTCTGACGAGGTTTTGGTTTAGGTTTATCTTGTGCTTTCTTGATAGATAAACTAATCTTGTTATCATCACCGATAGATAATACTTTAACTTCTATTTCGTCACCGACTTTTAAGTGTTCATTGATGTCTTCTACATATTTGTCCGCTACTTCACTAATGTGAACCAAGCCTGTTTTACCGCCTGGTAACTCAACAAACGCACCAAACGGTTTAATCCCTGTAACTTTGCCGATAACTTTACTGCCCGCTTCAACTGACATGTTTATATAATATCCTCCCAAAATCGTTATACATTAATATATTAACACTTAATAAAGGAATAATCATTACATATGTAATGATTATTCCTTTTCCGGCCTTTCTTCTCCAGATTCACCTTCTGGTAAATTGAAGATTAGTTCTCCTTCTTCTGATAAGAAGAACTCACTTCTTGCTATACGTAATATATAGTTGTCATCATTTAATTGTTTAATCTGTTGCTCGAGATCCGAATGCTGCTTATTTTTATTGTCTAGGACTTCAGATGTTGCAGCAACTTCTTGCTCTAGCTCTTGATTGGCCTTCTTTTGATTAATGCCAATCATCAATAAGACGATAACGATTATCATTAGCACACTGCCAAAAACGAGGGCACGACGGCGTGACACACGCGCTTCAGTCTTTAATTGTTTCTTTTCACTATCTCTTTTTTTAGTATAGTTATTCAAAAGACGAACCACTTTGTTGTTCATTTTAGTCACACCTCTCCCATCGTTTTGTACATTATCCTTTATATACAAGATACATCAAATGAGCTTTGGTTTCTATTAAAATTCTGTTTCTTTTTCAATTTTTTCCTCTTTTAATACTTTATACATTCTTTCTGCATCTTCTTTTTTTGTTGTATCGTTTAATTGCATCACTTCATAAGTGACAATACTACGTCCAAATTTGATGACTAAGTGATCTCCAACTGATAAGTCAGTACCTGCTTTTGCCATACGTCCATTGACTTCGATACGACCATCATCACTAATCTCTTTTGCAAGTGTACGTCTTTTAATTATCCTTGATACTTTTAAAAATTTATCAAGTCTCATCTACATCATCCTTTAGCAAGGTTTTTAGTGGGGTATCTGAATGGATGGTTTCTTTCATCCATGCAAGCATTGTCGTTGCATATTCTTTTTCATGCTTAATTTTTTCTTTCTTACCTTCGGCTCTTTTCGCTTCTTGCCACACCTTATTTAAATCTTCCATTGACTCCACTGACTCATCGCCAAAAACATGTGGATGACGTCTAACTACTTTTTGATTTAAAGCAGCTAGAACATCATAGAAATCAAAGTAGCCATCTTTTTTACCTATTGCTGAATGCAAGGCGACTTGTAGAAGGATGTCTCCAAGTTCTTCTACAATACCTTCATCATCTTCATGCTCTATTGCTTCAATGACCTCATACGATTCTTCTAACAAGAATCGTTCAAGTGATTCATGGGTCTGTTCTTTATCCCACGGACAACCATCTTCCGATACTAGCTGGTCAAACACATCTACCATATGCGTGATTGTTCTATCCGCATATCGAATATCATCTTGTTTTGGAACAAACATACACATTAAGTTTGAGTCTGGTACATGATGATCAATTTCCGCGATAGTCGTTTCTATAATATGCTCATCTTCACTGCCAGCCTTGTCTACAAGGTAAGCTTTGGCATCGTAGTGATAATAATCTAGGAGTGTCACCTTCACTTCACTCACAGACAATTGATTATACACTTGAGTAATCAGTGTGTGCTTTTGGTAATCTAAGTCTTTTAAGGACAAATTCGTTCCGTCTAACAACTGAAAGTTCTCATTTACTGGAATATTTAACGCACTTATCACTTCATCTATAAAACTCTGACCACCTTTAATCTCGACGTTGACTTCACCTTTTAGCTTTCTGTCTAATAGCAGTTCAGTCGTCGTCTCGTAAAACATTGGATGCCCTGGTACAGCATAGGTGAGATTACCATTCTGAGCATCCTTCACTAAGGTATCAACGATACGTTCATACACTGCTTCGAAAGTTTCAGATGCCTCATAATATTCATCAAAACTGATTAATTTTATATCACTATCTTTTAAAAGTGACACTGCTGGATGGTCCATGGTTCTCAGATAAATTTTTTCTTCTGCTAATAGTGATTTGTAAACACCTAAGGGCATTTTATCGATATCAGATGTACCAAGCCCGATTACTGTGATTGTGTTCATGACACACCCTCCATTCTACTCTCTTGTATTGCTGCCATTACTGAGACTAAATCTTTAAGTTGTTTCGAGCGTATGGTTAGGTTGATTTCTCCACTCTTGACTGAAATCTTCAAGATTCTACTAAACGCTTGAGTGTCTTCAAATAATTTTTCACCATTGATCTCTGCTGTTGCAGATTGAGATACATTAAGATAGAAGTGACGTGCATCCTCAGATACTTTATAGATACCATATAGAAGTGCATATATTTTAACTTTAACTAAGTCAATTAATGTTTGTACTTCTGTTGGATACTCACCAAAACGGTCGATGAGTTCATCTTCTATATCTCTCAGAGTCTTTAGAGAATTTGCTTTTCTAAGACGCTTGTAAATATCAATCTTAGATTGCTCATGGGTAATATATGTTGCCGGAATATAAGCATCTGCTTCGATATTAATTGGAATATTAACCGGTTCTTCTTCTTTTTCAACACCCTGTTTTTCTTTTACTGCACTTTCTAACATATCACTATACATCTCATAACCAACTGAATCTATAAAGCCTGACTGATTCTTACCAAGTAAATTACCCGCTCCGCGTGTATTCAAATCACGCATGGCAATCTTAAAGCCGGATCCAAGCTCAGTGTATTCCTTAATCGCTTCTAATCGTTTTTCTGCTACTTCTGTTAACACCTTATTCGGTTGATGGAATAAGTATGCATAAGAGATACGATTACTACGACCAACGCGCCCGCGTAATTGGTAAAGTTGACTCAAACCAAAACGGTCTGCATCTTCAATAATTAGCGTATTGGCATTCGGAACATCTACCCCAGTTTCAATGATAGTCGTGGTGACGATAACATCATACTCACCATTAACAAAGGCAAGCATGGTCTCTTCAATTTGCTTTTCAGTCATCTGTGCATGCATGACACCTACTGCAGCGTCTGGTACTAACATTTCTACGTGTGCCAGTTTGTTATAGATTGTCGCAACACTATTGTGGAGGTAAAAGACCTGCCCGTTTCTAGCAAGTTCCCTTTCAATCGCTTCTTTAACAAAGTTTCCATTGTATTCTAAAACATAGGTTTGAACTGGAAATCTATTTTCTGGAGGCGTTTCTATGACAGAAAGGTCTCTTACACCCGTTAAACTCATGTGTAAGGTTCTTGGAATTGGTGTTGCTGTTAAAGTTAAGACATCTACATTATTTTTCAACTGTTTAATCGCTTCTTTATGCTTAACTCCAAACCTTTGCTCCTCATCGACAATTAAAAGACCGAGATCTTTATACTCAATTGATTTACCTAAAATTTTATGCGTACCCACGACGATATCAATCTTTCCTTCTTTAAGTCCTACAGCAGTCTCTCTATTTTCTTTTGCCGTTCTAAAGCGAGACATCATCGCCACATTCACAGGGTAATCCTCAATTCTTTCGATTAAGCTTTCAAAGTGCTGGGCTGCGAGTATGGTTGTCGGCACTAAAAATGCGACTTGTTTGCCATCTTGAACCGCTTTAAATGCTGCACGAATTGCTACTTCGGTTTTTCCGTAACCGACATCACCACAAAGCAGTCGATCCATAGGCTTACTATCTTCCATGTCATTTTTAATTTCACGGATACTCGCTAGTTGGTCAGGCGTTGGTTCATAAGGGAAACGTGCTTCGAGAGCCTCTTGCATCTCTGTATCTGGACTATACTTAAACCCTTCAGACATCGCACGTTCTTGATAGAGTCGAATCAGTTCTTCTGCGATATCATTAACATTTTGCTGAACCTTCGCCTTAGTCCGTTTCCATTCAACACCACCAAGTTTATGCATCTTAGGTTGGCCGTCATCACTTGCCACATATTTTTGCACCAGGTCCATCTGATCCACAGGAATATACAGCTGGTCTGTCCCTTTGTACTGCAACTTCATATAGTCATTATGAATGCCGCTAACTTCAAGGGTTTCAATGCCTAGATATCGACCGACACCGTGATGTACATGGACGATATAATCACCAGGGTTTAATTCCTGATAAGATTTAATTTTCTCTGCGTTAGATAACTTCTTATTACGTTTTTTACGTTTTTGTACTTTGTTATACAATTCTTTAGAAGTTAAAATAGTTGCACTCATGTAAGGCAGGATAAAACCAGATTCTATAGCACCCGTCGTTAAGACAATACCTGAATCACTCGGTATATTTTCAATATAGCTTTGAATTTTTAGGTCTTCAAGAAGTTGCTTTGTTTTATTAAGCTCATCTTCGTCTCTTAAAATAATATTGATGAGATAGTCATTGTCCAACATCTTATTTAAATTCGACGCTAGAATGTCATACTGCCCATAGTAGATTTCTGCTGGTTTAACAGAAATTTTAATCATTTCTCCAATGGACACAGGCATACTCTTCATAAATAAATTAAAGTAAGTAACACCATTTAGGTTTAGCAATCTATCATATTGATGCTCTAAATAGTTGGCCGCACCTTTAAACATTTGCCCTGCTTCTAAGACAGAACTAAAGTAATTATTCACCGCTTCAAACTCTGCATCATAAGCTGATTTAATTGCATTTATATCATCTGCAAACACTCTATGCTTATCGGTCATATAATCTAGGAGTGATTGATCATGATCATCTAAGAGATGAGCGAATTGATTTAAGTGTTCTACAAGTAAATCAGGATGTGTCACCTTGTCATAATATTCATCTAATGACTCTTTAGCGACAGCCTGTAAGCCTTCAGAAGTCTCCTGATATAAGGTGTCAATTTTCTCTATCAATTCCACACGTTCACTCGTATCAACAATATATTCAGCATAGGGTTCAATTTTCACTGATTCAATATTTTCTAAAGAACGTTGAGTCTCTGGATCCAAAAGACGCAGTGAATCAATCTCATCGTCAAATAGCTCTACACGAAGAAATAAATCATGCATATAGATATCAATAATATCTCCTCGAACTGCAAATTCTCCGAAATTAGAGGCCTGATTCATACGTTTATATCCTAAACTAACTAAGAACTCGAGAAATTCATCGTAATCAAGTGTACTTCCTAGCTCTAATGTTTTTTCATAAGCTAACAACTTTTCCTTAGGCATCAACGGTTTTAATAAGGCATGTATAGGCACGATAAATAACCCTGGCTTCTCATGTAGCAAGGCCGATAAGGTCGACATTCTTGCCTTCATAAAATCAGGGCTTTGTTTAGACATGTTTTCAATCATGATGTCACCAACTGGGAAGGTATAGACTTCATCCATAACGTCCATCATGCTATTTGCGAGCTTTTCCATGTGGTGGTTATTTTCAACAAAGACCACATTGGCACGCTCTGAGTTTTCTGTAAGTTCTTTGAGTAAGATTGGTTTAAAGTCATCATTTATTCCAGTGACAAGCAGGTTTTTATCATCGTTGAATGAAATGATGCTCTGGACGCGTTCATCATTTAAAATGCGATCGCTAATTTTATTATGCATTCACATCACCATTATACTTATTCATTACATCTAGGAAGTCATTTGAAACAAAGCTTTGACACGCTTCAGATGACACTTCTAAAACTTTTTGTAAAGTATCTTCATCTGCCTTACTAAACTTACCTAAGACATAACGTGTCATTGGCGTACTATCAGTTGGACGATCTATACCAAGGCGTATACGATTGTACTTTTCGCCACCTAGATGTTGATTCAGAGACTTGATACCGTTATGTCCACCACCGCTACCTTTTTGACGCAATCTTATACGACCAAGAGGTAGGTCAAGATCATCATAAATTACAACAATATCCGATAATTCGATATTATAGTAATCAACAAGTGGTCGCACACCTTCTCCAGATAGGTTCATAAACGTTTGTGGCTTAACCAGCATAATCTTTTCACCGTTGAGTACACCTGTTCCAAAGTGACACTTAAATTTCTGCTGATCTAAGGCTAGACCAAGGTCTTCTTGGAGTTGATCAATCGCCATAAAGCCTATGTTGTGCCTCGTTTTTTCATATTTAGCACCTGGATTCCCCAGGCCAATAATACATTTCATTTCGTCACCTCATAAACGTTAAAAAAGGCGATGGAAAGCCCACCGCCGTTGTGTTTAAAATGTTCAAGATTACTCTTCTTCTTTTTCAGAGTCTTCTTCATCTTTTTGTTCAGTTGCTTCAACTTCAGTTTCTTCTTCTTCAGAAACTTCTTCGTCTTCATCCGGTTCTTCAGTTGGCGCACTAATAATAATTAGTGAGTCTTCGTCTTCGTTTTCGATTACGAAGTTACCTTTTTCACGGATGTCTGCAACGTGAATTGCATCACCAATGTTAAGTTCTGAAATATCAACTTCGATAGTTTCAGGAATGTCAGCTGGTTTAGCAGTTACAGAAACTTCAAATAATGGCTGCTCGATTACGCCGCCTTCTTTTTGCCCTGGTGCCTCACCAGTTAATTCGATTTGAACATCAACAGTCACTTCAGTTTGCATGTTAATTGCAATGAAGTCGATGTGTAAAATTTGGTTTTTAAGTGAATCAAACTGATAGTCACTTACCATTACTTGTTTTGTACCGTTTTCTAATTCAAGATCGATAACGCCGTTACGTCCAACTTCACGGATTAGTTTGATGAATTCAACTTCATCAACTGATACTGAAGTACTTTCAGTTTCATAGCCATATACGACTGCTGGAACTTGTCCATTGTAACGGAGCTCGTTCAGTTCAGATTTCTTAGAATTTTCAGCTCTAGAGCTTGAGGCTAATTTAGCCATAGTTATTTCCACCTTTCATCAAATAAAGCAATTTATAATAACGCCTATCCTAACACATAGCCACGCATTATAATACCACAAAACACACTGTTTTGTAAAAAATATGTTAAATTATCACGTTTGGTCGAATAAAATACTTACTGATTCTTGCTCATGTACTCTGACAATTGCTTGTGCAAGCAGTTCACCTACAGACAGTTCAGTCACTTTCTCAATTTTCTTTTCTCCTGGTAATTGAATTGAATTTGTGACAACTAACTCTTTGATAACTGACTCTTCAATTCGTTCAACTGCAGGTCCAGAAAGTACTGGATGTGTACAACAAGCGTAAACATTTTTCGCACCTTTGTCTACGAGTGCTTGTGCAGCAATTTTAATCGTACCACCAGTATCAATAATGTCATCAATAATGATAGCTGTCTTACCATCAATTTCACCAACAATATTCATCACTTCTGCGACATTCGGACGCGGACGTCGTTTATCAATGATGGCAATTGGTGCTTTTAGGCGATCTGCCATACGTCGTGCACGCGTTACACCACCGTGGTCTGGTGACACGATAACGACTTCGTCTAAATTAATATCTTTATGTTCCAAGAAGTAATCACTTAAGATTGGTACACCCATGAGATGGTCGATTGGAATATCGAAAAATCCTTGGATTTGTGGTGCGTGTAGGTCAAGTGAAATCACACGGTTTGCACCAGCTGTTTCAATAAGATTAGCAACCAATTTGGCAGTGATTGGTTCACGCGCACGACTCTTTCTGTCTTGGCGTGCATAACCATAGTAAGGCATAACAATATTAATAGTATTCGCTGATGCACGTTTTAAGGCATCAATCATGATTAGTAATTCCATTAAGTTTTCATTTACCGGCTGACTTGTCGGTTGAATTACAAAAACATCGCAACCTCGCACACTTTCTTCAACGTTAACCTGAACCTCTTCATCAGAGAAACGATTAACTGTACACTTCCCAAGTGGAATACCGATGTGCTCAGCGATTTCTGCTGCTAGGGGTTCGTTACCTGTTAATGTAAATAGTTTCATTTTGTTAGAACTTTTGTTTTGATTGCTAGAAGCTAACATTTTGATCCTCCAAGTATTATTTTTTGTAGTAGCCGTCTTTTGTCGTTTGCTTACTTCTTGCGATTGCTAGACTATCATTTGGAACATCGTCTGTAATTGTAGATCCTGCTGCAGTTATAGAACGTTCTCCTACAGAAACCGGTGCAACTAAGTTCGTATTACAGCCGATAAACGCATCATCTCCGACCGTCGTTTTAAATTTGTTTACACCGTCATAGTTTACAGTGATTGCACCACAGCCGATATTTGCACGTTCACCAATTTCAGCATCCCCAATATAGCTTAGATGTGATACTTTAGCGCCGTCTTTTAAGACTGCTTTCTTCACTTCTACAAAGTTTCCAACTTTAACAGTAGACCCAAGTTTGGCCCCTGGACGAAGTTGTGCATACGGACCAACAGTCGTTTGATTACCGACTTCAGCATCTGATACTACTGAGTGTTTAATCTCGACTTCATCACCGATTAAACTATTAGAAATCTCACAGTTTGCAGAAATAATCGTACCTTCACCAATAACAGTGTTTCCTTTAAGTACAGTATTCGGATAAATAATAGTATCCATACCAATCTTAACACTTTCATCGATATATGTGTTTAGAGGATCGATAATTGTGACACCTTTTTCTAAATGTCCTTGGTTAATTCTCAATCTAAGTATTCTGGATGCCTCGGTAAGAAGCATACGATCATCAACACCGATAATTTCTTCATGGTCAGCAGTAACATAAGCACCAACACGTTGACCCTTGCTACTTAAAATACCAATGATATCTGACAGGTAATATTCACCAGCTTCATTATCGTTCGTTACTTTTCTTAAAGACTTAAACAACTCAACATTATTAAATAATGCAACACCAGCTGAAACTTCTTTTATATCTTTTTGTTCTTCTCTTAGTTCAGCTGCTTCTAAAATTTCTTTTACTGTGCCGTTTTCCTTACGAATGACACGTCCAAAACTTCCAGGATTTTCTGTATAAGCAGATAAAATTGTCGCTTTAAAACCATTTTGTTCATGCTCACCTTGTAACATCGAGAGCGTGTTAGGACTAATTAATGGCGTATCGCCACATACAACGAGGGTCTCACCTTCTTGGTTTTGGAGCTCACTCTCTAACTGTTTAACAGCATCTGCTGTACCGAGCTGTTCTTTTTGTTCAACCGTTTTAATGTCTTCTGGTAAGATTGCTTTAACCGCTTCTGAATCATTACCTAAAACAACGTAAATCTCTGAAACACCTGCATCTTTCACACTATTGATCACTCTAGTAATCATTGGAATTCCACAAACTTCGTGTAATACTTTCGGTTGTTTTGAATTCATTCGCTTGCCTGTGCCAGCAGCAGTGATTATCGCTCTAACTTGCATAATTAACCCCCATTTAAATACGATGTTTTAATTATATTTCAGACTGTCACATCTTTCAAGACAGAGCTTAGGCCGGACACTAATGGCCCGGCCTAAAATCCAATTATTATTATCTTTTTTCGTCAGCTGTATCTTCAGTGACTTCAGGGCTATTTTCATCATTAACCTTTTCGTTTAAACTCTCATCAGATTCTTCTGATGCTGTTGATTCAAGCGTACTATCTTCGTCTTCTGCTGGATCAGATTCCACTGTTGGTTCAACAGCCTCGTTTGAATCCTCAGACGCTGGATCTTCAGTTTCTTCATAGACACGCATCACTTCTTCTTGTACATGCTGGCGCATCTCTGTGTTGATTGGGTGAGCAATATCTCTAAATTCGCCGTCCGGAGTACGTTTACTCGGCATAGCGACAAACAGTCCATTATTACCATCGATGACGCGCAGGTCATGTACGACAAATGCCTCATCAAATGTCACAGATACTAACGCTTTCATTCTAGTATCTTGATTATTGACTTTTCGTAATCTTACATCTGTTATTTTCATGTGTTTGTCCTCCATAGATTTGTGTTTTAGATCCTCTGTGTAAAACGCTTATCTAACTAAGAACCCACTAAAATAACCAGTTATTCAAATGATGCGACTACTTCAATTTCTACTTTCGCATCTAATGGGAGCCGGCTAACTTCTACACATGATCTTGCTGGTAGTTTACCCGTAAAATAAGTCCCATAAACTTCATTAATTAACGCGAAATCGTTCATATTAGTAATAAAAATAGTAGTTTTAACCACATTTTCGTATGATAATTCAGCCGCTTCAAGAACGCCACCAACATTATCTAAGACTTGCTTCGTTTGCTCTTTGACGTCTTCAGACACAATCTTCCCCTCAAGTGTTAGTGGTACTTGTCCAGATGAGTAGAATAAGTTGCCTGTTTTGACACCGTGGCTGTATGGTCCAACGGCTGCTGGTGCTTTATTTGAATTGATTGGTTCCATGAATATCGACCTCCTAGTTTATTTATCTTTAATGTAATCTAAACAGTTGCCTTCTTCAACTACAAACGACTCGTTGTATTCATCAATTTCCGACACTTTAAGTAAGGACGTATAGTCCTTGAAACGACGATTCGCAACTTGCTTCGCTTCAACAAGTACACTCACACCAGCAACCGTGGCATTGAACTCCTCCATGAGATTCGTAACGCCTGTGATCGATCCACCAGCTCTAAGAAAGTCATCGACAACAAGTACATTTGATCCTTCTTTAAGAGTGCGTTTTGATAAGACCATCGTTTCAATCTTACGTGTCGAACCTGATACATAGTTAATTGAGACTGTTGACCCTTCTGTAACTTTGTTATCCTTTCTAATCACAGCAACAGGTACATTCAATTTACGTGCAACTGCATTAGCCAAGGAGATACCTTTAGTCGCTATCGTTACAACTGCATCGATTTCAACATCACCATACATCGTGGCTATTAAATCCCCGAAATCGTTCATCATCTTAGGATCTCCCATGATGTCCGACATGTATAAATAACCGCCTGGTAAAAGCCTTTCACTTTCCTCTAATTCTTTTTTGAAGTATTTTATAATCTCTTCAGCACGTTCCAGACTAATTTTAGGGATAAACATTGCACCCCCATTTGCTCCAGCTGTGGTTTTTAAGACACCGAGCCCCTCTGAATCCATTACATCCTTAATTATTCTTATGTCCTCACTAATTGATGATTTCGCTTGGCTGAACTTCTCTACGTATGTTGTGAGTGGAATTAATTGGTTCGGATGTGAAACTAAATGCTGGGTCATATAGACCAATCGTTCACTGCGTTTAAATTTCATAACTTAACTCCTAATCCGTATTATTGACAACAATTCTAACATATATGTTCGGTTTTTAACACTTAGCCGAGTAATCTTATTCTATAAACTTCAGAACAGCATCCTTTAATCGCATTATATACGTGATTCGCTTGTCTTTCTTTTTTACATATTCCGAATACCGTCGGTCCACTACCACTCATCATCGCTCCATCAGCACCAGAATCTCTCATATTTTCTACAAGCTTTTTGACCTCTGGATACTTTTTGACCGTCACTTCTTCTAAATCATTTTTCAAGAGTCGAATAATTGAATCATAGTTTCCATCGATGATGGCTGTTTTCATTTGCTCTGACCCAGGCTGATTCTTTCCTGGTCTAAGCGCTGTATAGATAGATTTTGTCGACACGCTAATTTTCGGTTTTGCTAAGATCACCCATCCATGTGGAGGACTCGGTAGTCGCTCAATCATCTCGCCGCGACCTGTTGCGAGTGCCGTGCCACCATATACGCAAAATGGGATGTCTGAGCCGAGCTCGGCAGATAAATCAGCTAGTGTCTCGAGTTCGATGCCGAGCTCGTACAAGGCATTCATGCCACGGAATGTCGCTGCCGCATCCGCTGAGCCACCAGCTAAACCAGCAGCAATTGGAATGTGTTTATCAATGTGAATCGTAACACCCGTTCTTATGTTATATCGCTTCATCATCAGCTCGGCGGCCTGATATGCTAAATTTCGCTTGTTAGTCGGCACAAATTGATTGTCAGTTTCTATGACTATCCTCTTGTCTGTCCTTTTTTCAAAGGACAGGTGGTCATTCAAATCCACTGTTGTCATAACCATGCTCACCTCATGATAGCCATCATTACGTTTATATAGCGTATCCAGTGTTAAATTTATTTTTGCAGGTGCTGTTTCATAGTGCATATTTCCATGTCCTTTGTTAGTTTATTAATCGTCTCGATATATGCGTTATTTTATCATATATTTAAAGATCTAAGGAGGTAAATTAAAACAACCCTCACCAGAAACGGTGCGGGTTGTTTAGAATTATATTAGTTATTAATTAATCATCTGATTTTCTTGCTTTGAAGCCCCATAGTGTCACTACGAAACTGACTGCGACCCAAGCGGCAAGGATAATGAACTCTTTAATTCCACCTTCACCGTTTAAAATGAAGATATGCTGGTATAAGGGGAAGTATTCGGCAATTTTTATAGCGATACTGTCTGGGTCCGTCACCAGTAGTTCGATATAGGGTGTAAAACCAAAGATGAACATGATTGGTATGAGGTACACTGATGTTGTGGCAACTGATTTCACAATCAGCCCAATCCCGATACCTAGGTTGATAAAGAACACACCGAGTAATATTAGGCTCACAATATTTTCCCCTGTCCAATAATCTGTTGGACCAATTACAAATATAGAGGCAACCAAGGAAATAATCGTCATCAATCCGATAACCATGCTCTTACCTACGATAATGTCCATAAAGGTAGCTGGTGATTGTAAAAGACCTCTTAAGGTGTCTTTTTCATTTTCTTCTGCAATCATCGTCATGATTGCACTGAAAGTCACTGCTGAAAATACGACTCCTGCGATGAGCGCTAGGGTTTCAGCGGGTAGTCCGCCTGTCGCGTCGCCTAGGTTAGTAAATAAAAAAGCTAAGATAATCGGAATTAGCACCGAAGTAAACAGCATCATATTCTTCATAAATTCTTTAAGGTCTTTTTCAAAAATCGCCATTATTCTAGTGATATTCATATTAATACAACTCCTTACCTGTTACTTTTTTGAACACTTCACCGAGGGTTGGGAAATCCGTTCTGACATCCACTGCAGCCTCATCAAGTAATACTGATTTTAAGAGGGCTTCGTTGTCCGCTGACTTATCAATCGTTTTTTGTGATCCGTCGTTATACG
This sequence comes from Jeotgalicoccus sp. ATCC 8456, assembly GCF_016313225.1. Classification (NCBI taxonomy): domain Bacteria; kingdom Bacillati; phylum Bacillota; class Bacilli; order Caryophanales; family Staphylococcaceae; genus Jeotgalicoccus; species Jeotgalicoccus sp. ATCC 8456. The sequence continues at coordinate 1,650,796 of NZ_CP066224.1, read as the reverse complement.
TGACATGAACGACATTACGCTTGTACTTATGTCTGAGCTCACTTGGTCCACCGTGATCCTGAATCACACCTTGATATAAGAATGCGACATGATCACATAATCTAGTAGCTTCATCCATGTTATGCGTCGTCAGTAGAACTGTTGTGCCTTCATCTCTTAGACCTTCTAACATTTCATGAATTTTTTCTGCTGTTGTAGGATCTAAAGCTGAGGTCGGTTCATCTAAGAATAAGATGTCTGGTTTATGAATAACTGCCTTACAAAGCAGAATTCTCTGTTTCATCCCTTTAGATAATTTAGAAACTGTCTTGTTAATTTGGTCAGCAAGTCCAACATCTTTCAACACGCGTTCAACTGAACCTTTCGGTGCGCCGTATAACTTTCTAAATAATTCTAAATTGTCCTTCACCGTTAATCTTTCATATAAAGAACTCTTGTCGGATAAAATTCCAAGTTTACTCACATACTCATTCTTCCCAAACTGTTCATGATTGAAGCCATTTACAATCACCGTACCTGAGCTAGGTTCAAATTCTCCAGTCAGTATTTTTATAGTTGTCGTTTTACCTGAACCACTTGGTCCGAGAAGACCAAATATTTCGCCCTTCTTCATTTCAAAAGAAACACCTTTTAATGCTCGCTCACTACCAAACGTTTTTTCTAAATCTCTCACTTTAATAACAGTCATTTAAAAACCTCCTAATTCGATTCCTTGTTCGTAATTCAAGCCTAAAAGAAATACAAAAAAGCCGCGATAAGATCGCGGCGAATTGTAGCTATTTCATTTTAAGTTGTGGTATTCAAGCGTTGTATTGTTATGAATTTTTACTAAGTTGTACCAAAAATAAGCTCAACTGTACTCAGTTTTTTTCATCTATTTCTAAACTTCTATAGACAAGGAACCCTATTATACCAAGCCATATCAACAAAATAGCGATGGGCATTACACTAGCGTTATTTTGTAATGCCATCAACTGGTAAACAGGTGTAATGTCTGCCAAAAACCTAATAAACGATACATTTGTGAGCCCCATGCTCTCAACTATGGGTGTCATACCGAGTAAGAACAAGATAATAACACCTGCAACTGCTGATGTTGTTTCTAGTTTTGAGCGAATACCAAATAGTATACCCAGTCCTAAAAATGCTAACATTGCTAGAAACAAGCCAAGCGACAAACTGAGTGACAACATGTCTATACGATCAATAATCACAAGTGAGACAATGATTAACAAGGCTGACATTATGATTACAAGCGCACTTCTTCCAATGATCATTAAACAAAGATCCTTTTTATCTTTGACCACCATACGAATCATACCGTGCTCTATTTCATCTGCAAATAACATAAGTGGCACATTCGTTGTGACTGCAGCTAACACCGTCCCAATAATTATAAAGACCATGATATTTGGTATCGTTTCACCAGCATCTTGCCCAATCATACGGTAGATAAGTGCCATGCCTAATGGCATTAAAAATAGTATAAATACAGAATAATTTGCAAGGTACTCTTTAAAATCACGGTATATTGTTGCATAAATTTTGTGCATTTTAATAAGCCACCCTACCTATAATGTAATGAGACGCTCTTGAATTTCATTATGCTTCGTTCTTGATAAAGGGATTTTAGATTTTTCATGGTTATCGATAATCACAGAGTACGCATTCTTAGACCATGTAATAATCTCCTTCACCTTATGTAAGTTGACGATGTAGGAACGATGACATCGATAAAAACCGTGACTGCTCAACTCAACCTCTGCATTTTGTAAGGTTGTTTCCATCATAAATTTCTCACCATCTAGATTTATATAGACCTTACCATCCTGACTCTCTAAAAATTCAATATCACTAATGTCCACAAAAATCGTCTTATCATTTGCTTTGACTTTAATTTTTGTATTTTGCACTTCTTTATCATCAACTGTATTTTCTGACGTTTCTACAATTTTCAATCCATCCTCATTAATCTTCATAACGTCTGATTGTAATACAAAGGCATCTTCTAAACGAGAGGTTACCACAAGCAGTGACTTATTTTGGTCTATAAGTTGTTCCTTCATCTTATGAAAGAGATGAATATTATCGTTAATCGTATGTAAAAAAGGGTCAATAAACACAATGTGCTGTTCATCCGTTAACAGAGCTTGTATATAATTAAGCTTTTGTATCTCGTTTTTATTTTGTTTTGATAGTTTCTCATCAGGCGTTTCAATTCTAAATTGTTGAATTAAATCATCAACTTTTAGTGGACTATTATACCATTTTTTAAAGTAATGAATATGAGCTTTGAAAGTGATACGTTTATAAACAGGGATATCATTAGTAAACACATTGGCATCCGAATCCCTAACAACTTCCGATAGCCTCTCAAAATAATCGTAGGGCATCTGTACTGCATAAGTCTTGCCATTAACGAGTTGAATCTTATCTTCTGTTGGTTTACCAATCACAGTACCAATCTCTAAGTCCATTAAATAACCCTCCAAGCTAATTAATCTATTTAAATTTATCATGTAAACGTAATCATTACAATTTCATTGAATAATTGAGCTAAAAGACTTTATTTCTCTTTCGAAATAATGTATATTATTAATCAGTTACAAAATGTAACTCAATATTAATTACACACCTCGGAGGTATTTTAAATGACTAAAATTGGTATTGTAACTGGAAGTGTTCGTGAAGGACGCGTCAACTTACAAGTTGCAGAATGGGTAAAAGAACAAGCAGATAAATTAAATCTAGATGCAGAATTCGAAATCGTAGACATCAAAGATTACGAGCTTCCACTTTTCAATGAAGCTATGCCACCAGCAATGGCTAACAAACAATATACAAGTGAAGACATCAACCGTTGGTCACAAAAAATCGACTCTTTAGACGGATTCATCTTCATCACACCTGAATACAACAAATCAACTTCAACTGTACTTAAGAGTCAAATCGACTACTTAGGACCTGAATTTGGTAACAAAGCTGCTGGTATCGTAGGTTACGGTTCAACACTTGGTGTTGCTGCTACACAATCTCTACGTCAAATCCTAGCAAACTTCAACGTTGCTACAGTAGGACCTTTCGGCGCATTCAGCCTATTCACTGACTTCGAAAACATGTCAACTTTCAAGCCAGCTGAAGTACACACTGCAACAATCGAAGCAGTAATTGCAACTACAGCTAACTGGGCTAAAGCTCTAAAAACAATTAGATAATTCAAAGCTTTATATACATTAAAACGCGTACACTTTATTGGTGTACGCGTTTTTTTATCTTACACTATCCCTGTACTATGTTCTTCATATTTACTCAACACATGTCGCTGAGCTTCTCTTTCATTAAAAGTCGCTTCAATCAAACGATCAATTCGGTAGTGAATATCGTCACTTTCTACACCTGTAGAACCAAAGTCAGAATCTATAGCATAGACATAACCTTGTACAATATTTGCCTTCATATAGGCTAAAATAGGCTTAAGTTGTTGCTCAGCAACTAAATAATGTTTCTGAGATCCTGCTGTAATTACCATACCTACAGTCTTATTACGGAATCCATCTGGTGGAAGAAGATCGAATAAGTTTTTTAATGGTGCGGGAATAGAAGCTTGGAAGATTGGTGTCCCTATAAAGACCACATCCGCTTCCATTATTTGTTTTAAAGCACTGGATGTTGAATCATCATAATCCAAATAATTCCTGCCATCACTATAGGGCATATCATAGTCTTTTAAGTCTATATAAGAAATTTCATAATCACTGTACTTCTCATCAATTTTTTCCTTAATTTCAGTTGTAATCTTTCGTGTTTTACTGCCTACAACTGAACCACTCACTATGGCCACTTTCATTTATAGCCCTCCTTTGACATTCATTTATACCTATCATATATAATTCAGACTAATTCAGTCAGTTATTTAGCTCATAAATTAAAAAAACCATCCTAAAGGATGGTTTGTCATATGTTATTGAATAAGAAATTCTTCTGTAAAATCGTCATTATAGAATGTTACTTCTACATTTGATGTTAGAACGTCGGTGTATGTATATGATACACGTTCGAAATTGTGCTCGTCTTGATCTAGTTCAACTACGAAAATCGATGGATATGTTTCTCTTAAAATACCTTTTCTTTCAATCAACTTCTTGCGTCCTCCGTTTGCACGAAGTACACATGGATTTCCTAACTGACAATCAAGAATCTTTTTGATGTCGATTAATGTTTTTGGCATTATACCCCACCTCACTAGATTCATTATATCAAGTTTACATAATTCTGTCAAAAATTAGCCAATAACTGTGCAAATTACACAATTTCCAAGTCACTTTTCTTGAAAGCTTCATAAATTTTTTGATAATCTTCTAAGTTTAAACTTTCCCCTCTGCGATTTGCTTCTATACCTGCATCCTCAAATAGTTGCCTAATCTCATCTTTTTTCTTTTTCCCGTCTAAAAATAGACTTTGATAATTATTTAATATCGTTTTTCTACGATGTAAAAAGGCCCCTCTTGTTAATTTAAAGAATGTTGATTCATCATCAACCTGAACCTTTTTCTCTCTTCTCGTTTTCAATTCTACGATGATTGAATCCACATTAGGTGGTGGCATGAATACAGTTTTTGGTACATTTTGTACTGTCTTCGCTTCAGTGTAATAATCAATCGCAATCGATAAAGACCCGTATGCTTTCGTATTTGCTACTGCACTAATTCGTTCTCCAACTTCTTTTTGCATCATGACATAGTAGCGAGATATTGGGAGATTACCAGTTAAGAAATTCATCAATATCGGTGTTGTAATGTAGTAAGGGAGATTTGCCACAACAACGATTTCATCACAGTCTGACAGATGTGTTTCAATACTATTTGGTACATCTGCTTCTAATATATCTTCATTGATTACTGCCACATTATCATATTCACTTAAAGTATCATCTAAAACTGGAATTAAACGTTGGTCAATTTCAAAAGCGAGTACTTTTTTAGCATGAATCGCCAAATGTTCAGTCAAAGAACCAATCCCAGGACCAACTTCAATGACACCAGTATTTTTATCGATATTTGCTTTACGGATAACTTCCCTAATGACATTTGAATCAATTAAAAAATTCTGTCCAAGACTCTTTTTAAATGTAAAACCATGCTTTGCTAAAATTTCTTTTGTCCGACCTGCACTTGCGATATATTTCATATTTAACTCCTCTTATCTTCAGCTAATATCTCAGCTATTTTTTCACGTGTTATGCCATAACGATTGAGTTTATTTCGAAGTGCGGATGCATTTGCATATCCAATATTTAAACGATTTGTTAGGTACGCTCTACGCGCTTTGGATTCCCTGTCACCAGACAAACCAAAATCCTGCATATCTTTAATACTAATCACTTCTGTATCTATTTCCACACTCGTCACAGAATGTTTAAGGGCCTGTCTGATATCTTCTATTGAAGCATGTTCAACACCTAAACTCTGCCCCACTTTACCTTTTGCCTTTCTCTTTGGCAAAAATGCTTCCTTTATATTTGGAAATCTCGCTATGATTGTATTTCTAATTTTATGTCCTGGAAAATCAGGGTCAGTAAATATAATGGCTCCTCTCGTATTGAGGGCGACTTCTATTTCTCTTAATGTTCTTTCGTTAATCGCTGAGCCATTCGTTTCAATCGTTTGGCAAATGACAGATTCTTTTAAACGCCTCGTGTCATCTCTACCTTCAACGATTACAACTTCTTTTATGATGGGTTTATCCATAAGTTCACCTCTATATCCGCTTAGTATCATACCATAATTTAATATAAAAAATATCAGTGTTTTACCTTGACTGTGCAAAGTAAAACACTGATTTTTATAAATTGAACAGACGTTCAGCATTTTCAGTTGTTGCTTGACCTAGCGCTTCATATGAAATGTTGCGAAGTTCCGCAATTTTCTCTGCCACTAATTTAACATGTGCAGGTTCATTTCTTTTCCCTCTATATGGATGAGGTGTTAAATACGGGGCATCCGTTTCAACAAGTAAACGATCTAATGGAACATGAACTGCAATATCCTTAGGTAGCTGTGCATTTTTAAAAGTCACAGGACCACCTAAAGAAACATAGAAATTCATTGCGATAATCTCATCTGCAGTACGTTCATCTGCAGAAAAAGCATGCATAATACCACCGACTTCATGTGCATCCTCTTCTTTTAAGATTTCTACACAATCAGCAGTTGACTCTCTATTATGAATGATAATAGGTAAATTCACCCGTTTAGCTAAAGCAATTTGTTTTCTAAACAATTCTTTTTGTACGTCTTTAGGTGACTTATCCCAATGATAATCAAGACCAGTTTCACCAATACCGACAATTTTTTTCATGCTTAGACAATTCCTCGATCCACTTGAGGTCATCATCCGTACAATCGATTGCATCCACAGGATGCCAGCCAATGACACCGTATATATCATCATACTCATCAATCATTTCCATAGTACGCTCGATTGATTCACGGTCACAGCCAACAACCACCATCTTTTCAATACCGTTGTCTCTTGCTCTGTCGATGACTGCTTCTAAGTCTTCATTATATTGTTCTGCATTTAAGTGGACATGCGTATCGATTAACACAAAATCACTCCCGTATTATTTTACAACGCTACCATTCTCAATACCATCTGGTACGTCAATTAGTGTCAGGCGATTTCCTTTTTCTGCAGTTAAAATCATGCCTTCAGATTTTTCACCACGAAGTTTTACAGGTTGTAGGTTAGTTACAACAAGTACCTTCTTGCCAATGATATCTCCTGGCTCATAATGCTCATGGATACCTGAAACTATCTGACGTTCTTCATTACCTAAATCGACTTGTATTTTAAGTAATTTATCCGCTTTTTTAACTGCTTGTGCTCCAACAATTGTGGCAACTTTAATTTCTACTTTGTTAAAGTCATCAATTGTTATCGTGTCGCTCTCAGCATCATCAACTTCTTCAACAGGTGTTGAAGGTTTCATTTGATCCTTAATATGTTGAACCTCTTCTTCGACATCGAGTCTAGGATAGATTGGGTTCGGTTTCGATAAAGCTCCGGCGGGCTTAATGACACCGTAAGTTAAAGTAGAATCATAAGTCTGTTGATCTTCATCAACAATATTTAATTGCTTAAATATCTCTTTAGGTCCGTGAGGTAGATATGGTTTTAATAGAACTGCTGCAATACGGATATTCTCCGCTAAGTGCACCATAACATTACCAAGCTCTTCTTTTTTCGCTTCATCTTTCGCTAAAACCCATGGAGATGTTTCATCAATATATTTATTTGAACGGCTAATAATCGTCCATACTGCTCTTAATGCAGTATTGAACTTCATATTTTCCATTGCTGTTTCATATTCGCTGATGTTTTCAGCTACAACAGCTTCAAGGTTTTTATCGATATCATTATGCGCACCTGTATAGCTAGGTAACTCTCCATCAAAGTACTTATTAATCATTGAAATCGTACGGTTGACGAGGTTACCGAGATCGTTTGCTAAATCAAAGTTTGTTCTTTCGATAAATGACTCAGGTGTAAATACACCATCGGAACCGAAAGGTACTTCACGCATTAAGTAATATCTCAGTGAATCAAGACCATATCTTTCAACGATTTGGTCAGGGTAAATTACGTTACCTTTAGATTTAGACATCTTACCATCTTTCATGAGTAACCAACCGTGACCGAGTAACTTTTTAGGCAATGGTAAATCTAGTGCCATTAACATAATTGGCCAATAGATTGAGTGGAAACGTACAATTTCCTTACCGATCATGTGCACATCTGCAGGCCAATATTTTTTAAATAGTTCATCATCATCTGATGCATAGCCGAGTGCTGTAATGTAGTTTGCTAATGCATCGATCCAAACATAGACAACGTGTTTCGGGTCAGATTTTACAGGCACACCCCAAGAAAATGTCGTTCTAGATACAGCCAAGTCTTCTAAGCCAGGCTTAATGAAGTTATTCAGCATTTCATTCTTACGCGTTTCCGGTTGAATAAAGTCCGGATGATCTTCATAGTATTGAACCAGACGATCCGCATATTTACTCATCCTAAAGAAATAGCTTTCCTCTTTTACGAGTTCAACATCGTGTCCACTTGGTGCGCGACCACCAATCATATTACCCTCATCATCCCGGTACACTTCTTCCAACTGTGTTTCAGTAAAGAATTCTTCATCTTGTACTGAATACCAGCCTTCATATTCACCTAGATAGATATCGCCTTGTTCAAGTAAACGTTCAAAGATATATTGAACTGCTTTTTTATGCTTTTCACTTGTCGTACGTATAAATTGGTCATAGGTGATATCTAACATCTGCCATAAGTCTTTCATGGTTTTTGCCATATCATCAACATAATTCTGAGGTGATATACCCATATCTTCTGCTTTTTGCTCAATTTTTTGCCCGTGCTCATCCGCACCAGTTAAATAATAAACATCATACCCACGCATTCGTTTATACCTAGCCATTACGTCACATGCTATCGTAGTATAAGCATTACCGATATGGAGCTTTCCACTCGGATAATAAATTGGCGTCGTGATATAAAATGTTGGTTTTGTCATGGAAAATCCTCCTATAATATACTAATCTACTATATCTAAAATATGTATTTTTTTCAATTACAAGCAGTTTTTAATAGTTTTTAAATTCATTATGTGCTATAGTCATGAATATCCATTTACCATGGATAATTAAGTCATGAATATACAATTATTTTTATTCAATTGACATTTACAATATCCACTCATTATCTTTATGTTTGGGTAGTAATGTAGGAGGAATTCTTAATGAAATCTACAGGAATTGTGCGTAAGGTCGATGAACTTGGACGCATCGTCATTCCTATCGAACTACGCCGCGTACTCGATATAGAAGTTAAAGATGCACTTGAGATCTTTACGGATGACGACAAAATCATCTTGAAAAAATACCACCCACGTATGACTTGTGCAGTAACTGGCGATGTATCAGACGATAATCTATCTCTTGCTGATGGCAAAATCGTTTTGAGTCCTGAAGGCGCAGAACTATTAATTAATGAAATTCAAAGAAAACTCGATAATAAATAATATGTGAGTTAGCCATGAAGATGCTTCATGGCTTTTTTATTTGTGAAACTCGTCATATACATCTTGTTTCTTCATGCCTCTTAGTTCTGAAACAAGTTTAATCGCATCTTTAGGTTTCATTCCTTCATTGACAAGTTCAGAAACATGATCCTTAGCAGTCCCTGTAAAATTGACTGTTTCCTCTTCATAACCTTCAATTACAACAACAAATTCACCTTTTAATGGAATTTCTTTATCCATCATATATAAAAGTTCATTTGCAGTTTTTCTTTCATGTTGCTCAAACTTCTTAGTAATTTCTCTGGAAATAGAAACTAGTCGTTTGGGATCAAACTTTGCCAAGTCTTTTAACAACTGTTTCATTCGGTGTGGAGATTCATATATCACAGCTGTCTTTCGATGGTGCAGAATTTCTGTCAGTTTTTCTTGCCTCTTCTGATTGCTTTTTGGTAGAAAACCAAAATATGTGAATTCATAAGAAGGAATCCCACTTGCAACAAGCCCCATTGTAAAAGCAGATGCCGCTGGAATCACCGTATAGTCTAATGACTCATCCTGTAGGCGACTAACAAGTTCAAAGCCTGGGTCTGAAATTACTGGCATACCTGCATCAGTAACCAAAGCAAACGACTTACCCGATTTAAGTTCTTCAATAATCTCTTCAGTTGCTGTCTCTTTATTAAAGTCATGATAGCTTCTAAGCGGTGTGGTAATTTCAAAATGATTGGTTAGTTTCCTCGTGATTCTTGTGTCTTCACAGAGTATTTCATCAACTGCTGATAAAGTACTTACCGCTCGATACGATATATCATCTAGATTGCCAATTGGTGTGCCAGTTATATACAACATATTCAGCCCTCCATCAAAGCTTTCTTTTCTACTTTCGATAATTGCTTTATTGCGTACTCTCTTTTTAAAGCCTCACTTTTTGTATGATACATCTCCACGTACCTTAAGATTACAGGTAACCGTCCGCGTGTATACTTTGCACCTAGTCCTTTATTATGTATGTCCACTCTATGCTCTATATCAGTGGTATAACCTGTATAAAGCGTATCGTCATTACATTGTAGAATATAGACATAATATACCTTATCAGTCATTGCCGTAATAGACCTCCAACATTTCAGGAGAGTATGTCCCGACTGTGTCATAGATATAAAAAGACTTGAGTACATCAACGTAAGCATTAGAGTTAAATATTGCCTCTACCACTATAAACATCGCTTCTTTTGACTGTGGATCATTATAAACATAACGCGCACGTCTCACCCTAAATCCACTATTGTGAAGTAAGGCAAATACTTCTGCACTTCTTTCAGCTCGATGCACCATATAAAGCCGACCTTTGTTTGTAATCAAGTAGCGGCATGCTTCAACAATACCTTTTAAATCGATGTGAATCTCATGTCTAGCAGTACGTTCAGCATCTCCAATTTTTACAGGTTGGTTGTTTGTAAAATACGGAGGATTGACTGTGATCACATCATAAGTAGAATGATTAAACTTCGATTTTATATCTTTAATATCCAAATTATATACTGAAATCTGACCAGTTTTTCCATTCATTTCTACACTACGTTTAGCCATATCACATAGACGTTCTTGGATTTCAACAGCATCAATTTTTTTATCCGTACGATAACTTAAAAGTAATGGAATGATGCCATTACCACTACAGAGATCCATGATATTTCTATCACGTTTTCTTAATTTTACAAAGTCACCGAGTAATAATGCATCGACTGAGAATGAAAATGTTTCGCTACTTTGAATAATTTTCATTTGTTCTCTGTATAGTTCATCGATTCTCTCACTTGGTTTTAACATCGTTTCACCTCAAAAAGAAAAGCAGCCAACAGCTGCTTAACCTTGTCTTTCATTAAAAAATGATTGGCAGAAGAGGCAATCGTCACCATGTCTATGAGTACCAAAGTGAATACTACATACATGAAACCCTTCATCATATAGACTTTTTAAAGAATTCTCTTTAAATGGAACGTCTTTTTCTTCTTTCTCATTTAATAATTGTTCATAGTTCTCTTTTTCTATCTCTAAACTGACGTTTTCTTCGACCAGTTTAACAGTCAATTCTTTTAAAGTTTGCATCTCTTCATTCATAACATGCAAATTTCGTTCAAGCTGTTGAATGTGAAGGAACAATTGTTCACGGTCCATCAATTCACAACCTCCAGCTTATCAATATCTTCTTCACCATATTCTTCAATATAGTCATCAGAACCCTTTACTCTAACAGCTAGGTCTAAAATATTAATACCAATAACTTTACCGATACCAGCAGGTGTTTTTACTTTCTCGCCTACATCAGGTAACTTCACTCTGGCTTCTTCATAGTACTCATCTTCATAATTGAGACAACACATTAAACGACCACATGCACCAGAGATCTTACTTGGAGACAGTGATAAGTCCTGATTCTTCGCCATTTGAATACTCACGGGCACAAAGTCACCGAGGAATGTAGAACAGCAGTGTGCACGTCCACATGGGCCTATACCACCTAAGTATTTCGCTTCATCACGTACACCAATTTGTCTGAGTTCAATTCGTGTTTTGAATTTTGTCGCTAATATTCTTACCAAATTTCTAAAGTCCACGCGCTCATCAGAAGTAAAATTAAAGATTAACTTTTTCAAATCGAGTGTGTATTTAGCATTGACGAGATTCATTTCAAGCTTTTCTTGTTTGACAGCATCCTTACAAAAATCAAGCGCTTCAGATGCTTTTTCATCATTAACTTTGAATTTAATCAAGTCTTCTTCCGTTGCTAAACGTAGATATTTACCGTCCGGCTCAACGATATTATCTTTTGGAATTTCATAAGTCCCTTTAACTACACTAAGTAGCTCAAGACCTCTTTTTGTTTCTGCAACGATATAATCGTGTCGCTCTATAGAATCATCACTACATGTGATGTAGAGATTGTCATAATAATCAAGTTGCGTCACCTTGATGATTTTAAACATAGTCCATCAACCTTTCGCACCTATGACCATACCTTCAAAAACAAGCATTGGATTGACGTTAAACGTTAACAATCGGTTTGCTTCTTGAATTTCTTCAAGTATTCGAGTTAATTTAGCCGGGTGAACATCATTACCTTCAGGCATATGGGTTTCAAATGGCTTAAAATCCTCTAATCCGATAGCATGGTGTAACGTTTGTCGTACAAATCCACTAATTAGCGCCAAGAGCATGACCTGATCCCTTCGATCATCACATAAATCAAGCATTCGCTTCATATCGATTAGCGTAAGTGGATGGTCATGGATCCAACGATTCGAGAAATTGATGACTTCATTTCTAATAGTAGAAAACTTATCATCTAGCTCCAGAACATGAGTTGTATTTAAAGAGAGGACATTGACAGTCGTTCTTTCCGCTTCTGACAATTGGGGTAATGCATTAATACGATCCTCATCTTCACCTTGGATTGAGATATGTTGACTTCTCGAATGTATCGTTGGCAAAATGCCGCTTTTGTTAATTGTAAGTAGTATGGCAATGGTTTTTTCAGGTGGTTCTTCTAAAAATTTTAACACGCTATTTTCCGCTTGAGGTGTTAATTTCTCAAACTGCTCTATAATATAAACTTTATAGTCAGATTCGATTGGTTTTTGATTCATCCTACGAACCAATTCTTCAATCTGTTCTTTTTTAATCGATGTTTCTTTAGTGGATAAATAGTACAAATCCGGATGATTACCTGATTCTACCAACATTTGGTTTCTCTCAGTATCCCCAAAAATATGCAATGCAAAAAACTTACTATACTTAGACAAGGTTTCTATGGTGTCACCTTCAAACATATAAGTATGGCTCAGCTTTTTGTTATCAATAATTTTTAACAGTTGTTCTTTTACTACCCTGTTGTTCATTCTAGAATCTTTCGAATTGTTCGATTGGTAAGACGAATACTGTTGCGCCGCCTACTTCCACCTCAACTGGGTAGGGAATGTAAGAGTCAGCGTTACCACCCATAGGTGTAACTGGAGCAACTGTTTGCTCTCTGTTACCACATGTGTCATCAATTAATTTCAACAACTCATCGACACGTGCATCTTCTACCCCACATAGGAAAGTTGTATTCCCAGCACGTAAGAAGCCACCTGTAGATGCAAGTTTTGTATTACGGAAATCATTCTTAGTTAATTTATCATTTAATCTTTGGCTATCGTGGTCTTGTACAATCGCAATTACCATTTTCATAAATATTCACCTCTAAAATTTATATATTCTTCAATTATAGTTAAAGTATCGCTGACTACCTTCTCGACTGACTGTGATGCATCGACAACTTTAATCCTTTCAGGGTAAAGCATCGATAACTCATTATAACCCGAGACAACTTTTTTGTGAAAGTCTATAGTCTCTTGATCTAAACGATTATTTTCACGTCTATTGTCACTAATCCGCTTAAGACCAACCTCTGGTGCCAAATTTAAATAGATTGTTAAATCCGGCATATGATTGTCGATTGCAAATTGATTTATTGCCATCACTTCATCAAAACCAATTTCTCTCGCCATGCCTTGATAGGCAAGTGAGCTATCTACAAAACGGTCACAGAGCACAATTTCTTTTTCGTTTAATGCAGGGATGACTCGTTCCACTAAATGCTGACGTCTAGACGCAGCAAACAAAAGTGCTTCAGTTCGCCCATCCATAACGTTTCCCTCATCTAACAGAAGGTCACGAATTTTTTCACTAATCGCAATACCGCCAGGTTCTCTCGTTGTAATTACTGGACAAGTTTTCGATAAGGCCTCATGTACGTGTTTAATCACTGTGGACTTACCAGAACCTTCAGGTCCCTCAAAAGTAATGAAGTAACTCATAATCTGCCTCATTCATAAGTAATAATTAATATTGTTATCTATACCCTCTATTTTAACATGATTAAACAGATATTGTTTGACAGTTTTAATGTCATCCTTAGTAAAGACACTTCCTTTTAACACCAAAGGTACACCAGGAGGATAAGGGACTACATTTTCTATGCATGTCTTATCTATAAGAAAGTTTAAATCAACGTCATTACTATGGTTCTCTTCTACCTCCTCTAGATGTTCTAAACGCTCTAACAACAATTCAAATGGATAACGATCATTTTCGTGCCATAGTGGTAGGCACCACAACACACCTTCATCCGTCGTCATTTCACTGTAGATATTTTGAGCGATAAATTGTGCGTTAAGCTGGTAAGGACCATCCTCACTGTTTAAGAGCAACTTTGCTGGATCATTAACTTCAGTAACACTGATGTTTAAAGTTTTAAGTTTATTAATTAAAGCTTGTCGTTTAACAAAAAAGATTTGATCATCATATGTATTATAAAAATGCTGAGCATATTCGATAGAAGCCAAAACTAAATAGGACGGACTTGATGTTTCAAACTGATTAATATATGAACTAACCTTTTCATAAAGTTCACGTTCTTTCACAAAGATAACAGATGCCATGGTTAAGGCAGGTAGCATTTTATGATAGGATTCAACAACAATATCTGCACCTGTGACATGCGCGCCATCAGGAAAGTGATCCGTTATAGATAAATGTGCACCATGGGCAGCATCTATAAGCACGTAGCCTCCAGTATTTTTAACATGGTTAACGATGGCCTGTAGATTATGAAGAAGTCGTCCTTCATATGATGGTGAAGTTAGCACTAATACTTTATCTTTAAATGAAGCATCAAATATTTGGGTATCTTCTATATAAGTATAAGAAGAGTTTGATAAAGTCAGAGCATTATATACAGATTTATGTAAATCACCTAACAGAACAAAACTAAAATCATCACTGAAAGCAAAAATACTACTCAAAATACCATTTGTTGTCCCATTGACCATTGCTTGTGCATAATAACCAGGTGCCTTACTAGCCAAAGACAAATTCAATTCTTTTAAAACACTTTCCGGGGCATGTAAATTATCTAAGCCTAAAATTTCAGTTCGATCAAAGTCTACAAAGATATGTTCAGATAAATTACCGATGGTTCCATTTTTATGACCCGGTACATGCATAGATAGGGCATTTACTTGTCTTAAATCTCTAAGCGTTTTATATAACACCTTACCACCTCATTAATCTGCACTTATTATTCTTTATATTATAGTATAAATAGACAAAAAAAAGAGACCTAGAAGGTCTCTAATATGTAAGCCTGGCAGCGTCCTACTCTCACGGGACGTCAGTCCAACTACCATCGGCGCTGGAGAGCTTAACTACTGTGTTCGACATGGGAACAGGTGTGGCCTCTCCGCCATCGCCGCCAGACTTTGAATGTATATACATTCAAAACCAAATAGAAGTGTCAGTAAAGAGTGAACGCACTCATTTATTTCTTACTTTGAATAAGTCTTCGATGGATTAGTATTCGTCCGCTCAATGTGTCACCACACTTACACGCCGAACCTATCAACCTCATAGTCTCTGAGGCATCTATTGGGGAAATCTCATCTTGAGGGGGGCTTCATGCTTAGATGCTTTCAGCATTTATCCCGTCCATACGTAGCTACCCAGCTATGCCGTTGGCACGACAACTGGTACACCAGTGGTATGTCCATCCCGGTCCTCTCGTACTAAGGACAGCGCCTCTCAAATTTCCTACGCCCACGACGGATAGGGACCGAACTGTCTCACGACGTTCTGAACCCAGCTCGCGTACCGCTTTAATGGGCGAACAGCCCAACCCTTGGGACCGACTACAGCCCCAGGATGCGATGAGCCGACATCGAGGTGCCAAACCTCCCCGTCGATGTGAACTCTTGGGGGAGATAAGCCTGTTATCCCCGGGGTAGCTTTTATCCGTTGAGCGATGGCCCTTCCATGCGGAACCACCGGATCACTAAGTCCGTCTTTCGACCCTGCTCGACTTGTTGGTCTCGCAGTCAAGCACCCTTGTGCCTTTACACTCTATGAATGATTTCCAACCATTCTGAGGGTACCTTTGAGCGCCTCCGTTACTCTTTAGGAGGCGACCGCCCCAGTCAAACTGTCCATCTGACACTGTCTCCCAGCCGGATTACGGCTGCGGGTTAGAACCTCAACCACACCAGGGTGGTATCCCACCAGTGCCTCCACATAAACTAACGTCCATGCTTCTTTGGCTCCCACCTATCCTGTACAGGTGGAGTCGAGATTCAATATCAAACTACAGTAAAGCTCCACGGGGTCTTTCCGTCCTGTCGCGGGTAACCTGCATCTTCACAGGTACTATGATTTCACCGAGCCTCTCGTTGAGACAGTGCCCAAATCGTTACGCCTTTCGTGCGGGTCAGAACTTACCTGACAAGGAATTTCGCTACCTTAGGACCGTTATAGTTACGGCCGCCGTTTACTGGGGCTTCAATTCGTACCTTCGCTTGCGCTAAGCACTCCTCTTAACCTTCCAGCACCGGGCAGGCGTCAGCCCCTATACGTCACCTTTCGGTTTGGCAGAGACCTGTGTTTTTGGTAAACAGTCGCTTGGGCCTATTCACTGCGGCTTATATTTCTATAAGCACCCCTTCTCCCGAAGTTACGGGGTCATTTTGCCGAGTTCCTTAACGAGAGTTCGCTCGCTCACCTTAGAATTCTCTTCCCAACTACCTGTGTCGGTTTACGGTACGGGCAGATCAATTACTCGCTAGCAGCTTTTCTTGGCAGTGTGAGTCCGTATGCTTCGCCTACTATTTTCGGCTCCCCATCACCACTCAGCCTTATGCATGCCGGATTTGCCTAACATGCAGCCTTATGGCTTGGACGCGCTCTTCCTTCCGCGCGCTCATCTTTTCCTTCTGCGTCACTACTTCACTCAAATGCAATCATCTGGTACAGGAATTTCTACCTGTTGTCCATCGCCTACGCTTTTCGCCTCGGCTTAGGTCCCGACTTACCCAGAGCGGACGAGCCTACCTCTGGAAACCTTAGTCGTTCGGTGGACGGGATTCTCACCCGTCTTTCGCTACTCACACCGGCATTCTCACTTCTAAGCGCTCCACATGTCCTCTCGGTCATGCTTCACCGCACTTAGAACGCTCTCCTACCATTAAAATAAATTTTAATCCACAGTTTCGGTAATATGTTTAGCCCCGGTACATTTTCGGCGCAGCGTCACTCGACTAGTGAGCTATTACGCACTCTTTAAATGATGGCTGCTTCTAAGCCAACATCCTAGTTGTCTGTGCAACGCCACATCCTTTTCCACTTAAC
This sequence comes from Jeotgalicoccus sp. ATCC 8456, assembly GCF_016313225.1. Taxonomy (NCBI): domain Bacteria; kingdom Bacillati; phylum Bacillota; class Bacilli; order Caryophanales; family Staphylococcaceae; genus Jeotgalicoccus; species Jeotgalicoccus sp. ATCC 8456. Next base: position 1,633,482 of record NZ_CP066224.1, on the reverse strand, counting down.
ATATATTTGGGGACCTTAACTGGTGGTCTGGGCTGTTTCCCTCTCGACAATGGACCTTATCACCCACTGTCTGACTCCCATACATCACATCTATGGCATTCGGAGTTTGTATGAACTCGGTAACCCGGGATGGGCCCCTCATCCAAACAGTGCTCTACCTCCACGATGCTAATATGAGGCTATACCTAAATATATTTCGGAGAGAACGAGCTATCTCCAGGTTCGATTGGAATTTCACCCCTACCCACAACTCATCCGGTCACTTTTCAACGTAAGTCGGTTCGGCCCTCCATTCAGTGTTACCTGAACTTCAGCCTGGTCATGGGTAGATCACCTGGTTTCGCGTCTACAAACATATACTCATTCGCCCGTTTCAGACTCGCTTTCGCTGCGGCTCCACATTCGCTGCTTAACCTTGCATATATTCGTAACTCGCCGGTTCATTCTACAAAAGGCACGCCATCACCCCTTAACGGGCTCTGACTACTTGTAAGCACATGGTTTCAGGTTCTATTTCACTCCCCTCCCGGGGTGCTTTTCACCTTTCCCTCACGGTACTGGTTCACTATCGGTCACCAAGGAGTATTTAGCCTTGGGAGATGGTCCTCCCAGATTCCGACGGAATTCCTCGTGTTCCGCCGTACTCAGGATACATTCTAAATTGTTTCATCTTTCAACTACGGGACTCTTACCCCCTACGGTTGGCCTTCCCAGACCATTCGTCTAAATGTCACAACCCGTTGTGAATGTCCTACAACCCCAGCTAATGCTGGTTTGGGCTCTTCCCGTTTCGCTCGCCGCTACTCAGGGAATCGATTTTTCTTTCTCTTCCTCTGGATACTAAGATGTTTCAGTTCTCCAGGTCTCCTTCGCTAACGTTATGTATTCACGTTAGGATAATACCTCGCGGTATTGGGTTTCCCCATTCGGAAATCTCCGGTTCATCGCTTACTTACAGCTCCCCGAAGCATATCGGTGTTTGTTCCGTCCTTCATCGGCTCTTGGTACCTAGGCATCCGCCATGCGCCCTTCAATACTTAATCGTATTGAAATGTGTGAGTGTATCTCTCGATACTTTGCGTTCTCGTTTCTATTTCTGCTTGAAATGAAATCTTTTTTCTCTTTACTTTACTTCTATTCGGTTTTCAATGTACATACTTTAGAATGTTTCATTTAAAAACATTCAAAACTGAATACAATATGTCTGCCGCTTAATTCCGCTCCGTTATATCCTTAGAAAGGAGGTGATCCAGCCGCACCTTCCGATACGGCTACCTTGTTACGACTTCACCCCAATTATCAATCCCACCTTTGACGGCTACCTCCATTAAGGTTAGTCCACCGGCTTCAGGTGTTATCGACTTTCGTGGTGTGACGGGCGGTGTGTACAAGACCCGGGAACGTATTCACCGTAGCATGCTGATCTACGATTACTAGCGATTCCAGCTTCATGGAGTCGAGTTGCAGACTCCAATCCGAACTGAGAACAGTTTTATGGGATTCGCTTGGCCTCGCGGCTTCGCTGCCCTTTGTAACCTGCCCATTGTAGCACGTGTGTAGCCCAAATCATAAGGGGCATGATGATTTGACGTCATCCCCACCTTCCTCCGGTTTGTCACCGGCAGTCAATCTAGAGTGCCCAACTGAATGATGGCAACTAAATTTAAGGGTTGCGCTCGTTGCGGGACTTAACCCAACATCTCACGACACGAGCTGACGACAACCATGCACCACCTGTCTCTCTGCCCAAAAGGGAAACCATATCTCTATGGCGATCAGAGGATGTCAAGATTTGGTAAGGTTCTTCGCGTTGCTTCGAATTAAACCACATGCTCCACCGCTTGTGCGGGTCCCCGTCAATTCCTTTGAGTTTCAACCTTGCGGTCGTACTCCCCAGGCGGAGTGCTTAATGCGTTAGCTGCAGCACTGAGGGGCGGAAACCCCCCAACACTTAGCACTCATCGTTTACGGCGTGGACTACCAGGGTATCTAATCCTGTTTGATCCCCACGCTTTCGCACCTCAGCGTCAGTTACAGACCAGAGAGCCGCCTTCGCCACTGGTGTTCCTCCATATCTCTGCGCATTTCACCGCTACACATGGAATTCCACTCTCCTCTTCTGCACTCAAGTAAAACAGTTTCCAATGACCCTCCCCGGTTGAGCCGGGGGCTTTCACATCAGACTTATTCTACCGCCTACGCGCGCTTTACGCCCAATAATTCCGGATAACGCTTGCCACCTACGTATTACCGCGGCTGCTGGCACGTAGTTAGCCGTGGCTTTCTGGTTAAGTACCGTCATCTCTAGGCCAGTTACTACCTAAAGTGTTCTTCCTTAACAACAGAGTTTTACGAGCCGAAACCCTTCTTCACTCACGCGGCGTTGCTCCGTCAGACTTGCGTCCATTGCGGAAGATTCCCTACTGCTGCCTCCCGTAGGAGTCTGGGCCGTGTCTCAGTCCCAGTGTGGCCGATCACCCTCTCAGGTCGGCTATGCATCGTTGCCTTGGTGAGCCACTACCTCACCAACTAGCTAATGCACCGCAGGCCCATCCTTTAGTGACAGATAAATCCGCCTTTCATTAAGATTACTTGTGTAATCCAACTTATCCGGTATTAGCTACCGTTTCCGGTAGTTATCCCAGTCTAAAGGGTAGGTTGCCCACGTGTTACTCACCCGTCCGCCGCTCGATTGTAAGGAGCAAGCTCCTTACGCTCGCGCTCGACTTGCATGTATTAGGCACGCCGCCAGCGTTCATCCTGAGCCAGGATCAAACTCTCCATGATTGGAAAGCTTTTACTAAGCTCACTCGATACTGCTGACAGTATCTACTTGCGTTTATATTGTTCGCCTCAATCTGTGCTCCTATCTTAATAGAAGACTTTTTATTCGGAATTAAACGTTGACATATTGTCATTCAGTTTTCAATGTTCTCGTTTGTAAAGTTTGTATGAATTTCTTGTTGACTGTTTTTAATTATAACACGTTGTCGACTCGAACGCAAGTATTAATTTTTGTTAACTCTTATGTTGTGTTTTGTTGTGTTCGTGTTTGTCGCTCAACAAGATATAACTATACAGGACACTAAGAATTAATGCAACCCTTTATTTAAAAATTTATTTAAAAAATTATAAGGGCATGCACGCCCTTATAATTCAGTCCTATATTCTATTGCCTTAGATAGGGTGACTTCGTCCGCATATTCTAGATCGCCACCAATAGGTAAGCCATGTGCCAGGCGAGTTGTCTTGATACCAATCGGTTTGATGAGCCGAGTTAAATACATGGCAGTCGACTCCCCTTCAATATTCGGGTTAGTTGCTAGTATGAGTTCATTTACTTCTTCATCTTTTAATCTTTCTAATAATGAAGGAATGTTAATATCCTCAGGTCCAATTCCGTCCATTGGGCTAATTGCACCATGGAGAACGTGGTACAGACCTTTATACTCACGCATTTTCTCCATAGCAATGACGTCCTTAGTATCCTGAACTACACAAATCGTCGAACGATCCCTATTCTTATCTTGGCAAATATAACACGGGTCTATATCTGTAATATGCCCACATACACTGCAAAAAGTTAACTCTCTTTTAACTTGCATGAGGCTTTTAGAAAAGTCTACTACGTCGTCTTCTTTCATATTAAGTACATAAAATGCCAGGCGCTGAGCTGTTTTCGGCCCAATACCTGGCAATTTCATGAAGCTGTCAATGAGCTTAGATATCGGTTCTGGGTAATGCATTTACATCATCCCTGGAATATTTAAGCCTTTTGTGTGCTTACCAAGACGTTCACTTGTTAGTTCATCAGCTTTGTTCATTGCTTCATTAGTTGCCGCGACAATGAGATCTTGTAACATATCGATATCATCTGGGTCTACAACATCTTCTTTGATTACAACGTCAATGACTTCTTTATGTCCAGAAACAACAACGGTCACCATACCGCCACCTGCAGTACCTTCAACTTGTTCTTCTTTCAGCTTCGCTTGTTCTTCTTCCATTTTCTTTTGCATTTTCTGCATCTGCTTCATCATGCCTTGCATGTTATTCATACCACCGCGCATGTTTTCATCCTCCGATACATTTTTATTTCTTCCATATTATATATGATTATGACTTTTTTACAAAGTATCAATCATTCACCTCAACGATATCTCCAAACATTTTCTTTGCGATATCTGAGGATTTCTCTTCAGTAGACTGGTTTTGCTGAATGTCACTTCTGTGTTGATCAATATAATTTTGTCTGACTTGCTTCCAACTCGAATCTGGGACCCCAACAACTTGTACTTTCTTACCTATAATTTCCAGTATTAACTTTTCAAGCTCTTCTTTTTTGCTGGCATTCTGATTGATAAGTTCACAGTGCACATCATTATCAAACTTGATTAAGACATGCGTATCGCTTGCAGCAACCGGTACAGAATCTTTGATTAGAGCTCGTAAAGATTGAAGACCTTTATCTTCAATGTATTTATAGACCCCTGGCCAACCATCTTTAAGTTTAACTAAATCCTCTTTATTCGCATTTTTCAATACACGTTCTATCTTCTCAATTGAGAACCCTTGCTTACTTCTTGCAACAGTTTTCTTCGGTTTTTCTTTCACTTCAATGCCTTGTTCTATCTTCTCTTGTAGAGCATTAATTTGAGCCTTAAGTTCTACAATCTCATTAGACGAAGCTTCATTGATGTTCGCAGAAGGATGTACTGATTCAAGTACACGAATCAGTTTAACAATGACAATTTCCAAGTGCACACTCGTATTTACTGAAAATCTCATGCTGACCATTGCATCATTTAACACATCAACCATCTTGTACAAAATTTCATTTTCTGTATGAACAAAGGCTGTACCCTCAGTAATCTTATTAGAGTGCTTCATCAATATAACATCTCTTATAAAGAATACAAGCTCATGGACTAGACGTGTCGGGTCCTTACCTTCATCTATAAATTGCTGATATTTATGAAATGCCGCTTCTGTGTTTTTATCCTCTATTGTTTTTAACCAGTCATTTAATTCATCTTGTTCAATACCGCCTGTAATCATTACCGCGTCTTCCATAGTCACTTCATCACTTGAAAAGGCAATGACCTGATCCATAATTGACAATGCGTCACGCATTCCGCCTTCTGCAATTCTCGCAATATAGCGTAGTGCATTTGGATCGTACTTAGTACCTTCTTGGTCCGCAACAAATTCAAGTCGCTCAGTTATTTCATTAAGATCAAGTGATTTAAAATCAAATCTCTGTGTTCTAGAAATAATCGTCGCGGGAATCTTATGGGGTTCTGTAGTTGCTAAGATAAATATAGCATGTGCTGGTGGTTCCTCTAGAGTTTTTAACAGCGCATTAAAAGCACCTGTCGTTAACATATGAACCTCATCTATAATGTAGACTTTGAACTTCGTTTCCGCTGGTGCATACTTCACCTTATCACGAATATTACGAATTTCATCTACACCATTATTACTTGCAGCATCAATTTCAATCACATCGTTCGCACTACCGTCAGTAATAGATTGGCAAATTTCACATTCATTACACGGTTCACCATCCTGTTCGTTCGGACAGTTTAAAGCTTTAGCAAAGACCTTAGCGATACTTGTCTTACCAGTACCTCTTGGTCCACTAAATAAATAGGCATGTGATTCCTTACCGCGTTGAATGGCATTTTGTAAGGTTTTAGTTACGTGACGCTGGCCAACAACATCACTAAATTTCTGAGGCCGAAAAGCTCTATATAACGCCTGATATTCCATCAAAAGGCACCTCATCTTTTCATTATTTCTAGCTGTAATTATAACATATGGTGTGCTTTAGACCCTTATATTTAGGCATAAAAAAAGACTTCATTCTTATGAAGTCAAAAAAGTACCGTGCACCGCTTTGTCGTGTCTGATGAACAAGCGTTACTCGTAAGTTCAACTCAATCACGGCAACCCTACGGCACATAGAATTGGCCACTTAATGCTGCTTCCTTCCGGACCTGACATGGTTCATGACGTTCTATTGCATAGGACCGCAATATCAACATTGAAGCTTACGAGGCAGTCCTCACACTCCAAACCCTCAAAAGCGGGATTCAGCCTTGCTAGAGCGGATTGCAAGTACAGGGCACCGCTACCTCCCCGCTTAGCACGGTAAGTTATATAATATCAAATTACTTTTCTTCATGCAAGAAATATTTGCTTATCTAACAAAACGTCGGTAGACGATAACTCCAATTGTTGACAGTAGTAGTAAGACGCCGACTGAAATTAAAGTAATTTCCAACCCGGATATACTGTCCGAAATTGATTCTTCAGACTTTTCATCTGTTTCTGTTTCTTCTACAGGTACTTCATCCGCTTCAGACGTTTCTTTTTCTTCTTCGGTGTCTTCTTCAACAGGTTCTTCACTTTCAATTTCTTGAACCTCAATAGAATAACCTAGCTTATCTCTATTGCCGACCTCAACATCAATAGGTTCTGTTGTGGTTTGGTAAGAATCGTTTTCTTTCATATTTAATGTATATGTACCTGGAGCCACATCTTCAAAAAGAAATTCTCCATTGGCATCAGATTGAGATTCAACAGAATCTTCTCCATCCGTTAATACGAGCGTAATACCTTCCACACTCGCTTCACTGTCATCAATAACAGAGCCACTAACTGTATAACCTTCTCCCTCAAGCGCTTGAATCGAAATACCTTCTTCATTCTTAGGTTCTTCAGCTACCTCTTCTTCCACAACTGGTTCTGTCTCTTCCACTACAGGCTCTTCATATGTTTGAACAGACTCTTGATATTCCGTTTCATTGGCTTGATCACTATAACCGTCATCTTGAGTCTCTCTTTGATTGCCTTCTACCCATACACCATTGGAATCATAATAACCTTCTGTATTATCGCCCTCTATCCACACACCGTTGGCATCGTAATAACCCTCTGAGTTATTACCATCATTCCAATTATTATCATTATAGTTGTTCGTGTTACTTTGACCACCTTCTACCCAGTTACCATTCGTATCATAATATCCTTCAGACGTCGAACCATCATCCCACGTTTCATTATTAGCATTCGGGTCTTGATAACTATCATTTGTCACACCATTTTGACCTTCATTATATGTATCTGTTTGATTATTATTTTGCCAAGGATCTTGATATTCGTTGTTATATTGATTATTATCTCCTTCAACTGCCTGAACATTTAAAGGACTAAATACAATTAAAAATGCGATAAAGATTAAGATGTATTTATTTTTCATCCTTAGCCTCCGTCTCTTTAATGATTAAACTCGGTCTGTCATTATAAAATCTAACAGCCACCGGTGTCTTATACACTTCACTTAAATTATAATCTGTTAACACTTCTTTTTTTGGTCCTGCCTTTAAAACTTCCCCATCTTTAATAAGTAAAACATGGGTAATTGGTTGAATTAATTCTTCTATATGATGCGTCACATAGAGTAAATGTCGGTCTTCATCACTTATTCTTTTTACAATGTTTAAGACATCTTCTCTCGCTCTCGCATCAAGTCCACTACATGGTTCATCTAAGATCAACAGCTCAGGCCCTCCCATTAGCGCACGTCCAATCAATATCCTTCTTCTCTCACCTTGTGAGAAAGTATCATATGTACGGTCGCGCAAATGACTAAGATTCAACATATGGAGTATTGAATCCGCAAGATCGATTGTTTCAGGATCTAGATCTTCGTAAATACCAAATGAAGCAAATTTACCACTGATGACAATGTTAATTGCTGTCTCTCTATTCAATGTTTGATGAAATTTATCGAGACTGGAGCTGACATAACCAATCTTCTTTCGCATCTCAGGTAAGCTTGCCTTACCAAATTCAGTCCCAATAACCGTAGCTTTGCCACTTGTAGGATAATTATAACCGAGCACAATATCTAAAATAGATGTCTTACCCGAACCATTTAAACCAAGAATTGCCCACTGTTCACCACTATTAACTGTCCAAGAAACATCTTTCAAAATTTCCTTTTTGCCGCGGCGCCACGTAATATTTTTTAATGAAATAATCTCTCCCACGGTTGTCACTCCTAAAACTTCACTTTTAACTCCATTATAACTGTAATACCACCAGTTCAACATAGCTAGAAGATAAAAAAGGATGAGTAGTCTCAAATTCAAGATTTCTCATCCAAAGCTTATATATTATCATTTTGTATTTCTATTCTTCTGAATCTTCACCGACTTCTGTATAACCTTGAGATTCTAACATTTCAGCAGACCTTTCCATGCTGACACCTTCTTCTGGATCACCTTCAAGATCAATACCTGTCACATTTTGTGCTTCATCATAATCTAGTTCTTCATAATTCACTGTTAACTGTTCTACAGCCTCGTCATCACCAAATTCAATACTGTAGTCAACACCTTGTAGACCTTCATATTCTTCAGAGACAGGTCCTAGAATTTCTTCCGCTTCTTCTTTAGTGATACCTAGTTCTTCATAGTTAACGATATTCTCAGCATCTTGACTGATTACTTCATCCCCATTGTAAGTATAGACTAAGGTACTGTCGATACCGCCTTCATTCATTTCAAATGTCCGCGTCTCTTCACTGCTTCCACAAGCCGTCAGTACAAGCATTACAGCAATAAATAAAAATAATGCCCAAGCCTTCTTCATATACATACCCCCATTTGTTTATATTCTATAAATTACCCTAATAACTTACAATAAACATTTTTTTATGTACTGCCTTTATATATTTTTATAGTAAAATTGAATAAAAGGAGGTTAAAGTATGACTTTTGATGAGTATGTAGCATCCATAGATGATAAATGGAAAGATGCATTTCTAAAGACATGGGAAACATTTGAAACACACTTACCACCAGGTTTTGAAGTTAATACTTCTCATGGCATGCCTGGCTTTGACGTGCCATTATCTACCTTCCCTGAAGGCTATCATGTTGACAACTCCCCCTTACCATTCATCGGTATAGCAGCTCAAAAAAGACACCTTGCTGTTTACCATATGGGGATGTACAGAGAGCCTGAAGTGCTTGATTGGTTTACTGAAGAATATCCAAAACACATGACAACAAAGTTAAATATGGGTAAAAGTTGTATACGATTCTCTAACCCTAAAAAAATTCCTTATGAACTACTAGCAGAATTAGCAGAGAAATTTACTGTTGAGGAGTGGATAGAACTCTATAAGTCAAGACCCACAGGACCAGATGCATAAATTAAAACACCTCTATGCCAGAGTATGAACTCGAAGCCTAGAGGTGTCTTTATTACTAAATTCTTAATTCGCAGTCGCTGTCGTAGCATCTTCAACTAATATTCTGTTGTCGTCAAGGTAAGAATCAATTCCTTCTGCTGCACGGTAAGCAAAGGCACCAACTGTACCAGTAGGATTATAGCCACCGTTATGCGGGAAAAGTGACCCACCAATAACGAAGACATTTTCTTCTTCCCACATTTGACAGTAGTTATTTACTACGCTGTTTGAAGAATCCGCACCAACAATGACTCCACCAACAATGTGGTCATTATGAGGCGGGTAAATGTCAAAGTGTTCAGGGAGCTCTGAACGTACAACTTCTGTCGCACCCATTTCTTCCATAATTTCAGCTATGCGCTCACCAATGAAATCATAAGCCGCTCTATCATGATCTGTAATATCATAGGTCACACGTAACAACGGACGACCATAATCATCTTTATATGTTGGGTCCAGTGAGAGATAGTTATTTTTATGTGGAAGTGTAATCATTTGAGCATGTGATGTTAATGACTGTGTAAATGATTTGATTGATTCTCTCTTAAATTCAGCTCCCCAATTTTTCACGCCTGGTGGTACTGTATTTTGTTCAATCGGTCTCTTACCTGTTTGTTTTAAGGCAATACTCGCACCGTGAATAAAGTCTAAAGTTGACTTTTATTATTAAACTTATTTTATTTAGGAGGCAGATTATGAATATTCCTTTTAGACAATTTTTCCATTATTTATTCAGTCACAACCCTGTTGTAGACATCAAATATCAAGAAGAACGTTTCAGTGGCGATATCAAAGTGACGAAGTTTTTAGCTGACGACGCAGTGCGTGAACTTGATAGTCAAGACAAAGAAAGATACGACCGCTTCAGAGAGGACATCACTGCCACTGTTAGGGATCAAATGAGATACTTTAACTTATACCGTTTGGTAACTATTTTCTCCTTACTGTTTGCAGTAATAGGATTAGGATTAATACTTTATTTCAATTCTGGTAATCCTTGGATTATTATAGGTGCGTGCTACTATGCATTCTTCGCCTACTTGTTAGTCGAAGCCTATATTCAAGCAAATAAAAATTACTTTGAAGATCAGCTGTATAAAACTTTCAAACAAGAATATATCAGATAATTAAACGATTAATATTGTTTTAACTCATCTCTCCAGGGTAGATATCTAGTAAATGTTAATCCTCAGGAGGGATGAAAATGTCTAGAGTTGAAACTTTCGTCAACGAGAAAGATTTATTGAATCGAATTCACGAATTGAAAAATGAGTTGAACGTCGACAGAAGAAAATTAACAGTGTATTCAAATGATTCTTTTGAAAGCTTGGAATTAAATGAGGATGTGCAATCGAAGACGATTGATGGTAATGCTAGTGATAAATTAATCACTTATTTCTCTGCAGGTGAGCCTGAAGACAGACGTATCGAAAACATGAAATTAAACCACGAACAAGAAGAAGCTTACAGATTTGCTTTAGAACATCACCAATCCGTGTTGTTTATCGATAGTCCAGATTTTGAAGGTGCGCATAAGACTGAGTTAAAAGATATGAACTATGATGCTGGTACAGTTGTTATCGATATGAACAAGCTTGATGACAAATAGTAAGAAAGGTTCCCCAGCAAGGAACCTTTTTTATTTTGCCTAAATTTAATACACTAAGTGAAAAGGGTTAAGGAGTTGATTTTGTGATTGCAGATAAATCTAAAAAAGAATGGATACGCGAATATCCTAAAATACAAGATTTGATCGATTATAAGGAGACCATCTGGTTAAATGACAATATTAAATCAATGGATACTGTGACAGATGATTTAGCACTTACAGAAGATGATATTCTAGATGCTGAGGCTCGTTTAAAACGTTTTGCACCCTATATTGCACACGTATTTCCAGAAACTACAGACCAAGCTGGTATTATTGACTCTGCTTTAACAGAACTCACTCATATGCCTAAAGCCTTAGAGTCTTTGTTTAATCAAAAAGTTGATGGTCCACTATATTTAAAACAGGACAATCTCCTTCCTATTTCTGGTTCTGTAAAAGCGCGTGGTGGTATTTATGAAGTTTTATGGTTTGCTGAAAAAATCGCTTTGAATGCGGGATTAATCAGCACTGAAGATAATTATATAAAATTTGATAGTGATGACTTTAAAACATTATTTTCACACCACGAGCTAGTCTGTGGTTCGACTGGAAATCTTGGTTTAAGTATCGGAATAATAGGTGCTAAATTAGGATTTAAAGTAACAATCCACATGTCCCTAGACGCACGTCAATGGAAGAAGGATCTTCTTAGAGAAAAAGGCGTAAACGTGGTTGAACATGAAGATGACTATTCCAAAGCAGTCTTACAAGGCAGACAGGATAGTTTAAATGATCCAAATAGCTATTTCATTGATGACGAAAACTCAAAGACCCTATTTTTAGGTTACGCTGTTGCAGCCATTCGTCTAAAAGCTCAACTTCAAGATCAAAATATTAAGGTCGATAAAAACCAGCCCTTGAATGTCTACCTCCCATGTGGTGTTGGTGGCGGCCCAGGCGGCATAGCATTTGGCTTAAAAACTGTTTTCAGAGATTCTGTAAATTGTTACTTTGTCGAACCCACACACTCACCTTGCATGTTACTCGGTATGATGACAGATTATCATGATCGATTATCAATCCAAGACTTCGGTTTGGATAATTTAACTGCTGCTGACGGCCTTGCAGTTGGGCGACCATCAGGCTTTGTCGGTGACTTGTTAAAAAACCTTATTTCAGGAATCAGCACTGTGAGTGATACACATCTGTTTGAAATGTTAACTGCAATCTACGATACTGAATCCATAAAACTAGAACCATCCGCACTAGCGGGTATCTACGGCGCGATTCAAATGGATAAGAGCGGCACACATATTGCCTGGAGTACAGGTGGAGATATGGTTCCCGATGATGTTTGGCAGGATTATTATGAAATGAGTAAGAATTAAGCGGGTTGTTGAATGTTGGATGGGCACGAGGATTTCTCATCACTGCTCTAGTTGAGTTGGATGGAGATGAGTATTCCATGTCACCACCCGAATATCCTTAACCTAGAATGCAAATACCAGCTCACCCCACAAAAAGGAACGGCAAAAATATGCCGCCTTCTTCCTTTCAGCTCATTATTCAGCTGCTTCATCGCTCAAAATTTCCTCTAATTTATATGCTTTAGCCGCTTTTGGTAAAAAGGTCCTGACACCATTTTCGTTCAAAGCTGCTGCTTGTGCCTGAGGTTCAAAAGTATGCCAAGGCACCGTCACATCGGGATCTATATCCTTTACAATATCGATAATGTCTTTTCTAGATGCATGACCTGAGACACTATAATCTACAAAATCAAAACCGACTTCTTCTAAGGTTTTCATCAATACTTCGTATCGTGGATCATAGTCACCCAGTGGTTCTCCGTTCATATGAACATAGACACCTGCTTCTAGTTCACTAATTTTATCGATATCATCAAAATGAGTCTGCACGACTTGATGATTGTAATCACTTAATTTTTTCCATGTACAAACTGCTTCTGTTGTATAGTGTCTTAATAAATCAGAAAATCGTTTATCCCAATATATTGGACGACCTATTCTATGTCCTAAACGATTCAATTCTACCAATCGTTCGACGTTTCTCGGATAGGGATTAATCACTATCGTTCGATTTTCATCGAGTAAGAGTTGTGTAAAGTCATCTATTAAATCTTTCTCACTTCTATAATCTTTATCATCCTCATCCGGAAAACTAAACGACGTACCTTCTATCATGAGTAGATCTACAGATTTAACATGACTAGTTAAATCCTTAATATTTCCCGGGTGATATCCATGTTTTCTAACATCACCACTGTGCAGAATTTTTTTACCATCTACTTCGATTAAGATACTGGATGTACCTACAATATCATGGTCATTAGGGACAAAAGTCACTGTGTAATGTCCGATTTTCACAGGTCTGTTATAGCCAACAGCATGTAGCTCTGCTTTTACTTCTACTTCGAGATCACTCGATAGTAAAGCATCGTATAAGGCTTTCGTTTCTTCTGACATATATACTGCCGTATTTTCTGGCAAGTATTTTAAGCCTGCATTATGGTCTAGATGAAGATGACTGATAAACACTGCTTGGTTTTCATATGGACGATTGGACACACCTGCTAAATCAGATTTAAAACCCTCAGTGTTAAATAGATGTGGAATTGCCGGTAACTTACCCGCTTCAATTAATGCTTCTGTCACAGATAAGTTACCTCCGTCTTCATACATTTCATTCGGCATGCCAAAATCCATAATTAGACGATCCTTACCATTGTCTAATGAAAATATATTGGAGCCTATGGACTGTAGTCCATTCCAAAATATAATACGTTCCATTTTTACGCTCCTAATACCTAATTGTTTTCTTCAATAATTGTCGTCACTTCTTCTTGTAATCCTTGCATTGTTTCTGTTACATCAGCACCATCAATTAGAATTGCATCTTGTGCTTCTAACATCGCATTACGGTACTCACCTGAACCTGCAAACATTGGTGATGCAATCGCATATTCTGTTTCCGCTGCTGCAGCTTCTGCATTCGGGTTTTCTTCTAAATAAGTCTGATATGACTCATGTTCAATTCCAGCTTCTGTAACTGGCACATACCCCGACGCAATTGCCCATTCTGCAGTGTTTTCAGGCTGTAGTAAGAAGTTCATAAATGCCGCTGCACCTTGTTGTTCTTCTTCAGATGCTGAGGCAAAGACTGTAAGATCGTTACCTGCTAATAATGTCAGTGGTTCTCCTTCGTTGTACACTGGTAATTCAGCAGTTGACCAGTTAATACCACTTTCCTCCGCACCAGGTTCAACATGTGATAATCCTGCAGATGAACCAAGGTAAACTGCGATGTCACCACGGCTAAATGGACCTGACATATATCCATCTTCCCCAGCAGTTCTTGCCCATCCTGCGTCAATTCCATCTACTATATACTGCATCGGTTCTGTCGCATTTTCTTCACCGATATCGACTGTTGAAAGGTCATCTGAAATCCAGTCAGCCCCATTTTGTCTCGCCATTGTTTCAAGTTCCATTTCAACACCTGCTTCAAGACCTAAAGCAAAACGCTCATCTCCAGCTTCTTGCATCTCTTCACCTAATGCTTGTACATCTTCAAATGTTGTTGGTAATTCTGCGTCATACTCTTCTAAAATATCTTCATTTACATACATGATTCTTACTGATTTAGAAAAAGGTAAAGCCATCGTTTGATCTTCATATGAAACACCTTCTAAAAATCCTGGAATAATGCTGTCATAAGTCTCTTGATCAAAATTTTCTCCTGACAATAAGTCATCTAATGGGATGATTAAATCATTTGATGACCAGTCAGGAATATTCGAAGCAGTCGCCTGTGAAATTGTCGGTAGATCATCAGATACCCCTGAAGCCATAATACTTTGGTTTAGAGTTTCATAGTCACCTTGATTTTGTTCAACCACTTCATACTCATCTTGTGATTCATTAAATTTGTTTGTTAGTTCCGTGATCGCTTCTTGGTGTGGACCATTCATTGCATGCCAAAAAGTAATTTGTGTCGTGTCACCTGAAGTTTCTTCTGCCGATTCTTCAGAAGTTTTACTACTTTCTGTTGATGTTTCATCTCCTGAAGCTTCTTCTGTCGTACCCTCTTCTCCTCCACCACAAGCTGCAAGTACAAAAATCATCATTGTTAACATTAATCCCATCAATAATTTCTTGTTCATGGTAAATTATCCTTTCGTTCCGGTATTTGCAATACCTTTAATAATATATTTTTGGAAAATCATGTAGAACACTATCATTGGTACAATCACAAATGTCGATGCTGCCATAAGTAGTTCAAAACGCGTACCAGCCTCTGTCGTGAAGGCTTGAAGTCCAACAGGTAAAGTTCTCATCTCAGTGTCATTCGTTACAAGTAACGGCCATAAGAAAGCATTCCATGAGCCAATTACTTTTAAAACAACCATCGTAATAATAGACGAACGACTTAAGGGCACAAGCACTTGCCATAGAAATCTAAAGTCCGAACAGCCATCTATCTTCGCTGCGTAATAGAGGTTATCTGATATCGACTCAAACCTCTGTTTAACGATAAACACTGATAGCACACTGGCTAACCACGGCACAATCAGTGCCATGTATGTATTTATCCAGTCTAAGTTGGCTAAGGTTACAAAGTTCGGAATGATCAATAATTCTCCAGGTACCATCATCGTCGCAAGCAGTAAGGCAAATAGTACATCTTTTCCGTAAAAATTTAATCGCGTAAAGGCAAAGGCTGCAAGAATTGCCGTTAAGACCTCTCCTAAAGTACTCAGTGCTGTAACAATCACACTATTGACGAGGTACCGTACAAAAGGTGCGACTTGAAAAGCTTCAACGTAATTACTAAACACCATCGATACTGGCCACCAGATGGGTGGCATTGCAGTTGCTTCTCCAGCTGTTTTTAACGATGTTGCAATCATCCAGTAAAAAGGAATTATCATTGTTAATGCACCGATGCCAAGTAATACATAGATGATTATTTTCTTTGAAACACTCGCCATGAAATTCCTCCTCTATCTGTAATGTACAAATCGCTTGTTCATCCAAAGTTGGATGAGTGTAATAACGAAAATAATTAGAAACAATACAATTCCTGATGCTGATGCAACACCGTAGTCAAATTCTGTATAGAATTTTTTGTATAAGTAATACACAACGGTAATTGTTGAGTTCGACGGTCCAGGTTGACCATTAAATAAGGCATATATTTCATCGAACACCTTAAAATTATTAATTATTGAAAGAATTGAAACTAAAAATATTGTTGGTCCAAGTAACGGCACAGTCACATTGGTAAATCTTTGCCATGCATTCGCTCCGTCAATTCTCGCAGCATCATAATAGGTTTTACTGATGTTGTTTAAGCCAACTAAGAACAACAAAATATTAAATCCTAAACTCTTCCATATCGCCATAATAATTGCCGCAGGCATAGCCCAATCCGGGTTTGTTAACCAGTTGATACTGTCAATTCCAAATATGCCCAACAAGTAGTTAATTAATCCGTAATTTGAATGGTAGAGCCATCGCCAAACGATGGAAATAGCTACTGTGCTCGTGACAAATGGGAGAAAGTAAATAGATTGAAATAATGGTTTTAAGAAATTGACATTATTTAACAATATTGATATCGCTAAGGCAATCACAATAGAAAGTGGTGTGACAAAGAGTACATAAACAAAAGTGTTCATCAAGGATTCAGCAAATTCTTGATCACTAAACAATGTTTCAAAACTCGTTAAACCATAACCGCTTGTCTCACCTGTAAAGATGTTGTAGTCGTTGTAAAATGCCATCGCAAAAGATTTTATTATCGGGTAAATGTTAAAGACACCAATGATGATAAACAAAGGTAATATGTACCAGAATGCTTGAAAAGTCGTTTTCCAAGTTTTTCTATTCTGCATCTTTAATCACCACTCGATTTCCATATCCATCAAAGAAATGCATAGCATCAAAGTTCGTTGTGAAAGAAACTTTATCACCTTCAGTGAAGTTGATATCAACATCTGTAATGTCGACAATTTGTTCATTATCTAGCTTCAATCGAACTGTACGTTCCTTACCTACGATTTCTATGCGGTCTACCACACCCGTTATAAGACCTGACTCACCATCAACTTGGGTAAATGATTCTGGTCGTATACCGATGAGCTTAACGTCTTTACTCTGTAATCTGTCTCGAAGACTTGAGTCAAAACCTGCTTTTAAATCATCAAAGTCAAAGGTACTAATCTCCGGACTTCCAAGAAACTGAGCGACAAAAATATTATCCGGTCGGTCATAGAGCGCTTGCGGTCCACTATGTTGTTGTATTAACCCTTCATTCAACACCATCACTTTGTCTGAAATACTTAAGGCTTCTTCTTGATCGTGAGTAACAAAAACCGTTGTCACACCCGTCTCCTTTTGAATTCTTCGTATTTCTTCACGCATGCCCTTCCTCAATTTTGCATCGAGATTAGATAATGGTTCATCCATCAACAAAATTGACGGTTCCTTACTGAGGGCTCTCGCAATGGCGACGCGCTGTTGCTGTCCGCCTGACAATTGTCCAGGCTTCTTGTTCAAGTGCTCTGAAATTTGTACAAGTTCTGCTAGTTCTAAGGCTCTTTCCTTACGTTTCTTTTTGTTTACTCCAGCCATTTTTAAAGGAAACATAATATTATCGATAACGGATAGATGGGGGTATAAGGCATAATTTTGAAAGACCATACCCACTTTTCGTGCATTCGCATCTTTTTTCGTAACATCTGTATCACCGAAGAATATTTTTCCGTCCGTTGGCATGAGTAACCCTGATATAAGCATGAGAGTTGTGGACTTACCACACCCAGACGGACCTAGAATTGAAACCAAGGAATGATCTTGAATGTCAAAACTCATGTCGTCTAATATCGTCCTATCATTGCCATCATATTTCATTGATACATTTTCAAATCTTACTTTCATGTAAATCCTCCTTGATCCGTCTGTCTCTCTTACCAGGCGTCTTCAAGTTTAGCAATTCACCTTTAAATCCTTGTTAATTTATAGAAAAGTTATTGTTTCTTTTATCATTTTGAGCTAATCTAAAGTGCTACACTAATATAGATTTAGCTATAAGTAGTGAACAGAATGCCTCAAACATTAGCTTTCTCTGAATAAAGATTTACGATAAACAACCTTGAACCCCACACTTTGTGTTAAAAATTTGTAAAAATTCATAAAAAAAAAGCACTTAACTAGGCTCACATAGTTAAGTGCTTTTAAATTTTAGACTAAGGTATCAAATACTTCTGCAACAATCTCATGATCTTGCTTAGATCCCAGATTTTTTGTAATTACACCAAGGACTTTTGTGCCATTTAAATGCGTTTCTACTTCTTGTACACTCTCTTGACTACCCACTAAGTAGACACCTTCAAGCTTACGCTTTTTGACATCCCTATCAATTTCTGCTGCGAGATTCTTATACCAGCGATGTTGGTTTTCTTCAAACCGTCGTTGGAACTCGTCTCTTCCACCGCCGCGTGTCTGTTGATGGACGACTTCATCATAATCCAACCAACTTTCACTTTCAACGTCCCATGAGAACTTTTTGGTATCTCTAATAATACCTAGTGATGTTTCGATAAAGGTCACATCAGCCTGTTGGACAGACACGATTGCCGTTTCTGGGAAGCGTTGTTCTAATTCTTCAATCTGCTGAGTTTCTGCAGTCTTACCCCAATGGAAAGATGTTGTTACTGGAACTTGTAAAACTCTTGCACGGTAGAGTTCACCATCTGACGAAGCAACGAGAATAAACCCTTTACGCATCTCTCTTTGATGCATGGCCACTTCCTTCTCTACCTTTTCTTGTAACTTCTTCAAAGCTTTTAACTCATCATCAGCGTTTCTGTCCTTCACTTCTTCTTTTAGGGTCTTAAAGCCATTTTTTAAATGAATTTTCCACTCACCATTATTACCGTTACCTGCGCTTGAGTCTGTATTCAAATGAATCGTAAGTATTCCTGTCTCGTCGCGTTTTTCTCTGATTTCTTCAATGATTTTGGCTAATGACATAGATGTATTCCTCCTCATATTAAAACAGATAATTCCAATACAGTACCCTGGTCACGTAAAAATAAACCAGGGTAGCATTTTTTATCTTTTTTAATTTTACTGAGAAATATATTTGTCCTTACGCCCATGTAAGAATAAGTATATCGGAATAATAGCTAAAACAAATATCGATAGAATAAAGTACAAGCCACTGTACCCAAAGGCTGCTACAATACTACCTAAAATAAATGGTCCAAAACCGAGACCGAAGTCTAAGGCAATAAAGTAAGTTGTATTGGCTAGACCCACACGTTCTGGCGGGGTCACCTTGATGGCGAGTGCTTGTGTGATGGACTGAGCATTCCCATATCCAAAACCAATAAATATTGCTGCCAGTAGGAATATTAATGTGTTTGATGCTGTTCCAATAATGAATAAACCGATGGCGAATGAGATTAGTGCTGGGTACATAATGATGTTGGCACCTTTACGGTCAAGTAGAGGTCCAGTAATCGGTCTAGATAAGAGGACCGTAATACCATATACCGTAAAGTATAAGCTACCAGCTTGAACTAAATTGATGCTATCTGCATAGGCTGTCACATAGGATAAAATCCCAGAACAAGCGAAAGCTAAGAAGAACATCACTATAGATATTGGTGCCGCTCGCTTCTCAAAGAAATCACCTAGACTTATGCCTTTACTCACAGGTTTCGACAACTTCATTTGCGGTGCACGAACTGTTAAACCAAGTCCGAGTGCAACGACTGCCATAATTGAAGAAAATACAAAAATACTAGTAAAGCCGTAAACATTGATAAGTGACACACCGATTAATGGACCCACTGCTGTTGCGAGAACGACCGACATACTAAAGTAGCCGATACCTTCACCATTTCGACTAGGTGGAATGACTTGGGCAATAATTGTACCTGTAGCTGTCATCGCAAAGCCCATAGCAATACCATGGAAAATACGTACACCAATCAATGGGTAAATACCCATCGGTATAAAGTAAGTTAACGCCGCTACTAAGACAAATATAGATGAAATGACAAGCATTCGCTTACTACCAACGCCAGCAATTGAACGCCCACCAAATAATCGACCGATCAGAGATCCAATAATAAACGAACTGGACACAAGTCCTGCTAATCCTATCGAAGCACCGTATTCATCAATTGCATACATTGTCATAGTTACCAACAATAGATATTGAGACATCATCAATGCAAAGTTAACGATCGAGGTATTGATGAAGTCTTTGGTCCATAATTTTTCTTTAAATACTTCTGACAAAACAATTGCACTTCCTTAAAATTTAATTGACTCTACTATTCTCCGCCTAATTAATCTACTTGTCTACCACTTTGACCAAAACTTCCTTATTAATTACGTGTGAGAAAATGATTTACTAGATGGTAGGTCTCAGTTGATAACATCGTCACCCCTTTAATTAAATAATCTGAACCGACAGTTAAGGCACCA
Source organism: Jeotgalicoccus sp. ATCC 8456 (assembly GCF_016313225.1). Lineage (NCBI taxonomy): Bacteria > Bacillati > Bacillota > Bacilli > Caryophanales > Staphylococcaceae > Jeotgalicoccus > Jeotgalicoccus sp. ATCC 8456. The sequence continues at coordinate 1,613,105 of NZ_CP066224.1, read as the reverse complement.
ATTGTATAAAAATTGTGCATCGTTCCATACCTCGGACTGATGACCCTATGGTATTTATCGATCAATAGTCCTCCAAATTCATCCGGTTCAACAAGCATCCTATTGTAGAGATTTTTAATCAATAAGGTGTTATCTTTTCTAATATCAGACACGGGTCCTGTTGCATTGATGAGTACATCGAATGGTTTTTGGTTTTTATCTTCAAATCCAACTAAAAACTCATCATTAACTTCTACCGATTCCATATCATCTAAAAATTCGAGACGTCCTTTATCAATCCATTCAAGTATTTGTTTGGCACCATGCGGTGGCATTGGCGAATGATTGCTTTGAATAAGTTCGTGATATTCTTCCATAAACCGAGTTTTGTCTTTTCTTGATAAATATTTATACAGTACTTTAAATGTATCTTCTAGACTAGTAATAAGATATTGTATCTTTCCGACTTCATCTGGATGTTCTAAATCAAACTTTAAATCAATCTCTGGCCGGTCAGTTTTTCTAGTTAATAATTCTTCTTGTATACCGTGCGCCCTAAGTTCTTTTCTAAATAAATCTACAATACGATCTAATGGGATTAGATCTTGATTTTTGTCGGACATCGCATGCTCAATAGAGAAGTATTCCCCACTGAGATCATAATAAGTGCCTCTAACAGAAGGTAATTCTCCACTTCTCGACAAAACAGTCACCTTAGAATGTCCATTTTTTAATAAATATCTAAAACAATCTATCGCAGACAAACCGCTTCCTATAATTCCAATTCGCCCTTTAACATTTTTCAAAACATCTTCAATTGGATACGGATTATATATGAAGTTCTTTTCACCTTTTAGCTCATAAGGATCACTATATGACATCTCACCATTTGTTAAGAAGATTGCATCATATTTCGAGACAGCACCATCTGTATAAACAGTATAAATATTTTCGTCATTCTCAAATGATATATCTTCAACAAAGCTTTCGACTGTATTTATATTTTGATGACGATGTACAAAATTCATCAGAGTAGAATGTATGTATTCTCCATATAAGCTTCTACTTGTGTAACTTTCAGCTTCATATTTATTACTTTCCAACCACTTAATATAGTCTCCTTGATCTGAAGTGAGTGACATCAGCTCCGCTGGGAGATTCACAATTAAGTTTTCATCATCATGCTGATAGGCATAACCACGTCCCATTGTCTTTTTACCATCATATAAATCAATTTCATAATTCTCGTTAAAACGTTCATCACTTACAAAAAATTTTACTAGAGACGTCCCAGCAACGCCTGTTCCAATAATAGCTATTCTTTTCTTAGCCACATCATCACTACCTTCTTAAGAAATGATTCTCTTTATCTAAAATATACCTATATGTGATAAAATCCAACCATAATATAAATAGGAGTGTCACCATGAATATTAATGAAATGCTTAGCCAATCACCAGTGATGTCTGGACCTTTCCCTAGTTTCGATGATCGTACTTTTAGTTCACCTTTATCTCATTTTCAAGAATGGTTTAAATGCGCTGTTGCAAAAGAAGTGCTGGAGCCAAGAAGTATGGTGCTGGCTACTTACGATCAAACTCACCTTGTAGATTCTAGAGTCCTGGTTATAAAAGCAATGGATGATGAAGGATTCTTTATTGAAAGTGGTAAGGGAAGAACAAAGGTCGAACAACTTAAAGAAAATAGTCATGTAGCAATGAATTTTTACTGGCGAGAACAAGGTAGACAAATTCGCTTGCAAGGTAAAGCTGTAGAAGTAAGATCAGAAGATTTTAAACATGTCAGAGACTATCTCGATGCTAAGACACGAGACTTGGCAGTTTATAAAGTCATACCTGATAGAATGGAATTCTACCAAGCTCTCGAACAGGGCGGTTATGAGAGAATGCTGTATACTAAAGAGAATAATAAGTGGCTAACAAGCTGGCTATAGGAGTATTTATATGACAATACATATTAGAAAATGCAATTTAAATGATTTAGATCATCTTCTCGCGATTAGTTATCAAACATTCCATGAGACATTCATGGCACAAAATTCTGCAGAAAACATGAAGGCTTATTCTGATGAGGCATATACAAAGGAAAACTTTGCAGCTGAATTAAAAAATCCACATTCTCAATTTTTCTATATATTCTATGATGATGAATGCGCTGGTTTCTTGAAATTAAATATTTTAACAGCTCAGTCTGAACCGATGGGTGATGATGCACTCGAAGTCGAAAGAATATATATACTGAATAAATATCAGGGACTTGGGCTGGGTAAAGCATTGTTAAATTTAGCGCATGAAGAAGCTAAACGACTAGATAAGAAGTCGATTTGGTTAGGTGTTTGGGAATTTAACAATAAGGCAATTTCCTTTTATAAAAAGAAAGGTTTTAAAAAAGTGGGTTCACATTCATTTTTTATGGGTGATGATGAACAGACGGATTATATATTCCGAAAAGAATTATGATTGTAATGAGGTGGATAATCTTTGAACAATGAATTGGACCAAAATAATAACAAAAATTTATATATTTTCCTAATAATTGGGGTGATCTTGGTCGCAGCAAACTTGCGTGCACCACTGACATCTGCAGGTGCCTTAGTATCATTCATTAGGGATGACTTTGGCATCAGTAATGCTTTAGCAGGAAGCATTACAACCTTACCGCTTATTGCCTTCGCTTTACTATCTCCATTCGCACCAAAAATTGCGAGACGAATTGGCATGGAAACAACGATTGCACTATCTTTGGTCCTCCTGATTTTAGGAATGTTTATTCGTTCAGCAAGTGGTATTGGACTTCTGTTTACTGGTACATTAATGATTGGCTTAGCCATTGCGGTTGGTAATGTTTTAATGCCAGGTATCGTTAAGATGAATTTTCCGCATAAAATTGGCCTGATGACAGGCTTATATGCAATTGTAATGAATGTCTTTGGCGCCCTTGGATCTGGTTTGAGTATACCGATTGCGACCTCAGGAAATTTCAACTGGCGTAGTGCACTCTTAATCTGGGTGTCTTTATCAATCTTGGCACTGTTAGTTTGGCTCGTACAATTAAAAAATCGAAGCAAACCAAGGGGCAATATTAAAAACCAGCAGTTAGGGGGACTATTTAAGTCTCCACTCGCTTGGAAAATCACCATATTCATGGGTGCCCAGTCCTTAATTTTCTATACATTAATTACTTGGTTGCCAACGATTCTTACTGCCAATGGGTATGATATACATTTAGCCGGTTGGGGTGTATTCGCCTTCCAACTTGCCAGCATTCCTTTTACATTCATTATTCCTGTGGTTGCCGATAAGATGAAAGATCAAGTACTCATCGCTGCTCTGAGCGGGTTAATCATTCTAATAGGAATTGGAGGATTATTACTCGGTCACTCAGAACTATCGCTACTTTGGGTCATTTTACTTGGTGTCGGTAACGGTAGCGCATTTTCATTATCTATGATGTTCTACACACTAAGAACAAGAGATGGCTATCAAGCGGCTGAACTATCAGGTATGGCACAATCCTTGGGCTATTTATTAGCAGCCCTTGGACCCGTTTTAGTTGGTGGCTTACAAGATATTTCAGGATCTTGGTTCCTACCACTAAGTTTAATGCTCATTGTCTCACTCGTTATGGTACTTACCGGTATCGCTTCTGGTAAAAATAGAAATGTTACCGAGTCTTAAAAAATGAAATACACGAACATCTCGTTATAAAGATGTTCGTGTATTTTTTATGCTAGAAATGAGATTACAGCATCAATTACACTGTAAATACCTAAAAACGATACAACAACGACAACTAGGAAGCCTATCACATTTAAAATAGGTCCATTCTTATATTGTCCCATCAATCCTTTTTTATTTATAATGACAAAAATTAGTATTGCAATTAACGGTAAGATGACACCATTTAAAGCCTGTGCTAATAGGATGACTTCTAACGGTTCAAAACCAATTGCAGATGTGACAACACCAATAAGTATTACTGTTCCAAACACGATTTTATACTTGGTGTTTTTCATGCCACCTTCCCACTTGAAGAAAGAACTGACTGTTGCGGCTGCCCCCATAGGAGAAGCCAGAGCAGATGAAAATCCTGCAGCAAACAAACCAACACTGATAAATATCGGTGCCCAAGTTTCACCTAACACTGGTACAAGTGGCCCTGCTAAGGCGATGACACTGTCAATTTCTTGACCAACAATTAATGCACCTGCAGAGATGAGGATAGCAGCAGATATAATCCCACCAATAGTAATAGAAATAATCGTATCCCAGCGTGCAAGCTTCAAGTCTTGCATACCGTTAAAACGTTCATGTACCGTCGTTGCATGAAGGAAGAAGTTGTAAGGCACAACTGTTGTTCCGATCAGAGCAATGACCATAATAATAGAGCCAATAGGAATTGAAGGCATGAACATACCTTGGAATACCTCTCCCCAATTGGGTTGAACCATGAACATCGTCGTGATAAAAGTACCACCCATGATGACCATCAGTCCTATAATAATTTTTTCAACTAGCTTATAACTACCCTGGATGCCAATCAGAAATATTATAATCCCAACAATCGGTGCGAGTATGTTAGTTGGAATGTTGAGCAAGTGACCTAAACCGAGTGATGTCCCTAGAAGATCACCACTCATGTACGCTGCACATCCGACTGCAACAGCAATCATAGAAATCCATACTGTTATAAACTTACCTATTTTATGATTGAACAAATCGTAAATCGCTTCACCTAATCCTCGACGCGTCACAAGTGCTAGTCTGATAATCATCTCTTGAAGGACGATCGTCGCAATAACAGAGAATAAGACAGCCCATAAGAGACTATAACCGAAACCTGCACCCGCACGGGTCATGGCAGTCACAGTTCCAGGTCCAATAAATGAAGCAGTAATAATCATTCCTGGTCCGAGTGCCTTAACAATATCTAAAATCTTGTTAATAATCACCAACCCCTTTAAGGTTTATATCTTGCCTAAATACTTAACATGACCCGCTAAAACGTAAAGTACTGCATATGAGACAAAGTGAGCAGATTGTTGGTTTTGATCCATCATTGGATAGACTTCCACATAATCCATGCCGACTAAACCGAGTTTACCGAATTCATGAATTAAAGTGAGTAATTCGTAAGACGTTAAACCATTACCATCAACTGGCCCACCAGGATTGTATGCGAAGTCCAGGACATCACTACAAATAGACAAGTAAACCACATCAACGTCTTTTGCAGCTTGCTCGTAAATCTCTTTAGCTAAAGTTCTTAGATCATTAGATTCTTTAATTTCATTAATGCCAATAGTTACAGCACCATTTTCCTTAGCATACTTCCCAGTCTCAGGCTTATTACGTGGCCCATGAATCCCCGTGTGAATAATCGATTCATTTCTCACACCTTCTGTTTCATATAACCTCATAAAAGGTGTGTTTCTTGCATATTTCTCACCTTCATAATCAGGCATGTTGTCATAATGTGCATCCAAGTGAATGATTCCAACAGTCTTCCTACTATCTGCCAGTGCTTTTAAAATTGGATACGTTACACCATGCTCACCACCAAAACCAACAAGAAACTTGCCCGTTTTCCATAGCTCAGCAGAAAAATCTTCAATGTTCTGATAAGATTGTTCATTATCATGCGCAACAAATGGCACATCACCCGCATCACCAAAAGTTAAATGTTCCTTCACATCAATATGATCTAACTCAGGTAAGTAACCACTATAACGCGCAGAAGACGAACGAATTTGTTTGGGACCGAGCTCCACACCAGTGTAGTCCCCCACGTACTCTCTCCTTCGAATGGTGCACCATAAAAAATAACGTCTGTATCATATTCACCTTTTTGCACTAAATTCTCTGCCCCTAAAAAACATGGAATATTACCGTAAATATTATCTTTCACTTCAATAACCCCTTTATTTTTATAATAGTTCGATAATTCAATTTATATCATACTTCTATGTTTTTACAAGATAAATTTCTAGCTAATGGTGGAAGGTGGATTGTCTATTCGTTGCTGAATTATTCAGGACGAATAAACTTTTTAGCTTGTTTTTCTATTGGAGTCTAGATTTTTGCCCTCTAATAGAATTTCTCGCCCGTTTTGTCTATTCGACATCCGATTTTTGCTCTTGAGTAGAAATCCTCTCCACATCACTACATTTATATGCGTAGTCGTTGTTCCATTAATCTGGCCATTTTACTAATACACAAAGCGCGATGATCAAACAAATTTGATTGTCGCGCTTCTTTATGTTTATACTTATCCTGCCTGTTTTTCTGCCAATCGTTTTTTCTCCATTTCCATGACTTGTTTGGTCATAGATGCTTCTGACTCTTCTTCTGATTTCAGCAATGCTTCAGCATTCATCTGTCTTTGTGCAATATCTGCAACTTCTGAGTCTCTGGCATACATATCAAATAACTTAGATTTTTCACCAAGTAATTCCAACATGCTAACGTCAATGCTATCTTCAGTCAACAGTCGATAAACGACAACACCCCGTGTTTGCCCCATTCTGTAAGCACGACCAATAGCCTGTTCTTCTGTAGAAGGCTTCCACTGTGGTTCACATAAAATAATAATATTGGCTGCTTGTATATTTAAACCTACCCCACCTGCGATAATCTGAGCGGTCATGACTGCACCAGCTTCTGCACTTGTAAATTCATCGATAATTTTTTGCCTCTCATCATTTGGAACATCACCGGTGATTGCAGGAAATTTTGCTTCTGTCACATGTTCTTGAACTGTCTCGATGACATCTCTAAAGAATGAGAAGACAAGAACCTTATGTCCATTTTCTTTTGCTGAATCACAAATATCAACGAGGGCATCAAGTTTAGGTGATGCTTCAGGTGTCCCACCTTTCCATGCTGCCCGTCTCATCGCCATCATCTGACCTTCAGACACTGCTTGATCGTATATCTCTTCTTCTTTTTCACCAAAGTTAGACCATTGTTCAATGATTTCAAGGTCTGGTAATTCTCCTAGTACATCTGCTCGATTTCTTCTTAGGTATACTGGGGAAATCTCTATTTTAAACTTCTGTGGATCTAAAAGATGAAGTTCTTTTGATATTTTATTAGCAATATCCGGCTGCAATACACCTAATAATTGTTTCATCTCAGCAAGTTTATTTTCTAAAGGTGTTCCGCTCATATAGAGAACATGGCTGGCGAGTTCTGATAAGGCATAGATACTTTTAGAACGTTTGGCCTCAGGATTCTTAACGAAGTGAGCCTCATCAACAACGAGCATATTCAACTCTTTAATGAGACTTTTATCGAAATTACGGGTATGTTCGAAGGTGGTAATCAAAATACCTTTCTTATCTAACCACTCTTGAAATACTTTTTCTCTACCATTGCCATGGTAAATAAAAGCATTGAGCTTAGTGAATTTTTCAGTCTCACGTTTCCAGTTGGCGACGACGCTAAGCGGACAAACAACAATCGTATAAGGCTGATTATTCAAGTTTAGATGATTAATAACAGCAAGTGCCTGGACAGTTTTACCAAGGCCCATCTCATCACCGAGTAGAATCCGCTTATTATATAAAGCATACTTGGCACCAAATTCCTGATAGTTCCTTAGTGTCAGATCTAGTCCATCAACATTTAGTTCCACATTATTGACTGCTTCAACTAATTCTGAAGGAATATCATCTGCCTGCTTTTGATTCGTATAGCCAGTAATATTTTCAATCGCTGTGTAATACTGAATACTATTGTCGATAAAATCTTGTTTTAACGTATCATCAGTCACTTCAAATTCCTTGATTGCAGAATAAGCTGATTTTATATCAGTAAATTTTTGTTCTACCCCTTTTTGATTTACCGCTTCAATTGCAGCATTAACTTCCTCCTTCTCCTGAGCATTTTGAAATAGTTTCATAAAGATATTTTTCTGTTTTTCTATCACAGAGAAGTCTTGTTTAAATTCTTGTTCAAATGCTTCAATCTGATTTTCTACTTTCTCAGCATCAACAACTAGTTTCCTTTTTAGGTAAATTGTACGAAGTAAGTCGAAATCTAATCGTTCAAGCTTATCTGGATCAATACGCCCTTTGGCACGAATATGCACCGACTGCTTTACCTTTTCAACCGCTTCTTTTAAAAGATATGCAGATTTCTCACCTACCCCTTTAATTTGGAGAAACTGCTCTGGGGTATAGTTTGAAATTACATATATATTCTTAAAGCCTGCATTTTCTAACTGACTAAGTGGCATCCCTTTTTCAAAATCTTTAATACTATCAATTGGCATCTTTTCTAATTGATGTTTGGCAGCACGTTCTTTTACATATTGCCAAAGCTCAATAATTTTTGGGTCATAGGCAGGCTCATCATAATTATGTAAATCTGTTTTTATATCTTCTAAGTCTTTTTGAATCTTTTTTATATCCTTCTTACTGCTAACCACAACTTCACCCTCTTTTATCAGACTGTTTATACTATTACCCTAAAATTGATAAAAAATATATAAAAATAGAGATTCGAACCTTGTTATTCGAATCTCTACTGCTAAACTAATTAATTTTCTTAAATTTGTACCCCACGCCCCATACTGTTAGAATCCATTCTGGTTCAGCGGGATCACGCTCTATCTTTTCACGTAACTTTCTAATATGGACTGTCACTGTCGTATTGTCGCCTACAGCATCTAGTCCCCAAATTTTTTCAAACAATTCTTCCTTGGTAAACACCCGGTTAGGGTTTAGCGTTAAAAATAGAAGTAAATCAAATTCTTTAGCAGTTAGGTTAACTGAATGATTCCCGACCTCCACAGTACGACCCTCAATATCGATGATCGTTTGGCCGAATACTATGAACTTCTTAGCATCATCACCTTTCAGTCTGTTGTAACGTTCAATATGCGCCCTCACCCTAGCAACGAGCTCATTAGGGTTAAACGGTTTTACGATGTAATCAATCGCTCCATGACTAGAGCCTGTTAATTTTTCTAAGTCATCACCTTTAGCCGTTACCATAATAATCGGTACATCAGACACTTCATTAATCTGCAATGAGAGATATTTTGTATTAATTATGTAATTCTTAAATATTTCTTAAGTATAATTTTATAATTTCTACTTATCTTTATTTATATTTCTATAATTTTTACATATATAAGTATCAGAAATTTCTGCATGTAAGCCTTTACAAAATATTTTACTTTTATATAATGTATACATAATACATTAAAGGGGATGTTTTTAAATGGTTAAGCTTTTTGCAATTGGTTATGCAGGCAGAGACAAAGATAAAACGTGGGAACATATTGAAGAATTAAAAGAGATTGGCGTTCCAGAGCCAGCGAGTGTGCCGGAACTCTATGCATTAAGCCCTTCTCTTATCGATCAATCAGATGAAATATCAGTGGTTGGTAACAAAACAAGTGGCGAAGCTGAAATAGTTTTAATCTTTGATGAAGATGGTGACGTAAAAGTTACAGTAGGTAGTGATCATACAGATCGTGACTTAGAAACCGTATCAATTCAGAAATCCAAACAAATATGCGATAAGCCTCTAGCTAACGAAACAATTGATTTAAATGATATTAAAGATGAATGGGACGACATTAAATTATTTTGTGATGTCCTAGTTGACGGTGAATGGAAAAAATACCAGGAAGGTACATTCGCTTCTATAATTCCATTAGATGAAATCTTAGAATTTCTAGATCAACATGACGTTCCTAAAAAAGATTCTATTGTTTACTCAGGTACTGTTCCTTTACTAAATGGTTTTATATATGGTGACGGTTACCGTTGCAGTATTCACTCAGAAAAATTAAACAAAACAATTAGCGTTGAGTATAAATTAGAGAAATTAAAGGAGTAACTGATATGAAAATCAAAGTTTTTCAATTTGCAGTCAAAGACGGTAATGTTCAAGAGAATCTCGATAAAGTAGCTTCACTATTCCACTCTAAAGACTTATCAAATACCGATGTCGTTGTACTACCAGAAATGTGGACATCAGGCTATGATTTACCAAACATTCATGATTATGCCGATAATAATTTGGAGCCGACTTTTAGTATTCTATCTGAACTTGCAAAGCAATATGAGGTGAACATTGTTGCAGGATCTGTACCAAATATTAAAAATGGCAATGGTGTTTATAACACTGCCTTCGTCGTAAATACACAAGGTGAACTGGTTCACGAATATTCCAAAATGCATCTAGTGCCAATGCTTAATGAGCCAGAATATCTGAAGGCAGGTAATGAATCTGTTGAGACATTTAAATTAAACGGCGAGAATGCAGGTCTAGCAATTTGCTATGATCTCCGCTTCCCTGAATTGTTCCGTGACCTTACCATGTCTGGAGCTAAAGTCATATTTGTGGTTGCGGAATGGCCAATAGAAAGAACTGATCACTGGCTTACACTGCTAAAAGCAAGAGCCATTGAGAGTCAGTGTTACTTAGTGGGTTCAAATATTATAGGAACTCAAAGTAATCAAACAACTTTTGCTGGTCATTCAATTATCATCAATCCCTTTGGGGAGGTACTTAACGAAGCTTCTAGTGATACAGAAAATGTCATTTCCGCAGAACTTGATTTAAATTACATCGATAAAATCCGCAAGGATATTCCGATTTTTGATAGTCGTCGTAAGGACCTTTACAAAAATCTATAGCCACAATAAAGGGGGATGGAACTATGAAGAAACTCTTTCTTGTCTTGCTTTTAACAATTTTTATATCTGCTTGTAGTAACGAGACAGCTGATGAAAACTCTGGTGAAAAAGTGATTAAACTAGCACACACAGGCTCTGAAACTCACCAATACCATGTAGCAGCTGAAAAGTTTAAAGAAGTTTTAGAAGCTGATGAATCCACCGATATATCCGTGGAAATACACTCAAACGGAACTTTAGGGTCTGAAGGAGATGTCATTGAACAAGTAATAAACGGATCAATTGAAATGACTACAGTGGCGGCGGATAGTAACCTAGCCAACACTGTCCCAGAAATGAATTTATTTGGAATTCCTTTTCTCTTTGAAGATAAAGAGCATGTCTACAAAGCCTTAGATGGTGACCCCGGCAAAGAGATGTTGGAATATGTGGATCAAAAAGGAATGAAAGGTCTTGGCTATTGGGAGGTTGGGTTCAGACATTTAAGTAATAACACTAAGGAAATAGTAACACCTGAAGATGCAGAAAATCTAAGCATTAGAATCCAACCTGCATCAGTTTGGGCAATGTATTTTACAGCAATTGGTGCAAATCCTATTCCTGTTGATTTTAATGAATTATACTCTGCACTAGATCAAGGAGTAGTCGATGGACAGGAAAATCCACTCCCTACAGTAAATTCCATGAAATTTTATGAAGTTCAGCAATATATCTCGCTCACATCACATACCTACACACCTGCCGTCATCTTGATGAGTGATGAGTTTTATTCTTCCTTATCTAAAGAGGAAGTTACTGCAGTAGATAAGGCAATAAAAGAAGCAAGAGATTACCAACGTGAAGAACTGAGTAATCAAGAAGATGAGATTCTTACTATGTTAGATGAAGAAGGCATTACCATTACCGAACCAGATAGAAAAGCATTTGAGGAAGCGACGCTTTCTGTTCGAGATGAAATCTCTGACAAAGTTTCAAAAGATATCATACAAAGTTTCATAGAAGCAAAATAATAAGGATGTGATTAAATGTTTGAGAAAATCGATGATTCAATCACAAAATTCTTAGAATTCATCATGATCTTATGCTTATCACTGACAGTAATCGTAACCTTCTTACAAGTGTTATTTCGTTACTTCATTCAAATTAGCATACCATGGTCTCAAGAATTTTTGATGATTTGTTTTGTCTATAGTGTATTCTCTGGAGCCGCTGTACTTGTAAGTAAAAATGAACATCTTGTAGTAGATTTATTTGAAAAATTACCTAAAAAATACGATGTGCTCTTCAGAGTAATAGAATGTCTGGTCGCTCTGTTTGTACTCTCAATCCTTGTCATATATGGCAGTATTCTAGTCAATCAAAATCTAGTTTCAGGACAAACACTCGGTTTACTTCCCATACAAAGAGCGTACTTGTACATGGCTGTCCCATTATCATCACTGTTTATGATTTATTTCTATGTAAGGAGGCTATATAAAGTATGCTTTGGATATTCCTAATCATTTTACTTTTTGTTCTCATCATCTTGCGTGTTCCTATCGCATTTGCAATGGCGTTTATTTCACTACTAGGAATTATGGGAAGTGATATATCTTTACTCGCAAATGTTCCAAGAAATATATTTAGCGGTACGAATAGCTTTACGCTAGTCGCTATCCCTCTGTTTGTACTAGCAGGTGAAATCATGGCTAAAGGGGGTATTTCCGAACGTCTCGTTAACTTCTCTAAAATAATAGTAGGTCCAATTCCTGGGGATTGGCTTTAGTTGTAATCATCAGTAGTATATTCTTTGCCGCCTTAACGGGTACTGCATTAGCTGCCGCTGCCGCAATTGGAGGAATGTTAATTCCAACCATGTTAAGAGAAGGTTACGACAAAGGATTTACAACTTCTTTAATAGCTTGCGCCTCAACAATTGGACCTATAGTGCCACCTAGTATTGTACTAATACTTTACGGAGTAATTGCAGGAGTTTCAATCAGTGATCTATTTATTGCTGGATTTATTCCCGGAATTCTTATGGCACTCGGTTTGATGGTCTATAGTATTTATGTTGGTAAGAAAAATAATTACGTCATTAAACAGGAAGAGAAAATCACTGTAGGTGTTTTTCTCAAGTATTTTAAAGATGCAATCCTCGCTTTAATGATGCCAGTCATTATCATAGGAGGAATTATTTCCGGACTATTTACAGCAACTGAATCAGGTGTAATTGCTGTTGTTTATGCCCTCATAATCTGTATATTTGTCTATAGAGAAATAACATTTAAAGACATAGTAGCTGTTTTAAAAAGTACAGCTTACACTTCGACAGGTATAATTTTCTTAATTGGTTCTGCAGCTATTTTTATCTGGTATATTAATTATGAAAATATCCCAAATCAATTGATGAATCTGCTTGGATTCGCTGCTGAGAATCCAATTTTACTATTGCTTATTATCAATATTATTCTACTATTAGCAGGAACATTTATAGATACAATCAGTGCCGTAACAATCTTTACACCACTGTTTGCACCAATGATTGTTGCAGCGGGAATTGACCCGGTACACTTTGGCATAATACTTGCAGTAAACCTAACAATTGGTATGGTCACTCCACCATTAGGTGTTTGCTTATTCGTAGTATCTTCAATTGCAAAACAGAAGATACCTGTAATGTTCAAGCACCTATTCCCGCAAGTTGGAATTTTAATTCTTGTACTACTTGCAGTCACTTATTTACCGAGCATCATTATGGCTCCAGTTAAATTCTTGAACGGTTAGATTATCTCAGAAGGAATGATATGTATGAATGATTTCAAAATTAAAGGCATCAAACACAAAACACTGAAAGATACGATTTACACAACCTTAAAAGACATTATTCTAAACGATGGATTTCCTTCTGATGATTATATAAATGAACAGAGCCTTGCCACACAGCTCGATGTATCCAGAACACCCTTAAGAGAGGCAATGTATGATTTAATAAATGAGGATTTAATTGAATTTCGACCAAGGAAAGGCTATCGCTTAAAACAACATACTCAAGAAGAAGTAAAACAGATTTTCCTCTTAAGAGCGACGATTGAAAAAGGTATCAAAGATCCTTTGTTTGATAATGTCGAGGACACAGACATTCAAAAATTGAAGAATATCATTGAGAAACAAAATAGAGCGATGGAAGAAAAAAATAGTTATCACTTTATGCAACTCGATAAAGAATTCCATCGAACAATGTTCATGATTGCCAAATACAATATCTTCTTAAAATCGTATGATGTGTTTCATAACCTCACCATACTTATTGGATCCAAAGCAATTACCAAACAAGGTCGTATGAAAGATGTTATTCAGGAACACATCGAGATTGTTGAAACAATAGAATCTAAAAACAAAGCTGATTTTGGTGAAAGAATAGATAAGCACTTGTCCATGACTTTAGAAGCACTAGACTCCGTAGATTATTTGTCAGAGTAATGAATGAAGAGCCGCCTTTCAAATGAAAGTCGGCTCTTCATTATTAGAAGTTATTATTTTTTCCTCCACTTACCTGGTGTAAATTCATCAGGTTTTATTTTAGCTTTTAAGAACATAAGTAAATAATATGAAATTAACGCGCCAAACAATGATTGGACTGCGGGTAAACCGATAGGATTCATATATTGAGTATAATATCCAATTGCTATACCAATAATTACTGCTACTGTGGCAACGTAGTTCCATTTTTTAATATTCTTCCATTCTCTTGATCTTAAAAAGAAGAAGTCTGCAAAAAGAATCCCGGCAATAGCTGGGTACACTAGTGCAGTAAGGTATAAGAAATCTTCAAAGTAATCTAATATCCCCATCAAAGCTACCGCTAGTGCGATTATGGTACCTAGTAATGTTAGGAACATTCTCCCTTTATTACTATTCACGTTGAGTAAATTCGAGAAGGCAAGACCCATACTATAATTGTTTACTAATTGAGAAGTCCAAGTCGCCAACCATAAAATCAAGAATCCCCATATAGGAAAACCTAAATTTAACATAACACTTACAATATCTGCATCACCGACACCAACAGACATGACTGCACCAACCATAAATAAAGGTACACCTACTCCAATAATTCCTAATGGAATTAAGAGGTTATCTTTCCATGTTGGCTTAGCGTATCTAGTGTAGTCTGCAGCAATCACCCACTGAGACACGTTAACACCTATTACTAAGCTAATTGCAGCTAAAATTGTCATTTCTCCACTAGGATTCCATTCCAATATTTCTGAGAAACCTGTATTTCTTAAAGCAAAATATATACCGCCAATCACAAGAATTAAGCCAGCAGGCACTGCTAAGTAATCTGTCCACTTCATTGAGTTATAGCCAATTATAGATGGTATGGCAAACAATAATCCTGAAACCACAGTAATCACTGCCCACTTGCCCCATTCTTCCTCATAATTTATTCCTAGCATAGCTGCAAGTGCATTTGCTGTTACTGCTGTTTGTAACGCCCACCAACCAAGTGAAGCTATAAAAATAGTTCCACCAGCTATAAGTCTGGCTTGAATATCTCCAAAACTATTTTTTGCTATTACTGAAGAGGGACGTCCTGTTTTTGCACCAATATATCCACTCAAAGCGTTACCAAACCATTGAATAAGTACCATTGCTGCCATGACAATCCAAAATATTTCGCTAATTCCGAAAGCACCTGCAAGTGTTGCACCAACCATTAAGACTGGAACTGTAAACTCCAAACCACCAAAGATTACAGCTGGTGTTAACCATTTTTCTCGACGATTTAAAGGTACACTTTCGAGCGGATTATCATTCCCCATCCCACTTGCTTCTTTATTAGACATCGCGTCACCCCTTTTAAATTAATAAACTTACAATTTTACAAATTTCATTTTGTCGATTGTATGTCCGGTGCTGGGTCCCCTTTTTAATATAGGTGTAGTCACCTGCACGAACGGTATACAATTTACCATCCACCTCTGAGTCTAATTCTCCTTCAAGAATGATTGAGAATTCGTCGTGTTCATGTACCGACCATCCGTCCTCAGGCAAGATTGAATTTCCGGAGATTTCGACATAGTTAAAAGTTCCATCTATATTCTTTTCCTTCAATACATCCTCAAATAGGCCATGCATATAAAGTACATCAGTCTGTTTATTTTCAGGTAAATTTCTTATCTCCATTTAAGATCACCCTTTATATCCATAAAATTCATAAGCTTGCTCAACAGTAATATATTCATTTAATATATCTCTTTCAATATCTTCCTTACTTCTTTCTTTAGGATCACCATAACCACCACCAGTAGCAGTTCTCAATATGACTTTATCGCCTTTATTTAACTTATATTGATTATATTTACCAAATGGTCCTTCAATTGTTCCATCAGCTTTTTCGAATAAGAATTCATTATTGGAGCCGTCCATGCCGCCATTCGTACCCCAAACATTTAATTTGTGATGACCATAGCTCGCCGTGAAGAATTGATTGTCAGTTAGAGCTCTATAACTTCTTATCACACCAGGACCACCTCGATGCTTTCCTGCACCTGCACCATCAGTTCTCATTGAATATTCATCAATAATTACACCGTAAGTCGTCTCAGCTATTTCTACAGGTACATTAAATGTTTCTCCATCTAAGATACAGAATTGTCCTGTATCTCCATCTTGATTATCTGCTGCTCCCCATCCACCTACAGATGGTTCAACGATAAGAAAATCTCCTTCTTTATCTGGATGCTTACCTCCCATTATGACTGTACAAACTGACATCAAGTGTCCTGCGGTTAGTTTTTCTGGCAAGTATGGGGCTAAGACTTTCCAAATCAATTCATTCCCGTACAACATTGACTCCCAGTACATTGAGGTAGGTGCAGGACTAGATGTATTAACAATTGAACCTTTTTCTGCAATGACTTTCAGTGGTCTAAAAGCACCATCATTTATGTCTTGTGCTGGATTGGTAATAGCCAAGAATATAGTCCTAACAGAAGATACTAATCCTGTATATGAACTGTTTATAGGTCCATTCACTTGTGGATCCGTTCCGGTGAAATCACATATAAATTCATCATCAGTAATCGTAATCTTTATTTGTATATTAATTTGGTCATCAGTAATACCATCATCGTCAATCAAATCACTAAGTTCGAAAGTACCTTTCGGCAAATTATTAATTTCTTTTAGAGATAAAGTCTCGCCCTGATCTAAAAATCTCTCAACACTTTCTAAAATAACTTCTTTATCGTACTTATCACATAATTCTTTAAGCCTTTTTTCACCTGTTCGTAAGGCTGCTACTTGCGCCCATAAATCACCAATAGATATCTTAGGATATCTTACGTTTGCTTCAATGAACTTGAGTAAAGGTTCGTTAACTTCATTTTTCGAAAATAGTTTTAAGCATGTAAACTGGAGTCCTTCTTGAAATATTTCTGTTGAGTTTGTAGACATCGATCCTGGATCTTTACCACCAACGTCAGTCCAGTGCGCCTTATTCGCAACAAATGAAATTAATTCACCTTCATAAAATACCGGCATTACTAAACCTACATCATTTAAATGCGATCCCCCTCCTTTATATGGGTCATTAATGATATAGATATCACCTTCTTCTATTGAATCACCGTGTTTCTCGATCGTATCTTTAACCATAAACGACAACATTCCAATAAATCCTGTTACACCATTTCCTTGAGTAACTAGTTCTCCCTTATTGTTAGTTAAACCACATGCATAATCCAACACTTCATAGACAATTGGACTCATTGAAGTTTTAGCTAGTGCTATGAACATTTCTTCGCCAGTCGCTATTAGTGCATCTTTTATAACTTCATAAGTAAACGGGTTTGTTTGATATGATTTCATATTAATTACCTCCTATAGTAATTACGAGGTTGCCATATTTGTCTTTTATCAATGTATCGCCATCATGTAAAATTACAGAAGATGACTTCTCTTCTATAATTGCCGGGCCATTCACCTTTTCGCCCGGGCTTAGTTTGTCTTTATCAAAAACAGATAGGTCAATCCAGCCACTCTCTTCAAAGTAAACTTTTCTTTCTGCTTTAAGAGGTTCCCCTTCTTCTACTTCAGCTTCAACTAATGTCGGTTTATCTAACTTACCTAAAGCTTGAATTTTGATATTTACAATTTCAACTCCGTTTTCCGGTAAAGTGTATGAGTATAATCGATTATGATTTTCGTGGAAATTCTCAATAACATCCTCGATATTTTGTTCATTAATCAAATCAAATGGTACGGGAATTTCAACAGTGTGTTCTTGCCCTTCGTATCTCATATCTAACCTTTTGGTTATCACAATATTTTCCGGTTGAACTCCTTCTGTGCCCAGTGTATCAGCAGCATTGTTAACCATTTCTCTATATGAACTATTTAATCCTGTATAGTCTAAACCTTCTACAGGCACAAGTAATGTTTGAGAATAATCATGACGAATATCGGACATTAGCATTCCCCATGATGCAAAAACAGCTGATGTCGATGGTATGATAACTTTCTTGATTCCTAACTCTCTTGCTAATGCTTGTGAATGCATTGGTCCTCCACCACCAATTGCAACAAGTGTGAAATCTCTAGGGTCATAACCTTTTCTTACAGAGATTAATTTTAATGCGTTTAACATATTGGAGTTTGCAATTTTTATGATACCCATTGCTAAATCAACTGGCTTTATGTTTAGTTCGTTCCCCAGAGACTCATCAAATTGCTTACGTATTTCATCCAATGAAATACTTGTGTCAAAATTCTCTAGAGATAGTCTGCCAAGCAACACGTTAGCATCTGTAGTAGTAGGATTCTCACCATTCCTTCCATATGCTATTGGTCCTGGATCAGCACCAGCAGACTTAGGACCTACTTTTACTGAACCACTGTCATCTATCCAAGCAATGGATCCTCCACCGTTACCAATTTCAATAATATCGACTACCGGTACTTTCAAAGGATACCCAGCAAATTGTTCCGTTTTCTCCATATGATAGTTAGTAGAAATATTCACTTCCCCATTTTCAACAAGTGAACATTTCGCTGTAGTGCCACCTATATCGAGCACAATGAGATTCTCCTCTCGAAGTAGACCTCCCAAAATGGATGCCCCAAAAATACCTGCAACAGGTCCAGATTCCACCATGTTAATCGGACTTTCTTTAGCAATTTCAAATGTACTTGTACCACCATTTGATTGCATAATATAATTCCGTTTACAATTGCTTTTTTCCATAAGATGCTTTTCCAAATTAGTTAGATATTCGTTTGCAATTGGTTTTACATATGCGTTAAAAACTGCTGTTGAAGTACGCTCGTACTCTCTCCACTCTTTACTTAATTCGCTAGATGCAGTCACACTAAACTCGGGATATTTTTCTTTTATGTAACTAACTACTTCTTTTTCATGTTTATCATTTTTATAACTGTGGAGCAATGACACTGCAATCGCTTCTACTTCACATTCTTTAAAGTATTCAATGATGTCATCAACTTCATTTAGTTTTAACTCAGATATTACTTCACCTTTATAATTTAATCTTTCAGATATTTCTTTTCTCAAATGTCTTTCTACAATAGATTGTGGCTTTTTATATTTCACATTGAATAAATCCGGTCTGTTCCCACGACCAATTTCCAATACATCTCTAAATCCTTTAGTAGTAATTAATCCGGTCTTTACACCTTTCTTTTCTGTTAAAGAGTTAATGACTACTGTTGTACCATGAAAAAATATCTCTATTTCTTTAAAATCAATACCTGCCTTTTCAATAACATTGAATATACCTTTCTCAAAATTACCTGGTGTTGTGTCGGATTTTCCGACTGTAATTTTCCCGTAATCATCAACTGCTACTAAATCTGTAAAAGTACCACCAATATCTGTAGCTACTCTCATAATATCTCCCCTTTTAAATTAAAATAGTGTAGGTGTTATCACGCATAGTATTTTTGCAACTTTATCTCCATTATTTTCGTAATGATGTGGTATATTAGACGGAAAATGTATCACATCATTTTTTTCTAACTCGTATTTTTTGTTGTTCACATATACTGTAAGATTTCCTTCAATCAAGTAATACATTTCCTCTCCCACATGTCGAACAGTCTCATTACTACTTCCTGACGGTATTTCTATCAAATAGTTTTCCAATGCTCTATTCTCAAAATCACTAGACATCCTATACATAGTCTGTTCTGAGTATTCAACACTAAGGGGTACAGAATCTTTATACGAAATCTTATAATCCTCTGTCATCAGTGGTGTAAAAAAATATGTGATATTAACGTCTAAGGCTTCAGCAATTCTATTTAGTGAAGTAATAGCTGGAGAACTCTCTCCCCTTTCAACTTGTGATAAAAAGCTGACTGATAGATCAGTTTTGTTGCTCAACTCCTTTAAAGTTAGCCGCCTTTCTAAACGTAATGTTTTTATCGAAGTCGGTATCGTCTTCATTAGTTAGCCTCCAAAATTCCAGTATTACTGTAATTCCCAAATATCTTATCATACTATTCAGATAATTAATAGCGAAAATATAGAATTGTCTGATAAATTATTGAGTGGTCAATTAATTGCTAACAAAAAACTGAGATATGAAAGGATTCATAACTCAGTTAAAAATTTAAATTTTTCGACTGTCTAAAATAGTTTGAACTAGTAACGAGCATAACATGCTGTTTTAATTATTCATTTCTTTCTTAATCTTCTTCAAAGCTTTCTTAGAGCCTCGCTCTATATCGTGATTCATCTTCCTATTTTTATAATCAGTGAATAAGGTATCCAAGTCATAGTCATTTGGATAAATTTCTTGTGCGTTCATTTCAATTTCAGGCGTTTTTGATTCACTACAAGCATCTCGCCTTTATAATACACTTGCACATTTGAGAATTTATCTTCTGTGGCATACACAATCCCATAGTCGTCATAGTCCAAAAGTCTCACCCGGTCGCCTTTGTCATAGATTGTAGTATCTACTGTGACTATTTCTTCTTTCTTCTCTTTACGCACCTTATTTTGATCTAAAATTTCTATACCATAGTCCTTATCGACTATATAATTCTCTGCCCGCTTCAGCACGTTTTCCGGCACTTTCATCTACCGAGAAATACACAGGGCGTTGCTGTCTCCTGACTTTCCAATCTGCAGTTTAAACAGTGGTTCCAGTGTTTCTTGATTAAACTGCATCGCTGCATTCATAAAATCTCCATGCATTTCTAAGTAGCGCTTAATTTCACCATAATGCGTTGTTGCGACAGTCATCGCACCTTTATGATAAAACTCTTCCAACAGTGAAATCGCTAAGGCTGCGCATTCATTCGGTTCTGTCCCACTACCGATTTCATCGAATAATAACAGCGTATTATTATTCACTTGCGGTAAAATATTCGAAAGGTTTTTCATATGTGATGAAAAAGTACTCAGGGCATTTTCTTTGCTTTTATTATCACCAATATCAACAAATATTTGGTCAAAAATCGCAATCTCAGTCTCTTTAGACGCTGAAATATGAAAACCCGACATCGTCGCTAGGGAACGAGACCAATTGTTTTAAGTACGATCGTTTTCCCACCTACGTTTGGACCGGTAATCACCAAACTCCGGTAGTCATCCCCAATCTCAAAATCTAGTGGCACAATATCACCTGACAATAAAGGGTGCTTACAACTGACCAACTTTATCTTGCCATGGTCATTGATTTTTGGCTCTAGCCCATCAATCGCCTTACAAAATCTCGCACGTACACTGATTATGTCGTACTGGGCAATCAACTCAATATTGATGTTGATGACCTGCATATTTTCATTAATCAAGCCTGTCAGTGTCGTGAGAATTTGATACTCTAACATGGCCTCTTCTGCCCTTAAACCGTCCAGTTCTTCACTTAGCTTTCTCACCACATCCGGTTCAACAAAGCCGTTGTTCCCTTCGAAGATAACTCCACAATTGTCCCGTTCACCTGATTCTTATAAGTCGCCTTAATTGGCACAGTAAAACGATCATTCTTCACACTAATAAATGCTTCCTACACATAATTCTTGTTGCTGCTTATAAACTTATTTAACTTATCCTTAATTTTCCCTTCTGTTGTGTCGATAAAAACCTGTACTCTTTTAAGTTCCTTGTATGCATGAGAGTCGACCTTATTGTTTTTAATGGACCCACTGATTTCTTCCTCGAGAGACCTCAGTTCTGTCATCGAATTCACATAAGACGATAGGGTTGGGACAATAAATTCTTTGGTCGACATAAACTCAATAATTCTTCTGCACCCTCTTAAAAAGTCGGTCAAATAGATGAGTTCTTCAGGCGTTAAAATTATGCCCTTTTCTATTTTTTCAATCAGAAAGTCAATATTAGACACATTCATAAAAGACATCTTTGTTCCAGTATCTAAGATATTTCTTGCTTCAGTCGTTTCCTTTAGTCGGTGTCTTACCACTTTTAAATTAGCGCTCGGAGCTTGTTTATCGAATAAGTCTTTTCCTAGGCTGGTGACACAGTAGGATTTCACTAGTGTTTTTAGGTCGTTATATTCTAGTTTTTCATAAGTCATTTCATTCATAATATTTCTCCTCAATGTAAGTTAAAAATAAAAAGCTACGGTTTCCACCGTAGCATTAAAAACAAGCATGAATATACCCATAGAAATTCTTTCTTAGAATAACCAATGAATTCAAGTGCCTGTGAGTAAAGTCGGTAGGAATATTTACACTAGGAAAATAGAGCGCATCAAATAAAGGGTGCAAAATCCGTACTATTTCTTCGCGCTTTTAAATTCCTAGTTCGTTCCTACGACACTCACAACATGTACTTCGTAATTTTATTTTCACTTATTGAAGTCGACTTTAGTACACGGGAAACGAACGCCCATGTAAATGTTAGAACACCGCTTGGACTAATATCATATAGAATATGGTCCCGCCTGCAATGGAAAGCAACATGTTTTCCTTCCAGTAATGCAGGATAATAATTAGACCAATCGCTAAGGCTTCAGGCACAAAACCACCCATTGACGTGACATCTACCTCTCTCAGTGCATAGACGACGAGTAACCCAAAAACTGCAGGCGGTAACATGTAGCCGAGATATTTTATATAGGCTGGTGTTTCTTTATCATTGTTAAATATAAGAAAAGGTAGGAATCTCGTCGTCATCGTACCTAAAACTACACAAGCAATGATGATAATTTCTTGGCTCAAAGACATTACGAGATCACCTCTCTTCTAGACATCATTTTTCTGATTGATGTTAAGGCAATGATGATAATAATCATAGCCGGTAGGATAAAGTTCTCACTACCAAAAACAATTAAGCTGAGTACCGATGCACCCACTCCAATGATGGAACTAATATGATATCTTTCCTTTTTCCATTGATCTAAGAAAATCACAGCAAAGAGTGCTGTCATCACAAACTCTATACCTTCTGTGTTAAAGGGGATTGCAGTCCCAAAAAGGCTACCTAATGTTGTGCCACCTACCCAATAAATCTGATTAAACAAGGTCACATAGAACATAAACCAACCCGTGTTGATGTGAGTCGGTACTTTAGCGGTGGAGTTAATTACAAATGATTCATCACACATGCCATATATTAAATAGAATTTCTTTTTTCCTACACCTTTAAATTTATCCAGCATGGCAATACCGTAAAAAAGATGTCTCGCATTAATCATTAAAGTGAGAAGAAAAGCGCTGACGGGGTTAAATGCACCCAGTAGCATACTACCTGCAACAAATTCCATAGAACCTGCAAATATAAAAATACTCATCAATATCGCGTAAGCAGGGCCGAACCCGAGAGATTCCATATAGATTCCGTAAGCAAGTCCTATAAATGTAAAACCTGCCATAATAGGAATTGTTTTTGGGAAGACATATTTGATTGTTTTTATATGTTCATCAAATGTCATAATTAAACCTTCTTCTTTAATTTTTGTAGTACATAATCATCGTTAGTTTCACTAAATCATCAGTCGGATTAATATATGTATGCTTCTGACTGCCATCGAAGATGATCGCTTCACCTTCTTTTAAATCAGTCACTGTCCCATTCACATCCATTTGAAAACTACCTTGGTTAACAAAGATATGCTCTTCCACACCTGCAGTATGAGCCTCTGCGTGATGACGGCACCCTCGATCAATTTCTACTATATACAATTCAAATAGTTTCTCGGGTGAGAACGGTACGATATTATGAACCCTATAGGCTCCATCTTCTTCTGTAACAGTATGTACATCATCTTGACGAATGACTTTAATAGAATGTTGTTGCTGAGTAATCAGAGATGAGAACGAGACCTTTAAGCCCTTAGCTATTTTCCATAATGTAGTGACTGTAGGAGTAGACTCCCCTCTCTCAATTTGAGCGAGCATCGCCTTACTCACCTCAGTAAGCGCAGCTGTCTTATCTAGACTTAATCCACGTTCCTTACGTATACTTTGTAAGTTGTCTCCGATTAATGCTATATTTTCTTTCATCAACCATTCACCTCCACATCAATTTAAGTTACTATAACATATTTTTGTACGCTATAACATACAGAAAATTTAGAACTGCATGATTTTTAGTGTGATGAAGATAGGAGATCCGCCTCGTTTTTGTTTCGAGGCTTAGCTATCCTATTAGATCCGCTTCGTTTTTGTTTCGAGGCTTAGCTATCCTATTAGATCCGCTTCGTTTTTGTTTCGAGGCTTAGCTATCCTATTAGATCCGCTTCGTTTTTGTTTCGAGGCTTAGCTATCCTATTAGATCCGCTTCGTTTTTGTTTCGAGGCTTAGCTATCCTATTAGATCCGCTTCGTTTTTTTTTTATTAGATCCGCTTCGTTTTTGTTTCGAAGGATTTCTTTTGTAATTCCTATCCTTCGAAACAAAAACGAATATTACCATCTCTCAACAAATACAAAAAATCCCGTTAAACTACAAATATCTGTAGTTTAACGGGATGTATATTAAACACGCCTACGCCTCATCTTTCGCAACCGGAGCGTGAGTGTAATTTTCATAACGAATCGGTGTCTTTTCATTGAAATCATAAGTTGCTAGATCTTCAATGTTTTGGAGGTAAGCATCCAATGAATCAGTTAACATTAAGTTAACTGGCGCTTCTTTTATAGGATCTTTTTCTTGGTATAAAACAATGAATTTATCTAAAGCTTTACCATAACCAATTTCAAAAGCAGTACCTGGGTCGACATGTTCACCGACGTAATCATGAACTGCGACGACTGCATCGCACCACTCTACATGTTTGATATCGTTGTTGTAAATTGTTTCTCTCCATTCATCAGAACCATGTTCAAGGTGATCATCTTGTTGTAAACGTGGCGAAAACACTTCTTCTACAGTTGGGTTCTTTTCCAATGCCGCTTCAACACGCTTTACACGTTCAACTTGTTCTTTATCGAAAAATGGACTTGCTAAGTAAATCCTCATAAAATAACGCACCTCTTTTTTCTTTTAGGATATCATAAAAATTTGCAACACCTAGGCAGCTTTTTTCTTCATTCCGATTCCTGTTACTGCATAAATCATGGCAAATACAATACAGAGGTAACATGGGACAGCCCACATCCAATAATCTCCTACCCCTACACCTAAAACTTCCATGTAGTAAATAGCAGAAACACCCCATGGTACAAATCCTAAAATCATCGTTCCAGAGTCTTCTAATGTTCTAGATAGATTAAGCAAATTTAGGTTCTTCTTATTGTATGCGTCCTTCATTAGAACACCAACCATTATAATAGATATCGATGCAACGCCAGCTGTAAATACAATGATTATACTACCTAAAATTGTTGATCCAATAATTTGCCAAGTGGATTGAACCATTTTTGTAAATGATTCTAATATTCTATCTAAGCATCCTGCTGCTTCTACTATTCCAGCAAAGGCATATCCACAAAAGATTGTCACGACAATTGTTACCATTGAGAATATTCCACCGCGGTTAAGTAGTGAAAGGACTGTCTCTGAAAACTCTGCATTAGAGTTGACCATATCTACCGAAAAGCCATTGGCCATTGCTGTAAAGCCATCAACGAGAGAAAAACCATTGGATAATACCCCAATAATCACTGCAACAACTGAGGATAATAACATGATTGGAACAATCGGTTTTTTAAAGAAGGCGCCCCATAGAATTAATACAAAAGGTAGAAGCATAAATATATTCCAGTTAAATATTTGATCCAAATCTGTTGTTAAACCACTCACACTATTTCCAGAAGCGCTACTCGCATCGATTTGCATACCTGCAATATACCAGACGATTATACCAATTAAAGATGCAGGTAAGGTTGTCCATAACATATGTTTAATATGATCATAAAGGTCTACACCTACAACTAATGGTGCTAAGTTAGTTGTATCCGATAAAGGCGATAATTTGTCACCAAAAATAGCACCAGAAATAATAGCGCCTGCTGTTATACCTAGGGGCATATTCATTTCTACTGCGATACCCATCAATGCGACACCCGCTGTAGCAGATGAGCCCCAAGCTGTTCCTGTTGCTACTGACACAATGGCTGAAATTACAAAGGCGGTTACTAAGAAATATTGAGGATCAATTATGAGTAATCCATAATAAATTAGCATGGGAACTGTTCCTGAATATATCCAAGTTCCAACTATTATCCCGACTGCAAAAATAATAAATATCGCTGGCATTGCTGTATTCAGGCGAGTAGAAATCCCCTTTTCCATATCTTCCCAACTAAGCCCTACTCTATACGCGATAAAAGCTGCATAAGCAGCTGATAATAATAATAATGGCTGGATCGGTATTTCAAAATAACCAAAACCTATACCAATAACAACCGCTAGAAAAACAAAACAAGAAATCGACTCAAATAAAGTTGGTGTTCTCTTCATAAAATTTCCCCTTAGTTTAATTTTTTTACAAACGATTGATAATTTCGTTTACGCTCAAATTAGATAGTCCAACTTTCTCAAGCGTTAAGCCTTCTTTATGAAAGTCCCTATTTAGTATTGTTCCTCCAATTGTAATGACTGCATCGATATTCGGAGTCGGAACATCTGCTTCTCTTCCAAGGTCTGACCAAAAAACCAAGCCGTCTGCAATATCCTCAGTGAAGTATCTAGAGTCCACAGCAGTTGGTCCTTTAATATTTCCATAAACCTTACTCTCATTGAACAAAGTCTGTATATCAGATTCATTGTTCTCGAAATATCCTCTGTTATAGCGACTCGTAATTGCATCTTCTAACTCAAAGCCAAAGGCTCTCCCAATAGCAATTCGTTCACTTTCTATTCCGCGTAATAATCTAACTGTATGTTCTGTAATGCCCTCTTTGTATAAGTAAAATTCACCATTCGAATAATCAATTCGTCCTGCATTAAGTAAAGAAGGGCCAGGGTGAACTTCAGGATTTCCGTTTTCCATGGTCGAGTGTAATACATTTTTAGCTGGTACTAAGCAGTCATACAACGTTTTACACTTATCAATTAACTCACTCGTTTTACTAGCTGGGAAGGCTGAGAAAAATAGTTTTTTTACTCTTAACCCAAGCTCAACTTTTGCTTCCGCTGGAAATGCACGTGTCCCGTAGGTTAAAGAATTTGTTTCTCCAATCTTAAGTTCTTTGTCAAAACCGAGCGCTCTAACTTTGTTTGTGAATCTTATTGCCCCCATAGCACCTGCCCCATTTAGCATTATTACTTGTTCTTTTTGAACAAATGGGGCAAGAGCTTCTGCCATATTTTCTATAGCAAATCCAGGGATTGTTAACATAATCACTTCTGCACCTTCAATAGCTTCTTTTATATCTGTAGTGACCTTATAGACAGGAACAAACTTGTCATTTCCATTCTCATGAAAATGTATACCACCTAGTTCCCTTATTTTTTCTAAATTACTAGCAAAACTTTCATTTTCATAAAGTGTAATTTCAAAGCCTCTATCAGATAAGTCCGCTGCTGCTGTGATTCCACCGTTTCCCGCTCCAATAATTGCTACTTTTTCAACTTTCATTTCAATTCCCCCTTATAAAGATAAGTTACACTAATCTTTATGAAAATAAAATACCTCTACAGAATATTCTGCAGAGTTATTGGCTATCCTTCTCTTAAAATTTTCTCCATCTTTTTACCTTTAGCAAGTTCATCAATCAACTTATCCATATAGCGAATTTCCTGCATTAAAGGATCTTCAATTTCTTCAACTCTTACACCACAAATAACACCTTTGACTTCACGTCTATTTGGGTTCATATTCGGTGCTTGATCAAAGAATTCTTCAAAATTAACACCTTTTTCGAGTTGTTCATGAAGTGCTTCATTCGAATATCCTGTTAACCAAGTGATAATTTCATCCGCTTCTTCTTTGGTTCTATCTTTTCTCTCTGCCTTTGTAACATAATGAGGGTAAACACTAGATACTGCCATCTTAAAAATTTTATGCTCTGCCATATTACTTCACCTCGTTTAATTTTTCATCTATAATTATATCAAACATACGTTCGTAAAGGATGTGATATTATTGACCTTAAATGCAACAGATCTTTTATTCCTTCATCAAATAAAGGATAAGCCAAAACATGTGTTACAACGTTACTATTTTTGGTCGACAGAAGCTCAGTCTATAGACCAACGCTTAGAACATTTACTGTCTGCTGGTCATTTACACGAATCCACACATCTAGCTACTAAATTATCACAATTCACGATTCCTGTAATTAAAGAACTTCTCAGAGCACATGACTTAAAAGTGTCTGGGAACAAGGACATCCTCTTATCACGCTTACATGAGTATGATGGTGTAATTGACTTAAGTCATTTACAAGTAGAGTCTGTTTATATCGTTGATGAAAGTTTACAGGAACTAATGGAACAAACAAGATTTCTTGTTTATATGAGTATGAATGGCCCTTTGACAATTGATGATGCATATTCATTTTACCTTGATCACCCCACACTCACCAATTCAGAAGTCATTATCAAACTCCACGAAAAGGTAATCGCATCTCATCAAAATACTTACCAAGTCATTAAGTGTCATCTCCTACTATCCGATTACTACGATAAGGTACACTATATACAGAGTAAAAGCCTCAATCATTTAAATTCTTTCACTTTACTCATCGTATTAGAAGCTATGAGGCGCTATCTTGAAGTGACACACACACCTGAGGAAATATTTTTTGATATTGATAACAACACCGTTGAAAAATACCGTTCATTGTTACTCATGAAACAATGGACAGTAAGTGACCTATATCAAGGGCTTCTAAGGGCAGGAGAAAATCTACCGTACAGTGATAAGGCAATCACTTTAGCAAGTCAATTTATTATTCGCTATATCATTAATAGTAATAAGGCAGAACAAGAACTGATTTCCGGTATTAAGAGCGGTGACGATTAAACATTGTCACCACTCTTAATTTGTTTTCTCTATAATTCATTTCTATACCCTCTAATTATTTCAGATTATTTTGACTTAACAGATATTTAAGCATATAATTTGGCAATATAATTACTATTATAAAAAGGGGATTGATAGGAATGGAAACACTTTTTGCTAGTCTAGATGAACTAAACGAAGAAATCATTTCAATACGTCGACATTTACATCAACATCCAGAATTATCATTCGAGGAAGTTGAAACACCTAAATACATAGCTGAGTTTCATGAAGTACTTGGCCACGAAGTAAGGACAAGTGTCGGTGGTAATGGTGTCGTCGCTTACTTAAAAGGGGAGCATGACGGACCTACGGTTGCCTTACGTGCCGATTTTGATGCATTGCCGATTGAAGAGGAAACCGAGCTCGACTTCAAATCTGTAAACGAAGGTGTAATGCACGCTTGTGGACACGACGGCCATACCGCTACTTTACTCGGTGTTGCTAAGGCATTAAATAAACACAAGAATGAACTTCACGGTAATGTTGTATTCATCCACCAACACGCTGAAGAATTACCACCGGGTGGTGCGAAACCTATGATTGAAGACGGCGCCCTTGAAGGTGTTGATGTCATCTTTGGCACTCACTTACAAGCACAACTTCCATTGAATGAAATTGCCTACCGCACTGATGCCCTTCAAGCGTCGTCTGATTCTTTTGAAGTGAAGATTCTTGGTAAAGGCGGGCATGGTGCCATGCCTCAAGATACAAAAGATAGCATTTTAATTGCGTCTCAGCTCGTAAATAATTTTCAACAAATAGTTAGCCGACGCGTCAACCCGCTTCAGTCTGCAGTCCTATCAGTCTGTTCTTTTGAGGCAATTGGTCCTTATAACATCATTGCAAATACAGCTAAAATCAAGGGCACTGTGAGAACTTTAAATGAGGAAACACGTGAATTGATGGAGCAAGAAATGGAAAGGGTTATCAAGGGAACATGTGAACTATCCGGTGCAGACTACGAATTTAACTATGAACGTGGGTATCCAGTACTCATTAACCACAAAGAAGAAACTGAATTTGTCGTAAAAGTTGCAGAAACCGTACCTGATGTCGCCACTGTAAAAGAAATTGAACCGATTATGGGTGGAGAAGATTATTCATATTACTTACAAGAAGTTAAAGGCACATACATTTTTACTGGTGCACAACCAGATAATACAGATAATCCATATCCACATCATCATCCTAAATTTGATATTAATGAAAAAGCCTTACTCACAGCAGCTAAAGTACTAGCTAAATCGACTGTTGAATACATGAACCAAAATAAATAACAGTGGGGATATGTCATGGAGAATACTACACTAAACTTATGGAAAGATTGGCGCTTGCATGCTGTTGTCTTTGCCATCGTCATCATAACTGAGTTAATCGGTACGCATCAATTTCAAATTGGTCCAGGTACTGTTTTACTACTGCCAATGCTCTATGCTGTTGTTATCGGTCTAGCAACTTTCTTTACACCATTAATTAGTAAAGTTCAATCAAGTAAAGCTGAATCCTTGGTCTTTATGTCTGTCACCTTATTGATTGCAAAATTCGGTGTTCAAGCAGGACCTGCTCTACCTGAGTTGATTCAGGCAGGTCCTGCACTAATCTTTCAAGAATTCGGTAATTTAGCGACAATATTGATCGCCTTACCAGTTGCTGTGTTTCTCGGGTTAAAAAGAGAAACTATTGGTATGACACACTCAATTGGTCGAGAATCCAACTTAGCACTAATATCAGAAAAATATGGAGTCTCTTCACCAGAAGGTCGTGGTGTTGTATCCATGTATATATTCGGCACATTATTCGGTGCAATATTTTTAGGGCTGACTTCTGGTTTCTTTGCGTCCGTTTTTCCGATTAGTCCACTATCATTCGCCATGGCAACAGGAATCGGAAGCGGGAGTATGACAGCCGCTTCACTCGGTCCACTCGTTGCCATGTATCCTGATCAAGCAGATCTCATCACTGCCTATTCTGGAGCGAGTAATTTACTTACATCCGTCACAGGTTTATACATGAGTATCTTTATAGGTTTACCTTTAACTGAAAAATATTTTTCTCTAATGTCGAGAATTAAAAATAAAAAAGCCAAGGAGAGTGAATAGGTATGGTCGGAAAACTAATAGATTGGACACTCACTCTCAGTATTGTCGCCATCATGACGCTCGTTGGTAATTTCATCGGTTATGAGGTCATGCCTTTAACAGCTTTACCCGGAATCATTACTTTAATGATTATTGTTCTAATAGGAATGGTCATTCATGAAGCTTTACCTTTTAAGAAGCTACCTGCCATTGCTTATATCGGGATACTTGCCTTTGTAGTTACGATGCCATTTTTCCCAGGTTCGGGAAAAATCGTCGCTTGGACTTCAGAAGTAAATTTACTTGCTCTAACTACACCGATTCTTGCCTATGCAGGTATTTCCATAGGTAATTCATGGGTAGATTTTGCTAAGATGGGATGGAAAACAATCATCGTTGGTATGCTCGTCTTATTAGGAACTTATCTTGGATCAGCCATTGTCGCTGAGATAATCTTAAGAATACAAGGTATTGTATAAATAATTACCCGGAGCAAGTCATTGATATGCTCCGGGTAATTTTTATTCTTGAAAGTGATCTTCGATAAAGGCCTTGTAGCCAATCACTTTTTGTGTGTCGTAAAATGTTTTAAATAACTCAACAACTTCTTCTAGTGTTAATGATTCCTTATGATATATCTTCCCAAATTCCTCTGAATCTTTTGCAGGGAGCGCTTCAAATGAGTAGTATTCCTCATCTTTAATACATTGAATTGTATCCACTTCTAGGTTGTAGTTAACAAAGGATAAGGTCGCAAAACTATCTTCTGAATCCACAACATCATGTACAGCACTTTCTACTTGTGACCATGAAGGATTTTCATAATCATCTAAACCGGTGGACAGCTCAACGTAGGGCTCACCATTCTTTAGTTGTTCATCATCTATTTCATCTTCATTTTTTAGGAAGCCAAATATTCCCATAGAAAACACTCCTATATTCTTACAGTATTTAAACAGTCTTTATTTCTTATATATTCCCCTTTTTATTTAAGTTAATCATAAAAAAACTGCTTGGCTTAATTAAGCCAAGCAGTGAAACAATAACTTTATTATTTATTTTCTTCTTCGCTACCATCATCTGCAAGGTGTGGCGCAATCTCATCTGGTAATGTTTCTTCGAAAGCTTCTCTTCTTTCTTCAAGTTCTTTCTCAGTTTTTACTCTATGAGAATCTTTATAAAGTAATTGTTGTCTTTCTAATTCGATAATTCCATATTCACTCCGTAAGGCTTTATATAGAGAAATACCGAGCATAGCAACAATGAACGTGAATGGGAAGGCTGCGATTAACATCGCCATTTCAATGGCTGATAAACCACCAGACCATAGTAATACGATAGCAGTACCAGCTAAGATACCACCCCAGATTAATTTAACTTTAAGTGGTGGGTTTAATGAACCACCAGTTGTTAACATACTGATTACGAATGTACCACTATCAGCTGAAGTTACAAAGAATGAAGCGATAAGTAGTATCGCAACACCCATAATTAATGGTGCAGCTGGGTAGTTTTCTAAGAATGCGAATAGAGCGACTTCATTACCTTCAGTCTCGATTAAGCTATAGATTCCGCCACCTAAGATGTTATCTGATTCAATACCAGCAACACCGAAGATCGCAAACCAAATCGCACTGAAGACAACCGGTACACCCATCACACCAACGATGAATTCTCTAATTGTTCTACCGCGTGACACACGTGCGATGAAGCTACCAACAAAGGCAGCCCAACCGATCCACCATGCCCAGTAGAATAGTGTCCAGTCATTTAAGAATGAACGCTCGCCTGTAAATGAATTCATGTTAAATGTCATACTGACTATGTTATTAAGGTAGTTACCTAAGTTCGTCATAAATGCTTCTAGCATTTGTACAGATGAACCAAAGATAAATACGAATAACATTAAGGCTATCGCAATAATAACGTTACCAATACTCAAGTAACGGATACCTTTATTGACACCTGTAGATGCAGAAATCATAAAGGCTACAGTAATAATTAGGACGATAATTGTCTGCGTCCAAACATTGTTTTCAATGCCGTCAAAGCTGTAGCTAAGACCTGCTGTAATCTGAGTTGCACCAAGTCCAAGTGATGTTGCGATACCGAAAATTGTACCGAATACTGCTAGAGAGTCGATACCTGTACCTAACCATCCTTTAGAACGTTCACCAATTAAAGGTGATAAGGCTGAACTCATAAGTAGTGGTGCATTGTGTCTGAAGTTAAAGTAAGCTAGAGACAGACCCACTACTGCGTATACACCCCAAGGGTGAATTCCCCAGTGGAACAGTGTATGCATCATAGATTCTTCCTGAGCAGCAATAGAACCAGGCTCTGCCGATGGTGGGTTGTGGAAGTGAGTTACAGGTTCGTTAACACCGTAGAACACTAAACCAACACCCATGCCTGCTGTGAATAAGAATGAGAACCAAGTAAAGTAACTGTACTGTGGTTTTTCATCCTGTCTACCTAAACGTATCTTACCGTATGGGCTGAAAACTAAATAAATCGCAAAAATAACAAAAGCTGTCATGCCCAGCATGTAAACCCAACCAAGTTGGTTAGAAATAAAATTGTTAATTACACCAAGAACTGAACCAACATTTTCTGGGAAAAATGCACCCCATAAAATGAAGACAGCTGCTAATGAAACAGAAACGTAAAAGACCGGTGTGAGTACCGATTTTTTTTCTTTCATAAAAAAGTATACCTCCTGTAAATATAGTTTCTGTGATTAAGACAAAACAAAAACGCCAGTCTTAAAAATGATAGTTTATCGTGCTGTATCGTGAAATTTGGGAACTGAAACTTCCCTAAAAAAAGAAAATAGAAATGTTACATGAAAAATCATGTCAAAAACTGCAGTGAGTGCATCTCACAGCTAAAAAGGATTTTACTTGACTTAAAATAAAGCCTTGGACAACTTGTAATGCTAACACAGTTATATCGAAATTAAAACAGTTCTGAAACAATTATTTATAATAATTACAAAAAGCCAAACCCCAATACGGTTTGGCTAGCTTCTATTTAAACCCTCTTGTAAAACTGCTAGGTGGCTTTGATTCAAACCTCAAAGACTTTCCACTAGTTGGGTGTTTAAACTCTATAACACTTGCATGAAGACCAAGGCGATTGATTGGTTTGGTTGTTGATCCATATTTTTTATCGCCTACTATTGGATGGCCAATCGTTTCCATATGCACACGGATCTGATTTTTTCGTCCCGTCTCTAAGTTGACTTTTAATAGAGAAAATCGACGATTTTTTCTCATCACTTGGTAATGAGTAATTGCTTTTTGCCCACCATTGTCTTTAGGACTTGAATGCATTTTAAAGGTCTTATCTTCTTTAAGCCAAGAAGTAATCGTCCCGTCTTCTTTAACTTGGCCCTCTACTAAGGCAATATAAGTTCTTTCACTTACGATGTCTTTCCAGTTATTTTGTAACTTTTGTTGTACTACACGTGATTTTGCAAGTATCATCACACCTGAAGTATCTCTATCTAAACGATGTACTATAAAGATGCGATTGTTTGGTCTGATACTCTGTACATAATCCATTAACATTCTAAAGGCTGTCGCTTTTTTCTCGAGTTTAGAGCCCATAGTTAAGAGTCCATGTGACTTTTCAATGGCAATAATATCATCGTCTTCATAGACAATCTCTATGCCTTTCATCTTAACATCAGGCGATGCGGCACGGTCTCTTAAGGTGACGACATCACCCTTTTTCAAGCATTCATCAAACTGTGTCGTCGGTTTACCATTAATAGTAACTTGGCCTCGTTTTAACATTCCTTTGACTGTACTTCTGCTCTTATTTGGCATCACTTCAAATAGGTATTCAAGTAGTTCGTTATTCTTTTCTACTGTCCATTCGGTATTACCTTTATTCTTATTCTTCATTTAATAATAATCCCTTTCATTGATCAGGCTGATTTATCTTCTAGATATTTAACTAATTTATTCATTTCTTTATTCATAACAGCCTTCACAATAGGTTTCACTGTCATTACAAACATTCTGACTCCCATTTTACTATCGATGCTAGAGCGTACAGTTAGCTCTGAATATTCTCCATTTGGAACGATATTAAATAACGTTGTAATAACGCCTTGTTTAAGCTTAGTTTTCATTGTAATACTACGATTCTCGCTGTATTCAACTATTTCATTTCTAAATCTGTATGTCTTATTTCTAACGCCTAGCGTTATTCTAAATTTTGTACCCTTAGCACGTTTTTCTTTCGTATTATACTCAACTTCCTTTAGGATGGTGAATATGTCTATTAATTGATTGTCATCATTAATTACACTAAAGATATCATCTGCAGATGCATTAACCTTTTCATTTCTATAGCTATAAATTTCCATCTAAGCCCTCACCTGTATCATCGTATTTAAATCTAAAATGGTCCTAGATTTATCAATGTTGCTACCACTAATAGTATCATAGCAATGACTGACCAGATAATAAATAACGGCAAGAACCACTTTGCCCATTTAATCCACGGTACACCCGCAACAGCTAAACTCGCCATTAGTGTGCCTGACGTTGGAAAAAGTGAGTTAGAGAAGCCATCGCCAAACTGGAATGCAAGTATTGCGACTTGACGGGTCACCCCTACCATATCAGAAAGTGGTGCTTGAATCGGAATCATAATTGCAGCCTGTCCACTGCCCGACGGAACAAAGAAGTTAAAGATTGAGTTCATGATGAACATACCTATTGCTGTTGCAACAGGAGGTAAGGCAGATAAAGGATCTGATAGCACACTAACTAATGTATCTAAAACCATGCCGTCTTCCATAATAATGAGTACTGCTCTTGCTAAACCAATGATTAAGGAACCGTATACGAGTCCTTTACAACCTTCCAAGAAAGTTAAGGTAATTTCATTATAGTTCATCTGAGCAATCATACCTGCAATAATTGCAACGATGATAAACAAGGCAGCCATATGATTGGTCGTCCATTGGAACTGGATCACTGCAAATATGAAGAAGATTAAGGCTAGAGCGGTCACAGCCAGTATCCATTTATGTCTTATAGTAAACTTTTCTGTGTTCTTAAATTCTTCTGCTGATGCTTCAACACCCATAATACTTTTTGTAGGGTCATTCAATATTTTTTTACAGTATCGCCATGTAAACCAAATCGTTACAGCAGTTAAAATCACAAAGGCAATCAATCTAATCAGCATTCCCGAAAAAGGTGGTAGTTCAGCTATATTGTGTGCAACACCCACTGTATATGGATTTAAGAATCCTGCTGAAAAACCAATAAAGGCCGCATTAAATGTAATTGCAACTGCTACAATGGCATCGAGTTTTAACGCTTTTGCTAACATTACCCCAATGACTACAAATGCGATGACCGAGTTACCTAATGCACCAACCGCACCGCCGATTGCAAAGAGAACAATAATCGATGAGATTAATAGAAATTCTCTCCCTTGCATCTTATCAATTGCAGAATATATTCCTGCCTGTATAGCACCTGAGCGATTAATGACTTCGAACATCCCACCTGCAAATAGAACTAGAAATATAATATCCGCACTCTCTATCATCCCAGTTTGAATCGCTAAAAAGACATCCATTAATCCTGCAGGTTCACT
This sequence comes from Jeotgalicoccus sp. ATCC 8456, assembly GCF_016313225.1. Taxonomy (NCBI): domain Bacteria; kingdom Bacillati; phylum Bacillota; class Bacilli; order Caryophanales; family Staphylococcaceae; genus Jeotgalicoccus; species Jeotgalicoccus sp. ATCC 8456. The sequence goes on along the minus strand of NZ_CP066224.1, from coordinate 1,576,316 downwards.
TTCAACCGTTTCATATGTATCGGGTACAATCGTCGTTACCCCTTCAATTTCCTCTCGTTCAAATGATCCTGCTGGCATTAAGTATGTGGCTAGAACCGCAAGCAACATTACTCCAAATACTATGACATATGTATCCGGAAACTCCCATCTTTTCTTCAATTTCTTGTTTTTTGATGAATTCACCGACATTCATTCACACTCCTTAGTTAAATGATTGTTTCTATATTACCATATGATGAATTTATAATTAAACTTTATTATGCATATTTAAACGTAAAATATTAAGTAGACAGTTCAACTTTTATATGTAATACTATTCATGAACTAAATACTGGTGCCTTTAACTCAGTCCAGAGAGACTGACAAGGACAGCGCGTATAATATCGATTCGGTTAAACATATCCTAATTCTGGGTGTTTAATCTTCTTTATTATAGAAATCAGCTTCTTGTCTTCTTTCGGGCAAGAAGCTTTCTTTTTGTCTGAATGAAACAAGTTGTGCCCTTTCGGCGCCAGTTTCTTAAATAAGAATCTGGAGGAATGAACATGTCTATTCAAGACAAAGAATTTTCACTTACAGCAGTACCTCAGTCTAGCCGTAAAGGATTTTGGAACATCTTAGTCGTTATGGTATCACTCAGCTTTTTCTCTGCCAGCATGTGGTCAGGTGGGACACTAGGAGAAGGTTTATCTCTTTTGAACTTCATTTGGATTGTCCTAGCTGGTAATTTAATTCTCGGTTTATACACTGGATCACTTGCTTACATCTCAGCCAAAACTGGTCTCTCTATTCATCTACTCGCTCGCTATGCCTTCGGTAAAGAAGGTTCATATATTACTTCATTTTTACTCGCAGCCACTCAAGTGTGCTGGTTCGGTGTTGGTCTTGCCATGTTCGCCGTCCCTGTCTCAATGGCAACAGGTGTCAATGTCTACATACTCATCGGTGTCTTTGGAACCTTGATGACTATTTCATCTATATTCGGTCTTAAAGCTCTTGCCATCCTCGGTTTCATCAGTGTCCCTACAATTGCAGTCTTCGGAATTTATTCAACATCAGATGCAGTTGCCTCAATGGGCGGCATGGAAGCACTTATGGCCTATGAGCCAAGTCAAACCATGAGTATCGCTCTGGCACTCACAATCTGTGTCGGTTCATTTATCAGTGCAGGTACTTTAACGCCTGACTTCACACGCTTTAGTAAAACTGCTAAATCAGCCGTATCATCTACAGTCATTGCTTTCTTTATCGGTAACTCATTAATGTTCTTATTTGGTGCCATCGGAGCAATGGCCTTTGGTATCACTGATATTTCAGAAGTCATGATGTTACAAGGACTCATGATTCCAGCCATCATCGTCTTAGGATTAAACATCTGGACAACGAATGATAGCGCCCTTTACGCATCAGGACTTGGCTTTGCAAACATCTTTAAGCTACCTAAGAAGTATATTGTTGTCTTCAATGGTATCTTAGGGACAATCGCAGCAATGTGGTTATACAACAACTTTGTGGGTTTCCTAACCTTGTTAGGTTCAGCCCTACCTTCAATCGGAGCCATTATCTTAACGGATTACTTCATCGTAAGAAAAAGACAATATGCTTCAATTGAAAGTGCTAACTTTAAAGCCTTAAACCCTGTCGCAATAATTGCTTGGATTGCCGGTGTTCTTCTAGCAAACTTCGTACCAGGCATTCCACCATTAAATGCTCTAATCGGCACAAGTGTCATCTATGCAGTCGGCATGAAATTAGCGGAGATGAATGCACCAGTTACAGTAAACACTCCACTTAAAGGAAAGGATGAAATGGCACGTGAATATTAAGAACGCAACTTTAAGAGGACAAGAAGGTCTATGGAATATAGAAATTGAAGATGGAAAATTTAAAACGATCACTCAAGATCAGCTAGAAGAATCAGAGGATAGTATCGATGTGAAGGGTGATTTAGTTTTACCCCCCTTCATAGAGCCGCACATTCATTTAGATACGACTTTAACTGCAGGAGAACCTGAGTGGAATATTAGTGGCACCTTGTTCGAAGGCATTCAGAGATGGTCTGAGAGAAAGGAATCACTGACTATAGAAGATGTTAAAAGTCGTGCGAAAAAAGCAATTAAATGGCAGATTGCTGGTGGCATTCAATACATTCGTACACATGTTGATGTCACTGACCCTGAACTGACTGCACTTAAAGCGATGATCGAAGTCAAAGAAGAGTTAAGTGACTTTGTAGATATTCAGCTCGTTGCTTTCCCGCAGGAAGGGATTTTATCGTATCCGAATGGGAAAGAAATTTTAGAAGAAGCAATAAAACTTGGCGCTGACGTTGTCGGTGCGATTCCTCACTTCGAATTCACTCGAGAGTATGGTGTAGAATCTTTAAAAATCGCCTTTGACCTAGCTGAAAAATACGATAAACTCATCGACGTTCACTGCGATGAAATCGATGATGAGCAATCGAGATTCGTCGAAGTCGTTGCAAATGAGGCCTACCAACGCGGCTTAGGTGAGAAGACAACAGCCAGCCACACGACAGCCATGGGGTCTTATAATGATGCCTACACAGCTAAACTCTCCCGATTGTTGAAGATGTCGAACATTAATTTTGTTTCTAACCCATTAATCAACATTCATCTACAAGGCCGCTTTGATTCGTATCCTAAACGCCGTGGCCTCACACGTGTTAAAGAACTGCAAGCAGCGGGTCTAAACATCTGTTTCGGCCACGATGATATTTTTGACCCTTGGTATCCACTCGGCACAGGAAATATGCTACAGGTCTTACACATGGGCATACATGTCGCACAACTCATGGGCTATGAAGAAATCGTCAATTCAATTGACTTAATTACTAAAAATAGTGCCAAGACCCTACATATTGAAGACCAGTATGGCATTGAAGTTGGTAAGCCTGCGAACTTTATCGTCTTAAATGGGGATAATGAGTATGATGTCATCCGAAAACAAGCCGCTGTCACATACTCTTATAGAAATGGTAAATGTGTGGCGAGAACTAAACCCAGTGAATCTACGATTAATCTCGGCCAAGAGGAAATTATCGATTTTGAAAGATAAAACAGATCCTGCTTACAACATGTAGGCAGGATTTTCGTCTTTTTTAATGCATCCTGTTAAGCTATCATTAGTATAGGAAATTACTTATGGAAAGGAGCATTGCAATGACGGAAAAAGAACAAGAAAAGAAAACTGACAAACAAGTTCAAACGATAGAACCTATGGAATTTGGAAGTTCTACCGGCATGGTATGTGACTTTGAAACAGGGATATGTGGCCCAACTAATGAAGAGAAAGAGGATAAGAAATAATGAAAATTACAATTTGGTCAGACTTCGTTTGCCCGTTCTGCTATATCGGACAAGCTAACTTAGATAATGCTTTAAGTAAATTTGAACATAAAGATGATGTTGAGATTGAGTACAAGAGCTTCCAACTCATGCCTGGTGCAGTGCACACTGAGGGAGAAAGCTATGCAGAAACATTCTCTAAACTAAAAGGTATGCCAGTTGAACGCGCACAAGGTATGCTGCAACAAGTCACAGAAACAGGTAAAAATGCAGGCGTTGAGATTAATTACGATATCGCCAAGCTTACTAGCACATTTAAAGCCCACCGCGTGTTCCAATATGCACGTACACAAGGTAAAGGCACACCGTTCTTTAAAGCATTTTATAAAGCCCACTTCACTGAAGGTGCTGACATCGATGACAATGACACAATTCTACGATTAGCAGAATCTTTTGGCTTAGATACTGATGAAGTACAAAATGTTTTAGCTAGTGAAGACTACGCTCAGGACGTTAATGTCGATATCTCACAAGCCTCACAATTAGGCGTACAAGGTGTCCCATTCTTCCTAGTCAATGACAAATACTCAATCTCAGGTGCCCAGCCACCAGAATTGTTTGAAGAAGCACTCAATAAAATTTATAGTGAAGGACAATAGATAGAAAAAGAGCAGTACGCGTGCGCACTGCTCTTTTATTTGCCTATGTTGAAGAGTCTGATGACTTGCTCTGTCGTCCTTCTAATATTTTCTATCGTCACTTCTTTTTCCATTGCCTGATCCAAGGGCATGGGCTCGGCTTGAATGGAGAAGACTGCATTCAAACCACGTTCATTTAACTGATCGGCATCTTTAGACAGGCTTCCAGCGAGTCCAATGACTGGCACTTGATAGTGCTCGGCAAGTGCTGCAATGCCTACAGGGACTTTCCCCATAGCGGTTTGGGCATCGAGTCGACCTTCACCGGTTATCACTAAGTCTGCAGTTTCAATTTCTTCTTCAATTCCTAACATATCTGTAATCAGAGACACGCCTGTTTCTAGTTGACCACCAAGATAGCCATGGAAGGCCGCGCCTAAGCCACCAGCTGCACCTCCCCCTGGAATTTCTGCTATGTCTATGTTCATGTCCTCTAAGGTTTTATCTGCATAGTGTTTGAGTCCTTGATTAAGTACTTCTAAATCCTCAACTGTCACACCTTTTTGCGGTCCGAAGACATAGGTTGCACCCGCTTCACCATACAGCGTGTTATTCACATCACAGGCCACTCTAAAGTTACAGCCATCAAATTTAGCCGCTTCGTTGGTTTTAATAATTTTACTAATTTGATTTAAGGCCAGACCACCCTGCTCAATGTCCTGTTTGTTTTTATCTAGAAATTGATAACCCATCGCTTGTAGCATGCCAACACCACCGTCATTGGTCGAACTTCCACCTAGGCCTACGATAAAGTTCCTCGCACCGAGTGCATGGGCATATTCAATCAATTCCCCCAAACCATAAGTCGTGGCAAGTTTGGGGTTCAGCTCATCTTGACTCAGCAAGGTTAAACCGGACGTTGAGGCGACTTCTATAATCGCTAGATTTTCACTCGGCACCAAACCCACATAGGATGTCACTTCCTTACCCAGCGGTCCTGTGACCACCTTTGGAATCTTTTGACCGCCTAAACTATTGACCAAGATATCCGTTGTGCCTTCTCCACCATCAGCCATTTCATATGTCTTAACTTCCGCCTCACTGAAGGCTGACTTGATACCTACTTCCACCGCGTCACTTGCTTCCTTCGACGACACACTCCCTTTAAATGAATCCATAGCAACGATTATTTTCATAGCGATCACTCCTTAGCTCCACTTTACCATTCCTTTAGTCATTTCTAAAAACGGATTAAATGCATTCCGAATTATAAGTTAGTAAAATAGAACTATATTATATGAAGGAGGCTATTTATGAATTCGTATCGCGCATTAGTGGTGAACAAATCGACTGAAGATGAAGGTACAGAAATAAGCATTCAACCCGTAGAAAGAAAGCCTTTAGCGGATAATGAGTTGTTTATCGATGTGCATTACTCAAGTATAAATTATAAGGATGGTATGGTGAGTGCCCTTGGACAAATCGCTACGACCTTCCCGATTACACCTGGTATTGATTTAGCTGGTGTGGTGAAAGAATCGAATGATGACCGCTTTAAGGTCGGTGATGAAGTCATTGCAACAAGCTATGATATCGGTACATCAATCGACGGTGGCTACCAAGAATATGCAACACTCCCTGGAGAATACGTCATTCCACTTCCTGATGGATTAAGCTTAAGAGAAGCGATGATTCAAGGTACTGCTGGACTGACAGTAGGAATTGCCATTGATAAATTAGAAAAAGTGGGCGTACACCCTGACAACGGAGATGTCTTAGTTGCCGGTGCATCAGGCGGATCTGGTAGTTTAGCCGTGCGCATGTTAAATCACTTAGGCTATGATGTTGTCGCGAGCAGTGGTTCATCATCCCGCGAAGACTATTTAAAATCTATTGGAGCGAAAAAAGTGATCGCTCGTAGTGAGGTAGAAAACACTCAAGAAGGACCTGTAAACCAGCCACTTTATCAGGCTGCGATTGACCCTGTCGGTGGTTCAACTACAGAATATATTTTAAAAACCTTGGAGCCTGAAGGTGCCGTTGTGACCTATGGCCTAGTTGGCGGCATTGACGTTTCAACGACAGTACTGCCATTTATTGGTCGAGGCATTCATTGGATGGGTGCTGATTCGGTCTACTTCCCAATGGCGAAAAGACAACACATTTGGAAGCGCCTTGCGACTGACTTAAATATCGACCTAGAAAGCGAAGGCCTAGTCAACGAAATTGGTCTAGACGACTTACCACAAGCACTCCATGACATTATCGACGGTAACCTGCAAGGCCGTACTATTGTTAATTTGAAATCATAAAATAAAAAGGGAGTTATCACCCGTGTGCACAATACCGGTGATAACTCTCTTATTTTTTATTCACTTATCACCGATTCTTTCTAAAACGGTGATAACTCTCTTTATTTTTTGCCTACTTATCACCGATTCTATATCGATCGGATCACAGTTTTTAATACCTGTGGCATCATTTCAAAGGCGTTCGCCTTGTGAAGTCGCTCTGTCATCTTGTGCGCATCTTTTCCGAAGGGCCCAATATTCATCACGGGTGCATTCAAGATTTGCATGTCTTTGAAGGGAATCTTATAGGTCTCGCCCCACAGCGGTGCGTTATTAACAAACACTTCCCAGCCATCGTCGTCTGCTTGATAGTTAACATAACTTAAATCAGAAATCCCGTTAAAGTAGTGTTTGTTGGTCACTTCATAGTTAAAGTTTTCTTTAAATGTTTCCTTAGTCACAGCAATCAGCTTCTGAACTAAATCGTCATCTGAGGAATTCACAGCTGGCATATACGGTGGTGCAAACATAAGTACTGTTGCTGGCGCGAGTTCCTGACAGTGTTCCATCAAGCGGTCAGCAATTAAAACGGTCGTCTTTCTTTGATCACTCACACCTTGGTTTAAGACCGCTTCAATCACCTGATTCGCTTCTTCTAGGCTGTATTTATCGATAAAATACTCTAGAACTTCATGGTATTCCATAATTCGAATGCAGGTAAATGGTTCGATGCCATTCGTTTCGGCAATCTTCAAGTAATCCGTTCGACATTGATGCATGGCGTCTTCGGCAATCTCTTTAAAGGTGCCCATGACATCTCGCGCGGTTTGATTCATAGTGAATACGTTGTACAACGAATATGCATGATGGGACGTTTGCACGTCATAGTTTTCTTTTAAATCGTTCGACTGCAGACAGATTGGTAAGGGTGTCGTCTCTCCGTCATAGGTCTCTTGGAATCTGTTGGTAAATTCCATTTCCTTGTTTAAATAAGACGATAAAAAGTGCGCTGTAATCCCATTTAACGGTTCCCCGGCATGGGTCGGAATACCGTAAAACAAGGCTGCCGGCATAATCTTGCCGATGGATCCTGAATATATGTAGTGATTATTGTCCAAGGGTTCTTGAGTGAATGAAGGTTCACCATTTAGGAATAGACGAATGTTTAGGTCGTATTCGTCTTTTATTTGAACCAAACCAGGCACAGCTCGGAGCATACCTGCTGAGGCTACCTCTTCATCCGGCACCGTGACGAGGCAAATATTGATTGGCCATTCTTCTTTTATTGCCTGTTCAAGAATATGCATGTGTAAGGCGAGCCCTGGTTTCATATCCATAACGCCTCGGCCAAACACAAAGTCCCCTGTTTCTAAGTCAACCTTCGTATCTTCAGTTAATAGATCTTTACGCGTTTCAAAAGCTGCAGTTAAATTGACTGGATCAAAGGCAAGGTGAGACAACTGACCGTATTCATCTACGCCAACCGTATCAAAATGACTAATTAATACGACTGTATCCTTTGTCTCATCATTTTTATAAAGCGCAGTTAAAGCATTACAGTTTTTGCCTGCATCAAATAGACGGATTTTATCGTCTTGAGTCGAAAAATAATCCAAGGCCATTAACTTATCCTTCAATTTATGTGGAAAATCAATCTCTCCTTGACTGCCAGACAAACTATTCCAAGACACCAACTCATATAAGAGGGCTTCGATATCCTCTGACTTCTGCCATAAATATTCCATATCAGACACTCCTTCTGCCAAATATCCCATATCATCTTTTTCTACCTATCATACCTTTCTTTCGAAAAATATGCTCGTATTTCCTAGGAAATGTTGGGGAATAAATAAAGCACCCATATCGGTGCCCTAGTGACCTTCGCCTGTATAACTTACCTTACCTGTTTCAACTAACTCTTTTAAGCCCATGAACATGTAGGTGTAGCCTTGTTCAGTGCTATCGTGAAATTCTTTTTCTGCTTTTTTGATATCCTCTTCTGTCCAGTTATCCTCGTGCAAGACGGTAATATCGTGGCTGAAGGTCATGAGCGTGCCGGTTTCGGTTTTATCGAGTTGAACGGCTAGCGTATCTGACTCATCATTGAACTGCGGCATATTAAAAGTGAAGACGAGCTTTTCGTTGTCGACGATTTCTTGATAGGTGCCGATTGCTCTGAAGTCCTGACCCTGTCTGTGGTCGACGATTTCCCATTCCCCACCCACTTTGAGGTCATTTTTTGCGACTTTATTTGTTGCTTGTAAGGTCATAAACCAATTTCTAAATAAATCAGGATTTACCCAGGCTTCAAATACCTTAGACGGTTCCACATCAAACGTTCGAGTCATCGTTAAATTTACTACTGATTTTCCAGCCATTCTATACACCTCTCCTAATTTTTTTCTAATTCACATACTACTTTATACTAAAATAGCGTAAGATAATAACTATCTTGTGTTTGACGTAAGGAGAATTTTAATGTTTGGTACAATATTTAACGTTGTCATGATTATCATAGGTACAACAATTGGTAGCCTATTTAATAGAGGAATTAAGAAAGAATATCACGATGTGTTGATGACTGCCATGGGCCTCGTCGCCTTTGCCATCGGTGTTAACGCCATCGTTCAATATATGCCGCTTAGTAATTACCCTGTTCTGTTTATTTTAGCTCTAGCCCTAGGTGGGGTCATTGGCCAGATGCTTAACCTTGAAGATAAATTTAACAACGCCATTAGTAAATACTCCAAAGGCGATCTAGCCCAAGGCCTATCCACTGCGATTTTACTCTATTGCATCGGGACTTTATCGATACTCGGACCAATCGAAGCTGCAGTCAATCAAAACTATACTTACTTAATTACTAACGGAATCCTTGATGGCATTACATCTATCGTCCTTGCCTCAACCTTTGGATTTGGAATTGTCCTATCCGCAGTCGCAGTATTTATTTGGCAAGGGAGTATTTATTTATTCGCCCTATTTATGCAAAGCTCCATCAACGTTGATATCCTAAACGAAGTCAATATCATCGGTGGAATCTTAATTGTCATGGCAGGCTTAGGTATCCTAAACATCAAATCCTTCAAAACGATGAACTACCTGCCCGCCTTAGCAGTTGTGCCAGTCTTGTACGTCATCTTTAACTTTTTTTCATAATGGTATAAACTATGTTTATTATAAAAGTAAGTTCGGGGCCATAGCTCAGCTGGGAGAGCGTTGCACTGGCAGTGCAGAGGTCAGGGGTTCGATCCCCCTTGGCTCCATTATTTGTTTGGATGGTGATGAGAATCTCTCGTCACTTTTTTAATTTGGTTGAATGGTGATGTGCTTGCCTCATCACCATTCAAATCGATTAGAATTGAAGATCAACAACAGTTCACCGTTAACCTCCAAGCAACTAACAAAAAAGCACCCACTATCTGCAGGTCCCACTTCCAAAGTTTAAAAATATCGTTTTTCTTCACGGGTGTTGTCCGTTTTCTTTTTATAATCAAAGGCTCTAAGTAATGGGATAATAATCATAATTGCCCAGAACTCGAATCGTTTAATATTAAGTAAATTACTCGCCGGTTCTCCCCATAATAGGTTCAAGGAAATCACCAACACCACCAAAAATATAATCCACTTCCGACCGCCTTTAGTATCTGTCTCTTCTACTTTCTCCTCATCGTATGGGCGTTTCACCAACAAGCCCACAACTATAATAAAAGCCACAACTGCTGCAATTGGTCCAAACTGCAGTCCAAATGTGACCCACTCGTATTCATGTAAAAAGTCACACACGATAAAATTCACGACCACAAGTGGTAGCAATATTTTAAAGACAAACCATTCTAACTTCCGCACTTAAAATCACCTACTAAAAGTTAACTTCTTGCACCCATTTTACCCTCACCGACTAATTTTGAATCATCTACCTAGTTCTTAATAAATTCAAAAGTATTTTCTCATCATCACTTAAAAAATGGACAGAAGATCAACACCATTTCGCCGTTGAACTCCGAACACCATGGAAGTTCAACACCACTTCGCCGTCGAACTCCGAGCGTCCTGGAAGTTCAACACCATTCCACCGTCGAACTCCGACCACCCTAGAAAATCAACACGACCCCACCGTTAACCTCCGACCACCCAATAAGTCCTGCCCCAACAAAAAAGCACCTGCAATCTGCAGGTGCCATTACCTAGTTCTCAATGTATTTCTTAATTAACTCAAAAGTGTTTTTCAAAGCATCCACATGGGTTCTTTCCATACCGTGACTGCTCGCGACGCCGGGTCCGATCAGTGCGGCCCTAATATTTGCACCGCCTGCGAGGGCAGCGGAGGCGTCACTGCCATACATCGGGTAAATGTCGACTGCATAGTTCAGCTCCGCTTCTTTAGCAAAGTTAATCAATTTAGTGGTCAGTTCGTAATCATACGGTCCTGAAGAGTCCTTGGCACAAATGGACACTTCGTATTCTGTACATTCTAAATCTAAACCAATACAACCCATATCCACTGCTAGTAATTCCGTAATGTCTTCTGGAATCCATGCTGCGCCATGTCCGACTTCTTCATAGGTCGAGAAGATAAACTTCAGGTTCGTCTTCGGCTTCACCCCATTTTCTTTCAGCATTTTGAGAATGCTCACCAACAAGGCGACTGAGGCTTTATCGTCCAGGAAACGTGATTTAACAAAGCCAGATTCTGTCACGGTCACTTTCGGATCATAGGCCACAAAGTCACCGTTTTGAATCCCCAACTTCTGGACATCTTCCTTATTCTCCACACGCTCATCAATTTTGACCACGAGGTTATCGATATCTCTCTCTTTTTTAGAGGCGTCTTTGAAGACATGAATCGACGGTGATTTCGACAGAATTGTCCCTGTGTACACCTTGTCATCTCTCGTGATGATATCACAATACTCCCCGTCCAAGGTTGGCGTTAATGGACCACCCAATTTTGTTAACGATAAAGTCCCATCACTATTGATCGAACGCACCATTAAACCGAGTGTATCGACATGGGCGCTCAAGGCACGGGTCACAGTACTATTTTCACCTTCAACACTCACCAGTAAATTCCCCTTTGGTGTCACTTCAGTTTCATAACCAATTTGCTCTACTGTAGATTTTAAAAACTCTATGGCATTCATCGTGTAACCTGTCGGACTGTTCACTGACAATAAGTCCTTTAAAAATTCTACAGTCTCATCTTGTTTAAACATGAAAACTCCCCTTTGTAATTTGTTATAAGTTAAGTCCAGTATACACTTTTATAATTACTGCAATCAAAAAAGTGAGGCCCGAGAATAATCTAGGACCTCACTATATATTAGCTATATTTACGAATTTGAACTTTCTGTTTGTGGTTCTACAAGTTGTTCTTCCTCTTCAAGGTATCGCTCAACACCTTCAGCTGCACGGTAAGCTAGTGCACCGATTGTTGGTGTTGGGTGGTGACCACCGAACTGCGGAAAGGCTGAACCGCCAACTACAAATAGGTTGTCTACATCCCACATTTGTAGGTAGCTGTTCACTGCTGATGTTTCTGGGTCTGCACCCATCACGACACCACCTGTATAGTGTCCACCTGCATATACATGGTCGAATTCGTCTGGAAGTGGGTCTGCTTCTACAATATCAGCACCCATTGCTTCCATTATCTCAACACATTTTTCTACTCCGAACTTCCCAATCGGACGTTCGTTTGAACCAAATTTATAAGTCGCACGTAAGAGAGGATCTCCGTACTCATCTTTATAAGTTGGATCTAGGTCTAGATAATTGTGCCAGTATGACATCGCAATACTTGTATACCAAATGTGCAGTGCACTATAGGCATATTTAAGTGACTGTTTCTTATACTCAGCACCCCAGCTTGGTGTATCACTTGGATAGTTATTACTGCTGGAGATGGCACCAAAGCCATACTGCCTTAACTCAATCGCGCCTCCACCAATAAAGTCTAAATCAGTGTGGTCAAAGTTATCTGCTGCATAGTCATTAACTGCTGCACCTAGTGCACCAGCACCCATGTAAAGGTTCCACTTCTCATTTTCGAAGTAACCAATTGCACCATGGAAAGCAGAGTTATATTGACCGTTAAAGTTACGTCCAATAACACCTTCACGCGTTTCTGGATCGTACTGTTCACCGATATCAGACAACATAAGTAGACGGTTATTTGTAAATGCAAATGCAGCTAGTACAACAACGTCTGCAGGCTGTTCAAATTCTTCACCTGTTTGCTCATCTACATACATAACACCTGTCGCTCTTTGATCATCTTCGTTATAAAGGACACGGCGTACGTTTGCGCGTGTTCTTAATTCGAAGTTATCATGTCTAAGTGCAGTTGGTACTACTGTAGCAAGTGGATCTGATTTCGCATCAAAGTCACAACCTGCGCGAGTACAGAAAGAGCAGTACATACATGCATTGAGTTTTTCCCCGTCTGGGTTCTCATAGTTTTGAGACATGTTCCCTGCCGCGATTTGGAAAGGATGTAATCCGAGTTCCGCTGTCGCATCTTTAAATAACTTAAGTGATGGTGTTTCGTTTAAAGGCGGGTTTGGCCATTCCATCTTACGCTCTGGCGCAAGTGGATCCTGTTCACCAGAAATACCTGCAGTTTTTTCCCACTTTTCATAGTAGGGTTCCATTTCCTCGTAGGTAATACCCCAATCTTGTAAGTTCATATCATCAGGGATCTTATCTTCACCGTAACGTTCTATTGTTTGGCTACGGATTTCAAATTCATATGGCCAGTAACGATACGTCGCACCTGCCCAGTGAACACTCGCCCCACCTACGTCGGCACCAAGTTGCATATCTTTCATTGTACGAATAGGTAAGGCTGTCTCATCAATTTCGTTTCTGGATGTAATTGTGTCACCTTTAAGTGATTGCATAATCTCAAATCTATTATCGAATCTAAGCTCATCTTTAACACCGATGTAGTCACTACGCTTCGCATTGTGTCCTTTTTCAAGGCCGACTACATTTTTGCCTGCTTTAGCTAATTCTGCACTGACGATACCGCCAGACCAACCCATGCCGACTACTACAACGTCTACTTTATCTAATTCGGTCGCCATTACATTCCGCCTCCTTGATACGCTCTTAGAGATTCTGGTTCAATCTCTTGGAACTCTTCTTCCATAATTTTATCCATCCAACCCATTCGTGGGCCTGGATATTGAATCATCTTCCAACCTTCCATATTGCGGTTACCGCCGTATGTAGGATCAGAATACACGCCTTCAATAGTTGTACTTCTTAGGAGTGAGAAGAAGGCAGAGGATTTCATACCACCTATTTCAACCTCATCGGCTTCAAATGCTTTTAGAATTTCGTCTTGTTGCTCTCCGTCAAGGTTCACAAACTCATCATCAAATTCTTCAACCGCATATTCCATCATACGTCTTATACCCATCAAGAACATTTCACCACGGTCCATCTTTTCCTGACGACCATGAGTGTCTGATGCCATTGGTTGATAAGGCCCCATACGATAGTCTGTTCCGTTCGTACCCCACGTACCATAGAGCTGCTTATCAATGAAATACGGCACACCAAGCTCGATTGCACCTGGACCGTTATCATCTTCTGGATAAATTCTTTCCGTTGCCGCAGCAAGTGCAGCAAAGTCCTCTTGTCTACTAATGAATGTTCTAGCATCCGCTAAAGCTTGACCCGATTCACCTTCGCCGCTAGCTGTTTCTCCACCAGTATTCGTCTCTGCTGAATCCCCTTCAGATTGGTCTTCACCGAACTTAAATCCAGTAAATCCTCCTAAAAGTGCCCCACCAGCAATCCCACCGGCAGCAACACCTGTTGTCTTCAGGAAATCGCGTCGCGAAAATATTTTCTCATCTTTCTCTCCAGCCATAATATCCCCTCTTTTCTATATTAAAGCGCATGTATGAAATCTAATCTCTTCTCCAGTTTATAGTCGTTACAGAAATATGTCAAAATTAAATTGAATTTCTAAAAATATCCTATTTATTGAAAATTTTTTGACAATTATATTAATCTTATATTCTTATATAAAGGAAGCAAATAGAATTTGTTGTGATTATCTCTCTGTAATATTTGTAACATATTTGAAATATAATATTACATATGCTATTTTAAGTGTAGAAATAAAGTTAGATATTCAGGAAGGATATTTCTTATAATGAAGAAAGTAACTTTATTTAGCACAGCTTTAATTGCAAGCGCTTTAGCTTTTAATGGATTAGGTGCAACAGCACAAGCGGACCAAGCTGAAGAACCCAGTGGTGCCAAAACAGTTTGGGGAGAGTATCTACCAAGTAGTACTGACCCAGATGGTGACGGATGGGCAAACACACACTTTGATGCGTCATGGATGCCACAAGAATCTCAAGACAAAATTAGCGACTTAAGCGTACAAAAAGACTCAGGTGAAATTACTCAAGTTGAATATAACGAAGCCGTTGCGGATATCTTTGCAAGTGAACAAAACAAAGGCATACCAGACGGATATGACGATCCAGCAAACGAACCAGTCAATGATAATAATGACGAAACACCAATTACTGAACCATGGACTGAAGAGAAACTTGCTGATCTAGCTCTAAACAATCCAGAAAAACTTAATGAAGCGCCGCTTCACGACGTACCTTACAATTATCATTTCACTTATGACAATCGTGAATTCTTCTTTAGCTATGATGGTAACGAATGGTCATGGTTATATGAGGATAAGGTATTAACAGAACCGACAGATGAAGCCTACCTCGCTAAGTTAGCTCTACACAATCCAGAAGTTTTAGATGAAGCGCCGCTTCATAACGTGCCTTATGATTTCAACTTCAAGTATGGTAGTTTCGACTTCCACTTTGATTATGATGGCACGTACTGGAATTGGTCATACGAAGTAAGTAAATAATTAAGTTAAGATATTTTGGCATACTGGGGATTACCCTCAGTATGCTTTTTTCATGTTAAATTAGTATAATAAAACAGTCTTAGTCAGGGGTATGCTCCAATGAAAGAAAATAAGTATGATAATCCGAAATTCTTTAATGCCTATAGTCAGATGGCACGCTCAGTCAATAGACTAAAAGGTGCTGGGGAATGGGAAATGTTCAAAACACTGTTACCGGATTTTAAAGATAAAAAAGTTCTTGATTTAGGCTGTGGCTTAGGTTGGTATTGTCGCTATGTAAGCGAGCAAGGCGCACATTCAGTAATTGGAGTAGACATATCTGAGAAAATGATTGGAAAAGCCAAGGACATGACTGATGACCCTAATATTACCTATCTACAAAGCTCGATTGAAGATGTTAATTTTACAGATCAATGCTTTGATGTTGTCATCAGTTCTTTAGCCTTTCATTACATTGAATCCTTTGATACAGTTTGTCAAAGTGTATACAGATGTTTAAAGACTGGAGGTACTTTTGCATTTTCTGTTGAACACCCTATCTTTTCATCTCGTCCCGAACAAGATTGGATCTATGACGACGATAGTAATCCTTTATATTGGCCAATAGATTATTACAACATAGAGAGTAAGAGAGATACACAATTTCTAGAATCTACGGTAACAAAGTATCACCGTACCTTCTCAACTTACATCAACCAATTGATTCAAGCTGGTTTTACTGTAGAATCATTTAAAGAAACTCTACCACCCGATGAAATTATAGGACGACCTAAAATGAAAGATGAGGTCCGTCGACCGATGTTCCTCATGATTCTAGTTACAAAAAATAGTTAGAGTACGCATGAAAGGATGAATGTTTTGGCAAAAAGTCTTGTACTTGCTGAAAAACCATCAGTTGCACGTGATATCGCGCGTGTACTGAATTGTAAGCAGAAAGGAAATGGTTACTTAGAGGGTAACCAATACATTGTAACCTGGGCACTCGGTCATTTGGTGACCTTAAGAGATCCAGAAAAATACGATACTAAATATCAAAAATGGGATTTAAATGATTTACCTATGTTACCTACACCATTGAAACTGACTCATATACCTAAAACGACCAAGCAATTTAAAGCTGTTCAAAGTCAGCTTAATCGTAAGGATGTCAATGAAGTGATTATCGCGACAGATGCTGGTCGTGAAGGTGAGCTTGTTGCACGTTGGATCTTAGATTATGCAAGGGTCAATAAGCCTGTCAAACGTCTATGGATTTCATCTGTAACGGATAAGGCAATTCAAAATGGTTTTAAGAACTTACAGCCAGGTAATAAATATCTTAATCTCTACCATGCTGCCGTCGCTAGAAGTGAAGCGGATTGGTATGTCGGTCTCAATGCAACAAGAGCATTGACAACTAAACACTATGCCCAACTCAACTGTGGTCGTGTGCAGACACCAACACTTGCTATTATTCATGCACGTGAAGAAGCCATTAAGAACTTCAAACCGAGAATATATTATGGTATCGATGTACAAACACCTGTACTTAAATTCAAATGGCAAGATCCTTCCGGTAAAACAAGTATCTTTGATGAAAAGAAAGTCAAATCAGTAGAAGAAAAAATAAATGTTAAATCACTGACTATTAAAGATGTTCAGAAAAAACATAAAAAGCAACATGCCTCAGGACTTTACGATTTAACAGAACTCCAAAGAGATGCAAATAATATCTTTGGCATGTCAGCTAAAGAAACCTTACAGACAACTCAAAACTTATATGAGCGTCATAAAGTCTTAACCTACCCTCGTACAGATTCTAAGTTTTTATCGTCCGATATTGTAGAAACTTTAAAAGAGAGAGTACAAGCGAGCAGTAACGGAGAATTCAGCAAGCCGGCAGCAAAGATTTTACGTTCACCGATTAAAGCCCATGGCTCCTTCGTCAACGATCAAAAAGTAAGTGACCACCACGCCATTATTCCTACGGAAAGTCCGGTATTTTTTGCTGACTTTACCGAAAGGGAAAAACGTATTTATGAATTGGTTGTTAAACGTTTCTTAAGTGTCCTTCTGCCACCTTATGAATATGAAGAGACAACTGTTACTGCTGAGGTGAGTGGGGAAACACTTATCAGTAAGTTTAATCGTGTGATCGATCAAGGGTTCAAAATTTTATATAAAGAAGCAGCTTCAGATGTTGAACACAGCATAAAAGTTGGAGACACCCTTTCTATTAATAAGATTATTCAATCGACAGGTGAAACGAACCCACCATCAAGATTTACAGAGGCCTCTCTACTCCAAGCTATGGAAAATCCAGCTAAGTACTTTGATATGGCGGATCAGCATAAGAAAACATTATCCGCTTCAGGTGGCTTAGGTACTGTTGCAACACGTGCAGATATAATCGATAAGCTGTTTAATACGTTTTATCTGGAGAAAAATGGCCAGGCAATTAAGCTGACATCTAAAGGGAAGCAACTTCTAGAGCTAGCACCTGAGGTTTTAAAATCCCCTGTCACAACAGCTGAGTG
The DNA here is from genome assembly GCF_016313225.1 of Jeotgalicoccus sp. ATCC 8456. NCBI lineage: Bacteria > Bacillati > Bacillota > Bacilli > Caryophanales > Staphylococcaceae > Jeotgalicoccus > Jeotgalicoccus sp. ATCC 8456. The sequence goes on along the minus strand of NZ_CP066224.1, from coordinate 1,558,658 downwards.
GGAAAAACAACTGGAGCAAATTGAAAAAGGTCATTTGAAAAAGGATAAATTTATCGACTCCATGAAACAGCATACCAAAGAGATTGTCGCAGACATTAAAGCCAGTGAGAAAACCTTCAAACATGACAACCTGTCCGGTCGTGACTGCCCAGAGTGTGGTAAGCCATTACTTGAAGTCAAAGGCAAAAAAGGGAAGATGCTCGTCTGTCAGGACAGAGAATGTGGTTACAAGCGAAATGTCGCAAAAACTACCAATGCCCGCTGCCCTAACTGTAAGAAGAAAATGACCTTGAGCGGTTCAGGTGAAGGACAAATCTTCACTTGTACATGTGGTCATAGAGAAAAATTATCTACCTTCCAAGCCCGTCGTAAAAAACAGAATAAAGGTAAGGTCGATAAGCGCACGGTAAATAAATATGTGAATCAAAAAGAAGAACCGATTAATAATGCTCTTGCAGAACAATTAAAAGGTCTTAAATTTGATTAAAAAGTAAGAACAGGGTAGGAAATTGTTGATTTCCTACCCTGATTTTTGTTGATTTATTGATATACTCTTGTTTATATGACGTCGTTACTTTCACGATGGCACACAAATCAATCCGGTCCAGTATACCTGACCTACTGATCTATATACTCATACTTCACTTCATCTTTATCTTCATCAAAGGCGACTTTTAAATCATAGCCATCAAAGAACCACACATCTTGTTCTTCGATGTAAAACTCTATATCTTCTTTCTCAACATGCACTGCTTTCTTAGAGTCATCATTATCAATCTTAAATGCTAAAGAATAACCTTCTCGAATTGGACTTGTCCCATATATCTGGACGATGAATTGCACCTTATCTCCCGCTTCAAGTTCTACTTCATCTTTATACCACTTTAAAGCGTCATCGGTAATCGTAATGTTCATCAAACATGCTCCTCTCCCCATTGGTTACCTTCATTGTACTTAAAATGTCTCAAATATAAAAAAGTAAACCCTCAAGTTATCTTATTCATTGAAGAGATAAGCATTTAATTTCAACGGTTCAATATACGCTCCGTCTCTATATACACGCATATTGCCACCGGAGATTTCATCGATCAGTAAAATTTCTCCTGTTTCCTCATCATAACCAAATTCTAACTTGATATCATATAAGTCTAAGTCTTTCTTGGCTAATTCTTCTTTTATAATCTCACTGATTTTCACAGTTAAGTCTGTAATTTCCTTATAAGATTCAGCGGATAAAATACCCAAAGCTTCAAGGGTCGATTCACTGATAACAGGATCTTGGCGATCGTCGTCTTTTAAAGTCACTTCCACTAAAGCAGGTAAGTCAGCACCCTCTTCAACATAAGCACCATATCGTCTGTAAAAACTGCCGACTGCTTTAAAGCGACATACCACTTCTAATCCTTTACCGTAGACTGCCACTTTTCGAACTTTCATTAAGCGATTTTCAATGTCAGCACTGAGGAAGTGTGTTGGAATGCCACTTTCGTTTATTTTTCCAAAGAAATAACTCGTCAATTCTAATCCAGCCATACCTGAACCTTCAACTTGTAACCCTACTTGGTTTTCTCCTGGATCAAAGACGCCGTCTTTACCTGTCATATCATCTTTAAAATATAGTACAGTGTCACCATTCTGATCTTTGAAAACATCTTTCGTCTTACCCTGATAGATTAATTCCACTACAAACACACTCCTAAAGTCAGTATATATGACTAACATTTTACTGGTTAGGTGTGTAATTATCAAGTAAATGACGAATAAAAATTGGATTTTATGTTAAAATGTTCGTATTAAACTAGGAGGCAGACTAAAAATGATAATATTTACACATTAAAACGAACATTAACGAAAGTTTAAGACTCATAAAAGCCCATCACTTTTGCAGGACCCTGTAGGACGATTTTAAAGATATAGTCTGCAGTTTTTTCTATATCCAGCTCATCTTCTGAAGTATATGAATATTTAACTAAGCCGATGAAAATTGAAGTAAATACAACCACTAGAACTTCTTTCGGAATATCATAATGCATTCGTTGTAAATGTTCACTAAATTCACCTTCAACTATAAACAACATCTTATCTTGCAATTTCTTTTCAAAAGAGTTGATATAGTTAGATTGGAGAATAAGCTGCATCAATTTTTGATTCTCCTCATAGCATCGCAATACCTGAATTAAGGTGTCGTAACGAGATGGTAAAAACTCTTGCTTGAAGTCTTCAGTCGGTAAGTTTTTCCGAAAGACATCCTCTAATTTCTCAATCATTTCATTTTCAAACTGCTTCATCATGTCATACTTATCTTCAAAGTGTAGGTAAAAAGTCCCTCGATTAATATCTGCCTTTTCAGCAATATCATTAATAGTAATGTGATGTAAGTCTTTACTTTTCATTAAATCAAAACACGCATCGATAATTGCTTGTCTGGTCTTCTTTTGTCTTCGGTCCATAGTGTCCCTCTTTTCTTAATGAACATATTTAATTCAAATATTGAGTACTCAATAAAATGGCGGTTTTTGCTTATGGCAACTGATTTAAATGCAGAATACAATAAAGTCACAAGTTATTCAACAATATGTTCATTAAGGAGTGTTTAAATGGATAAACTAAAAAATTCAAACAAAATTTTTCTAGTCCCAATTTTATTTGTTATCGTCTTCACCTTAATCATGCTTCCAGCATTCTCACCAATAGTCAAGGTAGAACCGAATAATATGCCAATCGGTTTAGTCATTAATGATGAAGGTGAAATGGGACAAACGATCGAAAATCAAATCAGTGAAAACGCACCGGATATGGTGTCATTCACATCTTACGATTCTGTTGATGAAATGGAAGATGCAATGGATCAACGTGATATTTATGGCGCAATAGAACTACCAGCGGATTTTTCAGAGAATATTATGAGCTTACAATCTGCAGAAATGACAAAAGCAAATGTTAATATATATGTTAATGAAGGCGCTTCTGCTATGGCTGCGTCTCAAATCGAAACAGCTCTAAATAATATGGTCTCCATGATGAATCAGCAGATCAGCAAACAGATTGTTTCAGGTATTGAGACAAAAACAGAAGAAATGAAATCTCAACTGCAACCTGTCTTAGAAGCTCAAGGTTCAGATAGTCCACTTCAAGGATTATCTAATATGATTTCACCAATTTCACCAGATATGGTCGACGCTATATCTAATCCCATTGAATCTGAGGTAATTAAGGTCAATGAAGCAGGAAGTCTCGCAAACATTCCAATGGCATTCCTTGCGTTTACATGGATTATTTCTATTGTTGGTGCAGTCATGCTGTACTTCTCAGATAATGGCAAAAGGTTTAATAGTCTTGGACAAAAGTACAGCTTTAACTTAGTTCAATCTATAGCACCATTTGTTTATGCACTAACAGCAGGATACTTCGCAACTTGGTTTTCAACATTAATTATGGATATTCAGTATCAGTCATTTAATACAATGGCCTTGTACTTATCACTAGTAATTGCAGCCTTTATGTTGATGATTTTTGCAGTGCTCAAATGGCTGAAACTTCCGAGTATAGTACTATTTGTTCTCTTGATGTTCTTTAGTATGGCAGCAATTCAATTACCACCGGAAATGTTACCTGATTTCTATAGAGATTATATCTATCCTTGGGTACCTTTAAGAATATATGCAGATGGATTAAAAGAAATTCTTTTCTTCAGTAAAGAATTAAATAATGGTTACAGCATGATATTTGTGTGGATCATTATCACTTCTCTTATCTTCATCTGGCTGAAGAATTTTAACGAGAAAAAGAAAACAGCATAAAATAAGAGGCTAGAGAATCTGAAATCTCTAGCCTCTTTTCAATTTACGTTTCATCCATAGTCGCTCTAAATAACCCGTACCAAAGAGTACACCGCCGACAATAAACACAAAGCCAATCAATTGGGTGGCAGCTATTTGTTCTTTTAAGAAAATAACAGAGAATACGACACCAAAGAATGGGACAAAGTTATTAAATATTGCAGTTTTAGAAGCACCAATTTTTTGAATAGCTGAGTTAAAGACCATATGACCAATACCTGTCGCTACAACACCGGATAAGAGTAATATTCCGTATACACCAATTGTCGAATCAGTCATCTCAGACAATCCAGATGGTTCAGTAATCAAACTAATACCCAGTAGTCCAAATGATCCAGCAAGATTCATAATCGCTGTAACCTGTTTAGAATCCAAAGTCGCCGTCGCCTTTTTAATAAAGACAAAACTAATGGCTTGTGCAAACATTGATAAAAACAAGACAAATTCGCCTTGTGATAATTGTAACCCTGAAAATGAACCGCCTTGTATAAAGAAGACACCGATTAAAGCTAAAACAAATCCAACCGATCGCATCTTAGTTAGTCTTTCATTTAAAAATATCATGCCTAATATTGCTGTGGCTAATGGCACTAAAGATAATATGAGTGAACCTGTTGATGCTGGCGTCGTCATCAAACCTATCGCTAAAAACAGGTGGTGTATCATGACCCCAAAAATCATACCAAAAGCAGTAAACACCCACTCTTTTATAGTTAAAGCTCTCAATGACCTTCCAAAAATAACGATAAGCATAGCAGTTACACCAGCAATCATTATCCTAAATGCTGTCATGGTATGTGGAGGAAGGTTCTCTACTAATACCTTTAGAAATACAACATTAAGTCCCCAAATTGCAGTAATTAGAAAAACAAGACCATAAGTAAATATAAGACTTTGCTGCTTCAAGATGCCACCCCGCAATCTGACTTTATTAATTTCATTTATTTTCTCATAAGTGGATAAAATAAACGATATTAAATGCTTGGGTCATCCTTTTATTTGACCTAGGACGTGTATTCTTTAAAATTATAACCAGAAAATATAATCATAATGAGTTGATAAATTGAAGCACATAATTAATACAAAGAATATTGTACTTGTTACTTTAATAATATTGTTAGGCCTATTCGGTTTCTATCTATATAATACCTATCATGCAGAAGATCCTCCAACTTGGATGGCAAATATTAAAGAAGATATAAGACAAATGAGAGATCCAATGCATCACAACACTTATGACAAAGGTGAATGTACCTATTATGTATTCGATAAAGTCAAAGCTGATGGCAACATGATTGAAAAATCATGGCGTGATGCTGAACACTGGGCGAATAAGGCTGAAGAAGATGGCTATATAGTAAATAACACACCAAAAGAAGGTGCGCTTTTACAGACTGACACAGGCCCAATTGGTCATGTGGCTTATATTGAGCATATAAATGATGATGGTTCAGTCCATATATCTGAAATGAACTTACATGAAGCTTATGAGATTACAGAGCGAACAATCGATTCAGAGCAGTTGGAAGCTTATCAAGTCATACATCCTAAAGAAAATCCACATGCACCAAAATAGAGCGATAATAAAGTTGAAAGTGTAATTCATGTAATATTTTTGTAATATAATTGCAATATTTATTTTACCGTGTTATTTTGTCCGTATAGATAAAGTTAGATATTCAGGAAGGGGATTTCTATGAAGAAAGTAACTTTATTGAGTTCATTATTGGTCGCGGGTGCGTTAGCATTCACTGGCATCGGTAACAATGCAGAAGCGGATGAAATTGAATTTGACGCTGCGAAAACCGTTTGGGGTACCTTACAACCAGCAGAATCTGATATAGATGGTGATGGTTGGTCAGATGGTGGATATGATTTCGACTGGCTACCCAAAGCACAACAAGACAAAGTTGAACAACTTGCAGATCAACAAGAGGCAGGAGAAATTACTCAAGTAGAATACAATGAGGCAGTTTCTGATATATTTGACGAAGAACACGCCTTACTCAATGGTCCCTATGGTGGGTTTTTCACATCAGAAAATGAGAACCTTGCAAGCTACGCGTTTTATGCACCTAAAACATTAGATGCTGCGCCACTAAAAGATGGTGCTTATCACTATAACTTTATCTATGATGGTTATGAGTTTGACTTTAAGTCTAACGGTGAAGAATGGACTTGGTCATATGACGAAGCTCAAAATGAATATACGGATGAGGAACTAATTGATTTAGTGCATAACAACCCGGAAGTATTAGATGAAAAGCCAGTTAAATCTGGTGCATATGACTTTAAGATTGAAGATGACAAATACGTTTACCACTTTGCTTCTGATGGGGAACAGTGGACTTGGTCGTATGAGTCAAAATAATATAAGTTAACAGACGAACGCCCCAGAGCAAAGCTCTGGGGCGTTCGTTTTTGTATATCAATCATTCTCTGCTTCTTGTTCAATTTCTTTAGTTGTTTGTTGTCTTTGTTGCTGCCTATATCCATAGGTACTATTTAAAAGTACATCCTCATTATTAACGGAAGACCCTAGTGCACCAATAATTGTAGACAGACTCGTTGCAATCCATGTTGTATATGCATAGGAACTAATATTTACAGCACTCACTGTCATATTTTCTTCAGCCTGACTTGGTGGAATTAATAATGAGGTGAGAACCATAAACATTACAAATAACAGTACATAGTACATCACTACTGTTAACAATAATGTGAAAAACGTTGTTGCATTGTATAGTTTACCTAGAAAAGCATGTTCATCCTTTACTTTACTCTCCCATAAATTATTAGAGGTAATAATCCAAGCAACTAAGGATAATATCGCAACAAACATCAGTACGATTGCTCTAATTGTACTGAAATGTGTGCTTAAGCCCCAAATAGTGGGAAAGACTAAGGCATAAGCACCAGTTGTAAAAGCAATGATAACTATATTTAAAAAGGCTTTAAATAACTTCATTGGTCTGTTGGCATTAATCATACCTGAAATGATCCTAAGTAAGCCTTTTTTCTCTGATTGAACAGTAAATCTTGCATGTGTACTATTTTTTGTATTTGAAGTTTCACGTTCTAATGGAGAGAGTTTTTCAAAAAATCTCTGCCCAATTAAACTTTTTGAACTTTGATATTGAATATCATCATTCGATTTTTCGTTACATTCCTGAGTTTGCTCTGATTCTTTTCTCTCTCTTTCAGAACTACCATAATAGATTTCATTCATCATTTGAAGAATAGACTCCCTGACACGCTTTTTCATTGGGGCAAAGCCAAAACCAGGTAAGCTAATAAATGCGACATGCTCATCACTATGAACTTCAGCAATGATCGGTTTTTTACCATCAAATAAAGGAAGGTCTGTTAAAGTAATCGCGTAATCCCATCCCTTGTTCGACATCTCCGCTTTCGTCCATTCTATTGCCCTATCCGCCCGGTTCGTACCACCCGTCCAACTATCAACATGACACTCGATTTCCCATGTCACATCATTATTAACGTAATGTTTTAGGTGTCTAGGAAGGTCATCTATTAAATCATCGATAATCTCTTCAGCATAATCCGGCGCTGTAATTAAGCCCAGGGTTCTTTTCTGCATGGAATCCACCCTTTCTCTATATTCTCTTAACCATACCCATTAATACAAACTGTAGTGGTAATCTTAAGTAAAGGAGCCGCTTAGGTAGTTCGATCGTACCAAGTGGGAGTTTCTTTCTAGCCATATAAATATTTGCTGGAAAGACAGCAAGTAGGAAAGCATTGATTAAATTTTTAAGAGTCTTGCCCGGTCGTTTGAAGAAAAGTAACAATCCAAATACGATTTCAACCACTCCAGACGCATGAACAATGAAGCGTTTAAAAGGTAAATAATCTGGGACAACTTTTTCAAAACTCTCTTCTCTTTTGAAATGTAGAAAACCTGCAACACTAAATACTATTGCGAGTGAAAATCTATATATGTGGCGCATAAATCAGTCTCCTTTTTTAATTTACTTGGTTCAGTTTAACATAGTTGTTTATAAATATTGTTCGATAAATTAAGAAACATACCTACTACGTTAGTATTAGGTATATTTCTTAACAATTTATACTTTATAAAATTTTGTTCTCTCTTCATTGAACTTTATCTTTACGTAGGATTCTTCATCTAGTTGACTATTGTGAAGCAGCTCTACATTTATACCATTTTTTGTTTGTAATCTAATTCTCCAATGATGACCCTCATAAATACAGTGAGTTACTTTTACTTCCATGACATTGTTCTCTATTTCTGAACCATTATATAGCGATACTTCTTCTATTTGAGACATAATGATTATCTCATCATCCATCAATAAATCAGCTCTGCTATCACTGATAAATTGATATCCTTCGACTTCCACAATACACTTGTCGTGATCAATATAAGTTATTTTTCCTCTCATGGTATTTTGGAAACCTAATAATTCTGCGACAGCCTTTGTAGCCGGGTTATCGAATATTTGTTGAGGTGTATCAAATTGAGCAATTTTTCCATCATCTAAGACAATGATACGATCTGCTAGTGAAAATGCTTCTAAAATATCATGTGTGACATAGATTGTTGTGACTGATAATTCCTTTAATATCTTAGAAAGCTCTGCTCTCATTTCAGTTCTTAATTTAACATCCAAATTAGAAAGTGGTTCATCCATTAATAACACTTTAGGATTTGTTGCTAAAGCCCTTGCTATCCCTACTCTTTGTTGCTGTCCACCGGAAAGTTCAGATGGGGTTTGAGAAAGTAAACCGTTAAGCTGAAGCATTTTAATGTATTTCTCTATACGTTTTTCTCTGTCTAAAGCCTTCATTTTTTGTCTTTTCAATCCATACTCGATATTTTCTTTAGCTGTCATATGTGGCCAAAGTGCATAGTTTTGGAATACCATATTTAAATTTCTTTTCTCTGGTGACACGCTTTTTTTATCGTTAAAGATAGTTTCATTTTCTATAGTGAGTACTCCAGAATCTGATGAGAGGAGTCCTGAAATTATTTGTAATAGGGTAGATTTTCCACTACCTGAATGGCCCAATAGGCATACGCACTCTCCTTCATTTACGGAGAAAGAAATATTCTTAAGGACTTCTTTAGAATCAAAAGCCTTAGTGACATTATCCACGGTTAATATTTGATTCATAAAGCATTATCTTCCTTTTTTTATTATTTTCCATCAATCTACTCAAGATACTATTAATTATCTGAACCGCTATAATAATCAAAACAACTACAGCTGCTCCCAGTACTGAAGCTGCCGTCGCATAGCCATAATCGCCTACTTCAAATGCACGATCAATCACTATAGGCAGTAAGGTATAGTTAGGAGGCTGAAGCATTGATGCGATAGCTAAGTCAAATACACTAGAACCAAATGATGCTAATGTAGCAATGAGCAAGGTATTTCTCACAATCGGTAGCAATATTGTACTCATTCTCATTAGCACACTTGCACCTTGTACTGAAGCAGCCTGTAATAGTACTGGAGACACATTAGAAACCGCACCTAATTGTATCCTTACAGCATATGGAATCGCTCCTGCCACTGCAGCGATAACCAGTAGTGTCGGTGTTCCATATAAATTCAGTCCAAGCGGTTCTAACCATCTTTGATTCCAAATGAAGATATATCCTATACCTAATACAACTCCAGGTACTGCCAAAGAAATCACTGTAAATACTTGTAAAGGTCCTTTCATTTTTGATTCTGTAAAAACCAAAACAAAGGTTACAGTAAACGCTAATATCATACTAATTAATGCTGCAATTATTGCTAAAGAAATTGAATTCTTCAGTCCCTCAAATACAGAAGAAATCGCTGCATAACGATTATCTCCTCCTGCAAAAAGCGTTCGATAATTATCAAATGTCAGATTATCAAAAACCAATCCTCTAGAAAGACTATCCATGAATGATACAGAGACACTTGTAAATACAGGTATTCCTAAACAGATTAAGAGCAATACTAGAGTTATTAAATTAACAAGCCAAGCATTCTTAGGTTCTACTCTCACAGTTCTTGATGCAGTACTCCCTAAAAAGTCGACTTTAGATTTTTTTGTGGCAATAAACAAAATCAACATTGCAAATACTAATATCAATACTAAATAGAAAGATAAAACCCCTGCCATATCAAAACGTACCGGTGATTGGTTGATTGCAGTGTATATCGAGTAAGGCAAGGTTGGAAATCTATACAGTGTTGACAGTGCTGCCGGTAAACCAAAATCCCCAATTATATCAATGAAAACTAAAGTCCACCCTGCGACCACTGATGGCATTGCTAAAGGTAATTGTATAGTACGAAGCACTGTGAAAGGTTTAGCACCGTTCAGTTTAGCTGCATTGTCCAACTGAGAAACGTTCCATTCCATTGCCGCAACAATAGTGAGATAGGCAAGTGGAAATTTGGTCATACCCATAATAAAGATGAGTCCTACTGGTTGAAAAATAAAATCCGTTACCCATTCCCAACCAAAAACAGAACTTGCCATACCCGTTCTATTTGCAAATAATAACCATCCTTGTGCAATCATAAATGAAGGAATTATGAGAAGAATCCATGCAGATAGATCTAACCATTTTCCTAACAAAAATGACCATCTTGCTCTAAAATAAGCAAGTATAAATCCTACTAAAACACCAAGAAATGCACCACCAATTCCAAGAATTAAGGAATTTTTTAAAGATACGAGCCAAAGCTGTCTTTCAAAAACTTCAAATAATATCGTAAAACTATTAAAATCTAATTCACCGAAGAATAGTCCGGGTAATATCGCATTGAGTATTACTGCAAGTAGTGGCAGGAATACCATTACAAACAGTACTCCTGTCACTAAGTAAGCATAAAATTTCCCACTGAATTTCACTGATAAAACCCCTTACTGAACGTTCTGGTCTGCAAACCAAGTTTTAATTTCTTCTTCATATTCTGCAGCCCATTCAGCTTCTGGTAGCATCATTTCTGGATTTTCAGGTCGACCTTCTCTTACTTCCACACCCTCAGCCATAGGAGTGAAGAAACTTGCTGCATCTGAATCAATTGAAGTTAAGAATTCTTGTGTTTCAGCGTCCATTAAAAATTCTACAAATTGTTCTGCTTCTTCAATGTTGTCAGATTCCTTGTTAATTGCTACAACTCTTAAACTACCAGGTGCGCCTTCTTCCGGCCAAATAAGATCTACAGGTTCATCATCTAAAATAGCCTCATATGCATTATGCTCCTGAAGTGCTGCCAAGTGTATTTCTCCATTGATCAATCCAGTTGTTAACGGTCCATTTTTTGGATATATATTAATACCCTTTTCGAATCGCTCAGTATAAATCTCTTTACCTTCTTCAATACCCCATTCATTAAATATTCCAGAAACTAATGGGTAGGCTGGAGCAGCAACTGCAGGGTCCGCATGTCCTATTGGTCCGTCATATTCATAAAATTCTTCCCATGTTTTAGGAACTTCTTCTTCAGTTAGAATGTCCGTGTTGTATGCTATGACTCCTGCTGCATGCATACCGATTGGGAAATATGCATTGTCTTCAGGTATTAATTCTTCGTATTCATCTTTAACATTTGAAATATTTTCAGGTTCAAAATCTGTATGTAAAAATCCTCTGTCTGCTAGATTACGTATTGAACCGTGACCATCCATAAAAATGATATCCCAATTAGGATTTCCTTGTTCCGCTTCTATTTGCGCTAAAGCTTCACCACCACCAAAATGGACACCTTCTACAGAGATACCCGACTCTTCTTCAAACTTTGGTCCAATAACTTCAATAAAATCATTACCGTACAATACTAGCTCGCTGTCTTCTGTTGCTTCTTCAGTTTCTTCAGATGCACTCGCACTATCTACGTTTTCGTCCGCTGATTCTTCTCCAGTTTCATCAGACATACCGCAAGCAGAAAGTAATAAAATGGATGTCAAAAATAAGTAAACTAAGTATTTTTTATTCATAATTCTCCCTCTCTCATTTAATTTCTACTCTAAATATAAGGACTGAATATTAAAGTCATATATGTATAATGTAAATTGAAAGTAAAATATTATCTATGTTATTTATTTTTTAATAGATATTATCTATTATAGAGTTATTGGAAATTGCTGGAGGCTGATTATGAATATTCAACAACTTAAAGTTTTTGTTTACACTGTCAAATACGAAAAACTATACCTAGTTGCCAAAAAATTAAATATTAAGCAACCTACTGTTACTTTTCATCTGAACAAACTCCAAGACAGTCTTGGAGTTGATCTCTTAAAAACAAGATCTTTCCACTCCATAAAATTAACAAAGGCTGGTGAAGAATTTTATAAAACAGCACAGATTATTATCAACCAATATGATGAGCTAGACCTCTTGATGAGTGACTATAAAAATTTAAATAAAGGTTCACTCTCAATATGTAGCAATCACACACCTGCTACATATATGATTCTTCCATATATAAATGACATCACTAAAACACATGATAATTTATCTATTTCTGTACATGTATATGGAACCTCAAGCATAGTTAATAAGGTTAAGAACTTCGAATGTGATATAGGTATTATTAATTCCAATGATTTTAATGATGATGAGTTAATTGCCCATCACTTCAGTGATGATCCTTTAATTGTTGTCTTTACCCCCGATCATCCGCTAAATGAGTTAGACCAGATTACTGCATATGATTTAGAGAGACACTCTTTCATCAATCATGAAGAAGGGTCTACAACTCGTTCCTCTATAGATAATTGGACACGTGAAAACAATATAGATTTAAATGTTAAAATGGTTTCCTCAGGGTCTGAATCTGTTAAAGAGGCTGTAAAATTAGGTATGGGCTTTGCCATACTTTCTTCAACGCTTGTGTCAGCAGAAATTAAAAATGGTACTTTAAGTTTCCATCAAATCCCAAAATGGACCTTAAACAGGAAAGTGTATCTTATATACAGAAAAGGTCGCATTATTACACCTACGATGAAATTATTTATAGAAAGTTTAAAACACCAAGTTTAACCGAATGTTATAATGACAGTAATTTTAAGGGGTGAGTGAACTTATGAAAAAATTAGAATGTGATCAAACAATAAATTATTTCACACCTGATCTGGTGTCTGTGATGACTGTGGATTTAAATGAGCAGTTCAAGGTAGAGACTCATGACTGCTATGGGGGGCAAGTACAAGATGAACATACTTCTAGATGGGACATTGATCGTTCAATTATAAACCTAGCTACAGGTCCGATTTATATAAATGGTTTGAAAGCTGGTGATGTGGTTAAGCTTGATATTGATAATATTGAGCTCGGTTCTTCTGGTATTATGATGACAGCTAAGGGGCTCGGCGTCCTGGGTGATACCATACAAAATGAGTCGACGAAGATTTTATCGGTTGAAGATGGATTCGTGAAGTTTAGCGAACGTCTATGCCTCCCTGTTAAACCGATGATTGGTGTCATCGGACTGGCAACAAAAGAAGATAAAATCCATACTGCTTCACCAGGTTGTCATGGTGGCAATATGGATACGACTGACATTACTACAGGTAATTCTCTTTACCTTCCTGTTTTTCAAGATGGTGGCTTACTTGCTATGGGAGATCTTCATGCAACAATGGGTGATGGAGAACTCGATGGTACCGGGGTAGAAATTGATGGTGAAGTCACTTTAACAGCTTCTAAAGTAGAAGGCTTATCAATTTTAAACCCGATCGTCGAAAGTCCAGATGCTTTTTTCTTTATCGCATCAGCTAAAACATTAGATGAAGCCATTAAAATTGCATCACAAAATACGGTCGATCATCTAACGCTTGTACTTAAGGAAGACTATGAGATGGCCTATCGATTGTTGTCTGCCTGCTGTGACATTCGCATCAGTCAGGTCGTTAATCCTTTAGTCACCGTTAGAGTGAGAGTGCCTAAAACACTGCTCCCTAACTTAATATAAATTTAGTGATAATTTATTTTATTCCACATAAAAAGGTGCATCTGACAAAAGTCAGATGCACCTTTTAACCATTAATCGTAATTAACCAGCCAAAAATAGCTAAATATATGTTTGTAGAACGTGCCATACCAAGTGCTAAAGGTTCAGGGTTAGCAATCGCTAAGTTTTTAGGGTATAACTCACCAAAAATCATTTGGACAACTGTAGATAAGGCTAAAGCCAATACTGTCCCTAAGATTACAGCTAAACTATTACCTACTAAAGGTTCCGCAACAAAACCAATCAATAGTCCAGTTATAGTAATCCCTAATTGAGCACCTGAGAGCATGAACGAAGTTTTTCTCGTTACAGATAGTGCATTTTTAGCCGCACCATTCCCCTCTTCTGCAAGTGTACTTAAACGAGAACGATCGACAGACATATATGCAAATTCCTGAGCAACAAAATAACCATTCGCAGCAATAATCGCGAGAATGATTATGATACCTAAGAGTAATGTTAAAACGGCGCCTAACATTGTGCATCACCTACCCTCTTGAACTTTATGGGTCGACTCGCATCATCCGCTTCATCAGTACTCGTAGTTTCGTTCTTCGAGTATGAATCCAAAATCTCCTACTTCATTGTCATTGTATATTATCTCCTCCAAAAATATAGTTTATAAAAATATTACAGATACTTGCAATCTAAAACAAAAAATACGATTGCAAAAACCCTTCATGATTTAATTTGAAGATGTCGTTGCTGTGACAATAGTTTCAGCTGACTCCACTACTTCCTCCACCGTATCTAAAGCGACGATATTAATGTCCTTACTAAGTACTGCGCTTAAGTCGTCAGTAAATTTCTCTCCTTTACTTGGTGTTCTGTTATATAAATAAATATTTTCGATATCTGCCGCTTCAACTGCTGCAATTAACTGGTAAAATCCTTGTAAGGGTTCTGTTGCAAAGTTGAATTTATAGTATAATTTTAACAAAAAGGAGTCTTCTGTATGAACTATTTCAGATATAAACAATTTAACAAGGATGTTATCACTGTAGCCGTTGGCTACTATCTAAGATATGCATTGAGTTATCGTGATATATCTGAAATATTAAGGGAACGTGGTGTAAACGTTCATCATTCAACGGTCTACCGTTGGGTTCAAGAATATGCCCCAATTTTGTATCAAATTTGGAAGAAAAAGCATAAAAAAGCTTATTACAAATGGCGTATTGATGAGACGTACATCAAAATAAAAGGAAAATGGAGCTATTTATATCGTGCCATTGATGCAGAGGGACATACATTAGATATTTGGTTGCGTAAGCAACGAGATAATCATTCAGCATATGCGTTTATCAAACGTCTCATTAAACAATTTGGTAAACCTCAAAAGGTAATTACAGATCAGGCACCTTCAACGAAGGTAGCAATGGCTAAAGTAATTAAAGCTTTTAAACTTAAACCTGACTGTCATTGTACATCGAAATATCTGAATAACCTCATTGAGCAAGATCACCGTCATATTAAAGTAAGAAAGAAAAGATATCAAAGTATCAATACAGCAAAGAATACTTTAAAAGGTATTGAATGTATTTACGCTCTATATAAAAAGAACCGCAGGTCTCTTCAGATCTACGGATTTTCGCCATGCCACGAAATTAGCATCATGCTAGCAAATTAAGCGAACACTGACATGATAAATTAGTGGTTAGCTATATTTTTTTACTTTGCAACAGAACCGAATTATGAGTATTACTTGGCAAACAAGTTACGTCCACAAATTATTTCATCAGTTGAAGCCAAAGTTGCCTCATAGATCATTTTGTTACGCTTATTCATCAAGGACTTCCCCAATAACATCGGTTGAATACTCTAATTGTAACCCAAGGCTTCACTAATCGCTAAATCACTATCGTATCACCAGAGTGTAAAATTGGAAGTCTCCTAGCGCCACTAATTTAGATGACCTAAATTATAGGGATTTACCATGCCATTCATAACCTGTTTACTTTATGATAATATCTTCATTAAGCATCTGAAACACAGGAGGAATAATATGGATATACAACACATGGTCTATTTTGTTGAAGTTGTAAAACAAGGAAGTATGACTAAAGCATCGGAAAAACTATTTATCGCCCAACCTACTATCAGTAAAACGATTAAAAACTTAGAGGATGAATTGCAATTAATTTTATTTGATCGAAGCAAAAAAAGTTTAAAACTAACAGATGCAGGTAAAATCTTTTTTGAACAATGTAATGAAATTGTAAATTTATACAAAGACTTACCAGTTGTGATGGATAATTTACTTGGGGTTAAAACTGGACATCTCAAAATTGGTCTTTCTCCAATTATGAATGTTAAGAAACTCATAAAAATTTTAGCCGATTTTCATAATTGCTATCCCAATATCACTTATGAGCTTATCGAAAATGGTGGAAAAACAATAGAGCAAAGTATTCAAATTGATGAACTCGATGTTGGAATTACTGCTTTACCTGTTGATGATCGTCTTTTTCAATCCTTTCCATTTTACGAAGAAGAATTAAAACTTGTTGTAAATAAAAATCACCCTTTAGCAGATAAAGAAAAAGTGTCTTTAATACAACTAGAAAATGAAGGCTTTATATTATTTAACGAAAATTTTTATCTGAACGACATAATAACTGACTCTTGTAAACGCGCGGGCTTTATACCTCATATTGTTTCGAAAATTTCTCAGTGGAATTCTATTGAACAAATGATTATTGCACAAATTGGTATTGGTATCCTTCCTAAAAGTATTATTGAAATGCTAAGTGACGATGTTCGAAGCGTTAGTATCGAGTCGCCATCTATTGTATGGCAACTTGGTGTGATATGGAAAAACAATAAATACATGAATTTTGTCACTAAAGAATGGCTTCACTTTATGCAAAAACAGCTGGATTCAAAATAGAAGATATCGCTTACATAGATAAACGTAATATCTATTATGACAAACCACTATTTTTGTAATAACATGTTCCGTCTTATAATGAGTATGTAAACAAAACGAGGGAGGAAGAATTAAGGATTTTTTAGAAGCAAAAGACAATAAGGAATGAAGCCGAATGTTATTTAAGTTTTTTAGAATTCTGTCACAGATTTCCATAATATTTTTAATCACCGCGTTAGGTAATAAGATACAAAGTGTGTTACACATACCAATTGCCGGAAGTATTGTAGGGTTAGCGACTTTCTTTTTATTACTTCAATTCAAAGTGATACCTGAAAGATGGGTTCAAGAAGGGGCTAATATATTATTAGGTACAATGGCTCTCTTTTTCATTCCCTCTATAGTTGGAGGTATGAACATCATTGAACAAATCAACCTTAATTACTTAATATTTATCGCTTTAATCATATTAGGTACATGTATTGTTGCGTTAGCATCTGGTTATTTGGCCGAAAAAATGGTGCAAAAATGGACACCTAACGAAAAGCATGATTCACCATGATTTTAACGGGCTTTATGATGGTTATTTTAACAATATGTATGTATGTCATTGCACGCTATATCCAGAACAAATTCAACTATTCCATACTGAACCCGGCACTGATTGCATCACTGGCAATCATCTTCATTTTAATTATATGCGGCCTTGATTATAAAGATTATATGATTGGCGGCCAATGGATTTCCAAATTTTTAGACTGTACCGTTGTATGTCTAGCTTACCCATTATATAAATATCGACATATGATAATGCGTAATCTTAAAGTCATAATGACCAGTGTGGTATTTGGTATTTTACTTAATTTTATCATTATCTATTTCGTTATGAATTTATTTGGATTTTCAAAACAAATGATTGTTACATTGCTGCCGCGTTCCATTACGACAGCAGTTGGAATTCAAGTATCCCACCAAATGGGAGGATTAGAAACACTTAGCATTATCTTTATTATAGCAACCGGATTAATAGGGAGCATATTAGGTTCTTCTTTAATAAAGATAGGTAACTTCCAAAGCTCAATTGCCAAAGGATTAACTTATGGTAATGCATCCCACGCCTTTGGTACCGCAAAAGCACTTGAACTGGATTTAGAGTCTGGTGCTTTTAGTTCAATTGGTATGATACTCACTGCCGTTTTAAGCTCAATATTTTTGCCTTTTATCATCACATTATTCTATTAATTCCTTGTTGAAGTAATTTTAAATAACGGTAGTGCACGTTAATCCCTTGATGCATAATTGAATACGCAAATTGGCACACTAAATCAAGAAAAATAAAGGAGTAAATGTATGTATGCCTAAAAAAATCAAAGCAAATCACGCATTAATCTCAGCCTTGAAAGCATGGGATATTGATCATGTATACGGAATTCCAGGAGATTCCATTGATGCGGTCGTTGATGGATTAAAAGTTGTAGAAGATGAAATTGATTTTTATCATGTTAGACATGAAGAAGTAGCAAGTCTGGCCGCCTCCAGTTTCACAAAACTGACTGGTAAAATCGGTGTGGCATTAAGTATCGGGGGCCCTGGAGCTATCCACTTAATAAATGGAATGTATGATGCAAAACTGGACAACATCCCTCAATTAATATTAGCTGGTCAATCTGACAGTGATGTTCTCGGTACAAAAGCATTTCAAGAAACAAATCTTACGGAATTGTTCAAAGATGTTGCTGTCTATAATAAACAGATTAAGGAACCGGAAACTATCTTTGAAACAGTAAATGAAGCAATTCGTACTGCATATGCCAAAAAGGGTGTAGCTGTGCTTGTATTACCAAATGATTTATTAACTCAAAAAATTGACGACCATACAGATAAAAAAATAGATAAGGAGCCACCTGCACCAAAGAAACCATCAGTTGAGTCTATTCAAGATGCAGCAAAACTGATTGAAAATAGTAAAAAACCTGTTATGTTAATTGGTTTAGGTACCAAACATGCAAAAAAAGAATTACGCATATTTATTGAAAAAGCAAAATTCCCATCGATTATTACCTTGACCTGGTACCTCCTAAGTTTACAGATGAAATAAAAAATCTGTAGACTTAGGAGGTACCAGGTCAAATCTATAAGCATAGGATTTTATAGTATTTGGTGATCTATTTATAGTATCTAAAAACTTTAAATACTTGTTTACATATAAAAAAGGAATGCCTTCATTAGAGGTTAAAAGGTTCTGTTGCAAAGTTGAATTTATAGTATAATTTTAACAAAAAGGAGTCTTCTGTATGAACTATTTCAGATATAAACAATTTAACAAGGATGTTATCACTGTAGCCGTTGGCTACTATCTAAGATATGCATTGAGTTATCGTGATATATCTGAAATATTAAGGGAACGTGGTGTAAACGTTCATCATTCAACGGTCTACCGTTGGGTTCAAGAATATGCCCCAATTTTGTATCAAATTTGGAAGAAAAAGCATAAAAAAGCTTATTACAAATGGCGTATTGATGAGACGTACATCAAAATAAAAGGAAAATGGAGCTATTTATATCGTGCCATTGATGCAGAGGGACATACATTAGATATTTGGTTGCGTAAGCAACGAGATAATCATTCAGCATATGCGTTTATCAAACGTCTCATTAAACAATTTGGTAAACCTCAAAAGGTAATTACAGATCAGGCACCTTCAACGAAGGTAGCAATGGCTAAAGTAATTAAAGCTTTTAAACTTAAACCTGACTGTCATTGTACATCGAAATATCTGAATAACCTCATTGAGCAAGATCACCGTCATATTAAAGTAAGAAAGAAAAGATATCAAAGTATCAATACAGCAAAGA
Organism: Jeotgalicoccus sp. ATCC 8456; assembly: GCF_016313225.1. Lineage (NCBI taxonomy): Bacteria > Bacillati > Bacillota > Bacilli > Caryophanales > Staphylococcaceae > Jeotgalicoccus > Jeotgalicoccus sp. ATCC 8456. Next base: position 1,539,102 of record NZ_CP066224.1, on the reverse strand, counting down.
ATACTTTAAAAGGTATTGAATGTATTTACGCTCTATATAAAAAGAACCGCAGGTCTCTTCAGATCTACGGATTTTCGCCATGCCACGAAATTAGCATCATGCTAGCAAATTAAGCGAACACTGACATGATAAATTAGTGGTTAGCTATATTTTTTTACTTTGCAACAGAACCGCCTCTTTCATATTGACTACATTTCTTATATGACTCTCATTTAGTAACAGAACTTTATCACCCTCTTACGATATTTATCTATATTCTATCTACCATTAAAATTAAAATCTATTCATAAAAAGTATACTGTCTCATTATGGTATAAAGGTTATATATAATGCTTTAAATCGGAGTGTTCTTATTATGAAAGAGGATAATATTCAAATCGATAATGTCTTAAATGAGTTGAAAGACTTGTTTACAAATGACTTATTAGGGGTCTATCTGTATGGTTCCTATGTTGAGAGTAGCTTAAAAACCAATAGTGATATTGATTTTTTAGTTATTTTAAATAGAGATATGACATATCAAGAGAAAGAACAACTAATTTCTAAAATTATGCCTATTTCCAAAAGTATTGGAGCGGACAGTAATCTCAGGTACATCGAGTTAACAGTGCTTAATTACAATGACAATGTCCCTTGGACCTATCCTCCTACTGAAGATTTTGTTTATGGAGAGTGGCTCAGGGAAGATTATTTAAACAATATAATTCCAACTAAGAAAACTAATTCAGATCTCGCTATTTTGCTTTACCAGGCGAGGTCAAACTCAATTTCACTTTACGGGGATAAAAATATCAAAAATCTAGTTCCTGAGATTCCTTTGAACGACTTACAAAAAGCGATTGAGGATGCTTCTAGAGTATTAATAGGTGATTATGAGGGTGATGAAACGAATGTCATTTTAACCTTTTGTCGCATGATTCTGACCTATACTACTGGTGAGGTCTATTCGAAAGAAACTGCCGGACAAATTGTTATGGAAAGCTTATCAGATGAAGAAGCTAAGCTAGTTCAAATGGCTGTTAATGATTATAAAACTGGGGAGTATATTGACTGGCATCTTTACCCAGTTGAGACTTTAATTCAGGTACTGCAAAATCGTATAGGACATGAATAATTTATCAATAAAGAGCCAGCAATCTTTTAATTAAGATTACTGGCTCTACTTTTTACCAACTTGCCTTTTTTACACCTGGAATCTGCCCTTTATAGGCATGATCACGAAAGGCAATACGAGACATATTAAATTTACGCATGTAACCACGAGGTCTACCGGTTACACCACAACGGTTGTTTACGCGTGTTGGTGATGAATCTCTAGGTAACTTCTGAAGTGCTTCATAATCACCTTTTTCTTTTAACTCTTTTCTTAACTCTGCATACTGTGCAACCATTTTTTCTCGCTTCTGTGCTTTAACTACTTTAGATTTCTTTGCCAAGTAAACACTCCTTTTGATTTTATCTTCTAACTCATCTAAGTGAATGAATTATAACGTAATCATTACGATTTATCAAAATAAAATATTATATAACAAAAAAACCGATGTATGATTTAAGATACATACATCGGCTTTGAAAGCAACTTTCTTATTCCCACTCAATGATGTACTCCAATTATCACCCTACAAGGGTTAATAAAAATCCTTTTAGATCAATGTTTTCCAACTATTTTCTTAAAAAGAATTCCAATACTATCTGCCCTTTTCCAGATAGTTTGCCCTTTTATTGCCCTGAAAACTCCACTAGGTTCTTATTTAAGAAACTTACTTAATTTAAAGTAAGAAGGCAGCATGTCATGTATAGAATCGATGTATTATTACCTAATTAATCATAGCAGTTATTTAGAGTACTTAAAGTTTATTCAAAAAACACAAGATGTTTCATTCAATCTCTGATGTGCTCCTCCTAAAGTAGACACTTAAAAATTAAAATAAAAAAAGCTTTCTAAATCTAGTAATTTAAGGATTTACAGTAAACGAATTTAATTAAATTGGTTCTAAAAAAAAGTGTTACCTACACTTATAAAGTCGTTATTTACAATAGTATCTCTTAGCTCTTTTCCAATTTCTTTAGCTTTTCTCTCTAGCATAGCTTCTAACTCCTTTTTATTCTGTCCATCTTGAAACTCGACAGTTTCTGAGTATTCTGCTTTAGAATCCTTACCTTCTATGAATTCAAAAACAATATCAAAGTCTACAACTACTTTTTTAAAAGCCATAACCTCTCCCTCCAAATAGCCATTTATTATAATAAAAAAAGTTGGCTTTTTCACTTCTCTCATCATACCAACTATATAATCTAATTAATAGTTCCTTATATTACCACCAAACATACTTAAGTTATCGCTAAAAAATATATCAAAAACGTTTCATTACAAGAATTTTGATTTTAATTAATTAGAATGTTATAATGTAGATAACAAAAATTAGTTCCATGGAATCACCGAACCCCCAATCTACTGGTATAGATTGGGGGTTTTTTGGTGTGGTTATTGTCGCCTACTTATTGTTACGCTTATCTCACCAATAGACAAAGAGCGCAACAATGCCCCCTACGATAATTGGGGCAATGATGTTAACAAAAATTAGTTCCATGGTGTTCACCTCCTTCCTGGTCGATGTTCGCCCAGGAAGTATAGGCGACTATGATATTGTATCATTTTTTATGTCCCGCAATAAGATTCGATCGTGTTTTAATGTAGACGCATCAGTTAGACTGGTTGCCCGTAATATACTGGCTTCTCCGAAACGTCTTTTGATTTTATCATAGGAAAGTTATATTGTGGGGTGTGGGATAAAATAATCCGTGAGGACGCACTCATATGTTGTGATCGACGTTTCTGCATAACTTTTTTCTCCTGTGCTAGAAAAAACAGTGGAGATTCATTTATGCCGAGAAAACTTTTGGTGGGAAAAGCAACCCTGAATAAACTAAAAAACCGGTAGGCATATACCGCGAGGTATCAAAAATGCCTACCTACAGCTTTTGGGTTTTTATGGTTGCCGTTGGTTCACACCAAAAGAAAATTGGAATAAAAATTATTGATATAATTAGTAAAAAATAAAAGTATATGAATGGAGAAGTGGATGCATAATAAACAATCATTTATCGAAAAAATAGTGACTTATGAACCTGTTTTAATTTCTGATTTATTAGCGTTTATTTCCTCAATAATTTTATTAATAATTACTTGGAAATCTGTTTCTAATGCTAAAAAGAGTAATGAAATCACTTTAGATTCTTTGAAAATTTCAGAAGAGACATTAAAGTTACAAAAACAGCAATTCAATGAAAATATTAAACCTGTTTTAGTGATGTATTTTCCTGATGTAATGACAGAAGAGAAATCTCATTTTAACGAAAGTTGGGTTGCTGAGAATGTGTCTATGCTTTTTGGAGATTATCGTTTTAGTATTAAAAATACATCAAAAAACATTGCTTATAATGTGAGGGTTTATTTGTATTTATATGCAGAAAATGAGACTTGGATGAAACATAAAGATAATGGTTATAAGGATTTGGGGTTAATATTTACTACTAACGGATCATATCATTTAGATAGTAATGAAAAATTAAAAAATACTATTCCTTATCACTATTTTAAAGGTAAGATGAAAAATTTTTATACTGACATTTATATAATAGTTTCGTATGAAAATAAAATTGGAGATGTTTATGAAGAAGGTTATGTATTAAGACAAATGGGTCATGTTTATGGTGAATCTCATGTCACTGTAAGTTTTGAACCAAAAAGTATGGAGGTTGTAAAACTAAAAGAGACAGTATTGAATCAAAAAGAATTTTTAGAAAAACATTTTGAGAAAGATCTTTTTTATTATTTTGTGCCTAAATAATTTTGATTTCTTCTTATCTTGATACTATACGTCACATTTCTGTTGATAAACACTATTTCATTTCTTTCTTAATTCTATATATAGTCTGTCGTGTAATTCCTACTTCTTTCACAATTTGGGATATGGCAATGCCTTCTTTCAACTGAGAAACGACACGATGATACACGAGTCGCTTTTGAGGATCTTTCGCATTTGGAAAGTAAAGTATCGGTCGGCCTTTATAGATTCCTTTACTTTTTGCCAATTTAATACCTTGGGCTTGTCTACGCTTTGATTCCGAACGCTCCTGTTCTGCAATCATGCCTAGTATTTGGATGATTAGATCTTTGATGAACTTATCCAACAGTGGATTGCCGATCGCTTCACTCATAATAGGCAAACTTGTGATAACCAATTGAACATCTTTTTGCTTTAAGAAATTAACTGTATCTATGATTTCATCGTAATTTCTTCTTAATCGGTCAATAAATTCTACAATGAGTTGGTCTTCCGAACGCACAAAGTCTAAGACTTCTTTGAAGACACTGCGCTCATTTACGGTGGCACCAGATCTCTTTTCTCTAAAAACCTTTTCTGCACCAAATTCTTCTAATACTTCAATCTGTCTATTCAAATTCTGATCCAATGACGACACTCGAGCGTAGCCTATTTTCATATAACCATCTTTTCTGAATATAATTAAAATACACCCTAATCATACACTGAAAAACCAGTGAAAATAATATCCTTGTAATGTCTATTTAGGGTCTACCATAAATAGACGTTAATAACATAACATCAAAAAATATAAATATAATTGATAGGAAAAAGATAGTTGCGATTGTGTATCAATTAGAATGAGAGGCTTGACAATAATGCTAGATATTTTTAATATATGACTATATATAGATATACCAATATTAATATTAGACCTACTTAAATAGGGAGAGGTGAGTAATCATAAAAGACATGGAAGAAAACGAAACAGTGGTTAATCATAAAGATCTTGATGAAGAAACTTTATTTGTTGTTTCCCAGACTTTTAAAGCATTAAGTGACCCGACGCGAATCAGAATACTAAATTTGCTGTTTCTTAAAGAATATTCCGTAAATGATATCGCTGAAAACTTACATTTAAGACAATCTACTGTCTCCCACCAATTACGGTTTTTGAAGAATTTACGCTTGGTCAAATATAGAAGAGCGGGGACGACTCTATATTATTCCCATGACGATGCACATGTAATGAACATGTTGAAAGAAACAATTGATCACGCTTGTCATCACTGACCAAAGAAATATGAAAGAACTATATATATAAATCGATTTAATATATCGATCTGCAAATATTCAGAGGAGGGGATTGGATGAGTCAGGAGCATGACCATACACATGGTGCGAACAAAAAGACCTTGATGATCAGTTTCATAATTATCACAGTTTATATGATTATTGAAGCAATTGGAGGATTCCTGACAAATAGTCTCGCCTTACTAGCTGATGCGGGACATATGTTAAGTGATTCAATTTCGCTGGGTGTGGGATTGTTGGCTTTTATACTTGGAGAAAAAGCGGCCGATTATAGTAAAACATATGGATACAAACGATTTGAAATTCTTGCAGCAGTATTTAATGGCGTTACTCTGGTACTGATTGCTATCTACATTTTTTATGAGGCATATCAACGTTTTGCGAATCCACCTGAAGTGGCCTCTACTGGCATGTTGATAATTGCTACCATTGGGTTATTGGTAAATATACTTGTAGCATGGCTCCTCATGCGAGGAGGAGATACAAAGGAAAACTTGAACATACGTGCAGCATTTTTACATGTGCTGGGCGATCTGCTTGGTTCAGTAGGAGCCATTATTGCGGCGCTGATGATCATCTTCTTCAACTGGGGTTGGGCAGATCCGTTGGCGAGTGTGATTGTTGCAGTGCTTGTATTGATAAGCGGATGGCGTGTGACAAAAGATTCCATTCATGTACTGATGGAAGGCACACCCAAAAATGTTGAGATCGATGCAGTGATTAGAACCATAGAGCGCATTCCCGGTGTAAATAACATGCATGACTTGCATGTATGGAGTATAACAAGTGGTCAAAATGCACTCTCGTGCCATGTGGTAGTGGATGGCACCATTCCTATTCAGGAAAGCGAAGAAATACTGAGAACAATTGAACAAAAGTTGGAAGACGAGAATATTGGGCATGCAACTATTCAGATGGAAAGTGAAAATCATCCTCATAAAAATTCTGTAATGTGCAAGGATGAAAATCCGGAGCATGAACATTAAACAGTAGAATATATTGGATTGTAAAAAAGCTGTCATTATATTCTGGCAGCTTTTTTAGCACGTTTCATTACGATATATTTGACGATTTCATTACAACTTTTATAGCAAACATTGTATTAATTGTTTAAGTGATATCATTGCTATATAAAATATGATAGTTTGAACAGGAGAATGATACATGTTTGATTTGAGAATAATATTTATGGTTACAGATGTCACTTAAGACGCTATTTTACGCCTGTTTTTAAGCGCTATTTTGCACTATAACACATTTGAAAAAAGGTAGAACACAGCCTTTTATGTTCCAACTGTCACTTTCGATGTTATTTTGCACTGATTTAGGCGATAATTTGTACTATAGTTAAGAAACCCGGCTAATCTTTTCACAAAGACAGCTAGGCTTTAAAGTTGGTTATGCAAAATAACACTTAAAATATATGCAATTTATCGTCAAAAATGACACACATCTACAAATTGTTTAACCAGAAGATTACTTTTCTAATTATAAATGAAAAACGTTCGTAAAAGTATATGGAAAATATTGAACGTTCGTAAACTATTTTTATATGTTTAAGAACGTTTATTTTGATCTATTTCAAATGTTTTTAAACCGTTCTTAAAAGTGTACTTTTATGAACCTTAATGGTACTGTAAAATATTTAATTCAACTTATATAGTCGTTTCCCAATCCATGACAGACGCCTAGATACTAAAGTATAGTCATAAATTTTATGCTTTTCTCAATAGATATGAGGTTAGCGATTACTATCATTACGATATTTCCTTTAGGGTCGCGCACACTTGCCCAGAAATGAATCCGAAAATTCATGCCAATCATGCAGACATTGGTGGCATTTATCATCTTGTTATCCGGTGTTTACTTGCTTATTTATTTGACACACGGGCCGATTTTTTAATGCATGAAAAGGATGGAGTTAGTGGCAGATACAAAAATATTGAGGTGTTAGGGGCTCATCTTGTATCCGAAAATGCATGAAATGTGATTTACACGATGACATTAGCCGTTAATTTGCTTAACCATAGAAGATTTAAAAGAAAGTCTTGCTATATATTTAACAATGTTGTGCGGGATAACAACAAAATGAATCCACCGTTTAGTTAAATACGGTGGATTTTTTCAACCTTGGACAAGGTACGGGGTTTCATTAGATAGAAACAAGGCAAACGTATTACAGAGTGATTTCTATGAGGAGGATAATGATGACAAAGAAATACGATCTTATTGTGATTGGTTCAGGTTCTGCTGGTTCCATTACAGCAGCAAAATGTAATAAAGCCGGCTGGAATGTAGCTATGGTAGATGACAGGCCGCTTGGGGGCACGTGTGCACTACGTGGATGTGACCCAAAAAAGGTTCTACATGGTGCTGCCGAGCTTATTGATTGGAACAAACGAATGGTTAGGAACGGAGTACCATCTGAAGTCTCCATCAACTGGAAAGATCTAATGAGCTTTAAACGAACCTTTACAGATCATGTCCCGGAAAAAAAGAGCAAGCATTGAATAAACAGGGAATCGATACGTATCATGGCAATGCATCTTTCATGAGTGAGGACAAACTTGAAGTGAATAAAGAAGTGCTCGAAGGGGGTCATTTCTTGATCGCTAGTGGTGCGAAACCTACCCCTTTGCCCATACAAGGAGAAGAACATCTTACTTATAGTGATGAGTTTTTGGAGTTGGATGAATTACCACAAAGAATCGTCTTTGTTGGTGGGGGGTATATTTCGTTTGAATTTGCTCACATCGCGGCACGTGCTGGATCAGAAGTTCATATTATCCATCGAGGTCAAAAACCTTTGGAGAATTTTGATATAGATCTTGTAGATATCCTTTTAGAAAAGTCGAAACAGATTGGCATACAGGTACATCTTCAACATTCCGTTGAATCCATTGAAAAAAAACAAGGTAAGTTTCATGTGTACGCTCGAAAAAAAGAGGATATAACTCGGTTTGAAGCAGACATTGTTATTCATGGAGCTGGACGGGTCCTGCCTTAGATATGAATCTTGAAAAAGGGAATATAGAAAGGAAAAAACATGGTGTCCATGTTAATGAGTATTTGCAAAGTGTAAGTAACCCGAATGTCTATGCAGCCGGAGATGCTGCAGCAACGGATGGCTTGCCTCTCACACCTGTAGCCAGTGCAGATTCTCATGTCGTAGCATCTAATTTATTGAAAGGGAACAGCAAAAAAATTGAATATCCCGTGATTCCATCTGCTGTATTTACCGTACCTAAAATGGCATCGGTAGGTATGAGCGAGGAGGAAGCCAAAAACTCTGACCGGAGTATTAAAGTAAAGCAGAAAAACATCTCCGACTGGTTTACGTATAAACGGACAAATGAAGACTTTGCTGCGTTTAAAGTGCTGATTGACGAAGATCATGATCAAATTGTCGGTGCTCATTTGATTAGTAATGAAGCCGATGAACTGATTAATCATTTTGCAACAGCCATTCGTTTTGGAATTTCAACCAAAGAATTGAAACAAATGATATTTGCCTATCCAACGGCAGCTTCGGACATTGCCCACATGGTGTAAGTTTACGTAATGTGAGATGTTTATAAACCACTTTATCGTCTAATCTTGTTATATGATCTTAGAATCAAAAAGAAAATAACTTTTTTGACAGCCGCATTTTTCAACGGAAGAATGTGGCTTCTTGGCGTGAAGAGCAGATAGCTTTATTCTTAAACTTCTAAAAAACTTATGTGAACAATTGATAAATAAGGTTTTTTATCTGATCTGTTTTATAAGATTATTCTATAAAAGAAAAATAATGTATGACTTAACCGTGTACTATGGTACAGAGTTTATATTTTTATTGAGGTGACAATATGGGGATGAAAATCAGTGAATTGGCTAAAGCGTGTAATGTGAATAAAGAAACCGTTCGGTATTACGAGCGGAAAGGATTGATAGCCGGACCTCCCAGAAACGAATCAGGGTATCGAATATATTCAGAGGAAACAGCAGATCGGATACGGTTTATTAAACGAATGAAGGAATTGGACTTCTCGCTAAAAGAAATCCACCTGTTGTTTGGTGTAGTTGATCAAGATGGGGAGAGATGTAAAGATATGTACGTCTTTACCGTTCAAAAAACCAAAGAAATCGAGCGGTGATTACGGCCAGAAAAATGTACCACCTCTGCCATCTTTCTTACCATTAAATGACAAGGAATGTACCAAGTCATGTCAGTATGTTTACCACTACCTCCGATATAATTAATGCGCACACCAATAGGTGTGACATTTTATATCGGAGGTATTTTTATGATTCATTATCGAAAGATATTAGAATTACGTGCTGAAGGCATCAGTCTTAGAGGCATCGCGACCAGTACGAATCATTCTCGACAAAAAGTGACAGAAATTATTGATTTGGCGGAGAAGAAAGAATTAGTCTGTCCATTAGATGAAATAATGACAGATGTATGGATTGAGGCGTTTTTATATCCGGAAAAGACATTGGAGGCATCAGGCAGACAACCGTTAGATTTTGATTATATTCATCAGGAATTAGCGAAACCCAATGTGACGCTCTCACTCCTTCATCATGAATATGAGGCGGAGTGTCGGACGAATCAAAAAATACCGTATTCATATCGGAGCTTTGTCCGGCACTACAGTAAGTATGCAGATAAGCATAAAGCCACTTTACGCATCCGTAGAAAACCAGGGGAAATCATGGAGGTGGATTGGGCAGGATCCACAGCTTTTATCATTGATCGAGATACGGGTGAAAAGTTAAAAGCGTATGTATTTGTCGCCACTCTACCATGCAGTCAATTGTCTTATGCAGAGGCGACCTTGTCGATGGACTTACAGTCATGGATTCGAGTACACAATCATGCGTATGCTTACTTTGGCGGGACGACACAGATTATTGTTCCAGATAATTTGAAAGCGAGCGTGACAAAGCACACGTCTCAAGAGCTTATTTTAAACCCAACATACAGAGAAATGGCTGAGCATTATAATACAGTCGTCATGCCAGCACGTGTGCGGGCACCTAAAGATAAGTCGAGTGTTGAGGGCTCAGTCAGTACGGTTTCTACACGGATTATTGCCGCACTCAGAAATACTCAGTGCTTCAGTATCGATGAATTAAATGAAGCAATTGAACAAAAGTTGGCTGACTTCAATCAACGTGCATTTACACGTAAACAAGGGAACCGACTGTCAGCATTTGAAACAGAGGAGAAATTTGCGCTTTCCCCTCTGCCTGCCACACCGTATAAACTTTCTGTATGGAGAACAGCGAAAGTCCGTCCAGACTACCATGTCTCTGTCGAAAGTATGTTTTATTCTGTGCCTTATGAGTACATTAATCGGCAAGTTGACATCAGACTCTCAGAGACCCTGGTAGAAGTTTATTTCAATCATATGCGAGTGGCCTCTCACAAACGATTATATGGGAAATTTGGACAACTATCTACTATGCGGGACCATATGCCAGATAATCATAAATTATTTGTAGACCAGACACCGGAAGCTGCGATTGAGTGGGCAAACAGTATTGGTTCATGTACTCTGAAGGTCATCGAATATATATTGGATACGGCTCAAATTGAAAAACAAGCCCTCCAATCGATATTTTCACTGAAAAGATCAGAACGTAAATATACAAAGTATGAGATTGAACGAGCGTGTAAAATGGTAATTTCCCTCACTCAACGACCGACGGTCAAAAGCATTCAAACCCTCTTAAAAAATAATAAGAAGAATGATGCCGAACAGACACTGAAACAGAATACAGAAATGACCGAAAACAACTATGGCTTCACCCGTGGCGCATCTTATTATGGAGGTGAGGATAAATGATGAATGATCAGACTTTAACTAAATTACACGAAATGAAATTAAATGGCATGGCTGAAGCCTACCAGGAACAAGCGATGAATCAGGATTTTAAAAAGATGAGTTTTGAAGACCGATTTTCTTTACTGGTCGACTTGGAACATTCCCGTCGTAAAAATAATCGTCTGCAGCGCTTGATTAAAGCAGCGACATTCGTTAACTCAAATGCCAGTGTTGAAGATATTGAGTATCATGCAGATCGTCGACTGGATAAAGATTTGATTTTAAAACTAGCGAGTGGCACTTATATTCATCACGCGCACAACATCATATTAAAAGGACCCACAGGGTCAGGTAAGACATTTTTAGGCACCGCATTCGGTATTTCGGCATGTCGTCAATTGTACAAAGTGAAGTACATTCGTTTACCCGAGCTATTAGATGAATTATCTCTGGCCAAATTATCCGCAGATGGAAGTTACCGAAGAAGTATTAAAAAATATACAAAAGTGGACGTTCTAGTACTGGATGAGTGGTTACTCACTGATTTAACACCTGAAGAAGCAAGTATGCTTTTGGAAATTACAGAAGCCCGTCATAAGGTATCTTCAACCATTTTCTGTTCTCAAATTGACCCAAGTGGTTGGCATTTGAAACTGGGTAATGAAACAATTGCCGAAGCCATTTTAGATCGGATCATCCATGACTCCTATCAGATATTAATTGACGGAGAAATCTCTATGCGTGAACGTCATGGCTTGGAAGGTGGTTTCTAGTCTGGCACTACTGACTAAAAAAGACATCAATTCTTTCTCAACATATGATTACCATTAATTTTTATATGTATTGGTAAGCTTGTTGGCAGGGTGTGGTAAATACTATGTCATTTAGTGGTAAGAAAGATGGCAGAAGTGGTAAAATCTTGTGGCCGTAACCAAGCTTTTCCTTTAACTTGTTCCATTTTAAAAAAACAGCTCCTTTATCTAAATTTTTTACAAAGCTATTGTTAACCAAAATTCGAAGATTAATGCATTCCGTTTTGAAATAAAAGAGGATAATAAGTCTAAAATATAGGAAATTCATTTTCATTTCTAAAACATTTTATTCGAATAATAACAGTGCGTCGTGTGCATTTTATATAAGTAGAACCATTATTTTGTAAAGGAGAATTCTTAATGACTAATTACGATCTTATAGTCATCGGTGGCGGTATGTGCGGTATTCAAGCTGCGAAACAAGGGGCTGCACTCAATGCCAAAGTAGCTCTAATTGAAAAAGATGATGTTCTTGGTGGTACCTGACTTAACAGGGGGTGCATCCCCAAAAAGGCCTTGGTAAGGTCTAGTGAAGTTTGGGATTTAGTTAACAATGCAAAGGAATTTGGAATAGTGGTGCAAAACGCATCTTTGCTTTGGGACAAAGTGATCGATCGAAAAGAAAAAATTATTAAGTCCTTTGAGGAAGATAAAGAAAAAGGTCTAAAAGAGCGAGGAATTGATTTAATTCGTGGAGAGGCATCGTTTATATCCTCAACGACTATCAAGGTCAATGACATGGAGATTTCAGCGGATAAGTTTGTGCTTGCTTTGGGATCAAAAACATCCACACCCCCAATTGAAGGTATCGAACACACGATAAACAGTACAGAAGCGTTAAATCTCCGTGAGTTGCCGAAGAAAATGGCGATTATTGGTGGTGGCGTTATTGCGATGGAATTTTCTCATATTTTTGCAAGTGTAGGTGTGGACTTGACTGTAATAGAAATGGGAGATCGCTTGTTGGCCAGTGAAGATCATGACTCTTCACAAACCATTGAAGCAATCTCAAAAGAAATAGGCATAGAAATTTTGTTAAACAGTAGAGTTCAGAAAGTCCTCAAAAGTAATGACGGGAAAATCATTGAGGTCGAAACGCTAGATGGAAAGAAATCTTTTGAAGTAGATCAGGTGTTATTGGCTACTGGACGTGTGCCAAATGTCAGTGGACTTGCTTTAGAACAAATTGGCGTTAAAGTCGAAAAAACAGGAATCCAAGTAAATGAATATCTTCAGACAACAGTGGAACACATCTATGCTGGCGGTGATGGCATTGGAGGATATATGTTAACTCCTGTTGCATCTTATGAAGGAAGAGTTGCTGCCAAAAATGCCATTGAAAATAACATTGAAAATGTCGATTATAGCTTAGTAACACGGACGACATTCACTCACCCGCCTATTTCTAGTATAGGTTTAACAGAACAAGAGGCGATTGAAAAAGGAATGGATATTGATACGAACCGGTTAGATTTTGCAGATGTTGGACCAGCAGTGGTATTAGGAGAAACAAGAGGATTTGTTAAGTTAATCAGTGACAAGAAGTCCAAACACCTTGTTGGTGCTCACATTGTTGGACCAAGAGCAGAGGAATTGATTCATGAAATTGCCATAGCCATGAAAGGCAAATTGACTATAACCGATCTTTCAGAGATTATATCTATTCATCCGAGTATTTCAGAAGCCGTTATTGGTACTGCCATCTCCGCTGACAAAGGATACCAGGAAAGCTGTTGTGGTTAAGGAGGTGAATGTTATGGCAACAAATAAAATAAAACAACAGGAGAAGAGAATTGATAAATGTTGCTATAAGATTGAGAGTACCAATTCGCCTGAAGAAATTAGTCATCAAGTTAAAGAGATACAAGGTTGTTGTAACAATATTGAGCAGCAAATAAAGGTGTGATAATCATGTTTCGTTGGATGAAAATGATGATGATGATGACTATGTGTGCCTTATGTGCTTTTAATGTCGTTAACAATGTATATCAATCCTATTTGTTAACAATAATTACTCAAAGAAAAAGATGCTAACCAAAATTAAGCATACGATAATTTTTTCAATTTATCTTGGTTGAATTTTTTTTCAATATACAAAAAGCCGATGTCCTATTAGGATGCATCGGCTTTTTCGCTAACATAACGATAAGCGTATCTATTTTCAAATGTTACAGCAAGACCCATTGGTAGGGTCGACTTCCTCGTAACTCTTCCCCATAAGATTTCCAAGTTCAAAGGCATCTTCAACAGATAACACCTTTCCCCCTGGATGTTGGTTAAGCCAGTCCTGCGCTTCACTCGCTGAGCTGAAAAAATGGACTTCGTTGCAGAATGCCGAGCGAATTGACGACATATCATCCGGAGTAACTATCGAGACAACAGATGTGGAAGGTTCCACGCTTATAACGCGGTCAGGTTCCACCGTCAACTTTACAGGCTTGCCGGTGCCGTGGCAAGGCGACTCTATTTGGGCCTTGCGTCCGATGAGTTTTGGGAACATAAGTGTGTCAAGGGCACACCATGTATATAGTTCCTTCCCATCTACCTTGAATCGGTGGGGGGTAGGGACCAAGGTGAGACCAAAACCAACGACACGACGCTGTTCGTTTAGTTCCACGCTTGGTAGGGTCTGAAGAACCTTTCTCATTTCCTCGACAGGCTTCCCGGTCGCAGAAGCGATATCTTCAACAGTCACCGGCTCCCCCTCTGCTAGCATTTGTAACAACGGGTGGAAGAGCCACTTCATGGAGCCTGCTTCCCCTTGGTCAGACTGTTGGTCTATTCGGGTTGCTATTTGTTTAATTTCATTTTTCATATCTTTTTCCTCCTTAGCATTTTTGTTTAATCTTCATTATTGTTCCCGATGTTATATTCAAAAAATTTCCTGTCTATAGTTAGAATTTTACGAAGTGATCTCAGTAAAACCCTTTGTATTGTGTTTAATTCTTTAATGTCTAACTCCCTCCATATGATTGAATACCTCATTCGGTGTATCAAGAAACGATGCAACATGTTGACGTAATTTTTGTAGATCCTTGATATGCTCATCTATTTCAATAAGTTTCTCTTTTAATAAATGTTGAAGATGAGGTTCTACATCTACCGTATTTTTTTCAAAAATCACGATCAAATCTTTCATTTCCTCTAGTGATACGCCTAATGAACGGAGTTGTTTAATTCCATTGATACAAAATACATGCTCTTGATTATAGACGCGGTAATTGCCCTCGCTTCGCTTAATGGAAGGTAGGATCAATCCCTTTTCTTCATATAATCGAATGGCTTTTCGACTGACTCCTGTTTGTTGGGCTAGTTGACCAATCGTAAAACACTCCACTTCCTCCCCCCTTTCTTTAAATCATCAGCGGACTAAATAGATTATATAACCTTAACCTTAGGGTAAGGTCAAGGATAATTTTATACTTTAAACCATTTTAGTTTAATGAGGTGTAAATTTTATGAATACACTAGGAAATATATCTTTATTTAAATCGCCTATTCTATCTTTCACCATTCACAAAATCTCTTGCAAAATCCTCTGCTCCTCTCCATATTGTTTCGTGGTTTTGACCATCTATTGGATGTAACAGCCATAATCTTTCTGATGCTTTTGTATACAGTTCCTTTTTTGAATCGATATGAAAGGGTTTATTTATGAATCCTATTTTTTTCAGCGTGTCAAACTCTGAAAAAATTCGTTTCCCGTAAATTTCTTTATCGTCAATTGTAACCACATTGTTATGATTGGAAATGATATGTCCATTAAAAAGAATGAGGTGCATATCGTCTCCCAATTCCTCTATGTTCCAAGGCATTTCACTATTTTCTTCAATAAAAGACTGGAACTTATCGAAGAATTGTCTAATGTTTTTTCGAGAAAACTCACTTAGAACTAATGCAGTAAGCTCTCCATATGACGAAAGATGAAAGGCGGTTGCTATTTCAAGTGGACCATCTCCAATAATGATGGTCTCAAAATGTATATATGGATCAATGGAGCAACATCCAGCCATGTTAATCATCCTTTCTTTTAAACGACCCGTACATTATTATATCTAAAATTCCTATAATTACTAAAATAATTCTGACTATTTGTTGAACTTGAATAAATAAGGTGGATCATACAGCAATTGACTTATCGAAATTCAAAAATTCATACATGATAATACCTTTTTTCAGTATTCAAAAAGGGAGAGATTTTCTCCCTCCCTGAATCTCTACCCTGCACAACAAGATAATTTACTTACATCTTTATCCAATGTTAAGGCTGCAAGTTTCAAGCCTTCAGACATCGTTAGATAAGGAGCCATCGTATTTCTTAAATCATCAGCTGTTAGACCGAACTGAACAGCTAATGTCGCCCCATAAATCACTTCACCTGCATTTTCGGCAACTACATGTGCACCGACGATTTTCTTAGTTTGGTTATCAACAACCAGTTTAAAGACTCCATTAGTTTCACGGTTTACTAGTGCTCTAGGTACACTATTTAGTGGAAGTACGGAAGTCTTTACATCATTTCCTTGATCCTTGGCTTGTTGTTCAGTTAAACCAACTGTGGCAATGGATGGGTTAGTAAATGTTACTCCCGGTACAAAGCGTAGATCCACTTTCTTATTGGCAGCTCCTAGTGCGTTTTCTACAACAATTCCACCTTCGTATGCTGCCACATAAACAAATTGTGGGCCTAATGTCACATCACCTGCTGCATAGATGTTTGGATTGCTCGTTTGTAGGTAATCATTGACAACAACTTCTCCTCTTTTACCTATTTCAACACCTGCAGCTTTTAAATTGAGTGATCCTGTGTTCGGTCTTCTTCCAGTAGCAACCAATAACTGATCGGCTTCAATGACTCGTTCTTCACCATTCACTTCAATATAGACTTTTTTCATATTACCGTTTTGTTCAACCTTTTTGTAGGTGACTCCGGTGATAAAATTTAGCCCTTGTTTGGTTAATGCTTCATCGACGGCTTCTGAGATTTCAGGATCATATTCTTTTAGAAGTCGTTCACTTCGTTGCATCAACGAAACTTCTGAGCCTAAGTTATGAAACAGTTGTCCTAACTCCATCGCAATATATCCAGAACCGATAACGGCTAACTTTTTCGGAACTTCCTTTAACTCTAAAGCCGTTGTGCTTGTGAGAAAGTTCACCTCTTTTAGTCCAGAAATATTTGGAATAGATGGGGATGCCCCCGTTGAAATAAGGAACTTGTTTGCTATATATTTTTGACCGTTCACTTCAACCGTGTTCTCATCAATAAATGAGGCTTCGCCACGAATCAAATCAATACCATATTCATCGATAAGATCTACATATTTTTGTTGTCTCATACCCTCAACGAGTTTATCCTTATTCTCAGTTAATGTAGCCATATCCACTGATTCGGCTTTTGTATTCAAACCACCAAAAGGGTTTTTTCCTGCCAAGTGATTGATTTCGCCGGCACGAAGCATTGTTTTAGAAGGTACACATCCTATATTGACACATGTACCGCCAATGGTTCCTCGCTCAACCATGGCTACTTTAGCCCCTTTTTCAACAGCTTTGATCGCAGCTGAAAAAGCCGAACCACCGGAACCAATGATAAGTAAGTCATAATCGCCTTCATTACCTAACACCACATTTTCTTGTGATGATATTTCTTCTATTTCTCCAGGTTGATATTTCGCCTCATCAATAGCCTTTTTTGCACTTTCAATCCCAATATCATCGGGTAATTCAAATAATACTTCACCGTGACGAAAACTAGCTTCTACATTCTTGGCACCAATATTTTCAAGTGCAACTGCTACATGTTCTTCACAACCCATACAAGTCATGCCACTAACTTTCATACTGATTTTCTTAGTCATTTTTTAACACTCCTTTTAATTATCGAAATATGCCACCCGGACCAATTCCCCAATAATAAGAAATATAAATTCCTGAAATTAAAATAACAATGGAGGAAATAAATTGGATCATTGCCATATTTTTAGAAAGTAATTGTTGGACATATCTTTTTGAAACCAAAGAAACAATGGTTATGGAAGTAACGACAACACCCATACCGATTGAGTACACAATAAATTTAAGTATAACCATCAATAACGAATTACCTTGCATAGATTCAGTGAGTACAAATAAAAAGGCTGGCAACGTACAACTTAATGATGTGATTCCATAAGCAATACCATAGAAATAAACTGATCGTTTACCTTGTTTAATATTAACTCTTAAAGGTAGAGAAACTTTTTTTCCAAGCAACATCCCTAGTCCTAAAAGAAAGATAAGTACGCCCATTAGAAATGACCAAATTGGAAAAACATTGATTAAAGCTCTACCTAATAACGATAATAGAAAACCGGCTATCACAAAAATAGTTAGAAATCCCAACGTCATAGACAATCCTAACCATAGCCCCTTTGATATTGTCCTTATTAAGGAACGCCTCGTTTCAACCTCTCCTTCACCAATTAAATAACTAATATATGAAGGCAACATAACAATCCCGCAAGGATTAAACGCAGCAACCATTCCTGCTGAAAAAATAAAAATAAAGGGAACCGTCATGAACTACTCACTCCAATACGTGTTAGTTCCTTTTGTAAATCATCAAAAGAAGGGTTAACCGCGTGATATATAACTTCTTGATTGCTATCTATCAAAAAAACTTCTTCCAATTGTTTTACTTGATACTTTTTAGTGAGTTCATATTCTTTATCGATTAAATGTGTCCATTCTCCACCATATTGACGTTGGAAATCCTTTAAATCTTGTTCTGTATCTCGTTGGGGATCCATATCAACAGTTATAAGTTGAACATTGTTTCCATATTTATTATGAATCTGTTTAAATACCTTTTCCCCTGCTACACAAGTCGGACACCAAGATGCCATGAAATAAATGAGTGTTGGCTTCTCGGAACTTATTTTCTCGGAACTTATTGGTTGTGTTTTTTCATTGTTTATCGTGTTGGTTCCATTGGATATTCCACATGCTGAGAGACTTACAATAATGAGAGCTGGTAATAAAATTTTTTTAAAGAACAATACTGATTTCAAATCACTCTCCCCCTTTTTCTTCTGTTTCATTGAATTTAGAATGGCAACAATCCGACTGACATGTATTACGACTACCTCTTCTTTTTACCAACATAATCAGTCCGACAATTAACAAAACAGCACCAAATATCCAAACTTCTTTTCCTATTAAGAAAGCACCCATAGAACTCAATCCAATTGCAATTAAAAGGATTGGTAAAGCGCAACATAGAACCAACAATGCTGGTATTCCTAAAAACAATAATTTATCATTATCCTTTACATTTTTTCGCTTTTGTACAGTCAATTTACATCACCTGCTAAAAAGTTGATTTTAACCCTCAAACATTTTCTCAATAATAGGGCAAGAATATAAATATTCTTCATTCGGACAACATTCTTTTAAATCATTCAACATATTCTCAACACGCATTAAATCTCTAATTTGTTGTTGTACTTCATCAACTTTTTGAGAAACGAACTCATACATATCCGAACACCGCACATCATCCTTATCTACAACACCAAGCAACTTGTGGATTTCACTTAAAGAAAAACCAAGCTCTTGCATCCGTTTAATAAACCATACACGCTTAACATCATCATCTGAATATATCCGATAACCAGCTTTCGTTCGGGAAGGTTCTTGTAATAAATTTTTTTGTTCGTAATATCTAATCGTCTCTTTATTTACCCCACATTTTTCTGCAAATGCAGTAATACGATAACTCACATAGTTCACCTCTAAATAATAATAAACCGCGTACCATAGTACGCGGTCAAGTATAATACATTTTTCTTCTTCAAGTGTCTTGCTTGTACTTTAAGGGAGCCTATCAACTCCACTTGGTTATTATTGTGATCTACTCAAACATTATAGTCAAATGACCATTTGATTGTATTTGTTATTCCTTTAAATAGTGACATAAATGAACCCGTCGGGAAAATAAGCTTAGCGTTGTAAATCTGCATTTTCCTGACGGGATTACTTCAAGAAATAGTAATCATACTATTACTAAGGAAGCAGAGCATCGAGTCTAACTTCCCTTTGAATTATTATGAATTTAGAGACTTTAAATAACTCCTATTAACTTAGACTCCGCTGGTTCACACGGTTCGATCCATCTTGCCCAAAAACAATACGTGTTTCAATTCCACCAATACATACCGAAGTACACTTATCTGACCTTTTTCTGTAACAAGAAATTGCATCGCGTTTATAAAAGTACAACTTTTATCGTCCTAAGAACCATACATTCTATTCTTCCAATAAACGACCGTTTATTGAAACATTTTAGGTAGTTATATTTTCAGTTTGTCATTTTTAAAGATAAATTGCATATATTTTAAGTTTTATTCTGCATAACTAACTTTAAAACGAGCTGTCTTCTTGAAAAGATAAGCTCTGGACTTTTTAACTATAGTGCAAGTTATCGCCTAAATCAGTGCAAAATAACATCGAAAGTCACAATAAAGTTCACTTACGATATCGTAATTTCTTTCAGCTTTATTTCAGAAAATTCTTTCTATGTCGAGAAAAACTTATACAAATTTATTATTATTCAAACATCTGCTTGAATAAAGAAAAACAAGATGTTATGCTATATTCAAACAAATATTTGAATGATGAGGTGTATGTATGAATAAGAAAGAAACATGTGAAGTTTTTTGTTATGACGAAGAAAAGGTTAACCGGATGCAAGAGAATTTACAAACTGTAGATATTGCCGGTATATCACAGATGCTTAAGGCTATTGCCGATGTGAATAGGGCAAAAATCACCTATTCCTTATGCAAGGAAGAGGAATTATGCGTCTGTGATATCGCAAATATACTCGGTGTGACTGTAGCAAATGCATCTCATCATTTACGCATGCTCTACAAAGAAGGCATCGTTACATTCAGGAAAGAAGGGAAACTCGCGTTCTATTCACTGGAAGATCAGCATATTAAAGAAATCATGACGATTGCATTAATACATAGGAAAGAAGTGATAACCAATGTCTGAAGGGATTGCAGAGCTGACTGAAGAAGAAAAAAAAGTTTACCGTGTTCAGGGGTTTTCCTGTGCGAACTGTGCAGGGAAATTTGAGAACAATGTGAAGAAACTACCTGAAGTTCAAGATGCGAAGGTGAATTTTGGCGCATCAAAAATTTCTGTATATGGTTCTGCAACGGTTGAGGAACTGGAAGAAGCAGGAGCATTTGAAAATCTCAAAGTGGTGCCTGAGAAATCCCGGGAAGAAAGTGGACAAGACAAAAAAGAAAAGGAAGTAACCATTCCATTTTATAAAAAGCACAGCACTCTGCTCTATTCGCTACTGTTTATCGCTTTTGGCTTCATTTCAATGTTGGTGAATGGTGATGACAATATTCTTACACCACTGCTATTCATCACTTCCATGATTGTCGGAGGGGCTTCAATGCTGAAAACGGGTCTCCAGAATTTAGTCCGGTTTGAATTTGATATGCGAACCCTGATGACAGTCGCAGTGATTGGCGGTGTCATCATCGGAGAATGGGCCGAGGTCGCCATTGTTGTCATCTTGTTTGCCATCAGCGAAGCGTTGGAGCGTTTCTCGATGGATCGAGCAAGGCAATCCATCAGTTCATTGATGGATATTGCTCCTAAAGAGGCACTTGTCAGACGCAACGGACAGGAAATGACAGTGCACGTCAATGATATTGCTGTGGGCGATATCATGATTGTTAAGCCTGGACAGAAAATTGCTATGGACGGCGTAATTGTCAATGGCTACTCTGCAATCAACCAGGCAGCAATCACAGGTGAATCAGTGCCGGTTGAAAAATCGATCGATGATGAAGTATTTGCAGGGACACTGAACGAAGAAGGCTTACTGGAAGTTAAAATCACTAAATTGGTTGAAGATACGACCATTGCCAAAATCATTCATCTGGTGGAAGAAGCACAAGGTGAGCGTGCTCCTGCCCAGGCATTCGTTGATAAATTTGCAAAATATTATACACCCATCATTATGGGTGTCGCAGTGCTGGTTGCGATTGTACCGCCGTTATTTTTCGGTGCGAGCTGGTCCACTTGGGTGTATCAAGGGTTAGCGGTTCTCGTTGTAGGTTGTCCATGTGCATTGGTAATTTCCACTCCGATAGCGATTGTTTCGGCAATCGGAAATGCTGCCAAGAAGGGAGTCCTTATAAAAGGCGGGGTCTACCTCGAAGAAATGGGTGGATTAAAGGCCATTGCATTTGATAAGACCGGCACACTCACAAAGGGCGTCCCGGTTGTAACTGATTATCGTTTAATCGACAATGCAATTGATGAAAAGGAAATGCTGGCAGTCATCACAGCATTGGAAGATCGTTCCCAGCATCCATTGGCATCCGCGATTATAAAGAAGGCAGACGGTTATAACCTTCCTTATTCTGATATCTTTGTCGAAGACTTTTCTTCTATTACAGGCAAGGGGATACGGGGCAAAATCAATAATGAAATGTATTACGTTGGCAGCCCGGCATTATTTGAAGAGATGGAGGCAGCTAATTTCAATGATGCAATTAAAAGTGATGTCAAAACACTTCAAGAACAAGGTAAGACCGTTATGGTTGCAGGAACAAAAAATACAGTTCAGGCAATTATTGCAGTCGCGGATGAAGTCCGCGAATCAAGTAAAGCGGTAATCCAGAATCTGCATCAGGCAGGCATCGAAAAAACAGTCATGCTTACGGGAGATAATCATAGTACTGCCCGTGCGATTGGTTCACATGTCGGTGTCACAGATATTCAATCTGAATTGCTCCCGCAGGATAAACTAGACGTAATCAAGCAATTAAAAACTGATTATCGTCATGTAGGCATGGTCGGCGATGGGGTCAATGACGCCCCAGCGCTGGCAGCTTCCACCGTTGGTATCGCTATGGGTGGCGCCGGTACAGATACCGCTCTTGAAACAGCAGATGTCGCTTTAATGGGCGATGACCTGAGGAAACTGCCCTTTACCATCAAACTTAGCCGTAAAACATTGAACATCATCAAAGCGAATATCGCTTTTGCCATTGGAATCAAACTGATCGCTCTATTGTTGGTCATCCCAGGATGGCTGACACTATGGATTGCGATTCTCTCGGACATGGGTGCCACTTTAGTGGTGGCCTTGAATGGCTTGAGGCTTATGCGTGTGAAGGAAGATGAATTAAGCTTGGGTTCTTCCCAGATAAATAAAAGTACTGATGCTGAAAAATTGGAGTTGGAACTATGATTGTAACGGCATTTACAGCTGCTGCCGTTTATGTAGCGACAGGAATCGACTACCTCGTTATATTGATTCTTCTGTTTTCGCAAATCAAAAAGAGTAATCAAATAAAACATATTTGGATTGGACAATATATAGGGACAATCATTATTATAGGCGCAAGTCTTCTGGTCGCATTGGGAGTAGCCAATTTTATTCCTCAACAATGGATGATCGGCCTCCTTGGATTGCTGCCACTTTACCTGGGTATAAAAATATGGATTCAAGGTGAAGAAGACGAAGATGAAGGCAACATTCTCTCCTTCTTCTCTTCAGGTAGATTCAATCAATTATTCATAACGGTCACTTTCATTGTACTGGCTTCCAGTGCGGATGATTTCGCTATCTATATACCGTACTTTACGACTTTAAATATGATGGAAATCATTATTGCCGTCATTGTTTTCATGATCATGGTTGGTGTTCTATGTCTAATCAGCTATCGATTGGCTTCCTTGAATTTTGTTTCAGATAAAATCGAAAAATATGAACGTTGGATCGTTCCAATCGTCTTTATAGGATTAGGAATTTATATCCTATTTGAAAATGGCACATTCAACGCTCTGTTCTCATTCGTATTTTAATAGAAAATTTTATAAGCCGATATCTCTCTTTTAATGTGAGATATCGGCTTCATTTTAGTGCAAAATAAAGTCAAAAGTCACAGCAATCAATATTTGTATAATAAGGATCTACTCAAAACATCCGATTTTCATAAGCAAATTTATCTGGCTTATTTTAGTGTTGAATTTAAATTTATTCATAATTTGAAATGTCACATTAAATACTAATAAAATGCACAGTTTCTTTAAAAATTTGATTTAAGCTAAATAATTAGAGGGGAATTTTTTAATAGCTAAAATTGGTAATAAGACTAGTGTACGAATGATTTCTTATTCTAATAGAATAGTAAGTTTGTTTGAAAATTATCTTTCAAAATTAACTATGTATGAGGTGCAAGATGAAAGTAATTGCTACTGGAGGTGTAAGAGTATGAAGAAAAAAACAAGGAAGATTCTAAGAATCAGTATTATACTGAGTGTCATTATTTTGTTAGGTGTGACCTTATGGTTCAACTTAACTTCTGATACAAAAGCCTTACAAGTAGGCGATGAATCAATTGATTTTCAATTGGAGACGTTAAATGGTGATTCAATACAATTATCGGATATCAATTCAGAAAAAGGTGTTATTTTGAATTTCTGGGGGACTTGGTGTAAGCCGTGTCGTGAAGAAATGCCTGATATGAACCGAATTTATAATGAAGGACATGAAGACTATGAAATCATTGCAGTAAATGTTTCTGAGGATGAGCAGCAGATTAATCAGTTCTTATCCAGTTTAGATGAAAAACTTAATTTTCCAGTTGCATTGGATCGCAATAGAGAAGTGACTAAAGCGTATCAAGTAGGCCCACTGCCAACGACAATAGCAATCAATAAAAACGGCATTGTTGTGGAGAAGAAAGAATATCAGTTAACTGTAGATGATATTTATAGATTTGTAGAACAATCATCTTCTGAATAGGATGAGAGTTTATAGGATTGAAAGAAATAAAATGTGGAAGAAATTCGTTCGGATTATTTAAAGGATGCAATATGAATGGAGTGTTTTTTTGGGTAGTGAAATGACTTTCTTTCTTGCATTTGGAGCTGGTTTTTTAAGTTTTGTCTCACCTTGTGTGCTTCCAGTATTTCCTGCTTTTATCTCTTACATAACAGGAATGAGTTATAATGAAGTAGAAAATCAAAAATTCAATGCACGCGCAATATTCCACACAATTTTCTTTCTTGTGGGATTCAGTTTGTTCTATATAGCATTAGGGTTTGGCACGGCCTTTTTAGGTGGAATATTGATTGACCATGCGAACCTGATTAGACAACTAGGTTCAATC
This sequence comes from Jeotgalicoccus sp. ATCC 8456, assembly GCF_016313225.1. Lineage (NCBI taxonomy): Bacteria > Bacillati > Bacillota > Bacilli > Caryophanales > Staphylococcaceae > Jeotgalicoccus > Jeotgalicoccus sp. ATCC 8456. Next base: position 1,514,140 of record NZ_CP066224.1, on the reverse strand, counting down.
CTGATTATTATCTTCGGGCTTATCATTACCGGTGTGCTTAATTTTAATTTCCTGATGAAAGAGAGAAAAATACAATTCAAAAATAGACCGTCAGGATTTTTAGGTTCAACTTTAATAGGTATGGCTTTTGGTGCCGGATGGACGCCGTGCAATGGACCGATTATCGGAGCTATTTTCGCAATGAGTGCCAGTGCACCAAACGATGCTTTAATGTTAATGGTTATTTACTGTCTGGGCTTTGCAATTCCATTCTTTATACTGAGCTTTTTCGTATCTCGTACACGCTGGATGCTGAAATACTCGAATACGATTATGAAAGTTGGTGGGGTCATCATGATATTAATGGGTGTACTTCTGTATTTTGATGGATTGACTCAGATTATCATTTGGCTGCAGCCGTACTTTGGAGATTTTCAAGGCTTCTAATTATGAATACATTAAATGACTTGTTTATATAACTTTCATAGAAATGATATATTATTATAAAATTTGTTTAAAAATTATTGTTAAAATTAAATATCAAGGAGGAATCTGGATGAAAAAATATTTAATGCCAGTTTTGATGGGCGTAATCTTTATTTTAACAGGTTGTAGTGATGACTCAGCATCGAACGAATCAAATATTAAAGAAATGGTTTCGGAATTAAGCGCTAGTAATATTGTAGAATCAGCATCTATAAATGATAAAACACTTATTGTTAAAGATAGTGGAGATGAGAATGTCTATACTTTGCCAGACGATGAATTTTTTGTATCTATTGCACCATACATCTCATATACACATCCTTGTGAATTTCATAGCTTAACAGGTTGTCAGGGAGAGCTGATGAATGAAGAGATGGATGTAAAAATTACAGATGAAGATGGAGAAGTTCACGTTGATGAGAAGTTGACTACCCTTGAGAATGGTTTCTTGGATTTTTGGCTGCCAAGAGATAAAAATTACTCTTTAGAAATTAATTATGATGGAAAAAAAGTTGAATCTAATTTTTCAACTTTTGAGAATGACAGCACCTGTCTGACAGATTTACAGCTTAAATAATATTATTAAATGCAGATTACCCAATGCTATTTAGTGTCGTGGAATCTGCATTTTTAATTCAATGTTAAATCTCAGAGTAGCAGTTAATTTATTTTTACTTAGTTTTTAAATACATGTAGTGGATAGTTTCTGCACATATATTTTTTATAATAAACTTAGTAAATTAACAGCTTGACAAATAACGATTACAGACGTAAACTTAATTTAATAAATCGATTACAGTTGTAGTCGTATTATAATGTAGGAGGGGAAAAAATGAATAAAGAAGGTAATCATAATCATGCTGAGCATGAAGAAAATCATCATAACCATGAGGAGAGCCACGAATCCCATAATCATAGCGGACACGATCATCATGCGCATATGGTGACAGATTTTCGTAATAAATTCTTCATTATCCTGATATTCACAATTCCAATTGTACTTCTATCTCCGATGATTCAAAATTTCATAGGTGTGGATTGGCAATTTACTGGAGATAGTTATATTGTGGCAGCGTTGGCCACGTTCGTTTATTTCTACGGGGGTTGGCCATTCATTAAGGGCGCTTACGATGAATTGAAAAACAAAGAACCAGGCATGATGACATTAATAGCAATGGCGATTTCTGTCGCTTACTTCTATAGTATGGCAGTTGTTTTTGGATTCAATGGGGAAGAAATTTTCTGGGAGCTGGCAACTCTTGTATTAATCATGCTTCTGGGACATTGGATTGAAATGCGAGCTATTAACAATGCTTCCAAGGCTCTGGAATCCCTCGCATCATTAATGCCTGATACGGCAAACCGTATCACTGAAAATGGTGAAACAGAAGAAGTTCAGATTGATGATATTAAAGCGGGTGATTTACTATTAGTAAAACCCGGAGAAAAAATGCCGCTGGATGGTAAAATCGTTAAAGGAAAGGCGCAAGTTGATGAATCAATGTTAACGGGTGAATCTGTTCCAGTTGGAAAATCCGTTGATGACGAGGTCATTGGAGGTTCAATAAACAGAGAAGGTTCTCTCACTATTGAAGTAGAGAAACTGATGAATGAATCTTATCTGACACAAGTTATAGATATGGTTAGAGAATCACAACGTACTAAATCGAAAACTCAGGATGTAACTAATAAAGCAGCTAAATGGTTATTCTATATCGCTTTAGCTGCCGGTATCATCACATTTATCGTTTGGATAAGTATTGGAGCAACTATAGATACTGCTATCATGAGATTGGTAACAGTTTTGGTTATTGCTTGTCCTCATGCTTTAGGTCTGGCAGCACCGTTGGTTATTTCAGTATCTACATCACTTGCTGCAAAGCACGGTTTGTTAATTCGAAAACGTCCACAGTTTGAAAAGGCTCGTAAAATTAACGCTGTGATCTTCGATAAGACGGGTACTTTGACTGAGGGTAAATTTGGTGTTACAGATATACAGACTTTCAATAATATTGACGAAAATATCCTTTTAAGTTATGCAGCAACAATAGAAAATGACTCGGAACACCCTATTGCGAGAGGTATACTCAATGAAGCCAAGTTAAAAGAACTTGAATTGCTTGAAATGTCAAATTTCAATTCAATTACTGGTGTAGGAATTGAAGGGACGATTGATGATAAACAAGTCAAAGTAGTGAGTCCGGGATATGTACGTAAACAAAAAATAGATTTTGACGATAAGAACTTTAATAAATGGTCAGAACAAGGTAAGACGGTAGTTTTTCTTTTGGTAAACGAAGAATTAGCAGGTGCCATTGCACTGGCAGATAAGATTAAGGAAAGTTCTAAGCAGACAATAGAACAGCTGCATAAGAGAAATATTAAAGCTATAATGTTGACCGGAGATAACCAAAAAGTCGCAAATTATGTCGCAGAACAAATTGGGATTGATGAAGTCTATGCTGAAGTAATGCCCAATGAGAAAGCAGATAAAGTGACAGAAATCCAAGAACGTGGTTTGGTTGTTGCAATGACAGGTGACGGAATCAATGACGCACCGGCATTGACTAAAGCAGATGTTGGTATCGCAGTGGGTGCAGGCACAGATATCGCGATGGATAGTGCAGACATCGTTCTCGTTGACAGTAATCCGAAAGATATTCTTGCAATATTCAGCCTATCTAAAAAAACATATAATAAACTGGTACAGAATCTGATTTGGGCAACCGGATATAACGTGATTGCTCTCCCATTGGCAGCAGGAGTACTGGCGCCTTGGGGGATAATACTCAGTCCGGCTGTAGGTGCGATTTTGATGAGTCTCAGTACAATCATCGTTACAATCAATGCGCAGTTACTTCATAGATTTGAAGTAGAATAAAATAAATGCCGACAAATCCTTACTTAAGGATAGTCGGTATTTTAATTCTTTACTGTATGAAATATGAAAGACATCTTAAAAATACTTGAAAAAATTAGAGGTGAAAATATGACCAAAGCAATTGATTCAAATATCACAGATTCCGAATGGGAAGTGATGCGGGTCGTTTGGGCACAAAACAAAACTACGAGTAAAGATATTAGAGATATTATAGAAAATAAAAAGAATTGGAAACCGGCCACGACCAAAACACTTATTGGGAGACTTGTTGATAAAGGTGTATTAAACACAGAAAAGGACGGCAACAAATACATTTATTCAACTAATTTAAAAGAAAGTGACTTTCTCAAAAGTACACTTGAACAAACTTTCGATAATATATGTAATAAAGACATTGGAAAAATTATTGCAGATTTAATTTCAAAATCAACATTAAGCTATATAGATATAGAAGAGTTGGAAAAAGTGTTAGAGATGAAAAAAGAGGATGCAGTTGACGTAGTGCCATGCAATTGTGTTCCAGGTCAATGTAATTGTTAATCAGCAGTAGACAAAATTAATAAATTAAGACAGATAATTGATTTGTTAAATAAAAAATGAAAAAGGGTAAAATACCTACCATGGGTATATTGAAACTTTCGTATAAAATAATATAATAAAATTTTAAGGAGAAATTTATATGTCAAAAGTAACACTTAATGTAGAAGGTATGTCATGTAGGGCTTGCGTTAATAAAGTCGAAGAGAGCGTCGGTCAATTAAATGGCGTTGAATCAGTTAAAGTTCAAATTCCTGAAGGTAAAGTAGATGTAACATTTAATGACAGTACAATTAATTTGGCAAACATCAAAGGTGCTATTCAAAATACCGGCTACGAGATTAAAGAGGATATTGATAAAGAAGATGGTTCTGCGTGTTCATGCTGCAGCTAGTTAATGACAAAAGATTTTAAGAATTTAGAGTATCATTTTTTTATGTCATATTGATTCTATATAATAATTGTAGAAAGAGACCAAGATAAAAAATCCGGCAAATCTTAATTCAAGATTTGCCGGATTTTTTCTTTGTAATCAGGAATCCATGCTTTTATCCTATATTACTATTCACTAATTTATTCCACAGGTGCCAGTTCACTTTCTGTAACCCACTTATGATTCTGAACTTCTTCTTCAGTATCTGTTGTAACGAAATCCACCATATAGACAGTGGTCTCTTCAGCAGAATCAATCGTAGCCGTTGCACCTTCCATGCCTTCCATGTGTGATGCATTCATTACTGCTTCATCGCCTGGTTCTAATGGGGCTTCTCCCGGTTCTTCCAATTCTTCATGAATGACCCATTTATGATCTTCTACCAGTTCTTCGCCGTTCGTCGGTGTGTATGAGACAGTATAGACAGTGGTGTCAAAAGCACCGGAAATTGTTGCTTCAGCACCATCCATACCTTGCATGTGTTCTGCTTCAATAATCGCTTGACTTCCAACTGCATAAGTTGGATTTTCTGCTTCTTTCAAGTCTTCAGGTACTTCACCGGAACTGGACATCTCATCAGCTGAATGTTCCATATGACCTCCGGAATCTGATTCCATGTCCATTTCCTCCTCAGATCTGGACTCTGTTTCAGTGCTTTGGCTTTCTTCATCTTCATTAGGCTGAGTTTCCCCATTACCACAGGCAGCCATTAAAAATACAGCGAATATGGAAAGAAGCCCTAATAATATTTTGTTTTTAACCATGTATATACCCTCCATTTTATTAGTTCTACTGATAACTCTACCCATAACTTTTGCAGTTTACGTGCAGATTCAATGAAAAATAAATGTATTTAATCAAGAATAATATTACCGACTCGACATATTGGATTTCAATTTAAAGGTTTATTAACCGTGGATGATATCTCAGCGCTTCCTTCAAATCTGCACGAAAAATCGATATTTAAATAATAAAATGTATAAAGAGAGTAGCGAATCATGATACCAAGAAAATTAATAATTAATACTATAATATTATCATCTATATTTTTAGCGGGATGCGGTAAAATCACTCATGTAACTTCGAGTTACCCTTTAAATTTAAAAAGTTTTGACGGTCAGGTGTTATACTTAGTCATACATTTTTCAGACTAAAACTTCGTTGCAGCTGCTACCTCTGCTAGATTATTTTTATCGAAAGATACTGGAGATGAAAGATGATGGTATTTTGTATGTTGCAATCAATCCACAGAACGAAGATGAGTTAGCAATCTAGACTATAAGCAGAAATAGTTATGTGTCTAATGACGGCTCATAAGAACAGTGGAAGAAAATTTTAGTTGTGGGCAAAGTAAAATAAGCTGAATTATTCATAATAAAAATACTACTTTTCTATATAATATGACTAATGAACAAAATGATAAGATGATCTATTACGATTTATGCTGTTGCAGAAAACTGAGGAGGCTTTTATGTTCAATAAATTAGCTTTAAAAATCGGACTTTTGTTTTTTCTGGTGATTCTTATTATTGAAATCATATTATTCTATATCCTATATACAAATCTGGTCGCTGATCGTGTGGAGGAAGTGATGGGGGATTTATTGGCCCGGGGGAATACACACAGAGACGTATTGGAAGAAAACTATACAACCACGACATTGGAACATGTTGTGATTATGGAGTCAGAATCAGATTTTATTGTGGTGATAACAGATGAGAATGGAGAGATAATCACCAATTCTGATCCGGTTGAACCAGAAATGATAACTGTTATTGAACATACTGATTATGGTGAAATACCACAAGAAGGAGTTATCCTGAAATCAAATTGGTCAGAAGAAAAATATGTCTCTACAGACAGCCCCCTAACTTTTAACGAAACTCATAGCGGGCATGTTTTTATGTTTGCTGAAAGTGATAGCATCGAACGGATTATTGATCATCTCAGCCATAAGTTTTGGCTTGTGGGTCTATTGACTTTACTTCTGACTGTTATAACGGTGTTTATTCTTTCCAGAGTTATTACCCAACCGGTATTGAGGATGAAAAAAGCGACAGAACAATTAGGTAGAGGCAATCATAACGTGGAATTGTATACACATCGAAAAGATGAGCTTGGAGATTTGGCGACTTCGATTACTTTGCTGTCGCAAGATCTGGAACGTTTAAAAAACGAGAGAAATGAATTTTTAGGGAGTATATCGCATGAGCTACGAACACCTTTAACCTATATGAAAGGGTATACGGATATTATTAGCAGAAAAGAAATATCCACGACGGACAGGAATAGATACATTAAAATCATTCAGGAAGAAACAGAGCATTTAGCAGACCTGATAAAAAATCTGTTTGAATTAGCTAAAATCGATCATAATGAATTTGCCATCACAAAAGAGAGGGTAGTATTTAGCGCTTTGATTGAGACGGTTTTAGCACGAATCTATCCAGCGCTCAATGAAAAAAAGATAGAGCTTTTCTTTCATTGTCCGGACAACTTGGTTGTTATGGCAGATCCCGAAAGAATTCAACAAGTTATATTGAATATATTAGATAATGCAATAAAGTATACTCCCGAGAAAGGTCATATCACAATGGAAGTGATTCAAAATAAAAATGAAATTTTAACAACTATTTCAGATACAGGAGAAGGAATCCCAGAAGAAGATATACCCTTTATATACGATCGACTGTATCGTTCTGAAAAGTCTAGATCCCGGGTAAGCGGAGGGTCTGGTCTCGGGCTGACAATCGCTAAAGAAATTGTGGCGTTGCATGGTGGCGAGATTGGAGTAGAAAGTACACTCGGCAAGGGGACTGTTTTCGTCATATCTTTAAAGAAGGAGAATGTAAATGAATAAAGTGCTGTTAATCGATGATGAAGAGAGAATGCTCGAACTGTTGACATTATACTTGAAACCTTACCCTTATTTTTGTCGAAAAGCAGTAGGTGCAAAAGCAGGGCTTAAGTTTGTTAAAGAAGAGAAGTTTGATCTTATTCTACTGGATATCATGATGCCTGAAATGAATGGATGGGAAGTATGCAGAGAAATACGGCAATACTCAGATGTACCTATTATCATGGTGACTGCACGTGAGCAGAAAGAAGATATTGTAAAAGGACTCAAGCTGGGTGCAGATGACTATATCACAAAACCTTTTAATGAAGAAGAATTGGTTGCAAGAATGGATGCATTACTAAGAAGAACAAGACCTGTCAACCGGATTGAAGTCGAAAGACTGTTATGGGACGAAGATCAATTTGAACTATCCTATAAAAAACAGCTTGTAAAATTAACACCAAAAGAATTTGCAATCATTGGATTACTCATGAAAAATCCAGGAAGGGTATTTTCTAGAAATCAATTGATTGATTTAGTGTGGGGCATGCATTCTGAAACGGAAGGACGTACTGTGGATTCCCATGTTAGAAATATGCGGGAAAAAATTCGGGAAGTCGGCTTTCCTATCGATGATTACTTTCACACGGTGTGGGGCGTTGGTTACAAATGGATTAAAAATTAAAAAACACTTTCAATATTAGAACGTTAGACTGATTGCTTTTGTTCTATTAATAAGAAACGCCATGCCAGAATTATTATCTGACATGGCGTTTTTTCTATATAAGTTTTATTTTAAGCGATTTCCTTACAAGCTTCTGCACATTTAAAGCACGCTTCTGCACATCTCTGACAGTGTTCGTGGTCGTGTTTCTGACATTCATTTCCGCAAGCTTCGCAAATTTTGGCGCATACTGCTGCTAAATCAGAAGCAAATGGTGTACCTCTCATTAATGCTTGTTCCAGAAATGCACAGATATCTGCACATTCACGGTCCAGACGGATGCATTCCGCCATCATATTTACGTCCTCTTCTCTCAAACACGCATCGTAGCAGTGGTTACAGGCTTCCATACATTCATGTAACGTCTGAATCAGTTGTTGGTGTTGTTCATGAGCCATTGTAAATACCTCCTATAGATTTAAATACGCTTGCATTAATTGAATTCCCATCCATTTCGCATATAAACCGATATTGGTAAACTCCATAGAAAATGCACATAATTTTAATGATGATTGTCCTTCTCCACTTATTCAATAATGTAATTCGCCTAGAAAAATCAAAAAATAGTTCCTTTTTTATTATTAGATTGAAGATTTGGATCTTATTCTACTTTAACCTGTCCCATCATCCCATTGTCCTCATGTTCAAGTATGTGACAGTGGAACATATATATGCCTTTATTTTTAAACTGAATGGCAATTTTCACAGTCTCATCCGGGGCAACGGAAAAACTATCTTTCCAGCCTCTTTCGTTCTCAGGTGGTGCTTCTCCATTCCTGGAAAGGATTTTAAACTGAGCACCATGGATGTGGAACGGGTGAATCATGCCGCCCATCATGTCTGGTTTATTATAGATTTCCCATACTTCGGTGACACCTTGTTCCTGCGTAAAATCAATTCTTTCAGAGTCAAATTTTTTACCATTTATCGTTACCTGATCCATCATGCCGAAAAGTTCAATTTCTTTTGTTACTGGTAAATTCTTTTCTTCTTCCGTAACTGAAAAGTCATTCATTTCATCAGGTATATCTATGGTTTTACCTGTTTGATCTGTGATTTCAAAAGGTAAGAGCGTGGTACCTTCTTCGTTTACTAAAGCAATCTCTTCATTAGTTTTAACTTGTGAGAAGTCAATGACTATTTCGGCCCGTTCTGAAGGCGTGAGTGTGATTTCTTGCATTGAGACCGGTTCATTTAAAAATCCGCCTTCCGTTGCGACTTGTACAAAAGAATCTTCTGTATTTAGTTTAACGGTGTAGTTTCTTGCATTTGAGCTATTTAAAAGTCGAAGCCTTACTTTTTCTTTATCTACAGTTAATTTTGGATTTAATGTTCCATTAATTAATGATGTATCTCCGACAGTGCCATCTTCATTTGCTGCTGCTTTATAATTCAACTGTTTTTCGTCATCAAAGACTCTGTCCTGGAAAATGAGAGGAATGTCATTTTCTCCATATTCACTTGGTAATTCGAGATTTTTTGAATTTTGGTCCTCGATATAAATTAACCCAGCAAGTCCGTTGTACACTTGTTCAGAGGTTTTTCCTTCCGGGTGGGGATGGAACCACAATGTGGCAGCTTCCTGTGTCACTTCAAATTCAATAGTACTCTCTTCGCCTGGCTCCAATACATTGTGTGGACCACCATCGTCATTCCCTGGCACTTCCAATCCATGCCAGTGAAAAGTGGTATTTTCATTGAGTTCATTGATTAAGTTTATTTTCACAGTATCTCCTTTTTCAAATTGAAGCATGGGACCTAGAAACGAGTCATTATAGCCATATGTTTTTGTTTGAACGCCATCAAATATTTCTGTTTCTCCTTTTTGCGCGCGTATTGTATACTCAGTTCCTTTGTTGCTGTCGCTTTTGAGTACAGGGGGGATATTCAGTTCATTCTCTCCTGTCGAATCAATTAGACTTACCACATCATCATGATCCATATGACCATTACCCATGGAACCATTATTCATTTCTCCTTCACTGGAGGAGTTATTCATATTTTCTTCCATAGAATTTTCATTGTCCTCATTCATATTCATCTGTTCATTTGAATCCTTTCCATTGTTAGTATCTTCTACAGATGCTTCTCCGTCATTGCTTGTACAAGCTGATAAAACAATGACCATCATCAGAGAAAACAAACTTATCAATAGGTTCTTTTTTCTCATACTTTACAATCCCTTCTTTCTACTTTTAATAAAGAACTTGTCATTCCTTTATGTATTAGACTAGATTATAATTTTCGAGAATCCGTGCATAAAATGAGTATTTAATATGACAAAAACTACATGTAAAATTAAGTTTAAAAAACGACCGTTTATTGGAACATCAGGAAGAGAACAAACATAGTTGATTTTACTATAGATTGAAAGTACAAAAACCCGTACAATTATCTTTGTACAATATTTTAAAAACTTATTGAGTTTTTGTACTATAGCCAAAGCTTATGAATGCTAATTAGAGTATAGAATACATATAACCCCCCACTAAGAGAAACATAAGGAGGAAAAATTATGAGCAAAGTTGGTTATGCCAGGGTCAGTACGAGAGATCAGAATTTAAATAGTTAAATTGATGTCTTAAATAAATATGGTTGTAATCGAATATTTTCCGAAAAGTTAAGTGGCAAGAAATATAAAAGAACAGAGCTTGACAAATGTCTCGACTACCTACGTAAAGGGGATACTTTAGTAATCACAAAGTTAGATCGACTCGGACGTACAACGAAACAATTAATAGAACTATCTCAATACCTCGATGAAAAGAATATAGATTTGGAAATAATAGATATGAATATTAATACCAAAGATGCAATGGGGAGGATGTTCTTCACTATGATGAGTGCTTTTGCAGAGCTCGAAGCAAATCTATTGAGTGAAAGAACGAAAAAGGGTTTAGAATCTGCTCGATCAAGAGGTAGAATGGGAGGAAGGCCTAAATTTCCGAAAGATAAAAGGGAAATGGTCATTTCTCTGTATGAGAGTGAGAAATACACAATAAATGAAATCATCAGGATGACAGGGGTATCAAGAGGTACCATCTATAACATGATTAATAGCAAGTCTGAGAAAAAGATCGGAGAGAAATGATTTTATGGAAACAAAGCTCCAGCAAGAGATAAATAATGTTCTAAAAGTATTTCCTGAATATTGGCATGAAGATATATTATTGAAGAATAAGTTGATTGAAGATATACGTTCTTACAATGAAAAATTAATAGAAGCTCTTCTATCGAACGAATCGATAAGAGATACATATTCCCTCGAGCTACCGTCGGGCTTAGTTTTTAAGATAGAAGAGTTCATCAGTATGCTACGTTTCAAAAACTACTGGGATAACAGCTACACAAAATATACAAATGAAATTGGTCTCACCAGTGAAAATAAGTATTTTAAGTATAATTCTGATGTAGTTCTAGATTTTCCGCACAAAGATGGTGTTTTAGAAGGAGGAATGACGACAGAAGAAAAAGGGAAAGACGAAGTTTATTATCATAACACCTTAGCCAAAGAAGAGATTGATACACTTTTAGCTCCTAAAATTCTAACTAATATTATCAAATATGCTAAAAACGAAGAGACGAATTTAGATAAATTCTCAGATAAAGATAATTTGATTCTAAAAGCTAATAATCTTATTGGATTATATTCATTGAGAGAACGTTACGCGGGGAAAGTAAAGTTAATTTATATAGATCCACCTTACAATACTGGTGGAGATAGTTTTAAATATAATGACCAGTTCAACCATTCTACGTGGTTGGTATTTATGAAAAATCGGTTGGAAGCCGCCAAAGAACTATTGAGTCCTGATGGTTCTATATGGATTAATATCGATGATAATGAGTCACATTACGCAAAAATATTGATGGATGAAATATATGGTAGAAACAATTTTGTTGCTAATATAGTTTGGCAAAAAAGAACCTCTCCTGATTCTAGAATCTCTTTAGGAGCTGCGCACGATAATATATTAGTCTATGCAAAAGATATTAATTTATTCAAACCAACAATTAATAAAGTTCCTTTGTCAGAAAAGAGGATTTCAGAATACAAAAACCCAGATAATGATATAAATGGCCCTTGGGTCTCTGTAGATATGACAGGGCAAACAGGACATGCAACTAAAAGCCAATTTTACAATGTCACACTCCCAAACGGTACGATAATATCTTCTCCTTCCAATAGATGTTGGGCGATAAGTGAAAAAGAATTTGTAAACCTTAGAAAACAAGGAAGGATTTGGTTTGGTATTAATGGTGATTCATTTCCAAGATTGAAAAAATATTTGAGTGAGTCAGATGGTGCAACAAGTTGGACTTGGTGGACGAATGGTGATGTTGGACATAACCAAGAAGCAAAAAAGAAATAAATAAAATATTGTCTGATGTGGAGTGACCTGATGTCACTTAAGTTTACAGTTGAATAAAATAAATTTTTCTCTGGGATATGAACATGTTCATATCTCAGTTTTTTTATGCAGCCACACGACGAAGTTCGATTGGTGTCAAACCAAACAGCACATCTTGTGGTCGTTCATGGTTATAAAAATGGATATAATGATTGAGATCTTCCACCAGGTGTTGGTAGGTGGCATAGCCACCTGACTTTCTAACTAAGTGATAACGCTCTGATTTTAACTTACCAAAAAATGACTCCATCGGCCCATTATCAATACATTTCCCCACTCTAGACATGCTCTGAGTCATCTGATTCACATTTAACAGTTGTCTAAAACCATAAGAGGTAAACTGGTATCCTCGGTCACTGTGCACCATGGGTGAAGCCAGTGGATTGCACTTTAAAGCAGCTTTAAACGTATCCAACACAAGTTGATTATTATTCCTCAAACTAAAACGATGGGCGACAATACTATTATCAAATAAGTCCAATATCGCACACATGTAGACACGCGAGCCATTCTTAAGCTTATATTCTGTAACATCCGTTAGCCATTTCTCATTCTTAAATTCAGAAACGAACTGTCGACCCAATGTATTTGTTGCAGTCAAATCACCAGATTTCTGTGTGCGGACTTGTTTCTTTTTACGTGTGACGGATTGTATACCCATGAGTCGCATGATGCGTAAGATACGTCTCGCACCGTATGCGGTATTAAGTTGGCGATTCACTAGATGACGCATCATTCGATATCCAGGGACACCTTTATATTTTAGGTATAACTCAGCAATGGTGGATGCGATGACTGCATTCTCAATCTCATATTGTGGGGGCTGACGGTTCAAATATTTATAATATGCTTGACGACTGATATTTGCGACCGCACATAGTTCCGAGATTGTATAGCCGACCCTGTGTAATTCAGTAATGGCTTCATGCACCCTATGGCCACGAACTCGGCTTATTTTTGTCTCCGCTCGAGTTCTTCCAACTTTTTTAGAAACGCATTCTCTACTTCCACTTTCCGACGTTGACGACGCTCTTGTTCTAGCGCGCGTTTCAATTGATCGACTTCACTCAATGCATCTTCAGGCTTTCGCTTGCCGCGTCGGTCTTCTAAACCATACTTTCCAGCTGCTTCATATTTTTTCACATATTGATAAGCTTGCTGATAGGTGACATCAAAAAGCTCAGATAGTTCACGAATACTCACTTCATTTGCCTCATAATACTGTGCAATGTCTAATCGTTCTTGGTATGTGGTCTGTCTTGACTTAACCATCAATGGCTTACCTCCGAAGGTAGATTTAACTCGTTTACCTTCAGTATACGCCTTAACCCATTTCTTTACAGTAGAATGGGTACGAATATTGTATTTTATAGCTAAGCTTCTATAACTAATGGATTGATTAAGATACTCCTCTACCACCATTGACTTAAATGCTTTTGTGTATGTCTGATGCTTGGGCTCATGTCTCAAAGCTTCAGGGCCCTTCTCTTGATATAATCTCATCCAATCTTTTAAACTTTGGATGCTTACATTAAATTTCTTTTGTGTGTCTTGCTGGCTACCATGCTTCAAGTAGTATTCAATAATACTAATTTTTTCTTCAAAACTACGATGTCGAGCCATAATAAAACCTCCTAAGTCTACAGATTTTTTAATTCATCTGTAAACTTAGGAGGTAGCAGGTCAACATTGCAGTTAAAGGGTTTTAGTGTTTTATATAGTTATTCCCACTCAATCGTTGCTGGTGGCTTACTTGTAATATCATAAACGACACGGTTGATGTGCCTTACTTCATTGACTAGGCGTTTTGATACTCTTTCTAAAACATCCCAATCAATTTTTGCAAATTCACTTGTCATACCATCGATGCTCGTTACTGCTCTGACACCGATTGTGTAATCATAAGTTCTATAATCGCCAGTGACACCAACTGATCTGATATTTGGTAATACTGTGAAGTACTGCCAAATATCTCTTTCGAGTCCGGCCTTAGCGATCTCATCTCTTAAGATCCAATCACTTTCTCTAACGATTTCAAGTTTTTCTTCAGTAATTTCACCTAAGACTCTAATACCTAATCCTGGTCCTGGGAATGGTTGTCTCCATACTAAGTGTTCTGGAATTCCAAGTTCAATCCCTAACTCACGGACTTCGTCTTTAAAGAGTGTGTTTAGTGGTTCAATTAATTCAAACTGCATATCTTCAGGTAGTCCACCTACATTGTGGTGGGATTTGATTGTCTTCGCAGTTTCTGTACCTGATTCAATAATATCTGTATATAGTGTACCTTGTGCTAGGAAGTCGATACCTTTAAGTTTAGATGCTTCATCATCAAAGACATAAATGAATTCATTACCAATAATCTTACGTTTTTCTTCAGGGTCTGACACCCCTTCAAGTTTGGATAGGAAACGGTCTTTCGCATCGACTTTGATGATGTTCATGTTGAAGCCTTCACCAAATTGTTCCATTACCATATCCGCTTCACCTTTACGTAAGAGACCATGGTCTACAAAGATACATGTCAGTTGGTCACAGATCGCTCTATGAATCAGCACTGCTGTAACGGATGAGTCTACACCACCACTCATGGCACACAGAACTTGTTTGTCGCCAACTTGTTCGCGGATTTTCTCCACTTCAATGTCAATAAAGTTATCCATCGTCCACTGTCCATGGCAACCACAAATATTACGGATAAAGTTTTCAATAAACTTATTCCCATTTTCAGTATGTCTGGATTCCGGATGGAACTGCACACCATAAAACGGTTTTTCATTGTGTTTAACTGCTGCTGTTGGGCATAGTACTGTCTCAGCAATTGCTGTAAAACCATCACCTAGACGTGTCACTTTGTCTCCGTGACTCATCAGTACTTGTTCGATTGTGTTCCAACCTTCAAAAATATCAATTTCATTATTTAAGCGCATCTCAGTTTGACCAGATTCTTTTTCATTTGAATCTACCACTTCTCCGCCGTTCATCTGCATCATCAGTTGCATACCATAGCAAATACCAAGTACTGGCACACCTAATTCAAATACACCTGGATCTACAGTAAAGGCGTCATCCGCATACACTGAACGTGGTCCACCGGAAAGAATAATCCCTTTTGGATCGAGTTCTTTAATTTCTTCAATCGTGATGCTTGGATTATGCAATTCACTATACACACCAAGGTCACGAATGCGGCGGGTAATCAGTTGGTTATACTGACTACCGTAATCAATTACTAATATAAGTTCTTGTTCTTTTCCCATTTCCATAAGCGAATTACTCCTTAGTTATCTACTGTAGTTTGGTGCTTCTTTAGTCACTTGTACATTGTGTGGATGACTTTCAATTAAGCCAGCTGCTGTAATCTTCACAAATTGACTTTGTTCTCTAAGTGCCTCTAAGTTCTTACTACCAGTATAACCCATACCTGAACGGAGACCACCCATTAATTGGTACACTGTATCCGCTACTGGGCCTTTATACTCTGTGCGGCCTTCAATGCCTTCTGGCACAAATTTCTTCGCTTCAGAATCTTCTTGGAAGTAACGATCTTTAGAACCTTGTTCCATAGCACCCATAGAACCCATGCCACGGTATGTCTTGTAACGACGCCCTTGGAACATTTCAGTCTCACCAGGTGCTTCTTCAGTACCTGCTAATAAGCTACCAAGCATAACTACATGACCACCGGCTGCAAGGGCTTTAACGATGTCACCAGATAGTTTAATACCACCATCAGCAATAATCGCTTTACCATGTTTACGTGCCTCTGTAGCTGCATCATAAACTGCAGAAACCTGTGGTACACCTACTCCTGTTACGACACGTGTTGTACAGATTGAACCTGGTCCAATACCAACTTTAACTACGTCAACACCCGCTTCAATTAAAGCACGTGTCCCTTCTGCTGTCGCAACATTACCGGCAATTAATGTCACTTCAGGGAATTGGTTACGAATATCTTTAATCGCATCTAGAACACCTTGTGAGTGGCCGTGTGCCGTATCAATAACTAAAGCATCAGCGCCAGCTTCAACAAGCTCAGTTGCACGTTTTTCAGTTTCTTTAGCAATACCAATCGCTGCTGCAACGAGTAGACGTCCTTGGTCATCCTTTGCAGCATCTGGGAATTCAATAACTTTTTCAATATCTTTGATTGTAATTAATCCTTTTAAGACATTATTGTCGTCAACTAAAGGTAATTTTTCTATACGGTGCTCTTGTAAAATACGGCCCGCATCTTCTAATGTTGTACCAACCGGGGCTGTGATAAGGTTATCTTTTGTCATAACCTCTTCGATTGTAATCGAATAGTTTTCGATAAAACGCATATCTCTATTAGTAATAATACCTATTAATTTTTTCTCTTCAGGATTATTAACAATCGGCACACCTGATATACGATATTTGCCCATTAAGTGTTCAGCTGCAAACACTTGCTCTTCTTTTGTTAAGAAGAACGGATCTTTAATTACACCATTTTCTGAACGTTTCACTTTCTCAACTTCATCACGTTGACGTTCGATAGACATGTTTTTGTGAATGACACCTAAACCACCTTGACGTGCTAATGCTATCGCCATTTGTGATTCAGTAACAGTATCCATTCCTGCACTGATTAAAGGAATGCTTAACTTCAAATTCGGTGCGAGCTCTACTGATAAATCAACTTCTTTAGGAAGGACCTCAGAGTGTGCTGGTAAAAGTAACACATCATCAAAAGTTAATCCTTCTTTTTTAAACTTATCTTCCCACATAAAAACTGCCTCCTAGTATGTAATTATTAATAAATAAAAAGATGCTGAAAATATTAATTTCAATATTATAGCAAAAATCCGAACTGTTTAGCAATATTTTCTTCAAGATAAATATAACTCATTATAAAACACTATACAATTTAAAAAAGGTAGGACTTAATGTTCGGAATTTTATGATATTATAAGTAAAACTTTGGTTTACATTCGTTTTTCAAGGGAATAGATAGATATCAAGATTTTTGTAGAGGTGAGCATTGTGCAATATATTGAGAAATATGACACAGATAGTGAAATTCTAGAACGTATTGATCAACTTAAAAATGAGCAAGATTATTACGAATCAGATTTTAATGTACTAGGTTTAGATGAAAAAGAACCTGATTGGACAGAATATATGGGGTTCACATACAACCCACACTCTGAGAGCACTTCATTTAAAGATATTTTTACAAATAATGAAAAGGCCGAGAGTTTTTTACTGACTTCAGGCTTAGAGGAAGACCTAGTTTCATCATATCTCAACTTTGTTGAGGAAGGAAAGTTTTTACTCATCTATGACGACAAATCACTTAATCGTGACGAGCGACGAGATAGCGTGGAAGCTACAATTCAAAAAGGACCAGAAGAAGAAAAATAAATCGTAAAAACCAAGCAGAGTTAAATGACATCAGGTCATCATAACTTTTGCTTGGTTTTCTTTTATAAAGTAAATTTAATTTGTTGATTGCGACCAATACATATGTAAATCAGCATCTCTTCAGTTAGAAAGGTACACAATTTATGCCTTTCGTATCTCGCCAACATGTTCCTGTAATGTTTTAGTGTCAAAGGCAACTTCTCATTAAAAATAGCCTGGCTGTGCTGCTTGTGTTTAAATAAAAAGATATAATGCGACAAGTGCTGTTCATCTGCATTTTCAAATCCGCTAAACCTTGTGTAATAATTCCTACCTATTAAATCTGCAGTTTTCAGTGGTAGCTTGGATAGAGACAAGGAAATATGAGCAAACATCTCTAAAATATGCTCCACTTCAACTGAAACATTTGCTGACACTGGATTGTTGTTTAAACCTAAAAAATCTCTGATTTCATCATAATAAAAAAGAAGTCCATCTCTTACCGCATCCAAATAGAAGTCACATTTATTTCTGTACTCCATATCGGAACAATTGTCTTTCTTTCGCTCAAGTAAATTAATCACTTCGATTTTCTCAGCTGCACTAATAAAATCTAGCCTTCTTGGCCACAGGATATTTTCCATACTTAAATACGATCCAATGCAGTCACACGATTTCGTGTATACCTTTTTTTGGACAAACAATGCTACGATAATACAAAATGCCATACAAGTTTTATATAATCTTTCTTGCATGTTGATCATTCCTTTTCAGTTTTTCTCTGATGTCTCAGAGTTAAACCTATTATATTTCATTTTCTTACTATTTCCTATCTCTATTTCGTAAAGTTCCTTATACGGGATATTGTTTGATTTTCTCACACAATTTTTTAATCCGATTCATCATATAAGTGGATTCATTTTCCTTTAATAAGTGCATTGCACGTTTACCATAGCGTTCTACAAGATCATAGTTCTCCACCTTAATATTACTATCCATCATATACGACAACAGTCTCACACGAGTCCGATAATCCAACTTTCCATCATCTTTACGCTTCATGTAAATTGCTGACTTATAATACGGGTTTCCATCTTCACCTAGCATATGTAAAACATAACCCTTACTTGTATATACACTAGCCTTCAAATATTCCAGTGAAGGCAAGTCATCTAAACGATCTAGCGTCTTATCTATAAAAGTCAGAGCATCTTTATATTTCTTCTTATGTAGATATTTCAAACCCATATGCCAATCGTAATATACAGAGTGCAGCGTCGTAGATCGCCATTGCTGCAAGGTCAACTGGTTCAGTGTGTCTTCAATAAGGTAAAGCTCACGTGTTTCTCGAATTTCATCCAGTACTTTTAATACTTTAGTGTCGATTGATTTTGTGACTGTAATAATCAGCTCATCCAAATTCAAATCAAGCACATTCATAATTTTAATCGCGTCAATGAATCGAATATTACCGTTATTACTGTCATTTTCCATACGGCTAATTGATGATTTTGAAACACCTGTCTTTTTACTGAGTTGTAACTGCGTCAAACTATATTCCGCACGTCGTGACTTAATAACTGAACCATTAATTTGCATAAATGACCTCCCTTATTTATAAATATAAATAATATGCAATATTTGTCAATAAAAGAGTAAACTGCGTTTCTTTATAAGGATATCAGGGTATAATCATAAAAAGACTGTGATGGAGGATTGAACATGACTACTATTGAGAAATTCTCAAATATCGATGATTTAAGTGATAAGATTTATGAACTACGTGCTGATGGTGTTAAAGACAAAGATATGATAACGGTCGCAAAAGACCGCTTTAAAGCAACGGTCCTACGCTATACAAATGTCGGCTTTAAAAAAGCTGATGGAAACATGTGGGATAAGGTTGCAGCTAAATTTTTAGATGAGAACTCAACAGATCGTGTCTTTGATCAACTAGACTTGAGCTCAGATGAGCTGAATACGTTCAAAGCCGCTGTAGATAACGGTCAGATTCTCTTATTAGTGAGAGAATCTGCAGTGAAAGAAACTAAAAAAGAAAAAGCAGCTACTTCAAGACAAAATGAAGACCATTTAAGAAAAGCTGAAGAGAAAAAAGAAGCAGGAGAGCAGAATCAATCTGCTAGAGAAACTGAAAAAAAATCAAAAAGAGAGCAGTGACCAACGTTCAGGTACGATTGATGTGAGTGCTTATCAAAGCAAACTTGATTCAATGACTTCTGAAAAAGATATAAAGAGAAATAACCAAAAAGCTGAAGCAAAAGAAAAACACGATAACTTCATGGATGCAGCAGAAATTATCCAGGAAGACGGTAGCCGTCGTACAGTATCAATCAGTGATACCGAGCATACCGTTATTGATTTAAATCAAAAATAATACAGGCGAAAAAAAACACTTAAAATTAAAAACTTCCCTTACACTGGTTGAATTACCAAGTTAAGGGAAGTCATTTTTTATTTACCTTTATATGCCGCTTCAAGTTTTGCGATATCAAATTTCTTCATTTTAAGGAATGCCTCAGTAACGCGTTGAAGTTGTTCCTCTGTACCCTCAGTCATCATTTCATCCATCACTTTATGTACAATCTGCCAAGATACACCAAACTTATCCTTCAACCATCCACACTGTTCAGCATCAGGATCTGCTGATAGTGCACTCCAGTACTTATCAATTTCTTTTTGGTCATCACATTTCACCATTAAGGAGATACCTTCTGAGAATTGGAAGTCGTGTTCATAACCACTATCTTGGAATGAAAATCGTTTTTTGCCTAATTTCGCTTCTGCATGCATGACCAAATCTTCAGTATTTGGTTCCATGCCTGTCGGATAATTTCTCGATGCTAAATGTTCACTTTTCTTAAACGTATCAACATACAAATTCATGGCATCTGTAGCCTTGCCCTTATTTTCATTTACAAACATTAGAGAAGGGACGATATGATTCTTGCCATTGCGATGATCGCGTAACCAAAACTGCCAAGAAGTACCGTACTTATCCTCAATCCATCCATACTTATCATTGAAAGGATACTTATCTAGTGGCATCAACTCTGTACCACCATCCTCCATAAGCTTTTCATACATTTCATCAATCAAATGTTCATTCTGCTTATTAATTTGAACAATAAAAGAAATAGAAGGATTTTTCTTAGCAAAAGGTCCAGCACTAATTGCCATAAACTCATAACCCATTAACTTAAATCCAAGCTGTTCAGAATCACCTGATGGTGTGTCTTTTATAACTTTACGGAAGGTAATCTCTGACTCTGGAAAAATTTCGGTATACCACTCTACAGCTTCTCCGGCTTCTGTATCAAACCATAAATGTGGAACAATCTTTTGATACTTCACATCTACATCTCCTTAGGCTCATTTTTTCAAGTCCATTGTAACAAATGAATGTTAAGAAACTATAACGATAACTTGACTTCGATTAAACATTTAAATCATAGGGTTTTGACTGTATGGAAACGGGAACTATATGAGTAAATTCATAAGGTAAGGATGATAGCTATGTCTTGGAATATGCAAGATTACCCTGATTCATTAAAAAACTTTGAGACACTTGAACGTAAAAAAATTATCGAGATTGCGAACGCACTTTTAGACAGCGGATACGATGAAAGTCGTGCGATTGCTATCGCTACATCAGAAGGTAAAGATTGGTATAAAAATGCATCAAAAGAAGAATTAGATTCATTTGATAAGGAAGGTAATCCTTCAAAAAATGATCAGCATGACATAGATAGTGCGAATCCAGATTTACTAGATGAGAATGTTCAAGTAAAATATGATGCCGAAAACGAGGAATGGGTTGTTAAAACTGTTAAAGCCGAACGTGCAGCTGGTACATTTAAATATAAGAAAGATGCGGTGAAGCGTGCAGAAGAAATTGCTGAAAATAAAAACTCTAAAGTAATAACGTATACAAAAGAATGACTGTATAAGAAAAACCGCTCTAGATCAATGATCTAGAGCGGTTTAACTATAACTTACTGTTCTTCTTTAACGTATGGTAACAATGCCATGTGACGTGCGCGTTTAATCGCACCTGTTAACTGGCGTTGGTACTTAGCTGAAGTACCAGTTACACGTCTTGGAAGAATTTTTCCACGTTCAGAGATGAACTTTTTAAGAAGATCTACTTCTTTATAGTCGATGTGTGTAATTCCGTTAGCTGTGAAATAGCAAACTTTTTTACGACGACGACCGCCTCTTCTTGGACCTGCCATAGGTAAGCCCTCCTTTTATAGATTATTATATTCGACTGTGTGGATCGAATGTCTAATCCATAATCTTGTTAGCTGAACGCGTGTTTTAAATGTGTGTATGTGCACGATATATATTACAACTTTAAGGTTAAAAAGTCAATTACTTTTTAGCTCGATTCATTACTCTAATACCTATAAACAAGATTATGACTGCAGCTAATAAGCCCACTGATGAAATTATAATATAACTTTCTGAGTTCGGACCACCACTTGCAAATACTTGTGCAATCATCTCAGGTGCTGCCAGTACTAAAGCTAGAATGGCATAGAACCATTGTTTCATCAAAAGTGACCCGATAACTAGAATCGCTAACAGTATAAATCCAATAGTAATATTGATATCTCTACCTGGTTCAAAGAACGTCACGATTGGATAACTTCTCACTAAGAATATCGATCCGACTAAAAGTCCCATATACAAGAAACTAAATACAAAAATTAATACTGTACCTTTCACTTCAATCTTCTCTGATTTAAAGCTTGCATAATTGACTAATATATATTTAAAGCCATAGTAAATCAGTACTGGGCCTAAGACAATAATTCCAAGATAATATAAGAGATTACTCAAGGTCCAATCAAAATCACCACTAATTAGATTCGGGACTGTAAGAATTCCAGCTAAGTAGACTATAAATAAGGCGATATACTTTTGAATATTGTTAATACGCGGCATTTCCCCGGAAATATTCTTAATATATTCCTTCGCTGATCTGCCTGTCACATCTTCTAAACTTTTACCGTCTTTTTCTGCTTGAATTAAATGATCTTCTAACTCCGCTTCCATATCATCGATCGCTTCATCTTTTTTTCCATGTGCCATCATCTCTAATCGAAATTCTGTTAAAAATTTCTCTGCTTCTTTACTCAACATTTTACTCACCTCTTACCAAATTATTCATTCCAGAATTTAATTTTTCCCATTTTTCTTTAAAAATTTTTAGTTCTTCTTTTCCACTTTCACTAATTGAATAATATTTACGTTTCGGACCACCACTATCGGATTTCACCATGCGGGTATTTACATATCCCTTTTTACTTAACCTTAGTAATACTGGGTAAATACTACCTTCGCTGATACCTGGGAACTTATGTGCTTCTAATTTTTTAGTAATTTCATACCCATAAGTTTCGCCCTGTGAAATCAATCCTAATATTGCACCGTCGAGTAAACCCTTCATTATTTGATCACTGACAGACATGGTTTCTCTCCTGACTATCTGTTATTAAAAGGTAGTGACCTATTAAAAAAGACAGCGCCATAAACAACTATCTTACATAGAAAGATACTATACATGATTTTAAATGTCAACTATCTTTTATAAAAAGGTAGTTAATTTAAAAAGTAGCGCTTTACTTAAAAGCAATGCGCTACTCTTTCACTTTTGTTCTTACAAACAATAACATAACAAATGAAATCGCAACAATTGTGATCACCCATAACCATGCAAGACTCATATTTCCTGATTGTAAGGCAACATATATAGCTGTTGGTAAGGTCTGTGTGCGACCTGGAATATTCCCTGCAATCATTAAAGTTGCACCGAATTCACCAAGTGCCCTAGCAAAACTTAACACAGCACCTGTCACAAGTGATACTGAAGCGAGTGGCATGGTGATTTTCATAAAGATACGAAAATTACTCGCCCCATCAACTTTTGCCGCATCTTTGATATCTTTATCTACACTTAAAAAGCCTGTTTTTGCAGATTGATACATCAGTGGAAAGGCAACCACTGTACTGGCTAATACAGCTGCATACCAAGTAAAGATAATGGATTGATTAAAGATCCACTCAATCAAGTTTCCAATAATGCTATTGTTACCAAAAATAACAATCAGTATAAATCCTACTACTGTCGGGGGTAAAACAATCGGTAGCATTATAATCGTTTCTAAAACAACCTTGCCTTTAAAGTTCACAGATGTCATAAATTTTGCTATTAAAGTTCCAAAGATAAATGAAAAAATCAGTGCAATGGTCGCAACTTGCAAGGAGAGCAGTATAGGGGGAAGAAACTGCGACGATGTCACACCAAAATTACTCAGTAACGAATCCATATTCACCAAATACTTCTAAAGCTTCATCAGTCTGAATAAAATCATAGAACGACCTTGCAGCTTCAGTATTCTCTGAATCCTCAATTAAACCAACTGGATACTCTATTGGATCATGTGCATCAGCTGGTGCGGCGTCGATGATATCCACTGAATCACTTGTCATCGCATCGGTACGGTACACTAACCCAGCACTTACCTCACCACGTTCAACATAAGTGAGCACTGCTCTCACGTCCTCTGCATATACTAACCTTTCTTCTAAATCTTCAGTAATACCCATAGATTCAAAAGTCTCCATAGCATATTCCCCAGCAGGTACTGATTCCGGTGTGCCAACAGCAATTTGTTTAGCCTCTGTAATATCATCGAATGATGTCACTGTTGTATCCCCTTCTGGTACAACCAGTACTAATTCATTTTTTAATAGTTGAGTTGAATCACTTTCATCGATAAAGTCACCTTCTACTAAGGTATCAAAATCGCTTTGTGATGCAGAGAAAAACATATCTGCTGGTGCACCTTGAGAAATCTGTTGTTGCAGTGCACCTGAACCCCCAAAGTTAAAATCCACTTGTACATCTTGGTTTTCTTCATTATAAAGTTCTGCAACTTCTTGAAGTGCGTCTGTCAAACTCGCTGCTGCTGAAACTGTTATTGTACCCGATGCTTCGCTTGTTTCTGACTCTTCATTGTCCGTACTAGAACTGCATGCTGCCAAAACGAGTGTGAACATTAAAGAAACAAATACTAAGCCCAGTTGCTTTATCTTACACATCTTTTTGCCTTCTTCCCGAGGATATTATCTTTATCATACAACAATTTAAAAATTAAAAAAGCAGAACTACGTGTTTCATAGTTCTGCAGTATATATTAAACGATATAACCATACTCTGAAAAGATATCCAGTGCTTCTTCGGATTGTAGGAAATTATAAAAATCTCTCGCTGCACTATTGTCTTCCACACTTTGTGAAAGTCCTAGTCCATAAACAAATGGTTCAGCAAGTGATCGTGGTGCTCTCGCTACGATACGAAGACCTTCTTCATCAGAAATATCTGTTCTTAAGAGAAGGGCAGCATCTGTTTCACCTTCAGAAAGTGATTCTAGAGCAGCATCTACATCTTCGCTCTCTTCAACATTATTCACTTTATTATTGCTCTCATTTTCTGCATCAAGTAACGTCTTAGCATGACTGCCAGATAGTGATTCTTCTGGGTTTACTATAGATAGGGTAACATCCTCATTATTGAAAATAGTGTCGTATGAAGTAATATCCTCATTATCTTCATGAGTCACAAGTACTATTTCATTAATGAGTAAATATTTCGTTGCAAGTTGGTCTAATATCCCAGCTTCAACTAAAGAATCATAACCCTCATCAGAACTAGAAAAATATATATCCATATCTTGATCTTCACCGTTAATTAAGTCTTCTGTTAACGTTTCTGTATGACCATATTGAACATCAATTTTCTGTCCTTCGTTTTCTTCTTCATATGCAGAAATCAATTCGTTCATCACATCTTCAAGGCTTTGCTCGGCAGTAATATGAACGACTTCACTTTCTTGACTTCCATCTTCTTCTGTAGCAGTTTCCTCTGAAGATGAATCCTCTTCAGTCTCTTCTGCAGTTTCAGATTCGGTCGACTCTGTTCCTTCTTCTGTTGTCTCCTCAGTATTCTGAGTATCACCAGATTCTTCTTCACCAGAGGAATCGTCACTGTCATTATTACTACAAGCTGCCAAAAACACACACAGCGATAGTAAAAGTGCCCATTGCAGGACATTTTTTCTAATCATTGCGGTTCGCTCCCACCTAAAAAATTGTCTACATGTTTCATTATAAACACTGTAAAGTCAAAACTACACTATAAACTAATAATAAAAACAATAAAATTAACTTATGTATCTTCAAAAGTAAAATAAAAACCCGAGATAGTATATCCCGGGTCTTTCACACATTTTACACACACAATTTTAAAACACACGATAACAAAATTTGGATTGTAATTTTTTTATTTTAGAATGGTAAATCATCATCGCTGATGTCTACCGGACCTTTAGAGTTCGCAAATGGATTATCCTCTTTTGGCTGTTGACGTCCCTGGCTTTGACCAGTCGACTGATTGCCAGATCCATATGCATCTGCATATGCGTCCGTTGAGTTATTTCCATAATTGCTTTGAGATTGATTACCGCTATTCTTAGGCTCTAAGAACTGAACACTTTCACACACAACTTCAGTTACATATACTCTTTGTCCGTCTTTGTTCTCGTAATTACGAGTTTGTATTCTTCCGTCGATACCAACAAGACTGCCTTTCTTAACATACTGGTTAACGTTCTCAGCTTGTTTTCTGAAAACAACACAGTTGATAAAGTCCGCACCTCTTTCACCATTTTGGTTAGTAAAAGGACGATTGACAGCTAAGTTGAAATTAGCGACAGCGATATTATTTTGACTGACTCTTAGTTCTGGGTCTTTTGTTAAACGACCAACTAAAACCACACGGTTTAGCATGTAATCAACTCCACTAAATATTTAACTTATTTTTTTGCTTCTGCTTGTTCGTCGCGAACAACGATATGACGAATAATGTCATTGTTGATCTTAGCTAAGCGGTCAAACTCATCAGTAGCTTCGCTTGTCGCGTTAACTTTGATGATGTGGTAAATTCCATCTTTGAAATCTTCAATTTCGTAGGCAAGACGACGTTTACCCCACTCTTTAGACTCGACGATTTCCGCACCATTGTTTGTAAGAACCTCATCAAAACGCTTAACTAACGTCGATTTAGCTTCTTCTTCAATGTTTGGGCGGATTACATATAAAATTTCATATGCTCTCATCTTTTGCACCTCCTTATGGTCTTTGCGGCTGAAAACCATTCGTTTTCAGCAAGGAATAATTTTCATTACTCACAATCAGTTATTATATCAGTAATCCTAACAATTTACAATAAAACTAAAGAAAAAAACGATAAGACCCCATCACAGGATTTCATCGTTTGGAGAGATCTAAACGTTGAATCTAAAGTGAACAACATCTCCATCTTTCATAATGTACTCTTTTCCTTCTAAACGAACCTTACCAGCTTCTTTAGCTTTAGCCTCATTACCCGCTTCAACTAAATCATCGTAACTTACAGTCTCAGCACGGATGAATCCTTTTTGGAAGTCTGTGTGAATAATACCCGCACATTCTGGTGCAGTCATACCTTTTTTAAAGGTCCACGCTCTGACTTCTTGTACACCGGCAGTAAAATAAGTGGCTAAGCCAAGTAAGTCATATGAAGCTTTTATTAATTTATCTAGACCTGACTCTTCTAAACCGAGTTCATCTAAGAACATTTCACGCTCGTCATCTTCTAAGACTGCGATTTCTTCTTCAACCTTAGCCGAAATGACAATAACCTGAGAATTTTCATTAGCTGCATACTCATTAATTGCATCAAGGTATGCATTACCTTCTAAGGAACCTAAATCGTCTTCACTCACATTGGCAACATAAAGCATTGGCTTTTGTGTTAACAGGTGGAAGTGCTTAACAGATTTTGCTTCTTCTTCCGTAAAATCAAGAGCACGTACTGGACGACCTTCCTCTAAACATTCTTTAATCTTCGTTAGAATTTTAACTTCAGCCATGGCGTCCTTATCTTTTTGTTTCGCCATTTTTTCTGCCTTAGGTAAGCGTTTATCGACACTTTCTAAGTCTGCTAAAATCAATTCCATGTTGATGACTTCAATATCTTCTACAGGGTCAACCTTACCAGATACGTGCGTCACATTCTCATCATCAAAGGCACGAACAACCTGACAGATTGCATCGACTTCTCTAATGTTCGCAAGGAACTTATTACCGAGTCCTTCACCTTTAGAAGCACCTTTAACAATACCAGCAATATCAGTAAATTCGAATGCTGTCGGTACAGTTTTCTTTGGTACAACAATTTCCGTTAAAACATCTAAGCGATGATCCGGTACTTCAACAATACCAACGTTGGGGTCAATTGTGGCGAATGGATAGTTAGCAGCAAGCGCACCTGCTTTAGTAATTGCATTAAATAATGTTGATTTTCCGACGTTTGGTAAACCAACGATTCCAGCTGTTAAAGACATAATAGGGTCTCCTTTAATTTATAATACTTTTTTTAGACGTTTGTTAAAGTCTCGACGCGGCATCATAATTGTGCGGTCGCAATTTGTGCATTTAATTTTAATATCTGCACCCATGCGGACAATTTCAAATTTATTGTTCCCACAAGGGTGATCTTTCTTCATTTCAACAAGACTATGAAGATCGTACTTAGCATCCATGACTTACGCCTCCATATCGTTACCATCGAAATCGGTAATATCCATCATTGGTACAGAAATATAAATACCCTGTGTTTCTAAATACTGCTTGATGCGTTTTCTCATGCGTCGAGTTGAACCGAAGTGTTCCATCGGTCTAGACGTAAGCATGACACGAATAGTTGCTTCACCATTTTGAATGCTCTGTACACCTTGTACAATTGGAGCTTCAACAAGGACATCTTCTTGTCTCCAGTTTTCATTCAGATAAGTTTCAAGCGTAGTTTCAATCTTATCTAAATCTTCTTGTATGGAGAAATTCATATCTAAGAATGATACTGAATTATAACGAGAGAAGTTTATTACTTCGTTAATTGTACCATTAGGAATCATGTACAACTCACCTTCATAACCTTGAATACGAGAAGAGCGTAAGCCTAATGACATTACTTCACCTTCTGCAACAGTTGTACCCGATGTATTCACTCTAACGAAATCACCTTTATCGAATTGGTTTTCTAAAATAATAAAGAAACCAGTTATCATATCTTTTACTAGACTTTGTGCACCAAAACCAATTGCTAAACCAACAACACCGGCACCAGCGAGTAGCGTTGAAACTGGAATGTTAAATGCCTCTAGTATCGCTACAACAACAAAGAACCAAATAAAGATTGCTGCTGTATTTTGGAGCATATTAATCAATGTATTGTTTCTCTTGTCTGATCCTTTTAAGCGTGACTTTGATTTATATTTAAAGAAATTTTCTATTAAACGATTCGCAACCTTAGTAAGAATATAACCAGCAATAAGTAGAATGATTGCGAATATGATTGGTTTAGATATATCTATCCAAAATTGTGGATCTCTAACTCGTTCTAAAAGTGTTTCAATAATCGACAGTTGTTCATCCAGCCCTTCAGTATTCGACGCATTAAATAGCGTTAAAAATTTCATAGTCATACCCTTTCTATTTGATTATTTTTGCTGCAACATGGAAAGAATTCTTTTAAATTCTTCCTTTGATGTAAACTCCAATTGAATTAAACCTCTTTGTTTTACCTTTTTAATTTCAACATTTGTTCCAAAGTGATCTTTCAATTGATTTTCGTAACTCTCAAGAAACCTTAATTTTTTTGTAGACTTCTTAATTCTCTTTTTACTCTTAAAGGTCTTTACATGAGCTTCTAACTTTCTAACACTCATGCTGTCTTTAACTGCTTGTTCTGCTACTTCTTCCATTAAGAGTGGATCTTTTAAGGCTAATAAAGTTCGACCGTGAGCACCTGTTAACTTGCCATTATTAATCAATTTTTTAACCTTAGCAGGTAAGGTTAAAAGTCTAAGCATATTAGCAATATAAGACCTCGACTTGCCAAGTCGTTTCGATAAGTCATCTTGTGTGAGCTTAGCAGAGTGCATCAATTGCTTATAACTTTCCGCTTCTTCTAAAGGACCTAAGTCTTCCCTTTGAAGATTCTCAATGATGGCAAGTTCCATCATCTCACGGTCGGTCATGTCAGTAATAATAGCAGGTATAGTCTTTAATTCCGCAAGCTCAGTCGCTCTTAAACGACGCTCACCCGCAACAAGGGTATACCCTTTTACCGCTTTTCTCACTGTAACAGGTTGCATAACACCATGAACTTTAATGCTCGCAGCTAAGTCTTTTAGTTTTTCTTCATCAAAGGTTTGTCTCGGTTGATATGGATTTTTTCGAATTTCAGAAACTGCTAGCTCAATAATTTCCATAACACGTCACCGACTTCCCAAAGATAAAATACATTACTCATTATAACAGTACAAGCCATGTTTGTAAGTGAAAAAGAGTACCTACATCAATGCAGGCACCCTACTTATAAATTTTAATTGTAAGCTCGTGTAGCTCATCTGTTTCGGTCGATTCAATTTTGACATCGACACCTTTTTCACGAAGCTTCTTAATATCTCTTTCAACATCATTTAATACGAAAGCAACATCGTCATTGAAATTGATTTGTTCAACGCGCACCTTTTGACGGTTCTTAACAGCGAGTTCTGTTTCCTTAACTGTCAGATGATCATTCACGATATTTTTCAATACATCATACTGCATATCGTTATCCAATATAAGTAATGCTCTCGCGTGTCTTTCCGTGATTTCATCATTTTCTAATGCCGTTATAACGTCGTTAGATAACTTTAACAATCTCAATTTATTTGCAATGAATGACTGACTTTTACCAATGCTTTCAGCTAAGTCTTTTTGAGTGATATCATCCATTGCTAGCAGTTGCTTATAGGCTCTCGCTTCTTCAATACTAGATAAATTTTCACGTTGAATATTTTCTATTAGCGCGATAGCAGCAGACTCTTGATCAGTGAGATACTTAACTATCGCCTTGGTATCCTTAAAATCTAGTCGCTTTAAGGCTCTAAACCGTCTCTCTCCAGCAATGATTTCATACATACCTTCTTCAATAGGTCTGAGCGTAATCGGCTGTAAGAGTCCATGTTTCTTAATGGAATGTGCGAGTTCATTAATACGTTGCTCATCAAATACTGTTCTTGGCTGATATTGGTTCGGAACAATGTTCTCTAGAGGTACTTCGACTAATGAATCATCATCTTCAGCAGTTTCACTTTTATCTATTAAGTTGAATAGCTTTGAAAAAGGTTTCTTCACACATTCCACCACCCTTTATTTTAATGGGGATTTATTTGGAGTTCCCGGTTTTCTCGGATATTTCTTAGGTGTCTTTCTGATCTTATCAATGACCAGAATATAACGCTGACTCTCTTCTTCTGGCAAGGTAAGTTGATGAGTTTCTTTTAATGAACCACCTAAGAGGTCAAGCGCAAACTCTGCATCAAGGAGTTCTTCTTTGGCCTTCTTACCTTTCATCACTATAAACTGCCCACCTGTTCTCACTAGTGGTAAACATAACTCTGCTAAAACATTGAGCTCTGCAACCGCACGGGCAGTTACAACATCAAACATGTGTCTTGGTCCGTGTTGGCCAAAAGTCTCTGCTCGGTCGTGAACTAAATGCATTTTATCGAGACCAAGTACGGCAGTCAATTCATTTAAAAACGTAATTCTTTTATTTAACGAATCAACGATTGTCACTTTTAGGTCTGGACGAATAATCTTCATCGGAATGCTTGGAAATCCTGCACCTGCTCCGACGTCACAAATACTCGCACCTTCTTCTATATCCGCATAAAACAGCGGTGTAATTGAATCATAGAAATGTTTTAAATACACTTCTTTTAGCTCAGTGACAGCTGTTAAATTAATTTTTTTGTTCCACTCTACGAGCAATTCAAAGTACGTTTTAAACTGTCCAATTTGTACGGTTGAAAGTTCAATACCTTGATCTTTTAATTTATTAATGAATTCTGTTTCATTCATGAGCCAGTCCTCTTCACATTTCCTTGTTCAATGTAGACAAGTAAGATTGAAATATCAGCTGGATTTACACCTGAAATTCTAGATGCTTGGGCAATGTTTAAAGGCTTAACTTCTTTGAGTTTCATTCGTGCTTCTGTTGCCAATGAGTTCACTGCATCGTAATCAATATTTTCAGGAATTTTCTTATCTTCCATACGTTTCATCTTATCGACTTGTTGCAAGGATTTCTTAATATAACCATCATATTTTATTTGGACCTCAACTTGTTCATACTCTTCTTGTTTAAGAGTGATGTCTTCAGAGAGTATCTCCATGATTGACTCATAGTCCATCTCTGGACGACGTAGTAAATCAGCAGCTAGAATACCATCTTTAAGTGCTGTACCGCCGCGTTGTTCAATAATACTTTGAGTATGCGCATTTGGTTTGATACGCACTTTTTTCAGACGGTCTAATTCAGCTTCAATATTTGCTTTTTTCTGATTGAATCTAGCAAATCTTTCTTCTGAAATTAACTTATGGTCATAACCAATTTCAGTTAGACGCATATCAGCATTATCATGACGCAGTAGTAAACGGTGCTCGGCACGAGACGTTAACAAACGATATGGCTCATTCGTACCTTTAGTGACTAAGTCATCAATTAAGACACCAATATAAGCATCAGTACGGCTTAAGATTAATTCTTCTTGACCAAGTAATTTGTTCGCAGCATTGATTCCTGCAATAAGTCCTTGGCCAGCAGCTTCCTCATAACCACTTGTTCCATTAATTTGACCAGCAGTATATAGGTTTTTAATTTTCTTTGTTTCTAAAGTTGGCCATAATTGCGTTGGTACAAGTGCATCGTACTCAATGGCATAACCTGCACGCATCATACGTGCATTTTCTAAACCTGGGATACTTTTCACCATATCACGTTGAACATTTTCAGGCATACTCGTTGATAAGCCTTGAACGTAAACCTCTTTAGTATTACGACCTTCTGGTTCTAAAAAGATTTGGTGACGTGGTTTATCGTTGAATCTAACGACCTTGTCTTCGATTGATGGGCAATATCTTGGACCTGTACCTTGAATGACACCTGAGTACATTGCTGATAAGTGAAGATTTGCTGTAATAATTTCATGTGTTGTTGCTGACGTATATGTTAACCAGCATGGGAGTTGATCTAAAATAAATTCAGTCGTATCAAAGCTGAACGCTCTCGGAACATCATCACCTGGCTGAATCTCAGTTTTACTGTAGTCAATAGAGTCTGCATTGACTCTCGGTGGTGTTCCTGTTTTAAAGCGAATAATTTCGAAACCTAAATCCTTGAGTTGGTCTGCTAAAGCCAAGGAAGGAATTTGGTGATTTGGACCACTTGAATATTTAAGATCACCTAGAATAATTTCTCCACGTAAAAATGTACCTGTTGTGATGATGACAGCATCACCTTCATAAACAGTACCAATATTCGTTTTCAAGCCACGAATCTCATTGTCTTCAATAATCAATTCGTCAACTAGCCCTTGAAGAATATCTAAGTTTGGTTCATCTTCTAGAACTGATTTCATTTCTTGCTGATAAAGTACCTTATCTGCCTGTGCACGAAGTGCTCTGACTGCTGGTCCTTTACCAGTGTTTAACATACGCATTTGGATGTGTGTTTTATCGATTACTTTAGCCATTTGCCCCCGAGAGCATCAACTTCACGTACGACGATACCTTTAGCGGGTCCACCGACTGATGGGTTACATGGCATGAATGCGATGTTATCGAGATTGATGGTCAACATTAATGTTTTAAGACCTTTACGGCTTGCTGCGAGTCCCGCTTCGACACCTGCATGGCCAGCTCCGATAACAATCACATCATATTTCATATTTCCGGTCATTATTTTACCTCCTGTTTAATTTTATTTTCCTAGACAGAACTGACTAAATAGCTTATCTATCAGTTGTTCTGAAACATCTTCTCCGATGACCTCTCCAAGGAGTTCCCAAGTTTTAATCAGGTCAATCTGAATAATATCCACGGGCACGTCAATTTCTGCAGAAGAAATTGCGTCACCAATTGAAGTTTTCGCTTGTTCTAATAAGTTAATGTGACGATTGTTAGATACATATGTTGAA
The DNA here is from genome assembly GCF_016313225.1 of Jeotgalicoccus sp. ATCC 8456. Classification (NCBI taxonomy): domain Bacteria; kingdom Bacillati; phylum Bacillota; class Bacilli; order Caryophanales; family Staphylococcaceae; genus Jeotgalicoccus; species Jeotgalicoccus sp. ATCC 8456. The sequence continues at coordinate 1,480,319 of NZ_CP066224.1, read as the reverse complement.
TCTGCAGATGAAATACTACCATCAAAGAACATTCTTTGAATTTCATTCTCAAGATCATCCACACCTTGGCCATTTATAATAGACGTTTTGATGAGTGGAATATCGAAATGACTTTCTAAGTAGTCAGTATCTAGATTTTGTTCTAAGTCTAGTTTATTGATGATACCGATAACTTTTTTATCATCCACTGTTTCTAGGAGCTCTATATCTTCTGGTGTAAGCTCATCATTATTATTCATGACATACAAGATTAACTCTGCATCTTTTAACGCTTCACGAGATCGTTCCACACCTATTTTTTCAACAATGTCATCCGTTTCACGAATCCCTGCAGTATCGACGAGTTTTAATGGAATACCGTTAACGTTTACGTACTCTTCTAAAATATCACGCGTCGTTCCCGCAACATCCGTCACAATTGCCTTGTTATCTTGAATGAGATAGTTAAGTAAAGAGCTTTTACCGACGTTAGGTTTACCAATGATGACCGTGCTCAAACCTTCTCTTAAGATACGGCCTTCCGCACTAGATTTTAACAACTTACCAATCTCTGACTCTACCTTTTTGGCTTCAGATAGGAGGAAGGACGTTGTCGCTTCTTCTACATCATCGTATTCAGGATAATCTATGTTCACTTCGACTTGAGCCAATATATTTAATATACTTTGACGTAACGATTCAATATATGTTTTCAAACGTCCTTGAACTTGTTGGTTGGCTACTTTTGATGCTTGGTCAGTTTTAGATCGAATGAAATCCATGACCGCTTCAGCTTGAGACAAATCAACTCGTCCATTTAAAAAGGCGCGCTTTGTGAATTCACCTGGTTCAGCCATTCTTGCACCGTGGTTTAAAGTCAGTTGAAGCACACGATTAACCGTGTGAATCCCACCATGACAGTTAATCTCAACGATGTCCTCACGCGTATAAGTTTTCGGTGCACGCATGACTGCACACATGACCTCTTCAACTGTTTCATTGGTAGTAGGATCAACAATATGACCATAATTTATAGTGTGTGAATCGACTTCACTTAGTTTTTTTACGCCGCTGTACAGACGATCTGCAATTTCAATCGCATCTACACCTGACAAACGAACGATAGCAATCGCCCCTTCACCGACTGGGGTGGAGATGCTTGAGATCGTTTCAAATTGCACTTTAAAAACTCCTTTATTTCTTAATAATCACGATGGCGCGTCTTGGCTCTTTTCCTTCTGAATAGGTATCTATTCCCTTTTCACGACTTAAGGCATGGTGCATAATTTTTCTTTCATTCGCTGGCATCGGTTCAAGTCTTACTTTTTCATGAGTACGCCTTACCTTATCCGCCATGTTCAAGGCCAATGCTTCTAAAGTTTCCTTACGTTTACTTCGGTAATCACCGACATCCAGCTCTACTCTGTTATAGCTTGGATAGACTATATTTAAATAATTTTGTGCAAGTTCTTGAAGTGCATTTAAAGTCTGCCCACGCTTACCAATAATCTTTGCAGGGATATCCGCATCAAAATTTAAGTGAATCGTCGACTTCTTCACCTTCATTTGAACCGTGTTCTCGACGCCCATACCTGAAACTATTTCCGAAATATAAAGCGATGTTTTCTCACCAGCTTCAGTGAGTGCTTGGTGCTCTTTATTTTTCGGTTTTGATTCTTCAATAATTGGCTCAATTTTAGGTCGTTCATGCTGCTCATCATCTGCTAATTCTTGAACTGCTTCAGTCTCTTCAGGCTGATTTTCTTCATGTGGCTCGACTACGTCATCTGTTGTCCGCTCTAAAGCGCTATCTGCTTCAACATGTTCGTTTTCGCGTGCTGAAATCATTGCTTCAATAGATTCATAGGATTTTAGTTCCGGGTTGATAATCGTTAGTTTCACTTCAGCCTCACGCTTACCAAAACCTAAAAAGCCAGCCGAACCACTATCCAACACTTCTATTTTAATGTCGTCTTCGCTAACACCGAGTTCCTCTAATCCTTTTGTTACAGCATCATTGACCGTCTTTTCAGTATAAATTCTGTACATATACTAACCCCCGTATTATTTCATACACCTGGCTATTTTTAGGACATGTAAGAGTGATTTTTCCATTTCATGATAGTTCATATCCTTAACAGGATTACGAGCGATCACTACATACTCTAATGGCATAAGTTCATGTTTATGAGTCTGATAAAATGCACGAATGCGACGCTTAATCTGATTTCTTTTTACAGCATTGCCAAGTCTTTTTGACACGCTGATGCCGAGCCTTAAATGTGGCACTTCCTGATTGTCTTTTAAGTACACTACAAACTGCCTGTTCGCAAAGGATTTACCTCGTTTGAAAATCAGCTTAAAGTCCTTCTCTTTCTTAATTCTGAATCGCTTTTTCATCATTAACTACGCTCTTTCATATCTATGATTAATTATTATACTAAAAAGCTTCTATTATATAAAACTTTCGACATTGCGCAAAAAAAAAAGATCATCCTAGTCAGATGATCTAATGGTTATGCAGAAAGAACTTTTCTTCCTTTTCTTCTACGACGCGCAAGAACTTTGCGTCCGTTTTTAGAACTCATTCTCTCACGGAAACCGTGTACTTTAGCACGTTTACGTTTATTAGGTTGATACGTACGTTTTACCATATATGACACCTCCGTCATTTATTTTTTCTCTGTTTTTATATTCTCTTAGAATTGCAACTACTAAAGAATACCAAAAACACGGTGCTTTTTCAACTTTTTATTTGATATTTATTTAGAAGTAATTAATCTTTTCAAGAGATTCTGTGGATAACTTTTAAGTATTATATCACTTATACACAGTTTTTTTAATGAGTTTCCCACTTTTGCACAGGCTGTGTCAGAAATTTTGTGGGAAGCTGTGAAAATTGTGAATAACTCTGAAAAATATTGATAACACAAATTAAATAAGCTATAATTTTACCCGTATCCTTGTGGAAAAGAAGATGGTTTTCTATAGTTATCCACAGATTGTGAATAACCTGTGTAAAGTTTTCTACACCTGTGTAAATGTATTATCCACAGCATGTGATTTGTGAATAAGAGAGGAATTTTTTTATGAGTAGTTTAAATAGTATTTGGGAAAAAGTACTCGAAGAAATTAAAAGCAACCATAATATTCAAAATGTGACATTTCAAACTTGGTTTAAAAATACTGAACTTGTCGATTTGAATACAAGCTATGCTGTCATTAAAGCAGATAGTGATTTTCAGAGAGAATGGTTGAATACGCAGTACAAAAGCATTATCGAAGATAGCATTTATAGCTCTATAGGAGAAAAGGTCACCGTTCAAATTGTCATCAAAGGTGACGAAACTACGCCAATGGTTTCAGAAGAGAAAAATACACAGCAGGAGAGTATTAAGACTACACCAATACACCATGTTCTAAATGAGCAGCATACCTTCGATACTTTTGTCATCGGTAATGGTAACCGCTTCTCACATGCAGCATCTCTCGCAGTTGCTGAAGCACCAGCTAAAGCATATAACCCATTGTTTATATATGGTGGAGTTGGACTTGGTAAAACACACCTCATGCATGCGATCGGTAATTTCGTTTTAGAAAATCGTCCAAATGCCAAGGTGGTCTATCTATCAAGTGAAAAATTCACTAATGAATTCATCAACTCAATACGTGATAACAAAACAGAAGAATTCCGTAATAAATACCGTAATGTAGATGTCCTTTTAATCGACGATATTCAATTTTTAGCAGGAAAAGAATCTACCCAAGAGGAATTCTTCCATACTTTTAATTCCCTGCATGAAAATAATAAGCAAATTGTCATATCAAGTGACCGTACCCCTAAAGAAATTCCTACTTTGGAGGATCGTTTACGTTCACGCTTTGAATGGGGATTAATGACCGATGTCACCCCACCTGACCTCGAGACAAGAATTGCGATTTTACGAAAGAAATGTGAAGAAGAAAATGTTGAGATTCCAAACGAGGCCATGATATATATTGCAAACCATATTCACACAAATATACGTGAGCTAGAAGGTGCCTTAACTCGCGTTGCTGCCTATGCTAAGATTTCCAATCAACCGATGACGCCAGAAGTTGTTTCCGAAGCTTTAAAAGATCTCGTGACAACGACTCAAACCAAGCGCATTACTGTTCAAGATATTCAGCTTGCTGTCAGTGAATATTACGGCATTCATATTGATGAACTATCATCTAAAAAACGGACGAAGTCCATCGCCTTTCCTAGACATGTCGCCATGTATTTATCGAGAGAACTTACCGATAATTCATTACCAAAAATCGGCGAAGTCTTTGGAGGTCGAGATCACACAACCGTTATACATGCACATGAAAAAATTTCAAAGCTCGTTGCTGAAGATGAACTTTTCAACAGTGAACTAAAAGAAATAGAAAGTAAGCTCAATTAAAATAATGTGAATACTGTGGATAAATGTTACACTTGAACCAACACTTTATGCACATGTGGATAAGTTAATACTTAAAGCTTTAACTTAGTTTTCCACAAATTCACAGGGCCTACTATTATTACTGTTATTTTATTACTATATATTTAATAAATAAGGAGTACATACTTATGAAAATTAGTATCAATAGACAATACTTCATCGAACAACTTAATCATTGCTTAAAAGCTATTTCACCTAGAACAACTTTACCTATTTTAAGTGGAATAAAAATCGATGTCTCAGATGATCAAATGGTACTCACAGGTAGTGATTCCGAAATCTCTATAGAAATTACAATACCAACAGAAATAGATAACGAAGAAATTCTAGAAATAGAATCACCAGGTTCTGTCGTTTTAACAGGACGTTTCTTTGTTGATATTATTAAAAAACTTTCCGGTGATTTTGTTGAACTAGAAACCAATGAACAGTTCTCTACTAAAATTACCGCAGGTAAATCAGAGTTTAATTTAAGTGGTCAAGATGCAAACCAATATCCTCTCTTACCAGAAGTTAACGAAGCGGATAGCCTAGTAATGTCTTCAACTGTCTTAAAAACGATTATTAACCAGACAAACTTTGCAGTATCCCTATCTGAAACAAGACCTGTCTTAACTGGTGTGAACTGGTTATTTAAAGATGATCATATTTCATTTACAGCAACAGACTCTCACCGTCTTGCACTTAGAAAATTACTGGATAAAACATTCAACACTGATGCATCAAATGCAATTATTCCAGGTAAGTCTCTATCTGAATTAAGTAAAATTTTGTCAGACTCTGATGAAGATGTCGAAATAAACCTATCACAAAACCAAGTACTCTTTACTTACGGCAATATGAGATTCATTTCTCGATTACTCGAAGGAAATTACCCAGATACAACACGTCTTTTCCCAGAGAATTACGAAACTAAAGTCAATGTAAATAATGCTGAGTTCTATCACGCTATAGACCGTGTTTCATTACTTGCAAGAGAAGGTGGCAACAATGTTATTCGCATGTCAGTAGAAAATGGAAATGTGGAATTGACATCTAATTCACCTGAAGTTGGGACAGTAAACGAAGAAGTTACTGCATCTAGCATTGAAGGTGAGGACATTAAGATTTCATTTAACTCGAAATATATGATGGATGCCCTACGTGCAATTCAATCTGAAGAAGTAACCGTCGAATTTTTCGGTACGATGAGACCATTTACGATTACGCCAAGTGATTCGACTGAAGTTGTGCAATTAATCTTACCTATAAGAACTTACTAGAAAAATAGTTAATTAATTTTTTGACCATGCCTTTTATTTTAAATAAAAGGCCTCTGGTCACTTTTTATTTTTACTAGGTAGGTAAATACCTTTTTGACTTTAAAACGCTCTGTGGGCATCATTTGGCCTGTAAAAGTGAAAAAGTATCAAAAATGTAGTATAATGAATGAGTATGTTCTAGGAGGTTATGTCTATGGAAACAATTCATTTAAACGGTTTGATTACGTTAGGCCAATTTTTGAAACACCAAAACATCATTGGTACGGGTGGCCAAGCTAAATGGTTTTTAAGTGAAAATATAGTGTTTTTAAACGGGGAAGAAGAAAATCGTCGTGGCAAGAAGCTTCATGACGGAGATGAACTCGTCATCGAAGGTATTGGCGAATACAAAATTAAGTATACAGATCAATGATATTAAACAGTATTTCCATAACTCACTTTCGTAATTATGATTCCTTATCTTTAGATTTTCATCCTAAGTTAAATATTTTTATTGGGCCAAATGCCCAAGGGAAGACGAATCTTTTAGAAGCGATATACTTTTTATCACTTGCGAAGAGTCATCGGACATCAAAAGATAAGGAATTAATTCAATTCAATCAAGAAGAAGCTTACATTAATGGGCAAGTGACAACAGAATCATCCAGCATTCCCCTATCGATCAGTATCGGTAAGGGCGGCAAACGAGCTAAGGTAAATCACCTCGAGTCTGCTAAGTTGTCTATGTATATTGGCCATTTAAATACTGTGCTCTTCGCCCCGGAAGACCTCAATATCGTTAAAGGTTCGCCTCAGGTTAGACGTAAGTTTCTTAACATGGAGTGCGGACAAATTTCAAAAGTGTATCTCAGTCATCTATCCAGTTACAACAAGGTCTTAGCTCAAAAGAACCAGTATTTAAAATCTCGTAAGGTCGATGAGCTCATGATTGAAGTACTGAATGAACAGATGGCGGAGCATGCGACGAGAATTATTATAAAGCGCAAGCAGTTTATCGATACGATTGAAAAACACGCATCAAAAATCCATAGAGATATTTCAAATAATAAAGAAGACTTAAAAGTCATTTATAAACCGAATATTAAATATGACAATGAGGATGCAGACGATTTACAACAAGAGATTACAAAGCTTCTCAGTGAAAACTTAGATAAGGAAATTGAACGTGGCACATCGCTCGTCGGACCACATAGAGATGATATCGGTTTTACAATCAATGAGTTCGATGTTCAAACTTATGGTTCCCAAGGACAACAACGTTCAACAGCTTTGTCTGTGAAACTTGCTGAACTTGAGTTGATTAACGAGGAAGTCGGAGAATATCCGGTCTTGTTACTCGACGATGTACTAAGTGAACTGGATGAAGTACGTCAGGCACATCTGTTAACGTCGATTCGAAACAGAGTTCAAACCTTTGTTACGACGACATCAATAAGCGATATCAACCATGCGATTATGGATGATATGCAGCTGTACGAAATAGAAAACGGTCAAATTAAGATCGATGAATAGCGGAAGGTGAGAACATGGCAGAAGAAAATATAGATCAATATGGTGCAAGTCAGATTCAGGTTCTTGAGGGACTTGAAGCGGTTAGAAAAAGACCTGGTATGTATATTGGTTCAACGTCATCCAGAGGATTACATCACTTAGTATGGGAAATTGTCGATAACAGTATCGATGAGGCCCTTGCAGGTTATGCATCTGAAATCAATGTCACAATTGAAAAAGATAACTGGGTTAAAGTGACGGATAACGGTCGTGGAATTCCAGTCGATATTCAAGAGAAGATGGGACGTCCGGCGGTTGAGGTTATCTTAACTGTCCTACATGCTGGTGGTAAATTTGATGGCTCCAGTTATAAAGTGTCCGGTGGACTGCATGGTGTCGGTTCATCGGTTGTTAATGCACTGAGTTCAAAACTTGAAGTGTACGTTCACCTTGATGGGAAAATTCATCATCAATCATATTCACTTGGTATTCCTGATTTTGATTTAAAAGTGATTGGTGAAACTGATAAGACAGGTACAGTCATCCGCTTTAAAGCAGATGATGAAATCTTTACAGAAACGACAGAATACGATTTAGAAATTCTGCAAAAACGTATTAAAGAACTCGCCTTCTTAAACAAGGGTCTGAAAATCAACTTAACAGATGAGCGCGATGAGGAAGCTGTACATTTTGAATACTTGTACGAGGGTGGAATTAAATCATTTGTTGAGGAATTAAATAAGACAAAAGATGCCTTACATGAAGAAATTATCTACATGGACGATGAGAAAGATGAAATCGAAGTTGAAATTGCCATGCAATATAATCATGGGTATACGACAACCCTCCTCACTTATGCGAACAACATTTATACGCATGAAGGCGGAACGCATGAAGATGGCTTTAAACGTGCTTTAACTAAGGTCATTAATAACTATGCAACCAAACAAAATCTAATTAAGTCTACTGATGAAAGACTGTCTGGTGAAGATGTTAGAGAAGGACTAACTGCAGTGGTTTCAATCAAGCACACTGACCCTCAGTTTGAAGGTCAGACGAAGACCAAACTTGGTAACAGTGAAGCGAGATTAATCACAGATCAATTGTTTACTGCTGGCTTTGAGCGTTTCTTATTAGAAAATCCTCAAACTGCTAAAATAATTGTCGATAAAGGAATTAATGCTCAGCATGCTAGAGTTGCAGCTAAAAAAGCACGTGAAATGACACGTCGTAAATCTGCGCTTGAGGTTTCAAGTCTTCCTGGTAAGCTTGCAGACTGCTCAAGTAAAGACCCTGCGAAAAGTGAGTTATTCATCGTAGAGGGTGACTCTGCTGGTGGTTCAGCGAAATCTGGTCGCGACTCTAAGCATCAAGCTATTTTACCGTTAAGAGGTAAGATTTTAAACGTTGAAAAATCACGTCTAGATCGTATTTTAGGCAACAATGAAATCCGTTCTATGGTAACAGCACTAGGTAGTGGTATTGGAGATGAATTTGATATTTCTAAAGTACGTTACCACAAAGTTGTCATTATGACAGATGCTGACGTCGACGGCGCACACATTAGAACCTTATTGTTAACCTTCTTCTTTAGATTTATGAGACCGTTGATTGAACACGGTTATATCTATGTTGCTCAGCCACCACTTTACAAAGTTGAGCAAGGGAAGAAAAAACACTATGTGTATGATGATGAGGCACTCGATGTCCTCCGCAGCACTTTACCGGAAACACCTAAGATCTCAATATCAAGATACAAAGGTCTCGGTGAGATGAATGCCGATCAGCTTTGGGAAACGACAATGGATCCGGAAAATAGAACGTTACTTCAAGTAGAACTGGATGATGCGATTGCAGCTGATCAGACATTTGAAATGTTGATGGGTGATATCGTTGAGCATCGCAGAAACTTTATTGAAGAAAATGCGAGATACGTAGAAAATCTCGACGTTTAAAAAGGAGACTTGAATTATGGCAGACCAAGAAGAAAAATTTCAACAGATTAATATAACGAAAACGATGCGAAGCTCGTTTTTAAGCTATGCCATGAGTGTCATCGTCTCACGTGCTTTACCAGACGTTCGAGATGGAATGAAACCCGTACATCGTAGAATTCTTTACGGCATGCATGACAATGGCATGACTTCTGACAAACCATTTAAAAAATCTGCTCGTATCGTCGGAGACGTTATGGGTAAATATCACCCACACGGCGACTCTTCCATCTATGATGCTATGGTACGTATGGCTCAAGTTTTTTCTTACCGTTACCCACTCGTTCACGGTCAAGGGAACTTCGGTTCTATGGATGGTGACGGGGCAGCAGCAATGCGTTACACTGAAGCAAAAATGAGTAAGATTTCCATGGAACTCATGCGTGATATCAACAAGGATACCGTGGACTTCCAATTGAACTATGATGAGAATGAACGTGAACCGTCTGTTTTACCAGCTCGTTTCCCTAACCTACTCGTCAACGGTTCAAGTGGTATTGCAGTTGGGATGGCAACGAACATTCCACCGCATAACCTACGTGAAGTGACAAATGCAGTCTTAGCACTTGCTGATAACCCAAATGTAACGGCTTCAGAATTGATGGAATTTGTCTCAGGACCAGACTTTCCGACAGCAGGTTTGATTATTGGTAAGAGTGGCATTAAGCGTGCCTATGAAACAGGACGCGGTTCTATTATGATGCGTGCACGTTGTGAAATTGAAGAGATGAAGAATGGTAAAGAACGTATCGTTGTCTCTGAAATTCCATATCAGGTAAACAAGGCACGTCTAGTAGAAAAAATTGCTGAGCTCGTAAGAGATAAGAAAATCGAAGGTATTACAGATTTACGTGATGAAACCAGCCTTAAAGAAGGCGTAAGAATCATTATTGAAATCCGTAAAGATAAGAATGCGAATGTTATATTGAATAATTTATATAAACAGACGCCCCTTCAGACATCATTTGGTATTAATATGCTTGCCCTTGTGAATGGTGAACCGAAAGTACTCAGTCTTAAAGAAGTATTATATTTCTACTTAGAGCACCAGAAAGATGTTGTGACACGTCGTACGAAGTATGAATTAAAACGTGCGCAAGATCGTGCGCACATTCTAGAAGGTCTATTAAAGGCGCTTGATTACATCGACGAAATCATCAAGACGATTCGTGCCTCAGCGACTGATGAAGAAGCGAAGACGAGTTTGATGAGTCAATTCGAATTCTCTGAGCGTCAAGCACAAGCGATTCTCGATATGAGATTACGTCGTTTAACAGGTTTAGAAAGGGATAAAATCCAGTCTGAATACGACGAATTGCTAAAAACGATTGAATATCTAAAAGCAATTTTAGATGATGACAATAAGTTACTTGAAGTTATCAAAGAGGAATTAACAGAGATTCGTGACAAATTCGGTGACGATCGTCGTACAGAAATTACAATCGGTAACATCTCTGATATTGAAGATGAAGATCTTATTCCAAGAGAAAATATCGTTGTCACACTTAGTCATAACAGCTACATTAAACGTCTTCCAGTGGCGACATATCGCGCACAGCATAGAGGTGGTCGTGGTATTCAAGGTATGAATACAGTAGATGACGACTTTGTGAGCCAGATTGTGACGATGAGTACGCATGATTACATCATGTTCTTTACAAATAAAGGTAGAGTATATCGACTGAAAGGATACGAAATTCCTGAGTTATCACGTCAGTCTAAAGGTATTCCGATTGTAAATATGATTGAAATCGAAAAAGATGAATTTATTTCGACGATGATCAGTGTGAAAGACAAAGAAGAGACAGAAGGGTATAACCTACTCTTTGCAACCAAACATGGTCAAGTTAAACGTACAGCACTCGATGAGTTCAAGAGCATAAATAAAAACGGTAAGATTGCGATTCGCTTCAAAGAAGATGATGAATTGCTTGGTGTCCGTTTAACTGACGGTTCTAAAGAAGTTATTCTTGGAACAAGAGACGGTTCCCTTGTCCGTTTTGAAGAAACACAAGTGAGAGAAATGGGACGTACTGCGGCAGGCGTTAAAGGTATTAAGCTCCGTGGAGATGACCAAGTCATTGGTGTAGACGTCCTAGAATCCGGTCAACATGTCTTAGTCGTTACAGACAAAGGTTATGGTAAACTCACTCATGAAGATCAGTACCGTTCCATCAATCGTGGCGGTTACGGTGTTAAAACAGCTCAGCTCAATGATAAAAACGGTAAACTTGTCTTTATCGCATCAGTTGACCGAGATGAAGACATGATGATTGTCACAGAAAAAGGTGTGATCATCCGTTTAACTATCGACACTATTTCAGTGATGAGTCGTAGCACTCAAGGTGTTCGCCTCATTCGTCTTGATGACAATCAAGATGTTGGAACTGTTGCAGTAGTGAAAAGCGAAATCGGTGAAGAAGAATTAGAAGAAGAAACTGACGGAACTGAGGATTCCTTGGAACCTGAAGGCAAGTCAGAAGAAGAATCTGATTCAGCTACTGATTCCGAGGAAAAATAAGATATAGATTGATTAATCCCCCTGTTTTTTTGAAAACAGGGGGATTTTTTGTGTTTAGGGTGTTTGCTGAGCTACGAAAATAAAATGAGTTCGCGTAGAAAGGATACCTACGGAATTTTCTGCAGATCAATCGCCTTAATCAGTATATCTTTCAATACCAATACTAAGAAATAAATAGCGAACGGTATGAATAGTATACCGACGCCAAATAGGACAAAGCCTGGTGCGTCATCAAGGTGAGCGACTGTGACAAAGAATGGCATGAGGCCTAAAGAAATAACGGCAATAGCAAGAATAAGCTTCTGAATACGAGTCATGACCAAGAGTGCACGTGATGTAAATATCTCATCTTTGTCTATAAGTGATAGCATTTGGAACAAGCTAAATATAATCAAGAGACCTAAAATCATATCGATCCACAGAACAGCTGCGAGTAAATATTGAACGAAGAGAATATCAACTTCTGCTGTGAAGAATTGTATACCGATTAAAAATCCGAAAAATAATAGAATGACGACTAAAAAACTTAAGGAGAGTCTTAAGATATTCGTCTTTTTAAACATAGTCATACCCTCTTTCAATAATATAAATAAATTTAGCATTATCGCCCAATCTAAAAAAATATAACATTCTTGTATTCTAAAAATGAAAGCGCTATAATGGATGCAGTTATTAGACATTAGGTAGGTATAAATAGATATGAATCAAAATACTCATCGTGATTTTGGAAAGTTCACTACACTTGTTGCATTGACAGATGAAAAAACAGCCCTAGACATCTTACCTCAGTTTAAATCATTTAAAATCATGACGGGTAAGGTAGGCTCTATGGATTTAAAAAAGGTCATCTCATCGGTAGAAACTGCTGCAAAACGTGGTGATATTATTGATGGTGATATTTACCGAGAAACACACTCACTCTACCATGCGATTCTAGAAGCTTTACAAGGTGTAACTCGTGGAGATCTCAGTGTCGGAGACATCATGCGTACTGTTGGATTAAGTTTTTCAATCGTTAGAGGGAATCCGTACGATAGTGATGATGAGGGTGAATGGCTCGCTGTTTGCTTTTACGGTACCATTGGTGCACCAATTAAAGGTAAGGAACACGAAGCGTTAGGTTTAGGCATTAATCACATTTAAATATTAAGTGTCATAGACATTAGCTAATAGGGACATGAGAATCCAAAGGGATTTTTATGTCTTTTTTTAATAGGTAAATTTAGGAGGGATTACATGACAGTTTTACAGCTCGATGGTGAAAATTTAAATATTGAGTCGCTCAAAGATTTCCTAGGAAATACAGAGAGTACCGTAGAAATTACCGAGGAAGCTTATCAGAAAGTTGATGCTTCAAGAAAAGTAGTCGATAAAATTATCGACCAAGAAAAAACAATATACGGCATCACAACAGGGTTTGGTCTCTTTTGTGATGTGTTGATTTCAAAAGAGAAGGTGAAAGACTTACAAGTGAACCTAATCCGCTCGCACGCTTGTGGTGTGGGTAAACCCTTTGATGAACCCGTCGCTCTACTCATGATGGTACTGAGACTAAACACGATGCTTAAAGGACATTCAGGTGTGACAAGAGATCTTGTTGATCAGCTACAACTCTTCATCAACAAACGGATTATTCCAGTTGTGCCTGAGCAAGGCTCACTCGGTGCCTCAGGTGACCTTGCACCACTGTCTCATATGGCACTCACTTTAATTGGTGAAGGAGAGGTCTTCTATCTAGGTGAACGTCAACCGACACATAATGTTCTAGAATCCCTAGGTATCGAGCCTATTACCCTTCAGGCCAAAGAAGGTCTGGCACTCATTAATGGTACTCAACCTATGACGGCTCAGGGGGTCATTAATTACATTGAGGCCGAAAAAATGATGCAGGACAGCTTTTGGATTGCTTCACTGACTCATCAGGGACTAAACGGGATTACAGATGCTTATAATCATCAGATTCATGAGTCGCGTGGTTATCCAGAACAAATCTATGCTGCACAACAAATGCTTGACTATCTTGAAGGGTCTGAGTTAACAACGAGACAAGGTGACTTAAGAGTTCAAGATGGCTATTCACTCAGATGCATTCCACAAGTCCACGGGGCATCGTTACAGACCCTAAAATACGTTAAAGAAAAATTAGAAATTGAGATGAATGCGGCAAATGATAACCCACTTATCTTTAGTGAGGATGAAGTATTTTCTGGAGGTAACTTTCACGGGCAACCGATCGCTATCGCAATGGATCTCTTAAAAATTGGAGTCGCTGAAATTGCTAATATTTCAGAGAGACGTATTGAACGCCTAGTCAACCCGGCCTTAAATGGTGATCTACCTGCCTTTTTAAGTCCAGAAGAAGGACTTCAATCCGGTGCGATGATCTTACAATATGCTGCAGCAAGTCTAGTATCTGAAAATAAAACACTCGCCCACCCTGCGAGTGTGGATTCTATTCCATCATCAGCTAACCAAGAAGACCACGTTTCTATGGGTACTATTGGTTCAAGGCATGCCAGAGACATTATTAATAACACAAGAAATGTCTTAGCGACTGAGCTTTTTATAGCTTTAACGGCAGTAGAAATTAAAGGGATTGATAAATTATCACCAAAAACTTTTGAGAAATTCAAAGAATATCGTCTGATTGCAGATTTCATAGACCAGGACCGTAATTTTTCATATGAAATTAACGACCTATCAACAGCTTTAAGAGAAATGTTATAAAAATCAAAGGGGATGACCAATATGGTTAGAGAAATCAAAGCTAAAAAAGGCTTAGAAATCGAGTGTAAAGGTTGGGAGCAAGAAGCGGCATTACGTATGCTCTATAACAATTTAGATCCAGAAGTAGCAGAACGTCCGGAAGATTTAGTGGTTTACGGTGGCATCGGTAAAGCAGCTAGAAACTGGGAATCTTTTGAAGCAATCGAAAACACTTTAAGAAATCTAGAAGCAGATGAAACCATGCTGATTCAATCCGGTAAACCTGTGGCAGTATTTAAAACACATGAAGAAGCGCCGAGAGTGCTCTTATCGAACTCTGTACTGGTACCGAAATGGGCGACCTGGGAACACTTTAATGAGCTAGATAAGAAAGGGCTCATGATGTACGGACAAATGACAGCAGGTTCATGGATTTATATCGGCTCACAAGGCATTGTTCAAGGTACTTATGAAACCTTTGCAGAACTTGCCAATCAAAACTACGGTGGTAGTTTACGTGGAACGGTAACCTTAACTGCTGGTTTAGGCGGTATGGGCGGGGCACAACCACTTGCAGTCACTATGAATGAAGGGGTCGCGCTTTGTGTGGATGTTGACGAAACTAGAATCGATAAACGCATCGAAACACGTTATCTAGATGTGAAAACAGCATCACTGGATGAGGCATTAGACTTAGCGGACAAGGCAAGAAATGAAGGACGTCCCTTATCCATTGGTCTCATAGGTAATGCAGCTGAAGTCCACCATGAAATTCTGAGTCGTGGTTTTAAAATTGATGTTGTGACTGATCAAACATCTGCTCATGATCCTTTAAACGGTTATGTGCCTGAAGGTTATTCTTTAGAAGAAGCAAAACCATTGAGAGAAGCTGACCCAGTTAAATACGTGAAATTATCAAGTGAATCAATGGCCAAACACGTTCAAGCAATGTTAGCTTTTCAAAAAAATGGCTCAGTCGTCTTTGATTATGGTAACAATATTCGCCAAGTTGCCTATGATACAGGTGTAGACAATGCCTTTGATTTCCCTGGCTTTGTACCAGCTTATATTCGACCTTTATTCTGTGAAGGTAAAGGACCATTTAGGTTTGCAGCCTTAAGTGGAGATCCAAAAGACATAGAAGCAGCTGATAAAAAGATGCGTGAACTGTTCCCAGACAATGAAAAACTATTACGCTGGTTAGATATGGCAGAAGAGAAGATTGCTTTTCAGGGACTACCATCAAGAATTGCATGGTTAGGCTACGGCGAACGAGCCAAAATGGGACTAGCCTTAAATGACATGGTGAAATCAGGTGAACTTTCAGCACCTGTTGTTATCGGACGAGATCACTTGGACTCAGGCTCCGTTGCCAGTCCGAACCGTGAAACTGAAAGTATGAAAGACGGTAGTGATGCAGTCGGAGACTGGGCAATCCTCAATGCCTTAGTTAACACTGCTGCGGGTGGATCATGGATTAGTGTTCACCACGGTGGCGGTGTGGGTATGGGCTACTCGCTGCACGCTGGTATGGTTGTCGTAGCTGATGGGACCGACCGTGCAGCTCGCCGTCTCGAACGTGTATTAACATCAGATCCGGGGATGGGTGTTGTAAGACATGCTGATGCTGGTTATGATATCGCGATTGAAACAGCCAAGGAAAAAGGCGTTAATATTCCAATGCTAAAGGAGAATCACTAATGAACGACTTAATGATTAAAAATATAAAATCTTTAATTTTACCGAAGAAAACAGAAGGACCTTTGAAAGGCAAAGAGATGGATGAACTTGAAATCATTGATGATGCGGTCGTTGTCATCAATGGTAAAAAAATCGTCTATGCAGGAAAAGATACCAGTGATTTTCAAGCTAAAGAATTCATTGATGCACAAGGAATGATTGTCTCCCCTGCCCTAGTTGAGCCTCATACACATGTGGTTCACGGTGGTTCAAGAGAACATGAGATGTCACTGAAACGCCAAGGTGTGGACTACTTAACCATACTAGAACAAGGTGGTGGTATTTTAAATACCGTTGAAAGAACGAGAGAAGCATCAGCCGACGACTTGTTTAATAAGGCTGCTAAAAATATTACTCGCATGATTCAACATGGGGTTCTGGCCGTTGAAAGTAAGAGCGGATACGGCTTAGACAAAGAAACAGAACTCAAACAACTCGAAGTATCGAAACGTTTAGAAGCAGCATTTCCGATTGAAATGCGTCATACCTTCCTAGGCCCACATGCAGTTCCTAAAGGACGAGACTCAGAAGAATTTCTGGATGAAATGATTGCCTTACTCGATGATGTAAAAGGTTTAGCAGATTTTGCAGATATCTTTACAGAAACAGGCGTCTTCTCTGTAGAGCAATCAAGAAAATATATGGAAGCTGCTAGAGAAAAAGGATTTAGAGTCAAAATCCACGCAGATGAAATAGATCCACTTGGTGGTTTAGAACTTGCGATTGAACAAGATGCGATTAGTGCGGATCACCTCGTTGCGGCAAGTGAAGCGGGTAAAAAACAACTAGCTGACTCAAATACTGTCGCTGTCTTATTACCAGGAACAACATTTTACTTAGGCAAAAATGAATTTGCTGATGCGCGTGGCATGATTGACCAAGGTGGTGCTGTTGCACTTGCTACAGACTACAATCCTGGTAGTTGTGTGACAGATAATCTACAGATGATTATGGCTATTGCAGCCTTAAAATTGAAGATGACACCGAATGAAATTTGGAATGCAGTCACAGTCAATGCAGCACAGGCGATCGATGTGGACAGAGGCACGCTTGATGAAGGTGATGATGCCAACCTAGTCATTTGGGATGCACCGAATCATGAATATATTCCATATCACTACGGCGTCAATCATGCTCATACTGTTATTGCAAATGGGCAGGTTATTTTTGAACGTCCAGGGCTCAAGTTATAAGCTTGCAATTTTTAGTTTGATAAGCTAAGATAGCATCAAATTAATAATTACTACTTCCGAAAGAAGCAGTAGCAAGACCGTCAACTCAAGAGAGGTTATGGTTGGTGAAAATAACCGTCGGAATTGTGAATTTCTATCTTTCATTCAAGAAGTAGTCGGCTTATGCCGTTATCAGATAGAGATGGTATCAGTACACTGATGCTAATTAGGGTGGCAACGCGTAGACCACGTCCCTTACCAGGGATGTGGTCTTTTTGTTTTAATCATCTGAATGAGCATAAATATAAAAATTGGAGGTCATATTATGTTAGACATTAAACTGCTTAGAAAAGATACGGACAATGTGAAGAAAAAAGTTGAATTAAGAGGATTAGATCCTGTAGTCATTGATGATATTTTAGGCCTTGATACAGAACGCCGTGAACTAATTCAAAAAACAGAAGAATTGAAAAGTCAGCGTAATAAAGTCTCTCAAGAAATCGCAATTAAAAAGAAAAATAAAGAAGATGCTGATGATGTCATTAAAGAAATGCGTGAAGTCGGAGAAGAAATCAAAGATATTGATGAGCGCTTAAATACGATTGAAGAAGAGTTTCATGATAAAATGAGCCGTATTCCAAACCTAATTCATGATGATGTGCCTCAAGGGAAGGATGATAGTGAAAATGTAGAAATTAGACGTACGGGAGAGCCGAGAAACTTTGACTTTGAGCCAAAAGCACACTGGGATATCCTAGACGATCTAGAACTTGCAGACTTTGACCGTGCTGCTAAAGTATCAGGTGCGCGCTTTGTCTACCATACAGGTGACGGTGCGCGTCTAGAGCGCGCACTGATGAACTTAATGTTAGATGTCCATGCAAAAAACAACTACCGTGAAATGATGACGCCACAAATTGTTAGAGCTGAAGCAATGTATGCGACTGGTCAATTACCAAAATTCGGTGAAGACTTATTCAAAATTGAAGATGAAGAGATGTACACGATTCCAACTTCGGAAGTGACACTCACAAACTTCCACAAAGATGAAACATTAAAGAACGATCAACTGCCAGTGAAATTCACTGCTCAAACAGCTTGCTTTAGAAGTGAAGCGGGTTCAGCAGGTAGAGATACACGTGGTTTAATTCGCTTACACCAGTTCAACAAAGTTGAGATGGTTCGCCTAGAACGTCCAGAAGATTCATGGCAAGCACTAGAAGAGATGACGAATCATGCAGAAAACATCTTAAATCTTTTAGAAATCCCTCACCGCACGGTGCTATTATGTACTGGTGATATCGGTTTTGGTTCTTCTAAGACATACGACGTTGAAGTTTGGTTACCAAGCTACAATGATTATAAGGAAATCAGTTCAATTTCAAATATGACAGATTTCCAAGCACGTCGCGGCAATATTAAATTCAAGCGTGATAAGGATTCTAAAGCGGAACTTTTACACACTTTAAATGGTAGTGGACTTGCTGTTGGAAGAACGATGGCTGCCCTACTTGAGAACTATCAAAATGAAGATGGTACTGTCACAATTCCGGAAGTTTTACGACCATATATGGGTGGTCAGGAGAAGCTTGAAAGGTTATAATATAAATACTCGATGCTCCTATTCGCAATTAATAGGAGCATTTATTTTTAAAAGAGGAGTGTAACATTGAATAACAAAATATCTACGGGTACCTTAGCCCTTACACTGCTCGCTGTTACAGTTTATATAATGCTCACAGAGATCACCTTGGTATTTGGTGCTGTTGTGATGCCATTCGCGGTATACTTACTTATAAAAATTAAACAGCAATCGGCAACGAATTACTGGATTCTATTCTTCAGTTTCCTAGTTCCAGCCTTGCTCTTTTTATCACCGCTTGCAGCGGCATGTTTCATCATTCTATACATCATAAGTAGTCTGTTAGATTACACACTTAAGAAAAAATTGTCTCAAGAAATCACGATATTTTATACGACATTTGCACTTGGCCTAAGTGTGATGGCCATGGTTTTAATCATGCAAATGATGGGCTTCTTGAGACCTTTATCGGAAATATATTCAACATTTAGGGACTGGTATAAAGAACAATTAAATTCAGTTAGCGCACTGACACCAGAAGCACTAGATCCAGAGACAATCTTGCAGTCATTAGATTTATATTTTCAAAATCTACCAGCCTTCCTCATCATAGGGAGCTTTTTCTTGGCAGTTTACGTCATACTTATCTTTAGGATATTGCCAAACGATACGACAAAAATGTGGCACTATAGAAGCTTTGATAAGTGGATGATGCCACGCATGTTACTTTATGTATACATGATTATCTTTTTAATTACACTCTTTAGTGGTAACTGGGAAGAAAGTACAATATCACTATATAGTAATATCTCAATCATCGTTGAATCAGCAATTTTCATTCATGGACTTGCATTTGCTTATTATTTTATGATTAACAAGAAGGTAAATAAGGTATTATCTATTATCATTTTGATTCCGCTTGCCATCTTTAGACCACTTACAATTCTTATTGGTCTTTTCGAAATGATATTTAGAATCAGGTTGATTATGGAATTGAGGAGGAAGTAGCAATGTTTCGAGTATTAGATAAAAAATTGATGCTCATACCTTTTATCGTATTGGCATTTCATATTGGAATACTTAGCATTGCTATGGTGCTGAACTATACGGTATTTGGAATTATCGCTATCTTGGTTAGTATTGTGATATTAATCTTGGTTTATATTTATTTACACCGTTGGCTCGTCTTAAGTGAGAATCGCTTAATAGAGCTTTCTAAAGATATGGCCGGTGCAAGAAAATATGTTGTAGATAATCTACCACTTGGCGTTATCATGTTAAATGACGATGAGGAAATCGCATGGATGAACCACTATATGTGTGAGCAGATTCCTGAAGATTATCACCATGAACCAATCAACAGAGTCTTCCCGAATATCATGACAACCTTAAAAGCGAATAACATACAGTCTATTGATGCATCATATGGAGATAGGAATTATCAGGTTCACTATTATGATGAACATAATTCACTTCTACTCCTTGATATTACAGATGAGAAAAATATGGAAGTTGCCTTAGAAGATAAGGATCCTGTCATCGGAATTTTATTCCTCGATAATTATGATGACATGACTCAGAACATGACAGAGGCACTTAAGAGTGATTTAAACAATAGTCTGACTAACATCATTAATGATTGGGCAACAGAAAATCATGTCTATTTAAGACGTTTTTCTAATGACCGATTTATTATGGTGATGTCAGCTAAAAGTCTATCTAAAATTGAAGAGACTAAATTTGTTTTACTTGACCAGGTACGTGAGAGCTCAGATGCACATGGTGCTCAAATTACTTTAAGTATCGGTATTGGTGAAGGTTCAAGTGACTATATTGAAGTTGGCGAACTGGCGCAATCTTCACTAGATTTAGCACTCGGGCGCGGTGGCGACCAAGTTGCTATTAAAACCATCAATGGCAGTGCTAGATTCTATGGTGGTAAGACAGATCCAATGGAAAAACGTACACGTGTTAAAGCACGCGTAATGGCTCATGCTTTAAGAGATATCCTCTTAGAGGGTGACAATGTCATAATTATGGGGCACAAGAACCCTGACGTTGACTCAATTGGTTCTTCAATTGGAGTTGCGAAGATTGCCTCTTCCAATGGAATTAAAGCAAATATCATCTTAAATGATGAGGATATCGATGATACTTTATCCCGCTTGATGAAAGAAGTCGAAGCTAAAGAAGACTTATATAATATCTTTATAAATAGCGAAGATGCATGGGATATGATGTCACCGAAAACAACGGTTGTTATCGTTGATACACACCGTCCGTCCATGGTGCTTGATGAAGATATTCTTAATAAAGCGACGAGAAAAGTGGTTATCGACCACCACAGACGTGCAGATGATATGATATCAAGTCCCCTACTCGTCTACATGGAGCCTTATGCTTCTAGTGCGAGTGAGCTTGTTGCAGAGTTATTAGAATATCAAAATAAACAGAAGAAACTCTCTCGTATTGAGGCAACGATTATGTTGACTGGTATTATTGTTGATACGAGAAACTATACACTACGTACGGGGTCACGTACCTTTGATGCGGCAAGTTACTTGCGTAGTAACGGTGCGGATCCTGTACTTGCACAAACCTTCTTAAAAGATGATATTGATACGTTTATTGCCCGCAGTGACTTAATTAAGTCAGCCGAAATAAGCGACAAGGGTATCGCAATCGTTAAGGCAGATGATACGATGACATATCATCCAGTGACAGTAGCTCAGGCTGCAGACCAACTACTACAAATTGAAGGTGTTCAGGCATCATTTGTTATGGCGATTAGAGAAGATGAAACGATTGGTGTTTCAGCGCGTTCTCTAGGCCAAGTCAATGTCCAAATCATCATGGAAGAAATGAACGGCGGCGGACACTTAACGAATGCTGCAACCCGTATAGAAGGCAAAACTATGGATGAAGCGTATAATGAATTAAAAGAAGTCATTGATACTTTTATTAATAATAGGAGTGACACAGAATGAAGGTAATATTTTTACAAGATGTTAAGAACAAAGGGAAAAAAGGCGAAGTAAAAGAAGTAGCAACAGGTTATGCACATAACTTCTTGTTTAAAAAAGGACTTGCAGAAGAAGCAAATCAAACAAATTTAAAAAAATTAGAAGCGCATAACGAAGAGGTTCGTCAACAAGAAGCTGATGAACTTCAAGCAGCTAAAGATTTAAAAGTTGAACTTGAAGGTAAAGAAGTTGAAATCAAAACTAAAGCTGGAGAAGACGGTCGTCTATTTGGATCCGTTAGTTCTAAGCAAGTTATTGAAGCATACCAAAGTCAGCATGACATAAAATTAGATAAGCGTAAGTTAGATATGCCAGAACCGTTTAAGAGTTTGGGCTACCATAAAGTGAATATCAAACTTCATAGTGAAGTGGAAGCAGAGTTAAAAGTACACGTTGTTGAACAGTAAATTTAAGTTAGGAGGAATCGATAATGGAAATGAATCGCCGCATGCCACACGATAATGATGCAGAACAATCGGTGCTCGGGGCAATCTTTATCGATTCATCTATCTTTTTAAATGTGACAGAAGTCCTTGAACCTGAAGATTTCTTTAGGCATGAGCATCAACATATTTTCCGGGCGATGATGCTATTATCTGAAGAAAATGCTGAGCTCGATGTCGTAACGATTTCAGATAAGTTAAGGTCGATGGATGAACTCAATAACACGGTTAACCCACGTTATTTAGCGGAACTCGCAAATGTCACACCGACGAGTCGTAACTGGCAGTTCTATGCAGATATTATTGCAAGACAGTCGCTTAGACGTAAATTGATTGCAGTCGCAGATGAAATTGCGAATGATGGTTTTCAAAATGAAGTCGACATAAATGACTTACTTTCAGAAGCTGAAGCACGTATTATGGGTGTTTCTGAAGGTCGTCGTAATGACGGCTTTAAGTCTATGAAAGACGTTGTGCATGAAGTTTATGAACAAATTGAAGCGCTAGCTGGTAATGATAATGGTATTACGGGTATCCCGACAGGGTTCCGTGATTTAGACTTCATGACGTCGGGTTTTGGTCGTAACGATTTGATTATACTTGCAGCCCGCCCCTCTATGGGTAAAACGGCTTTCGCTTTAAACATTGCGAGCCATGTTGGGACTGCACCTGCAGGCTACACTGTTGCTGTATTTTCACTCGAGATGGGTGCGGATCAATTGGTAAGTAGGATGATATCGAGTCAGGGTATGATCGACGCGACGAAACTCCGTCAAGGCTCACTCGACCATCAGGACTGGGATAACTTCACAACGGCAATCGGTACACTGGCGAACTCTAAGATCTTCATCGATGATTCAGCGGGTATACGTGTCAATGAGATTAGAGCGAAGTGCTTAAGACTCAAACAAGAACATGGCCTCGATATGGTCATCATTGACTACCTCCAACTCATTCAAGGTTCGGGAAGTCGTCGAGGTGAAAACCGTCAGCAGGAAGTCTCAGAGATTTCACGTATGCTAAAAGGCTTAGCACGTGAAATGCAGTGCCCTGTCATTGCACTGAGTCAGCTCTCTCGTAGTGTTGAAGCAAGACAGGATAAAAGACCGATGATGAGTGACTTACGTGAGTCAGGCTCAATTGAGCAAGATGCAGATATCGTTGCCTTCTTATACCGTGATGATTATTATAATCGTGGTGATGGTGAGGATGACGAAGAAGGTGCTCAGAGTGTTCAAGATGAAATAGAAATTATATTAGCTAAGCACCGTAACGGTCCTACAGGGACAGTTAAACTGATATTCAACAAATCGTATAGCAGCTTTTTCGATCAAGATCGAAGAGATTATGACGATAATTATATACCGCCAGCTTAAAAGTCCGAATGTTTTTCATGATCATTGTGAAAAATGTTCGGACTTTCTTGATTTTTAGTATGAAGATTGGTAGAATAATAAACGGTAAATAATCAATCATTTGGAGGCAATCATATGTCTGGAACAGTAGTTGTTGGAACACAATGGGGAGACGAAGGTAAAGGAAAGATTACAGATTTCCTATCTGAAGATGCACACGTTATTGCACGTTTCTCAGGCGGAAATAATGCAGGTCATACGATTCAATTTGGCGGAGAAACATATAAACTTCACTTGGTACCATCAGGAATTTTCTACGAAGACAAGCTTGCAGTCGTCGGTAACGGGGTTGTTATCGATCCAATCTCTTTAATTAAAGAGCTTGATGGATTAATCGAACGTGGTGTGAGTGTAGATAACTTACGAATTTCGAACCGTGCACAAGTCATCTTACCGTATCACCTACTCCAGGATGAGTTAGAAGAAGAAGCTCGTGGAGATAATAAAATTGGTACAACTAAACGAGGAATTGGCCCTTCTTATGTCGATAAAGTTCAGCGTATAGGTATTCGCATGGCAGATTTAATAGATGCTGAAGTTTTCGAGCGTCGTTTATCGGAAAACCTTAAGATTAAAAATCATACATTAAAAGCTTTATACGATCACGATGGCTTCACATACGAAGAAATTTACGAACCATATAAAGCAGCTGCAGAACGTTTAGCACCGTATGTATGTGATACTTCTAAGCTACTAGATGATGCTTTCCAAGGTAATGAAAATGTACTATTCGAAGGTGCACAAGGTATCATGTTAGATATAGATCATGGTACTTATCCATTCGTTACATCAAGTAACCCAGTTGCAGGTAATGTGACAGTTGGTTGTGGTGTTGGTACAGCAAACGTGAAAAATGTTGTCGGTGTGTGTAAAGCCTATACATCACGTGTTGGAGATGGTCCATTCCCAACAGAACTATTTGATAAAGACGGCGATCACATCCGTGAAATCGGACGCGAGTACGGCACAACAACAGGCCGTCCACGTCGTATTGGTTGGTTCGATTCAGTTGTATTACGTCACTCACGCCGTGTGAGTGGTATTACGGACCTATCACTTAACTCGATCGACGTATTAAGTGGATTAGAAACGGTTAAAATCTGTACAGCCTATGAAATCGATGGTGTTGAAATTACAGAATACCCAGCAACATTAGAAGACTTAAAACGTGCAAAACCAATCTACAAAGAAATGCCAGGTTGGTCAGAAGACATTACGGGCGTGAAGTCATTAGACGAACTACCTGAGAATGCTTATAACTACTTACGTGAAATTGAGAAGCTAAGTGGTGTATCTATCTCTATCTTCTCAGTAGGTCCAGACCGTAACCAAACAAACTTACTAAAAGACTTCTGGGCATAAGTTATATATTATGAAGCACCTCGATTTTTAATCGAGGTGTTTTTTGATTAGTTGTTATGAAGGCGTGCTCTGGTGTTAGCTCGGCTTCGAAATCAAAACTACAAGACACAATTAAGAAATTAATCAATTCCACTAGTTAAAACTACAAAAAACTATTGTATTCAAATTTCGCTTCATGGTATAATATATTTTGTGTTATTTATCTATTAAGAATATGGCCCGTTGGTCAAGCGGTTAAGACACCGCCCTTTCACGGCGGTAACACGGGTTCGAGTCCCGTACGGGTCACTTTTAATTTTTATTAAAACTGCATAAGTAAGTTGGTCCCGTGGTGTAGCGGTTAACATGCCTGCCTGTCACGCAGGAGATCGCGGGTTCGATTCCCGTCGGGACCGTCTGTAAGAGTCTGTAGCAATTAAGCTATCAGACTTTTTTATTTGCTTGAAAAGTGATACATTTAAAGATGGATAAGTTTACGTATACTATTATGTACGCGAAACGGAGGGGCATTAAAATGGTCAAGAAAATTGTTGTTGTGGATGATGAAAAACCGATTGCAGATATATTGGAATTTAACTTAGAAAAAGAAGGTTACGAGGTCTACTCAGCCTATGACGGTAACGATGCTTTGGAATTAATTATGGAGACAGTCCCAGATTTAGTACTTTTAGATATTATGCTCCCAGGCATGGATGGTATGGAAATCTGCCGCGAGGTACGTAAAAAGCATGACATGCCGATTATTATGCTCACTGCCAAAGATTCTGAAATCGATAAGGTACTTGGTTTAGAACTCGGTGCAGATGATTATGTAACAAAACCCTTTTCTACTCGAGAGCTCATTGCAAGAGTGAAAGTTAATTTGAGAAGAAACAGTAGTGTATCAACTGCTAAGGAAGAAGTGCCAGAAGACAAGAATATTTATATTCGAGATATTACAGTAATTCCCGATTCTTATGCGATTAAAAAGTTCGGTGAAGATATTGATCTAACACACCGTGAATTTGAGTTATTCTTGTATTTAGCTAAACATAAAGCACGAGTGATGACACGTGAACACTTACTTGAAACTGTATGGGGTTATGATTACTTCGGTGACGTTCGTACAGTCGATGTTACCGTACGTCGCTTACGCGAAAAAATAGAAGATGACCCGAGTCACCCAGAGTACATTATGACACGTCGTGGTGTTGGTTACTTTATAAAAGGTGATGACTAGATGAGGCAGTTTTTGAAAAACCTAAAATCCTTACAATTTAAACTTGTAATGATCTATATGCTCTTGATCATTATTGGTATGCAAATTATAGGATTGTATTTTACTAACAGCTTAGAGCGGGATTTGGTTGGGAACTTTAAAAACAGCATAGAATCTCAAGTATCGATTATCGATACTAGAATCAAGGAAATCTCGGAAGAGACTGGAGATGATCGGGCTGAAATGTTTAGCCAGATTCAAACGCTCTTAGCTGATTATGGGAACAGACCCGATATCGAAGAGATTCGTTATATCAATGCGGATAATTTGCTTGTAGGTACAAGCCGTATCTCTAATGAATCAATGGTTGGCTCAAGAATAAGTGATGACCTCTCTCAAGATGCCCTGAATTCAGGTATCGCTAACGATGAGATTTTCGTCAATGTAGACAAGGACGACCAACGCGTCTGGATTTTAAATCAACCGCTTATCATCGACGATCAAGTTGTCGGTGTTATTTATGTTGAATCAAATATGGAAAGTGTGTATCAGCAGTTAGAAGCAATCAATAATACCTTTATTATTGCGACATTCTTCTCTCTTGTCATTACAAGTATACTCGGTATTTTTGTGGCGAGAACCATCACTAAGCCAATTACAGATATGAGAAACCAAGCCCTCTTAATGTCCGAAGGGGATTATACATCACGTGTACAAATTTATAGTGATGATGAAATCGGACAATTAGCAGGTAGTTTTAACATCCTTTCTAAGCGTGTTCAAGAAGCCCAGGCGAATACAGAAAGTGAAAAGAAACGTCTCGATTCAGTAATTACACACATGTCTGATGGCATCATTGCGACCGACAGAAAAGGTCGTATTAGAATCGTTAACGATATGGCCATTGGTATGTTGAATCTAAATAAATCACCGTATGAGCTCCAAGGCGATGATATGCTCGATATTCTTAAACTGGGTGAAGACTTAAACTTAGAGAACATCATTCAGGAAGCAAACGAGAGTCATCTGATCTTCATTGATACAACGGATGGCGTTACAACGATTCGAGTGAACTTCTCTACAATCGTTACAGATACTGGATTTATTAATGGTTATATTGCTGTATTGCATGACGTTACAGAACAAGAAAGAATCGATGCAGAACGTCGTGAATTCGTTGCGAACGTATCGCACGAATTACGTACTCCACTGACATCTATGAGCAGTTACTTAGAAGCGTTACAAGAAGGTGCATGGCAGGATGAAAATATCGCACCGAAATTCTTGAGTGTAACGAGAGAAGAGACTGACCGAATGAGTCGCTTGGTTGAAGATCTCTTACAGCTTTCAAGAATGGATAATGATGCAGAAGAAATATCAACAGAAGTCGTCGACTTCAAGTTATTCATTAACCGTATTATCGACCGCTTTGAGATGACACATAAGGATGAAGTTGTTTTCAATCGTCACATCCCTGACGCACCGTTATTTACAGATATCGCTGTCGATAAGATGGGTCAGGTATTAGATAACGTCCTTTCCAATGCAATTAAGTATCAGCATGGAAGTCCGAAACGTGTCGATATTCATTTAAAACAGAATACCCTATATAATCGCATGACTGTACGTATTAAAGACTACGGTCTAGGTATCCCATCAAATAAAGTAGAACGTATCTTTGATAGGTTCTACCGTGTCGATAAAGCACGTGCGCGTAAAATGGGTGGTACGGGTCTTGGACTCGCAATCACTAAGGAAATTGTTGAAGCACACAACGGTAAAATTTGGGCGAACAGTGTAGAAAATGAAGGGACAACAATCTTTATCAACTTACCTTGTGAAGTGATAGAGGAGGATGAGTGGGATGTATAAAGGCATATTCAAATCAGTCCTCCTCATTGTACTTGTCTTAACTAGTGTCGTTTTGACCTACAGGGTATGGAGTTACGAACCAGAGTTTTCAGAAATAGATACAACACTTGAAGGCACTACAAATATTGGTCAAGGTGAACGTGTTACATTTGAACAAGTCATGAGTACTTATCAGATGGTCAAGGTTAGTGGTGATGAAGTTAAAGGAACCACAGAACCTGAGACTTTAATTGAGGTTAGAGAACATTTAGATGGCTCCAATGTGACGAGTATGAACATCTATAACTCTATTAATAACCTGAGCGTTCGTGGTGAAGAGACACAGGAAGAAGAGTTTTTAATCATTGATTATTTTTCAGATGTACCCTCTAAGTCGCTATTTCAGATGCTGGGTTTAAATCATGATGAGACGATAGCTGAATTCTCCTTTGATCGTATTGTTGTAGATATGAAAGAAGAAAATGTTGTTTTCAATTTACTAGACGAAAGTCGCTCTAGAGTTGCCGTTGTCGAAACGGATATTAGTGCAGACTTCTTACAAGGTCTCGTAGATGACCATGAAGAAAACTTTGAGGATTATACTGCAATCATTACCAATCAAAATACGTCAAACAACATGACAGCGATATATGGACCTTCTTCCCCTGGTAGCTTAAATGTAGAGAGATTTATGATTTCACAGATCAATGTGGACGTTATGAACAGGGTTATGTTTATGGATCAACCTGTAGAAAGTCCATCTTCAGGAGAGACTTCGATTTATGAAAGTGAGAATAGTATTGCAACGTTTAATCCAGAAACCTTTGAGTATAACTATACAAACTTAAACGAAGCGACAACTGCGAGTGATAACGAGCATAAAACAATTCAAGATATATATTATTTCTTAAACTCTCATAACGGCTTAGCTCAAAATAATCTCTTATTTGAATATAATCCAGAAGAAAATTCAGCAACCTATCGATTTACCCTACATGGACGAGTGATTTTTAGTAATTCACTCTCATCATCTACTACGGTTAAATACGGAAATAATTCAGTGTACGAATATTCCATACCATTGATTCGTACGGCTGCTAAAGTTTCAGATGGTGGAGAAGTTGAACTATACGATATAGAGAACGTCCGTTATCAAATTGCATTAGATGACAACTTAGATTTACAAAAGGTTTCCAAAATTGTCCTAGGTTATGATATGACTTATGCAAACGATGATACTGATTTTGAATTTATTGATTATACACCACAGTGGTATGTTAAATACGACGGTACATGGATGAAATTTAATGAAGGAGGCTTATCATAATGGATTGGAAATTAACAAAATCTATTTTCCTAGCCGCCTTTATCGTCATCAACCTCGTTTTAATCTATATGATATATAATGAATCAAATGAAGAAGTCAGCCGTCTATCAAAGCAGTCAGATGTTTTATCGAAAACGAATATAGATACATCCGTACTCGAAGATTATGAAAGTAGAGAGATGCAGATGATCGTTGGAGAACCTGCAGATATTAAGACTGAAGACGCTAATTCAGCAGATGATTCGACAAATAATCAAACCACTGTACCAATAGATGAAGATGTGGCATTTACACGCGGTGGACTTGAGGAATTTAAAAACAATTCGGTTTACAAAGGCGAAGCGTATCATTATGATGAAGTAATGAGTGAATCTGACGCAGTCGTCTTCAACCAAATGTATGAGGATTATCCAATTTTCTCTAACGAACTTGCTAGGTTATACTTCAGTGAAGAACCAATGACGATGTCACAAGGTTATATAGAAAGTATAAAGCCAAGTGACTATTCTGTTAAGCAAACTGTTAGAAATCCCAATGTCATTATTGAAGAATTGTATATGAACGAAGATATTACTGGTAATGCAGTAATAGAAAGTGCAAAACTGGGTTACTACATCATACTAGAAGAAAATAATCAGGTGATGATGAGACCAAAATGGCAGTTCGAAATCACAGATGGTGATATTGAACGCATATTATATGTAGATGCACTGAGTCAGACAGAAGATATTATTGAGAGAGAGTGAAGCACATGAAGATGAGCGTATTAGCAAGTGGCTCAACTGGAAACAGTACATTCATAGAATCAACTGAAGGCAGTGTACTCGTTGACGTTGGACTATCGTGTAAAAAAACGGATGAAACGCTCCATCAAATTGGCAAATCACTCCAAGATGTTGATGCTATATTTATTACACATGAGCATGTAGATCATATTAAAGGTTTAAAAGTGATTGCTAAAAAGTACGATATTCCAATCTATGCCAATGAGAAAACATGGCAGGCCATAGAACGTAAGGATATTATTGTTAATCCCGAAAAGAAATTCTTGTTTAATCCAATGGAAGAAAAAGATATCTTAGGAATGAATATTCAATCGTTTAACGTGTCACATGATGCGATTGATCCACAGTTCTATACCTTCTCTAAAGAGAACAAGAAAATCTCATTGATTACAGATACAGGCTACGTATCAGACACAATGAAAGGTATTATCAAAGAAAGTGATATCTTTGTCTTTGAGTCCAACCATGACGTTGATATGCTTCGTATGGGGCGTTATCCATGGAATACTAAACAAAGAATCCTGTCAGACGTTGGTCACGTTTCAAACGAAGACGCTGCCCATGCTATGAAAGACGTTATTACTGACAGTACAAAACGCATTTATTTAGGACATTTGAGCTTGGATAATAACATTAAAGAACTCGCACGTATGAGTGTTGAACAGATTTTAAATCAGTATGACATCGATACTCATAACGGTGTAATGATATGCGATACAGATAAAGCTGTACCGACAGAACTGTATCAAGTATAGAAGATAGCCAGATTATAGGAGACTGTAATCTGGCTATTATTTTAGCGAATAAACAAGTTATCCACAGAGATAATAAAAACTGTGGGTAAATGCGTTTATAATGTGGAAAAAGATGTGGAATTCAAAAAAATGAATAAGAAAATAGGGTTTCGCCCCAAAAAAATGGCGAAAACAAAGGGTTTTTGGTAGAAAAGTTATGCACAGGTTGTGGATAAGTGCTTGATAACTCATAAAATTACAGTGTATATGCGTTATTTTCCACAGTTTTGTATAATAGAAAATAATGATGAAAGATAGGTGAAAACGTGAAGATTACGTTGATTACGGTTGGGAAATTAAAAGAAAAATATTGGGTTGAAGCGGTAAAAGAATACAAAAAACGTATAAGTAAATATGCAAAAATAGATGTGATTGAAGTCGCAGATGAAAAAGAACCGAATAATGCGAGTGAGAAAGATATAGAGCTGATTAAAGATAAAGAAGCAGAGAGAATTTTATCGAAAATAAAAGACAATCAACATGTCGTGACGATGGAGATTAGAGGGAAACAATTTACGAGTGAAGGATTCGCAGAAGAATATCAAAAATGGATGAATGTAGGAAAAAGTGACGTTGTATTTGTGATCGGTGGCAGTAATGGGATTGGTGAATCAGTGAAGAAAAGAAGTAACCAAGAAATCAGCTTCGGTTCCCTCACCTACCCTCACCAGATGATGAAGGTGATGTTGATGGAACAGATATTTAGAGTGAATAAGATATTGAGGAATGAAGCTTATCACCGTTGATGCGTGTTTATTAAAATAGTTACGTACATACAATTTAATCTAAATAATACTTTAGCAAAATAAACATTAAACTTGTTTACTAGATGCTGAATATATGTCTCTTATGTTCCATAGTTTCTTTTTCAACAATTTTAGTTCTTATACACAAACTTTTCATAAAAGAAAAAATAGAGAGTAAGATTAACTTACTCTCTAAATTTGTTTACTACTCTCTCTGATTACTAATTCTGTAGATATATACGTTTTTTTCGATACTTCTCTTCCTGATATTTGCTCTAATAGTAAATCAACCGATGTCTCCCCCATTACTTCTGTATAAACTTTAACAGTGGACAATGTTGGATATACATACTTTGTTACACTAATATCATTAAAACCAATAACACTTACTCGATCAGGTACATCAATTTTTTTCTCAAGTAATGATCTCAAAGCACCGATTGCTAATAGATCATTTCCTGCAAAAAAGGCAGTTGGTAAATTATCTCCCAGTTTTTCAATTGCTTCTTTCATCAGTTTATACCCATGCTCAACAGAATAGTCACCTATGAACATTCTATCTTCATGCATCAATTTTTTTTCAGCTAGATATTCTTTAAAAGCAATTTCTCTCCTATCTTTTAAACTCGCTGAATTATCTGTATATGATTCTCTTCCACCAATGTATCCAATATTGACATGTCCATTTTCAATAAAATGATTTAATACTTTTTTTGTAGCAGTTTTAAAGTCTATTACAACTGAATCATAAATTTCATCATTTGGACTTGAATCTACAAAAACAATATTAGAAGAAATGCTCGATAAAGTTTTGATTTGGTTATCACTGAATTTTCCAACCGCAATAATCCCCTGTAGTTCTTCAGATTTTAAGTTTTCTATTTTATTATAAAATTTTACTAGATGTACATTAAGTAGCTTACTTCTATTTTCTATTCCGTGCCTGATTGATCTATAATAAAGATCATTAAGCTCTTCCTTTTCTGTGTACCACATCAGGACACCTAACTTGATAGTATTATGATTGCGTAGATTTTTCTTCTTATATGATAATTCTTCTGCAGCATCAAGTATTGTTTGTCTAGTCTCCTCACCCACAGATAAAGTAAAATCGTAATTAAGCACACGTGAAACCGTTGCAATTGAAAAACCTGTTTTCTCCGATATGTCTTTTATAGTAGCCAAATTAGATTCCCCACTAACATATGTTTTTAATAAATTACTATATATAAATAATTATAATTTTATATGGTAATCACTTATCTTCTGAGAAATACCTTTCTTTTCAAGATATTCATCCTCTTTCATTTTAAGTGGTTGTCTCCCGTAGATACTTAAAAAATCTTCTTTTAATTCTACTATAGCAAAAAGCGGTTTTCTATACCTTATTATATAAGGGAGAACAGGATGATCTTTTAAATCTTCCTCGTCTATTTCATTTTGTAAAAGTTTATCTCTACCTTGCCAAAAATAAGAAGCACTATTGATTTCTACATAGACTATATTATCTTCAACTTCCATTTTATCAATATGCTTATGCCCGGATAAACATACTACTCTGCTACTCATTTTATTTATTATTTTTTTGAACTTATGAGCATTCGCAATACCTCTCTTTTCATCTTTGAGAGGATTGTGAGATAGTATAATTATTCTTTTATCGGTAACTAAAGCAACATTCTCAAGCCATCGTAACTGTTCATCACTTAATACTGCTTGTTTTTTTCATTAAAATTATTACCACATTCATAATCTATTTCTTTCGAACTATCAGAAATATAATAATTTGTATCCAAAATTACTAGTCTTACCTCTTTTAAATCTTTATAGTAGAAATTATTGGGAATGTCATAGGATGCAATCGCATCACTTTTTGTATTAAAATCCATATCGTGATTTCCTAAAACATTAATAAGAGGTATTGGTAGCATTGAGAAACTTTCTAAAATTTCATTCGTTCTATCTTTATACTTCAGCGTATCTTCTTCATAAAAAATATTATAATTAACAGGCTGATTTTCGACTTTACAAAGTGAATTAGAAGTCTGTCCGAAATATCCCATATCTCCTAGATTTATTATAAAATCAGGTTGAGATATCACCGATTCACCAATAATATTAGCAACTCTCTCCTTGTAATTATCTATAATCTCTGAGTGAAGGTCTGAAAAAACTATAAATTTAGTCATATTTCCCCCTTACCATAATCAGTCTCAATTTCGAAAATTTTCCCTGTATGTGGATCATAATGAAGTGATTCTTTTAAATATGTTTCATCAATAGATGACTGAGAAATAATCGTCATTTTCCCATCTGATGAGTTGTCATCAACAAAAATATATTTAATTTTATGTCCATTCATGGAAATTGACACTCCACTGCCACTTTTATATGGTGCCACTTTGTATACTGTGACTTTATCATTTGTTAAACTATAGCCACCATCATCATCAACTTTTATAAAAAGTTGTTTTTTTCCATACATATCCACAAACCCAAACCATTCATCGACATTATAAGTAGCAGATAATTTCGGCATACAATCGATTGATACTCTATTAGAAACATTTTTTCCTTCTTTGTCTAAATATATATGTGGAGCTTGAGAACCAGCACGATATGGCCATCTCAAAATTAAATGCCAATGTGGAGGGAAGTCTTTATGCATGAAATTATTTGTCTCGAAACCTAAAATAAGGAAGTGCCCTAATTTATTTTCTTCTACTGTCTTAGCTGCACCGGATAGTCTTAATATTTCCCTTGAAGCAGACATATAATGGAGTGCTGCCTTTACTTCAGTTTCAGGGTATTCAGTATACTCACCGATTAATCTATCGGGTTGATTATGTTCTATCCTCATAATTTGGCCTCCTTCACGTAAAAGTGAATGTATTTCCAGTGTATGTGTCCTTTCTGATAATTCACTAATAGTTAGTGAAAATTTAACTTTCTTTCCAAACTCGATAAAGTCTAGATATTGATTATCTATGATTATCTTGTCTATCAAATTTTCTTCGCTCAAACTAACGACTATATCTAAAAGATTAGCGTCATCTAATGGTGGATGGCTAATGAAGAACACATACTCTGATTCAAGCTCGTAAAAGTAAGGTTTATTGTCAATAACTTCACAAGGAAAATCCGCTAATACTTTTATACTTGGCATACCTGTAATTTTCTTTTGGTTTTTAATTATTTTTATACAGGTCTTTATTTGTCGGTCAAAACTCAAAATACTCACCTTCTCACTAAGTTTTATTTTGCTTTGAAGTGTGCAACAAAGCCGCCACCTTCATTAAGAGAAATACTTATTTCACTGGAATTATTACGTTTTTCTTCATTAATTTCATATTTATTATTTTCATTTTTAATGTCTGAATACTCTAATGAGGAATATTCGATATCTTCATCGAGAAAATCTAATCTAAGATTTAACGATTCTTTATTGTCGGAAGAGTTTTGAACTGCAAGGAACCAGTCATCACCTTTTCTTTTAGCGAACACAGATAATTTTCCTATTCCACTTTCCGGTAGTACAATAGTCTCATCCCAAACTGCCGGTACATTTTTCACAAACTCAGCTCCGTCATTCTTCATTATAGTATTTGGACTATCCATGAAGGTAAGTAAATTAGATTGAATAATAACCGTGTTAGCTAACATATGTGTCCATGTTCCATCACCTAATCTGACTGGATCGGTAAAGTTTATAGGTGTAAAATCTGCACCACCTGAGATTAAACGTGTGTATGGTATGATATTAGTATTATTCGTACTTAAATTATATTGCATTCCACGAACTGCTTCTTGTGACAAAAGATTTGGATATGTTCTTGATAATCCTGTAGGTTTATTGGAATTATGGAAAATTGCTAAAAGTTCTAAATCCATACTTGTTTGGAGTAATTCATGATATATGTTAACTGCTTCTGCATGTTCTTGCTCTATATGACCAAATTTAACCCCTGAAATCCCAGTCTCTTTTACTTTTTTTAAGAATTTATCCCTTGTATCTTTTTCATATAAATTGTATTCCAAATCTGGAACATCCTTACCGATAAATATACCGATATCATAATGATTAGCCATATTTACAATCTGTTCTACTTTTAGTAAGGAATCATCTAGAGTCTCTCCCCAGTTAATCCAATCGTTACCTATAACCATGTATTTAATTCCAAGTTCACTAGCATTTTCAAGTACTTCTTTTCCGTCTTCTTCATTTAAATTTCCACTATCATCAACTGCATGAAACCATGTCGCTTTTCCTGGTTCAATCCAATCGTACTTACTTAATTTTCTATTTGGAGGATCAGATACATTTTCTGCAATGTTATTGTTAACCAAACCATTAAGATCATCTGAAATTACTGCTATTCGCCATGGTGATTCTTTTGAATTGGTATCAAACCCATTTCTTTCATTCCAAAAATGAGCCTTTAATGATTTCTCATCTGTTACTCTATAAGCAATTCCTGCATAATCTTTTAAGTTCGCTTCTGATAAAGATACATAACCTTGATTATCTGGTAATTCAAAAGTCGATAAAGCTGTCATAATCTCATTACCATTTAGATCCTTCACTTTTTTACTATTATAGATGTCTTGCATTGTATTATTGTTCATTTGATACCAAGCTAAAGTCTCAGGGTCAAATTTAAATGTTGAATTTTCTTCATTAATCGATTTATTCTGAGTATTAGGATATTCATATTTAAAGGCTATACCGTTATCCCATATTTTCCAGTGTAGAAAATATTCATAGTTATTTTTCTTAAGCTTCAACTTCAAATGATTATGATGATTATGTTCGACATTTGTGTTTCCATGGTTCAAATATTCCTCATTTACTTCTTCAATATCGTATTCAATTAAACTAGCACCATGACCGATATCTCCAATTCCCTCGATATCCACGCCTAGGTCGGAAGGTAGTATTACTTCTTTGTCATTCATTGAAATTGAATACTGTAATTGGTCATCTTTGTTTTTAAAAATATTAACTTGAATTTTTTCTTCTGGACTAGTTAAGCTCATATCTATTCGATTCTTATTAAACAACCAAATCGCTAAGATTAATGTAAACACAGTTATCAATATTAAAGTGACAAAAATGTATTTTTTATTTTTCATCTCCGAAATCAAAACTCTCCAATCTTTCACCATTTTCATAATCAAAAAAGTGTAAGTTATCAGCTTGCAATCCTAGAGAAATTTTTTCATCGATATTAATTTTTACATTTTCTGATACTTTAACAATTAATTCTACACCACAGTTACAGTATAAGATTTGATCTGAGCCATGAAATTCATTTAATCTTATATTAGAGTCTATAACTGTTTCATATTCATCTTCATTATTAGTTATAATATTTAATTTTTCTGGTCGGACACCGATTTTTACATGTTCAATTCTACTATTACTGAATATTTCTCGTTGTTTGTCATTCAGTACTATTTCAAATTCTGTATCCTCTATAAATAATTTACCGCTGATATACTCTGCATCAACAATATTCATTGGAGGCGAACCGATGAAATCTGCTACAAATGTGTTAGCGGGTTTGTGATACACTTCCCTAGGCGATCCAATCTGTTGAATCTCACCTTTGTTCATTATTACAATTCTGTCTGCCATAGTCATTGCCTCTACTTGGTCATGAGTAACATAAATTGTTGTGGTCTTTAGTCTTTTATGTAATTCTATGATTTCTGCTCGCATGACTACTCTTAACTTGGCATCAAGATTAGATAGTGGCTCATCCATAAGAAATATATCTGAATCCCTGACAATGGCTCTACCTAAGGCTACTCTTTGTCTTTGTCCACCGGAAAGTTCACCCGGTTTTTTATCTAAATAATTAGATAATCCTAATATAGACGCTGCTTCTGTGACTTTACTCTCTCTATCTTTCTTAGGTATTTTTCTTACCTTTAACCCATAACTAATGTTTTCTTCAACAGTCAGGTGAGGATAAAGTGCATAGTTTTGAAATACCATTGCAATGTTTCTGTCTTTAGGTTCAAGTTTATTGACTTTTTTATCGTTAAAAAGTAAATCTCCACTGCTTATTTCCTCTAATCCAGCAATCATTCTCAATGTTGTAGATTTACCACACCCAGAGGGGCCAACTAAAGCGATAAATTCTTCACTGTTTATATCTAAATTAAATTTCTGTACAGCATAAGCATCTCCATATGTTTTAAAAATATTTTCTAATTTAATATTTGTCATTCTTATTTCTCCTTAGTAAATACAAGTAATTATCCTTTAACGCCATTTTGTTCTACACCTTGCAATAGCCTATTGGCTAAGAAGAAGTACAGAATAATAGTTGGTGAAGCTGCTAGTACAACAGCCGCAAACATTCCACTGTAATTTCCAGTAGTTATCATTGAAGTAATAGTCGTTTCTAACCAGACCCCGACCGGTCGCATACCTGGAGTATTTGCAAAAATTAATGGTAAAAAATACGCATTCCATTTTCCTATTAAATTAAAAATTGTAATTGTAATTATTGCTGGCTTAGCCATGGGAAACATGATTTCCCAAAAAGTTCTTAGCGGACCTGCACCATCTATAGCTGCTGATTCTTCATAACTATATGATAAATTTTTATAATATGCGGTTAAGAAATATACATCAAATGGTATTGAGTTTGCTGTAAACAATAGAATGATAACCAGTCTAGAGTCATGAACACCTAGAGAACTAAAATGGAAAAATAATGGCATCGTAATCATTATTCCAGGTACTGAAAGTGCTATGACCATTAATTGTTGAGTCAACTTATTACCTTTAAATTCAAATCTTGCTAAAACGTAAGCTGCTGGTGCGCAGATAATAATAAGTAATAATGAACTAGGTACTGTATAAATTAAAGTGTTAAAGATTGTTAAAAGTCCATTACTGTTAAAGAGTATTTGACGATAACTATCTAAATTAAGTCCATCTTGAAATAGGTTACCTGTGAAAATACCACGAGTTGAAGAAAAGGAAGCGAATAGTATCCAACCCAACATGTATGCCATAAATACTGTAAAAGCAATCAGTATAATATAAGCAGGAGTCAATTTGAGTTGGTTTTTATTAAACGACATTCTTGATAATCTTGCTTTTATATTTTTCATGAAATCCCTCAGCATTTAATATTCGTAATCTGACTTTTTAATAATATAATTCGATAGAATAAAGAAGAATATTCCAACTAGTGACATCATTACACCTGAAGCCGCACCCATACCAACATTAGTTTCAGGATTTATTTCTGTACCGAATATTTGATTGTAAGTAAAAAGCATCGGCGTAATTGTAGAAATATGACTAAATACACGTGCGAAAGCAAAGAACCCAATTGTTGATGTCGTAAATAATACTGCAGTAGTTCGAATAACATCCTTTATTAAAGGTAACGTAATTTTAAAGAACTGATAGATACTATTTTGACCTTCAATTCTTGCTACATTATAAAAGTCTTCAGGAATTCGAGTCATTGCGGATAAGTACATTAATGTGTACTGACCTATAGCCCCAAATACAGCAGCAATGATCATAGAAATTAACAACATATCAGGTGAGGTCCATTCAATATTAGAAAGACTCTCTAATCCTATTACCGAGAAGAATGAGTTTATTAAACCAAATTGACTATTAAATACATAAAGTAACCAAGCGTATCCAATAGCAATTACGGATATAACTTCTGGTAAATATATAATAGAAGTGAAGAATTTACGTCCAAAAATTTTAGTGCTTAAAATTGCTGCAAAAACAAGCGCAATACCTAGTGTAAAGAAACCAGTTATAGCCCAAATCTTTATTATATTTACCATTGATATTCTAAATGTTGGATTACTAAATAAATCTATGTAGTTTTGCATACCAACAAAGCTCCATTCATTTGTTGGAGAAGTTATTGTATTTACATTGAAAAAGCTCATTATTACAGTTCTCACTACTGGATAAAGTATAAACAAACCAAACAATATTAATGCTGGGGCTAAAAACATGAATATCGTTTTCTTCTTCATTACCATAATTTAACACCTTCAATTTTAATCAAGGGATTGCCTGATCTAGGCAACCCCTTGTGTGATTTTCAAAAAGTATATTAACTAATTTGAATCCTGGATTTCTGCAATAAATTCTTCAGCAGTTGATTCTCCTGAAATTAAGTTGATGAAAGCTGAGCGAATTATTTGTGAA
Source organism: Jeotgalicoccus sp. ATCC 8456 (assembly GCF_016313225.1). Lineage (NCBI taxonomy): Bacteria > Bacillati > Bacillota > Bacilli > Caryophanales > Staphylococcaceae > Jeotgalicoccus > Jeotgalicoccus sp. ATCC 8456. The sequence goes on along the minus strand of NZ_CP066224.1, from coordinate 1,440,253 downwards.
TTATCTGAGTTAGTTGCGATTGCTGTTTGAGAAACATAGTTACCTTCTGTATTTTCAAAAATCTCAGCCATATCTGTTAAAGCTTCTGGGTTTTCGTTATTTGTATCAATTGGTAATGCTTTAGCTTGATCTACCATTTGTTGGTCCCATTCACCTGTGTTGACAAAAACAGCAAAATTGAAGGCTGCTTCAGCTTCTTCATTTGTATTATCTTGATTTACACCTATACCATATGAACTATACGCAGTATGTGTATTATCATTAACTCCGCCTTCAACTGTAGGGAATTGGAATTGCCCCCACTCGAAGTCTTCGCTCACTGTATCTTGTACCTCCCCAGGCATCCATGTTCCATTAAGATACATAGCTATATTTTCATCAATAACAAATTCTTGTTGAGCTTGTGGGAATTGTACTGTTGAAACATTATCCGCATAGAAACCTTTATCTGCTAATTCTTCAATAGCTTTGGCTGCTTCTAAAACCGCTGGATCGCTCCACATTTCATAAGTTTCGTCCTCAACTAAATCGAATACCCAATCTTCTCCCTTGAGACTTGATAGGTAATACCCGAAAATCCCTGTAGAGTAATTAGGGTCTGTTGTTAAAGGCGTATATCCTGCTTCAATAATTTTTTCGCCGGCTGCAACAAACTCTTCCCATGTTTGTGGAACTTCATTAACACCAGCCTCATCAAAAATTGACTTGTTATACATGAATACAAAAGCTTGTGGATTCATAGGTACATAGAATAATTCGTCTTCTCCTAAATCTCTAGCGAGATCGATCATTGGCTGTGAAATGTAATCCTTTAGAGGTGTATCTTCTGTAGTTGGATATGACTCTTCAAAAAATTCATTTAAGTTCATGTTCGAGTTTGAAAAGCGATTGATAATATTAACTGCATTGGCATCATACATATGTATGTCTCTTCCACTTTGAATGGCTGTTGGTAATAATTCAGAGTTGTCTCTACCATTGAAAGTAAATTCTATTGAAACACCTGGGTTTTCTTCCATAAACGCATCTGCTGCATCAAGCAATACTCTAGCTTGTGGCTCACTTTCATTATAGCTAGACCAATATTGTAGGTCCGCTGATAAATCACTTTCTGAGCCTGCCCCGTCACCACTTGCCGTTTCTTCATCAGTTGATGAATCATTACTACAGGCTACGAGAACAAAAATCATTAACATCAATGAACTAAATAATAATAAATTACTGCTTTTTTTATTCATTTTATTCCTCCTGAAATTTTTATCACTCTTATGTGACAGTGTCATTATAAAATCCTTTTATTAAGCAATAGTTAACTTCAAGTAAAAATAAGTAAAAAAATTAGTAAAATAAAATTTTTAAATAGTAATTTAGCTCAATTTAAACGGTTAATAGATAAATTTAAATAGAAAAATAACAATATAATGTAAAAAAACTATATATTTATGATTTTTATAGTAAAAACTTTACTAAAATATTTATTTGTATTATCTTATTATAGAATAATTATAAAAATAAAAAGGAGAGGAAAAATGTCAATTACACTTTTGGGTATACTAGCGGGCGTTTTAACTAGCTCTGCATTTATCCCACAAGCATTTAAAGTTATTAAAACCCAAAGAACACAGGATATCTCTATACCTATGTATAGTCTTTCAACGACTGGTGTGCTTGTATGGGTTATTTACGGAATATTAATAGGTGATTTAGCGATATTCTTGACAAATGTTGTTACTTTTATTCCCGCAGTTATCATTTTAATTGTATCTATAAGAAATTACCGTGTAGAAAAAAGTGAGAAGAAGATAGTTGTAGAAAATTTATAGTTATATAAACTGTTTGATATTCTTTTTGTATTGCATCTTATTGGTTAAAAAAGCTCATCCAAAAAAGTCGTCAAAAAATAACTAAACGATTATGCCTTAAATAAAGAAAACAGCTACAATAAAAAGAGATAATATCATACTTGGCTGGGAAGATCTTAATATACCATAACCTGAGTATGTGTAATAATAAGAGACGATCTGAGATTGCGATAAGCAACACGAAAAAATGTGATGCACTACCAAAAAGTGAACTTTTAGATTTAGTCTGATTTTAAGGTGTGTTTCCTGAAATGCTCAAAGGGGGACATGCCTATTAATTTTGTCTCGTTTCTAGACTTATTTAATAATTAATGTACTCACTGAATACATAAACTACTGCTAGTGATTGTATCTTCCATAATAAGTTGAGGAAGGGATGAAGTGAGAAATTAATAATATTTACAAAAAGGCCGCATAGAAAAACGATACGCCGAAGCTTATCACCGTTGATGCGTGTTAATTATAATTTATGGTTAATGAATATAGACCTAATATCTGATTGATATTAGGTCTTTTTTTATATTTACAATTTATTAGCCATTAATTCTGCTTGTTCGACTACATTATCCACTGTAATTTTTTAAAGTTTAGGTGAGTATTCATTACTTGAACAATCATAATAAATAAAAAGATTTGTATAAGTACTAAGTTTAGTCAGTTGGTATATCTTTGCCTGTATTACCTGAACTAATCGAAATACGATTCCAGGTATTCACTTGATTTATGAGCAAAACAAAATCAATATATTCTTTTTCTGACAAGTACTTTCTTACATCTAGGTACTCTGTATCAGAAATTCTATTTTCTGAAATTATAGTTACTTTTTTTGCAAAGTTTAAAAGTGTTTTTTCTTTCTCACTAAATAATTTATTATCCGTATTTAGTTTCAAAATACAGTCAATACGATTCTGATCAATTTTCTTCTTAGTAGCTTCTTTATAATGCATCTCAATACAATATGAGCAACCATTTAAAAGAGAAATATACAGTTTTACTAATGGTATAAATTTTCTATCTAACTTAATTTTATTTACATATCTTTCCTGTTGGATGACATTCTCCATACCGTCAGGGGCTACCTTAAAGTAATTAATTCTATTCTTTAAGTTCATTAAACTACCGACTTTTATAGTACCTTTGGATAAAATCTTCCCCATTCTCCCACTCCTAACTGCAACACTTGTTGAACTTTTGACTATAGAGTATATTTAAATTAATTGTATTTCAATACTTTGCCTTGAAGTTCAACATAATTTGATTTTTGTTGCTAGGAGATGAATAAAATAAAGTATTCTAACAATCCATCAGTTAAAAACTCTCAGCTATGGCTTTATGAAAGTTTAATTGAACTTATGAAAGATCAATCTTTTGAGAAAATAACAATTTCTGAAATAACAAAAAACGCAGATCTAGATAGAACAACATTCTACAGAAATTATAATTCAAAACTAGATATTCTCAATTACGGAATAAATTTAATAAAAACAAAGTATGTAAATAGATTGAAGTATGCAAATAAGTTAAATATGAAATATTTATCTAGGGAATTCTTTTCAATTTGTTTAGAAGAAATTGAGTTTCTGAAATTAATTAACCTACATAACTTAACCCCATTCTTATTACTTCAATTCAATCAGTTATTACCTGATATACATTTAGAAGTTAAAGAAAAGTTTAATTTTCGAATAGAAGATACTCATATGGTATATGCTTTATATTACAATACAGGAGGATTTTTAAATATTTTAATGAAGTGGATTGAAGATGGTTGTGATGCATCTATTGACGAACTAGTCGCAAGCTTCTTAGAAATTTGTAGATTTAATATATCAGATTGAGTGATATCATAAGTAAAACCATATCAGGGACTGGTACTCCTGAGAAATTGTTATTCATCAGTCTCAATTTGAATGATTTTAGTGAGTTCTTACTTGCTTAAACTTTTCAGTCATTTAATGTTTCCTGTGGCAGTATGGATGATTCAGGTTAAGATATGATATTATTAAAAAGATGCTTTAGCAGCATAATTCATTACACCCATGACAATTCAAAATTAAGGAAGAGAGTGGTTATTTGTTTGATGAAAATGAGAGAATCATCTTATCAGTCATTGTTTTTGTGTACTTCATATTATTGATTTTGCTGGCTCTGTATATCAACCGAAAGACGAAAACATATGAGGATTATAATGTTGCCGGCAGAACTGTTTCATTCTTCCCTTTAATCCTGACATTTATCGGCACCGGCGTCGGGGGATCGACCTTGCTCGGCTACATGGAGAATGGTTACAGCCTCGGGATGGGCCAGCAGTGGATACATATTACTATGTTTATGTGCGTCATCATTTTTGCATTGTTTGTCCTCAATCGTGTCCGAAGTCTTGGAGAGACTTATAAGATGGTCACAATCGGTGACTATACCGCACTGCGTTATGGTGAGAAGACGCGCATACCGACAGTCATCAGTATACTATTTTCATATTGTGCGATGACCGGTATGCAGTTTGTCGCCATCGCGACGATATTGAACGTGACTCTCGACCTGGATGTTACGCTTGGAATTATCATCGGCTGGGTACTGCTCACGCTTAAAACTTATTTCGGCGGACTGAAGACCGTCATATGGCAGGATACTTTCCATGGAATTATTCTTGTGCTCGGTGTTGTCCTGCTGTTTGCATCAGTATTGATAGCTGCAGGAGGCTGGGGTTCGATTGCGGACCGGGCCGCATCTGCCGGTGAAGGCGATATGCTCAGCGTGATGAATATTACACCGGGTGAGATAATGATTTATCTTCTCACGCTTGCAGTCTTCCAATTTGTCAGGCAGGATCTCTGGCAGCGGGTCTGGGCAGCCGACAGTATAAAAATAGCAGGCAGCGGATATATTATTTCCATGATCGTCGCGGTAACGATCGGTGCGGTTGCTGTCGCCATCGGCGTACTCAGCCGCTACGGCCTCGAGCTTGGAAATATTGATCCAGTTCTCGTCTATTACGGAGTCGTAGGTGAAGTATTCCCTTTTCCGCTGGTCGTCTTTATGATTGTCCTGCTGCTCGCAGCCGTCATATCCAGTGCGGACTCTTTCCTTCTGGCAGGGTCGTCTTCGCTCGTCAATGATATCATCAGACCGAACTTTTCACACCACGGTGATAAAATGATGCTGTTATGGAGCAGGTTGTCGGTATTGATTATATCCGTCATTGCGCTTGTGCTGGCACTTACCATTCCTGGAATTGTCAATCTGATGGTGACCGGCACGGCGATGACAGTCTCAGGTTTGTTTGCACCGGTAATCTTAGGCATGTTCTGGAAAAAGGTGACGACGGCTGCTGGTCTTGCTTCCATGTGGAGCGGACTGATTATCGCCGTCCTCTGGCAGATTGCAGGACATCCTTTCGGTTTGCATCCCATCTTCATCGGGCTGCCGGTGTCTGTGATTATACTGCTTGCAGTGACATTCATCACAAATGGTAAAGAAACAGCCAAAGCATAAAAATTATATGCAATCAAAATAGCAATATCATTAATTGATAGACAAAGGGTTCAGTGTTTGAGATCATCATCTCGAACACTGAACCCTGTTTTTAATCACCTGTGTCTGTTCCTTGCTGTAATTTTTAGATGGTTATTTACTCTCCTTACGTTTACTTCGCCAGTAACCGTAAGAAATCCAAATGGCTGCGAGCGTCGTCATCCAGGCTGTAACCAGGATGATGTCGTTAAAGATAGACTGATGGGCTGCTTTTTTAGCGAAAAACATTCTGGGTCGGTTCATAGTGACCAATCGTTTCACGTGTTCGTCCATATTCATGACGACCAGATGAAATTTTATGCTGTTTTGTGGTTATCTCACAAAGATAATCAATATAATGGTAAAATTTTCGAAGTGGCAGCAGGAAGAGTCGCTGAGAACTTCTTTGGTTCTAACTAAGGCTACTGGGATAAAGATCTTACAGTAGAAAAATTATTTGAAAATGAAGAAGCTATTCTAAATCAAGATGGATATAAGAGTTTAGAAAATACTGTTGATTTATCGAAATGAATGACTGAATATAACACGGGCTGGTAGTATATATACGAAGATACCAAGGTTTGAAAATTACATTTAAAGTCGTTAGACTACATTAATTTAGAAGGATTATTCTGAAAACTCAAAGTGACATTCAATCAAATTGTTAAACGTCCGCATCGAAAAATGATAAGCCGAAGTGTATCATAAGTAATCCAGGAACTAGATTTGATTAGGACAAGAAAACTTGTTATATACTCACCGCCCTAAATTGTTAGAATGGTGAGTTAAGTATCAAGACACAATGAAATTTCTCAAATTATAAGTCTTTAAATTTTATCTTATCACTTTCTCTATTTTTATTTATCAAATCCTCTATATATAATCCCATAAGTACTACAACTTGAAATAGGATTAAACTAGCACCAAAAGTGAGTGACACTAAATGGTATAGATAGGGCTGTAGAAGCTATCAAAATAAGGCTTGGTAAATCCATTTATTCATCTGTTTGTTTTTAACAAAATAAACTTCTAAATGGCCGAAAGATATACCTATTAATAAATATACTATTATATAATTATTCACTTTCTGAACCCTGATTTCTTTTTTGACATTGGAATGAATAATTAAATTTTCTCTGTCTGCAGAAAAATGATTTATATAAGCGAAAACCTGAGTCTCAGCTGTTAATGTTTTTTTTGTGAGTTTTGACTTCATCCTCGCTTACCGGGATATTAATAAGCAATTCAGCCCTTATAACCTTCGTACTTGGGGATCGGGGACATAAGTTCTCAAAAGTTATTATTTTTTCTGGAGATATTTATGTCCCAGCCTCAATATGAAAACACAACGTAAAATTGAGATGTACCTATGAATCATTCAGCTTAATACTTATCGAGTTCCAGCATTTCTCTAAACGTTTCACCGTTATAATCTCTTCTAAAAATGCCGCGTTTTTGCATTTCCGGAATGACTAAGTCGACAAAGTCTTCAAGACTTCCTGGGAGTGTTGGAGGCATCAAGTTAAATCCATCTGCGGCACCTTCATTCATCCATCTTTCTAATTCATCGACAATTTCTTCAGGCGTGCCAATGAGTGTTAAATGTCCACCTCCAGCGTTGAGATAACCGAGTAGTTCTCTGACTGTGGGATTTCTGTCTTCTATAATTTCTAAAACAGTTTGATAACGTCCAACAGGTCCTTTGAATTCTTCGACTGGCGGCAATTTTGGTACTTTTTCGTCGAGTTTCCATGATTTTGTATCTTGCTGAATAAAGAATTCGAGCTGATTAAGTGCAGTATCAATTGGAAGTAGGTTGTCTAATTTTGCTTTCTTTTCTTGCGCTTCTTCTCTTGTTTTACCCACGTAAGTCACTAGTCCCGGAAATACTTTGATATAGTTGTCTGGACGACGGCTTTCTTTTATGGCTTGATTTAATTTTTCACGATAAATATTTGCTTGTCTTAAATTCCAAGAAACTGAATAGACAGCATCAGCATATTTCGCAGCCAGTGCAACACCTTCTTTTGAAGCCCCGGCTTGCATAGCCACTGGCTTACCCTCTTTTCTTAAAGGTAAAGTTAGCGGACCTTTAACTTGGAAGTTTTCACCATTGTGATTGAATGGCTGAATATTCTTATTTTTAGTAATTGTGTTATTTTCTTTATCTGGCTTGTAGCTTTCAATTGACCACGATTCAAATAATTTATTCATGACTTCAGCAAATTCATCCGCTTTCTTATAACGAACGGCTCTCTCAGGCAATTCAGGTATACTGTGGTTTTGTGCTTCGCGGTCGGTCATTGATGTCACTAGATTCCATCCCATGCGTCCTTTTGTTATGTGTTGCAATGTGAGTAACTGTCTTGCTGTGGTAAATGGGTTATTAAATGTACCTGAAATAGTTGAAACAAGTCCAACGTTATCTGTGACTTTACTCATAGCAGTTAATGCAATCATTGGGTCAAAATAACTCGCTGGTAATTCTGTTGGACTATCTGCGGGGAAGGCTTGTGAATCTGCGAAAAATACGGCATCAAATTTTCCGCGTTCTGCAATTTTTGCCAGATTTTCATAATATTCAATTGTCGTGAATTCATTGACACTCGAATCGTCTTCTAACCATGCTGCCTGATGGTGACCCACACCATACAATAAAATTCCTATATTTAACTGTTTAGAATTATTCATAATATATACCGCCTAGTTCATAGTAAGTCCGCCGTCTACCGTGATGTTTTGCCCTGTAACCCCATCTGCTGCCTCAGAACAAAGATAAACAACCATATTAGCAACGTCTTGTGGGGTTGTTACTTTTCTCAATGGTGTGGACTGTGCGATTAAATCAAATACTTCTGGTGTTGTGACTGCACTTGCGTCTGTTGTTTTCAGTAAACCGCCAGAAACAACATTTGCTCGGATACCATACTGTCCAAGTTCTGCTGCAACGTTTCTGGTGAACCCAATTAAAGCAGCTTTTGCAGTGGTGTACTCGTGATATGGTACTACAGGATTTTGATATAGATTAGTTCCAATACTAATAATTGCACCGTCTTTACGTTCTAAAAACTGTGGTATTACACTTTGTGATACGTTGAATGCAGCTTTTAGTGTCCCGTCTAACTGTTGCTCGTAATCTTTATAAGTCAAATCTTTGAATGATTTTTGAGCGGTTGGATCAAATTTAAAGTTAACGAGTGCATTGTTTACAACAACATCAATCTGTCCGAAATGTTCAGTTCCTTTTTAACTAACTGCTCAACTGCTTCACGGTCTGTAATGTCCGCTTGAATCGCAATGGCTTGTGCTCCAATTTCGTTTTTTAACTTCTCTGATTCTTCTTTACTGTTGTTGTAGTTAATTATGACATTAAAACCTTTTTCACTTAGTGCTTTTACGATATAGCTACCAAGTCCTCTTCCACTTCCCGTTACTAAAACTGTCCTTGTCAAATAAATCACTCCTATAATTTTTTAGAATAAAAAAATACGCAGCCTTCATAGGAAAGTTACGTACCGAGAGTAAATTATATGCCCGCAAAGACATAGATATACAACTGTATCGATGTAACACTTTCCTACGCCAGTTTTAACTGGATCAGGTTCAAAGGGTCTGAGGTTACCCTCATCTCAGTTTATAAAAACGCCCCTAGTGCGAATCTATTCTATTTAACATCATTGTATTACTTTACGAAGATACGTCAAGTAAATCACAAATTATGTGAATTGGAACAAACACAATTCAAATTCAATTCTGTAACTGTACTGCTATCTAGTTCCTATATGATTGAGTAAATGTTAAAAGATAGTTATCAGTATAATTAAAATATAATTTTATTTGCAATATTTAACTTTTTAGAGTAACTTGAAGTTATTGATTGGAAAATTAAATAGTTAAGACCACTGGAAGTGTCTTTGAAAAAGGCTGAGATTAAAGTGTAGACTTTGGGATTCCGGGAACCTGATACAGTTCATACTGGCGTAGGAAAGTGGCGAAAGTAATATGTGTTGATGCATACTTGCGCTGTTTTTCTATATAGAAAAACAGCGCTTTTTTATATTAAGGGGTGACATAATGCTTATTGCAATTACACATTTTAAGATATTAATTTCCAAGGACATTGTTCATTTCAATACGATTTCATCCTGTATCGATTATCTTTTACTTCGTACACCCATGTCCGACAACGAGTTATCATCTTTCCTTTGTCAGCTTATTCAATCAGGTTTCCCTAAAGAAAAAATCATCATTCATACTTCGACTAAATTGCTGGAATCTTTTCGTTTAACTGCCATCCACTTTAGAGAAAACGATCCAACTGCATTAACGTATAAAAAAGAACATCCGGATATTTCAGTCAGCATGTCTGCTCATTCACCTGAATCTGTCAAGAAAGCACAGGACAATCATCTCGACTTTGTATTATACGGCCATATATTTGAATCGAGTTCAAAGAAATTTTTGCCACCGCGTACACATCAAGAAGTACGTGATGCACTGTCTTATGATATTCCTGTGATAGCACTTGGCGGTATCAATTTAACAACTATCAATCAATTACCGACAGGATTCAGTGGTATCTCGGCAATTTCTGCATTTATGGATGCTTCACCCAATCAAATCACCAGGTTAAAAGAAAAAGGTCAAATATTAAATTTGATGTAAGCAAATGCTCCATAGCTTAGACATTATAAAGTGGTTAATACACTTCCCAGCTGTCGCAGTACTTAAAAATCTATCACTTGAAAGGATGAAACAATATGCAGTGCACCGTTAACGGAGAACTCCATTATTTTGAAACGGATATTACCATAGCTACCCTGCTGGACCACCTGGATGTAGATGATAATCGTATTGTAGTGGAACACAATGGGGAATTGATAAAAAAAAGTGTATTTAAACAACAAGAAGTGAAAAATAATGATCGACTTGAATTATTAGAATTTGTAGGAGGCGGATAATATGTTAGAAATTGGAGATTTAAAATTTAACTCAAGGCTATTTTTAGGTACTGGAAAGTTCTCAGATGAGAAAATACAGGCCGCTGCAATTGAAGCGTCAGGTACAGAAGTGCTGACTTTCGCTGTCAGACGTATGAACTTATTTGATAAAGACCTGCCCAACCCGCTGGCAAATATTGATTTAAGAAAATACACGACATTTCCGAATACAGCAGGGGCGAAAACAGTGGAAGAAACTGTACGCATCGCAGAAATCGCAAGACATGCGGGTGTCTGTGACATGATTAAAGTTGAGATTATTGGTGATGATAAGACATTACTGCCTGACCCAATTGCGACATACGAAGCGTGTCAAATACTGCTGGACAAAGGTTATACAGTCTGTCCATATATTTCAAACGATGTCGTGCTTGCAAAAAGACTCGAAAGACTTGGTGTTCATGCAATCATGCCGCTCGCTTCTCCTATAGGTACGGGACGCGGTATTAATAATCCATTGAATTTAAGATATATTGTAGAACAATCCAGCATCCCTGTTATTGTGGATGCAGGAATCGGTTCACCCAAAGATGCGTGCTATGCTATGGAGCTGGGTGCAGATGCGGTATTATTAAACACCGCTGTATCGAATGCCAAAGATCCGGTTAAAATGGCAGAAGCGATGAAGCTTTCAATTGATGCAGGGGTACTGGGTTATGATGCAGGACGTATTCCGGTTAGGTATTCTGCACAGGCCTCAAGTCCTGCTGAAGGACTGGAGTTTCTTTAATGGAGAGATACGACAGACAAATGAAGTTTAATGAATTTGGAGAGAATAGTCAAAAAAATCTGATGTCAGCCACACTAATGGTGATGGGCGCCGGTGCACTTGGAACACACGTTTCTGAAATGCTTGTGCGTATGGGTGCAGGTAAACTCATCATCATTGATATGGATATTGTTGAAATGACCAACCTGCATCGTCAGGCTTTATATACTGAAAAAGATGCAGAAGATATGACGCTGAAAGTTAATGCTGCCAAAGAAAAATTGTGTCAGATAAACCGTAATGTTGAGATTGTACCGATCAATGCAGAAATAAATTCCAGTAACATCTCCGCAATCTTAAGAAAGTATCAGCCGGATATTGTAATTGACAGTATGGATCATTTTGAAATTCGATTTCTGATTAATGAAGCCTGTCATAAGCTTGATATCCCCTGGGTATATGGTGCTGCTGTAGGCAGTAAGGGAAGTGTGTACGGGATTGATTTTAAAGGACCTTGTTTAAAGTGTTTGATGGAGACTCTGCCATCGACAGGGGAAAGCTGTGCAATCAACGGTGTGCTTCCTCCTGTAATTTCCCTCATTGCCAGTATGGAAGTTTCTGAAGTCATTCGTTATTTATCAGGAAAAGGTTTTTCCAAGCAGCTCATTACTGTAGATACTTTTAAAATCGGCTTTCAAACGATAAATATAGATGAATTAAAGAATGAAGACTGTGTAGTCTGTAAGAATCGGATATATGAACAGTTGAATAAAAATATGCTGGCCACTGTACAATCTAATTGCGGAAGTGTATATACACTCAGGTTCGACGAATCGGTTTTCAATCAGGAGCTGCCCGGTAAAATTATCAGGGCAAGTGCGTTTGTTAAGTTATTGACTTATAAAAAATATAAGCTGACCTTATTTAAAGATGGCAGAATGAATGTTCATGGCATCTCTCGAAAAGAAGAAGCCAATGCTTTATATCAAGAAATGATTGAGAAACTGAGTGAATATCCTGTATAAATATAGTGTGAACTATCTCAAATAGATGAGTTTTTTATGGTGTTTTAGAAATAATAGACAAAGCATTAAAAAGGCATCAGTTATTTCTATAGGGTGTTGAATTAGGTGAAGATACGGTAATCAGAAGGAACTATTTATTACAAATTTCGGTGGAACGTTAAGAGAAAACCGCATCATAAAGTGATACGCTGAAGCTTATCATCGTTAGTGCGTGTTTCCTAAAATTATTTATGATGATTTGAAGCTTATCACGAGTAGTGGGTGTAAGGGATAAATTAAATCACAATTGTAATGAAATAGAAAAGCGGAGATTGATACCAATCTCCGCTTTTCAGTGCCTAAAATCCCTAGAACTACGTGCTCAAATACTACGTCCCTCACCACTTATTATGCATATTCAGCTACTCTTCGTCAGAATGAGTTTTGCGATAAGGGGGAAGATGAGCACCGTCACTGCCCCGCCGGTCACCATAGTAGCAGCTGTTACCTGATCAATGATCTCCGAAGACGCAGCAACTTGTGTTACCGCTACGATAATCGGCAGTCCGGTAGCGGAATATAAGCCTAAAGCAATCTGTTCTCTCGATGATTCGATACCCGAATATGTGTTGCTCCAACGTTCTCTAAGGAATACCACCAAACCGCGAACAATCGCAATCAATGCGACGAATCCCAGCAGAAGTTGCCATTCCCCGAGTACCTGACCGAGGTTAATTGCCATTCCGCTGGTGACAAAGAAAATCGGAATCAGGAAGCTAAATCCTACAATCTCAACTTTGTGTGCAATTTCCTCCCCGTGTTCCGGATCAAAAGTCTGGAATACAACGTTGAGCAGGAGCCCTGCAGAGAATGCGCCCAAGGCGATATCAAGTTCAAATATTGCTGTGACTAACATTAGAGTAACCAATGCAAAGACAGTCATCCTCAGCGTCGTTTGCATTGTTGTATTGGATGCCGATACAACAGCTTTTCCAAGCAGTGGGACCTTTCGAATGAATCGTATTGGAATGCCGACTACGAAAACAGCAATCATGGCGAAGAAAATCAGGACCAAGGAGGCCTGCCACGGTGCAAATGCGGAAAGCAACAATGACATGGCCACGATTGGCAGCAGCTCTCCGTATGCGCCGTGCGTCATCGCCGCCCTGCCCAGTGGGGTATCCATCCCGCCTGAGTCCTTCAGAATAGGTAATAATGTTCCCAAAGCCGTTGAAGTGGAAGCGATAGCGAGCACTATAGCTACACGGATATCAAAATCGGTAAGTAAAAGACCGGCACCAACGCCCAATACGGCGCAAATTATCCATGTGAGGGCGGCATGCTTACCTTGGCGCGCACGCATATCGGAGGTGCTGACTTCAAAACCTGCCAGCAAAAACAGAAAACCCATACCGAGTTCACGAAGAAACGCCACGGCCTCAGTCTGCTCAGCTAGCCCGAGCATGTTGGGACCGATGATGACTCCGAATGCAAGCAGCCACACCACATCAGGCACATATTTACGCGAGATGAGTGCAAATATCGGTGCGAGTGCTGCCATCAGCACTATCCACCATACTGAGGTAAGGTTATCGATTAATAGATGATGATCGGGCATATTTAAAACTCATTTCATATAGTATTTTCCCCGTACCAGGGAAGAGTTGCTATGTAGTTGCTGTAATCGGTTCAATTTATCAGGAGTCAATGGAATTGCACGCGCATCATAAACATTTGATTTTTATAAACTTAAAGGGTTTCCCAAAGAAATCCCCGGAGGTAAATATTTTATTCCTTTTGATGTTATAATATCAATCTCTTAGATTAATTCAAATTATAACAAATTCTGAGTTATAAATTGAAGGAATATGGAACTACCGTCCATGAGGATCTGGCAAAACTTGCTGATTGTGCAGGTGTGACTGTCCCGGGTGATACTGACAAGGTAAAAGCAGAGAAATTTATCGACAGTATTCTGGACATGAATAACGATCTCGGTATCAGTGACCATATCCCTAATATCAAAGAGTCTGATATCGATGAAATGGCCGGCTACGCATTTGATGAAGCGAATCCAAATTATCCAGTGCCGGTGATTTTCAGTAAAGAGATGTTTAAAGAGATGTATATGAAAGTGAAAACTGGAGATATTTAAAAAGTAATCCGACTTTTATTAATAATATCTAACATTTATGGAAAATATATGGATTTAATTTTAAGGAATAGAGATAATAGATGTAGTGATGCAAGGACATTTATGAAGTAAAAAATTGAATATGAACTTGCATTCACAAAATCATCTTGAAAACCGAGGAGGGTAATTATGAAACGATTGTTGGTATTGATTTTTGTTTTAGTACTTGCACTTTCAGCTTGTAGTCAGCCAGCAGAAGAATCAGATGTGTCAAACGCTGAAGAGAATAATGGCTCTGAACAAGAAAGTGAAGCTACAACTGAGGAAAGCACAGATGAGGAAGCAAGTGAAGATGCTGAAAGTGAAGAAGCATCGGATGAGTCCAGTACTGAAGAGAGTGATGGCTCTGAACAAGAAAGTGAAGCTACATTTGATGAAAACACGGATGAGGAAGCAAGTGAGGATGCTGAAAGTGAAGAAGCTTCAGATGAAACAGATGGAGCAAGTACTGAAGAGAACGAAGAGACATCTAGTGAAAATGGAACAGAAGATAACCAAGAAGAAGATACTGCAGCATTAGAAAAACAACAGGCTTACGAAAGTCTTACTGATGCAGACATTGTTGCTATGGCGATACAAGATGAATTTGTGAGTGATATTAGTGTGACAGCTAGTGAATTATTGAATGGTTCATTTGAACCTACTGGACCGGGACCATCTACTGTTGAAGAGGTAAGTCAATTAGTGTTACAATCTCAAGATTACAATATGTTCCCTGGCATGACAGAGCAACAAAGAGTTTATCAAGTATTACCAGCTAAGGCTAATGCGACTGCACTTATGATCGTTGATAGTGCCACAAATGAGGTTGTTGTGACAGGTACACAAGCTCCTTTGACTTATGAAGAGCTAAGACAAATTGGAGTAATCTATAATATCGATCAGCTATTTGAAACATATTATGGGAATCCTACCTTCAATGAAACTTCTGCAAGGGTCGTTTTCTCTCAATAAATAATAATAGATTCAAATATAAAATAAGGCCGTACTTTAGACTTCTAGGGATTCCTCCTGAAATACTAAGGTACGGCTTATTTATATATTAAACATATGATTCTGTTAGCTCTAAAAATTCTTCAATATCTTTATGCACTGAATCCAGTGCTTTTTGCCAGAAGTCTGGTTTTCTTAGGTCAACATTTAAGTGTTTCTCAGCTAGGTCTTCTGTAGTCATGCTGGCAGTATCGCGAAGTAGTGCAATATAGTCATCTTCACTTAACGTTTCGTCTTCTAAGAAACGGTTATATATACCTAAGCTAAAGAAGTATCCAAATGTATAGGGGAAGTTATAGAATGGGACACCTGTAATATGGAAATGTAACTTTGTTGCCCAGAACATTGGATGGTATGAAGAAAGTGCCTCTTGATAGGCTTCTTTTTGTGCTTCTTTCATCAGTTCTTTCAGTCTGTTGCTGTCTACAGTGCCTTGTTGGCGTTCATCATAGAAATTGCGTTCAAAGATATAGCGTGCATGGATATTCATCATAAGAGTCGCACTTCTAGCAATTTTTTCATCCAATAAGTTGATTTTTTCTGCATTTGAAGTTGCATTTTCAATCGTTGCGTTTGAAACGATAAGTTCTGCAAATGTAGAAGCTGTTTCTGCAACATTCATTGCATAACGTTGGTTGAATAATGGTAAATCACGTAAGACATAGCTATGGAATGCGTGTCCGAGTTCATGTGCGAGTGTTGACACATTGCTAGTGCTTCCCGCAAATGTCATAAAAATACGTGACTGTTTAGATTCAGGAAGGTTTGAACAGTATCCGCCTGGGCGTTTTCCTGGACGATCTTCCGCTTCAATCCATTGCTCTTCAAAAGCTCGACGTGCCATCTCTGACATTTTTGGACTGAATGAATTAAAGTTATCGATAATAAATTCTGCTGCTTCATTGTACGTATACTGCTTGTTTGTATAATCACCCACATCAACACTTGCTGAAACATCAAGCCACCCTAATTGATCAACACCAATTAGTTGCGCTTTTCGTTCAAAGTACTTTTTGAAAGGTTCTTTATTTTTTGTAATAGTATCCCACATCGTATCGAGTGTTTCTTCTTCCATACGGTTGTAGTCTAGTGGTACTTTCATATAATCTTTATAGTCGTGAAGTTCATAGTCGTTTAAACGGAATCCTGATAAATGATTGAGCGTTGTAGAGAATAAATCAGCTTTCTCTTCCCATGTATCTTCCCAAGTTTTTAAAAGTTTTTCACGATTTTTTGGATTCTCTTCTGACTTCATCTTGTTTTCAAATTGACTGGCTGAATAATAAACGGTTTCATTATCTTCAATTACTGGAATTTGAATAGAAGCAACGAGTTGATTGTACATATTACCCCAACCCTGTAAGCCGTCTAATGATAAGTGATTGATGATTGTTTCTTCTTCTGTTGATAGTAAGTCCTTTTCTTTTTGTCGTTTTTCTTCTAACGGGAAACGCATTGCTTTAAAGAAATCATCTTCTAACATCTTTGCAAATTGGTCCTCAGTCAGCGCACTGATTTTTTTATTTAATATAATATTCTGTGATGAGAGGTCCTTAACTAAGTTATGAACTGCATTTAAATTCTGCATTGCTTTTTGATCGGTAACATCTGCAGATACTAAACCATTCGAAAAGCTCCCCATCTCACCAAGTGCGTTTGAAATTTTTTCGTAGTGTTGTAAGATCCCCTTAAGTGACGCAAAATCATTTGAATGTTCGTCTAGCTCCCAATTATCAAGTTCGTGAGAAAAAGCTGTAATACTATCTCTTACTTCTGATAATCGGTTTTGAAAATCAACAGATGCACTTCCACCAGGAAACACACTCTCCATATCCCATTTGTTTTTGTAGTTCATCAAATTCCTTCCTTTCTAAATTAAAATTCGTTTCTTTAATCATACAGGAAAAAGATGTAGAGAAACATCAATCACTTCAATATTGAAAAAGGCTACCTAACTTGCTCATGCAAGCTAGGTAGCCATCTATTTATGTTTATGAATTATTCTTCAACTTCTGTGTAACCTTGTTCTTGTATAAGTTCAGCTGATTTCTTCATGCTAACGCCTTGTTCTGCGTCACCTTGTAGATAAAAACCATCTACTTTTCTAGCTTTTTCAAAATCTAGTTCATCATAGTTGAAATCAATTATTTCAACTGCTTCTTCTTCTCCGTACTCGATATTATATTCAAGTCCATCTATACCCTCATATTGTTCAGCTAGAGGTTTCATAAATTCTTCTACATCTGCTTTCTCCATGCCTAATTCTTCATAATTAACAACACTTTAACTTTTTTGGCTGATTACTTCATCCCCACTGTAAGTGTAAGTGAGCGTGCTCTTTACCCCTGATTCTTCCATTTCAAATGTTCTAGTTTCTTCACTTCCACATGCCGTTAATACAACAGCAATCATAGATAAAAATAAAAACAACAAAGTTTTCTTCATAATAGAACTCTCCTTTAAGTTTGGTGAAAAATGTTAAGTTCATAATATGAATTATATACTAAGTTTTCACAATAATTGTTTTCTTGTTTTTGTTTACGAAAAGCAAAAAAATGAGAATAATTATATAAATATAAGTAAGATGTTTCCTAGGGTATAAAAAACCCGAATAAAAAGCAGCACTTTAGCTGCCTATTATTCGGGTCAAAGCTCAATCATTCTTTATAATCACTTTTCAAACATTGCATCAACAACTTTTTCTGATGCTCTTCCATCATCCCAGCTACAGAATCGTTCATAAAATTCGTTGTAGCGATCCTCGTATTTCTCACATACTGCATCAATGTTTTGAATGGCATCCATCACCTCATTATTATCCATGAGTAATGGACCCGGAAGCTCAGTCTCCATATCGATATAGAAACCACGTAGCTGTCCTTGATATTTTTCAATGTCGTAAGTGAAGAATAAGATTGGACGTCTAAGATTCGCATAATCAAAGAATACAGATGAATAGTCAGTGATGAGAATATCAGACATCAAGTATAATTCGCTCACATCACTGTAACTTGAAACATCGTATGCAAAGTCTTCTAAACCTGTTAAATCCATGTTGGAGGCAACAAGATAATGCATTCTGAGTAGAATGATATACTCATCTCCAAATTGTTCTTTCATTCTGTGAAGGTCGAGTTTTAGATTGAATTTGTATTTCCCAACTTTGAAATATTCATCATCACGCCATGTTGGTGCGTACAGAATAATTTTCTTATTAGTTGGTATATGGTTTATTCGTTTCAATCTATTGATCGTATCTTCATCATTTTGGTTCGTTAAAATATCATTTCTTGGATAGCCAGTTGGCAGCATAGTGTTGTTGAACCAAAATGCTCTTCTGAAGATATCAGCAGAATACTGATTTGGCGCAATCAAGTAGTCCCATTTATCAGTTTCACGGTTAAAGTTTTTCTTATACCGTTCAGCATTAGTACCTGGCATATGAACATTATCCATATCACCGGCGAGTCTTTTAAGCGGTGTACCATGCCAAGTTTGCAGATATGATTGCTCTGGTCTTTTAATATATTTGTTTGGCATTCTTACATTACTCACGATATATTTGGCTCTGGCAATATAGTAGTAATATCTGAGTGTGTTCCGTTTAACAGTTTTAGGATTACCAGGAATCTTGTTCGAGTTATTCATCACCCATACGTAATTGTAGTTACTCTTATTTTTAAGCATGTATTCATAAATATATTTAGGACTATCGGAATAAGATTTCCCTTGGAAACTTTCAAAAACAACGAGATTATCCTTAAGCTTCATATAATTGAATACACGTTTATAAATTAGATCTTTTCTACCTCTTCTTGAAGTAATGCCATTTTTAATATCTCTAAGAAAATGGTTGAAATTACTAAGTTTTCGGAAGCGACGTTTGTTGTTAGATTTTATAACCTTCACATCATTCTTTAGTATGAAATCCTTGTTTTTCAGTCGATCTGGATCAATTTTATTTATACTTTCTACTAAGCTAGAAAAATAGTAATCAATCGTGGTATCATCTCTGAATTCACTCACCAAACGTTTTCTATAGAAGTTAAGGAGTTTGTCATCTAGATATTTTCTTCCTTCTTCACTCATATTGTCTGATCTCAGCTGATTGTAGACGCCAAAGAGATCGGGTGTGAGCTGTTCGAGAGAAGACTGTCTAAGTGTCGGGTTGTTAATTGGGTCATTCCCTCTTCTTCTGAAATAGATTGCTTCCTCGGCGTAAGGCACTATATCAATTTCTTCCATTAATGGAACCATGAACGTGAGATCTGAATAAGTTTTAAATTGTTCGGAAAATCTTAAATTCATTTTATCGATGAAGTTCTTTGAAATCAGATAGTTGATTGCAGATTCTGATCTAAGTAGATTGTACCTTCTATTTGAATACATTTTAATTTTATTTGTACCGGGTAGTATAATGACGGAACTTGTGCTGAAATCCGTCGTTTTCATTCTTCCACGAATCATCGGGAATTCTCCGATGCTTTCATGTAGTAGTTGCAACATGTTCTCGGCGATATAATCGTCGCTATCTAGGAAATACAGGTAGGCACCTTTTGCTTGTTCAATTCCGATATTTCGTGTGGCACCGACATAAATATCTGCTGGCGTATTAATAAATCGATACCTGTCATCATTTAAGTATTCATCATTGACGATACTTTTTAATGCCTCTATATCTGAGTGTAGGACGAGTACCTCGAAATTTGTGTATTTCTGGTTTCTTAGTGACTCTAAAGCTGTATTAATATATTTTTCATTATTTTCTGCTGGAGTGATAACAGAAATTAGGTTATTCATTGTGATTGTTCCTTTCTAATACTTCAAGTAGCGTGTCTGTTAGAGAAAACCATAGTTTCTGATAGATTTCCTTGCTAAATTTTGTTTGAATTGTGTTTTTTGCTTCCTTACCCATATTTCTTGTTTTATCAGGGTTTTTCAACATCTGTATCATTTTTTCTGATAAAGCATCTATATCATTTTTGTCTATGAGGAATCCATTTACCCCATCTTCAATCATATCAGATGGTCCATATCTAATATTATAACTCACAACTGGCGTGCGATTTGCCATGCTCTCCATGACTGCAAGGGAAAATCCTTCAGCGTTGGAGGTTAGGACTGACAAACCACCGCTTTGGTATATTTTTTCAGGGTGCTCAGTATAACCCTTAATCAATACGTTACCACTGAGGTCGAGTGATTCTATCAAGTCTGCATATTCTTCTTTTTGATCTCCAGAGCCCCATATTTCTAATTTAGCTTCTGGAACTTCTGTGACCACTTTTTTAAATGCTTGGATGGTATGGTCTATATTTTTAATGCTTGCAAACCTTGATACAATAACGACTTTAGACATATCTCTTTTAATTTGAGCGCTGTCTTGATTCTCATTAATAAAAATGGATTTTAACCCTTTTGGCTTAGGTGCTTTCGCGTCATAATAATTTGGAATGACATGAACTTTATTCTCAAGTCCAAAACGGTTAACGATATCATGCTTCTGTTTGTCTGTCAGCACAATCAATGCATCGACATTTTTTATATTTTCTATTGCATAGCCATTTCGTTTATTTAACTCAGAATCAGGATTATCTGGATTTTTAAGGTGATTGCTGTGCATGCGGAGTGATCTTACTGTATTTGGATGCTTTAGTTTAACAAGTAATTCATCCGTGCTACGTGTATCTGAGATTGCCATTATTCTTTCATTTGATTGGTTCAATACACTTTTTAGCCAGTGAATTTTATGAGGTATGGTATCTCCAGTAGTCTCACTGATTATATTATTATTTGAACCTAAATGGATGACCCGGCTGACTTTTCCAGTGGAAGGTTCTTTCCAAAAATTCAAGAATGCTTTTCCTGTTTTATCGAAAAACAATTGTTGTCTTACCTTGTTTTCTTCAAAGCTGAAATACTGTACCCTACTCACATGACCATAGTAGTTGTAATTTTCTCGTTTCACTCTATAGCGATTTTCATTAAAGTAGTCTATGAAATCTAGAGTATCATCCTTACGTAGAGCGATATACTTTTCATATAGACCATTATTATAAAGTCTATAAGCATTATGATTTTTTCTCTGAGATATGGCATAGTGTTTTTCGTAATCAGATAATTTCACTTTAACTTTGCGTATATTGATTTTATCTTTATTTCCGTATAGTGCCTTTTCCTCAAACATATTACGTATGACGACATTATTACTTACTTTGCCCATCTCTTTGAGTTTTTTACAGATGATAGGAAAGCGCGGTTCATAGTTGAAAGTTAGTATCTGTGTATCATATCCAGCATCTGCAAAAGTACTCGCCTGTCTTAATGATGCATGCGTGAGGCCACCTCTATTAATATCTATGGAGTTTAGCAGAATTATAATCCTAGGTTTCATAAAATCATCCTTATCTGATTCTCGTTCATTAATATACTATATTACTCTGATTATATTATAATCGTAAAATTTAAATGTGTATTTGGGTAAAAATGAGCGCTTCAAACTTACTTATTATTAAAATATGCTTGATAAATGTTAACACATTATACAATGTTTAATACCCTAAAAAGGAAAAGAGCAAGCAATTTCTTAATCAATTAATGATTAGAAACTACTTGCTCTTAAAAATTTTAGAAATATAGCTTAATTTAAGATGATATTACGAATTTTTGTTAGATTTTTTACGTCTAGAAAACAGAAGAATTGAGCCTAGTAATGAAAGTACAAGTGCAAATGTTGGAAGCAATGCATTTTGTGATTCACCAGTGTCTGGTAATTTTTCTTGACTAGTCTTAAATGTCATATCCTTATCGATATTAGGCTGACTGGATACTTTTTCTGTTTTAAACTTCTGTACTTCTAGGTTTGAAGCATCAACTTGTTGATTTACATATTCGAATGTAGAGATATTTTTTGAGTTTGAAGAACTTGACTGTTTTGTTTCTACTGTCTGTTCTATTGAATCTATGTGTTCAATTGATTCTGCAGGCTCAGTCGGCTCCTTTGGATCTGTCGGATCTGTTGGCTCCGTTGGTTCGGTCGGATCCGTCGGATCGGTTGGTTCTGAAGGGTCAGTTGGCTCTACAACTTTAGTACCTACTCGAATAATTTTGTTTACAGGGCTAGAAGTTGAACCAGTTTCGGGATAGTTTTCATCAATATAAGACAATGATTCCTCTGGATCTTCACTTATACTATCATCAGTAACAATCTCTTCAGGACTATCATTTATTTCTTCTGTATTTTGAGGTTCTTCGATATTTACTTCTTGCTCACTGACAGTCTGGTCTATAGACGGTGTTTCCCCAGTGGGTACTTCTTCTGTTTCTGTAATTGAATCTGCTTCATTAACTTCTACATTATTTGTTTCTTGTGTAGTCACTGCTTCTTCTACAGAATCTTGACTTTCAATTTCTTCTGTAGGTATAACTGCTTGTTCGGTTTGAGTAGTGGAATTAGATACGGCATCTTCTGTTGTTTCTTGTTCTTGTGGGGTAACATCTTCAGAAGTAAGGGGTGTAGCATTGTTTTCTTCTATAGAGGTAAGTGCTTCATCAGTTTGATTAGTTGAGGTGAGTTCAGTAGTTTCTAAATTCGTATCTTCCGTAGTTTCAAGTGTGTTATTATCAGCAGTCACTTCATCAGCTTGTACAACAAGTGAACCACTTAGAAAGATTAAAGTACCTATGATTAGGGACCCTACACCAGTTTTAAACTTACGGATTGAGTAACGATTCAGTTTCTTATTTTGTTGGTTGTTTTCCATGTTTCATCTCCAGATTCAATGTATAGGAAATTATTGGTTATATATCCTAATGTATCTATTAAGTATTTTTTGAAGAAACTGTCAATTACAATATTTTCTGATTATAAGAAAAGAAGAATTAGAAGGCTTATATGACAAGGGATTTGACTGAATTTATCAACTTTAAGCATTTAAAAACGTAAAGTTGAAGGAGGCTATTTAATCATTTGTTTGAACTGAGGATAGACGAAACATTCTAGTAGAGGACTAAAATATTACTTAGAATTTAGATAAGTAATTGCATTATAAAAATAGTTGTATAACTAAAATAGAGACTACCTCTAAAAAGGTAGCCTCTGTCTTAGTTACGGAAGAAGATCGAACTTACAAACTAGTCTTCCCACCATTTATTTTTCTCTTTGGCATATGTGATAGAAAGCGTTCGTCTCTCTTTTTCTTTCACATTTCTTGATCGTTCTTCAAGCTTAACACGGTCGTTACTTAAAGTTTTAATGAACGATATCATTAGCATTATAAATATGATGATTAAAGGTACACCAGCTACTATAGAAGCTGTTTGTAATAGATTTAATGCATCGTCACCACTAATGAGTAATAGTGAAAATGGTAATAGTGATAAAGCAAATGCCCAGAATAAACGGCTCCAACGATATGGCTCATCTTCTATAGATGTTTGAGTTGCACCAGCGAGAATATATGAACCTGAATCGAATGTTGTTGCTAGATATATAATTGCTGTGATGACAAAGACAGCAATTACTAATTTACTTAAAGGCAATTGGCCTAAGACAGCCATTATCGCACCTGGCCCACCTTCATTACTCAGTACTTCTGTTACAGAAAATGTGCCTGATAATTCTAACCATAAACCGTAGTTACCTAGTATTCCAAAGAATAATACACTTCCTAAGGTACCATAGACGATAGTACCTAAGATCACTTCTTTTAAATTTCTACCTTTGGAAATACGTGCAATGAATAATCCTACGAATGGCGCATATACTAACCACCATGACCAATAAAATACTGTCCATGACTGAGGGAAGTTTTCTTCAGGTATATCTGCACCAACGCCACCAAATGGTTCGAGCCAGGTTGCCATTCTAAAGAAATCAGTAATCATTAATCCGAGGCTAGATAGCGTTGTTTCCATTATGAAAACAGTTGGCCCTAAAATGAATACAAACAATAATAAGCCAGATGTTAACCAGATATTAATATCACTTAAAATCTTAATTCCGTATTTAAGTCCTGAATACGAACTAACTGCAAAAATTAATGTAGCGACTACTAATACACCAATGCGAATTGCCATGGTATCTCCGTCGATATTAAAAATCGAACCGATACCGGCTGCAATCATTGGCGTCCCTAAACCGAGTGTTGTACCAGCTCCGCCGAGTAAACCAAAAATAAATAATACGTCTATTATTTTACCGACCCAATTATCTGCATGCTTACCGAGTATAGGTCGACAAGCGTGACTTATTTTAATTATAGGTACTTTTTTAACATATAAAGAGTAAGCGATTGGCAAGGCTGGTAGTACATATATTGCCCATGCAATAGGACCCCAGTGGAACATACCATATGTAGCAGCATAGTTGACAGCTTCTTCACTTCTTGGTTCTAAGTGAAACGGTGGTGCATCGTAGTAGTATGCCCATTCAATCATACCCCAATATAAAATACTTGAACCAATACCAGCACAGAATAGCATTGCTGCCCAGCTAAGCGTATTAAACTCTGGCTTTTCTGATGCTTCTCCTAAAGTCACATGACCATACTTACCAAATGCGATGTAAAGTACAAAAAGTAAAACTGCAAGACCAATGCCTAGGTACACAGTTCCTAATTGACCAGTCACAATCTCATTTAAAGACAGAATAACCTGTTCACTGACTTCTGGGAAATAGATTAAAGGGATTACTACAGCAAATAAAACAATAACAGCCAATATAAAAGTTCCCCAATCCATTGTTTTAAAATGTTTCATAAAAAACCTCCATTATTTAATCGATTACCTAATTGTAAGTCGTTTTAAGACTAACAAAGTAACTAGCTTTTTCAAATTGACCGAAGAAGATTAGTTTCAATTATAGACATTATAGATTTTATTTTCTTATCAAAATTTCGTGTATTTGAGTGTGAAAGTGGTTAAAATTTTTTAAAATTGTAGTCTTAAGGAGTTCATAAGAGAAGTCTTTACGAGTGTATTTTATGAGTATGATATGTTTTAAAATATGATATTCTACAATTCTGATAAAAGAGTGCCATTATTTAATGACGAGATACTTACTATTTACAAGGCATTATAAAACTCTATTACATTACTTTCTGGATCAAGTATATGAAAGCATCTTATTCCCCATATATCACGATTTGTCGGTTCTGTAATTACATTTGTTTTAGACTTAAAATCTTCATAGGTTTGGTCAACATCATCTACTTCAACTACGATAACTTGTTTATGGTTTTTATATTCAGTTTTATCGTTGAAGTTCAGGGCTTTTATTATATGTTCTTTTATAAATAAACTTCTCCCAATTTAAAGTCAGCATAGTTAGAGTTTTCATTACCAAAAACACATTCTAATTTCAAAGTTTCATTATAGAAATTAAACATGCTTTGATAGTGATCAGTTAATAACCTAACATTTGTTATTTTCATGTTAAACCACTTTCCTTCTAGAATTTCTTCTTTTTTAATACCACTCTTTATAACTTGTTAATCTCTATATTTTTAGTTCTGAACCTTTATTTACTTAATAGCAAACAGAAAGCTTTATACCCCCCTACAGTATATGGTATAATTCACTTAATGAAGTAATTACAAAGAGGTGAAATTTTTGGAACATAATGAAAAACATTACGAACATGGTGACAAAAATCATCACCAACATGACGAACATACACAACACAACCATGATAATCATACTGGTCACACTCATCATCATGGAAATTTTAAGGTGAAATTTTTTGTTTCACTGATTTTTGCGATTCCAATTATTTTATTTTCCCCAATGATGGGAATTGACTTGCCGTTTCAATTTACCTTTCCAGGATCTGATTGGATTGTCTTAGTACTAGCGACAGTTTTATTCCTCTATGGTGGACAACCATTTTTAGCGGGTGCGAAGAGTGAAGTAACTAGTAAGAAACCAGGTATGATGACGCTCGTTACTCTCGGTATTTCTGTT
The DNA here is from genome assembly GCF_016313225.1 of Jeotgalicoccus sp. ATCC 8456. NCBI lineage: Bacteria > Bacillati > Bacillota > Bacilli > Caryophanales > Staphylococcaceae > Jeotgalicoccus > Jeotgalicoccus sp. ATCC 8456. Next base: position 1,414,016 of record NZ_CP066224.1, on the reverse strand, counting down.
GCATATTTTTATAGTTTATATGCTTTCTATATGAATCATTTTACTGATGCAACATCTCATACAATGGACTTTTTCTGGGAACTAGCAACACTGATTTTAATAATGTTACTTGGACATTGGATTGAAATGAATGCAGTTGGAAGTGCTGGAGATGCACTTAAAAAAATGGCTGAGCTCTTGCCTAATACTGCAATTAAGGTAGTAGAAAATGATGAACGACAAGAAATAAACATATCAGATATTATGATTGATGATGTTGTTGAAGTTAAGGCAGGAGAAAGTATTCCAACAGATGGTTTGATTGTTAAAGGGCAGACCTCGGTTGATGAGTCTCTAGTAACTGGTGAGTCTAAAAAAGTTCAAAAAGAATTAAATGACAGTGTAATCGGTGGTTCGGTAAACGGCTCTGGTACCATTCAAGTTAAGGTAACAGCGACTGGCGAAGATGGATATTTATCACAAGTTATGGGACTTGTAGATCAAGCCCAAAATGATAAATCTAGTGCGGAACTTCTATCTGACAAGGTAGCAGGCTATTTGTTCTATTTTGCGGTTAGTGTTGGTTTGATTGCTTTTATTATCTGGCTTCTAATCAATAGTGATGTCGATTTTGCACTTGAGAGACTTGTTACTGTACTGGTCATCGCTTGTCCACATGCCCTTGGATTAGCAATCCCATTAGTCACGGCGCGCTCTACATCTCTTGGTGCACAAAATGGTTTAATTCTAAAAAATAGAGAGGCTGTGGAAACAGCGGGAGATATTCATTATGTCATGATGGATAAAACCGGTACTTTAACTGAAGGTGTATTCTCAGTAAATTACTATGAAAGTTACGTAGATGAATTAAATGATGAAGACGTACTAAGTAAGTTTGCATCATTAGAAAGTCAGTCTAATCATCCACTAGCAAAAGGGATTGTGGATTTTGCTAAAGAAAAAGATACCTCATATTCTACTCCTCAGGATGTAAATAATATCCCAGGGGTTGGTTTAGAAGGTATGATTGATGATCAACATTATAAAATAACGAGTGCCTCTTACCTTGATAACAATCAGATTGACTATAATAAATCACAGTTTACAGAGCTGGCACAACAAGGCAACTCAATTAGTTACTTAGTCCAAGATCAACATTTAATCGGCATTATTGCTCAGGGTGATCAAATTAAAGAAAGCTCTAAACAAATGGTTGCTGATTTAAAATCAAGAAATATTACACCGGTTATGCTTACAGGTGATAATAAAGAAGTAGCTGTAGCAGTTGCTAGAGAATTAGATATTAACGACGTTCATTCAGAGTTAATGCCTGAAGATAAAGAACGTATTATCCAAGACTATCAAGCGCGAGGTAGTAAAGTCATGATGGTGGGAGATGGTATAAATGATGCACCAAGCTTAATTAGAGCAGATATCGGCATGGCAATTGGTGCGGGTACTGATGTTGCAGTGGAATCAGGCGATGTGATACTCGTTAAAAGTAACCCATCTGATATTATTCATTTCCTATCTCTTTCTAAAAATACGATGAGAAAGATGGTACAGAACTTATGGTGGGGAGCGGGATATAATATCATAGCGGTACCACTCGCTGCAGGGATCTTAGCATTTATGGGTCTCATTCTGTCTCCTGCTGTAGGTGCAATTTTGATGTCTCTGAGTACAATTATTGTGGCTATAAATGCATTTACTTTAAAATTAGAATAGATGAAATAAGCCCCACTTAAGTTAAGAAATCCAACTTAAGTGGGGCTTATTATCGGGAGGCTAAAGTTATTGTTCGCTAAAGAATGTGTAGAGTGCAGATAGTTCATCATTACTAACTTGATCTTCACTGAAGGCAGGCATCTGTCCTTGACCATTCCTTACAATTTCTTCGAAATCATCTTGACTTAAGCTCGTTCCTGCAAGTGCTGGACCCATATTACCTGAGAAATCTTCACCATGACAAGATGCACAGTTATCTCTCGCAATGCCTTCAGCGTCAACGTCACCACTCGATGCACTGCTATCTTCTTCTGTTGAAGCATCTTCTGTACTTTCTTCATCTGCACCGCCACATGCTCCGAGTACAAGCACCATAGACAGACCACCAGCTATCAACAATCTTTTGAAATTCATAAACTGACCCCCTAATATTTTTAAAGATACTATATATTTAATATACCCAACTTTTATAAAAATAGGTCAATTTATGTTTTTAATATAGAATGTTTGACTTTCATTTTAGGTGTAAACACAATGGTTACATGAGGTGGTTGAAATGAAAATTAGCAGTCGTTTCACAGTTGGTGTTCATATACTGACTTTAATTAAGATTGAACGAGAATATACATTGTCTTCAACTCAGATTGCAGAGAGTGTAAACACTAACCCTGTAGTTATTAGAAGATTAATGGGTAAACTAAAAGAAGCGGGTTTAATAGAAGTTTCACGTGGAAATACAGGTGCTAAACTTTTAAAATCATTAGATGAAATCACATTGTTTGATGTGTACAAAGCTGTAGAAGTAATAGAAAGTGGACATCTTTTTCAAATTCATGAAGATACCAACCCTAAATGTACAGTAGGTGCTAATATTCAAATGGTCTTGGAAGTAATTTTAGAAAGTGCTCAAGGAGCAATGGAAGCAGTACTAAAGGATGTAACTTTAGACAATATTGTTAATAAGATTCTAGTGAATAACGGATAAACTTATCCGTCTTTCTATATTGTAACTGTAATTGTTACAGTTACAATTATTGAAAGTTATTTAATTCATTCAACCCACTCTACTATCTAAATTTAAAAACTTAGGAGGAAAATTTATGAAAATTGGAATCATCGGTGCAAGTGGAAAAGTAGGTAGTCTAGTATTAGAAGAAGCACTTGAAAGAGGACATGATGTAACTGCAATCGTTAGAAATGCTTCAAAAATAATAAATGACAATGTGGAAGTTGTAGAGAAAGAAATATTTGATATTACTTCAGAAGATTTACAGAACCTAGATGTTGTTGTTAACGCATTTGGTGCCCCACTTGGTGAAGAAGAAGCACACGTTACAGCAGGTCGAGCATTGATTGAAGCACTAAAAGGAACAGATACTAGAGCGATTATCGTTGGAGGTGCAGGTAGTTTATACGTAGACGATGCACAAACAACTAAAGTGATAGATACTCCAGATTTCCCGGAAATTTTTGTTCCAACTGCGAGCGGACAAGGTAGAAACTTAGAAGACTTACAGAATTCAGAAGGTATCACTTGGACATTCTTAAGTCCATCAGTTGATTTTAATGCAGAAGGTCCTAAGACAGGTAAATATGAAACAGGTAAAGATAACCTAATGGTTAACTCTAAAGGAAATAGTTACATTAGTTATGCGGACTATGCTTCTGCACTTGTGGATGAAAATGAAGAACCTAAACATATAAATGAGCGTTTTACAGTAGTTGGAGAAGAAGAATAAGAAAAAAGTTAAAAGGCATAACAGAATTAAATCTGTTATGCCTTTTTGTATAAAACATCACTAATCAGCCTGCATACCACCATCAACATTGTACATTGAGCCTGTAACAAATGATGCTGCATCAGATCCAAGAAAGTATGCAACTTTTGCTACCTCTTCAGGTGTACCAAAACGGCCAAATGGAATGCCTTGTTTAAGTGCTTCACCTGATTTTTCAGGTTCTCCTGGTGATAAGTTATTTTGAATATCTGCTAGCATATCTGTATCAATAGCAGCAGGTGCAATCGCATTGACTCTTATGTTATGTTCTGCTGCCTCTAATGCTGCAGTTTTAGTTAAACCTGCTACGGCATGTTTGGATGCGATATAGCCTGGCATGCCTGCAGAACCAATGTATGCCGCATTAGAAGCGGTATTAACAATGCTGCCATATCCTTGGTTCTCCATTTGTGGAATCACATGTTTTAAGCCGAGAAAAACACCAGTAGTGTTAATTGACATAATCGTATCAAACTCGCTCTTATCTAATTCTTTAATCGGCTTAAATGGACCATTAATTCCTGCATTATTATAGAAAATATCGATACGATCAAACTTTTCAATTGTTCGTGCGACATATTTTTTTACGCTGTCTTCATCTGTGACATCACCAACTATAAGTTCGATATTGTCACCACCGAGGTTATCCTTAGCCGCATTCAATGCTTCTTTTTTTAAATCTACTAGGACGACTGTATTACCGTTGTCTAAATGTTCTTTCGCAATAGCTTGACCAATTCCGCCGGCGCCACCTGTAATGAGCACAATCTTATCTGTCATTATTGCAATTCTCCTTTTTCATTTAGTAATTCAAGTATAGAAATAATTAGAAAGAATAATCAAAATATTAGCTTATTATTTTGGGTATAATAAATTGAAGTGTTCTAAGATACTCATTTTAAGGAGGACGATTATGAAGTATATCGCTCTGTTAAGAGGTGTCATGCCGACAGGTAAGAATAAGGTAATGATGGCAGATTTAAATGAAGTTGTTTCTAAAGCGGGTTACGATAACGTAACAACCTACATTCAAAGTGGCAATATCATTTTTGATTCTGATAAATCAGCAGAAGAAATTAGCAGTGATATTCATGAGACGATTAAGAATGATCTCGGGCCGGAATTACCTGTTATTGTGAAAACTGTTGATCAGCTTCAAATGATTGCAGATCACAATCCCTATAAAGAAGAAAAATATAGAAATAGCGTTGTTTATATCGCTACAAGTATGTCTCAAATAGATACTGAGAAACAAGGAGAAATACAGGCTCTGTCTAAGGAGGGAGAATATATCACTTTTACTGAAGAGGCGATATATTATTATTTGTCTAACGGTATGCATAATGCCAAGATTAATAACAATTTCTTAGAAAAGAAATTGGGAATTACACTAACTACACGGAATCAAAACACGATTGAGAAAATTATTGGAAGGGTAAAGACTAACTAATCAATGATGTAAAGTTGTAGATTAGAAATCTTACAGGAGTGATACTGTATGTTGGCATATGTATGGGCAGAGGATCAAAACAGACTTATTGGCAGTGGTGACAAGTTACCATGGAGATTACCTAATGACGTAAAGTTCTTTAAAGATATCACCATACGTGGTGATGTTGTAACGGGGCGTAAAACGTATGAAACAATACCAAATAGACCTTTAAAAGATCGGAGAAATATTGTCCTCACCTCGGATGAAAACTATGTGGCTGAAGGTGCGATTATCGTTCATTCTAAGGAAGAGATATTAGAAATTGATAAACAGGAAGCACGTGATTTGTATATCATTGGTGGCGCTAAATTGTTCGAACTATTTGAAGATGAGGTGGATGAACTCTTCAGAACAGTGATACACGATACTTTTGAAGGTGATGTATATTTTCCAGAGTCATTTGATTACTCTAAATTCGAATTGGTTTGGAAAGAAGAAGGCATAGTAGATGAAAGAAACAAACATGAACATACCTTTGAGCAATGGCGTAGGAAAAAATGAAAAGTAATCCGTATGTTCTTTAAATAGTTAACATACGGATTTTATTTATTGATATATTAATTATCTTCACGTGCATTTCGCCAATAGCGATAAGACACCCAAGTTGATATCAGTACTAATACCCAAGCCCCTACTAATATGATGCCATTGAATAGTGATTGGTTGGCAGCGAAGGCACCGAGGGCAACCAAGGAGATTTGTCCTGGTATAGATGCAACAAAAGTTGCTGCTACAAATGCATACTGATTAACCCCAAGTGCACCTGCCCCATAGTTAACAGGCCAGTATGGTAGGCCTGGCATCAATCTTGCCGTACACATCGCTAAGAAGCCTGCGTTACTCAAGTATTTTTTAACAGTTGTCCCATGCCGACCCAAGAGTTTAAACGTGAGATCTTGTCCTGTAAGTCGGGCTAACCAGTAGCCAAGCCATGATCCAATCATCACACCTGTGAAGGAGAATAAACTACCTGCAATGACACTGTATAATGAGCCTGCAACAAGCGCTGGTATTGTTACGGGAATTGGTGTGATCGCAATGAGTGCTGTTATCCCTATAAAGACTAACCAACCAGCCCATCCATATCCTTGAATCATATCTCTTAATACGGCAGGTTCAGGCACATTGACATTAAAACTCAACCAAATTAATAGGCCGATTACACCTACTGTTGCTAATAAAGAGATGGTAGATCTTAAAGAAAACCCATCTGATTGTTCTTCTGGATTCATGAAATTTTCCTCCTTTCACAGGTATAAAGTAGTAATTATTATTAAGAATCTATTTTTATCTAACATTATATACTTCTGAAGTGACATTATAGTCACAGTTATTGTAAAGCATGTCGACATAAGTTACGATACATCTTGTTAAAAATTAAGAAACGAGATGAAAAAATGAATACTTTAAACAAGAGGATTGATGCTTTAGATTATTTACGTGGATTTGCCTTGTTAGGTATTATCCTAGTCAATGTTGGCGCAATCATCAGTGTACAGAGCCCGCATACTGAACTTGATATTCTATATAGAAAACTTTTAGATTTTTTTGTAGAAAGTAAGTTCTTTACCATCTTTTCGACATTGTTTGGTATAGGCTTTTATATTTTTATAAATAATGCAAAAAAGAAGTCTCAAAATATTTACATGTTGTACTTAAGAAGAATCGTTGTACTTGCAGTATTTGGTCTATTACACATGCAACTTCAGCCGGGTGAAGCGTTGCTTAGCTATGCGATTTTCGGATTAATATTACTCCTGTTCTCATTTTTGAAAAAGGAATTGAATGTAATCCTTGGCCTGATACTGTTAGTTGCTTGCCTGTACTTTGACGTGAAAATTCTGGCTGCACTTGCTTACTTTATACTAGGTTATGCATTTGCACAATATGGTTTAATCTATACATTTACAAAAGCGAAAAGAAAATGGCAGATTGTTGGTATCCTTTCTGGTTTAGCTAGTGTGGCAGCAGTCCTAATTATGCAATCATACTACGTTTTACCTCATATTGACTTAGTTGAACAAACAAGTCGAACATTTGAAGAGTACCCAGATCAAGTGAACTCATATAATCATATCGTATTTATGCTATCACCAGTGCTGACAATCTTTTATGCAACATTAGTGATCAGCTTATTAAACACTAATCTCGGAATGAAATTACTTTCGCCCCTAAAATATTACGGACGAATGGCATTAACAAACTACATCGGTCAAACAGTTCTAATTTGGCTAGCAGGTACAATATTTTTTGATGGACCAACTCGCCTTATTTACACACTATTCCTTTGCATAGGCATATATGTCATCCAGTTAATCTTTACCTACTACTGGTCGAAAGTCTTTAAGTATGGGCCTTTAGAGTACATTTGGAGATGCCTAACTTACTTGAAAATTATTTGTCATCGGGTGTGACGGACTGATGATACAGGACTGCTGTATCAGTCAGCATCCGTCCCTAATTTATTATTATTGTGCTGTAAAGCCACCGTCGACAGTTAGGGTGTTCGCTGTCATAAATGATGAATCGTCTGATGCTAAGAATAAAGCAGCTTTAGCCATCTCTTCTGATGTACCTAATCGTCCGATAGGTGTGACATCTGATAGTGATTGCTTCATTTCTTCATGAATAATTGGTGTATCAATGAAGCCTGGGCATAAGGCGTTTACTCTAATATTTTCAGCGGCATACTCAACACCGAGAGAACGCGTTAAATTAATTACGCCACCTTTTGCAGCATTGTAAGCAGCACTACCGGCTGCACCAATCCAACCATACATAGAAGCTGTATTGATAATATTTCCGCTACCTTGTTTTCTGAATAAGTCGATTGCAAATTTCGAGAATAAGAATACTGCATCTAGGTCAACATTAACTGTCTTTCTATACTCATCATAAGATACTTCGTGTGTTGGTTTAGTTGCACCTATTCCAGCGTTGTTAAATAATATATCTACTCGACCAAATTTTTCAATTGTCGTATCAAATACCTTCTTAGCATCTGCTTCACTCGTTACGTCCGCTTGTACGAAAACTGTATCTCAACCGATTTCTTTTGCAACTGTTTGTCCTTTATTTTCATCAAGATCTACGAGCACGAGTTTAGCGCCTTCTTGGTTAAATAACTCTACAGTCTTAATATATGATTTTATTCACATTATACAAAATATTTTCTAGAATACTAAGATTGCCCACTTTATATTCTGGGTACATGAAAGTATACACCGAAGGGAGTTTTTATTCATGGAAATTAAGAATGTACAATTAGAAGCAATCCCTGATTTCGAGCATCAGCTTGGACTGGAAGACGTAAAATATTTAACACTATGTACTGAAGAAGGTATCTTTGCCCACTTAAAAGGGGTAGCGACAGAAAATGAAGATGAAATTGAAGTATCTTTTGGTTTTATAAATGAATTCAACGAAAGTATTGCTAAACAATTATATGAGAAGTTTATAGAACAAAATATTTCCGAGGAAATAGTGTTTGATCCAGCTAGTGAAGCTGAAGAAGCATTTGTTGAATCATTATAAAAATAAGCCGTACGTTGTAAGTCAACGTACGGTGTTTTTGATTGTTGGTATAACTAGAAACATAAGGATTATAAGCAACAAAAAACACCCCGCTCTCACGAGGTGCTCTGAATTAAGCTAGATACATAGCTCTAAATTTATCGTTCGACATCTTGCATTTATCATCTTTAAAAACTCGGTGACGATTTTTCGCAATCCATCTATAAAGCTTATCTCTTAAACTTTTCGGAACGATATGGGTAATGCTCACAATTTTGAATAATGGATGAAGTGCTGTCGTAAGTTGAATAACGGCATCGGAATAGTAGTACAATTGGTTATTATCTATAAATATTAGGCTGTCGACATTAGGATTTAAGTCCACATTCTCTATAGTCCACTGGCTATTGAAATCCGTAATATACAAGTTTTTATCTTTATTGATAAAAACAACGAACTGGATTAACCGACTGCACATGTTGCAGTCACCATCATAGATTAAGATTTTCATATAACCACCTTAAAGGTTCAAAATTCTCTTTACTTCATTCTAACAAATTAGTTCTAGACAGCAGACTAACTTGTTTTTACCTTACTTATAAAAGTCTTCTTTTAAACGTTTAATTATCATGAATTTCGCCACATCTCCACCATCGGCGGCAGCATTGATTAATGGTCTTGCAAAGTTAGCTTTAGTCTCCCCACTAACAAATAGCTCAGAAACGGAAGTTTCACCAAATTGATCTGTTATGATTTGCCCTTTTTCATCACGGTCTACATCTAGATTCTTAAGGGATTCATAATCTGTATCCCATTTCATGGAAGCAATCATGCCACCAATTTCTTCGCTTGTATTGTCTTCAAAGATTAAGCTTTCGACTTGATTATCTTGACCAGTCATCTCTGTAATCACAGCGTCTTTATAGGCATAACCTTTTGAGTCAAACAGCGCTTTAAGTTCTTCGGTCAACACATCATTTCCATTGGTACAGATTAATAGATCATCACTCCAATTAGATAGAAGCATGACAATATGGTCAATTGACATTTCATCCACCATTATAGCGATACGGCGATGTTTCATTTCATAGCCATCACACCATGGGCAGTAGAATACTGATTTACCATAAAACTGTTCGAAGTTTTTAATGTCCGGGTAAAATTCTCTTATTCCAGTTGCCAGAAGCACTTGTTTACTTTCGTAGCTTGTTTTTTCTGTCGTCACTTTAAAAACTCCATCTTCTTTGACGATATTCACTACACGATCTTCAACTGTTTCAACATCTTCGTATTTTACTACATCTGCTTTGGCACTTTGTCTAAACTCATCTGGTGATACGCCATCTTGTGTTAAGTAGCCATGTGATTCTGTCGTTACCTTGTTTCAAGGTTGGTTATTGTCTATGACTAAGGCTGCTGTCAAACCTCGTCCAAAATTTAATGCTGCACTTAAACCTGCTGGGCCACCGCCAACTATAATTACATCGTACATATTATTCCACCTTTATATATATTATAGAGTCTTTATATCCATTATAACTCGATTAAAAAAACGAACTGAAGAATCAAATCGTTTTTTTAAACTAAAGAAGCGATGCTTTTACTTTTTAATGATTGAATCATATCATTTTCAACACTCATCATTAAACGATTAATCTTACATTCATCACCATGATTAAAGCTGTCCTCTAAAAGAGAGGGGTGTCCATCAATTGCATGGATAATATCGTAGACTGAAATATCCTGCCAATCCTCTGGTAGAGAATAGCCACCTTTAGCCCCACTACTCGCTATGATATATCTTTGTTTAACTAATCGAGCGAGTATTTTTGAAAGGTATGTTGTCGATACTTTCAGTTTCTTAGATAGGTCTGCAACTGGGAATTTTTCATTCTTATCTTGTTGGCTAGCTAAAAAAGCCATAACATGTAATGCATAATCTGTTCCTCTAGAAAACTTCAAAGCCTTACGCTCCTTTATGGATATTATGAGTCTATAATAACGGTATAAGTTTAATGTTGCAAGGAAAAGATTTAAACTTGTTCATATTGAGTTCATATACGACCAGTACTATGTAGGTATTACTAAAAAAGAAAAAGGAGCATTTTTATGAAAAGTCCGGTTAAAATTCTCTTGGTTGCAGCAGGCTTATTCGGCTTAATTGGTTCAGTCATGGGTGCACATATGGCGGGATCTGGTTCATATGCACTTCGACCAATTCACGCCCATATTCTCGTTGTAGGTTGGTTAAGTCTATTTTCTTGGTCAGTCTTTTACCAGGTATTTAATGTGAAATACAATGGTCTTGCAAAATTCCACGTTTGGACTGCAATTATTGGAACGACAGGTCTAGTATTAGGTATGTTTGTTAACAATGTTGCTTCTCTCGGCTTACCAGAAGTCTTTTCATTGATTCTCTATATTGGTGGCGGCGTTACATTGTTACTCAGCTTTATTACATTTTTTGTACAGACACTCTTATATCAGTCTAAATAATAAAATACCGCCATCAGGCGGTATTTTTTATATCGCTCTATAACGTCTAAACGAAATATAACGGTTAATGACATACTGGACTAGTGTTGCAAACATTGTCGCGAATATTTTTACTAATATCGCATTCCATCCTAGGGTCTGATGGAAGAGAAAGACGAGTAGAGAGACAATAACAAAGCCTATGATCCCAGCACTTAAGAAAGAGATATAGCGTTTGAAAAATTTGCTGGAAGCCTTGAAATTAAAATAGTAGTTGATTAGGAAATTTGTCGTGACCCCGACAAACGTACTAATCAGATTTACAAGCTGAACATGAATATCTGTAAAAGTATACAGGATGTAAAACAGCCCTAAATCCAGCACACCTCCAACACATGCAATTAAAATATATTTAAAAAATTCTACTCTCTTCATCAACGACACCTACCTATATTTCGTTGAAGTATAGCATAATGAAGGCCAATTTTCTAAGGGATTGAAGTTATAAGTGGAATACTTGTCGTTATGATAGGATTACAATGTATATTAAAATGGTATCTATTAAAGGAATTGAAGGGATGAAGTATGGTGCGAGTTGTTGTAACGGGCATGGGTGCCGTAACCCCGATTGGTAATAACGTAAACGATATTTGGCAAAGTATTAAAGATAATAGGCATGGTATTGGACGTGCGACAAAAGTGAATCCAGAAGATTACAAAACGACACTTGCTGCAGAAGTTAAAAACTTTGATCCAGAGCATGTGATCAGCAGAAAAGACGCGAAAAGAATGGATTTATTTGCGCAATATGCTGTGGTAGCGGCTAATGAAGCGATTGATATGAGTGGTTTTACAGTTACTGAAGGGAATGCTTACGATGTAGGTGTCATCGTTGGTACCGGATCAGGGGGTTATCTCGCTATGGAGGATAATGTGAGAAAACTACACGATAAAGGTCCGAACAAAGTAGAGGCACTCTTTCATATCAAAACACCAGTCAATATGGCAGCTGCAAGTATTGCCATGCATCTCGGAATAAAAGGAGACTCAATGGCAGTATCATCAGCATGTGCGAGTGGCACTCACTCTATCGGTGAGGCATTTCTTAAAATCAAATCTGAACAGCTGACCGCTTGTCTTGCAGGCGGTGCGGAAGCGACGTTAAATGATTCTTCTTATAGTGGTTTCTCAGTCTTAAAAGCGATGTCGACAGAGTCGGATCCAGACCGAGCATCTCGCCCATTTGACAAAGAACGTGACGGTTTTGTTCCTGGTGAAGGTGCGGGGATTTTAATGTTGGAATCTCTAGAATCAGCCGAGGCGCGTGGAGCTAAAATCTATGCTGAGATTGTTGGTTATGGTGCGACAACGGATGCATACCATGTAACAGCACCTCGACCAGACGGGCATGCTACTGGTACAGCAATGAAAAAAGCAATCAAGATGGCAAATATCTCAGCTGCTGATATTTCATATATTAACGCCCATGGTACGAGCACACCAGCCAATGATTTAAGTGAAACGAAAGCTATAAAGTTTGCGCTTGGAGAAGCAGCTTATAATGTAGCTATATCTAGTACAAAGAGCTACGTGGGGCATATGTACGGTGCTTCTGGTGGTGCTGAAGCGGTAGTGACAGTTCAATCATTGATGCATGATTTTATACACCCTACACTAAACTTAAGGAACCATGACCCAGAATGTGATTTGGATTATGTACCATTAACTGGTCGTACTCAAATGATTCAATATGCACTCTCAAATTCCATGGGATTTGGTGGACATAATGGTTCTCTATTGTTCAAAAATTGGAATGATTAGAAAGAGATATTTTCTAGGAGGAATTGCGAATGAAGATAGCAGTACTTTGCGATAGCTCAGCTTATTTACCTCAGTCGCTCCGAGAGCGAGAAGATGTGTTCCAAGTTGACTTTACCTTAGCGCTCCCAAATGGTGAGGTAATTACAGAATCAACTGATGAAGTCCATTTAAATGCATTCTTTAAAACATGGATGCAGGATACAAAAAATCAACCTAAGACCTCTCAACCAGCGGTTCAAGACTATCATAGAGAATTTAGACAAATTATCGGAAAAGGTTATACCACTGTCATTGGAATATTTTTAAGTTCTAAAGTAAGCGGGACTTTTCAAACTGCCGAGGCAATTAGTGAAGAATATAGAAACCAGTTAACGATTCATAACATTGACTCTCTGGGGCTGTCAGTTAATATGGAACAGTTAATTATTCAACTCACAAAAATGATTGATGAGGATAAGCCCTATGACACGATTAAAGAAGCGCTCACATGGTTAATGACCTCGAGTTGTTTTTTTGCTGGACTTGAGAAAAGTGATCACTTTATAAAAGGCGGACGAGGAAAGTCTTTAAAACCTGTTGCAGAGAAATCCTTAAAAACCTTCCCAGTATTAGAATATGTACAGGATGATACACCTTTGTTAAGAGAAACATATCGGACTACAAAACAACGAAATAAGGGATTGGCTGAACTTGCTTTAGCTTACAGTAAAGAGTTTCCTAATCACCAAATACAAATCAGTATTGGACATACACTTTCAGAGCACAAGGCGCTCAAATTAAAAGCAGCAATTCAGTCAGTATTACCTGAACAAGTCATTCAAACTAGACTGATTGGTACAGCCTTTTGTTCTCACCTCGGTCAAGGTGCCCTATCACTCGGTTTCATGCCAGTTTTTAAAGAGGTGGACTAGATGATAAAGATTGCAGTTGATACAGTAGGCGGAGATTTTGGAGTCAATACAACAGTCTATGGTGCTTGCCTAGCTATGGAAGAACAAAAAGACCTCAGCTGTCTATTTTTTGGTTCACCTCGTGAAATCAAGGCAGCTCTCCCTGAATTTTCGGACATGAACCGTGTAAAAATTATCGAGTCGAATAATGAGATTACAGATGATGATCATGCATTAAAAGCAGTCAGAAGAAAGCAGAACTCTGCTTTAGTTCGAGGTATAAAGGCCGTCAGTGAAGGACAGGCAGATAGCTTTATATCTGCAGGATCTAGCGGTGCAATCTATCTTGCCAGTATGTTTTATATTGGAACTATTGAAGGTATAGAACGTCCGGCAGCAGTCTCTATATTACCAACGGTCTCTAAAGAATCACCATACTATCTTTTGATTGATGCTGGTGCGAATATTGCGAGTAAACCGAAGTATTTAAGTGATTATGGTAAATTTGGTAGTGCGATTGCTAAACAATTACTTGGCGTGACAGAACCAAGAGTGGGACTTTTAAATATTGGTACCGAACCATCTAAGGGTGATGATTTTAGGAAGGCCGCCTATGCTAATCTAGAAAATGAGCAGACTATCAATTTCATAGGAAATGTAGAACCGACAGATATTTTAAAAGGTACGAATGAAATTGTACTGACAGACGGCTTTACTGGTAACATTCTGCTGAAATCCGTAGAAGGCACTAGCCAAATATTATTGAATGATTTATTGGCAGTTATAACTACAGAAGAATCGTTGGATAAGAAGACATTAGCCGTGGTCGAACGTGCTATTCAACAGAGGGTTAATAGATTCACCAATGAAGATATCGGTGGTGGTTTTATCTTGGGAATTAAGGCGCCAATTGTAATCACACACGGCTCAGCTGATGAGAAAATGTTTAAAAACAGTGTATTAACTGCAGCACGTTTAGCAGTGAACAATGCGTTTAAAGATTATTGATGGTACTATGGAACTAACCAAACAATGTGGGGAGGCTGTATTCTTGGATAATGAAGAGAAAAAGGACCCTCAGAATGAACATGAGAGCGGCTTGAACATGCAGTGGTTTGCGATAGGAATTGCTTTTGGGCCTGTGATTGGGATGTTTATAGGTATATTTATTGATAATCTTGCCTTAGGAGTTGCCTTGGGTATGCCCGCTGGTATCTTATTAGGCGTTATTATGGGAGCGATTGACCCCAAAGGTGAAAAAAATAAGAATAATAGTAAATGAATAATGATATGCTCCCCCCTAAGTAGACACTTAAAAAAGTAAAAACTTAAGGGGGAGCTTTTTTTGAAATCAAATATAGTGCACACAACTAGTGAATTATTATATTACATTAATTTTTTCTTACTTGTCTTGTTTGTAATCCATCTAATGAGTAAGGCTAAGGTAATAAATAGACCGATATAACCAAACAGTGGATAGACAGTATTTACTAAGTCAGCAAAGCCTACAAAGCTAAATAGATAGCCTAATATTAGTAAAATGAATAGTAAGAGTCTATATGGTTTACTATTTGGAGCAGTAAAGCGATTTAGTAGTGGATATAACATACCCACACAGCTGTTAAAAATGACGGCAACCATTACGGTAGCCATTGTATACATTAATACGGGATGGATTTGTTCTGCCATGAGTAGAGTCGGTAATTCAACCGTATTTGCTTCTTGGATATTACTTAAAATACCTGCCACCATTATTAATAGTAATACTGAGAAGATAACTCCGCCGTATAAAGCACCACGTCGAGCAATTTTATGTCTGTCTGCTTCTGCACCGACGATAGTTAAGAATGAAAAACTGTTACCGATAATTAAACCACCATATGTGATAGCGTCCCACCACCAAGATCTTGTAGGTGTGGTAAAAATATCAGTGTGTTGGTTTACCTCACTGAATGGTACGCTCGGATTTAAAATATTATAACCTGCAATAACTAATACTGTTATTACGAGTAAAGGCGTGACTGCGCCTAATATAGAAAGTATGCTGTCGAATTTAACTTGTAATACGACAAATAAGAGTAACACAATAATAAGTGATCCGAGCCAGGTTGGTACACCAAAGCCATCATAAAAGGCTGCTCCACCACCTGCAATCATTATTATAGTTGTTCCATAAAGGAAGAAAATGAGTAGGTAATCAATGATTCGACCTACTATAGGACCAAACATTGCATTTAAAGATATGTCATAAGATTCCGCTTCGAGTCGATAACCGACTTTTGCAACTTGTCTTGTTGCAAAGATAACAATGAGTCCGGAAATTATAGCTCCAACAAGGCTGAACTTTCCATAATTCACAAAAAACTGTAGGATTTCTTGTCCAGTTGTAAAACCTGCACCTACGATAAAACTGAGATAAGCAAAAGCAATTCTGATAGAGTCTTTATTAGCAGTGCTGATAATATTCCTCCTCTAGAGTTTTGAGTCAACAATAAATTATGTTAACATACTTTAGTTATAAATAAAGTATGATAAACCAAATATTTTTATTTTGGTGGATATCAAACCATTTTATTATGCTATAATTTGATACTAAACGTGGTTATGTACCCATGAACATGGAGGTGTGGATATGGATGACAGAACTATACTGGACTATTTAATAGAGAATAAGAGTAAAATGACAAAGAAACATCAGGCTATTTGTGATTATCTATTAGAAAATCATTCAGAAATTAGTATGATGTCAGTAAAAGAATTTGCACAAGAAGTGGGTGTTGGAACAACTACAGTCTTACGTTTTACTCAAGAATTAGGATATAGTTCGTTTTTTGATTTAAAGAAACAGTTCTTTGAAATTCACAAAACCTATGCATCCAAGTGGAGTCGTATTCAATCGTCATTTGATGTGGATCAAGACGAAAACTCTGATAAGTTGATTGAAGATATTTGGAGTGAAAATATTAGTGTATTAAAGCGTACTTTAACACCACAACTTTTAGACAGCGTACATGTGGCTGTAGATCTATTAGTTGAAAGTAAGCATATTCATCTTGCTGGATCAAGACCTTATAAAGCAATGGCGATGTATATGGAAGCTTTACTAACAGAATTTGAACCTAGAGTACATCAATTGTCTATGGATATAGATAATATTTTAGACCGATTAATATTACTTAATCATGAGGATGTTATTGTAGTTATTGCCTTCTCTCCATATTCCAATCGCATGATAGATGTTGCGGAGATTGCCCATAAGAACGGTATTCCAGTGATTCTTATTACAGATGAATTATCAAATCCGATCAGTCAGTATGCCAAAATTATAATGAAGGTAGATACCAGTACCAAACACTTCACTGTAATTTCTTTAGTGACATTAATTGAAGCAATCGTTGTTGAATACGGTAGTAGGCTCGCACCCCAATCAGGTGATAATGTAGAGACATTAGCTGATTTATTAAAGGAAAAGTCTTACTTGACCGGTGTAGATTTAAATTTAAACTCTAAAAAATTTAAGGGGTAAAACTTTATGAAAGCACACATCGCCCTCAAAGAAATTGAGGACTGGGTAAAAAACCAACTCATACATGAGACAACTGGCCATGATTGGTATCACATTGAAAGAGTGACGAATCTGAGTAAAGAATTACTGAAGTCTGAAAATGCAGATACCTTTACTGTAATCGCTGCTTCCCTTCTTCACGATATTCCTGATGAAAAATTAGAGGATGACGTTGAGACCTCAATGAAAAATATAAAAGATTTTTTACTAAGTCTTGATATTGAGGAAACAGTTATCGATAAAATTCTAACAATCATTAGCACAATATCATTTAAAGGTGGTCATGGTGATAAGCTGACATCTATGGAGGCATGCATTGTTCAGGATGCCGATAGACTGGATGCTATTGGGGCAATCGGCATTGCGAGAACCTTCCAGTACGGCGGTGCGAAGGGGCAAGCTATGTATGACCCAGAGGTAGAAGTCAGAAACGATATGAGTGCAAAAGAGTATAGAAAAGGAAACTCTACATCTATCAATCACTTCTATGAAAAACTGTTACTATTAAAGAATAAACTGAACACTGAACGAGCTAAAGAAATTGCACAAGAGAGAGAAGACTTCATGAAATTGTTTCTGGACCATTTCTTTAAAGAATGGAATGGTGAGTTTTAAAGGGGGGTGTAAACTATGGAAACAGTATATCTAGCTGGTGGTTGTTTATGGGGTGTACAAGCCTTTGTAAAAACACTTCCGGGAGTTATACATACAGAAGCAGGACGCGCGAATGGTTCTACAAACACATTAGAAGGTGATTATGATGGTTATGTAGAATGCGTGAAAACGGAATTTGACCCTGATGTCACCTCCGTATCAGATTTAATGAATTTTCTTTTTGAAATCATTGATCCGTTTAGTATTAATAAGCAAGGCGTCGATGAAGGTCCTAAGTACAGAACTGGTTTTTATAGTGAAGACATTGAACATCTAAAGGAAGCTAAAACTTTTATAGAGGTTCGCCATGACCGAGACGAAATTGCGGTAGAAGTTGCTCCGTTATTAAATTATGTAAAAAGCAGTGAAGAACATCAGGATAGATTAGATCATTACCCTAACGATTACTGTCATATTCCACAGGTACTATTAGAAAAGTATAAATGAATTGAAAATAGACGTAACGGCACTTCGTTACGTCTATTTTATTACACATTTATTATATTTGTTCTAGAGCTTGATTTAAGTCGGCTTTGATATCTTCTACGTTCTCAAGACCTACTGATAATCTTAAGAGGTTGTCAGGAGAAATGGTTAATTCTTTTTCGACAGACGCACGGTGCTCAATGTAAGAATGCGTACTGCCTAAACTTGTTGCTTGAACAATCATTTCTACACTATTCGCAACCTTCAGAGCGTCATCTGACCCACCTTCAACTTCAAACGATAAGAGCCCGCCAAAGCCGGACATCTGTCCCTTAGCGATATCATGACTTGGATGATTATTTAGTCCAGGATAATGAACAGCTTTAACCTTGTTGTGAGATTCTAAAAATAGGGCCACATCCAAGGCATTTTTAGCATGTGCATGGACTCTTAAAGATAAAGTTTCTATACCACGAAGTGCCAACCAGCATTCAAATGGAGATGGGACCCCACCTTTATTGGCTTGATGGAGTCTCATATTCTCTAACATTTCACTGCTTTCTTTCGCAATAACTGCACCTAGGAGCACATCACTATGACCACCAATGTATTTTGTAACAGAATGGAGTGAAAAATCTGCACCTAAGTCAAGTTGTTGTTGGAAAACAGGTGAAGCGGTCGTATTATCCACTACGGTAATCGCACCAACACCCTGAGCTAAGGATACGACTTTTTTAATATCAGTGATATTTATTTGTGGATTAGACGGTGATTCAATCCATACTATACCTGTTGGTTTCTCATTGATTGCGGTTTTAAGTGCATCGCCATCAGTCATATCGATAGTAACTATGTCGAAGCGCTGTCCAATATCCGTCTTTTCTATTAATAATTTAACACCGAAATACATCTCGTTAGGTAAGACGATTCTTTTAGGATACTTTTTCGGTAAAGATTCAATGACTGCGGTTATTGCTGCCATACCAGAAGAGAATGCGATTGCATCATAACCGTTTTCTAAGGCGGTCAGACATTCTTCAAGGGATCTTCTATTTGGATTTTTACTGCGGCTATACATTGTCTCATTAATATATCCACCATCAGCTTGTCTTTCGTAGGTCGAAGATAGGTGTATAGGTGCTGTTACAGCACCAGTATTTGGGTCAACACTACGACCAACATGTATTGCTTTTGTTTCAAAGTGCATGCTATCCCCTCATTTCTTTAGATGAAATCATTCTACACTTTATTATCTGAATAATCACTAAAAGCTGACAAAAAAGAGACTCCAGATCATCTGGAGTCTCTTTGGTTATATAATGGTGATCTTACCACCAATTGTTTGCATTACGGAATTGGATAGCGTTATCGATTGAACCATAACGTCTTTCAGCGTAGTCAAGCATACCTGCAGTTTGATCTGCTACTGAACCAGTTCCCCAAGATTCTTTAGTTTGACCAAGACCTTGGTAGCCGTTTGGACTTACTGCGTTCGGGTTACCACTTGATTCTGGAAGAACAATGTTATTCCACATAGCTTCAGTACCACCTGCAGCTAAGAATTGTGATTTAGTTGAACCATTTGAAGATGAAGTAGATTGAGTTGGAGCAGGAGCTGCTGGCTCAGATACTTGTTGTTGTGTTTCTTGAACTTCAACTTCTTCTACAGCAGGTGCTGCTTGTTGGTTTTGTGTGTTGTAGTTAGTGTTGTTTGTTTGTTCAACTTCTTGAACTTCTTCTACTTTAGGTGCTTCTACAGTTTCGTTAGTGTAGTTAGTCGCAGTAGCGTTACCGTTAGCACTGTATGCCCAAGAGTAGTTCGTTCCATCTGAAGTAAAGTCATAGTTCACATTGTTTAATGTGAAGTTGTAGTCATATGCACCTTCATGGATTGGAGCTGCATTTAATTCAGCTGGGTTATTTTGAACTGTTTGTGCAAGTTCTTCTTTATTGATTGATGATGCATCTACGTCTTGATCTGCTACTACGCCTGTTACGCCTAAACCTAAAGCTAATGATGTTGCTAATATTGTTTTCTTCATTTGTTTTCTTCCTCCAAAAAAATAATTCTAAAATTTCAATGCCTATTCTTTAACTGTCGTTCTGTCGACATGCACTGTATTTTTTACTGTCTCTCTAGGACAGTTACTAATGTATCACATAAATTGATTACGTATGTTACAACGCAATAATAATGCAATTACAGTTAGAGACAGCTTTGTAACATTGAAATATTCCTGTATTATTTCAGACTATTGACATTAGGATGTCAAAAATTTGGGAAAGAATTTCTGCCTACTATCCTTCAAAACGACTCATCTTATTGATTTTTTCTTCATATGCAGGGAATTTATCTTTTAGCCAAAGTACGAGTAGGATCATCAAGTAAAGAACGATTGAAATCACTGCTAGATAAATGATTACTGTAGAGAACTCTACGTTGAATGCTTGATTAAATATCGCATCTTTAAAGCCTGAAACAATAAAGGCCATTGGTAATACATCGAAGAGTGATTGATAGAAATTATTAGCAGTTTCTATTGGGAAGGTACCGCCACTTGATGATAGTTGGACAATGAGTAAGACAATACCGAGAAACTTACCAAAGTTACCGAATATGGTAACCATTGTCGCAATGATTATTATGGACACTAATGACCACATAATCATGGCAAAGTAAAATCTCCAATGACTGTATATATCAATCTGCATAATCCAAACAATTGTTGCATAAAGCGAACTTGAAATCAGTACGGAGTGAGAGATAAATAATAACCCACGGCTAATCCATCTTGAGACTACGGAAGCTTCCTTATCAAAAATTTTGTTGATAGGGTAAACAACGTTAAACGTTATTGCACCGATAAATAAGCTGACTGCAACAACCAATGGTGCAAATCCTTGAGCGTAGTTATCAGTTTCCACTGATGTTTCAGTTGTCAGTTCAATCGGATGTGTAATTGCATCGGCACCTTCTGATGTAAATACTAGGCCAGACTCATCCATGCGATTTTGAAGTTCTTGGAATTGGCTCTGAACTTCCTGTAAGCCACCAGATAGTTGTTCTGAACCAGCTTTCAATTCACTTACACCACTGTTCAGTTGACCGATACCGTTATTAAGATCACCTGCACCACTTTCTAACTGACTTTGTGCACCAGTAATAGGTTGAGCGTAATTACCGAGTAAGGCTGATGCTTGATTGAGTTGACTAGAAAATTGTTGTTCACCACTATAAAGCGTATTTGAACCTTCTTGTAGTTCTGCTGTAGAACCTTGAAGTTGTAGAAGTCCCTGATCTAGGGCAACCGCACCTTCAGTCAGTTCATTAATGGCTTGTTCAGCTTCGCCGCTACGATCAGATACTTGAGCAATTTCATCAATTAAACTAGAAGTATAAGTACTAGTAATCTCAGTTTGTATATTCTTCTCTAATTCTGAACCTGCTTGTTGAGCCATAATTGATCCGATAAAGTTATAGCCTGGATTTGTGTGAAGTGTGAGGTTTACTTTTTCTGGTTGTTCACTTAATAAAGAAGCAGCATTATCTGATGCATCTGATGGAATCACTAGATAACCATAAGCATCCCCACTCTGTACTGCTTCTTTTGCTTCATCAAGTCCTGTAAACTTCCAATCGAACCGATCGTTGTCCGACAGTTCCTCTTCAATATTGGAACCTATATTGATATCCTCTGTACCTTCATCTTCATTTACTATATGAAAGGCCATATCTCCTGTACGATCATAGGGATTCCACATTGCGTCGAGAAAAGTTAAGGAATAAATAACGGGGAATAAAGAAACGAAAAATAAAGTCGCTATTAATAAAGGTTTCTTAAATATAAATTTAAAATCTTGAAACATTAAATCATCCTCTTTTTTTATGGTAGAATTATCATACACTGTGTACAAT
This sequence comes from Jeotgalicoccus sp. ATCC 8456, assembly GCF_016313225.1. Taxonomy (NCBI): domain Bacteria; kingdom Bacillati; phylum Bacillota; class Bacilli; order Caryophanales; family Staphylococcaceae; genus Jeotgalicoccus; species Jeotgalicoccus sp. ATCC 8456. Next base: position 1,391,779 of record NZ_CP066224.1, on the reverse strand, counting down.
AACCCATTATATGTACAAAACAATATTATTCAATAGTCGATATTCACTAATGTGTAAGATATCCGACACTTTGCCCAGAAAGGTTGATTAAAATTGAAAAAAGATTTAAGAGTACAAAAAACTCTCCGTGCCATAGACCAAGCTATGGTGGATTTACTCAAAGACAAATCGTTTGAAAGTATTACGATACGGGATATCAGTCAAGCAGCAATGATTAACCGTGGAACATTTTATACTTATTATAGAGATAAATACGAAGTAATTGCAAGCTATCAAAGCCAAATGATTAAAGATATTGATCGTCTTTTGTATGAAAATATTAGTGGAGAAAGTCTCAATCTACTAAATGACCAACAGCTTCAGGAGACAATCGAAGGATTTTTTAATTATTTAAAGGATAATAGAGAAAGGGTCATGGTTATTGCAGCTGGTCTTGGTACAAGCGCCCTATCTGAATATTTTTCTCATCATATGTTTGACTTTTATAAAGTAAAAAGCCAAGAGTTTGGTGTAGAATTTGAAAGTGAAGTCGATGAAGAATACCTGATTACTTACATGATACATGCTCATATGGGGCTCTTATTTAAGTGGTTGACTGATGGTTGTGTAGTGCCCGTTTCGAAAATGGCAGATTTTATCGAAACATTTACTGTTAAAGGCGTATTCAAAGCTGTTGGAATCTGATATGCTTTTTGTCAATTCTATGCATATTATTAATTCTATAAGGGAAGATAATAAATGATGTCTAGAAATAGTTTTATACTTATAGAAATATATAGGGAGGTGTAGGTATGTACAAAAATATTTTATTACCATATGATTTTGGGAACTCTTTTGACAACGTACCTAAGGAGCTAGAAAAGCTAACGAATCCAGATGAAGCGTATATGATCACTATTTTTAATGTCATTACTGAAAATGAAATGTCCAGTGATGTGAAGTTTAATGGTAAACGTTTCAATGAGATTGTCGAAGAGAAAAAGAATTTGCTAAAATCTTTTACAGATGAATTAGATAAGCTGAATCTTAACTATGAAATCCGTTTTGAAGTTGGTCGTGTTATTCCTCAATTGCTAAAGGAAATTAATGCCCATGACTACGATATGATAGTGATGAGTAATAAACGATCTAAAAGAGATATCAAGCATGTTCTTGGCCATGTGACACACAAAATTGCAAAAAGAGTCAACGCACCTGTGATGATCGTCAAATAAGTAAAAGAGAGGATAGTAAATATGTATAAAAAAATATTAGTACCTTTTGACTTTGGAAACTCTTTTGTTAATGTTCCTGAGCAACTTCAAAAATTATCTGGTTCGAGTAAAGAAGCTAAGATTACAGTGTTTAACGTAATTGCAGAAAATGAGATGGCTGATAATGTAAAGTTTCACGGGAAACATTTTGATGAAATTGCTAAGGAGAAAGAAGCAGACATTCAATATTTCAAGGATGAGCTGGATAAGTATGATTTAAATTACGAAATTAAATTTTCAACAGGTAGAGTACTCCAAGAACTAAAGAAAGAAATTGAGAATGGAGATTACGAAATCGTTGTAATGAGCAACAAGAGATCAAGAATGCAAATTAAACATGTACTTGGTCATGTGACGCATAAGGTAGCGAAACGCGCGAATATTCCGGTCATTATTGTTAAATAATAGAATGTGAAAATATGCCGGGAAACCGGTATATTTTATTTAATTCAAAAAGTAGAGAGCTGGTTAACTATGACAAATTCTAAAGATGTAATATTAATCGGAGCAGGCATTATGAGTGCGACCCTAGGAACGTTTTTAAAAAATCTAGAAGGTGAGTGGAATTTAAAAATGTTCGAGCGACAAAATGCACCTGCTTTAGAAAGTTCTAATGAGCTTAATAATGCAGGTACAGGGCATGCTGCCTTATGCGAATTAAATTATACAGTAGAACAAAAAGATGGCAGCATTGACGTTGAAAAGGCAAAAGAAATTAACGAGCAATTTGAAATTTCTAAGCAGTTTTGGTCTTATCTCGTAAAAAATAAGGCGCTGGATGAACCTGAGTCTTTCATTCGTCCACTCCCACATATCAGCTTTGTACAGGGAAAAGAGAACGTTAATTTTCTAAAAAATAGATATGAAGCTTTAAAATCACTACCGATGTTTGAGGGATTGACCTATACGGAGAGCCATGAGGAAATCGGCCAATGGATTCCACTGATGATTAACGGCCGTGACAAGGCTGAAAGTATAGCGGCAAGTAAAGTGGATTATGGTACAGATGTGAATTTTGGTGAATTAACAAGGAAGCTTGTAACGAATCTACAAGCGCAGCCAAATACAGCGGTTAGCTTCAATCATGAAGTTGATGGTTTTCGTCGTTTAGATAATGGGAAATGGGAAGTCAAAGTGACGAATTTAGAAACTGGAGCGACGGAGTTTCATTCTGCTGATTACATCTTCATTGGTGCAGGTGGGCATGCGATACCGCTTCTACAAAAGACGGGCATCCCTGAAAGCCGCAATATTGGAGGTTTCCCAATTAGTGGTGCATTTTTAGTGTGTAATAATCCTGATATTGTGAGTCAACATGGTGCCAAAGTGTACGGTAAGGAGCCAAAAGGTAAGCCGCCAATGACGGTACCTCACCTGGATAGACGTTATATTGATGGTAAAGAAAGCTTGTTATTTGGACCATTTGCAGCAATCGGTCCTAAGCTTTTAAAATATGGCTCTAACACGGATTTATTTAAATCAGTCAATCGCTTTAACTTGCTGACTATGATGTCGGCAGGATTGAAGAATATTCCACTTGTACAGTACTCAATCGAACAAGTACTCATGAAGAAAGAGAATAGAATGGAAGAATTGAGACGTTTCGTACCTGATGCGAGGGATGAGGACTGGGATCTGCATATCGCAGGTAAACGGGTCCAAGTCATTAAAGATACGAATGAATATGGACGTGGTTATATACAATTTGGTACTGAAGTTGTAAACTCACAAGATCACAGCGTGATTGCCCTACTTGGAGAATCTCCAGGCGCTTCCGTATCGGTACATGTTGCCTTAGATATTATCGACAAAAATTTCCCGGCTTATAAAGAAAAATGGTTAGATAAATTATCAGAAATGATACCATCTTATGGTCAGTCTCTAATCAGTGATTCAACCTTGTTAAAAGAAATTAGAAATAATAATAATAAAATACTCAAACTAAATTAAGAACTGATGGAGGATTCCTCCATCAGTTTTTTTCTTCGCATATGATATTTAGTAAGTCTTCTAAAGCGGATTTTTCTGAACCTGACAAGTGAGCGAATGCTTCACTTATATCTTTTGTATATACTGGGTGAATTTCGTTGAATACTGATTTACCCTCGTCGGTCAAAATCGCCTTACAAAAGCGCTTATTATCAGCCTGTATTTCTCTACGAACTAAACCTTTTTTCTCTAATTTATTTACAATATACGTAATGCTACCACTGGGTATCATCAATTTTTCACTTAAGGTTTGTATGTAATGTGGCCCATGCTCAAATAGGCATTCTATTACGAGTAAATTTTCAAATGTGAGTCCTTGATTCTTAATATGAGTTCTTGCTTTATCATTTAGAATTTTTGAAGCAGTCATCAATGACTTATATAAATGTAAATCTCTCTCTTGAACTGACATAAGACATCCTCCTCTTTTTAAATAGATAAAGCCCTCATCTCGTAAGAGATGAAGGCGGCTTAAAATTCTATGAGTGGCCGTTTAAAAGGTTTTTAACTTTTTCAACATTTAATTTAGCAGGTGTTACATCTATACCGTCTTCATTTTGAATCGTTATTGAAGTGATATTAGAAGAAACCTGACCACGAATTTCTTTAAGATACTCTTGTCTTAATTCAGCGCGTTCTTCAATTTCTGCCTCTGTTAAACCTACTGTACGGTTCTTTTGAGCAAGCTCATTAATGCGTGTCAAACTAGAAATCATGCGTATTTCTCCTTCCTTCTTTTAATATCCTATTACTAGGCTATATAAATCCTAACATTAGGATGTTGTATTGTCAATACTGAACATAATTAGATAGTATTTTCTGACTATTCAGTATATAATTTATATATTCAACTAAAAGGGGGTTACATATAATGCAAAATTTCAAATGGTTTTTGGTAATTCTTGTTGTCATATTACTTGGAGCTTGTACCAATGATAGTGAGGTCGATGTTGAGGGAGAAGGAAGTTCTACTTCAGAAAAGACAGGGGATGTGGTTGTAGGATTTGACCAAGACTTGTCGACGATTGATCCTCATGGTACGAATGATGTCATTGGAATCCAAGTAAGGCGTCACCTCTTTCAGACCTTAGTTGCAAGAAATCCTGATATGAGTCATAAAGCAGGTCTTGCTAGTGAATGGTCACAGGTGGATGAAACGACATGGAATTTTAAATTAGTAGAAGACGTGACATTTCACAATGGATCAGCGTTTACTGCAGAAGATGTTAAAGCATCTTTAGAGCGTGTTGTTGACCCGAGTGTCGGTACGCCGACGCAATTCTTGTTTGAAATGATTGAAGAGATTGAAATTGTTAACGATCATGAACTTAATATTATTACGAGATATCCATTTGCTCCACTGCCTGATAACTTAGCACATACTGCTGGTAGTATTATGAGTAAAGAAAGTATCGATGCCGATTATGAACAAGCTTTAGAACAGGCAGGCTCAGATGTAAACTTGGATGAATATTATGAGCTAAGAGATGAAGGTGGAGATGACTTTACGGCCCTATCTGATGAAATATCAGCCTTTACAAGCGAGCATATTTCAGCAAATCCAGATGGTACGAACTATGTGAAATTTAAAGCTAGGGCACCTGGACAAAACATAGAACTCGAACGCTTTGATGACTTTGCCGGTGATAGTTTAATTGATAACCTCACCTTCGTTATTATCCCAGAATCTGGTTCGATGATGGCTGAGTTAGAGTCAGGTGGCATTAATATCACAACACCTGTTGATATGGCCATGTTTGATCGTATTAACAATAGTGCGAACACTGAATTAGTTGAATCTGATTCACTTAGAACAAATTACTTAGGGTTTAACACAGAAAGTGAGCCATTTAATGATGTAAAAGTGAGACAAGCAATATCCAGTGCCATCGACAGAGAAGCAATTAAAAGTGGTATATACGATGGTAAGGCAGAAATACCAAATAGTTTAGTGTCGAAAAGTGCATTTGGGAATTCAGAAGCGTTACCTGAATTAAGCCAAGATATGGACTTAGCCAAACAGGCTCTAAGTGAATCAGCTTACCCTGAGGGTTTTAATGCTACAATTTGGGTTAATGATAGTCAGGACCTCGTGGATACAGCAGTGTATATTCAAGAGCAGCTTAGAGAATTAAACATCAATATTGAAGTTGAGCAATATGAGATGGCTACATTTTTAGAACGATTAGGTAATGGTCAGCACGATATGTTTTTACTAAGTTTTACAGCATCGACAGGTGACGCAGACTATCTTTTATCCTCATTGACCTTGGGTAGTAATGAAGGATTTGGAGGAAACCGTGCATTTTACAAGAATGATGAAGTGGATACTGGCTTAGAAGCAGCAAGAAGTGCCACAGATGATGAAACGCGTATGACAGAGTATGAAAATCTTCATAGTATTTTAATGGAAGAATTACCTTATGTACCGCTGGTACACCCTAATATGACGCTCGCCTATAATACCGACCAATTAGAAGGTATAGAACTTGATGCAGCAGGATATATTCGCTTAGAAAATGCTACATTTAAATAAGAAAAGAGCTGAGATATTAATATCTCAGCTCTTTTCTTTATTGCATTATATAACGCTTTAAATGCTTGGCAGTTACAGATTCATCTACATTAAGAAGGTCTTTAGGTAAGCCGCTAAATAAGATTTTTCCGCCTTCTATACCGGCACCTGGTCCCATATCGACAATCCAATCGGCATGGGTCATCATCGTGAGGTTGTGCTCTATGATCAGTACAGTATTTCCTCTTTCGATGAGTTGATTAAAGCAATTTAAGAGTGTTGGAATATCTTCTTCATGTAAACCTGTTGTAGGCTCATCAAAGATATAAGTTTCTTCATTATTATCTGCATCAAGATATTTAGAAAGTTTTACTCTTTGAATTTCTCCACCGGATAAAGTGTCTAAGGATTGTCCGAGAGTCATATACTGTAGTCCGGTAGCTTGTAAGCGACTCAAACGGTTTATAATGCTAGCGTTATTTTTAAAAATGTTGAGTGCTTCTTCTACAGTCAATGCCAGAATATCTGCTATAGAATAGCCTTTCACCTTAGCTTCAAGCACTTCTTTTTTATAACGGGTACCGTTACAAACCTCACATACTTGAGAGAAATCTGGCATAAAGGCAAGTTCAGTTTTGATTATGCCTTTCCCTTTACAATTTGGACATGCACCTTTGGAATTATAAGAAAACATGCTCTTAGAAAGTCCGGTTTCCTTGGCGAATATTGTACGTACTTCATCAAATATATCCATGTAGGTTAATAAGTTTGAACGATTTGATGCATGCACTGCTTGCTGGTCGATAATGATAGCATCTGAATGTTTGAACCCTTCTCTAAGTAAGGTACTTTTACCCGAACCAGCGACACCTGTAAAAATAGTCAGAGCATTTTTAGGTAGCGATACACTGACGTTATTTAGATTGTTCTTGCTAATGTTTTTCAATTTGATAAATTTCTTACCAATCTTGTGATTATCTTTTAAATTATGATCGTGTGTTAATGCTCTAGCAGTTGGGGTATTTGCACTTAAAATATCTTGATATTTCCCTGTAAATATTATTTCGCCACCGTGTTGACCAGCGCCTGGACCCATATCGATGATTTGATCTGCGATTTTGATTACGTCAGGATCATGTTCTACAACGAGAACAGTATTGCCCTTATCTCTAATATCTAACATGATGTCATTAATCTTTTGTATATCTTCAGGGTGAAGCCCTACACTCGGCTCATCGATTATATAAACGAGATCAGTTAATGGACTATTCAAATGGCGAATCAATTTAATGCGCTGTGATTCACCGCCGGATAAAGTCGGCGTTTCCCGGTCTAAAGTTAAATAGTTGAGTCCTACATGTTTCAATACTTCAAGTTGTTTGATTAGAGGTTCAATGATGACTTGTTCTTTCTCACTTTTTAGCTCTCTTAAAAAAGGCACAGTATCTTCAATCGGTAAGGCTGTAAAGTCAGCAATATCAAGTCCATTTATTTTTGAACTTAATACTTCTTCATTTAGCCTCTTGCCGTGACAATCTGGGCACTCACGACTTGTGACAACTCTTTCAACATCTTCTAAAAAACGGTTTTTCTCAAAATTATCATTGAGTAAGAATGAACGTCTAAAACGGTGAATCAACCCTTCAAATTCTGCTGTTCTTGGCCAATTATCTGGGGGATTTTTGAGTTTTTCCGGCTTGGTATATAAAAATGTATTCATTTCATCTTCTGTATAGTCTTTAAGTTTTTTGTCGTTATCAAATAGACCACTATACAAGTAACGCTTTCCTCTCCAGCTATCTGGACGGAAAGAAGGAAATTTAATTGCATCTTCATTTAGCGATTTATTGTAATCTAGAAGCTCGTTTAAATCAATGTCTTCGACATAACCTAGACCTTGGCATCGTTGACACATACCTGCGGGATTATTAAAGGAGTACACATTGGAGTATCCAACAAAAGGTTGACCAACTCTTGACCAAAGTAATCTAACTGATGAGTATATATCTGAAATGGTACCGACTGTTGACCTTGAATTTCCACCTAGTCTTTTTTGATTGATTACCATAGCGACTGGAAGATTATCAATTTGATCTACATCTGGTTTTTCATATTTAGTCAATTGATTTTGAATATATGCTGAGTAAGTTTCGTTCAACAGACGTTCTGATTCTGCGGCAAGTGTGCTAAAAACAAGTGATGATTTACCAGAACCTGACCGACCTGTGAAAACAGTTAATTTATGTTTTGGAATATCGACGCTAACATTTTTTAGATTATTTTGTTGTGCACCGATTATACGTATTGAAGACAAAGTAATCACCTCATCTACTGTTTACCCGAAATTGTATATTTGATACAAAAAGTGACATAAATTTGACTAAATGTTAAAGAAAATGTGTATTATGTTTTCATTTGGGGAAACTTGTAAATTGAAGATAAGAATACTAAGGAGATGAGCATATGGGTAAGAAAGGATTTACTATACTTGGTGTCTCTGTCGGCGCCCTCATTGTTCTGGCAATCGGTGGATACTTTGTTTACCAAAATGTTGTGAATACACCTAAGAACAACTACCTTATGTCGGAGTTGGATAGCACTGAGAATATGACTGAAATGTTCGAGGAAAGATTTGAAGATGAATTAGAATGGTACGAAAATTCTATGGATAATCCAACAGAATCGAGCATGACGCTTACAGCTGAGACTAATGATCCTAACTTAGAAGAAAGTGGTATCTCAGAAATGATTAATAATGCTGAGATTAACATAACTGGGAGTCAAGATATTAACGAAGAACTCGCAACATTTGGTTTAGATGCAAATGTTGGTGCGTTTACCATTGAAGATGTTGCTGGTTATGTTACTGGAGAAAAAATGGGTCTTACGCTACCATTTATTGAAGATTACTTAGTTTTACATGAAGAAGATACAGGGACTTTTCTAAATCAAATGGATCCTGAAACGTTCCCTAATGAAGAAAATATTGATTTCTCTACCTTCTTCCAAACCAATGCATTAACAGAAGAGGAACGTGAGTATTTTGTTGACGAATATTCAAGTTTCCTACAAGAAAATTTACCAGACGAAGCCTTTGAAGAAGAAAGTGAAGAGATAACAGTCGGTGAGACAACAGTTAATGCAGATAAGCTGACGATGACTTTATCAGAAGAAGAAATGCACACATTCTTAAGAGAACTTTTAACAAAGATGTCTGAAGATGAGAGACTGATTGAATTAATCGAAGCTCAGATGACTCAAGCGAATATGAGTATGCCAGCAGGTGAAGAGATTGAAACAGACCCAAGTCAGCAACTAAAAGATGCTGCTGAAAATGTTGAGGATATCGGGTTCCCAAATGGTATGACATCAGTTATTTGGACTGATGATGAAGATAATATTGTACAACGTGATCTAGATGTATCCGTAACGATAGATGAGCAAACGGAAGATATTGAATTGGACTCAACACATGAAGTGCGTGAAGATGGAAATCTAATCAATGTTTCACTGGGTACTGCTGAAGATAAAGTTAACTTTACTTTTGATTTAAACGAAGTAGATTCAGGCTATGAGGATGTAATGACGTTAAATGTTGAGGATGAAGACATTTTAGTCCTTAACTCAACGAAAACTGAAGAAGAAGATAATGAGATTTGGAATCTTGAGGCAACAGTAAATAACTTTAGCCCTGATCAAAGTACGCCATTTAATATCTACATGGAGTCATCAACAAACTATGGAGATGATCAGGCATCAGGTGATATCCAACTATATGCAGACGACGGTACGAATATTACCAGAGACACTGCAGTTCTAAACATTGCACATGAAAGTCAGTCTGTTAATGAGGTCGAGATTCCTTCATCAGAAAATGAAACAGATATTGGTAAGATGAACCAAGAAGAGCTTGAAACATACTTTACTGAAGAAGTGGAACCTAAACTAGAATCATGGCTTAGCGAAAACTTCGGTACAGGTGCTAGTGTTCAATAATTTAAATAATAGGAAGGGTGCGATAGCAATGAAAAAAATGAGACATATCCTCGTATTCATTGCTAACGACCTTCATAGATTTAAGAGGAAGTGGCTATCACTTCCTCTTATTTTACTTGCTCCAATTCTATTTACGGCTCTACTAATCTGGATATTAGGTAATGTTTTATCAGTAGTAGACGAACAAGATATCAACATTGGTTTAGTGAATATGGATGAAAATGAAACGACTGACATGCTCGTCAATACTTTAGCAGATACAGCTGATTTTACAGACGGTATAGAGATGGAGCGATTAGATATAGATGAGGCGAATGCTTTAATTGATAATAACGAGCTGTCTGCATTTATTGTGTTTCCAGAAAATTTTGCAGAAAATATGATGGAGGGGCAAACAAGTCAGCTAGAAGTGACTGGGAATCCAGATCGTAAACTTGAAAGTTATATGATTAGAAGTGTACTGGACACCCTCATTCGACATCTTAGAAATTCCCAATCCAATGTACTTACAGTGAATCACTATGCAAAATCATTTGATATGTCAGATGAACAAAGAGAGGATTTGATCTTTCAAGAATTTGTGAGCCAGTTTGTGCAGGTTATTTCTTCAGACACCTTAGTTGATGAAGAAGAAGTATCACAGAACTTTAGTTTAGGTATATCTTACTTCTTATTAAATGGCATGTTTATTTTATTAACTATTTGGCTGTATTTACTGTACCTGATGTTAATGAAAGATAAAAACCCAGGACTCAGTGAAAGAATGAAACTACTAGGTGTAGGACATCTGGCACAAGGAATCTCAAAAATAACTGCTCTGATGCTAATTATGATCCTACCTTCTGTACTTATTTTGATGACGGCTCTTTATTTAATCGGAAATGCATTAGTCATAGAAAATTTAATGAGAATTGGCATTCTAATTTTCATACATCTATTAATAACGGTTATCTTGCTCCTTATTATCGATTGGTTGTCTAAGAGCTATAAACTAACGATGATATTACAATTAATGATGCTTTCACTCATTATTGTTTTTTCAGGAGCGATTATACCCAGCATTTACTTCCCTTTATATTTCGACTGGATCTTTGACGTAACTTATTCATATCAGGCACTGAATTGGCTTCAGGAAATTGTATTAAATGAACGATTTACGATGGAAATTAATATTATGTTATTCAGCTTGTGTACACTATTGGTGATGATGCTTATCATTGGTTTATTAAAGGAGCGTAGAGTCTCATGATGGATATGATTAAATCGAGATGGATCCTCTTGAAACGGCACCGCTTGAAGCTCATTTTTTGGTTGTTTATACCGTTATTTGTAACGGTAGGTGCAGTCTACGTGACTTCTAATGTATCAGAAGATTTTAGAGTGCCAGTAGCTGTAGTTGATGAAGCTGACGTTGAAGAAACTGATAGGATAATCAAAGGGTTAGAAGAGAGTAATTATATTAGAATAGACCATTTTGAAAGCAGTGAAAAAGATGATGCTTTAAGAGTTTTAGAACAGTATCAATATGACAGTGTCTTGGTGTTTGGTGAAGATTTTGAGGATAAAATTTTGTCAGGTGAGCGGCGTAATATGGTTGAAACATACTATACAGATCGTTCTTTTGCATACAGTACGGTTAAGGAGTTACTTGCCTCGTTAATACAAGAATCCTTAAATAGTCAAAGAATCACTGAGCAAATACAAGACCTAGAAATGGAATTGTTTAATGAAACCACAATAGAATCAGAAACTATACTTGAAACAAAAAATCAAATTGATATGGACTCTAACCTAGTCAGCCAAAACTTCACTTTTAAGGGTAAGGAGACCATGGAACAAAATGATAGCACAATCGATCCTTGGTTAATCTGGGCATACGTATCTCTTTTAACAACGGTATTCATTTTTGAATTTGTTACACGTGAAACAAGGAGCGAGACAAAACAACGTTTTTTATATCTAAACTATTCGTTTAAGGCATTTATGATTACCTCATTTTTAGCTATGCTGATAGTAATGTACATGATTGATCTAGTCACATTACTTATTATTAAGGCAATGTTTGATCAGAGTGTTAGTATAGTTAGCCTACTCATCTACAGAGCTATAGTGAATATTATTGTATTTATTGTTGCATTCTACTCTAGAAGTAAATTATCACTATATAGAAATGGGCTAGGTTTGATTGGTGTCTTATTAGGACTTCATATCATTATGCCATTCTTAAATGGAATATCGAACTTTCACCCTGTTATCGCACTAGTTGAGAATAATAACAACTTCGTGATGCTGTTTGTAACCATCTTAGTATTAACTGTTTGTTTAGGGAGGAATCGCAATGCTAGAAGTTAAGTCTTTGTCTAAAAGCTATGGTAAGAAAAAGGTGCTCGAGAACTTTAATCTTTCTGCATCTAAGGGAGAAGTCATTGGGCTCGTCGGCGAAAATGGAGCAGGCAAGTCCACCTTGTTAAAAATACTTGCGACACTGCTAAAAGAAGATAGCGGGCAAGTGCTTTTGAATGACCGAGATTATAAAAAGCACTACCGGTCACTCAGGCAGTACATTGCATATGTTCCACAAGAACTCGCACTATGGGAAGACCTAACGGTTATGGAGAATATGAAGTTCTTTGAAAACCTATCCAAGACAAGGCGGTCAAAAGAGGAATTAAAATCTATACTTGAAGCAGTTCAGCTTAAGCAAGATGATAAAAGAGTCAATCAGTTATCTGGTGGAATGAAAAGAAAATTAAACCTAGCTGTTAGCATAATTAATGAACCGAAACTATTACTATTGGATGAGCCAACAGCAGGTATTGATTTGAAATCTCGTATAGAGATTGGAGGTTTCTTAAAGAAATTAGCACAAGAGCAAGAGGTGCTTATAATATATACCTCTCATGACATGAATGAAATTGAACAAATATGTGATAGGGTCGTTATAATTGGTCAGGATGATTTTTACAGAAACCTGTTACATCAATACATCTAGATGCGTTATTTTATAACGCATAGTGTTACAAATAGGTTATTTACTAATCAAGGTCTGTAGGATGCTTATTACACCATCCTGTGAAATATCTTCTATGAGTTTTTCTAATTCAATTTGGTCTAAGGTTGACCCTCTTTCTACCCAAAGTTGGAATACACCAATGATGGCTGACATGTGATACTCAATAATAAATTGAATTTTTTCTGGTTCGTTAATATCCGAACCGTTTAGGTATTCCATTAGTATTTCACGTGTGCGTATTTTTAATTCATGAACAAAGGAGGGATCACCTTCAGGTCCAAGTAAAACGATTATCTTCTCTTGGTTCTCCATGAAATAATCATTGGAATGGCTGAGCGTATCAAAGATTAAGTCTTCCTTCTTCTCTATTCTTTGAATCGGGTAAATAATCATGTCCTTACTCGGCATAATAGACTCTTTAATCTCTTTAAGTACTTCATAAGTATCTTTGAAGTATGCGTAAAATGTTCCACGATTATAGCCTGCACGATTTGTTATTTCTTTGACAGTGATTTTTTCGATGGGTTTATCTTTATAAAGTTCCCAGAATGCTTCAATTAAATTTTCTCTTGTAAGTGATTTTTGTAACAATATAGACACACCTTTTCTTTTCCGACACTGCGGATCATACTGTTGATTGATATAGACATGTTTTTTAGTTTAATATATAGAATTGTACAACACGTTGTTGGATACATACAAATACAATAAAAATAATGAGGGGCGAAAAATAATTGAAGCTATCTGATTTTTCTATAAGACGACCTAAATTTACAATCGTCGTTATGATAATACTTATGCTCTTAGGTGCAGTCTCATTAACAAGACTCCCTTTGCAGCTAATGCCACCGATTGAACCTCCTATTGCCGCGGTAGCAACAACTTACCAAGGTGCTGGGCCTGAGGAAGTGATGGAAGACGTTACAGTACCGTTAGAATCTGAATTGTCGTCTATAAATGGTTTAAGTAATATTTCTTCTCAGTCACAGGAAAACTCTTCAGTTGTTATTATGGAATTTGACTATGATATGCAGATTGAAGATGTAGAAAGTGATATTAGAAGGGCGATTGATGCAGTTGAATTACCTGAACAAGCAGAATCACCGTCCTTTTTAGAATTTGATATCTCTATGTTGCCTAGTATTCAACTGGCAGTCACTTCTGAAGGAGAAAGTGTTGTTGATTACCAAGATCAAGTGGAAGACTTAATTACAGAGCTTGAAAATATCGAAGGGGTCGCATCAATCACTGAGAATGGTGCAGTGACTCAAGAGATTCAAGTGAACTTAGATATCGACGCACTTGAAGAAGTCAACATGAGCCAGAGTGATGTGGCAGGATTAATCGAAGCAAATAACATATCGATACCAAATGCTACGATTGTCGATGAAGAAGAACGTACATCTATAACGACGCGTACGGTTAGTAATATTGACAGTGTTGAAGCCTTACGCGAATTAGTTATTACGGACATACCTGATGGCGGGACACTCACTCTAGATGATATCGCAGATGTATCTGTTGAAGCACAGGACTCAAACTCCATCACAAGATTGAATCAAGGTGACGCCTTATCTATAGACGTGATGCTCGCTTCAGATGCGAATGCGTCGCAAGTTAATAAAGAGTTTAATAAAGTTCTTGAAGAAAAACTTTCTGAAGATGAATTTAGTAACCTAACAGTTGAATCACTTTATGATGAAGGTGAGTATATTGATCTTGCAATAAATAGTGTCTATACGTCACTTATTTCCGGTGCAATACTTGCTATGGTTGTACTCTTCGCTTTTCTTAGAAATTTAAAAGCACCGCTGATTATTGGTTTAGCAATACCATTCTCAGTCATAACAACTTTTGCGCTATTATTCTTTACAGATATAAGTATAAACTTAATGACACTAGGTGGTTTGGCACTCGGTATTGGTATGCTAGTGGATAATGCTGTAGTTGTTATTGAAAATATATATAGGCATCTATCTATGGGCAAAAACTCCAAACAAGCTGCAAGTGATGGTACAAAAGAAGTTGCATCTGCTATTATTGCATCAACTTTAACAACAGCGGCTGTGTTCTTGCCGGTTGTGTTTGTTAGTGGTTTAGTTGGACAACTATTTACACCACTTGCGATTACAGTAGTGTTTAGTTTATTTGCATCGTTGTTTGTCGCCTTAACTGTTGTTCCCATGATTGCAAGCCGTATTTTAAGCGCACCTAAACAGAACATGGAAAAAGTCAGACAGGAAAGACCATATATGAAGTGGTTGACGCGTGCGACGCGTTGGACCTTAAAACATCGTCTCTTAGTTCTTTTCATCACGACTATACTAATGGCACTAGGTTTACTAGCTATCTTTAACCAAGGTATGACTTTGATGCCTGAAAGTGATGAAGGTGCCATTACGATTGAAATTGAAAAAGAACAAGGTACTATTTATGAAGACACTCTAGAAACAGTGCAAGAAATTGAGAATTACTTAGAAGATTATTCTGAAATTGATATGTACCTTAGTAACGTTGGCTCTTCTCAACCAATGATGTCGATGACTGAAGAGACAAACAAGGCTAGTGTTACGGCAACGCTTGTTAGTCAAAATGAGCGTAATGTGACGACAAATGAATTCATAGAAGATATTGAAAGCGATGTGGAATCCCTAGATGAATCAGCTGATATCAATGTGATTCCTATGTCTCAATCAGGTATGTCATCAGAACCGAATACCTTGATGTTGAATGTATCTGATGATGATTCAGAAAGATTGAAGAAATCAGAAACAGCAATAATTAGTGCTTTAGAAGAAGATGATCAGATTGACAGTGTGACATCTAGTCGTGAAGATCTAGTTTCCGAGATGCAGATCAATGTTAACCGTGAAGCGGCTAGAGAGAATGGTTTACAGCCAGCTCAAATTGGTCAAGCACTTTATGAAGCTTCCAATGGTATAGAATCTTCTACAGTAGAAGGTGAAAATGATTTCTTAACGATAAATGTGAAGTACCCAGATAGTTATTTAGAAAGTGTAAATAACTTTAGAAATCTAGAAATTGCTAATGCTGAAGGTGAATATGTTCAGGTTAGTGAGGTTGCAGAGTTAGTTGAAACTGAAACTCTACCGTTAATTAATAGAGATAGTCAGGAAGAAACTAGCGAACTCACAGTAAACTACGATTCTTCTATGTCATTAAATGAAGCGGGTACCTATGTCCAAAATATAGTAGATGATGCAGACTTTAGTGATGATACACACTATTCAGTGGGTGGAGATTTAGAAATGCTTGGAGATGCCATTCCACAAATCCTTCTTGCAATTGTCCTAGGGATTGTCTTTATCTACTTAGTTATGGCAGCTCAGTTTGAGTCATTCAGACATCCATTCATTGTTATTATTGCAATGCCATTGACTATCATTGGTATTGCGCTCGGACTGATTGTAACGAATAGTCCACTCAGTATTGTATCCTTTGTCGGTATTATCATGTTGCTGGGTATTGTGGTCAATAACTCCATATTGCTGGTGGATTATACTAATCAGCAGAAAGAAAAAGGAATTCCAACAATTGATGCACTTGAACTCAGTGTGCAACATCGTTTCCGTCCAATACTAATCACAGCCCTAACGACAGCACTAGGTATGTTACCACTTGCTATAGGTATTGGCGAAGGCGGAGAAATGATTGCACCGATGGGTATAGTTGTAATCGGAGGTCTTGTAAGTAGTACCTTCTTCACACTATTTGTCATTCCTATTTTCTATAGTTATATCGACAAAGAAACGCGTAATATGAATAAGAAATATATGACACCAGATGGTGAAGTGATTACTCAAAAAGAAGTCGATGAGATGAAACGTCAAGAAGAACAAGGCGATATGAACATCGAAGAGACTGAAGAAGAAAAAGAAGACTATATCGATGAAATGCAAAAATTAATCGATAAGATGCGTGAAGACAACAATAATAAATAAGTTTCATAAATAGGCTATCCAAGGGGATAGCCTAATTTTTATGAATAAGTCTAAAAAATGGTGTTTATTGTTCAATTATGATTTGATGAAACAAAGCGCAAGATTTGTTCGTAATAAAGGGGGAGGACCATGACTTTAGATATTACCTGTGAGAAAAGAATTTACACGAATGACGTCACATCACACTTTCACGAACATGGACAGCTATTATTTCCTTTGTATGGCTCAATGGATTTAAAGACGATTGAGCAACAGGTGAAACTAACACCAGACTATGTTTACTATTTAGCTCCAAAAAGTAAACATACCTTTCACTCAACTGATCAGAATGAGTTTTTAGTCTTGGATATTCCAAATAATATGTTACCAGGTGAAACGAGAGATATGTATGTTGAGATGAATACGCAGTGGGCATCAGTAAAACAATTATTAATGAACGAAACAGCAAATAATGCGATTGCAAATTTAACCAATTATGTAGTGGATAAGTTAGATACAACTACACCAAAATCTATTGATTACATTCATAAAAATTATAAAGATAGGGTCAGTATTGAAAGGTTGGCTGCTGAGGAAAATTATCATCCTGCATACTATTCGAAGTGGTTTAAAAAACAAACGGGGAAAAGTGTAAAAGCGTATTTAGATGAATTGCGCTTATTAGAGGCTAAAAGACTCTTACAATTCTCATCTTGGACTATCACACGAATTGCGGGAGAAATTGGCTATGATAATGTGTCGTCGTTCACACGCTGGTTCGTAAAGGCACAAGGCATGTCACCTCATGCTTTTAAAGAGCTTAAGAAAAGATAAATCATATGTTTAAAACTATAAGGAAAGTTTCTATGTAACGAGATATGATACTCGTAATAGAAATTTTATGAGGTGATTAATATGATTAAAATTTTGAGCCCACTGCTCATATTATTCGCAGCGATTCTTTGGGGTACGGCTGGGACTGCACAGGCCTTAGCACCTAGTGAGGTACATCCCATTTCGATCGGTGCAGTCAGACTATTTATAGGTGGAGGATTCTTGCTAATGTTAGTCTTAGCCACTCGAAGACTAAGACTTAATGAAATTCCATATAAAATAGTCATTGGTGCAGCTTTATGTATGGCACTATTTCAGCCATTCTTTTTTTCAGCTGTATCTTTAACAGGTGTTGCGATTGGGACAGTCGTAGCCATAGGTAGTTCTCCGGTTCTCGCAGGTTTAATTGAGATGATAATTTTAAGAAAGAAGCCAAGCAAAACATGGTGGATTTCCACCCTACTATCAGTCGTTGGAGTGATTCTTCTATTCTCGAATCAAGGTACGACCCAAGTAGATCCTAGAGGGATTTTACTCGCACTTGGTGCAGGATTGAGCTTTGCAAGCTATACAATAATAAATAAGAAAGTCGTTTCTAGTATTCCGGCCCTACCTGCTGTGGCAGTAGTATTTACGATTAGTGGATTAATGTTATCGCCATTTTTATTTATCTTCCATGCGACTTGGGTTTTCACATCTGATGGATTAATCACTGGTTTGTACTTAGGCGTCATTGTAACAGGTATCGCTTATTTCATGTTTGCTAGAGGGTTAGCTAATGTTGATTCATCAACTGCTGTAACCTTATCCCTAGCAGAACCTCTGACTGCAACAATGTTAGGTGTGTTTATGTTGGGTGAAGCGATGTCACCTTTATCTTGGTTTGGTCTTATCCTTGTTCTTCTAGGTATTGGAGTATTAATATTATCCACTGTAAAGAAATCTAAGCGTTTTGAAGCGGAATATTCAAATGTATAAACGAATGACACAAAAAAGGATCTCACTCGTGAGATCCTTTTTGAATATTAATATGAGCTGCTGTAGCCAATTACAGTTTGGACGACATAATCATCTTCTACGTTAAAGGCAATCACACTCTTTTCATCTTCGTCTTCTTGATCACCAAGTTTAAATACATAGGTGTCGTATGGTTTATTTTTATGCTCAATAAGTTCGTAGTCATCACCGTATGAATCGATGATATCATCGATTTCTAATTGCTCATCTTGTATAGGGAAAACAACCTTAGTTACACTATCCCCACGTACAGTAAACTTCTGATCATTTTCTTCTACAAACTCAGATTGTTCATCTTTAACTTTCTCATAATCTGCTTTAGAAGCTTCAATTTCATGACCATTAAAAGCAAGTGTACCATCTTCCTCTAATGTCTTAGTAAAGGCATCATTTAAAAGGAATTGCCCATCACCAAAGCCAGTATCACCTTGGTATTTATAATTGGTATTACTGTTTTCTTTTTCAGCGGCTTGTATTGTGTTATTGGTGTTAATCTCATTATCGATCTGTAAGCCTGTGACAACTGTAGCTGCAATTCCAGCAGAAGCAAGAACTTTAACTAGTTTATGAATGTTCATGTCTTCATCTCCTAAAAATAGATTCCGAACTTTGAGTCTGACATATTTATTCTATAACTGCAAATGACAAGGGGTAAAATTAAAAATAATGCTATGCATTATATTATAACATATAGCGTTATAATTGCGATATATTTAGTATGTAAAAGTATTTAGACACTGTATTTTGAAAATGTAAAAGACGATTGGTGTTAATATTGTTATAAGATAATTACTTTGAAATTAGGAGAAAACTAAATGGAACTTAATAAGCAGATTAAGAAATTTAGAGATCGAGATGGTTACTCTCAAGAAGACTTAGCTGAAAAACTTTTTGTTTCACGTCAAACAATCTCGAACTGGGAGAATAATCGAAGTTACCCAGATGTGCATAATTTAATGATGCTTAGTATCTTGTTTGATGTTTCAGTTGATGAATTAATTAAAGGAGATATTCAGTATTTACGATATAAAACTGAGCAAAAGAAATGGACAATTTGGTCTAATATCATGTTAATTTCGGCAATCGTTTCTGCCTTCTTATTTGTTCCTGCAATGCTTTTGGACAATCGTGTGTTATTAATCACGTCTATTGTATTGTATATACTTGCGATTGGTGCTTCTATACCCATTGAGATTCTAAAACGTAAAGAAGGTATATATACCTACCGTCAGTTAATTGATTTTTACGATGGTAAGGACATTAAAAAGAAGAAACGTTTCAGTGATATTGTCATCACCTACCTTACCTTTCCTATTCTACTTATTATTGTGATATTGATTAGCTTTCTCATGTTTTCCTCCTAATTCTAAAAAAAGGAATGATTCATGATGAATTTCTTTTCAAGTAATCTAATTGTAATTTTAATCATTTATCTTGTGCTACCATTGGCTGACCTCTTTTTTGACTTAAATGGCATATTGATCGCTTTACTTATTACTGTTTGGATGGCTACTGTTATTTTTCATGAACTTGGCCATTGTTTTATTGCTAAATGTAGAGGTATGAGAATTGCATTTATTTCTGGTTTACTCGGAATGTATATGAATGGCAGATACTTTTTTAAGATTCCGATGTACTTTAGTTTTGGTGCAATGCTTGCCTATAAACCGTTAAGAAAAGGTCATATTACAAAGCATGATATAATCTGGCTGAATTCAGGGGGGTTCATATTCAATTTAATTTCAGTGTTAGTCCTGTTATTAATCGATCAACTCTTTAGTTTAGATAGCTATATTTTAAATTTTGCTATAAGGATGAACATAATTATTGGTGTCGTTACTGGTCTAAATCCATTTGCAGCAGATGGTAAAAGCATTTGGAACTTATTACGTGGAAAAAATGATGAACTGAAATTCTACGACTCTATGAACTATATTTATGATTCTGAAGTTAGTAGTACACGTATTTTAGAAGAGCTTGATAGAGATCGAGATATTATTTCTACTTATGCGAGTAACATTGCGTGGGTTGAACGTCATGTGGATAGTAATGAAATTACACAAGTGTATCAAACTGAACTTCACGATTCTGAGACGCTGAATTATAAGCTTATCAAAGCGTTTCAATTGTTATATAAAGCAGCCGATGGACATCAAATTGATGATAAAGAAGTTGAGATATTTAATGAAGTGAATACGAGTTTATATGTTGTATTTGGACAAGTCTATCAGTACTTTAAAACTGGTGATGAAACAATATTAGATAATCTCTTAAGGAAAAGGATATGGTTACCGAGTCAAAGAGAAAACAAGCTTCTAATCAATGCAATTCAAAGAATAATATAGACAAAAGAGAGCTGTATGTTCTGATATTGAACGTACGGCACTCTCATTTATATTTAAACAAGATTTTCTATGATGTATTCAGCTGAACTAGCAGTTCTTACTCTACGCATCTCCGTTTTAATCGAATGGATGAAATTTTTATCAGCTAGTAAATGCTCTGTATATTCTTTTAGTTCTTTTCGATTGTTTGCAACAAGGGCTAATTTCTTTTCTTGGAAATACAGAGCATTTTCCATCTCTTGGCCAGGAGTCGGTTTATATAGGATTACAGGTGTCTCAGTCGCTAGGGCTTCTGTTAGGGTAATGCCTCCAGGTTTTGTAATCATGATATCTGCACATGACATCCAATGATTCATATTTGTTGTATAGCCAATGATGAGTATATTCTTATAGTTGTGAAATTCTAATTTAAGTTGTTCTCTTAAAATATCGTTTTTACCACAGATAATGATGACTTGATTATCATTTTTAGTAGCTATTTTCTTCACGTACTTCTTAAACCCTTTTAGAAGGCCGAGCGAACCTGTACACACGAGAATAGTGTTTTTGTCTGTTGATAAGTTGAATTTGTTTAGCCAAGCATTCCTGTCAGTTTTAATCTTGAATTCTTTACTGATAGGAATACCTGTGACTTTGATCATCTCAGGTAAAACACCTTTTTTAATTAAGTCGCCCTTCATTTTTTCTGTAGCAACATAATAGACATCAGTATTATTAATTACCCAATTTTTGTGCACACAGTAATCTGTAATCACTGTATGAATTGGGATATCTAGGCCGAATTCTTCTTTAATGAGACTTAAAACAGGTGTTGGGAAAGTATTTAAAATGAGGTCTGGATTATGCTTATCAATTATATTTTTTAAATAAGCTAAACCATATTTTTTGTAGAAACAAGTGTTTAGTTTTTCCTGACGGGCATAATAGAAAAACTTGTAGGTCGGTTTGAAGTGAGCAAAGCACTTTAAATACCAGTCTTTAATAAGTCGGGTTAATAAAGGGTGAGCCTCTAAATAAAGATCGTGTGTTACAACGTCGATATCATAGTCATTGAGCGCCTTGTTTAAAGTATTGCTTACCATTAGATGACCGTTACCAAAAGAGCCAGTGATCACAAGTACTTTAAGTTTAGACATTATTATATTCCCCCACATAATGTAATGAACTAGAGTGCAGTAAGAATCATATTTTTCACTTAAATACTATCATGAGATAAAAGAATTATTGAAAAATAAATAAACTCTTAACAATAGTAAAAATCCCTTTTAAAATTCAAAGGGATTTATCTTGCATCACTAGTATTAAAGATAGGGTAGTTTATGCCTAAATACGATGAGATTAATAGAGCGATTAAAATAGTAATGACAAAGAATATATCATTAAAGGAAAAAGTTGTTTGTCGGTAGTAGGTTCTCTGATTATCACTGAACCCTTTGGACTCCATAGCAATACCTAGGCGATATGCTCGACGTATACTTTGGCTCATCAAGGTAACGATTGTCATTCTTAGTCCTTTAAAACCAGAAATCCGTTTCTTATCTATTAAAGGTGCACGAACTTTTCTAGCACGTCTTAACTGTACATATTCTGAGAAAATTAATGGAATCATATTGATAGCTGCCATAAAAGAATAGGCATATTTTGACTTTATTTTGAAATGAATCATCAAAGCATAAAATACATCCGTAATCTTTAAAGTGAAGATTACTAATGCGCCAAATAACGATAAAATAACGCCTCTCATGGTGATATGAATACCACGGATAAAACTCTCTTCTGTAACATGGATGATACCTAATTTAAATAAGGTTGTATCGCCCTGTCCGTATAGAATCATATAGGTGCTGGATAATAAACCGGACACTAAAATAACGCCTAATAGAATACATAAATAACGCCATTGGATACCACTTAAGGTAAACAATAGTATCGCCATTATACATACAAAATAAAGCAAGGTATTCGGGTTATGAGTAAAGACGACAATCACAAAAAGTGCAGCAGCTGCGATAATTTTGGTAACTGGGTTAACGTTATGAACGAAAGTATCGTTATTCTTAATGCTATCGAACATTGTGTGTGTCCTTTTCTAGGATCATGCCATCCAGAATTTCTAAACGACGGGATGGATAACGCGTTTGAATATTCACGTCATGGGTAATCATAATTATTGTTGTACCAGCTTTAACCAATTCATCAAAAAGTTCCAGCATAAAGAACGTGTTTTTTTGATCCAGTCCAAAAGTCGGCTCATCTAATAACAACAAATCAGGTATGCCACCTAATGCTGTTGCCACACTTAAGCGTCTCTTTTGCCCTGTGGATAATTCTAGTGGATTTAGATGGGCAGAATGTTCTAGCGAAAACATTTTTAAAATATCTTCTGTCTTCTGTTTTGCTAGATTCTCATCATATCGGTGTTCCATATTGATATATATTTCGTCATAAACTCTATGAGTTATAAATTGCAGTTCTGGATTTTGAAAAACTGGGTAGACATCTCCGATGATATCCTTTGTTTTCTTTACAAGCTTATTCTTATAGATAATTTGTCCTTGATGGGGAATCAACTTCATCAATGCACTAAGAAAACTTGATTTACCCGCACCATTTGGACCTTCTAATGTAAGCCATTGCCGAGACCTTATGTGTAAATGATCAATGTAAAGTATATCAATGCCGCGTCTGTCTATTTTCATATCTCTAATTTCTAATAAAGGCGCTCCGTCTTTATTACTTTGTACAAATTGTGGTGCTTGGTTCCACGACATTGGATGCCAGACGCCGTATTCATTAAGTAAGTCAACGTGGTGACTTAGTACAAATTTTGGATCTTTATCGAGAATAATTTCTCCATCATCATTCATTAGGATGACACGGTCGACCTTATCCCAAATATATTCAACTCGGTGTTCTACAATCACAACAGTTAGGTCGGACCAAATAGATAAAATCGTTTCCCAAAGATTTTTTGCAGAATCATCATCTAACATGCTTGTTGGTTCATCTAAAAATAAAGTGTCCGGTTCTTGTATGAGTGCTGCAGCAACAGATAGCTTTTGTTTCATCCCACCAGATAGTTGATTAATTGATAAGTCTAAAGGTACGTCTAGTCCAATTCTTTTTAAAGCGTTAGTCATCATGTTGTTCATCAGACTAGGAGCAATCCTCTGGTTTTCTAGGATAAATGCAAGTTCTTCTTCAACGGTTGGCATGGTGAACTGGGCATCAGGGTCTTGGAATACGTAGCTTGAAGCATTTGGTATATCTAAATAATCTGCTTTTACAGGTGTATGAATGACTTTAGGAATCAATCCGCCCATCACATTTAGTAAGGTGCTTTTACCGGAGCCAGAAGGACCGACAAGTAACACCTTTTCCCCTTTCTTAACACTTATATTGATGTTTGAAAATAATAGCTGCTCTGTCTCAGGGAATTTGAGTTTAAGGTTTTCGATATTTATATCAGTCATATTAAAAACCATCAGACGAATCGCTTTGTTTTTTACCAACATATTTTAAGACACCGGTCCCTTTTACACCTTCATAGAGTTTATGACCTAACCATCCGGCGACGATTGCGCCACTGATAATTCTGAAGATAAGCATCAGCATTAGGTTCCAAGTTTCTAAATGACCAAGGTAGCCATAATACCAATCAAGCGGAATTGTTGATAAGGCTGCTGCTACACCTGCGAGTACAGCTACATATAACTTAGTACTGTTATATCTATAGAGTAAGAAAATGATCTCACATGCCAGTCCTTGGAGTAGTCCATACATGATTAAGACGATATCGAACTGTAACAGAACGATCGTTTCTCCAGAAGCTGCTGCAAATTCTGCAAGTAAAGCGACACCCGGTTTTCTAATAATTAAATAAGCTACAATTGCAGCAATGAACCACATACCATAGACCAATTCATTGATGTGTAAACCAAGGGGCTGCAAGACGGTATATACACCATCCCAGAGAGAATAAAGTACTGCAAAAACTAAGGCGATGACAACTGTGATCAATACGTCTGTCAAAGTTAAAACATTGCTGTTTTTCATAGAATAAACCTCCGTGATTTTTACAAATAAAAAAACACACCACTAACGGAATGGTGTGCATATAAAAATATGCCACTTCCCTACGCTAGTATGATCTAGATCAGGTGATAAGGGTGATTCTCAGCCTTTACAGGCACCCCTAGTGGTGGTGATTTCAATATTTGATTATCTCAATCATAGTACACTTACACATTTTTGTGAAGTTAATTTGTAACAGTCACGCCGTGATTCGTACTTTCGTATAGGGTGACTTTAATTAAATCATCTTGCGGCTTTAAAATTTTGTTAAATTCATCTCTGATCCATAGTGCGATATTTTCCGCAGTAGTATTCATATTTACTAGCGTCTCATTTAATATCTGCCCATCTAAAAGCGGCCGGATTTTATTGTGGTATAAGGCGTCAATAGCCATAAAGTCAGTCGCTAAACCGGACTCATCAATTGGTGAGTTCACATCAACCGTCAATCTATAGGTGTGGTTGAGTAAATCTTTATACTGTGTTTTGAAAAAAAAGATTCGATTATCACAAGTGAATGTGTAATGGAGATGAATGGTGACCTGTTCTTTCTTATAGGCAAAATTGCTTGGTGCTTGTATATGACTCAGTGTTGACATAGTTTTCATCCTTTACTCATTAAAGAGTGCCTTAGATATGTTTAGGGCTCTTAACATTGCTGTTTTTTTATAGTTATGGTCTTCGCTCTTAATCAGTATATCATTCACTGTTTTAACACCTTCTACAATGTAATCTCCCTTGTTTAGCATAATACACTCTGCTCTTGCACCTGCGACAACATCAGATATTTCTGAACGTGTTGGGATACCGTTCTTAATCAGAGATTCTAATACTTGAGTTGCCCAAATCATTGGAATGTGTGCAGCCTCACATATCCATAATAGTTCTTCTTGAATTTCACTCAAGCGTTCATAGCCGATTTCTACAGCGAGGTCTCCACGAGCGAGCATGACACCAAAAGGTCTGTGTGAGGCGGCTTCGGCTATGATATTAGGGAATTCTTTTATGGCTTCTACAGTTTCGATTTTAGCAATAATAGGCATGTCTTTATTGTCATCAGGGAGCTTATCCTGTAATACCGATTCGATAAAAGTCATATCCTCTTTTGATTTAACGAAGGAAAAAGCGATCAAATCGGCATGTTGGCTAGCAAAATCTAAGTCTACTAAATCTTTTTCTGTTAAGACGTTTAAATCGATATCTACATCTGGGAAATTAATGCCTTTCTCTGTCTTAATTTTAACGCCATTTTCTTTAGTTACTTTAGTCACTTTTAAAATTAGGCCTGAGTCAAGAACCTCTGTTACCTTAGCCTCAACTTGACCGTCGTCAATCTTAATCAGTTGCCCAACATCAATATTTTTAAGGACTTCGGGTACTGAAGTGTTAACTGCAATTTCAATGTTAGCTGGTAAAGTCATCGCATCTTCATTAGATAAGAGGAATGATTCACCGGTTTTCAATTTAGGGTTTCTCTTGGAAGTAAGTAGATTTTTAATGCGAACTTTAGGACCGCTAATATCCATCAGAATACGACATTCTGTGTTCCCTTCTTTAGCCGCCTGTTTTATGTTGTGAATCATTTTCTTCCAAACACTACTGTCATCGTGGGCACAATTAATACGGGCTGTATTCATGCCTGAATCTATAAGGTCTTTTACAAGTTGATAGTCTGTTGCTGCGTCACTTGGCATAGTCACCATGATTTGTGATTGCCTGATTTCAGGGCCTTTGCCAAGCAAAAGGTCAGTATTATGTTTAAGCATGCTATATCGATTTTCGCCATCTTGATATTCTGGATAAGAAACATCATCTTGTTCATGGCCTGTTATATAACCTAAGGTTTTAATTACTGAATCTAAGTTTGACAAAATATGGGGCTCGATGCGTCCAAGAGAAGAAACGCCCCAAGGGATTAAATTATTTTGGATTTCTCGATGATCGTACTGCCTGAACGCCATATAATATGCTAAATTTCGAAGACTGTCACTATAGCTACTTCTTGTGTTAGATTCGGACCACTGGTCTAGCAATTTTTGGCCATCATCTAGCACTTGTACTTTCAACGATTTTACATCTTCAAGTATCCTTTTTGCTTCCTCGTTCATGATCAACCTCCTTAAAGGTGAAAAAGCTGCCCGGCCATTCATTAACCGGACAGCCGATCTTTATATATATATTTCATCTGTTGCTTTGGCACCTTCTATATCACGTTCCTTGAGTTCGTGTGTTGAGAATGTAGTCCAAACAACTGTAATCGTCGAATAATTAATTCTGATACCTGGGTGGTGTTGTACATCTTCTGCATACTCTGCAAGCTTATTGACGAAGTCTATGCCTTCAGGGAATGTTTCGAACTTAAATTTTTTAATTAACTTCTCATCTTCAAGAGTCCAACCTTCCAACTGCTCTGCTTCTTCTTTTATATTCATGTTAATACCTCCCGTTTATAATTTATCTATTTATTATTTACCCATATTTAAATATAAAAATCCAAAATGATTTAATATGTTTACCATGTGGTAAAGGATATCTAACTACATAAAGTGGGTGATATAAATGGATATAGAAAAGATAACGACACGTATTAAAGAAATTTTAGAAGAATCAAAAGTAGGCGTATTATCAACTGCTAAGGACAATATTCCAGACTCTCGTTACATGTGGTTTTATAACGATGGTTTAACCCTTTATGCTAAAACAAATGATCAGTCAAGAAAATACGAGGAGCTGATTGATAATCCTAACGTCCATGTATTGTTAGGGTTTAATGATGAGAAAAAACACGCGTTTGTAGAAATAACAGGATCAGTGGAAATAGTAAAGGACCAAGAAGTAATAGAAAATATTTGGGAAGAAGCGGATGAAGAATTTTTTGGATCTGTAAATAATCCTAATCTGGTTGCCCTTAAAGTGAAACCTAATCATATAAAGATTATGAGAGATAAGAATTTTGATGAAGTAGAAATTGATATCGAAGATATATAGTTTAGATTTATTCTTACAGGGCATACAAACTATGAGAAGGATTTTTAAAATCTAATTAGGAGTGATTATGTTAATGAGTAAAATATCTGCTTCAGATATTTTAGAAAGTGCAAAAAAAGAACAGGTAGACTATGTGAAACTTCAGTTCACTGACATACTAGGCGCCCTGAAAAATGTGGAAATTCCTGTTGAACAATTAGAAGAAGCTCTTGAAGGTCAAACAATGTTTGATGGTTCTTCAGTAGAAGGTTTTGTTCGAGTTGAAGAGTCAGACATGTTTTTAAAACCCGATTTTGACACGTGGGCAGTATTCCCTTGGTTGGAAGAAGAGTTCAAGGTGGCAAGGCTCATTTGTGATGTACATGATTTTAATAATCAACCTTTTGAAGGTGATCCGAGAAGTAACTTAAAACGTATTGTAAGTGAGATGAAGGATATGGGTTATGACCAGTTTAACCTAGGTGCTGAGCCAGAATTTTACCTGTTTAAGCTTGATGAGAATGGTGAGCCGACGAATGCAGTAAACGACACCAGTGGTTATTTTGATGTGTCTATTTCAGATACAAGTGAAGCGTGCCGTAGAAAGATTGCTAGAACATTAAAAGAAATTGGTTTTGAGGTCGAAATGTTCCACCATGAAGTAGGTCCTAGTCAGCACGAAATCAGTTTCAAATATAGCGATGCTGTAACGGCAAGTGATAACATTCAAACGTTTAAATATATTGCAAAAACCGTTGCTCATCAGTATGGTCTACATGTAACCTTTATGCCAAAACCCCTTTATAATGAACCGGGTAGTGGCATGCATTATAATGTATCGCTGTTTAAAGATGATAATAATATATTCTTTGATAAAAATGATGAATTTGGCTTAAGTGAAGAGATGCGTTACTTCATGGCCGGTCTATTAGATCATGCTAGGGGTTATACTGCAATTTGTAATCCTTTAGTAAATTCCTATAAACGATTAACTTCAGGTTTTGAAGCACCAAGATACATTGCTTGGAGTGGCAGAAACCGTACACCGCTCTTAAGAATACCGGGTACTAGAGGTGCGGGAACGAGAGCAGAAGTAAGATCGCTTGATCCGTCTGCGAACCCTTATCTAGCGACGGCAGTCATCCTAAAAGCCGGTTTAAGTGGTATCCAAAAAGAGAAAGATTTAACAACGCCTGTTGATGAAAATATATATAATATGTCACACAAAGAAAGAAAATCAGAAGACATAGAAGATTTACCAACAACTTTATATACAGCAATTAAGGCGTTAAGGGCAGATGAAGTCATTCAAGAAGCTCTTGGTCAACATATATTTGATCATTTTGTAGAGAATAAATTATACGAATGGCAAAGATATAGTGCGCAAGTAACGTCATGGGAAATGACAGAATACTTGACTCAGTACTAAAATAACACCGTTATAATGACTATCGTTATAACGGTGTTTTATCGTTTTATAAATAATCTTTTACATTGTAACTCTCTTGATTTCCGAAATCGTCAGAAGTTACAACCTTGATGAGTGCAGCTGCAACATCTTCAGCTTTTGCTAGCGCATTATTTGACTTATATTCTTTAAAACGATCTAGGTTTGGAAATTCATTGATGTCTGAAGAACGAATAGTTTCTTGCATTCCAGTATCAATCACACCTGGGTAGAATATGGCACTCTTGATGTTATTTTCTTGATGTATGTTCTCCTTATTTAAAACTTCATGAACCATATTAATAGCTGCTTTTGAACTACAGTAAGCACCCCAACCCTCAATGCCGTTTACCGCAGCCCCACTTGTTACAGTTAGAATACGTTTGGTACCTTTGAAATCTTTAAAACGATTGATGAATCCCTTGATAAGTAGTGTTGGTGCAACAACATTTGTTTTATAGTTATCTAGCATTTCAGAACCATTTAAATTGCCTAGTGATTGTACAGGGTCTACAGTACCTGCTACATTGAGTAAATACACTTCATCGCCATTACTAGGTTCAATAGCTGAGAAAATATCTGATATTGAATTTTCTAAGGTGTCGATGTCATTAAAGTCAGTGAGAAAACTCTGGTGTATAACTGTATTATTTTCTATAGGACTACGTGTAATGCTAATGATTTTGTCGTCCTTTAGTAAGTTTGCAACTGCCTGACCAAGTCCCCTATTTGTTCCTGTTAAAAACACATATCTCATGATTTAAACTCCCTTATGTTTGATAATTCTTATACTACACTTCTTTTAGGCGTGATTCACACATTTTTATAATTGTTTCAAGGGCAGTAATGCGTGCATAGCGCTTGTTATTTGCAGAAATAATGCACCATGGTGCAATTATAGTCGATGTGTAATTAATCATATCTTCTGATGCTTCTAAATATAAGTCCCATTTATCCCTATTTCGCCAGTCCTCTTCAGTAATTTTCCAAGCCTTTTCAGGTGTGTTCTCACGGTCTCTAAATCGTTCTAGCTGTTCTTCTTTATCTAGAGATAGAAAGAACTTTATTATGATTGCACCGGCGTTGGATAAGGATTTCTCAAAATCATTTATTTCTTGATAAGCCTGTTGCCACTCTCTCATAGTTGCAAAACCTTCTACACGTTCAACTAAAACACGTCCATACCAACTTCGATCAAAGAAGCCGATATGACCAGTTCTCGGAATTCGGTTAGCGAAACGCCATAGATAATGATGAGAAAGCTCAATATCTGACGGTGCACCTATGGCGTTATTTGTATATCCTGTCGGGTCAAGTAATGCTCTTGTATGTTTGATATTACCGCCCTTCCCAGCTGCATCCATACCTTCGTAGACTAAAATTAAAGGTATTTTATGTTCATATAACTGAAACTGAATTTCTCGCATTTTTTCTTGGAGTAAGGGTAATCGTTTCTGATAATCTTTTTTCTTCATTTTTTCTTTGTCAAAATCAAATGTGAACAGCTTCGTTTCAAAATCCCTTGTGAATTTACCGTCGACAACTGGTTCTTCTGCTGTAGAAGCGCGTTCAATTCTTGACTCAAGACGGTCGATGAGAATTTTATACATATCATTGACAGCTTGGTCACTGTTGTGGAAATTCACAACTTCCCAAGGACAAAGTGTTTGTCTGTTGATGAAATACGACATTTCCTCATCATAATCATGGTGCTTAAGTAAACCTTGGAATTCTTCAGCTTTCCATTTTAAAACAGGGTTTCCCTTTAATTTTTTAATATGACGTTCACGCGCTTCTTTGTCTGTATTAATAAAAAGTTTAATGATTTCGTAGTCATTATTAATCAGCGTTTCTTCGAAATTTTCCATATCCTCTTCTAGTTCTGCCATATTAAAAGGTGTATGTGTGGCTTTGTAGTAATCTTTTAGCTCTATATATTGAGAATACCAACTTCTGAAGTGGATATTGATATCGCCTTCCGGCGGTAAATGATACCAATAACGTTGTAAAAATGGATAGCGTACATAAGCCTCTCTTGGTGGCCTAGCTGCAATGAAGTTCGTATACTTTGCATCAAGGGCCATATATAATGCATTAGCGAGTCTTGATTTACCTGAAGCGGGGGCCCCTTCAATTAAAATCATGACAGGTATTTCTAATTCGTGTGCAGCTCTCGTAACTTCACCTAGTTTATTTTCTAACTTTTCGTTAATGTCGTCCATCAACCCATCCCCTTAAGGTAAATATTTTGTCTATTATTTCCCTTGTTATACATAAAGAAAACAAAGTATAAAGTATTGAGAAATCAAAAGATTGCCTTTTCCCGACTTGTATACTATAGTTTAGTCAGAGTTTTTCAACTGAATAAATATTCTTTCGGGGCAGGGTGAAATTCCCAACCGGCGGTGAGAGCCCGCGACCTGTACGTTATTTTACGTATGGCTGATTCAGTGCAAGTCTGAAGCCGACAGTTAGAGTCTGGATGGGAGAGAGAATAATGCAGCAGCGTAAAATCTTTATAATTTTTGCGTTTATTTAACATTGCAATTTGTGCAATGTTATTCAGCATACATTATTTTAGCGCCGGTGGATGATTTCATTCCCGGTGCTATTTATATTCAGGAGGTAAACTTGAATCACTATATGGATATAGCTATATCAATGGCTAAACTAGCAATTGGACAGACAGGTATGAATCCGCCTGTTGGTGCGGTCATCGTAAAAAATGGTCGCATTATTGGTACTGGTTCCCATTTAAAAAGTGGTGAAATGCATGCAGAACTTGCAGCGTTACAGGCTTGTATTGAGGATCCAGAAGGTGCGGATATCTATGTTACTTTAGAACCATGTTCGCATCACGGTAAGACGCCGCCTTGCACTGATGCCATAATAGAATCAGGTATCAAACGTGTTTATTATGCCTATAAGGATAATAATGATAAGGTGTCAGGCATTCAAAAATTATCAGCACACGGAATTGAAGTGATTTATTCAAGGCATGAAGCGGCAAGTGAACTTTATCGTCCTTTTAATATAAGGCTTATGAACAAAAGACCCTATATTACTCTCAAGTGTGCACAGACACTGGATGGTAAGATAGCACGTCAAAACGGTGACAGTCATTGGGTGAGTAACTCGGAATCAAGAAGGGATGTCCATCAAATTAGACAGCTTCATGATGGCATTTTAATCGGTGCAGGTACTTTGATAGCTGATGATCCCTTATTGACAGTTCGTCTTTTTGATAATGATAAACAACCGATACCAATCGTTCTACTGGGTTCAAAAGTTTTAAATCAATCGTTGAATTTATTGAAGCACCCAGTTCAACCTATTGTATTTACGACTAATGAAGAAAATTTGAAGTTTAAGGATACTTTTAAAGTATATGTAGGCAACTACACTTTGACAGAAATATTAACAATATTAATTGAAGAGAATGTCTCTTCCGTGCTTGTTGAGGGTGGTACAACTGTTCACACTCAATTTATAAATGAAAACTTATTCGATGACCTCATCATTTACATTGCCCCGAAAATATTTGGTTATTCTAAATATCAATTACATAGTGGTGTCTTGGATACCCACGATGGACTGATATTGCAAAACGTTGAAAAACTCGAGTCAGACATAAAGCTTACCTACAGGAGGACTCGACAATGTTTACAGGATTAATCGAACACACTGCTCCGGTTTTAGAGATCAATCGACAATCGGAACTTACTTCTTTAAAGATACAAAATACTCATTTCAAAAATTTAATACAAGGTGAATCTATTGCTGTTAACGGTGTATGTTTAACAGTTACTAATTTTACAAATGATACTTTTGAAGTAGACATCGTCAATGAAACCATGAACGTTACAAACTTCAATCAGCTGCAACCAAACCAAAGTGTAAATCTAGAGCGAGCATTAAGACTTGACCAACGTTTAGGTGGTCATCTCGTTGGTGGTCATGTGGAGGGCACTGGTCAAATCATCACGTCTTCAATAGACGGAGATGCCCTTGTTCTTGAAATAACAGTGCCGGATATGCTTATGAAGTACATGGTACATAAAGGCTCTGTAACGATAGACGGCATTAGCCTGACAATATTTGAAGTCGATTATGAACGTTGTAGAATTACTTTGAATATCATTCCAGAGACTCAGAGACAGACGAATTTAAGTAACAGAATTGTCGATGACAACGTCAATATTGAATCGGATATGATTGTCAGACATGTCGCTCACTTAATGTCGTTTAAACAGGCAGGTGGGACCCATGTTTGATGCTATTGAAGCTGCACTTGCAGCACTAAAAAATGGCGAGCTTATTATCGTGACTGACGATGAAAATAGAGAAAATGAAGGAGACCTTATTGGTATTACGGAATTTATCGATGAAGAAGCAATCAATTTCATGGCAACACACGGTCGCGGTCTTATATGTGCACCAGTTTCAAAAGAAATTGCAAGACGAGCTGGTCTTAATCATATGGTCGAATATAATAGCGATGAGTTTCAAACAGCTTTTACGGTTTCAGTTGACCATGTGAACTCGACAACAGGAATCAGTGCTTTTGAAAGGTATGAAACAATTCAAGCTTTGATAAGTAATCATCTTTCAACAAGCGATTTTAATCGACCAGGACATGTATTCCCACTGATTGCTAAAGACGGAGGTGTCAGAGAAAGACAAGGGCATACTGAAGCGGCAGTTGACTTAGCAAAACTCACTGGTGCAAAACCAGCGGGGGTAATCTGTGAAATTATGAATGATGACGGCACTATGGCAAGATTAGATGACCTTATCCCCTATAAGAAAAGGCACAATTTAAAGATGATAAATATTAAAGATTTAAAAGCATATATAGAAAAAAATATGACAGTATCACATGAAAGTACAGTATCTCTACCAACAAGCTATGGTGATTTTAAGTTACATGCTTTTACAGACCAAGACGGTTTAGAACATCTCGCTTTGGTTCATGGTGATATAAAAAAACGTATGAATGTGAGAATTCATTCTGAATGTCTAACGGGTGATGTGTTTAAGAGTGAGCGTTGTGATTGCGGAGAGCAACTAGACCTTGCCATGAAAGTCATGGCTAAGGAAGACGGCGTTATATTGTATATGCGTCAAGAAGGCCGTGGCATTGGGTTAATTAATAAGCTGAAAGCATATGAATATATTGAAGCGGGTTATGATACCGTCACTGCGAATGAACATTTGGGATTCGACGCTGATTTGAGACGTTATGATGCAGCTGGGAGTATTCTGAAGTATCTAGGTATAAATGAAGTAGATTTATATAGCAATAATCCGATGAAGGTCACTGGTCTAAGTAATGAGGGCATTATTGTGCATCAAACTTCACTTATTATTCCGCCCAACAGCCACAATGAATCATACTTGAGAACTAAAAAAGAAAAACTAGGACATTTATTATAGGA
Source organism: Jeotgalicoccus sp. ATCC 8456 (assembly GCF_016313225.1). NCBI lineage: Bacteria > Bacillati > Bacillota > Bacilli > Caryophanales > Staphylococcaceae > Jeotgalicoccus > Jeotgalicoccus sp. ATCC 8456. The sequence continues at coordinate 1,356,950 of NZ_CP066224.1, read as the reverse complement.
GGAAGTATTATGAATGAATTACAGGGAAATATGGATGGAAAAGGCTTAAAAATTGCGATAGTAACTGCAGAATTTAATGGTTTCATCACAGAGCAATTATTAAAGGGTGCCCATTCAACATTGTTAAAATACGGGGTGATTGATGATGACATTGACTCTGTACATGTACCAGGTGCATTTGAATTGCCATTGATCGCCAAAACATTAGCAGAATCAGGTCGTTACGATGGTGTTATAACGTTAGGATGTGTCATAAGAGGTGCCACAACACATTATGATTATGTATGTAACGAAACAGCAAAAGGGATTAGTAATGCTAGTCTATCTACAGGTATTCCCGTTATTTTTGGCGTTATAACGACGGAGAATGTTGAACAAGCTATAGATCGTGCGGGTGTTAAAGTAGGGAATAAAGGTTCAGAAGCAGCGGCCGCAGTCATAGATATGGCAAGAAAATTAAACTTGATTAATGCATAAATTAGGTAAAGAAAACCGGCTGACAAATATAAATTGTCAGCCGGTTTAATGATATCGGTCAGCGAATTAGTTGTCTGATATGATCAGGTAACATAATTACTTCTGCTTGCATATCAGCTGGTCGGAATGTCTTATCGATACAAGCATCCATATATTCTAGGTGTTTCTCATCGATATCTGCATCACTGATTTTCTCACCATCATCAGCTTGAATGCTGTACCAGTATAAGTATTCAACATCCATGAAGACCTCTCGGAAGATTGTTTCTACGTACATCTTTTCTCCTTCTAAGTTCATCAAAACATCATCCATGTTCTCTTGCATGTATTTAATCCACTCATCAACTATTTCGCTTTTTCCTTCTTTAACTTTAAACTTAGTGAGTTCAGCTCTCATGATAGCTCCTCCTCGTATATTTACACTATATATAATTATTTTATATTAAATTTTATCATGTTGCGAATAAATAAGTGTGATCTTAACATTTTATAAACAAACATCTGCTATAATAATATGCATTAATCTTTGAGGAGTTAGAAAATGTTGGAAAAATTTAAAAGAGAATGGTTGACTGCTCCAGGCACAAACATCCTAGCTGGTATAGTGGTTGCCCTAGCATTAATACCAGAAGCGATCGCATTCTCAATCATCGCAGGCGTAGATCCAATGGTTGGTTTATATGCATCATTTCTTATTGCCGTCATTATATCCCTTGTGGGTGGTCGCCCGGCAATGATTTCAGCTGCAACTGGTGCAGTTGCCTTAATTGTCGTACCGCTAGTACGGGATTATGGTGTAGAGTATTTATTTGCAGCAACGATTCTAATGGGTATCATTCAAATCTTACTAGGTATATTTAAGGTAGGAAAACTACTTAAGTTCATACCAAATTCGGTTATGATTGGTTTTGTAAATGCCTTAGCGATCATGATTTTTATGGCACAACTACAGCATATATTTGGTATATCACTTGATACATATATTTATTTCATTATTACTTTAATTATTTTATATGTTGTACCAAAATTCTTAAGGACTATACCCGCTCCATTGATTGCGATAGTGACCTTAACAGCGGCCTACATGATATTTGGAGCTGAGGTTAGAACTGTAGGTGACCTTGGTGCAATTGAAAAGTCATTGCCGAGCTTTTTAATTCCTGATGTACCATTTACATTGGAAACTTTAAAAATAATTTTCCCATATTCACTATCTATGGCAATAGTTGGTTTGGTGGAAAGTTTATTAACCGCACGTATCGTTGATAATGCAACTGATACTTACTCTAGTAAAAATAGAGAGTCTAGGGGTCAGGGTATAGCGAACCTCGTAACAGGTTTTTTTGGAGGAATGGGAGGCTGTGCAATGATAGGACAATCTGTTATTAATGTGAGATCAGGAGCGACGACGAGACTCTCTACTTTTACAGCTGGTTTTGTGCTCATGCTGATGATTATTGTACTGGGCGATTTGGTTGTCCGAATCCCTATGCCGATCCTGGCAGGGATTATGGTCGTTGTTACTATTAGTACCTTTGATTGGAAAACCTTCAAGTATATAAGAACTGCACCAAGGACGGATGTCTTTGTAATGTTATTATCTGTTGCTATAATCTTGTTAACAGATAATCTGGCGATTGGTGTTGTGGCAGGCGTATTCTTTAGTGCCATATTCTTTGCGACTAAGATTTCTAAAGTATCAGTCGAAATGGATGAATCAGAACATCATTTTACATTTCGTGTTGTGGGGCAAGTATTCTTTGCTTCAATTGACACAATGATTGAACAGATAGAATTTAGACCCTATGATAAGCATATCTACTTAGATTTTTCACAGGCACATTTGTGGGATGATTCTGCGGTGGATGCCATTGATACTATAGTTAGAAAGTTTGAAGATAAAGGGAACATGGTATTTGTCTCAAAACTTAACGCTGATAGTAGAAAAATTATGAAGGAATTAAGCGAATTAAACGAACAACATCTTACTTAAACTAGGAGGGGTACGGTGTATCAATCAGTTTTATTGGCAGCGGATGGTTCAGAAAATAGTTTTCGTGCAGCAGTAGAGTTGATGCATTTTATCGGTGAAAAAACAAAGGTAACAGTGCTGAATGTTACCGAAATTGAACATTCGAAGGATGAAGTATTACATGGGCTGAAGCCAGCGAATCTGGATTCCATCACAACGCTATTCGACGAAAGTAACGTTGATTATAACGTTGTTATAGAACGTGGTATACCTGAAGAAACTGTCATTAAATACGCTAATAGCAGAGATTACGATATTATAACGCTAGGCAGTAGAGGATTAAATAGTCTACAAGAGATAATGATGGGAAGCTTAAGTCGAAAAGTCGTTAAAAAATCAGAAATTCCAGTTTTAATTGTTAAATGAGGATGGGTGAGCGAGACTTATGAGAAAGAATATAAGTTAAGCTCACCCATTTTAAATTTGACGAGGTGAAAGCCTTTACATTCAATTGTCTGATTAGTTAGAATACAGATAGAAAGTATAAATGAAGGGGGTAATAAAGTGGTATTTGAATTTCCAAACAAAGCTGACGCTAAGTACAAAATCAAAAGCCAATACGAAAACTTTATCGGTGGAGAATGGACGCCACCATCAGACAATGAGTACTTTGATAATGAATCACCTGTTTTAGGTGAGGTCGTATCTAAAGTACCTCGGTCTAAGCAGGAAGATGTTGATAAGGCTGTTGCAGCAGCAACAGAAGCTCAAAAATCATGGGCATTAACATCACCAACTGAACGTAGTAATATACTCTTGAAGATTGCAGATCGTGTTGAAGAAAACTTAGAAGAACTTGCTGTTTTAGAGACTTTTGAAAATGGTAAGGCAGTACGTGAAACTTTAAATGCAGACTTACCTTTAGTCGTAGATCACTTTAGATATTTTGCAGGTGTAATTCGTGCGCAGGAAGGTGGTATTTCACAAATAGATAATGATACTGTTGCTTACCACTACCACGAGCCTTTAGGTGTTGTTGGACAGATTATTCCTTGGAACTTCCCACTGTTGATGGCAACGTGGAAAATTGCTCCAGCCTTAGCTGCAGGGAACTCAATTGTTCTAAAACCAGCTGAACAAACACCAACGACAATTCTACATTTTGTTGAATTAGTCCAAGACATTCTACCAAAAGGTGTCTTAAACATTGTGAACGGCTTTGGTTCTGAAGCAGGTCAAGCGCTAGCAACACATAATGGTATTAATAAGATTGCTTTCACTGGTGAAACGACAACGGGTCGTATCATCATGCAAAATGCCAGTCAGAACTTAATTCCGGTTACTTTAGAGCTTGGTGGTAAGTCACCGAATATCTTTGCAAAAGATGTGATGGATGCAGATGATGAATATCTTGATAAAGCTATTGAAGGTTTAGTGATGTTCGCCTTAAACCAAGGTGAAGTTTGTACGTGTCCATCAAGAGCACTCGTGCATGAAGATATCTTTGATGCGTTTATGGAACGTGTCGTTAAAAGAGTAGAAGAGATTAAAGTTGGTAATCCCTTAGATCCAAATACAATGATGGGTGCTCAAACTTCTAATGAACAAAAAGAAAAAATTGCTTCATATCTGGATATCGGCCGTAAAGAAGGTGCAGAGATATTAACAGGTGGTAATCTTCAAGAATTTGATGGAGATATTGCAAATGGTTATTACTTTGAACCGACAATCTTTAAAGGCAACAATAAGATGAGAATCTTCCAAGAAGAAATTTTTGGACCGGTATTAGCAGTAGCAACTTATAAAGATGACGATGAAGCAATTGAAATTGCCAATGATACACTGTACGGCCTAGGTGCAGGTGTCTGGACACGTAGTCAAAATAGAGCGTATAGACTTGGAAGAGCGATACAAGCTGGTCGAGTATGGGTGAATACGTATCATGACTATCCAGCCCATGCAGCCTTCGGTGGATATAAGATGAGTGGTATTGGCCGAGAAAACCATAAGATGATGCTAGAACATTATCAACAAACTAAGAACTTGCTAGTGAGTTATAGTGAGTCTCCGAAAGGATTCTTCTAAGTGGCAGTATTAGAACAAGTACTGGCGACAGATGAAGCCAAAACACTCATCAATGAGTTGAAAGAAGAACACGGCGAGTTAATCTTCCACCAATCTGGTGGTTGCTGTGATGGCTCTAGTCCAATGTGTTTAAAAAAAGGCATGATGATTATTGGTGATGTAGACGTACACCTAGGAGATATTGAAGGTGTGCCGTTCTATATGAACGAGAAACAATATGAATATTGGAAATATACTCAGATTACAGTAGATGTTGTAAAAGGTATAGGTGGTATGTTTAGTGTCGAAGGGCCAAGAGGCGTCAGATTTCACATTAGAAGTGAACCATTATAGTAGCGTAGCATTCTTATACAAAGAAACACAATAAAGGCATGCTCTCTAGAGAGCATGCCTTTATTATTGTAATCATGTCTTACTGTTCTTTTCTATTTCTTCTAAAGAAGGTAAAGAAACCACCTAAGCCTAATAGAATTGCAGCAAGTACACCTGTTTCTGGTGCAGTGATTCCAGTGTTTGGTAGGGTTTCTTGGCTGTCTTTCTTACTGCTTTGTTCTGTGACTTGGCTAACTGCCGCAGTAGTAAGGTTTGGATCTGCAGTCATTCTAGCATTCGTTGATGTTTTTGTAACAGCCGTATTTTCACGTGAAACATCATTGCTAGCTGTCACTTCATCTGAATCTGATGCACTAACATCCTTTATAATATCTTCCTTGTCTAAATCTGGTTTTTTATCATTTGAATCTTCTCCATCAACCATGACATCTTCTGTACCGTTATCTTCTACATCTGTAGAACCATTTTCTACGTCGTTATTTAATAATGACGTGAGTTCAAAGAGTGAAATGGTACCTGATAATTCATGACCTACAGCTAGCATTGGTACACCTTCAGGGCTATCTTCTGCGGCTATAAAGTCCATTCCTTCAGGAGAGATGTCTGTAAGTGATGCATCATATACGTAGTCGACGAAATAGGTTGCATCCGGATTGCTCACGTTATATATGAAGAATCCACCAGTACGCTCCGATCCAATAAAGGCATATTGCTCTTCGCCGACTGTACCCACTACTACAGACTCTGTTTCAGGGCCCTTGTTATCACTACGGCCATCCATCGCTAGTTCATCTGGTGCTTCAATATCAACATTGAACCAGTCGGGAATGTAGTTAAGAGTTGTTTTCTCAAATTCATCACCGCTGTCATAGATCATCGCCATATCTGAAGCTCTCATAATAGAGAATGAACGTGCACCAAATGAGACAATTGCATTATGGATATCCCCTGTTTTGAATGGATGATCTAACGTTACTGTTAAACGACCGAGCTGATCGTCATCAAAGAGACCATTTGCTACCATGTCATCTAGTTCTTCTTGTGTAAAGCCGTTATAATACTGTGCATCCAATTGAATCAAGTCTTTAATATCAGAGACTCTAACTTCTTCACTATAACCATCATAGTCTTGAGAGTCACCTTCGTTAGCTGTAACTATATACGTTTCACCGTTAACCTCATATAAAGCAATACCATCAGGTTGATACATACCTAAAACTGGTACAGGTGTAATGTCAGCTCCGCCGTCCTCATCTGAAACATCCATACCCATGCCAGGTATAGAGTGATCTTTATAGCCCATAGATTGGATTCTTTCAAAAGATTTATTTGCGATATTGAACTTACCAATGGCACTTACTTCTTGGAAAGCGACATAAGCATATTCACTGTTATTATCAACAACGATATATTCAGGTTCGGCATTTAAATGATATTCATCAGGGTTTGGACCTAGTGGACGGAAATCTTCTGGAATATCTTCTTTTGTTACATTTACAGTCGTTACATCATCTTGTGTTAAGTGTTGTGGTGATTTTCTTGTATCAATGACTGAGATACCACCTGGTGGATTGATTGTATACTCATCATTTAATTCACCTTCATTCGCAACTAATAATGAGTCACCATCCGGAGTATATGTCAGCATATCTGGAAGTGCGCCAACAGTTAAACGATTTAAATATTTTCCTAGATAATCAAAGAACACAACTTGTCCATTATCTGTTTTTACTTCAGCCGGGGCAGCGACAGCAATATATTCACCGCTAGGGTTAACGGCAACACTTGTTAGGTCGCCCGCTTCAACTCCATAGTCTTCTAAGAATATTTGATTTATAAGCTTTAATTCTTCGGTAGAGCCATCAATGATATCTAATGACGTCTCATAACCGTTTACAGAGTAGATATAGTTATTTTTAGGATTATGCTGTACAATTTCCGTTCCCGCTCCATCAAAAGGTGCCCCAGTTTCGTATCGGCTCTTATGTGTAACTTCAAGTTCTTCATTTGCTGTTTCAGGGTATTCCTCTACCTCTTCAGCTGTATCTTCTTCAACAGGTGTTTCTTCCTCAACTACCTCCTCTTCGACAAGTGTTTTTTCGGTCTCTTCCTCAATAACGTTAGTGTCTTCCACTACAGGTGTGACTTCAGTTTGTGTTTCCTCTTCTAAGACATCTTCTGTAGCATCGTCTTCAACAGGCGCTTCTTCAATGCTTTCTTCAACTGGGGTCTCTTCTAAAAAATCCTCAGAAGGCACTTCTTCCGCTTGTTCTTCAACAGCTGCTTCATTCACTTCATCTGCTGGCGTTGGATCATTGATTTCTTCTTCAATGGGCATAGGCGCTTCAGTAGCTTGTTCAACAGGTTCTGTAGGCGTTACTTCCTCTTCAACAACAGGCAGCTCATTAGTTATTTTTTCGCCTTCTACTCCTTCACTCGTTTCTGCAACTACTTCAGCTGGATTTTCAGAATTGATTTCTTCCTCGATCGTTGCTGTTTCCTCAGCTGTTTCCACTTCATCTGCTGAAGCGGTTTGCCCGAGTCCGGTGAAAAGGAATGTGCCTAAAACTGCAACACCTACACCTGTAGTGAATTTTCTAATACCATATGTATGTTTCTGATTTGTGAAATCTGAATGTTTCATAAAGCCCTCCAAGTATGTTATAAGTTTCACTAATAAAATTAGCACAGTACTGTTAAGGGAATGTTTTCTTTTGTATAAAATATGTAAAAATAATATAGACAAATATCTATATAGATAGTAATCTATATTCGAGGTGAGTATATGAACTATAGCAACCTAGCAACACAATTAAGGATATTGGCAGATGAAAGTCGTTTAGAGATTATAGATTTACTTTCTTGTAATGAATTGTGTGGACACGATATCTTATCTTATTTTAATTTTAGTCAACCCACTTTAAGTCATCATATGAAAGTTCTGGTCGAAAATAGAGTGGTCACTAAAAGGAGAGAGGGTAATAAATTTATGTATCGATTAAATAACGATATTTTAAATGATCTTAAACAATCTCTAGATATGATTAGTCGACCTTCTAGTGAGTGTATTTGTCATTCCATAACGGAGGATTGTAACGCATGACGATACTAGCAATACTCATATTTTTAATTACTTTATTTTTTGTTATTACACAACCACGCGGCTTGGATATTGGTATTTCGGCAGCCGTTGGAGCGATTGTTGCGATCATTTTTGGCGTGGTTTCCTTTTCAGATATCGTTGAAGTAACGGGTATTGTTTGGAATGCCACCCTGACCTTTGTTGCTGTCATCATAATTTCTTTGATACTAGATGAAATAGGATTCTTTGAATGGGCGGCAAGTTTTATGGTGAAAGCCTCAAATGGTAGCAGTAAAAAAATGTTTGTTAATATGATGCTTTTAGGTGCAGTTGTAGCAGCATTCTTTGCGAATGATGGTGCTGCACTAATTTTAACCCCAATTGTACTTGCGATGGTCAGACAGCTGAGCTTTAAGGAACAAGCGATATTCCCATTTGTAATTGCTTCTGGATTTATTGCAGATACGACTTCCTTACCACTTGTGGTGAGTAACCTGGTTAATATTGTGTCAGCAGACTATTTTAATATCGGATTCTTAGAGTATTTCTTACATATGATTATTCCGAATATATTCTCGTTGATTGCAAGTATTATTGTACTGTGGTTATTTTTCAGAAAAGCAATTCCGAAACACTTTAGTTCAGAAGCTATTATTAAACCGAATAGTCTAATCAAAGATCGCTTTATGTTTAAGGTTTCTTGGTTGGTCTTGTCTGTCCTCTTAGTAGGATATATTGCAAGTGAGTTTCTACAGATTCCAGTCTCACTGATTGCCGGTTTAACAGCTATTGTATTTATTCTATTAGCGATAAAATCACCTGTGGTCAATGTTGGTCAAGTAGTTAAAGGGGCACCATGGAATATCGTCGTATTTTCTATAGGGATGTATGTTGTCGTATTTGGTTTAAGAAATGTTGGATTGACTGATGTTTTATCAGACTTACTTTTACAGATAACAGAATATGGATTACTGGCTACAGTAATGGGCATGGGAAGCATTGCAGCCGTTCTATCTTCGATGATGAACAACATGCCTACAGTGATGATTAATGCAATTGCTATCAAAGAATCTGGTGTGCAAGGTGTCATACAAGAGGCAATGATCTATGCGAATATTATAGGTTCAGACCTAGGTCCAAAGATTACACCAATTGGTTCATTAGCAACCTTGTTATGGCTTCATGTTTTAGCTTCAAAAAATATGAAAATTTCATGGGGCACATATTTTAAGATAGGCATCATGATTACCCCACCAGTCCTTATACTGACTCTGTTGGGGTTATACTTTACTTTACTATTCCTTTAGGAGGAAGAAGATGGCTAAAACAATTTATTTTATATGTACAGGAAACTCATGTAGAAGTCAGATGGCTGAGGCATGGGCGAAGGAAATCATGGGGGCTGAATGGAAGGTATATTCAGCGGGTATTGAGGCACATGGCATTAACGAAAATGCAGTTACTGTTATGGATGAAGTGGGAATAGATATTTCACAACAAACGTCCAACATCATTGATAAGCAAATTTTAGGAACAGCTGATTTAGTCGTTACTTTGTGTAGTGATGCTGATAATAACTGTCCAGTCCTACCTAAGAATACTAAGAAAGCTCACTGGGGTCTTGATGATCCAGCAGGTTTACCACTTTCAGAATTTCGGCGTGTTAGAGATGAAATTAAATTAAAAATAGAATCATTTAATTCTAGGATGTAATAGACAATGGCCGATTATTTTGACGATAGTCGGCCATTGTTATTCTAATATTTTATTTTCTCATTTGTTTTTCCATAAATTGCTTCAAGACATGTATAGTGGTCACACAGTCATTTAAAGATGTCCATTCTTTAGGATTATGACTAATACCATCTACACTTCGTGCGAAGATCATTGCTACAGGTATCTCTAAGCCGATATTCATAGAATCATGACCTGCGCCACTAGGCAGTTCAAGTGGTTCTATGTTCATTGCTTTTAAAATTGACTTCAATTCTTCTTTATAGACCGTATCGATTGGGATAGGTTTAACACTGGAAGTACGTTCAATAAAGACTTCAATTCCCCGCTCATCAGAAATTTGCTTCGCTTGTTTGCGGATTTTATCGATGAGTAATTCTCTGGTATCTTCATGAATATCTCTAATATCAACGATGAGTTTCACTGATTCCGGAATAACGTTGGCGCCGTTTGGAGATACTGACAGTTTACCCACTGTAGCAACAGCAGTATCACTAACTGTAGATGGGAGTGTTTCAATTTCAGAAACGAAACGCCCTGCAGCGACGAGTGCGTCCTGACGGTCGTTCATCGGTGTATTACCAGCATGCCCAGCTAGGCCTTTAAACTCGATTTCTAACCATGATTGTCCAGCGATACCACTGACAATTCCTACAGGTAGATTATGTTTTTCTAGAAGCTTACCCTGTTCGATATGTGTCTCAGCAAAAAATGTCCAATCTCTTTGTTTTATATTTTTAAAGTCGTTTAAATTTGAACCATATTGCTCTAAAACTTCTTCCAGATTTAAACCGTCACTATCTCTAACATTTGCCATAATTTCTTCAGTTAATAACCCCGTATATGCGCGACTACCAAAGACTCCACTGGAGAATCTGGCACCTTCTTCATCACTAAAAATGACGACTTCAAAAGATTTCTCAGGCGTAAAATCCTGTGTTCGCCAAGCTTCTACAAGTTCTAGGGCAGCTAAGACACCGAGTACACCGTCAAAATTTCCGCCTGCTGGGACAGTATCTAAATGCGAGCCAGATGCAACAGATTGACTGTTGTCTTTACCTACTAACCGACCAAAGATATTACCCGCACCATCAGTTTCAACTTTAAGGCCAGCCTTTGTCATCCAAGATGTAACAAGCGCTTTTGCTTCTTTTTCTTCTTTAGAAAAACCACGTCGATTCACACCGCCAGACGATAACGATCCGATTTGGGATAATTCGTATAATCTATGTGCTAAACGTTTGCCATCTATACCGTCATAATTTAGTTCTTGATTATAGTCGTTCAGTAATCTATCTAGCATAAGATACCTCCATTAAGATTCATTTGTTTTAGGTTTTCGAAACCAAGCGACGAGCGCTAGGATAATCAGTGCAAAACCAAGATAACCCATGAGTGAATACACACTACTTACTAGGTTTGTAAAGCCAACAAGGCTTGCAATGAAACCTATAATTCCTATGATTATAACAGCTGGATTAAATGCCTTACTCTCTGGAGCGAAGAAACGGACAGTGAATGAGTAGAACATACCGACTGCAGTATTATACATCATACCAAGTAAGGCAATCGCAGTTAATATACCAACGACTGGATTAATCTCTGTAGCGAGTTTTAGGGTTGGCATATCCGAACCAGCTACCACATCAATTCTTGCTAACATACCTGTGTGGATTAGGATGATTAAAAATCCTAAAATTGCCCCACCAATAATTCCGCCTAAACCAGCAACTTTTTTGTCTTTAATGTTCCCCGTCATAATTATAAGTAGGGCAGCACCAGCGGCTAAGTTATAAGAGACGTATAAAAAGGCGCTTAGTAGCCAATTTGATGCTGCAGGTGCTTGGGTTCTTGCGATTTCATCCGCTTCAGAAAAAGTGATGTTCATTGTTAAAATTGAATAGACAACAATAATTAAGATAACTGCAATTAAATAAGGTGTAATTGATGCAATGATACCTATTATTTTATTAGTATCTAACAGTAGGGTAAGAATTGTTAACACAACCATTATGATGCTCCCTACCATCGTATTAATTCCAAGGACTTGTTCAAAAGTCGAGCCAGAACCTGCGAACATTACGACTGCCACACCAAATAGGAAAAAAGTGATGATAATATCTAGAACTGGACCGATATACTTACCACCAATGTAATAAAGTACAGCTCTGTGGGATTTTGCTTGCAATTTAGTCCCTAATTGAGCGAATGTGTAACCTAAAAATATAAAGAGTAGGCCGGTGACTATAGCACCGACTGTTCCCCATAAACCAAAGCTTGTAAAATATTGCATCACCTCTTGTCCGGAAGCGAAACCAGCACCGACAATCAACCCGACGAAGGCACTACCTATTTGGAAGCTCTTTTTCATATTTGTCTCCCCTTTTATTTAAACTCTTTTTTATTTACTGTAAATTGATCCACCGCTTCTAGATTTACTTCATAACCTATACCAGGATTTGTAGGCACAACAATAACACCATCTTCAGACACGACTTCAGGTTCGATGATATCCTTATCCCAGTAACGGCTAGAGCTTGCAGTATCTCCTGGTAAAGTGAAGTTAGATAAGGTCGTTAACGCCACGTTATGTGCGCGGCCAACACCTGACTCTAGCATGCCACCACACCAGACTGGGATGTTATGTGACTGACAGTAGTCGTGAATTTTAACCGCTTCAGTTAAACCACCCACTCGACCAATTTTAATGTTAATAATTTTTGTGCTACCGAGCTCAACAGCCTTACGCGCATCTTCTAAGGAATGGATACTTTCATCTAAACAAATCGGTGTTTTTAATTGTTTTTGTAAAGTTGCATGGTCAATGATGTCATCCGATGCTAGAGGCTGTTCAATCATCATTAAATCAAAGGCATCCAGTTCTTGTAGTAAATGTGCATCTTCAAGACTGTATGCAGAGTTAGCATCTGCCATAATTGCCGTATTTGGAAATTCTTGACGTAGTGTACGCATGACGTCAACATCCCAGTCTGGCTTAATTTTTACCTTAATTCGTTTATAACCTTCATCAACGAAACCTCTCACAATTTCAACCAGTGATTCTATAGAATCTTGAATTCCGATACTTATTCCGACGTCAATTGTTTCTCTTGTTCCTCCAAGCGCTTCTGCTAATGATTGATTGTTTTGACGCGCATAGACATCCCAGATTGCGCCCTCTAGCGCTGCTTTTGCCATATTGTTCTTTCTAATTGGAGAGAATATTTCACTAACTTCATCTGGATGGTTAATTTCTTGATTTAAAATTAGTGGAATTAAATAATCTTCTAACATATGCCAGTTTGTTTTGACTGTTTCCTCACTATAAAGTGGTGCATAAAATGCAACAGTTTCTCCCCAACCTGTTGTACCATCATCAGCAGTTGCTTCGACCAAAATAAACGCTCTATTTTTAAATGTGCCAAAACTTGTTGTAAACGGCGCTTTCATTTCCATTTCCATCAATCTTAATGTAACTTTTTCTATTTTCATTATTTATATGCCTCCAAATTTAATGATGTTATAGGTACAAAAATATAAGTCGCAGTATCATCTTCTGGGTAAAGATGTACTGCGGCATAACCAGCTTTAAAAAGCGCTTGGAATATTTCCCTTGTCTTTAAACGCCAGTTTAAGGCGATTGTTGAATCGATCTTCTTTACATGTTGAAAATCCTTAGGTACTTTCACGCCATATACGGGTTCAGTTAATGTCTGCTGTGACACACGACTAAAGCTTGGTACACCATCTTTTATAGATACCTCATTTAAGACGAGCGCATCATCTAAGCTAGGAGCCTGGAAAGACCGTCTATGCTCACTCGATAAAAACCAGTGAACTTCAAAACAGTCTGAAGGGAGCCCCTTATTTATTCCATCTGTCATTTTGCCGTATGCGTTCTCCATGTACACATTAACGATGCCACCAAGTTTAGATAGGTTTAAATAAGCATTCCTTGTTTCTAAGGGATCAAAAGTCCAGTGCATTTCAGCATAGCCCTTTTTAAGAGCACTCTTTGCTTGAGCTTCCTTAAGTTGTTGACCAATACGTTTAGAACGATAGCTTTCATCAATCCCAAGCATATGTGAACATAAATAGGTAAATCCATCTTTAAAGCCTGCGAATCCATAACTAAAGCCAATTATCTTTTCATTATCAAAAGCCCCTATTACGATCCCGCCGTTTTTAACGGCCGTTAAAGTCTGGTGCATTGGTAAGGGAGTCATACCCCAGATGCTTTTTTCAAGCTCGCCTATTTTTTCTATTTCTTCTAATGTGGTTAACTCTTTGATCTCTATCATCATAGACCCTCTTTGAAACAATTTTTTACTAACAATAGCACAACACTTATCTTAATTCAATAAATATTCAGACTAATCAATACATTTTATTATTAGAAATCGAAATAAAGTCCTTGATTTTTCTATTTCTAACTAATACAATATAAAAAGATTAAATTTAATATATTCAAATTAGAAATATAAGGAGGTGCCGCTAGTGAATCAAAATGAAGCTCGGATTAAAGCATTTACTGTTCTCATCAAATCATCTCAATCTGTTCAAAAGCTAATCAAGCAAGATTTTTTAAAGAAAGAGATTAACTTAAATGAATACGCTGTTCTGGAATTGCTCTACCATAAAGGAGATCAAGCGATTCAATCGATTGGGAAAAGGATTCTCATGGGTAGCGGGAGCATCACTTACGTTATCGACAAATTAGAAGAAAGAGGCTTTTTGTATCGGCAACCTTGTCCAGAAGACAGAAGAAAAATGTTTGCTTGCATCACGGATGAAGGTAAAGCATATATGAGAGCAAGAGTTGTAGAACAAGAAGCGGTTATCAATAAAGTGTTTGAAGAATTAGACGATGAAGAAATCGATACTGCAATCGATTTGTTTAAGCGCATCGGCATACACGCAGAAAGCTTACTTAACTAATAATTGGAGGAATTATAATGACTAAAACAGATTTAAAAGGTATTCACCATGTCACTGCAATGACAAATAACGCGATGAGAAACTATGACTTTATGACAGAAGTTCTCGGTATGAGATTGGTTAAGAAGACCGTTAACCAAGATGACATTCAAACTTATCATACATTCTTTGCGGATGATGTAGGTTCACCAGGAACAGACATGACATTCTTCGACTTCCCGAACAACCCAAGAGGTTCAAGAGGCACGAATGCAATTTCAAGAACAGGATTCAGAGTACCAAATGATGCTGCGCTTGAATACTATTTAGAACGTTTTGAAGAAAAAGGTGTAAAACACGACGGAATTCAAGAGTTATTCGGTAAAAAAGTCTTACCGTTTGAAGAAGAAGACGGTCAACGTTATCAACTCTTCTCTGATGAAAAAAATCAAGGTGTAGAACCAGGACAACCTTGGAAAAATGGACCTGTTCCAGAAGACAAAGCAATTTACGGCTTAGGTCCAATAGAAATTACAGTATCTTATTACGATGACTTCAAAAAAGTATTACAAGATATTTATGGTATGAAACCAGTACTTGAAGAAGAAAATGTGACTTTACTGGATGTTGGCGAGGGTGGAAACGGCGGCCAAGTTATTTTACGTAAAGACCAAGGTGTTGAAGGCAGACAAGGCTACGGTGAGGTCCACCACGTGTCATTTAGAGTAGAAGATCAAGCAGCTCTAGAAGAATGGGAGAAAAAATATCGTACGATGGGTATTGGAAACTCTGGTTTAGTGGATCGCTTCTACTTCGGTGCTCTTTATGCGCGTATCGGGCATATCTTAATTGAATTATCTACTGATGGCCCTGGATTCATGGATGATGAACCGTACGAAACACTTGGTGAAAGCTTAGCATTACCACCATTCTTAGAGCCAAAACGTGAGCAAATCGAAGCTCAAATAAGACCATTTGATACCACGAGATCAAAAAAATAAAGGAGGCGGACCATGGAAGCTATTAAGAGAATACACCATATCACTGCTATTGTTGGAGACCCAAATGAAAACATCAAATTTTACAGAGACGTACTCGGTTTAAGATTAGTAAAACAAACCGTTAACTTTGATGATCCAGGTGTTTATCATTTATATTTTGGAGATGAAGATGGGAATCCAGGAACAATCATTACTTTCTTTAACTGGATCGTTGACCGTCCAGGCTTAAAAGGTAGCGGACAGGTTGGACGTATTGCCTTTAGAATTCCTAAAGGTACTATGGGTGATTGGCAGAAGCATCTAAATGACTTAGATATCAAGACTCAAATTACACAGTTATTCGATAAGGATACCTTAGAATTCGATGATGTGCATGGTCTTGAATTAGCTTTAGTAGAAGGTAATGATGAATCTGACAACAAAGCTATTATCGGTTTCCATGGAGCAGTACTCTTATCCAGTCACCCTGAAGCAACGAATGAATTATTAACTAGTGGACTAGGTTTAACACCAATTCAAACACAGGGGCAAAGTTATCACTTTGAAACCGTCGGTAGTGAAAAACACCACGTTATAACGGCGTTACCACCAAGCCCGAGAGGGCGTTTCGGAATTGGTACAGTACATCATATCGCATGGTCTGTACCGAATTTAGAGACATTAAAAGAATGGCAAAGCTTTATTCAAAGTCAGGAGCTAGGTGTCACCGAAGTGAGAGATAGAAAATACTTTAAGTCTGTTTATACAAGTGAATTTGGTTATATTGTATTCGAATTTGCTACGGATGAGCCTGGTTTTGCTGTTGATGAAGATAAGAAAGACCTAGGAACATCATTACAATTACCGCCTCAATATGAACATCGTAGAGAAGAATATGAACGTACCTTGCCAAAACTAGATTTATAAGGAGTATCGTAATGTATAACTTCAAAGCTTCAGACCTCTCGATAAAAGAACAAAACAAAATACTGATTGGCGCTATTGGGCCGAGACCGATTGCACTCGTTGTAAGTCAATCTGCAGATGAGATAATCAACCTTGCCCCCTTTAGTTATTTTAATATCGTTTCTTATAAGCCTGCGATTTTATCAGTTTCTGTGCAACGGGTTAACGGAGAAATGAAAGATACAGCAAGAAACACCTTAAATAACGGTGAAGCTGTCGTGCATATTGTTGATGAAGACAATGTAGAACAGGTGAATTTAACATCAGGATCGTATGCTCCTGATGACAGTGAATTGAATCATGCAGATTTTACAACTGAAGATTCACAGACAATCAATGTACCAGGTATTAAAGAAGCTAAGGTGAAATTTGAGACAAAATTATATAACCATACTGTCATCTTTGATGGCGATGTACCAACAGCAGACTTATTGTTATTGAGTGTTCAACATTACTCACTGTCTGAACAAATTTTCGATAGAACCACGGGTTATATTGATTCATCAGCACTTCGTGCAGTCGGTCGACTTGCCGGGAGTGATTATGCAAAAATCGGTGAATTTTTCAGTATAAAAAGACCAGAATAGATAAGGAAGTGACTATATAATGGAATATATTTATAAAGAGAACCAAAAAGGTGCCCCAGTATTTGTATTGCTACACGGTACAGGTGGAACTGAGAATGACTTACTACCTTTAGCACAAGTAATGGAACCGAACTACAACGTCCTTAGTGTACGTGGTGAAGTAAAAGAAAATGGTATGAACCGTTACTTTAGACGTCTGGGCGAGGGTAATTATGACTGGGATGATTTAGAGAAACGTTCTGAAGACCTAGTGAACTTTATCGAAGGAAAAGCAGCAGAATATGAATTTTCTACAAATGATGTCATTTTTGTTGGCTTCTCTAACGGCTCAAATATTGCGATTCACATGATGTTAAATCATCCAGATAAGTTTAAAAAAGCAATGTTATTTGCACCGTTATATCCTAAAAATATTGAAACCAAAATTGACTTTAGTCAGGCAGAAGTATTCCTTTCATTAGGTAAGGGAGATCCTATTGTACCAGAGACTGAGAGTGAACATGTTATCGATATATTCAAGAATAATAACGCCGATGTAACGTCGATTTGGGTCAATGGACACAGTTTACCGGGTGAAGCGGTAGAAGCTGGTCAACAATGGATAAATAGATAAGCTTAAAGACAGCTCAAGATGAGCTGTCTTTATTTTCCTTATAAAAATTTAAAAACTCTGATAATATTTAACATAAGAAATCTAAGGGGGATATTTATGAGTTTACCTGTAATTGGTGTGACAACTTTTGTTAGCGAAGACCAGCTAAGATTACCTGAATCGTATAGTATTGCTATAGCAAATGAAGGCGGAGTGCCAATCATTTTACCTAAGGTGGAAAACGATGCGTTAATCAAAGCGCAAATTCAATCATTAGATGCATTAGTTTTATCCGGAGGGGATGATGTTGATCCTGAATTTTTTGGAGAAGCACCTCATCAAAAAATGGGAGCGATTGAACCTGGTAGAGACGCCTATGAAATGAAGCTAATAGATTTTGCACTAGATGCCAATATCCCGATTCTTGGCATTTGTAGAGGCGCTCAAGTACTAACAATTCATCAAGGTGGAACTATCTATCAAGATTTATATTCACAAGTCGGTGAAGGGACATATAAACATAACCAAGAGGTTCCCAAAAATTATTTGACCCATAAAGTTTCTATAAAGGAGAATACGAAGCTACATAGTATTTTAGGTCAGACAAAAGTGAAAACAAATAGTTTTCATCATCAGGCAGTGAAAACTATTCCAGACCATTTTGAAATTACTGCAAAGACAAGTGATGGAATTATAGAAGCAGTTGAAAGTAAGTCATATAATTTTCTAATAGGGGTGCAATGGCATCCTGAAGGGACCTATTTAGTAGATGAATACTCACAGAAAATATTTGCTGCCTTGGTAAAAGCTGCAGCTAAGAATTAACAGAATAATCATTCAATTTATTGAAATTTCGAATTCCGACAGGTATAATTTTATGAAAGCGCGTACATTAATAAGGGGGATGTTTATGCAAAAGAAGTTATGGTTTTTTATGTTGTTTACCATGATTTTACTATTGGTAGCTTGTACGGATGATAGTGATGTTGATGAGGCAGAGAGTGGTGAATCAAGTGGTGAGGGTGGAAACGACCTAGTGATTGGGATGATCAATGAAGCAGTTTCTCTAGACCCACATGTGTCGAACGACATACCATCCGCACAGCTTAGAACACAAATTTTTGATACCTTGGTTCAACAAAATGTTGATATGGAATTTGAAGAAGGTTTGGCGAGTTCATTTGAACAAGATGGAAACGAATGGACATTGGAGCTAAAAGATGGGGTCACATTCCACAATGGATCAGATTTTACAGCTGAAGACGTTGAAGCGACTCTAGACAGAGTGATGGATCCATCGGTTGGGTCCTCTGTAGCGTTCATGTTTGAAATGATTAACGACATTGAAATTGTTGATGATCATACTGTCATCTTTACGACAGATTATCCGTTCACTCCGCTACCGAGTCACTTAGCCCACAATACAGCAGGTATATTGAGTAAGGAAGTTATAGATGAAGATTACCAAAATGCCTTAGACCAAGCTGAATCGGATGTGACTTTAGAAGAATATTATGAGTTACGTGAAGCAGGTGGAGAAGAGTTTGAAGCTGTTTCTGAAGAAATCGGTGAACACGTAGGGGCCATAATTTCTGAAAAACCAGATGGTACTGGGCACTTAAAACTACAAAATCGAGATCCCGGTAATGAAATTGTTTTAGAGAAATTTGAGGATTTTCATGGTGGTGAAAGAGAATTTGATACGGTAACTTACCGTGTAATTCCTGAAAACTCAGCACGTCTAGCAGAATTAGAAACAGGTGGTATTGGTATTACGGATAACGTTGATACAGAATCTATGGACCGTGTAAGAGAGCATGAAGAAACAAATATTATCGATCAAGATAGTCTATCGATGACATATGTTGCATTTAACTACGATAAAGAACCGTTTGATGATGAGAATGTAAGAAAGGCAATTTCCCATGCGATTGACCGTGAACAGATTATAAACGGTGTTTTGAATGAGCGAGGGATCCATGCAAAAAATCATATTTCACCTTCAGTGTTTGCACACAATGAGGAAATGGAAGAAGTATCCTATGATTTAGACTTAGCGAAAGAGTATATGGCTGAGTCGAGTGTACCTGACGGTTTTGAAACGGTTATATGGACATCTGATTCTGAACAGAACAGAGACATTGCCTTAGTCATTCAAGAGTCTCTCGGAGAACTAGGGATTGAGGTTGCAATTGAACAGTACGAACACGGCGCATTCTTAGAGATGGCAAACCAAGGTACACATGATATGTTCATGTTACAGTGGATTACTGTAACTGGTGACCCTAACTACGGTCTATATCCGATGTTCCACACTGATTCTGTCGGCTCTGGTAACAGATGGAATTACTCGAATCCAGAACTGGATAGCTATCTAGAAGCAGGACAAGAATCAACAGAAGATGAAGACCGTATTGAAGCCTATCATACAGCGCAAGAAATTCTCATGGAGGATCTCCCAATTACACCGCTTTATTATGGAGAACTTGGGATTGGTGTAAATGAAACTCTTGTTGAAGGTGTAGAATTAGACCCAGTTGGTATTGTTAGAATTGAAAATGTTACTTTCCCAGAATAAAATGAGGTCCATCTAGATTAATTTCTAGATGGACTTTTATCTTCTATAGAATGTTGTGCTAAATAGTTAATTAACTTTGGACTATATTTGAAGTACAAACTAAGAGATAAGGTAATGATGAAGATACCGAATGTTAGACCTGCAAGGACGTCTGTTGGAAAATGGACACCAAGAAATATTCTTGAAGTCATAACAAATAAAATAACGCCTATCGTTATAACGCCGATCAAATACTTTTGCCAAGTATGTGTGACGAAATAAATGAGCAAGATACCTAAAAGACCAAAAAATACTGTAGAGGCAGTAGAATGACCGCTTGGAAAGCTCTCTGAAGACTCAAATGCAAGTCTGAGAAAATCAGGACGTTCTCTATCAACAAGACGCTTCATCAAACTGACAAGAAAACCAGGTCCGATAACTAGAGTGCTTGAAAACCAAAGTGCAGCAGTATACATCTTAAATAGGAATAAAAGACTAACGGTTAAAATTGAAAAAAGGATAATCGCAAAAGAACCACCAATATCAGTGAGTAAGACGATGATTTCAGCGCGTTCTGCTGTTACAAATCCTTGGATGAAATGGATTAAACTTAGGTCGAATGCTTCAGTCCAATTCAATTTTACTAGAACGCTGAAGCAAATGACTAAATATATAGTTAGAGAAATAATAGCAATAATATTTAAATGTTTATTCATGAGAGACCTCTTTAACGTAATTAACATATTATAGCAGAGTTTATTAAAAATGCTTATATTAAATCAAGTTGTTATTCAATCATGGTAAGTTTACACTTAGATTAAAATTACAGAATTGAGGAAGTGACATGATGAAGTATCGCTTTATAAGTCTATTGTTTTTATCTACCTTGATACTATCCGCATGTAGTAATCCATTTGATCAGTTAGCAGATGAGATTAACAGTTGGATTTCTGGAGATGAACCAACTGAAAAAACGACTAATGATGAACCTGATGACAATTCAACTCAGGACACTAGTTCATCAGAAACTGAAACATCTACAAATGAAGATATAGATTATATTGACTACAGCCATCTTATGAATGAAGGTGCTGCTGTCAGTTTAGACAAAGGAACGCATTCGGTTGGTTCTGATATTGAACCTGGCCGCTATAAAGTGATACCGCATGAAGAAACTAGTAGTATTTCTGTCGAAAATGCAGAAGGTAGAATAGTTGCTGGTGAGACCTTATCTGGTATTAATAACCATGAGGGACAGTATCCTGATAGTCTAGTTGTCTTTTTAGATGAAGGTTATACACTTGAGACACAGCATGACTCAGGAGTAGAACTCGAGCCTTATGAAACATCAGATATTGATGTACTCACTACTGGTTTATGGGTTGTTGGTGAAGATATTCCAGAGGGTGTTTATGATATCAATGTACCGAATACAGACAAGTATGGAAGCCTTAGTGTGTCGAATGTCGTTGACTATGAGAAGATGCAAATTATCATAGGTTCAGAGCAATATGGTGGGACTTCAGAATTTACAATATCATTTGATGATGGCGATGTGCTTAATCTGAGATACCTCCCTAATATTGAACTGGTAAAAAGATAAATGTTTCATGTGAAAAAAGCAACTGTGAATTCACAGTTGCTTTGTATTTCTTATATTAAATCTAAACGTTCTTTGTAGCATTTTCTACAAACTGGAACATATTCCTCATCACCAATTTGAATCGTTTCACCGATGTTTGTCGGAATCCCATTTTGCATTCGAAGGTTCAATGTGGCCTTCTTGTTGCAATACTGGCATACTGTCTTCAACTCATCAATTGCATCTGCTAATTCGAGCAAAGTTTTACTTCCTTCGAACAACTCATTCCTAAAGTCAGTTTTTAAACCGAAGGCAATAACAGGAATATCTAACAAGTCTGGGATATCACTGAGATTGTGAATATCTTTTTTCGATAAAAATTGTGCTTCATCAACTAAGACAGCAAAGACCTTTTCTTTTTCATGTTCTTTTTTAACTTTCTCAAAGATATCATCAGTGACGTATTCGGCATCAAGTTCGAGCCCAACACGCGATTTAATCTTATGATACCCACTTCTTGAATCAATTGGAGAAGTGAAAGCAAGACAACGTTTGCCTTGTGTAGTGTATTGATAATGTGTTGTGATAATTTGATTACTTTTATTACTCTGCATCGTACCGTAGCGATAGTAAAGTTTAGCCATAGAAATCCCCAATCTTTTCAGTATCATTATTTATAGTAACATGAATTGTATATCTTTTTGATAAGGACTTATGTATTTATGGTATCTTAAAATTAGTGATTAAATAATGGAGGAAGACCATGGAGAATACCTTACCAAATTGCCCAAATTGTAACTCGGAATACACTTATGAAGACGGTAGCCTATTTGTATGCCCAATGTGTAACCATGAATGGACTAAAGAGTCTGAAGCGGAAGCTACAGCAGCTTCAATGGTCAAAGATGCCAATGGTAACATATTAAATAATGGTGATAATGTTAGTGTGATTAAAGATTTAAAAGTTAAAGGTGCATCAAATGTAATCAAACAAGGAACAAAAGTAAAAGGTATAAAATTGGTTGATCCAGAAGATGGACATGACATTGATTGTAAAATTCCAGGATTCGGTCAACTTGGCTTGAAGTCAGAGTTTGTTAAAAAATAGATTAGAAGCTACAGAAGCCCCCTATATTAGGGGGCTTCTGTTTATTTATTTAATTCTTCTGCGTAGATTTCTAGAAGATATTCAAGAGTGGTTGGATCACTATAACTCGTTTTTGCAGTATCAATTTCAATGACTCTACCTTCCTTAACAGCTGGTATTGACTGCCATACTTCATCTTCAGTAAATGACATATCAGTGTCTTCACCACGACTTAAAACAATGTAATCACCGGCATATTCAGATAAAACTTCTTGAGAGATCTCATGGTAGCCTTCTTCAGATACAGCTTCTTCAACATTTTCAGGCATATTTAAATCCATCGCTTGGAAGAGAATTTCTGTTCCTCTACCCCATGCTTCACCAAAGATATAGAAGTTGGTACCATTTGTCTCGAACATTGTGACAGTCACATCTTCACCGTGTTTTTCTTTGATTTCTTTACCTATCTAAGATGCACGACTCTCAAAGTCCTCTGCCCATTCACGTGCTTCATCTTCTTTACCTAGAATTTTTCCAATTTCAATTTGTTGTTCTAAGTAGTCAAGTTCTCCCCAAGTAAAGACAACAGTTGGTGCAATTTTCTCTAACTCTTCAAGGTTTTGCATGTTTGTTCCAGCTATGATTAGATCTGGTTCAACTGCTAAGACACTTTCAGGATCTTCTTCAGTAATTTGTGTAACATCTGCAAGGTCTTCAGTGAATAAAGGATTTGCTTTTGACCATTGGTCAACGCCTACTAAGTCACCATCTAATGAAAGGACATTCGGTCCATAAGTTAAGGCAGCAATACGTTTAGGATTCTTAGGGATTTCTACTGGGCCGGATTCAGATTCATATGTAACTGTTTCTGAAGATGAGTCTTCACTATCAGCTGAGGAATTGTCTTCGGATTCTTCACCTTGACTGGAACAAGCGGCTAAAACAAGGACAAAAGTTAATGCAAAAAACATACTAAATAATCTCTTCATAACATACTCTCCTTCTAATTGATAATTATTATCAATTGATGTTTTTTATTTAATCCGGTAGCAGTGAAGCTACCGGATGGAATTACCGTTAATCATTGAGTTTTGCTAATAAGTACAAGAAGTAAGGGGCACCAATTATGGCAACCACTACACCTGTAGGTATTTCAGCTGGTTGTAAGATCACCCGGCCGATTGTATCAGCGGCAAGTACTAGAACTCCGCCAATCAGGGCGCTGATAGGTAAAACATAACGATATGCCTCACCAACTATACGGCGGGTCATATGTGGTGCAATGAGTCCTACGAAACCAATACCCCCACTAACAGAAACACTAGCGGCTGCTAAGCCAACTGCAGCAGCGAGCAAGGTACGACGTTCCTTTTCAAGGTTCATACCGAGACTGACAGCTGTAGAGTCACCTAAGTTCATTACATCTAATACTTTCGCTTTAAAGTAAACGTATGGCATTAAAACAATGAGCCAAGGTAAGAGTGCAAAAACAAAGTTCCAACTTGAACCCCAAATGCTACCTGCAAGCCAGGTGGCAACAAAGTCGTACGTTTTAGGATCGATTTTTAACGTGAGAACGATCATTAAAGCACTAATACCTGCTGCAACTGCTACCCCGACTAGAATCAATCGTATCGGTGATATCCCCTCATCTTTTTTGTAAGAGAAGGCGTAGATCGTCACTGCAGTTAACCCTGCTCCTATGAAGGCGACGATTGGCATTAAGAAGACAGATCCACCGACTTCAGTTGAGAAATACGTTACAAAAAGCGTTATAGCTAAACCAGCACCCGCATTAATCCCGATAATACCAGGGTCAGCTAGTGGGTTCTTAACAACACCTTGGAGCACTGCACCTGACATCGCTAGTCCCATGCCAATTAGAACAGCAATGACAATACGTGGTAATCTGAATTCAAAAAGCAATAGTTCATCTGTGGCTTCGCCTTGACCAAATACTGTCTTGATAACAGTGAGTGGGTCTATTTTCATTACACCAGTGTTTAGGCTGACTACAAACAAGACAATGAGTATCACAACTAAAGATATTCCGACAAATACAGCCTTTTTCTGTCTCTTGATTAATCCAGCTGTCTTTTGTGACATCATAATTCCTTACCTCCTTTACGTGCTAAGTAGAGGAAGAAAGGTACACCGATTAGTGAGATTAAGGCACCAATTGGAATTTCGAAAGGTGCATTTAATGTACGAGCTAATAGGTCTGCAACAACAACCAAGACCGCTCCAACCACTGCACTCACTGGGATAATCCAGCGGTAATCATAACCAACAATTTTACGTGTTAGATGTGGCACAATCAGTCCAACAAAGCTCACTGCACCAACTACCGATACCGCAAGTCCTGCAAGGACAACAATAACTAAGATACTGATCAGCTTAGTTCTAACTGTACGCTCCCCAAGACTCACTGCAACTTCTTCACCTAAACTTAGAATCGTTATTGACCGTGATATACGCATAGCAATGAATATCATAATGATAACGATAGGCGTTATAACTATAAGATGTTCCCATTTCGTGCTAGAAACACCGCCGGCATACCAAAAGGCCATGTCTTGACCAACATTAAAGTAGAGCGCGATTCCTTCACTTAGAGCAGTTAATAATGCCGTTACAGCTGCCCCAGCTAAGACGAGTCTGATTGGTGTTAAACCATTTTTACTTAGTGACCCGACACCATATACAATAGAGGCACCGAGAGCTGCACCGAAAAATGATAATAATACTGTATATACATATGGCATACCAGGGAAGAAACTGAAGCTGATTGCAAGCATCATTACAGCACCAGCATTCAAGCCGAGTAAACCAGAGTCTGCTAATGGGTTTCTTGTCATTCCTTGCATTAGAGCACCTGCAACACTAAATGCTGCACCGACTAAGGCAGCTCCAATAATTCTAGGGAAACGTAGCTCACGAATGATTTGATGCTGTGTAACACCAGTATCAAAATTAAAAAAAGCATTATATATCGTCGAAAGATTTATATCAGCAGCGCCTAAAGATATAGACAAGATAAAACTAAAGCATAAAAAAACGAGTCCCGAGATAATAATGATTGTGCCACGAATTGGTTTTGCAGTCTTCTTAACAGCCTTGACCTGAGCCTTACTTTCTATAGTTGCATTTTTAGCCATGGCTGTCTTCCTGTTTACTTATATGGTAAGAAGTGAAGACTGGGTGCCCACTGTAAGGGCATGATTGAAACTCTGCTTCTATATTAAAGAGTGTTCTTAAATGCCCCTTCGTCATTACTTCTTCCGGTGTGCCTTTAGTGATTAGGTCACCATCTTTCATTGCAATCATATAGTCGGAAAAACGTGATGCAAGGTTTAAATCGTGTAAGACCATAACAATTGTACGGTTTTCTTCTTCGTTCAATCGCTTTAATAGGAGTAGTATTTCTAGTTGATGTGCAAGATCTAAATATGTAGTTGGTTCATCAAGTACTAAAGTATCAGTACCTTGTGCAAGTGACATTGCAATCCATGCACGTTGCCTTTGACCACCCGACATATCACTAATTTGGCGGTCCTTAAATTCATTTAAGCCTGTAACATCTATTGCCCAATGAATATGTTCATAATCTTCTTTACTCAGCGAACCCATCGCTTTTCTATAAGGGAAACGACCATAAGAAACTAATTCAAATACCGACAAACCACCTGGTGATTCAGCTGTTTGCGGCAATATTGCCATTTTCTTGGCGATTTCTCTCGTATCCAAGGTGTTAATCGCTTTCCCATCTAAAAAAATCGCCCCACTTTCGGCCTTTAGAATTCTGGAGACAGTTTTAATTAAAGTAGATTTTCCACAACCATTTGGACCAATTATTGTCGTTATCTTATTTTTAGGTATAGTCACACTAAAATCTTCGATGACTGAACGGTTCTGGTACCCGACTTGTATATTTTGCACTTCTAATGCATCTGACATGGTTATGCCTCATTTCCATTTCTCATTGAGAATCATTATCACTTTGAAATCTTATGACATAATGAGCAATATGTCAATTAAAATTGTGTTTTCAAGGTCTATTGAGAATATACAATTTTGTGACAAAGATACACTAGACTATAAAAAAATATTATTATATCACCTATCATTACAAAATAATGCTCACCGTTACTCCATTTACTAAGTAAATAGTCCTTAATTTATGGCTGATGTGCTAAAATATTGAGAGTGAAAAATTATGAATGGAATTGATAATATGTTTAAGTGGTCGAACCTTCCAAAAGGATTCTTGATGGGTATAGTTGAACTTGTACCAGGTGTGAGTAGCGGTACAATGGCACTATTACTTGGTATTTATGATCAATTTTTAGGTGCACTCAGTCGGTTAGTTTCTAAATTTTATAAAAATTCGATTGGTTTTCTTTTACCGATAGTAATCGGTATGGCTCTTGCAATTTTATCAGTGTCATCTCTTTTGAATTATTTATTACAGAGCCATACCATACCGACACATTGGTTTTTCATGGGAATGGTGTTAGGAGTCATTCCGATGTTACTTAGAATATCTAATGCAAAAGTAGAATTTAAAATACCGCACTATATATTAATAATTATTGGAATAGCAGTACTTTTCTTTATGTCTTTAGCTAATACTTCTGCATCAGATCTGTCTTCAATACCAACGGATGCAGTGAATCTAATTAAATACTTCTTTTCAGGTGTTTTAGCTGCTGCAATTATGCTATTACCAGGTATCTCAGGATCCTTAGTATTATTAATCATCGGTGTATATCCGATTATTATATTTGCTATAGATGAATTTACTTCATTTAATTTCTATGTTCTTCCTGTCTTATTGTCTACAGGGGTTGGTATTATTGTAGGAATACTACTAGGTAGCCGGCTCATCGCATATTTACTTAGACGTTTTACTTATCTAACGTATGCTGGAATCGTGGGGCTGTTATTTGGCTCGCTTTTTGCAATTTACCCTGGGCTACCGACAAATATAATGATGTGGATAGTGTCTATAGTAGTATTTATATTAGGTTGCTATATCAGCTACGTGTTTGGTAAATACAATGAATAAAAAAGAAATAGTCTAAGCTTTAGTTTAGGGCGTTCTAAAAATAAATTTCAACTAATATAAAGTCCACCATAGCCATTGAACTTTTGATTGAATCAGTGCATAATGAGTTTCTATTAAAGATTAGGAGCGATTATATTGGGGGATTTAAATAATCTTAAAGTGGCTCAAAATGGTGCATATTTAAGCATCGGCGTTTATATCATTCTTGCTTTAGTGAAATTTTATTTCGGTACAATTTATGATTCTGCAGCAGTTCGTGCCGATGGTTTAAATAACTTAACAGATATATTAGCTTCTATTGCAGTACTGGTTGGCTTAAAGGTTTCGATAAAACCCCCAGATGATAACCATCCTTATGGTCACTTGAAATCAGAGAATATTGCGGCTTTAGTTGTTTCATTTATTATTATGTTTGTGGGCTTACAGGTATTAATCGAAAACATACCAGCAATCTTTCAACCGGCATCAGAGCCACCACATCCAGTAGTAATCATTGTAAGTATCATATCTGGTTTGATTATGATGGTTGTGTTCTTTATTAATAATCGCTTGGCTAAAAAAGCAAAAAGTGTTTCATTGAGGTCAGCAGCCATGGATAATCTGTCTGATGGCATGATCAGTATCGGTACTGCTATAGGACTTGTCTTAACCCAAGTGGGTCTACCTATCGCTGACGTCATTATTGCATCCATACTCGGACTAATGATTATGTATACAGGTTATACTATCTTTAGAGATTCTATTTTTGCTTTGAGTGATGGCTATAAAGAAACGGATTTAATGGAACATAAAGAAGATATTTTAGAAGTTACTGGGGTTAGAGAAGTGAAGTCTATCAAAGGCCGTTACCATGGTAGCAGTATCTTTTTAGATGTCACAATTATTGTAGACCCTGATATTACAGTGACTGAAGCACATCATATTTGTGACAAGGTTGAAAATCACATGCATGCTAAGGGCATCATGTCTTTATACGTGCATCCAGAACCAAATCTTGAGACAGAAAACTCAGCACCTTAATCGGTGCTGAGTTTTTTACTTGCTAATGACATCTTCATATTTGTCTGGATGTTGATTAAAGCGTTTTGCGACGAACGGACATTTACCAATGAGTTTCAGATTGTTGTCTCTGGCATAATCTGCAGCGTGGTCCAATAACACATCTCCTAAGCCTTGGCCACGGAGTGACTCATCGACGACTACGCTGTCTATCGTATACACATTACCATCTACGGTATAGGATAAGTAACCGTCAGGATTTGAAGCATCACCAAAATAGAACTGATTGTTCTCGTGTTTAATTTCCATTTTTATTCCCCCAACTTTAATTGTTACTTCTATATACCCTTAAATTTATTAACTATCCATTAATGTATATCATAGTTGTCGATAGCAGCATGAAGTTCTTCTAAGTAATGCTTTGCAATACGACTTAAAACTGCTTTGTTGTTGGTTACTGTACCAATAGTGATTTCATCATCAACATCAAGTGGCACTGGGATAATATCTGTACCGTTTAACTCTTCACTGAGTATGCCGCTTGAGATAGTATAACCATTTAGACCAATCATACAATTAAAAATTGTCGCTCTATCACTGACTAGAATATTTTTAGGGCTATCAAGTGTACTGAGTATTTCCTCGGAAAAGTAAAAGGAGTTATGGTCACCTTGATCAAATGATAGACGGGGATAAGCTTGTAAGTCCTCTAAGGTAACCTTATCCTTTGCTGCTAACGGGTTATTTCTACTTATAAAAACGTGAGGTTTTGTAGTGAATAAGACCTCAAAAGTTAAGTGATTTTCTTTTAAGAGTTGAGTAAGAATTTTTTCGTTAAATTTATTCATATACATGACACCAATCTCACTCTTTAAGTCTTTGACGTCATCGATGATTTCGTAAGTTCTCGTTTCTCTTAGAGAGAACTGGTACTTATCTCCCCCGTGATGCTCTATTGTTTTTACCATTGCATCAACAGAAAAAGAATAATGCTGAGTCGACACACTGAGTAGTTGTTCTTGGTGAGGCGTATTTAAATATTTGTTTTCTAAAAGATCGACCTGTTCAACCACTTGTCTGGCATAGCTGAGGAACTCAGCACCATCTGAGCTCAGTGTAATTCCTGTTGAAGTGCGTTTTAAAATTGTGAGACCCATTTCCTTCTCCAGCTCTTTTATAGATTTAGATAAGGTCGGCTGCGAAATGTACAGTTGCTTGGCGGCTTCGTTCAATGAACCTGCTTTTACGACAGCGATTAGATATTTGAGTTGTTGGATAGTCATAGTATCTCCTTTTTATATAGATAAAAGCTATAACATGTAATGAATTTAATAAGGTAGTCTATATCATACAACCATATCGGCATTTAAACAATTAGACTTGCCAAGTAAGTTTTGCTCGACGTGAATATAAAAATGAGTTGATTTAATTTCCTAGGACGCGAATCATACGCCTAATCATGCCTATTTTCAATAAGCCATAGTAATTGTCAATAAATTTCCATATTTATGTGAATAAATTAACAATAATTACCGAGAAGCGTTGAAATAATTGAAAAAGTAAAACATAATGGTAGTAAGTTAATCATACAAGGAGTGTCATTATGTTAAATCAAGAAGAAATTCAAACGATTCATAGCACAGTGCCATTATTACAAGATAAGGGTGTAGAAATTACAACTAAATTCTATAAAAGAATGTTCGAAAACCACCCTGAACTTAGAGATATGTTTAATCAACCTAACCATAAACAGGGTTTGCAGTCGACTGCACTAGCAGCATCTGTAGTTGCTGCAGCACAACATATTGAAGATTTAACACCGATTGTACCTGTTGTTATGCCAATCGCTCATAAGCATTGTGGACTTCAAGTTTTCCCGGAACACTATCCAATCGTTGGCGAAAACTTATTGGCAGCAATATCCGAAGTCACTGGCTTAGATATGGATGATCCAGTAATTCAAACATGGGGCAAAGCCTACGGTGAGATTGCAGATGCCTTTATCGGTATAGAAAAAGAAATATACGCTATTATGGCTTGGGAAGGCTTTAAACCATTTGAAGTATTAGCTGTTCGAGATGAAACTGACATTATTAAATCATTTACAGTAAAATCTGACGCAATCAATGATATTCCATATCAAGCAGGACAGTACATCACTGTTGATGTAAAAGTCCCAGAACTACCTTATAGAGCGAAACGTCATTATTCAATTGTAGATGTACAAGATGGTAGACTGACATTTGCAGTAAGAAAAGAAGAACTTGATGGTATTCGCGGGGAAGTATCGACTTTCTTACATGAACAAATTAAAGCAGGCGATACAATTAATATCTCTGCACCAGTTGGTGTATTTGGAGTTGAAAACGAAGATGCGCCGCAGTTGTTTATTGGTTCAGGTATCGGCGTAACACCGTTATTCCCTATGTTCCGTCAAGCAGCAGAAAAGACGAATGATGTTCAATTCTTACAAGTATCAGACAATAGTGACAACATTGCATTCGAAGTTGAATTAGCAAATATTGCTACTAAAAATAACGTAGAACTTCACAATCATCTACGCGATAAAGATGGTTACCTGTTTAAAGAAAACCTTGAGCAATATTTAAAAGAGAATCAAGAAGTGTATGTATGTGGTGGTGTAACATTCATTCAATCTATTGTTAAGGAATTAGAAAAAGCAGGTGTAGATTCAGAACATATTCACTATGAGCTATTTGTTCCTAGATTGAGTACACCAGTCTAAATTACAAATAAAAAGGTGAGCGTATCTTTGATATGCTCACCTTTTTTTGTGTCATTTAATATTTTAGTGGTGACTGTGTCCACCGGCACTATCATCATTTTGGTATTCCTGTAAAAATACTTCTTCAAACATATCGAGCTCACCAACCGTGAAAAATTTAATTGGTGATGCATCTAAGTGATCCGTTTTGACATTTAGGGTAAGAAGGTAAAGACCATCCCTTGGAATTTCAACATCAGCTGTATAATGATCGTCTACTTTTTTGACTTCATATTCTTCATTCCATACTTCTGCCTCTTTAGCTGGTCGACTGAAGAGGGTGATGTCAGCATCTTCAACTGGTTGACCATTCTCTAAGATGTGAATATTTACGCGTCCTTCTGTCTCTGATTCGGTAATTTCTGACGTATCGATAACGATAACGGAATTATCTAGATTGTTGTACTTATCGTGTGTACTCTGATCGACTATGGAACAACCACTTAAGAATAGGACAGAGAATATTAAAAAAATATATTTAGCCATAAGCCTCTCCTTAATAGTTCAACCAAGAACGAATTTTTTCATTTCGTCTAAGAATCAGACGATCGACAATAAAGATAACAATTAACGATAGACCAACTAAGGGGAAGATAATACCGAGTGCGATTAAGGTGAAGAAGATTCCCTTGTATTCAACGACACTTGCAGATTTAGGTGCCCCACTTTTATTTTTAGGTTTTCTCTTCCACCACATGTAAACGCCAGTAATAACCATGGCTATTAGACCCAAACAGATGACGAGACCAAGCACTTGGTTTACAATGCCAAATTCATGACCTTTGTGTACCGTAATCATCGTTGCCATTATCTTTCCTAACGGTCCGTAGTTATCGTAACGATAGTCAGCAATGACATCAC
Organism: Jeotgalicoccus sp. ATCC 8456; assembly: GCF_016313225.1. NCBI lineage: Bacteria > Bacillati > Bacillota > Bacilli > Caryophanales > Staphylococcaceae > Jeotgalicoccus > Jeotgalicoccus sp. ATCC 8456. Next base: position 1,324,286 of record NZ_CP066224.1, on the reverse strand, counting down.
CTGTGTATTGGTCGATATGAATTGTTGCTTCATCTCTTGCTTGGTCAGGAAAGACCGATAAGGTAAAGACCCCTTCTTCTGAAGCGGGGTAGAATATATCGTAGCTAGGATCTACACCTGTACTATCAGCGGTTTCAATGATTTGATCTAAAGAGAGTTGTCTAAAGCCAGATTCCTGGTCTGAATTTTGCACAGGCATTTTTTCAGCTGCCCAGGATACTTCAGCAATATCTTCTGTAACAGTATCAGATTCAGGCGCTGGACCTGTCCAAATGGATGGTGGATAGCCTGAGCCTGAAGCTGTGACGATTTGTTGGACACCATTCCCCCAAAAACCGGTCCACAAGAGTCCGGAGAATAAGAAAAATAGCAGTCCAATAGAAAGCCATGCAGCAGGAACTGCATGAAAATCACGTAAACGAATACGCCCCTGCTTATTAAAACGAATTGTGAATACGCCCTTGATTTTTTCCTTAGTTCTAGGGAACCATAAGAATAAACCAGAGATAATCATAATAATCGTCCAACAAGCAACGAGTTCTACGATTCTATCTCCAATTGTCCCTGCGCTCAGCTCACCATGTAAGGCCTCTAAGATATCCATTGGGCGATTCGCATCCTCAATCATTCCGAGGACCTGTCTATTATATGGATTGACGAAGACAGTGACCGCGGTACCATCAGTTTGAGTGACACCGACCTCTACTGATCGGTTTTCATCTTCACCAGGTCGGTAACGCGTGACGTCCCCACCCCCTGCATAACCTTCAGCAGTAAAGGCAAGATCAGATGGAGGTAATCGTTCTCCATCTTCAGCAGCTTCTACATAATAATAATCTTGGTATATGTAGTTCTCAATATTATCTTTAAACAAATATAGCGCACCAGTTGCTGCAAGGAATATTAAAAATGGTGCTATAATGATGCCGGCAAATAAATGCCATCTCCAAATAAGAGGATATGATTTCTTATTCAAGGCTTTCCCTCCTGTCATCTCACTCATATATTATGGATGGAAAATCAAATTTTGTATATGTACCGAGAAGGAAAGATATGACAACTTAATGGTACAATAATATAAAAGTAGACGATTGGGGGTTCAGTATGAATAAAATCTTGGTCGTTGATGATGATCCTAACATTGTCAAATTTGTCACTTTAAACCTAGAGGAGGCTGGCTTTCTAACTGTCGGGGCGAGTGATGGTAGAAACGCTTTAGAAAAGTTAAAGAAAGAAGCCTGTGACCTTGCTGTAGTAGATATTATGATGCCGTATATGGATGGTTTAGCTTTAACGGAAATTCTAAAAAGAGACTTTGATATACCGATTATCATGCTGACTGCTAAGGGACATATCGATGACAAGGCAGAAGCATTTAAAATAGGGACAGATGACTATTTAGTTAAACCTTTCGAACCTCGGGAACTATTGTTTAGAATTGAAGCTTTATTAAGAAGATATAGTGATGAGACTTCTAATACTACCTTAAAATTGGGAAAAGTTTTGATTAATTCGAACAATTATTCAGTGGAAATTGAAGGTAAGGTGTACATGCTACCTCTAAAAGAATTTGAGTTATTGCAACTATTAGCTCAGTATCCAGGGCAGGTCTTTACTAGAGATGCTCTAATTGAACGTATATGGGGACCAGACTATGAGGGAGATGACCGTACAGTTGATGTACATATAAAGCGTCTGAGATCGCGTTTTAAATCAGCAGTTGATGAATTTGAAATTAAGACAATGCGTGGCAGAGGATATTTTCTGGAGCGAAAAATATGAAATCATTATACGTAAAATTTTTAATTACAACACTTGCTATAATGCTGTTCAGTTTCTTTTTCGCCTTTTTCATTTCAAATTTTATCTACCAGATAAACTTAAAAGAAGAGAATGACACCAAGCATACGAACATTGCACTAGAAGTTGCTCAGTTTATCGAAAACAATCCTGACATTAAAGTAGAAGAATACTTGGATACTGTTGCAAAAACTGGACACCAAATTTACTTAGTGGATGCGAATGGCCGAGATCAGTTCTTTGGTACACAGTTTGGAGACATCAACCTTCAGGATGAGGCAATCAAAGAAGTACATTCTGGAGAAATATATCATGGTATGGCGAATTTTGATGCTGAATTATTCGTTACGGGATTCTTTGCAGATGAGCTTAAGAATACAGTAGGCGTACCAGTAACAATTGATGGTCAATCTTATGCGCTGTTCATGCGTACGGATATTGAATTATTATTCAATGAAATGCACGTCTTGTTCGGTGTCTTATTCTTAATTACTATTATATTAAGTATTATTTTAGTGCTGATTAGTGCCCATTATCTCATTAAGCCTGTAACTAAATTGAGCAAGGCAACCAAACGACTTGCCTCAGGTGATTACTCTCTAGATAACCTTGATATATCAAGGAAAGATGAGATTGGAGATTTGGCTACGAACTTTAGAAACATGACCTTACAACTAGGCTATAATGATAAAATTCAAAGAGATTTCATCTCAAATATTTCTCATGATATCCAGTCGCCACTCTCGAATATAAAGGGCTATAATCAGTTATTGAAGAAACCATTGTCGAATGATGTACGTGAAGATTATGCAGAAACAATAGATTTTGAAATTGATCGTTTATCTACGATGACTAAACAACTTTTAGTCTTGTCTTCCATCGACCATGAAGATTACCTGATGAGAAGGGAAAATTATAATCTCAAGCAACAGCTTGAAAGAGCGATTAAAGTTTACGAATGGCAGATTAATGAACGAGAGCTAATGATATCTCATAAGTTAATCGATATAGATATAAGAGCTGACAAGTCATTGCTGAATACAGTGTGGGATAACCTCTTATCTAATGCTGTAAAATACAATGAGGATGCAGGCAGTATTGATATTGAAATGGCTGACTATGGTTCACATGTAATCGTGTCGATAAGTGATACCGGTAAAGGTATAGATAATGTTCATATCGATAAAATATTCGACCGTTTTTATAGAGCGGATAATGCTAGAACAAATAAGGTCGGTGGCTCAGGATTGGGATTATCTATCGTCAAAAAAATTATCGAAATGCATGATGGCTCTATCAATGTAAGAAGTAAAAAAGAAGGTACAACCTTTACTGTCCGTTTACCTATAACAGAAAAATAAGAAAAACCTCCTTGTTCATATTGAGTTCACATAACTTAAGTAAAGTGTGAATTAACAAGAACACAGGAGGTCTTTTTCATGAAGATGGCATGGAAAGAAATGAAAAAGTTTAAATTACGATATTTGATACTAGGGTTTATCGTATTTTTGATTAGCATATTAACAATGAGCATCTCCGGATTGGCAAATGGCTTATCCGATGATAATGCATCTCTAATTAAACATATGCCAGATGGTACGTTTTACATGAGTGAAGATGCTGAGGATAATTATAGCTTTTCAGCAATTGAGAATGAACAGGAAGAAGCACTAGCAGCAACAGATGAAAATTACACACTCTTTTCCATTCAAATGGGAGAAATCAATAATGCAGATGACAAGAAATTTAGCACGGCTTTTGTAACATCAGATGGTGGGGATTATTTTCCTAATGTGGATAAAGGTGAGATTATTTTAGATCGCTCACTAGAAGATGAAGGCTTTAGTGTCGGAGACAAAGTAACCAATGGTCTAATTGAAGATGATTTAACTATCACAGGTTTTGTAGATGGACAGAAATTTAGTCACACAGAAGCTGGATTTATTAATAAAGCGGACTTCCAAGAAATGTATAGAACCGATGCATTTCAAGTCGGTTTTACCGAAGGTGAAGCGGATGTAGAAGGTCTGACTAATTATAGTAACAGTGACTTCTTAAACACAATCCCAAGTTACAGCGCAGAACAGATGTCACTCAACATGATTATCGTATTTCTATATGTGATCAGTGCCTTATTATTTGCGATATTTTTCTATATGATTAATGTCCAAAAAATGAGTACCTTTGGCATATTAAAAGCGATTGGAGTTAAGCAATCTTCACTATTTGTAATGATGTGGGCTCAAATGCTATTCATTACTGTAATCAGCTTAATTCCAGCTATTGCGATTAGCTTAATCATAAACGCTGTTGCACCAGAAGGTATGCCGTTCTTCTTACCGACTGAGACGATTATCTTTGCAGTTGTGGCCTTTATCGTAATTGGTTTTGTCGGTGCTACGATTTCAGGACTTCAGATTAGAAAAGCAGAACCAATGCAGGCAATTAATCAAGGAGGTATGTAAGATGGTATTATTTGAACTCACAAATATCGATAAGGCAGTTAAAAATGGAAATAGGGAAGAAAAAATATTAAACGATGTGGACTTAACTTTAAATGAAGGTGAATTAACGGCCCTTACAGGTCCTTCAGGTTCGGGGAAAAGTACACTTTTAACCATTGCAGCTTGTTTACAAAACAAAACGAACGGTAGTATTTCATTTAAAGGTAAAAAAATATCTGAAAAGAATGATGGGTCAATACGAAAACTTCGAGCAGAAAAATTTGGTTTTGTCTTTCGACATGCGCATCTCGTACCATTCCTAACTGTTGGGGAACAATTGGCGCTCATGCTTGATACGGCAAATGTCAAACTTTCTAAAGAAGACAAAAATAATAAAATTAATAAGATACTTCAAGCTGTGGATATGTACAAGCATAAGAATAGTTATCCTGAAAATTTATCAGGTGGTGAGAGACAACGAGCAGCAATTGCGAGAGCAATCATTCATGATCCAGAGTTATTGTTTGCAGATGAACCGACAGCAAGCCTAGACTCTAAACGTTCTGAAGAAGTTATGGCACTGATTAAAAGATTATCACAAGATTTAGGTATCACAGTGTTAATGGTGACACATGACATGGATATGTTGGAATATGCAGATCGTAGAATTGAGATGAAAGATGGTCAAATAACTAAAGGTTAATAGGGTAAGAGATATTTATGAAAACATAAATATCTCTTTTTTCTTATATTATTACTTTAGTCGCTGTTGATATTATAAGGTAAACTGTAATAAACAGTTTGAAGGGAGAAATTTATGACGGATAACAATAAGGAAAGAAAATTTAAGATGCCTCATATTTACGTGATTTTATTCCTATTTGGTCTAGTTGCAGCTGCATCTACATATCTTATACCAGCTGGTGAATTTGACCGAGTCGAAATAGAGGAAGGGAGAACAGCAGTAGATCCTGAATCATTCCAATTCACAGAGTCTGAACCGACAGACCTCGTTCAGTTTATGACAGCTATACCACGAGGCCTAATCGATGCAGGTGAAGTTGTCTTCTTCACATTAATCATCGGTGGAATGTTCATGGTGCTTAGAGAAAGTGGGATTATTGAAATAGCGGTTGATAAGCTCGCGCGTAGGTTTTCAAATAAGAGTATTCTTGTGATTCCTGTTTTAATGACAGTATTTGCGACAATAGCGACACTTATTGGAACTGCAGAATTATCGTTAGTCTACATACCCGTTATTATTCCTTTAATTATTGCCTTAGGTTATGACTCCATGACTGCAGCAGCAATTGCCTTATGTGGAACGGTTGTTGGTTATTCGGTGGGGGTATTGAATCCAGTCAATACCGGTTTAGCACAAACCATTTCAGAATTACCAACCTTCTCTGGACTAAGCTTTAGGTTAATACTGTTTGTGATCGTACTGACTATAACAATTCTATTTGTTATGAGATATGCTAAAAAGGTTCAAAAAAACCCTACGGCAAGTATCGTCTATGAAGAAGATAGTGAGAAACGTGCATCATATAAATCAATTGCGGATCAGGAACCACTAAAGGCAAATAATAGACAAATTGCTGGAGCGTTCACTGTACTCATATTCTTTATTATTTTAGTATGGGGCGTAATTACTCAAGGTTGGTTTATGATAGAAATGGCCGGTTTATTCATACTGATGGGCGTGACAGTCGGGATGGTTTCAGGCATGTCATTAACACATATTAGTGAGTCCTTCACTGAAGGCTTTAGAGACGTATTAATGGGTGCTGTGATTATTGGTTTAGCACGCTCTATCGCAGTAATATTAGAAGATGGTCGAGTGATGGATACGATTGTAAATGGACTTGGAACAGTTGTAGGAGACTTACCGCCAGTTCTTGCAGCTGCAGGTATGTACTTCGTTCAGTTACTGATTAATTTCATCATTCCATCAGGATCTGGTCAAGCATTGGTAACAATGCCAATTATGGCTCCATTATCGGATATGCTCGGTGTGACAAGACAAACAGCTGTACTCGCTTTCCAACTAGGCGATGGCTTTGCACACATTTTATATCCAACAAGTGGATACTTCATGGCTGCACTTGTTATCGCAGGCGTTGAATGGCATAAATGGATAAAATTCTTCCTGCCGTTATTCTTAATTCTTATGGGGATTTCATTAGGTGCATTGATCGTTGCCCAAGCAATTGGCTGGTCCTAAAGTTAAAAAAGCGGGGAGAAAATTCTAAGATTTTCTCCCCGTTTTTTTCTTATTAAAATTTAGCCACTGCTGTTGAAATATCTTGGTCACCAGTAACAATTTGAAGTTCTTTACCACGATTGTCAGCATTGTCTACAAGCTCAAATATTACGCTTGCGATATCTTCTCGTGGAACCTCTTTGATCTCGTCAAAGTAGAGTCCTAGCTCGACTTTACCTGTACCTGGGTTATCAGTCAGAATACCTGGGTGAACGATTGAATGTGTTAATCCTGAACGTTTTAAGTGTTCGTCTGCATGGTGTTTAGCAATTGTATAAGGTTTAATTTTCTGAGCATCTGGTGTATCGAATGCTTCTCTTCTTGAATCGAAAGTTGATACCATAACGAAGTGATCAACATTTGCATTTTTGCTTGCTTCTATTGTTTTAACTGCACCATCTAAGTCGACAGAGATTGTCTTATCTGCTCCAGTGCTACCCCCTGATCCTACAGAGAATACGACTTGTTCAAAGCCTGAAACCTTATCTGTTAATTCTTCAATGGTATCTTGGTCTACATCAATAAGTAAGGATTCCACACCATTATCTTTTAAGGCATCTCTTTGTTCTTCTTTTCTAACCCCTGCAGTGAATGTCTTGCCCTTATCTTGTAACTGCTTAACTAGGTGTTTACCTACACCGCCGTTGGCGCCGATAACTAATATACTCATAAGTCATACACTCCTTATAGGTTGATATGTCTATTTTAGCCTAATAAACGTTTGAATAGCTTGGATTTTGCTTGATCAAATGGTGCATATCGTACAGGGAAATCCACTGCTGTGGTATTTTTGACAACACTCTTAAAGTGTGAAAACGTATCAAATGACGCTTTGCCGTGATAGGCACCCATACCACTCGCACCGACGCCACCAAATGGTAAAGAATGACTGGCTAAATGCATCAGTGTATCATTTACACAACCGCCACCAAAAGATAATTTCTGTAACAGCAGGTTTGCTGTGTTGTTATCTTCAGTAAAGATATATGTTGCCAGTGGCTTAGGCAGTGCTTGTTGTTGAACGATTAAATCGTCGATATTATCGTAGGTTAGGATCGGTAAAATAGGGCCGAAAATTTCTTCTGCCATTACATCATCATTTAAATGGCTATTAGGCAAGATAGCGGGTGCAATTTTTCTCTCTTTTACATTGACCCTACCCCCAATAAGTTTAGGGTCATCTAATAAGGCTGTTAATCTTTCAAAGTGCTTATTATTAATGATTTTTGGATAATCATCACGACTTTCTGCATCTTCATAGCGCTCATTTATTTCATCGATTAGACGCTCAATAAATGCATCCTTAATGGACTCATGAATGATAAGATGATCTGGTGCAACACAAGTTTGTCCTGCATTAATGAATTTACCCCAGGCAATACGTCTAGCAGCGACATCAATGTTAGCAGTTTCGTCGATAATGGCGGGGCTCTTACCACCTAATTCAAGTGTAACTGGCGTCAATGTTTGACTCGCTATACTCATAATTTCCTTACCTATTCTTGTACTTCCAGTAAAGAAGATGTAATCATAATCTTGCTTGTTGACCTCATCATGGGGTGTGTCATACGGTAAGCAATGAACAAATTCCTCTACAAAGGTGTAATTTATGATTTTTTCTAAGATTGCAGACGTCTTAGGGCTAGTTTCAGACGGTTTTACTACAGCGCAGTTGCCTGCTGCAATGGCGCCGATTAATGGACCGATTGTTAGATTTACAGGGTAATTCCATGGTGACAATATCAAGGTCACACCATAAGGTTCAGCATAAATATGACTAGATGCTGGTAAGCTCATGACACTAGATTTTACTTTCTTTGGGCTCGCCCATTTCTTTACATGTTTAATTGCATAATTTATTTCCTGGTAAATAATGCCGAGTTCTGTCATATAAACTTCAGTAGATGATTTGCCAAGATCTTCATACAGTCCGTCTAGGATTATTTTCTCGTTGGTTTTTAAAGCTGTTCTCAATTTTCTAAGTTGACGAACACGAAAGTCAACAGGGCGTGTGTAATCATTTAAGAAATATTTTCTTTGTTCCAAGACAAGTGCTTCAACTGACATAGTATAAACCTACTTTCAAAATATATTTATATTGTGAATAATCTTTTAAGATATTGATATTTAGGGTATGGACATTTACAACCAGTTTAACTTATCTATAACATATATGAAATTATAAAGGAGCTTTGTGTCATGATTGAATTTAAAAATGTGTCAAAGCGTTATGGTGATAAAATCGCTGTGAATAACGTCAGTTTTGATATAAATGAAGGAGAATTTTTTGTTTTAATTGGCCCATCAGGAAGTGGTAAGACGACAACACTTAAAATGATTAATCGGCTAATTCCTCTGAGTGAAGGATACATATATTTTAAAGACAACCCAATTAGCGATTACGAAGTTTATGAAATGCGTAGAGACATGGGATATGTACTACAACAAATTGCGCTTTTTCCGCATATGACAATCGCAGAAAATATTGCACAAGTCCCACAGATGGAAAAATGGTCTGACGAAAAAATTAAAAATAGAATCGATGAATTATTAAAGATGGTCGGCTTAGACCCTGGGGTTTATAGAGATAGGAAGCCGACTGAACTGTCGGGTGGTCAACAACAAAGAATCGGTGTGCTTCGAGCACTGGCTGCTGATCCTCCAGTTATTTTAATGGATGAGCCTTTCAGTGCACTAGACCCTATAACTAGAGAAAAATTTCAGAACGATCTAATTGAACTACAAGAGAAAATCAAAAAGACCATTATCTTTGTTACGCATGATATATCTGAAGCATTCAAGCTTGCAGACCGTTTATGTTTGTTCAATGAAGGAGCAGTTGAACAGATTGGTACGCCAAATGAGTTTATTCAGACGCCAAAAAGTGACTTTGTTAGAAACTTTATAGGTGGTCAAAGTGAACCTTTTGATGATATTAAAGCAGGTGATTTAGTATTGAATAAAGCAGTGCTTAAGAATGAACATCAGAGCGTCTATATTTCACAAGATAAATCACTTCATGACGTTTTTACAGCACTCACTGAACAGGATGAAGTTATAGTTGAAGTTGAGGACGGTCCTAAACTATTAACGCGTTCTGATGTGTTTCAACATCTCGCCCGGAAAAGTGGTGAAGTTAAATGAATACATTTCTAGAGACTTTATCGTCGAGACGTGGTGAGATTTTACAAACACTAATCGAACACATACAGATTTCATTTATTGCACTTTTAATTGCGGTACTTGTTGGGGTACCACTTGGCATACTTTTAACCAAGACGGACCGAATTGCTGAGATCGTTATAAATATCGCTGCAGTAATGCAGACTATACCGTCATTAGCACTATTAGGCTTGATGATACCCTTATTTGGTATCGGTGAAGTACCGGCAATTATCGCACTTGTAATATACGCCTTACTGCCCGTATTAAGAAATACTTATACAGGTATTAATGAAGTAGATGAGTCTTTAGTGGAAGCGGCTGAAGGTATCGGTATGAAACCGGTAAGACGACTATTAAAAGTGGAAATACCGATTGCTATGCCAATTATTATGGCAGGTATTAGAACAGCAATGGTGTTAATTATTGGTACGGCAACCTTAGCAGCTTTAATTGGTGCAGGTGGTTTAGGTGATTTAATACTACTCGGTATTAATCGTAATAACACAGATCTTATTCTAATCGGTGCGATACCTGCAGCACTGTTAGCGATTATTTTTGATATCGGTTTAAGAATCATACAAAACTTATCCTATAAACGTGCCATGATTACAGTGGGTACAATATTTGTCATTATTTTAGCAGTTACCTTAGCACCACTATTAACGAATAGAGATGGCGAGATTACTATTGCAGGTAAATTAGGCTCAGAGCCTGCGATTATAACGAATATGTATAAGATATTAATTGAAGAAGAAACCGATTATACAGTGAATGTTGAAGATGGTTTAGGGCAAACTTCATTCTTGTTCAATGCCTTAAGATCTGACGATATAGATGGTTACCTAGAGTTTACAGGTACAGTCTTAGGAGAGCTTGTAAAAGAAGCTCCAGAATCGAATGATGTAGAAGTGGTATACAACCAGGCGAACACTGCATTAGATTCGGAATTTGATATGACCATGCTCGAACCTATGATGTTTAACAACACTTACACTCTAGCAGTAAAAAGAGATTTTGCTGAAGAAAATAATTTAACCACAATCGAAGATTTAAAAAGTATAGAAGATGAAATAAGACCTGGCTTTACTATGGAGTTTAATGACCGAGTTGAAGACGGTTACCCGGCAATTCAAGAAGCTTATGACCTAAACTTTAATGATGTCATTACTATGGAGCCACAATTGAGATACCAAGCAATTGAAAATGGTGAGATTAACTTAATGGATGCTTATGCAACTGATGCAGAATTACGTCAGTACGATATGGTTATATTGGAAGATAACAAACAAGTATTTCCCCCATATCAAGGTGCGCCACTCTTTAAGCAAGAATTTTTAGATGAACATTCTGAAATTATTGATCCATTAAATCAATTGTCTGGCATGATTACAGATGAGGAAATGCAAGATATGAACTATCGGGTAACAGTAGATGACGAAGCACCATATGACGTGGCAGAAGAATTCTTACAAGAAAATAATCTGATAGATTAAAAAAGCTGACTCCCTAGGGAGCCAGCTTTTTTTAGAATTCTTCATATTCATTTGGGTCTTGGTCGTTGATACGTCCATCAAGGCGGTCTAAACGATCGATCGCATGCATCTCGTCTTCAGAGAGTTCAAAATCAAAGATGTTTAAGTTACTTATCTGACGTTCTGGTTTGGATGAACGTGGTACTGGTAAGACACCATGTTGGTAATGCCAACGTAAAATAATTTGCCCGACGTCTTTTTCTTTTTCTTTTGCTAGTTTTTGCAAAAGCGGATCATTAATTACTGATTGTGCACGTGATAAAGGACTCCATGCTTCCGTTATAATGTCGTTATCCTTATTATATTTACGGACCTTCTCTTGAATAAAGCAGGGGTGAAGTTCTATTTGATTGATAACAGGTTTCACACCAGTTTCATTGACTAGACGGTCAATATGCTCAGGTTCAAAGTTAGACACACCGATTGATCTAACGTATCCATTTTTTTGAGCTTGAATTAATGCCTTCCAAGCTTCCACATACTTGTCTTGTTTAGGGTTTGGCCAGTGCAATAAGAATAAGTCAATATAATTCAAACCTGTTCTAAACAAGGATTCTTCAATAGATTCTAATGCAGTGTCATAATCATATAAACCACCACGAAGCTTAGATGTCACGTATATTTCTTCTCTAGAAACATCAGTATTTCTGATAGCTTCTCCAACAGCCCCTTCGTTTCTATAACGGATTGCAGTGTCTAATAACCGGTAACCATTATTTATGGCAGCTTCTATATCTTTAGCACCTTGCTTCCCGTTAAGGTATACCGTTCCAAATCCAATGGCTGGAATTTTGTAACCATCATGTAAATTATATTCTGGGATGCTGTTCATATTATCACCTTCCATTATTACGCTCTATTACATCATCTAACAAAAACTCCAGCTTGTCTTAAATTTTGTTTCTATCTTCTAGTTAAGATATCTCTGTTTCATTAATTCTTTCAGCATATTAATTTCGTAATTCAAGCGTTTACCAGTCTTCGTATCCCGAACTTTTTTACGCTCTACTTCTTCATCGACAATCCTTCTAACAGCAAGTACATCGGATTCATTATTTAGTACATTATCTTTAGAGTTAAACTCTTGGTGGGCAACAAGTTGCATACCATATGAATTATATAACAAGGTGTAGCCGGCAATGCCTGTTGTGGATTGATACGCTTTAGAGAAACCACCGTCGATAACTATAAACTTACCATCCGCTTTAATCGGGTTCTCACCTTTTTTTTCTTTCACAGGCGTATGTCCGTTGATGATATGACCTTCATCAGGATCTAAATCGAACTCTTCTAAGAAGATACGTGCAGACTCGGCTTTTTCTCTAAGGTAATAGTATGGGTTCTTCTCTTCTTTTTGAGCGGGTTTATCATTTACAAAATATCTCTCAAATGTAGTCATGGCACGTTTTCCAAATAGAGAAGATTTTTTACCATTCCATAAGTACCATACAAGGTCAGTGGCTAGATCATCAGTGTCATCTAAGTGCGTAAATGAGTAGCGTAAGTAGTACTCAAACTGATCTAGAAGTTCGCGGCTATAGTATGTTTTACCGTCGATTTCCATACCTTCCATATTGCTATCTTCGTCTACAGGAATACAGCCGTGAATTAATAGATTGCCGTTATAACGTAGGTATAAGTTTCCTTTCTTCATCATGAAACTCATATGACGTTTTAGTTTCTCGGATTGTTGCACACTGATGAGTAAAGTATTCATCACATCTTCTTCATCTTCAGTTAAAGCTGTAGGATTATTCGGATCAATCGTAGAGAAACAAGTATTTTCTAAAGGATATACATTACCATTAACCGTGTATTCAAGTGTGTCGTAATTGATGTTTTCCAGTACTAGACGGTCATCCATTTCAAAATTAGGACGGCGCTTGATAATGGGTGCCTCTAGTTTAAATTGGATCATCGCAATGGCTTGTTGAACCTTGGTCATCTGTAACTGTTCAGCTTCATCCAATGTCTTACCAGTTGTTTTCTTCGGTCTAAATGCCTTGTTATCTCCATAGTACTTATCAGCTAAAGTAAATAAAGGGCGTAAATTTATACCGTAAGCATCTTCAATAATATCTAAGTTATTGTATCTAGCGCAGATACGAATAATGTTGGCAAGACACACTTTGGAGCCGGCATAGGCACCAATCCATAAAACATCGTGGTTCCCCCATTGAATATCAACAGAGTGATAATCGATAAGCGTATCCATAATCTTGTCAGGTTCTGGCCCTCTATCATAAATGTCGCCAACAACATGAAGGTGATCGACAACTAATCTTTGAACACTAAAAGCGAGTCCAGTGATTAATTTATCCGCTTGACCTAAACCGATTACTTCACTAAGAATACTATTATAGTATTGTTTCTTATTATCATTTTCATCTTTCTTATATAAAAGTTCCTCAATGATATAAGCGAACTGTGGTGGTAAGGCCTTTCTAAGTTTTGAACGTGTATATTTTGAAGAAGAGTAAGCAACCAACTCAATTAATTGCTCAACCTTAGTTTTATACCAATGATTTAATTCATCCTTATTGGTAAATTCATTCTTTACTAATTGAAGCTTTTCTTCAGGATAGTAGACGACAGCTGCAAGTTCATTTAACTCGTTCGTTGTCAGTTGGTCTTTAAATAAATCGTCAATTTTAACTTTGACATTACCCGAACCATTTCTTAATACGTGTTGGAAAGCTTGAAACTCACCATGTAAATCACTGACAAAGTGCTCAGTACCCTTTGGCAATTCCATTATAGATTCAAGATTTATAATCTCAGTTGCCACTTTTTCTTCAGAATTAAACTTCTCGGCTAAAAGTTGAAAATAGTGCGCCTTGTAATCCTGGTTGTCGTTATCGATATTTGTCAATCTAAACACCCCTAAGCCTTTTCAAATATTAATACCTCTATTATATCGATAAGCATGTAAATGATAAATGATTTCCCGTACATGTTTGTAGTGAATCATTATTGGTTAAAAGATTAATAGATAGAATAAGGAGGAACGAGGGTGAAAACGAAGATTTTTGGACTAGCATTAGCAACAACATTAGCTTTAGCTGCTTGTAATAGTGATGGAGGTTCTGAAGAAGATGCAGACGATGCAGGTACACCTGCAGAACCTGTGGAAGATACTCAAGGTGATAATCAAACAGATGATGATTCAAACGATGATAACTCCGGCTCAGAAGAGTCTTCCAGTGATTCATCAGGGAATAGCAGTGAAGCAATCGCCATTGACGATGTAAATTTAAGTCCTGAAGATGCTATTGAAATTGCACAGGGTGAATTCGATGGTAATCTGCACGAAGTTCAGCTCGATCAAGATAGAGGAGACTGGGTGTATAAAATAGACCTAAGAAGTGCAGATGAAGAAGCTGAAGTAACGATTAATCAAGAGACAGAGGAAGTCGTCGACGTTAGAACTGATTCAGAAGGTGATGACGATGAAGAAGAAATTCTAGATTACTCTAGCGTTAGTTCAATTGACGAAGCTTTTGAAGTCGCAAGTTCTGATGCAGGCGGCGGAGATATTTCAGAATGGACACTTTCAATGGATGATGGTAAGGCTGAATATGACATTGACTTACTGTATGAAAATGAAATTTACGAATATACAATTGATGCAGATTCACTTGAAATTCTAGATACAGAACGTGATGATGAAGATTAATTATAAGTAAATAAGAAGAACTAATGGAGTAACGCATAGCGTTACTCCATTTTACTTAAAACGGTGATATATCCACCACTACCATAATCTATACAGCGTTTCACACGCGATACTGTCGCGCTAGATGCTCCCGTTTTTTCTTGAATTTTTGAATATGTCATTCCTTCATTAATGAGCTTTGCCACTTGAAAACGTTGTTTAAGCGAGACAAGTTCATTAGACGTGCAAATATCATCAAAGAATTTATAACAGTCTTCTTTTGACTCAAGAGATAAGATACCGTCGAACAAATCATCAAGCTCCTGACCTTTTAACTTATCTATTTGCATGTAATCAACTCCCGTATTTTCATATATCCCACTTTAACATACTAAAGAGCTAAAGAAAATCGTTGTACTTATTTCTGTTCTTTGTTAGTATGTAATTTATCAGATTTCTTTATCACGCTAAAGTAGTAAAGGAGAATATGCATGTCAGCAAATCAGTTAATACTAAAACGAACTGCATTGGGTACAACGTACTTAGACTTATTGGACCGCTCAGGTTTTACCTTAGTCGATATGAATATGATTGAACCTTTTTATATAGACGATAAAAATCATCATCCGACGAGTATCGTGTTTGAACGAGATAGCACAATGTACGCGATACGCAGTGATTGGACGAGAACTTTACTTAATTTCAATAACAATTACTATTCAAATGAAACCAAGTTTGGTTATTTTGGCCCGGTTGTAAGGGAACATGAATCTTTCTACCAGGCCGGTGTCGAAATATATAAGGTCGGAAATCAAGACATTATCAATACTTTACTGATGCATATTCAGTTTGTAGAAAATAGTACAGAAGATACGATTAAGACTTTTGTAATCAACAACGATCAGCTTTTGGATTTGTTTGTCGACAAATACAAACTCAGTGAAAATATCCGCACACTCGTCTACAGTAAAAATATTTCAGAGTTGAGACGGGTGCTTGGTACTGACCATGATTTATACAAGATTATAAGTGCTAAGGTGAGTGAACAATATGGAATGATTCAACATCTTTTCGGCGACACTGAGATAATGCAGTTAATTGAGAGAGTAAAAGACGTTATTAAATCTCAAAATAAAGAAATGAAATTTATTTTAGATCTATCATTTCGGTCACCTCAAAAATATTACAATGGTTTGTACTTCCAAGCTTTCCTCAATGCGAACTCACCTGTACTCAGTGGTGGCCAATACAACAGCAGTGCCTTTGGCATAGGCTTAAATCTTTCTGATGGAGGCTTGTTATGATTACGGTAGCATTATCAAAAGGTCGATTATTTGATGATTTCATAAAATATTTAGAAGAAAAAAATTTAGATATATACAGCGGAGTATTAAAAGAAAAATCTCGGACTTTATATACTACATCCGGAAATGTGCGATTCATTTTTGCTAAAGGGCCAGATGTTCCTGTGTACGTTGAACGTGGTGTCGCAGATATTGGCATCGTTGGATCAGATATTTTAGAAGAGGATTCATTTTCTTATTTAAACGTATCTGAGCTATCATTCGGGCAGTGCCACTTTGCCTTAGCTGGACCACCGAATATAGAACGTTTTGTGACGATTGCCTCTAAGTATATTAATATTGCAAGAAAATTCTTTAATGATGAACAACAGGCGATATCTCTCATTCATTTAAATGGATCTGTCGAACTGGCTCCAATACTGGGTCTAGCAGATGGGATAGTGGATATTGTACAGACAGGTAGTACTTTAAGAGATAACGGTTTAATTGAATATCAAAAGATATTAGATGTTCAAGCAAGATTGATTGCGAATAAGCAAACCTTTTATACAAAAGAGGATGACATCTACGAATTCTTAAGCGAAATTGGAGTGATTGAATGAATGCCGAGCAGTTTATAGAACGTTTTTCTACGTCGACACAAGATGATAGTGACAGCTTGAAGTCGGTTCTAGACATTATCAACGATGTAAAAATATATAACGATGAGGCACTAAAGAAATATACGAAAGCTTTTGACGGTGTGGAAATAGAAGATTTTAAAGTGCCAGAAGAGAGCTTAAAGAATAGTTTTGATGCTTTAACTGAAGAAGAAAAGAATGCCCTGATATCTATCAAAGACCGAATTAGTGAATATCAGGAGTCAATTAAATATAAGGATGTCGAAGGCGATGAATTCTCTTATGTCTACAAACCGATAGAAAGTATCGGTATTTACATTCCAGGTGGTAGCGCACTTTACCCGTCCAGTGTACTGATGACAGCAGTACCTGCCATGGTTGCAGGGGTAAGTAATATCGCCGTTGTAACGCCAACTTTCTCTGATAACAACATTACTTTTGGAGCCTTATATGTCGCTGGTGTAAAAGACGTATACCGTATCGGCGGTGCTCAGGCGATTGCTGCTTTAGCTTATGGTACAAAATCTATTCCAAAAGTGGATAAGATTGTCGGGCCAGGGAATAAGTATGTAGCACTTGCAAAAAAATTATTGTTTGGTGATGTCGGGATTGATATGGTTGCTGGACCTAGTGAGATTCTACTCTATGTGGATGAGAGTGCAGACTATACTGCAATTGCTTATGATATTTTTGCTCAAGCAGAACATGACGTTAATGCACGTACCTTCCTCATCGCTGAAAGTGAGTCAGTGATCGAAGGTGTAGAAGCTGAAGTGAATCGCTTGGTAGACGAACAAGAAAGAGCAGATGTAATTAAAGGCTCTCTTAAAAATAATCACTGGCAAATTGTCGATACTAGAGAAAATTTAAAACAAGTTATCGACTATATTGCACCGGAACACGTATCGATCCAGCATCAAGATGCTAAGTCCATTGCAAGTGAAATTTCTTACGCAGGTGCGGTGTTTATCGGGCAATATTCACCAGAAGCAATCGGTGATTATGCCGCAGGCCCATCCCATGTGCTTCCAACGAACAGAACAGGTCGCTTTAGTCATGGTCTCAATGTCGATGACTGTCTGACTAGTCATGCCATTATTAATTTAAAGAAAGAGACTTATGATGAGATTAGTCAACCTGCTAAGTTGTTGGCTGACAAAGAAGGGCTATTCGCACACGGAGAATCTTTGAATATTAGAATGGAGTGAGCGCATGATCAGTATGGATAGAAACACATCCCCAAAATCACCGCTAACAAAAGACATGATTAATAAGGCGGTTGAACAAGCAAATATTGAAACATATTCAGAGGAAGAACTTGAAAAATTTAAGACACTTTATGCTAAAAGAAATAGATTTAATAGGAATCAAATCGAAGTTGCAAATGGCTCAGATGAATGGATTCAAAAAATTGTAATGACACTTGGTCAGAGTGGTGTGATGTCCTTTAAGCCGGACTTCTTTATGTACCAAGTCTATACAAATCAAGTGGGTATTCGATTTTACTCAGTCGCTTCAAGAGGAGATTTTTCTTTTGATTTTGATGCGGCAGTTAGGGCAATACAAGATAAAAAACCATCCGTCTTCTTTATATCAAATCCTCATAATCCAACAGGCGTCCTATTACCATCTTATGCGATGAAACAGTTAGCCGATGCGATGAAGGCTGTTGGAGGTTACCTTGTTATAGATGAGGCGTACGGAGAGTTTGCTTTGGATCGAGAATTGCCAACAGGCGACCACGTCATCATCTTAAGAACGCTTAGTAAAGTGTACGGTCTTGCCGGCCTAAGAATCGGTATCGCCATTGCAAAAGGAGAAGCTTTCGATAAAATCACCAAGATTAATCATCCTTATCCCTTGAATAGTCTTTCTCTAGTCTTAGCCAATGCACTCTTAAATGACGAAGAGAAACTAGATGAATGGTTTAACTATCAAAAAGAACTTCATCAAAAATTGGTCGATAGCTTTGAAATCGTGCGTCGACACGTCAGAATTAAACCATCACATACGAATTTTGTCTTTGTATATGGTGATAAGGCAAAAGACTTATACAATTATTTACTTGAAAATGGCTTTAAAGGTCGAGTATATGAAGAGGACCAACAACTATCCAATGTGGCGAGGTTCTCAATTGTCGACGAGACAGCTGTAGACGAACTTAGAGCCCTGATCACTAAGTGGGGTGAAGCGAATGACTGAATATAAAAAAGTGAGAGATACAAAAGAAACAAAGCTTGAAATTGTTATGGATCCAAAAAGGGATTTCAAGGAATCTAATATCAATACAGGCGTAGGTTTCTTTGACCACATGTTGACCCTGTTTAGCTTTCACTCAGAAATATACCTGAACGTAAAAGCAGAAGGTGACCTCCATATTGATGCCCACCACACTGTAGAAGATATTGGTATTGTCTTAGGACAATTGATTAGAGAAATATACGTAGATCAACAGAGTTACCTTAGATATGGATCTATGTACTTACCAATGGATGAATCACTGGCACGCGTTGTGCTCGACTTATCAGGACGACCATTCTTGAGTTTCAGAGCGGAATTTTCAAGAGAAAAAACCGGAGACTTTGATACTGAGCTCGTTGAGGAATTGTTCAATGCAGTAGCGATGAATAGTCGTATGACACTGCACATTGATTTACTTAAGCGAGGTAACTCACACCATGAAATAGAAGCAATATTTAAAGCATTTGCACGCAGTTTAAAAATTGCATTGTCACCAACGAATTCGGGAATTCCATCATCTAAAGGCGTCATCGAATAAGAAAGGACTGTCACTATGAATATTGTACCTGCAATCGACCTGATTGATGGCAATAATGTCAGGCTATCACAAGGTGATTACGATAAAAAAACAGCTACGAAAAGAACGCCAGAAGAGGCACTTCGTTTCTACCAAAGCTTTGATTCGGTTTCTCGGATTCATATTGTCGACTTGATGGGTGCCCTCCATCAAGAATCTAAGGAATCGAATCTAGTGAGCCATCTGAGATCTTTATCCTCCAAACCTTTGGAAATTGGCGGTGGACTTCGTTCATTAGAAATGATTGAAAAATACCACGAAATGGGGGTAGACTACTTTATTTTAGGGACTAGAGCCATTGTGGATATTCCGTGGTTGAAGGATATTACATTAAAATTTCCCAGGAAAATCTTTGTCGGTGTTGATGCGAGAGAGAATGATATCTATATCAACGGTTGGACTGAAAACTCAGGAATTACGATTGATGAATATCTAAAGCAAATTGAAAACCTTGAACTTGCGGGTGTCATATATACCGATATTAATAAGGACGGTATGGGGCTTGGACCTAATTTTCTGAACACTGAAAGAATTAATCATCTAACTAAGCACAAAGTTGTTGCAAGTGGCGGTGTGAGAGATAAGCGTGATTTAGATCGTCTAGAATCACTAGGTATTACCGAAGCGATTGTAGGTAAAGCGAGTCACAAAGATGAATTTTGGGAGGACATTACATGACAAAGAAAAAGATTATTCCATGCTTAGATGTAAAAGACGGTAGAGTAGTGAAAGGTGTTAACTTCGTAGATTTAGAAGATATCGGTAATCCAAAGGATTTAGCAGATAAGTATAATCAAAGTGGTGCCGATGAATTAGTATTTCTAGATATTTCAAAAACTGAAGAAGGTCATGATTTATTACTTGATCTGATTAGGGAGACAGCTAAGGACCTAACAATCCCACTCACAATAGGTGGCGGCATCCAATCTGTTGAAGATATCGAACAATTATTTGAAGCTGGTGCAGATAAAGTGAGCATAAACTCAGCAGCTGTAGCCAATCCAGCTTTCGTTACAGAAGCTTCTAAGAAATTTGGTAGTGACAAGATCGTTGTGGCGATTGATACAGAATACGATGATACAGAAGATAAGTATTACGTCCTCACACACGGTGGTAAGAAACGTGCAGATATCGATGCTTTAGACTGGGTGAAACAATGTGAATCACTCGGTGCAGGTGAACTGTTAATCACGAGTATGGATCACGATGGTGTGAAACAAGGATTTGACTATGACTTCTTGAGTAAATCAGCAGAAGCAGTGAGCATTCCAGTTACTGCCAGTGGTGGTGCTGGAAGCATCCAAGATTTTATCGATGTGTTTAATAAGACAAATGTAAGTGCAGGACTTGCAGCTTCCATCTTCCACAAAGGAGAAGTTGAAATTTATGAATTAAAATCATCCTTACAAAAAGAAGGCATAGAGGTGGAGATTTAATGCAGGCAGATTTCTCTAAAAATGATCGACTGCTTTCTGTAATTCTACAGGATAGTGAGACAAAACAAGTGTTAATGAATGGCTTTATGAATGAAACGGCATTAGAAAAGACTATAGCAGAGGGTGTTGTGTGGTTTTATTCTAGGTCAAAACAGCGCCTGTGGAAAAAAGGAGAAACGAGCGGTAATACCCAAGCAGTCGTATCTATGAAGCTCGACTGTGATAGTGATGCCTTACTTATTGAAGTTAATCCTAAGGGACCTACATGCCATACAGGAACAAACAGTTGCTTTGGGGACGATTACTTCAACCTTCAAACACTAGAAAAAACTGTTCAGAAAAAAATGGCACAACCAGAAGAAGGTTCGTATACCAAGTATTTAATGGAAGAGGGACTAGATAAAATCCTCAAAAAATGTGGTGAAGAAATGACGGAAGTCGTCATCGCTGCTAAAAACCAAGACAAAAAAGAGCTCATTGATGAATCTAGCGATCTATTGTATCACTTCTTAGTTCTCCTAAATCAAAATAGTGTGACTTTAAAAGATATTGAAGAGAATTTAGAACAGCGACACGGTAAAAAACAAGAATACAGCGTACGTGATGATATAGAGACGTGGTAAGAGGTTGTGGTGAGCGTCTGGAAGTTCAAAGGTGAGATGGCGTTGACCACAGAGCATCTTGTACTCATAAATAAACCTGTTAGCTACTTAAATAGCTAACAGGCCTTTTTTATTTATCTCTAATCTCAATAGAGTATTTAACTTGATTGATAACTAAGATAATACCGACTAAAATGATTGAGAAAATTTGTGATTCTCCAGTTATAATTGTATAGAACATCATCGCTACTAAGGCAAAAAATAGTAGAAGCGTCGTTAAGTTTGTTGAACGATACATTGCTTTAGCCATGATATAAATTTCACCATCATCAGATGCATTAAACAATTTGTCTGCGTAATCTTTGTCACCTGGTTCAGGCAAGTCTCTATCAGGGAATAAAGATTGAATCAGATTAGGTGTCACGAAGCTGACGCCAACTGAGACTAAAAATAAAATGCCTGTCGCAATCAACAACCATGTATCTCTTGCATGCATCAGTTGAATTGATAATCCAATGAAGGAGAGAATAATTGCTGAAGATGATGATACTGTCAAAATATTATATGAGTTGTATTTATAACGGTCCCACTCATCATCAGTAAAGTCTGTATTATTTCCTTTAAGTCGTGAAATCAATTGATAATTTTTGATGAGTGTATAAATCATTAAACCTAGAGCAGTAATGACAATCACGATACTCAGATAGTAATAAATATTATCCATATAAATATTATTAATATTTCCATATAAAGCTTCAATTAACAAGTAACCGCCTGCAAAACCGATGAGTGCGCCAACAATCAATTTTAGTACCATTTTCATTATAATTCCTCCTCTTCAAAAATGAAGATACTTTCTATTGGTTCGTTAAAGATATTTGCTAACCGCTTAGCTATAAGTAGAGAAGGAATATACTCTTCTCTTTCGATTAGGCTAATTGTTTGTCGTGAAATTTTTGCGAGTTTGGCAAGTTCTGTTTGGTTTAACCTATCTCTAGCACGCAATTCTCTTAGTCTTGTTTTCATATTTTGACCTCACTGATCAATATTTCAAATCGATTTGATATACATAATGTAACATTAACACGTCATATTGACAAGTTTATTTGTCAATATGTAATTATTAATTGTCAATAAAGGCAGTAAAAAAGGGATAACACCGTAGTATTATCCCTTAAAATTATTTATCTAAATTTGCTTCTATATCTTTTTTAGTATGTTCAAATTCATCCATATCCATCTCTAAAGCTTTACCACCTTCAGCAATTGATTTAATGCTCTTAAAGTGGTGTTGCCAGCCTCCAAAGTCTTGAGAGAGATACTCAGTATCTAACGGCAATCTCTGGTTAAGCATAATCTTGCTCGAGTCTTCATTTTCCTCTAATAGAAATTCTATTTCTCCACCATACCATTCGAAATGAAGCACTTTAGGATTCTCGTATTTGAAGATTTCACAATCCTCTTCATCCTGTGTTCCGTGGCCGAAAGTAATTACATCACCACCACGAACTGAGAGTTCTGGAAACCATTGTTGAACACCTAAAGTTGTTCCGAGCAGTGGAAAAATATCGTCAGGGCGAGCAGCAACATCGGTTATCAATTTTTGGTATGCGCTGTCGTGATCTGTGTGATATGACACCTGCATTGATTTTCACCTCAATTATTCTCTAAAGTATTATTTACTAATACCCGAATTTTTATGTGACTAACAGTCAGCTTGAAAATAAATTGAAACTTTTTTAATTCTTGCTTCTTTTTTACTATTTTCAAATTCAAATATATAGGCGTAGGACAATTTTTCTCCTGATTTTAAAGTGGTAATACTTGAAGCGGCCCCTTCCTTACCGTGAGTGATTAAATGGTTAATCTCTAAACTACTTATTGATTCTACATCAGTAAAAAACTCAAAATCACAATCATCTGTGTGTAAATGACGAATCGAAGTTGGCTGGTTAGCATGAACACCAATCACAAAATTCCGTAGTATTTCTCTTTTAGGTGCATTGTTACAAGATAAAGACCCCATAACCGCAAAAGGTGTCCTAAATGGTAAGGGTTCTAGCACTTTGAAATTTAAATTTTCTTCAGCTAAAGCCGTCTTTAAAATTTTAATGGCTTTCGGTCCGACACCGTGAATTTTCTGGAGGTTATCCTCGTCGATTTTTGAAACATGTTTTAATTCAGTGACTCCGATGTTGGCGAGGGCATTTGTAGCGGGCTTTCCGATCTTTGGTAAAGTCATGTCAAATCCTCCCTAAAATTGTCATAAATTTATTAAAGATGTAGCGACTTCAAGCATATTATGACATACTTGACCACAAGTAAAAACTTAAAACAAGAGGGGTCAAAGAAATGTCTGAGAAACGGACTGAATTAGAAAGTACTATGTCAAAACGATTTATTTGGGCGATAGCCTATGGTTCTTCTATTGGTTGGGGGGCCTTTATACTACCAGGCGATTGGTTGATTTCATCAGGAACACTTGGGGCAACGTTAGGTATTACAATCGGTGGTATATTGATGCTCATCATTGCTGTAGGTTACGGCGCACTCACGGCAAAATTCCCGGTATCAGGTGGTGAATTTGCATTTACCTATGCTGGATTTGGTAAATTTGCAGCTTTTATTGCTTCATGGTTCTTGGTACTCGGTTACATATGTGTCGTCGCACTGAATGCCAGTGCCTTTAGTTTACTTTTTAAATTTGTCTTACCAGACTTCTTAGAAGTCGGTTACCTTTATACGATAGCGGGCTGGGACGTTTATATTATGGAAGTGATTTTATCCACCGTGATATTGATCATCTTTGCTTGGATTAGTATGAAGGGTTCAGGACTTTCAGGAAACTTTCAATTTATATTCTGTTTGTTTATGGCTTTAGTTGTAGCTGGATTATTTGTATTGTCTTTCTTCGTCGGAGAATTCTCATTTGAGAATGTACAGCCACTTTTCCATGAAACAGACGGTGTTTGGAAGTCCATCATTCTAATTGTTGCAATAGCGCCGTGGATGTATGTTGGCTTTGATAACATTCCACAGGCAGCAGAAGAGTTTAAATTTAGTGCAGATAAAACCTTTAAACTTATTGTGTTTGGAATCATCGCATCTATCATTACTTATGTCGCAATGATCTTAGTAACATCATGGATTTACCCGGATCAGAATTCTATGGACGGTGCAGTTTGGGTAACTGGTTCAGTCATCCAAAACTCCATGGGTATAATTGGGTTGATGTTTTTTAACATTTGCCATAACTTTTGGTGTCTTTACTGGTCTCAACGGTTTCTATATGTCATCATCACGTTTAATTTTTGCACTGGGACGTGCACAATTTGTACCGGCAATATTTGCTAAGGTGCACAAGAAAAACAAGACGCCACACTACGCAGTGTTATTCGTTCTAATCGTTTGTCTCGTTGCTCCATGGCTAGGAAGAACTGCTTTAAACTGGATTGTAGATATGTCTTCTGTTGGTGTCTCTATTGCTTTCTTAGCGACGAGTGCAGTCGCAGTAAAATACTTCTCCAAACCAGAAAGTAAAAACATTGTATATGTCATATTCGGTGTTCTAGGTGTCATCATCTCATTAGTGTTCTTAGTGTTATTATTATACCCAGGATCACCAGCGGCACTTTCGGCACCGTCATATTATGCCTTATTAATGTGGGTAATCTTAGGTACTATATTCTTTGCATTTAAATACAAGACCTTGAAATCATTGTCTAAAGAAGAATTGGACTTTTTAATTCTAAATAAAGGTAATGATGACGAAAAATAATATAGGAATGGGTATATAGTGAGTAGCATATTTTTTAGGAGTTGGTAGTCATATGTTAAAACTAAAGAGAGTGTATGATGATATTTCCACCCAAGACGGTAAAAGAATTCTTGTAGACCGAGTTTGGCCAAGAGGCATTAAGAAGGAAGATTTAGAACTCGATGAATGGTATAAAGAATTGGCACCTTCTACTGAACTTAGAAAATGGTTTAATCACGATGTAGATAAATGGAAAGAATTTAAAGAGAAATATGAAGAAGAGTTGAAGGATAAGGGAGATCTTATCGCTGAGATTCGGAATGACTCAGATGGTCATAATGTGACACTTTTATATGCAGCAAAAGATGAACATCACAATCAAGCTGTAGTCTTAAAAGAAATAATTGATGACAAATGAAAAAAGAGGGAGTCTCCCTCTTTTTTATATTTTAAGTTTTCCTCTAAAACCTCTAGCGCCATAATACGAATCTGCGCCATTGTGGTATACGAAGATACTATCGTAACGTCGGTCAGAGAAGAGTGCACCACCTAGGAAACGGATTTTTTCAGGTGTAACAATCCAACTAGATGATTTAAGGTCAAATTCTCCAACTTCTTGTAGGGTTCTGTAATCATCTTCACTTAGAATCTCTATACCAATCTCATTAGCGAGATCGACAGCCGAGTTATCAGGTTTATACTTTTTACGCGCTTCTAAAGCTTGGCGGTCATAGCAAACGCTACGTCTACCTTTAGGGCTCTCTTTAGAACAATCTACAAAATGGAGCTCACCGTCTAAAACAATGACATCGGGTTCACCTTCAGTGACTTCCATGTTGTAAAGTGTTACAAGTTTTTTGTCGTCAAGACGAGATTCAATATCTTCAAATGATAAAGACTCATGTCTTTCTTGGTGAGTATCAAAACGAGATTTTAGTTTGGCAATTAACGATTCTTTTTCTTCAGCATTTAGCTTTTGTTTTAATGTCATTGGATAGCCTCTTTTCGTTATTAGTACTATAAAAATATATTACCATGATAAAATACATACATAAACAATTTCGATAGGGGTCTTAGGGATGATTGTGACAACTGCAGGTCGTTATTCACAGGAAACTTTGGCGCTAGCAATAGATATCGCTACGCGTTACAAACTGGTATTTGTAAATAGAGAGAAACGTTCTATATCAGCCATAGAGGAACGATATAACGACGATATACTAGTTGTAAGTTCAGACAGTATCAGTATTAAGCTGTCAGGCGTAGAAAAACCGATTGTCTATCACCCAAACTTTGCTATGGTTAGAGCGAAACGCATCATTAAAGGTGAAGTAGATGCCTTAGTTGAAACATCGAAGCTAGAGCAGGGAATGACCTTTCTTGATTGTACAGCAGGCCTCGGAGCTGACAGCATTATTGCAGGAATGGCGGTTGGTCAGACAGGAAAAGTGTATGCCATTGAGAAAGACTTTTCACTCTATGTCATGTTAAAAGAAGGAATGAATCAATATAAAAGTCACTTAGATGAAATTATAAGCAGTATGAGGCAAATAGAAGTCATCCACAGTGATCATGTAAAATATTTAGAAAACCTTGAGGATTCTAGTATAGATATCGTATATTTCGACCCGATGTTTTCAACAGAAATAGAGGAGTCACAAGGAATACAGGCTATTGCTACTGTAGCAAATCAAGGTCTCACTACTAAAGCTGTAGAAGAGGCACAGAGAGTGGCAAAAAGAAAAGTGATTCTTAAAGATCACTACAGAAGTCCTAGGTTTGAAGCATTAGGCTTTGAACAAGTTAAAAGAAAATCGAGTAAGTTTCATTATGGAATCATAGAAGTTTGACAAAAAATTCACGATGTATTATTATAAAATGAATTCTAAAAAAGTTTTCTAGGGTTCCGTTATGAAAATAAGTCTGGACCGAGAGAAAACGCCGGATTATCCGGTACACGGAGGGACAAAAGCCTGGGAGAGTAACGAATGTTATTCTCCCAGGCTTTTTTCGCTCTAAAACAAAGAAAAGGAGCATTGGTATGTGGTTATTAGTTGTATTAGCAGCCCTTTTTGAGATTGGCTGGGCAAGTGGATTAAAGTATGCAGTAACGTGGTATGAATGGGCTTTAACAGGTTTAGGTGTCGTCGGGAGCTTTTTACTTTTAGTGTATGTTTCTACTAAACTACCAGCAAGTACAGTCTATGCAGTATTTGCAGGACTTGGTGCTGTTGGGACAGTTGTTGTAGACATTGTTATATTTGGTGAGGATTTTAGCCTGACAGTCATCTTTTTTGTTGCCTTATTAATCTTTGGTGTAATTGGCCTTAAAACGGTAACGGATCATGAGGAGGGTGCGAAATGAGTTGGATTATTTTAATATTTGCTGGACTCTTTGAAGTTGCCGGTGTTACTGGTATGACATGGATTGGTCAAGGTAAGAAGATACGCGGTTGGTTGACACTATGTATCGGTTTTCCAATTAGCTTGGGATTATTAAGTCTCGCAATGGAAACAATTGCGCTTGGTGTCGCTTATGCAGTATGGACTGGTATTGGCACAATTGGTAGTGCTTTAGTAGGTATAATTTTTTATAAAGAATCGGCGAGCTATAAGCGTGTAATGTATCTTTCAATCATTGTCATTGCTGTCGTTGGTCTAAGAATATTTGGATGATGTTTCACATGAAAAAAGCACGGTCAAATGACCGTGCTTTTGTGTAATTAATTTTGTTTGAAGACACTTGTAGAGTGTTTTGGTTGGATACGAGACTTAGCATCGTATGAAGATTTAGCGTATGAAATTGCGACTGGTGCCTCACCGAATCCAGTGGCAATTAGTTTAACTTTACCTTCAAAGGTAGTGACATCTCCTGCTGCGAAGATACCTTCGATGTTTGTCTGCATGTGAGCATCTACTTCGATTGAGTTTTTATCCAGCTTTAGACCCCAATCTTTAAGTGGTCCTAGTGAAGAAATGTTACCAAAGTTAACGATAAGTTGGTCTGCTTGAATTACTTCTTCGCTACCATCTTTAGCCGTTAAAACTAATTCTTCAATCTGACCTGCATCACCCTTAATTTCTGTTACATTAAGAGATGTTTTAACTGTTACACTGGAGTCTTTAACTTGTTGGACTGTCGTTTCATGTGCTGTAAAACGTTCACGTCTGTGCACAAGTGTGACTGATTTAGCAAGTTTTTCTAACATGAGTGCCCAGTCAAGTGCTGAGTCACCGCCGCCAAGAACGACGACATCTTTATCTTTGAATTTTTCTAAATCACGAACAGCATATTGTAGGGAAGCGCCTTCGAATTCTACTTCATTTTCTAGACCAAGTTTTCTAGGTTGGAAAGCGCCGACACCAGCTGTAATCAAAATTGTACGTGTTAAATATTCACCTTTGTCCGTTGTTAGGACAAAGTGATCATCTTCTTTTCTATATGATTGAACAGTTTCACCTAAATGAAAATCAGGTTCAGCGTATTTCGCCTGTTCCACTAAATTATTCACAAGATCTTTGGCGAGGATTTTTGGAAATCCGCCGACATCATAAATATATTTATCCGGATAAAGTTCAGTTAACTGTCCACCTAATTCAGGTAAGCTATCGATTAAGCGTACAGACATCTGTCTCATTCCAGCATAGAATGTAGAGAATAGACCTGTTGGTCCACCGCCAATAATTGTTATATCTGTAATTTCATCTTTCATTTATATAACCCTCCAAAATATGTGAGAAATCTCATAACAACTTTCATCTTCTTAATTATTACATAATGCGAATCAAAATTAAAAGTGTTATAACGCGAGATTGAGCGATTGACGCGTAATTCAGACTTTAGTACCACTATATTCTTCGAGGGTCTCGCCAAAATATTACTGTTATAAGAAAACCGATTACTAAAACAACTGCACTGAAGTAATACGGTAAATCTAAATTAATATCAAATAGAATACCACCGATAATTGGACCAACAACATTTGCAAGTGAAGTGAAAAATGAGTTCATTCCTCCAGCAAAGCCTTGGTTATCTCCTGCTATATGTGATAGGAAGGTTGTAGCTGCAGGTCTGATTAAATCGAAACCTACAAAGATAATAAAAGCAATGGCCATGATTGCCCAGTAGGATTCCATAAAGGTAATAATAAATACCAAGAAGGCTGAATAAATGATTGATGCCCTGATAATATTGATTTCTCCAAACTTACGAACAAGTGGTTCAAAAAAGATAATTTGAGCGATTGCACCAATCAAAGCACCACCAGTTATTGCGACTGCAATATCAAACGGTGTAAAGCCGAGTTTTCTATCGAAATATAGACTAAAGAATGATTCAAATGCAGACATACCGAATGTAGAAACAAAGATAACTAAGAAAGCAATAAAGAATACTGGAGTTAAGATTGTTCTAAAGTTGCTCGCCTTAACTTCGGTTTTCTCTGCTGCGACCTCAGTTTTTCTTCTTGGTTCGGTCAATAGAAAAATTGCTGTAACTGCACTGATGATACCAAGTACGGCAGCGACGAAAAATGGTAGACGTGTACTGACTTCCGCTAAGATACCACCAACACCTGGTCCAATTATAAAACCGAAATTTAAAGCAGCGGTCATATAGCCAAGTGCTCTTGCACGGTTTTGATCTGTTGTTAAATCAACAATAAATGCAGTGACAGCTGGCATTATAAATGCCCCTGCTAAGCCACCTAAAATTCTTGAAATGAAAAGGACTTCTATTGTCGTTCCAAGTCCAAATAATAGTTCGGAAAAGGCGAAAATGACCATTCCGATAACGATGATAATTTTCCGTCCAAACTTATCGGCTGCACGACCAGTAAAAGGCGAAAAAATCAGTTGGGTCATTGCAAATGCGGCTGTTAAGTAACCGACGCCAGCACCAGAAATATTAAGTTCATTCATTATTGAAGGTAGAACTGGAATTACTAAACTGATACCTAAAAAGACAAGAAAAATACTATTGTAAAGTAGATATAATTGATATTTTTGTTTCATAATTTATACACCTATATACCTTTTAAAATGTGGTAAAGTATTGATATGCCTATAATACACCCAGAAATAGTAAATAGATAGCAAAAAATCCCAAGAAGCGGAGTGATATTATGAGTGATCATCATCATAATCACGGACATCATGATCATACTCATGGTGCGAATAAAAAAGCACTGACGATCAGTTTAATTCTCATCGGAGTGTTTATGATTGTTGAAGTTATCGGAGGTATTGTTACGAACAGTCTGGCACTTTTAAGTGATGCTGGTCATATGTTAAGTGACGCTTTTTCTTTATTAATCGCACTATTAGCCTTTAAATTTGGTGAGAAAAAAGCGGACAAAGCGCGTACATTCGGTTACAAGAGATTTGAGATTCTTGCAGCGGTTTTCAATGGAGCAACCTTGATTATTATTGCCATCGCAATTTTTATCGGAGCAATTAATCGCTTTATAAATCCACCAGAAGTAGCGTCAACGGGCATGCTAGTCATTGCAATAATGGGTCTTATAGTGAATCTAATTGTTGCAAAGATTTTAATGTCTGGAGATACACATGATAACCTCAATATGCGTGGCGCATTCTTACATGTGCTCGGTGACTTATTTGGCTCTGTCGCAGCAATTGTTGCTGCCTTATCCATTATGTTTTTGGATTGGGGATTCATGGATCCTTTAGCCAGCGTAATTGTTGCTGTTATTATTACTGTCAGCGGATGGAGAGTACTTCGTCAATCTCTACATGTCCTTATGGAAGGTGTGCCACATGACGTTAATTTGAATCATTTATTAGAAGAGGTAAGAACCGTAGATGGTGTTGAAGATATTCACCACGTTCATATTTGGAGTATTACGAGCGGTTTTAATGCAATGAGTGGACATATTGTAGTCAATGGCAGCTTAAATGTGCATGAAACTCAAGCAATCATTAATGATATAGAAGAAAAGATGAAAGACTCAAATATCAGTCATGTTACTTTACAAGTGGAATGTAAACATCATCATCATAATGGTCAAATTCTATGTAATGATGAATAAGATGGTATATATTTAGTATAAGGGGGAGATTTAATGAATTATCAAGAAATCGATACACCTGCACTCTTAATAGATGAAGCAGTTCTAGAGAAAAATCTAGCTTATATGAGTGATTATGCAAAGAAGCAAAATGTGAGTTTACGACCGCATACAAAAACACATAAGATGCCTAAACTTGCACAGAAGCAATTACAAAGTGGTGCGAGGGGTATTACGGTTGCTAAAATTGCTGAAGCGGAAATCATGGCGGTCTATGGTATTAAGGATATTTTTATTGCAAATCAAGTTGCGGGTAAACAGAAACTTGAAAGAATAAAAAAACTTGCAGAAACTGTTGATATTTCATTTGGGGTAGATAGTATTGCTCACATTAAAGAGATTGAAACAGTATTTGAGGGTGCTCAGAAAAAAGCTCAGATTCTAATCGAAATCGAAGTTGGAGAAGAGCGTTCTGGTATTATTGAGGTCAATGATTATAAAGCTTTACTTCATGAAATAAAAGCGTCAAATAACATTGAGTTAAAAGGGATATTCTCACACGATGGCCATACTTACAAAGCAGTAGATCAGGCGGATTGTCTTGATGTGTTTAATACAGCAACAACAAGAACCTTATACTTCAACGACATTGCAGGTGAGATGGGCTTTGAACTCGAAACAGTGAGCATTGGCTCAACACCACCATTCATGTTCGGTTTTGATATTCCTGAGGGTGTCACTGAGATTAGACCAGGCACCTATATTTTAATGGATTGTTCACAATCTAACGCGTTAGGCACTTACGAACATTCTGCCGCTAGTGTACTGACAACTGTAATCTCTAAACCGACTAAAGAACGAGTGATTACAGATGTTGGTGCAAAAGGTCTAACTGCTCAGTCTAGAAGTAAAGGGCTAACGACAACTACAGGATTTGGTAAGGTCAAAGAATACGACGATGTACATGTACGCGGTGTGTTTGATGAACATGCGATTATATATAACGAACACTTTAACCAAGCAATCAATATTGGTGATAAAGTTCGCATCATACCGAACCATATCTGCCCAGTATCGAATCTCTATCATAAAGCATATCTATTAAGAGACGGTGAAGTTGTCGACACATTAGACATCGCAGCTCAAGGTAAATTGCAATAGCACAAAAAAGGCTTGATTCCATTTTGGAATCAAGCCTTTTTTCTTTATATTACACACCTCTAGGCTTATCTTTTTCAGCATAAGCATCGAGTTCTTCTAGATATTCTTCATGAGAAGATTCTTTGTAGGTTTCAAGTCTTTCTTTACTAGGTGTGATAGAAAGTCCGAGATACTTACGTTCGTTGTTTGCGTCCTTGTAGAATGCGAGCATCATACCAATTAATACAAAACTAAATGGTAGTGCAGATATAATTGCGGCAGATTGTAAGGCATTCAGTCCAGTTTCTCCACCTGCAGCTAATAGTGTAAATGCAATAGCAGAAAGCGAGATACCCCAAATCACTTTAGTCATACTAGTTGGATTTAAAC
Source organism: Jeotgalicoccus sp. ATCC 8456 (assembly GCF_016313225.1). NCBI lineage: Bacteria > Bacillati > Bacillota > Bacilli > Caryophanales > Staphylococcaceae > Jeotgalicoccus > Jeotgalicoccus sp. ATCC 8456. Next base: position 1,291,331 of record NZ_CP066224.1, on the reverse strand, counting down.
TACCATGTGACGTTTGCATACCTAATACAAAGGTTGCCGAGTCTGCTGATGTGATGAAGAAAATTGATACAAGTAAGATAGCGACAATTGACAATAACCATCCTAATGGCAAGGTGTCAAACACTGCGAAAAGTTGAACCTCTGTTGCCATTTCAAAAATTCCTGGGTCGTCATTAACACCAGCCATAATACCAGTGACACCAAATACACTGAACCAAATAATACCAATTACAGTTGGAACGAGTAGTACTGCAATGATAAATTCTCGAATTGTACGGCCTTTAGAAACACGTGCAATAAAGATACCGACAAATGGACTCCAACTCATCCACCAACCCCAGTAATAAATAGTCCAAGAACTAAGCCAGTCTTGTTTTTGAGGATTGAGTGGTGCAACATCAAACGTATTGGTAACGATTGAGCTTAAGTAACCACCAGTACTTGTTGTCATGATGTTTAAAATCATCATAGTTGGCCCGACAATTAAAATAATTGCAAAAAGGATACCTGCTAAGATCATATTTGTATTACTTAGATATTGAATTCCTTTACTCAGACCACTCCAAGCACTGAATAGGAAGAGCACAGTCACTGAAGCAATAATAATTGCCTGACTTGTTAAGTTGACAGGTAAACCGAATAGATAATTTAAGCCACCATTAATTTGAATGGCACCGATACCTAGAGATACGGCCACCCCGATTACAGTAGCGAAAACAGCAAGGACATCGATTACTACGCCTAACCAGCCATCTACTCTATCACCAAATAGAGGTCGGAGCGTTTTAGAAAGTAATCCAACTTCACCTTTTCTGAAACTCGCGTAGGCTAAGCATAAGCCGACGATTCCATATATTGACCAAGCGTGAATACCATAGTGTAGGAAAGTAGATTGCATTGATTCTGCAAGTGCTGCAGTAGTTTCTCCGTCTGCAGTTGGTGGAGAAAGGTAATGGGCGATTGGTTCTCCGGCACCATAGAATACAAGTCCGATACCCATACCAGCACTAAAGAGCATTGCAATCCAAGAGATTGTTCTAAATTCAGGTTCATCATCAGGTTTACCTAACTTTAGTTTTCCGATTGGACTGAAGATAAGAAAAATACAAAACATAACGATTAAAGCCACTAATATCATGTAATACCAGCCAAAATAACTTGTTACCCAGCCGGAAATGGAACCAGATATATCACCGAAACGATCCGGGAAAATTGCACCGATGACAACTAGGGCACCGACGATTAAAGCGGCATATAGAAATACATGAGACATTCCTTTGTTCTTTTCCGAAGATGGCGTTTGATTAGCCATTACATCACTCCTTGGTTTTTGATTAACAATGATAAATAATAACAATCTACACTAACAATTTCAACCTCACTAGACGAAAAGTGTGAATCATGAACGTAGATAAAAATTTAATTATTATAATATAGATAGCCCTGTTTAGGAAAAATAAACGTGAAAAAGGGCAAAACCATGAGATTTTGCCCTATATCTGGTGTGTATTATTGAGTAGATAAACGTTTTGCAGTATCAAAAAGTGTGTTCACAGCAGGTAACATACTGTCTTCATCTATGTCGAAGTTTTCATTGTGATGGCCTGCTTTTAATTCTGTGCCGAAAATAGAGTATGTTGCTTGCCCGCCTTTTTCTTGAACACGGTTGATTAGAAACGTTGCATCCTCACTACCACTCGGTTTATCTTCTTCAATTGTTGTTTCTAAACCATTTGATTGAGCTGCCTGGGTCACGATTTCAGCAAGTGTAGTGTCTCCTTTAGCACTTCTGCCTTCTCCGACAGTTTCAAGTGTATATTCAACCTGAAACATCTCAGCTGCTCCTTTGATAATGGACTCTGCGTAGCTTCTCATATAGTCGTTAATTTCAGAAGTAGTCCCCCTAATTTCCATTTTTAAAGAGGCAAAATCAGCAATGGCATTACGTGAGCTACCTGCGTGTAATTCACCAACATTCACGCGTGTTGCGCCTTCAGAATGGCGAGGAATTGCATTTAAGTTAATGACAGCATTTGCTGCAGCTAACATCGCATTTTTACCTTGTTCTGGATTGCCACCTGCATGAGCTGACACACCTTTAAATGTTACATTGATTTTAGTTGTGGCTAGAAAACCATTGTTTGACCCTAAGAAATGATTCATTGGAACACCTGTGCCTATATGTGAGGCGATGAGGTAGTCAACATCGTCAACGATTCCTTTTTCAGCCATTGACCTTGCACCTCTCGTGCCTTCTTCGGCAGGTTGAAAAATGATTTTTATAATACCAGACAATTCGTCCTTTCTTTCTTGGACAAGTGTAGCAAGACCAAGTCCAATGGATGTGTGGACATCATGGCCGCATGCATGCATATCATTATTAATCGAACGAAAGCCTTCTTTAACAGGTACATGGCTGTCATGTTCTGCCTCGTAGATTGGTAAAGCATCCATGTCGACTCTAAAAGCAGTCGTTGGACCTGCTTTGTTCGTATCAATAGTTGCAACAATTCCAGTATATCCATCTTTTAGGTCATCTAAATATACTTCTACGGCCCCGTGTGCTTTCGCCCATAGGTAATGCGCTTTTGTTTCTTCATCACTTGGTTTACCCATAACATAATTAGGATCCATAACAGACGTACCAATTTCAAAATCAATGCCTAGCTCATTTAGCGTTTGAGCGACAATTGAAGCGGTACGCATTTCTAAAAAACCGAGTTCTGGGTGTTGATGAAAATCACGACGCCATTGAATGAGTTTGTCTTTTAATACCAAAGTTATTCATCTCCTAAGATTATTGTGCGCGGTCTTCTAGAAATACTGATACGCCAGGTCCGAGTGGTAATCCTGTGAAGTAGAAGATAGCTAGTAAAACAATCCATGCTAATAAGAATACTAATGAGTATGGTAGCATCAGTGACATGTACGTCCCAATACTCGCATTCTTATCATAGCGCTGCATGAAGGCTAAAATGATAACCATGTATGGGAATAGTGGTGTAACGATGTTTACAGATGAATCTGCAATACGATAAGCTGCTTGAGTAAAGGCCGGATCGTAACCAAGTTGCATAAACATCGGTACAAATATTGGTGCCTCGATTGCCCATTTTGCAGAACCTGATGTAATCAAGAAGTTTAATAAGGCTGTGAAGATAACGTACCCAATGATTAATGGGAGACCGGTAAATTCAACACTTTCTAAGAATTCAGCTCCATTTACAGCAAGCCATGTTCCTAAATTTGACCAGTTAAAGTAAGCAATGAACTGTGCAATTGCGAATACAAGTACGATATAACCAGCCATGTCCTTGATTGATTCGGTCATGTAATGTGTTGCATCTTTAGTTGAACGAATTTTCCCAGTTGTAATACCAAAGGCAAGCCCAATTAAAATAAAGAATATAAGTATGATTGGAACAATACCGTCTATGAATGGAGATGGAATAATACCACCATCTTCATTTGTTAAAGGACTGTTAGGCAGGAAGATGACAGCAATAATTATGCCCCAGTATACTAGACCTGTTATTAATGCAGCGATCAGGCCTTTTTTGGCATTAGGTAATTCTTCTTCATTTTCTTCCTCAACACTTTCACCTGTGTATTGACCTAACCGTGGTTCAACAAATCTAGAAGTTAAAAGACCACCAATGATTGTTAGCATAAATACTGAGATAATGTTGAAGTACCAGTTGTCTACAGGTGTAACAACGATTGAATCATCAATCAAACGTGCAGCCTCTGTTGAAATACCTGATAAAAGAACGTCGGTACCAGCGATGAAAAGGTTGGCCGTAAAACCAGCCCCAGCTCCGGCAAAACCAGCTGCTAAACCTGCTAGTGGATGACGACCAAGTTTATAGAAAACAAGTGCACCAAGGGGTGGGATAATAACAGCAGCAGCATCAGATGCTAAGTTACCCATGATACCCACAAATACTACTGTATAAGTTACTAGGAATGGTGGTGACTTGAGTATGGTTTTACGGATTGCGTAATCTAGTAAACCAACTTTCTCTGCAAGACCAATACCAAGCATCATAGAAAGTACCAGTCCAAGTGGTGCGAACCCTGTAAAGTTCTCGAGCATGGATGTGAGTATAAACTGAAGACCTGCCCCTGAAATTAAACTATTTATCGGTAGTTCTTCACCGTTACCTGGATGTATAACAGACGCATCGAATAAACTGAAAATCCAAGAAATAACAATGATTAAAAATGCTAATCCTAAAAATAATGCGAATGGGTCCGGAAGCTTGTTTCCGAGACGCTCTAATGTGTCTAGTAATTTCTGAAAAAACCCTTTTTTCTCTGTCATAAAAACCCTCCCATTTGTTATGTAGGTATTTGTGTATGCTAATTCATATACTTGAGTTTACATAATTATTAGAAAGTTGTCCATGCAATATAAACGATTTTGTAGTGGACTGTTTTTAATATACTTATAATACTGAATCTAATATAATAAGCTATAGTAAAATGTACGGATTCTAGGAGGAAAAAAATGAAAATTGCCTATATTGTAGACAGTACTGCAAGCCTGTCAGAAGAGTTAAGTAACCATCCAGATGTATTTCAGGTTCATCTATCGGTTACTTTTAGCGATGGCTCAGTTTTTAAGGATACTACGGATGAAAGTGCCTTGAAATCATTCTATCAACGACTTGCTAATGAAAAGGAATTGCCAAAATCATCTCAACCACAAGTTGGTGAGTACTATGAAGTCTGTGATGAGATAGTAAAAAAAGGCTATGATACTGTAATTGCAATTCATATCGGTAGTGGTATTAGTGGCACATATCAAAGTGCACAAATGGTTTTAGAAGAATACAAGGAAGAAGGCAAATTCGATTACCATCTTATCGATTCGAATGGGACATCATTCATTATTGAACATCTCTTAGCTGAAACAATCGCTTTAATTGAACGGGGTGTAAGCGTTGAAGAAACGGCTAAAGAAATAAGTGATTTAGTTGAAGATACAAAAATATATCTAGCCGTTGATGACTTAAACTATCTTGTTAAAGGTGGGCGTCTCAGCGCAGGGAGTGCCTTTATTGGTAGCTTATTTAAAATTAAGCCGATTGTTCACTTTGCTAAAGATGGCAGCGTAAAACCATATGATAAGGTAAGAACGAACAGTAAAGTTATTAAATTGTGGGAATCACTAATAGATGAAGCGATGGATAAGTTCAATGGAAAAATCAAGATTGCTATTGCGCATGGTAATATCTCTGAAGAAGCTCACCAACTAAAAAAACGATTTGAAAATATGTATCCGGGTATAAGTTGTAGAGTAGGATTTCTAACTCCAGCTTTAGGAGTGCATGGTGGAATCGGAAGTAAGGGTCTCGGCATATTCCGTTATATTGACCATAAATAAAAAAAGGAGTCTCTTTTGAGGCTCCTTTTTATTATAAGGAGAGAGATTATGTATAAGCGACCAGTAATGAAAGATTATTTTAATGAAGACTTAGCTAGACTGTATGCCGAACATATTAGTGAAGTCTACCCTGCTTTTGATAGAGCGAACTTTATTGATGATGTAGTTAAGGAAACAGGAAATAAGAGAATGTCTGAAAGGATTGAAGCGTTTAGCAGGCAACTAAAAAATTATTTACCAAATGATTATATAGCAGCAACAGATATTATTATGTCGATACTTGGTGTAGAGAACGATGAATTCTATTTCCCGTTTGAACAAATGTACTATTACAGAGCCTTATCAAAGTTTGTAGAAATGTATGGTCAAGATCATTTTGAACAATCTATTAAAACTATAGAAGAAATTACCAAAAGAGATACTGCTGAATTTGCCATACGCCCTTTTATAAGAGATGACTACGAGCGAGTTGAAACGGTATTCAGACGTTGGGCTAATGATGAAAACGCACATCTTCGACGCTTAGTTACTGAGGGTACTCGGCCACGCTTACCTTGGGCCAAAAAACTAGACTTTATAAAAGGTGACGTCACTGAGAATTTAAAACTATTGGAACCATTTTTAAGTGACTCATCACGCTACGTTGAAAAATCAGTTGGTAATCATCTTAATGATCTATCTAAATACGATGAGACAGCTGTCACTAATTTTATAAGTGAACATTTCGAGAAGACTAACCCTTTTATTATAAAGCGTGCTTTAAGGACGCTAAAGAAAGCAGGAGATGATAGAGCACTTGCGCTTTTAGAGCAATTAAAATAGTTCAAACACTTTTTAATCATCCTTTAAGAATTGATTAACTAACCCTTAGTTTAGTCTGTCTATACTAAAGTCAGAAAGTTAAACAACCGATATGAAATCGGAAAAAAATGGAGGATGACTGAAGATGAAATTGACAAAAAGTATCTTTGTAGGTGGCGCATTAGTTTCAGCCTTAGTGTTAGGAGCAACAAATGTTAATGCGGATGATATGGAATGGGATGACGACGATAACCAAGAGCAACTAAGTGGAGAAGCTCAAAAGGCAGCAGATAAAGCGGTAGCAGAATACGGTGGTAAGGTGACAGAAGTCGAATACGACGAAGATGACGGCCAATATTACTACGAAATTGAAATTGAAAATAACGGTGAAGACTTTGATGTTAAAGTTAAGGCAGATGACCTAAGTATTATAGAGGACGATCTTGATGTAGACGACCACGATGACGACAGAGACGAAGCAGATGAAAGAGATGACGATGACCGTGACGATAGAAATGAAGTCCAAGCGGCAGAAAAGACTTCTAAATCAAACAACGAAAATACGAATCAAGTTGCATTAAAAGATGCATTTGAAGGCGACAAAGTTGCCAATGCTGTGAAGAAAGCCCAAGAAGAATTTGATGGCATCTTAGAGAGTGTGAATTACCAAGAAGATGAAGGTGAACACTATTACGAAGTGACACTTGTAAACCAAAATGATGAATATGAAGTTAAATACAATGTCAATGATCTTAAGGTTATAGATGAAGAAAGAGACGATGATAGCGATGACTTCAAACGAGTTGAGAAAGCTCAGGATGTAAAGATTCTATCACTACAAGATGCTAAGGCGCTTGCTAAAAGTGAAGTAGATGGCACAATTACAGAATGGGATTACGATGTTGATGACTTCGAATACGATTTTGAAATCGGTGACTATGAAGTTAAAATCAATGCTAAAACTGGTGAAGTAACTGAAGTAGAAGACTAAGAAATACGCCCATATGGGCGTATTTTTACTCATAGTCAACATGATATAATGACCGTAAGAATGAACTGTGAGGGGATATCATGGAGCAAATATTGATTGTAGAAGATGATGAGAAGATTGCTAGAGTGATTCAACTAGAGCTGGACTACGAAGGCTATAAAACTGAAATAGCATATACGGGGAAAGAAGCTTTAGAGAAATATGAAGATGGCGCGTTTGACCTAGTGCTCCTTGATGTAATGATTCCAAAGTTAAATGGTTTAGAAGTATTGAGACGGATACGGCTAAAAGATGAAAAAATTAAAGTCATCATGCTCACTGCAAGGGATGCAGTAATGGATAAGGTCAGCGGACTGGATTCAGGTGCCAATGACTATATGACTAAACCATTTGAAGTTGAAGAACTTCTCGCGAGAATTAGAGTACACTTAAAATCGACGACTGTAACAGAGACTAAATCAGAAGTTATAAAGCACCGACATATTGAAATTAACCCTATGTCTAGAGAAGTGTTCAGTAGTGGTGAAGCGGTCTATATGACTCAAAAAGAGTTCGATGTTCTGTTGTATCTTATGAATAATAAGAATCAAGCCTTGTCTCGTGAACAGATTATCGAGGCAGTATGGGGATATGATTACTTTGGAGATACGAACACTGTAGATGTTTATGTCAGATACATTAGAAAAAAACTAGATGAATCCAAGCCCTCCCTAATTTCTGCAGTTAGAGGAATCGGCTACATGATAAAGGACTAAACTTATGAAATTAGGAACTAAAATCCAACTTTACACCACACTGATGATTGCCATCGTCGTGATTTTAATTAATTTGCTTATTTATTTTTCTTATAAGCACTATTCTTTAGAAGCTGAGATGGGACAGTTAGAGAACAGAGGGAATAATATTATTTCTGAGGTTCAAAATGCGAGGGAAAGCAACATTAGTGGGGAAACAGTCCTACAATATTTCTCACTGTCTGACGGTTATATCGCCTTACAAGATGAAGCGGGTGATTATATCGTTAGAATAGCGACGGATCAGAGCTATGTAGAGCTATCTGAGGACTATAGTACGAAGCAATACACTGACGTTACAAGTCTAGGTGAGCAGCATTTTGTTATGAGTTCCCAGCCTATTATTTGGGATAATGGGGAGGTGTACTCACTCCAAATATTTGAAAATGTTGAGTTCTTATATAGTACTTATAATATTCTGAAGTGGATTCTAGTCATATCAACAGTCGTGATTATACTTCTAGTCTTTATCTTAAACCGAGTAATAACTAACTTAATCATAGGGCCCATTAAACAAATGATTAGACGTATGAATGACAAAGAAGGTGTTCGGCAATTTAAGACAATCTCAACAAACGAGTCTGATACTGAGGAATTAAAAATGCTGACAGATTCTTATAACGATATGATGTTAACTTTAAAGGCGCACGACGAAAACCAACAAGCCTTTATTATGAATGCATCCCATGAGCTAAAAACGCCGCTCACAGTCATATCATCTTATGCTAAGATGTTAGAACGTTTTGGTCAGACAAGAAGTGATTTATTAGATGAAGGTATTACAGCAATTTCGGACGAAACGCTAAGAATGAAATATTTAACTGAACAATTCCTAAGTTTCACTCAAGTATCAAAAGAAGATGCATCAGAGAATAAAGAGTATATACCCGTCGTCCATCTTGTTAATGACGTATCAAAACGATTAGAAAAAGCATTTAATCGACATATCGAAGTGAGTACAGATGGTACAAATCCTCATATCTATATTAATACGCAGTCCTTTGAGCAATTGATTAAAATATTTTTAGATAATGCTTATAAGTATAGTCAAGAATCGATTGAAGTGAACATAAGTAAGGATGCTGAAAAAGTATTTATAGAAATTCGTGATAGAGGTATTGGTATACCTCAGGCAGAACTCAATCAAATATTTGAAAGATTTTATAGAGTAGACAAAGCAAGAGCAAGAAAGACAGGGGGCTCTGGGCTTGGTCTAGCTATAGCCAAAACACTAGCAGATAAAAACGGTATTGAGATTAAAGTGGACAGTGAATTGAACAAAGGTACAACCTTTACGTTAATTATAGATATGGAGGTGGATCATGACGAAGCGGAATAAATTAGTGTTTGCCATTTGCGCTGTTATCATCGGTATCATCGCTGGAATGGTATTTGTATTTTTCAACCAAGAAGACCTGATAAACGAAGATGAGGCCAAGGCAATCGTTACAGAACGTTACGGTGGTTCGGTAGAAGCTGTAGAAGAAGGTGCAGACGATGACATTTACATCGTCAATGTTGAAGGAGATACAGGTACTCATAAGATCACAATTAACCGCCATGATTCATCGGTAGAAGCTATTGAAACTATTGCGAAACCGTCAGAGGATACTGCGGCTGACGATTCAAATACTTCACAAGAACAGAATGAGGGGACTGAAAATGATGAACCTTCTGAACCAGAAAAAACAGAAGATGAGTCAGATACAGCTCCATCTAAAAAAGAGGAACCCGCTGAATCGAATGAACCTGAAATTTTAACAGTTGAGCAAGCAGAAAATGCTGCTGCAAATGAAGTTGGTGGCAACAATGTGTATTCTACTTGGAGTGGTGAAGGGCAAAATCGAGAGTATTATATTCTTCAGATTGTCGACGGTGATGATGAAGGCGCTTTGGTCTCTCTCAATGGTGTGACAGGACAAGTCAACAAGGTCGTCTACCTAGATGTTAGCGATGATGACTACGGAAATATTGAACAATTAATCTATGAAGCAAACACCTATGCTGATATGGTTGATGGTCGCTATATCGAATTCGATGATGAATATTTTGACGAAGAAGAGGATGATGACTACGAAGACGATGAAGACTAAAGTTGACATAATCACCTTGGTGAGGTACAATTTTATCGATTTCGTAGTAGTTGAGAGGTAATTAATTATATGGACAGAGTTGAAGAAAGTCTGAAGGCTTTTGTAGGAATTAAAAGAACGAATGACCTATTAGAAAAAAGCGTTAAAAAAGATGTGAGAAAACACGGTTTGAACATCAGTGAATTTGCTGTCATGGAATTGTTATACAACAAAGGACCACAGCCAATTAACAGAATCCAAGAACGCATTTTAATAGCAAACTCAAGTACGACTTACGTTTTAGATAAGTTACAAGAAAAAGGATATATCGTACGATTACGTGACGAGCACGACAAGCGGAGTATGAAAGTTGAACTCACAGAGCAGGGTCAAGCTTTAATCGGTGACATATTCCCGAGTCATGCGAACCTCTTGTCGAGTCTCTTTGACGAATTGAGTGATGAAGAACTTTCTCAATTCAGAAATATGTTAAAGAAAATTAGTGCCGTAGCAGTCGATAAATAACATTTACCCCTTAAGCTGAACTCAGGGTTCCAGTTTATGGGGTATTTTTAATAGGTTAAATTATTAGTTTGTATTTAATTGTCAAACTGTTCTATAGTATTAAGTAAATACAATTCGAAAGTGTGTGTAAATATGTTAGAAAAACTAGAAGACAAAGCGTTTGATCTTGTTTATCAGCTCATGGCAGAGTCATTTCCAGAGTCAGAGAGACGAACGTATCAAGGTCAAAAAGATTTACTGAAACTTAATAACTATAACATACTCGTGCTAAAGGAAAATGACGATATTCTTGCATTTTATGCAGTATGGGAAAATGAGAAATATCGCTTTATAGAGCATTTAGCAGTTAACCCTAACTATCGTTCAAGAGGTCTTGGATCTAAAACCTTACAAGCTTTCCATGACCTAGATAACAAACCAGTCATTCTTGAAGTAGAAGCCCCTGATGATGAAACGAAGAAAAGACGTGTGCAATTTTACGAGAAAAATGGTTACTATCTAACTGATTTTAAGTATATGCAGCCTAAAATCAATAAGGACTTAGACACCGTAGAACTCGTACAGATGACGTATCCAAGAGAATTAAGTACAGCCGAATTAACTGAAGCTAAAGCGTGGTTAGATCGAACAGTATACAAAGAAGCACATTAAAGAGGGATGAAAAATGAAATTTATAGAGCGGGGTACTTCAAAATATAAGCAGACCGTATTAGCTTTTTTTGCAGCAGGTTTTAATACTTTTGCGATTTTGTATGTCGTGCAACCAATCTTACCAGACCTAACGACTTTTTATAATGTTACACCGACCGCAGCAAGTCTTAGCCTTTCAGTGACAACATTTACATTGGCAATCAGCATGCTGTTTTTTGGGTCTTTATCTGAAACAGTTGGGCGAAAGAATATTATGATAACTTCGATGTTAGTCGCGTCTTTACTCTGTATTTTAACGGCATTTAGCCCAACATTCTCAAGCCTATTTGTGATGCGCGCTATACAGGGAGTAGCCCTAGCGGGTTTACCTTCCATTGCCATGGCTTATCTTGGAGAGGAAATACATCCAACTAGCTTACCTGGGGCAATGGGTCTATACATAAGTGGGAATGCCCTTGGAGCGGTATTTGGACGGGTCTTTGCAGGACTTGCAGCGGGTTTGTGGAGCTGGCAAGTCGGTGTAATCGGAGTTGGGGTAGTGAGCTTAATTGCAACCGTCATTTTCTGGTACTCGTTATCACCCTCTCAACATTTTACTAAAAGAGAATTTAATCTATTAAGTTTATTAAAAACACTAGCTGCACATATAAAAAATCCTTTATTGGTTATTCTATTTGTTATGGGTTTCCTATTACTTGGAACCAATGTGTCTGTTTATAACTACGTATCATTCGTGCTCATTGAAGATTATCAAGTGAGTCAAACTATAGTCAGTTGGATTTATTTAATTTTCTTAGTTGGAGTATTAAGCTCAATGATTTCTGGTCGTTTAGTTTACCAATTTGGGAAGACAACGATGTTATATACAGCATTCATCATTTCGATTTCAGGCTTACTAATTTTGTTAATCCCATCACTTATTGCGGTTATCATTGGACTCGTCATGTTTACCTTTGGCTTCTTTATTGCACACTCATTAACCAGTGGCTGGGTCGGTAGTATCGCCCACAATAATAAGGCTCAGGCCTCATCACTTTACTTGTTTTTCTACTACACAGGATCTAGTGTTGGTGGTACCTTAGCCGGCCTATTTTGGGGAATGGCTGGTTGGTACGGTGTATCACTAATGAATATTTCATTTTTAGTGCTCGGACTAATGCTCTATATGACTTTCTTATACTTATTAAAAAGAAGAATTTGGCATTTTAAAATATAAAAAGTCGTCCGTTTAAAAAACAGACGACTTTCTGTATCTAAATTCTATTCGAAATAGCCTTTAATTGATTTTACTTCAAGGAATTCTTCTAGGCCATAGTCGCCCCATTCACGACCGATACCGGATTGTTTATAACCACCGAATGGTAAATCATTTGTACCTTTACCTTCATTGATAATCACTGTACCTGCTTCGATAGAACGTGCGACTTGTTTAAGTTTTTCTGAATCTTTACCAACGACATAACCTGCTAGTCCATAGACGGTGTCATTGGCAATTTTAATTGCATCTTCTAAAGTATCATATGTGATGATACTCATGACTGGTCCAAAAATTTCTTCTTGAGCAATCGTCATACTGTTGTCTACATTCGTGAAGATTGTCGGTTTAACAAAGTAACCTGTTTCTAGACCTTCGGGTTTGCCTGTACCGCCTAATTGTAAGGTTGCACCTTCAGCTTCACCTTTTTCAATATAACTTTGAACTCTATCAAATTGTGATTTGCTAATTAAGGGTCCAACTTCGACACCACTATCTTTTGGATTACCAACTTTGACTTGTGACATTTTTTCAGTTACTTTCTCGATAAAGGCATCTTTCATACTTTCAGGGACGATTGTACGTGTTGCTGCTGTACAAACTTGGCCTGTGTTTCTAACCACTCTTCCAGTTGCAATGCGAGCAGCTTCATCTATATCTGCGTCATCTAAAACGATCAGTGGTGATTTACCACCTAGTTCAAGTGCAACTTTCTTGAAGTCTTGTGCTGATTTTTCCATGATGCTTCGGCCTGCGCGAGCAGAACCAGTAAATGACATCATACGTACATCTGGGTGTTCACTTAATGGGATTCCGACACCTTCACCGTCACCATTTACTAAGTTGAAGACACCTTTAGGTACACCAGCTGCTTCAAAAATTTCTGCTAGTAGTACTGCAGTAACAGGTGTTTCTTCACTTGGTTTTAAGACAACTGGTGACCCTGCTGCAAAGGCAGCTGATAATTTCAATGCTGTCTGGTTCGTTGGGAAGTTCCATGGTGTTATTAAACCTGCAACACCAATACTTTCCTTAACGATTAAAGCATCGCCACGCTGCTCCTCAAATTCAAAAGTATCTAAGGTTTTAGCAGCAGTTCTAAAGTGTCCTAAACCAGCGTTATAGTGTGTTTGCTCAGTCATATCTATTGGCGAACCAAGTTCGTTAGAAATTGTTTCGATTAAATCATCTTTACGTTTCTCATACTCTTCAGCAATGCGTTCTAACATCGCTTGACGCTCTTTTACTGGGGTATTACGAAATTCTAAATATACGTCTTTAGCTGCAGCAACCGCTTTGTCTACATCCGCTTTGTTACCAGCAGCAACAGTTGCAAATGCTTCTTCTGTTGCGGGGTTAATAACTTCTATAGTTGCTTTACTGTCACTATCAACCCATTCGCCATTTATATACTGCTTGTTATAGTTTAACAATTAAAAAACCTCCAAAATATGTTGTCTTTATATTTATCCTTTAACTGCAATTTTCAAACATAATAAATTAGCTGCTATGCATTACTTACGGAAAGAGTCTAAGAAGCTTAATGTGCTAAGGCCGAGTAGTTTTAAGGCTCTTTTACTTCCTTCAAATCCGTGACCTGCTTTGAAATGTTTTATAACTGCAACACCGAGTACCGCGTTAACTAAAAGTGTACCAATTCTTGTGAAGGTCTTACCAAAGAAAGATAAGAACAAGAAGATAGAACCAACTGCCTCTAAATAGCCTGCTAATTTCATTTGATCAGCATTCACGTTAAACTCAGATTCAAAGTCTTCACCTAGGTTTCCGTCCGCTTTGATCTTGTCTAAGCCACCTTCAATAAGTTGTGATCCAAGATAAGCATTTGCTAAGTATTTAATCATAATAATGCCTCCATATTTTGTAATTTAATGTATTATAACATTTTTAGTTTAACATAAAGATAAGTTATTCTTTAATATAAAGTAATTGACTTAAATTTTTTGCTATGATAACTTAATCTCATTGTAATTTTGAAAGGCTTTTCATAATTATACACTGATAGATATACAATGTGGGGGTTTTGGAAATTGACGAGCTGTTAAGTATTGGATTACTTTTAGTTATTTTACTAGTTTTTACGTTATTTACGCATTTCGCGCCATATGGTTCTAAAGTTATGGGTGCATTTGCAGGTGCAGCTATTGCGACATATTTAGTTGAGGCACTGAATACATTCGTGATAGGTGACATATTTGGAATACCGTTTTTCCAAGATGCGGGTGCAGTTGCAGGTAGTCTCGATGGCACAATTGTCGTTATGTTAGTTGCCTTAGCAATGAAAGTTGCACCGGTCAATGCAGCAATATTAGCTGCTGGTTTTGGTGATATGGGTCTAATTCCTGGTTTGTTTTCTGCTTATCTAGTGTCATTCTTTGTACTTTGGTTGCAGAAAGTTGTACCGAAGGGCTTAGACTTTATTATCGTTATCCTTGTTGGTCTACCAGCAATTAGATTACTTGGATTAGCAATCACACCACTAGTAGACAACTCATTACTAGAAATTGGTGCAATCATTCAAACTGCAACTGAAACAAACCCATTAGTAATGGGCTTAATGCTCGGTGGTATTGTTACAATAGTTGGAATTTCACCACTTAGTTCTATGGCATTAACAGCCTTACTTGGATTAACAGGGATACCAATGGCTGTTGCAGCATTATCAGCATTTGCATCATCTCCAGCTAGTGCTTGGCTCTTCTATAAGTTGAAAATAGGAGATTTAAAGTCCATTATTTCTGTGGCAATAGAACCGCTGTCTAAGGCAGACTTAGTGACTGCAAACCCTTTACCGATGTATGTGACAAACTTTGTAGGTGGGGCTTTATCGGGTGTCGTTATTGCGACGTCAGGTATGGTCAATGATGCCCCAGGAACTGCAGCACCCGTGCCTGGTTTACTTGTAATGTTTGGTTATAATCCTGCAGGACAAGTGCTTATGTACGCTGCAATCTGTGCAGTAATTTCATTTACTGTTGCTGTAATCGGTAGTTATGTATTTAGAAATGTAAAAATTTACAATAGCGAAGCTTTGGAAGAAGATTAATAATATGAAGCAGCCATGCACAAATCGTGCATGGCTGCTTTTATCTCAGTAGGTATATATAATTTCTATTATATAAAAATAAAAGTATGTGAGCAAAAATGAAAACGAATACAATTTTTCTCCTTTTAAATTTTTGATGAAATTATGACAATTGGTATTGTGAAGCGATTAAAGTAACAAAAAATGGTATATTTGCAGTGATAAAGATAATAAATTTTAAAAGGAGAAAGAACTGTTATGGCGAATCAGAAAGAACAAAAAGCGTATAAGCCGCTTTGGATTATTGTAGCCTTTTTAGTTTTAATTATTATTAATTTCTTGCCAGCACCTGAAGCTCTTGGTGTAGTTGGTTTAAGGTCATTATCTGTACTAGCATTTGCAGTCATCATGTGGGTAACAGAAGCAGTGAAATATCCAGTATCCGCAGTAATGATAGTTGGCCTACTCATTATTTTACTTGGGCTGTCTCCAGTACCAGGAAATGAAATTGGGGAAGCACTAGGTGTACCTGATGGAACAGATCAATTTGGTACAAGTAATGCACTTAGCCTTGCCTTTTCTGGTTTTTCTAGTTCAGCACTTGCCTTAGTTGCAACAGCACTATTCCTAGCGAGTGCCATGCAGATTACTAACTTGCATAAACGTTTAGCACTGTACGTTTTACGTATTGTTGGTAACAAAACGAATGCAATTGTCTTGGGTACAATTTTAGTATCTATCTTACTTGCATTCTTCGTACCATCAGCAACGGCAAGAGCGGGTGCAGTTATCCCAATTCTGATTGGTATGATTGCTGCATTCGGTATGCCAAAAGATAGTCGTCTTGCAACACTCCTTATCGTTACAGCTGTACAAGCCGTTTCTATTTGGAACATTGGTATTAAAACCGCAGCAGCACAAAACTTAGTCGCAATAGGCTTTATTAATGAAGCTATGGGAGAAGATGTATCATGGATTCAATGGTTCATCTATGCAGCACCGTTCTCTATCATTATGAGTATTTTATTATACTTCGTAATGACACGTTTCTTTAAAGCGGAAGCGGATGAGATATCTGGGGGACGAGAGATGATCAACAGTGAAATTGAAAAACTTGGTCCAATAAAACCAGTTGAGTGGCGTTTGATAACGATCGCAAGTTTACTTCTAGTATTCTGGGCGACAGAAGGCATTCTTCACCCATTTGATTCTTCATCCATTACATTGATTGCACTTGCAATAATGTTAGCACCAAAGATTGGAGTCTTTACTTGGAAGGAAGTAGAAGGGACGATCAACTGGGGTACAATTATCGTATTCGCAATTGGTATCTCATTAGGTACAGTATTACTAAGAACTGGTGCTGCACAGTGGTTATCTGATGTTACATTTGGAGCTATGGGCTTAGATTCCTTACCACTTGTTGCTATTATTGCGCTAGTATCAATATTTAACATTGTAATTCACTTAGGGTTTGCGAGTGCAACATCACTTGCATCAGCCTTGATTCCAGTGTTTATTGCATTAACGACAACATTGAATTTTGGAGATTCCTCACTAGGATTTGTCCTAATTCAACAATTTGTAATCTGTTTCGGTTTCCTCTTACCAGTAAGTGCTCCGCAGAATATGCTTGCTTATGGTACAGGAACATTTACAGTACAAGACCTACTTAAATCAGGTATCTTCCTGACAGTCGGAGGTTACATTTTAATCATCATCATGTCAGCAACGTACTGGCAGTGGATTGGCTTACTATAAAGCATAAAAAACTGGTGGATTGCCAAAAGGCAGTTCACCAGTTTTTTTAGTTTATAAAGCTTGCGACATAGTAAGTAACTAGGGATAAAATAATAGATATAATAATTAAGGCAATGAGTGGTTTCATTGCTTTTTCTCTAATAGATTTAAGAGAGACACTTAAGCCAAGCCCAACCATAGCCATAACCATTAGTAAGGTAGTGAGTTGATCAATAATATTTCGTATATTATCAGGTATGTAAATAAAACTGTTCAACACTGTGACAACTAAAAAGAAAACTAAGAAATAAGGTATATCAACTTTTCCTTTTGCATCTGTATGATTTCTCTTAGCGAATGCATACATAATAATAAAGCTGACTGGAATTAATAAAAATACTCGACTTAGTTTTGATAATAGGGCCATGGCCATTCCATCATCCCCACCAGTTGCGCCTGCAAGAACCACTTGAGCAATTTCATGTAAGCTTAAGCCGCTCCATAGACCATAAACACTGTTGTCCATATTTATAGCTGGCCCAATAAAAGTATAAACTAAGGCGAAAACTGTTCCGACAACTGAGATTAAACCAATACTAATAGCTGTATCTTCTTCTTTTGCTTTGGTTATTGAACTTACTGCTGAAATAGCGGCAGCACCACATATACCTGTCCCTGCAGCAAGCAAGAACATGATCGATGAATTTGTATCCATGAACTTATTAAAGGCATGCATGAGTAAAAAGGATAAGAGAATCACGCCTGTTCCAAGTACTAGCATAATCCAACCCTCAGAGATAATAAGTTGTAAATTTAATTTAAAACCATACAATACTATAGCGACTCTGAGTAGTTTTTTTGCTGAGAAAGTAATGCCGGGCCGAATGGACTCAGGGTAACCCAATATTTGCCTGTAAATTAGACCGATAAGTAAGGCAATAGCTAAAGCACCAATGTTCTGTACAATAGGCAGTTGAGCTAAGCCCATACTGATTAATGCAATAAGTAAAGTAAAAGCAATACCCAATATAAATGTTCTGTTTAAATATTTTTCTGTCATTTATGCACCTCATTTAAAGGTTATCACATCTCTATATGTAAAAGGGAAAGACTTTTTAAAAAATAAGACCGTAACTCAGTGGTTGTTACCATGAGTTACGGTCTTATTACTTATATTAACCTTTAAGAATACGTTCAGTTTCTTCAAACTCACGCATCATTTCTGGTTTAAGCTCTTTCTTCTGAGTCATTTTACTTACAATAATACCGAGAAGCGTTGATACGATAACTCCTGGAATAATTTCATATAAGCCAGTACCAAATGTACCCGCTGCAATCCAAATGATTACAGTAGCGGCACCACCAATGATTGCGGCAATTGCACCAGAGCGAGTCATGCCTTTCCAATGTAAGGACATTACAACGAGTGGACCAAAAGCAGCACCAAATCCTGCCCAGGCATTGGCTACTATACTTAAGATAACTGATTCATCGTCCCATGCAATAGCAATCGCAACAAGGGAAACAATAACTACTGATAAGCGACTCATCGCAACGTAAATTTTATCAAGTTCAGCTTCTGTTTTAGTTTCCTTACCTTTTAATACACGGTGACGAATCATTTTATAAAAGTCTTGTACAAGTGAACTCGAAGTCACTAATAGTTGAGAAGAAATTGTACTCATAATTGCCGCTAGAATAGCGGCTAAGAAGAAACCACCAACAAGAGGATGGAAGAGTACCTGACTCATTAAAATCAAGATTGTTTCAGGATCTTCAACATAGTGCCGAGTATGGTCTATAAAAACGACGCCCAGTAGACCAGCAAGTGAAACGCCTGCTAGTGAAATAGCCATCCATGTTATACCAATACGTCGTGCAGCAGGTAGTAATTTATGTGTTTTAATGGACATAAAACGTATAATAATGTGCGGTTGACCAAAGTAACCGAAAAACCAAGCTAGATTACTAATTATAGTAATAAAAGAAACACCACTTATGATGGACATGTAATCAACATCGTTTATTGCACCGAGGTCTTCCAATCTTACAAAAGGCTCAACCCCATTACCTGTAAGGGTTAACCATGTTGCAATAGGAACCATAAATATGGCTATAAACATTATTATGCCTTGGAAGAGGTCGGTTAGACTAACTGCTAGATAGCCACCGACAAATGTATAGATAATGACGACACTAGCTGTAATGAAAAGTCCCCAATGATACTGTAAATCAAAGGCATTTTCAAAGAGTTTACCTCCTGACACCATTCCGCTAGCTGTATATACAGCGAAGAATATAACAACAACTAGTCCTGCTATGATTCTTACGAGATGTTTTTCGTCTTTAAAACGATTTTCAAAGTAGTCAGGTAAAGTAATCGAGTTCTCAGATACTTCAGAATAGATACGGAGTCTTGGTGCAACAATGATGTAGTTCACATATGCACCGGCAGTAAGACCAATTGCAATCCATAAACTGGACATACCAACTTCATACATACTTCCAGGTAGTCCCATTAGCATCCAACCTGACATGTCTGAAGCACCTGCAGATAATGCAGTCACCCAAGGACCGATATTGCGGCCACCAAGTGTGTATTCATCCATTGTAGATGTGGATTGTTTGTACGCATAATAACCAATCCCTGCAAGAAGTAAAAAGTATAAGGCAATCATTAGATAATGTTGCCAACCTACAGAGAATGTAAAGCCAGAATTTAATGCACTATTTAAAATCATCTTATAAATCTCCCCTTTTGTAATATATTTTAGTAAGAGCAATATATCTGACACATGGGCCAATTATAGCGGTCATCGGGAAAATTTACAACGTCAATTGGAGTATTAAAAAAACTTAAAAAAATTAAGCCGCGTAGGTAAGGTGCTGAAGCGGCTTAATAAAAGTGAATTTATTTATAGATGTACTCGATAACTTCCATCGCTTGTTGAACATTTTCTGTAACAACATTCGCCTTTTGAGAGATTTCTTTTAAAGGATGAATAAGCTTTTCTGGGCGAACTAGAATGAGTGGTTTGCCGAGATTAATCGCTGTTGTTGCATCCATTGCGGTATTCCACTGTTTGTATTCTTCACCGAATAGGGCAATAACAATATCAGCTTTGTTCATCATTACTTGTGTGCGTAAATTATTGATGCTTGAAGCAGCATCATCACGGTAGTACTTACTTGGTTGCTCACCAAGAATGTTTTCACCAATATCATCAGATAAATCATGGTTGGTTTGTGGTGAGACAAAAGTTAATGGTAAGTTCTTTTCTTTTGATAATGTTTCGATTTCATCTCTCCAGTTAGAATGAATTTCTCCGGCTAAATATACTGTTAAATCCATTTTTACCCTCCTAATCGTCATTGCATAATAGTATATACCCTAAATCATTTATGTTAAAATATTTACTATAGATATTACTATTTAGGGAGAGGACAAAAGCGACATGAAAGTAGCATTATTTGATTTTGATGGCACATTGTACCCACATGAAACCTTCGAAACTTTGCGTTTGCATCTTCGAAGTCATCCAAAATATAAAAAGAATTATAAACGTTTTGTACGTTATTTTGCACCTACATATTTCGGTTATAAATTAAAATTAGTGCCTAAAATTAAAATGCAACAAAGAGCGCTTGAGTCGTATATTCTTTCTTTTAAAGGTTATTCAAAGACTGATATAGAAGAATTCTTCACTGATGTTGCAAGGTCTATGTCTGAAGAGCTTCGTCGTCCCTTACTAGATAAGATTAAACAGTTAAAACAAGACAATTACTATGTCGTTTTAATATCAGGTGCTTTTATTCCTTTATTAGAAGCCCTCTTTAAAGGTATAGGTTTTGACTTAATTGTGGGGTCATCTGTAAACTATAACAATAAAGGAAAACTTGACTATAAGGCCCGTTTTGAGCGTGTCTTTGCTGAACGCAAAATTGATATCATAAAAGATCACTTCAAGAATAAGGAAATTGACTGGAAAAACAGTCGTGCTTATAGTGATAGCATTTCAGATTTAAAAATGTTAGAACTTGTAGGTAAGCCGGTTGCTGTTTCGCCAGATTCTGACCTTTTATCCGTTGCACAGAAAAACAACTGGAAAATCTTGAATAATATATAGGAGGTAACAACATGGATTTGCTCAATTTAACAGAGGCAGACCTGTATCCGACGGAAAAATTTGGGCCGTCACTAACGGGGACTCTACTATATAAAGTGAGAGATCAGAATTATTTCCAGGGAGCGTACATGACAACGAATGAACGTATGTTTATGAATGTTGATATGAACGGCGAGGCTTACACTCGCGTGTTTGCTTATACTGACATCGTTAAAGCAAGTGTTGAGAATGACTCACTGATTATAGAATTCCCAGATGGTATGGGCAAAATCGCAATGGTAAATATCACTTCAGGTGATGCGGATGAATTTGCACAGTTTGTTAACAATCAACTTTCATAATGAAATTCTTTAGTCACTTGTTTGTTATAAACAGGTGACTTTTTTGAATATTTTATTAGTATGACACATTTTTTAATTAGTATAACGCATTACGTAATTTGACTTTAAGAACTTGAGTAAAAAGAGTATACTGTATATAAATAAAACAATTAATAAGAGAATAAGGGGCTTAGATAAGATTATGGCTACTTCTATTAGCAAATCTGATGTCGTTCTAATCGGTGGTGGAATTATGAGTGCCACGCTTGGAACGCTTTTAAAAGAATTAAAACCTGAATGGAATATCAAGGTATTCGAAAAACTGGATGCTGTGGCAAGTGAAAGTTCAAATGCATGGAATAATGCTGGGACAGGGCATTCAGCTTTATGTGAACTAAACTATACACCGGAAATGAAGGATGGGACAATTGATGCAACAAAAGCAATTAAAATCAATGAACAGTTCCAACTATCAAAACAATTCTGGTCTTATCTAGTAGAAAATGGCAAGTTATCTTCGCCATCTGAATTTATAAATACAGTGCCGCATATGAGTTTTGTTGAAGGTGAAAAGAATATTGAATTCCTTAAAAAACGTGTCGACAAGTTAACTGAAAGTCCACTTTTTGAAGGTATGGAAATCTCAGATGATCATGAAGTATTGAAAAAATGGGTGCCTTTAATGATGGAAGGCCGCCAACCATCTGAAGAAATTGCAGTGACTAAAATTGACTCCGGAACGGATATTAACTTCGGAAGTCTAACAGAAAAATTATTTGATAACCTAACAAATGATGGTATTGAAGTTGAGTATAAGCACGAGGTGCAAGATTTAAGACGTACAGAATCTGGCAAATGGCAAGTGAAAGTAAAAGATTTAAATACGGGTAGACTAGAATTTCATACCGCTGATTTTGTATTTATTGGTGCAGGTGGAGCGAGTCTACCACTCTTACAAAAAACGAAATTACCAGAGTCTAAAAAAATCGGTGGATTCCCTGTCAGTGGCCTGTTTTTAGTTTGTGAAGATGAAGAAATCGTCAATAAACATGAAGCGAAAGTGTATGGTAAAGCGAAAGTGGGTGCACCACCAATGTCTGTACCTCACTTAGATACACGCTACATCGATGGTAAACGTTCACTATTATTTGGACCATTTGCAGGCTTCTCTCCTAAGTTCTTAAAAACAGGGTCATATTTAGACCTAATTGCATCGGTAAAACCTTATAATGTCTTAACGATGCTATCCGCTGGTGCTAAGGAAATGGGATTAACAAAATATCTAATACAACAAGTATTATTAAAGCAAGAAGAGCGTATCGAAGAGCTAAGAGAATTTATTCCTGATGCCAAAAGTAAGGACTGGAGAACAGTAGTTGCTGGTCAACGCGTTCAAGTTATCAAGGATACAGACAAAGACGGAAAAGGTACATTGATGTTTGGTACGGAAACAATCGTATCAGAAGATGGTTCGATAGCATCCTTACTAGGTGCATCACCAGGGGCTTCAGTCTGTGTAGATGCGATGCTTGATTTAATCAGTAGAGCCTTCCCAGAAGAGTTCCCGGGCTGGGAAGACAAAATTAAAGAAATGATACCAACTTACGGTACTTCCTTGTCCCAAAATCCAGAGTTGTTTAAAGAAGTAAATGAACGAACTACAAAGGCACTTGGCTTAAAAAGCCATGAAGAAGGTGCTTTGTTAAGCTAATTGAATAGGAAAACCCCTTTCGTTGATAATGCTAACGAAAGGGGTTTTTATAGTGCATTCTATTTTATAGATTTTTCTAAAGCTTGTTCGATATCATTAATAATATCATCTGCATTTTCAATACCAATTGATAACCGGATTAAAGTATCATCGATACCGCGTTTTAATCTTTCCTCATCAGGCATTTCTGCATGAGTTTGTGTGAATGGGAATGTGATAAAGGTTTCAGTTCCACCTAAACTTTCTGCAAAAGTACATACTTCAATATTCTCTAAGAATTTATTGACGCTATAGTTGTCATTGAAACGTAAGCTGAGCATGCCTGTAGTTCCAGCATAAAGTACGTCTTTTATACTCTTATGTCCATTAAAATAGGCAGCCACTTTTTTGGCGTTTTCAATTGAGCGATCCATACGAATATGTAGGGTTTTAAGCCCTCTAAGTAAAAGGAAAGAATCAATTGGTGAGAGTGTTGCACCAACCATATTATGATATAGGAATAATTGTTCTGCTAATTCTGGATTATTAACAGTGACAACACCTGCTAATACATCATTGTGTCCACCAATATATTTAGTTGCTGAATGAAGTACAATGTCTGCACCTTCAGTCAAGGGTTGCGAAAGATAAGGTGTTAAAAATGTATTGTCGATAATGGTGAGAATTTCATGTTGTTCAGCGAGCTTATATAGAGGTTTTAAATCAGTTTTTTCCATTGAAGGATTAGTAATAGGCTCTATAAAGAATGCACGAGTATTATTGTTTATGTGTTTTTTTAATGTCGTTTCATTATTAAAATCGACATAGTGGAATTTTATATTATATTTTCTTTCATAGAAATCAAAAATTCTAAATGTACCGCCATAAAGGTCAAAACTTACTAATATTTCATCCCCACTGTTGAATAGATTACAACACAGTTGAACAGCGGCCATTCCACTCGCAGTTGCAAATGATTGATAGCCACCCTCTAAGTCAGCAAATGCCTCTTCAAAGAATGATCTTGAAGGGTTTTTAGTTCTTGTATAATCAAAACCAGTTGATTTACCTACACCTTCATGTTCATAGGCAGTGGCTAAATAAATAGGATTTGTTGTTGCTCCAGTATGGTCTGGATTTAATGATATTTGTGAAAGTTTAGTATCCAATATGTAACGTCCTTTCTTCTTATGTATTTGTTGAAAGATAGATTAAATATATATAAAAGTAGCTAGCAAAGTCAATGTTTTAATGGAATATTTCGATAATTAAGACGGTGCAACGCCGTTACAACACTATAAAGCATCTAGAAATTTGTAACGATAGGCGTTATAATGATTGTATTAAACCTACAGGAGTGATACGGTGAACCAGTCTCGGAACGTTATATATTATACAACCGCACAAGTAACAGAAATGGTCGAGTTATCCGATCAGAATGTGAGAAAGTATGTTAGGTTACTTGAGGATAGAAATTATGAAGTGGCTAAGGATGAATATAATCGTAGACTCTTCTCTAAAAAGGATGTAAGCATCCTCCAGGAAATGATTAGAATTGCTAAATCTCCAGGTAATACTTTGGATTCAGCAGCAGATGAGATTATAGAGAACTTAAATAGTTTCGATGAAGATTCTTCAGAAGAGACAAACGAAGTTTCTAATATGTCGAACCACGATATTTCAAGAATGTTTTCACTTGTATTAGAGAAATTAGACGAAATACAAAATGAAAACAAAGCATTAAAAACGAATATCAATACTCTGGTTCAAAGACTTGAAGAATATGATCGTGCAGCGCTTGAATATACAGCTTTTGAAGAAGATGGGGTACTTTCAACTGCAGATGAGTTAGAATCTGAAACAGTACCTGAAGACGGGACAGAAACGACTGTATCTGAAGAAGTCACTGAGGAACCGGCTGCATTAACTGAAACGATTAAAACAGAGGCGCCTGGTGTGGAAGAAGTTGATGACTCTACTATAGAACAAGAAGTAAATGTAACAGAGGAAGCTGAAGATACTAGAACTTCAACAGAAGAAGTTTCAAAAACTGAATCTGAGGCAACTGAACCTAAGGAAAATCATATATCAGAGGAAGCACCTCCTGAGCCATCTACTGATGACACAATAGATTGGCCAAAAACAAGTGTGGATATGAGTCAATCTAACGAAGAAAAAGAAACACAGCCAGAAAACCTTAACTATGGTGATTCTGTAGAAAAACAAATTGAAGAACCGAAGAAAGGCTTCTTCGGTAAACTTGCAAGTATATTTAAAGGATAGGACCGAAAATTTTCGGTTCTTTTTTATTTCAACGTCTTTCGTTGACTTTATAATTCATATCCCTTATAATCCCTATTGGCGAACGAGATAATAATATCATGTAATTAATATACGGATTAGAGGAGCATTTATCATGGATAGCGTTTTTGATTATGAAGATATACAGTTAATTCCGAACAAATGTATTGTTGACAGCAGATCAGAGTGTGACACTTCGATTCAATTTGGAAAACACACATTTAAACTACCAGTCGTTCCAGCTAACATGCAAACAATTATTGACGAAAATATAGCCACATACTTAGCGGAAAATGGTTATTTTTATATTATGCACCGTTTTAACCCAGAGACACGTATCGATTTTATTAAAAAGATGCAAGAAAGAGATTTGATCTCATCTATTAGTGTTGGAATCAAGCCTGAAGAATATGACTTTGTGCTTAAATTAAAAGAAGAAAACTTAGTACCTGACTATATTACTATCGATATTGCACATGGACACTCAGACCGTGTAATGGATATGATTAAACACATTAAGAAACATATTCCAGAATCTTTCCTAATCGCAGGTAACGTCGGTACACCAGAAGCCGTACGTGAATTGGAAAATGCGGGTGCAGACGCAACTAAAGTAGGTATTGGACCAGGTAAGGTATGTATTACTAAAATTAAGACTGGATTCGGTACAGGTGGTTGGCAACTTGCTGCACTACGTCTATGTGCAAAAGCTGCATCTAAACCAATTATTGCAGATGGTGGGATTCGTACGCATGGAGATATTGCGAAATCAGTAAGATTTGGTGCTTCAATGGTGATGATAGGTTCACTATTTGCTGGCCACGAAGAATCGCCAGGCGTAGTTTACGAAGAAAATGGTAAGAAATATAAAGAGTACTTTGGTTCAGCTTCAGAGTTCCAAAAAGGTGAACACAAAAACGTTGAAGGTAAGAAAATGTACGTTGAATATAAAGGGCCACTTGAAGGCACTTTAGTAGAAATGCAACAGGACCTACAGTCATCTATTTCATATGCAGGCGGTAAAGATTTAGAATCAATCAGAAATGTAGACTATGTCATCGTTAAAAACTCAATTTTCAACGGGGATAAAGTATACTAAGAAACAAAAAGCGAGACCTGAAGTGATCACTTCAGGTCTCGCTTTTTGTGTTTACTCTTCATTCAAATCATGGAGATCCATGTAGCGTTTAGTACTCTCGACCATCATGTTTTCCATGGTCGAAACATCGTCATTCTCAATTGCTTGAGTCAGTTTATCAAGTTGTACTTTGAAATTATCAATATGTTTAATAAGGTGATCTTTATTCATCATAAATAATTCAGGCCAAAGTTTTTCGTTAATATTTGTTATACGTGTTAAATCTCTATAACTGTCCCCTGTGTATTGCTTTGTATTGCGGTTAGTATCATCACTATTGATTAAAGAAATCGCTATGACATGGGCGAGTTGACTGGTAAATCCAATCACCTCATCATGAAAATCAGGTGTGATCACAGATATATTACCAAAACCAAGTTGTTTAACAAAGTTTTTAAGGAAGTCTATATTTTCCTCGAGATTCCGACTAGTGGGTGTAATTAAATAGTTTGCGCCAATAAACACCTCACGACTACTAAATTCTAGCCCGCGATTCTCACGACCTGCCATTGGATGACCGAAAATGAAGTCCGCACTTTTAGGTAAAAGGGGTTCAATTTGATTGATTACAGATGATTTAACACCGGTCACATCAGTAATGACAACACCATTTTTAAAGTATGGGACGTAGCTTTCGACTAAATTCTTGAGTAAGGTAGGGTAAACAGAAAAGATAATTAAATCTGCTTTAGGTATAATAGCAGTGAAATCATCAGAACCTCCGTCAATTAGCCCAATTGATTGTGCCTTATCTAGAGTAACCGTATCGATATCGATTGCATATATTTTATAGTTAGGGAAACTTGCTCTTATTGATTTGGCAAATGAGCCACCTATATTTCCTAGACCAATAATTGCGATGTTCATAAATATGCCTCCAAGTATTGTTATCTTAATGACTATACAGTAAATGACTAAATTATGTAAAGATTTAATCAATTTTGAGATTTGGTTTGACAAACGAAAAAGCCGAGTCTATAATAACTATCAAATACATTACAAGGAGCGGTTATTATGTTAACTCACAAGATTATACAACCAAATAACACGCTTTACTTTAGCTATTTTTGATACCGTTTGTACTCATCATTTGTACAAACGTAAAACAAATTGTTTGTATCAATGATGGCTGAAGATTTTGTAATGTCTAGCCATTTACTTAAAAATAAGTGGCTAGAGGTCGGGACTTCTAATATATTTTTTTATACCTACTGCCACTTATCTTTAAAGTTAAGTGGCAGTTTTATTTTTAAAATTATTAGGAGGCTATATTTATGATTATTCATGTAAAACGTGACGCAAAGGAAAATGACATTCAGACATTGGTTACAGCAGTAGAAAATGCGGGTTTTAGAGTGCACCGTTCTGATGGTGAAAGAAGAACAATCATCGGTCTAATCGGCGATACATCCAAAGTCTCTGAAAATGATTTTAAAAAATACAGTATCGTGGACGGGGTGTACAGAATTCAAAAGCCATATAAGAAAGCGAACAGAAGTTTTAAAGAAGAAGATAGTGTAATAGATATTGGAAATGGTGTTAAAGTCGGAGCAGATCATTTTATGATGTGTGCAGGACCTTGCTCTGTTGAAGATCTAGACAGCACAGTGGAACTCGCAATTAAACTTAAAGAAGCAGGTGCAAATTCACTGCGCGGTGGTGCATTCAAACCTAGAACATCACCATATAGTTTCCAGGGGCTTGGTGTCGAAGGCTTAAAAATTCTAAATGAAGCAAAGAAAGAAACAGGATTACCAATCGTTTCTGAACTCATGGGTACAGACCATCTTGATACATTCGTTGATATGGTGGATGTCATCCAAATTGGTGCGAGAAATATGCAAAACTTTGATTTACTTAAAGCCTTAGGTCAAACGAACAAACCGATTTACTTAAAACGTGGAATGTCGGCAACAATTCAAGAATGGTTAATGTCAGCTGAGTACATCATGGCTGGTGGGAATGAAAATGTAGTACTTGTTGAACGTGGTATCAGAACATTTGAAACAGCTACACGTAATACATTAGATATTCAAGCTGTACCGGTAGTACAAAAGGAATCTCATCTACCTATTATTGTTGATCCATCCCATGCTGCAGGTACAAGATATGTTATTCCTTCAATGGCAAAATCTGCAGTCGTTGCAGGTGCAAGTGGTTTACAAATCGAAGTTCATGAAGATCCAGAGAATGCTTGGAGTGACGGCCAACAATGTCTGACACCTGCAGAGTTCTCTGACTTAATGCAGTCAATAAATGTCCTGTTGGAGCTTGAGGGTAAAAAAATTGATTGTCCTATCTTAACGAAATAATAGAGGAGGTTTACCATGGAGAGACATGAAGAGTTACGCAATGAAATCGATCGTATTGACCGCCAACTTATGAAATTGTTTGAAGAAAGAATGAATATAACAAGGGAAATTGCAGATTATAAGCGTGCGAATAATATTCCTGTCTTAGATCAAGCACGTGAAGATAAGGTCATTGAGAAAAATGTAACTTATCTAAAAGACCATACGCTAGATAAATACGCTCGTGAATTCACTAAACGCCTCATGGAACTCTCAAGAACAAGACAGAGTGAAGCGTTAAATAATAAGGTTACAAAAACATGCTAACAAAAACTGCTGCAGGTTCGCTGCAGCAGTTTCTTATTTTAACTTATGAAGTTTAGTAAGATCATAAAGCGTATTTTGATAAGTTTCATTAAGCCAATTGTTAAAGAGTAGATGACCATGGCTTCGCCACTGAAACATTGGTTTTTCTTTCGGGTTATCACCCGGGTAATAATTATATGGTGGCTGAATATCCGCACCAGCTTCTATGTCACGGTCATATTCTTTTTTAAGCGTGTCACGGTCGTACTCTAAGTGACCGAAAATAAATAAATCTCTTTGACTAGTAGAAGTGATAATATCTGGTCCAAAAAGCGGATGCTCAGACAGAATTTCTAAATCATCTACAGCCCTCACCTGTTTTTCATTTATTTTAGTATGTCTAGACTGTGGAACTTGATAGATGTCATCAAAACCACGAATGTAAGGGTGGCTAGGTAAGACGTTGTGATAGTCAAAGATGCCGAAAAGTTTTTCATCTAAATGAAGTTTATCGATATTGTGATAATAGTTTAAAGCAAATTGTGCCCCCCAGCAAATATAGAAGCGACTAAAGACATGTGATTGTGCCCAATCGACCACTTTTTTAAGCTCATCGATGTAGGCTACCTTGTCGAAATCGAACTTCTCTACTGGCGCACCGGTAACGATTAAGCCATCAAAATGTTCATCTTTAATTTCATCATGCGTTTTATAATACTTTTGCAGATATGAGGTCGGCGTATTTTTACTTTTGTGAGTAGACATATGTAAAAAGTCGATATCGACTTGTAAGGGAGAGTTGCCAAGTAGGCGCAACAACTGCAGCTCGGTTGTTTCCTTCAGCGGCATTAAATTTAAGATAAGAATTTTTAGTGGACGAATGTCCTGAGATATCGCACGTGACGATTCTATGGTATATACTTGTTCCTGTTGCAATTGTTTTCTAACAGGTAAGCCTTCAATTATTTTAATAGGCATATGGAATGCACCTTCCGTTTCCCAGTAATTAATAATATACAATGTATCAGTGAAAGCGATTTGTAGTCAATATCTAAATTATCAAAAAATTATGGAGGAGAAAGAATGAACTCAGTTTTAATCGCCATCTTAATTATGGTGGTCTTAAGCCTGTGTAAGCTTAACGTTATTTTAGCGTTATTCATCGGAGCGATAGCCGGTGGCTTAATAGCAGGTATGAATTTAAGTGAAGTAATTACTGTGTTTACAGGGGCATTGTTCAAGGTTCAGAAATTGCCCTAAGTTACGCCTTACTCGGTGGATTTGCTGCCCTGATAGCATACAGTGGAATTACCGATGTCCTTGTAGATAAAATCCTATCTATATTACAGCGTAATCAAACGAAAAAAGCGAGAGTTATTGCGAAAATTTCAATCGTATTGGCCTTGTTAATTATCGCAATGATGAGTCAGAATCTAGTTCCTGTACATATTGCCTTTATACCTATACTGATTCCACCTTTAATTAGCTTGTTTAATGAATTGGAAATAGACAGAAGATTGCTAGCAATCGTACTTACATTCGGTTTGACATTTACCTATGCGATAGTACCTTTTGGTTACGGACAAATTTTTCAAAATACAATCGTAAAAAGTTTTAGCAATGCAGGTGTAGAAATCAGCTTTCAAGATGTTGCACCAAATATGTTGATACCAGCATCTGGCTTTATATTCGGTTTAATTATCGCGACTTGGTATTTTAGAAAATCACGTAAGTATATAGATAAAGAAAGTGAGCTAGCTACAAAGAAAATAAGAGTCAGTGCTAGCACTATTGTGACAGCGATTACTGCTATTATCGTTACCTTTACTGTACAGTTCTATACTGATTCTATGATCTTTGGTGCGCTCGGTGGAATTATGATTTTCTTCTTGTCATTCAGATTTAAATGGTCGGAACTTGATACCGAGCTTGTCAACGGCATTAAGATTATGGCGTATATTGGAATGGTAATGTTAGCAGCTAACGGTTTTGCTGGCGTCATTAATGAGACTGGAGATGTGACACCACTGGTTAACAGTATTTCTGATATACTTGGAGATAATAAGGCATTTATTGTACTTGGTATGATGATTGTTGGCCTAGTCGTGACGATGGGGATAGGTTCATCATTTGCGACCTTACCAATCATTACAGCGATTTTTGTCCCGATGGGTGCTGAACTTGGTCTGTCCATGTCAGCGATAATTGCAATTGTCGGTACTGCTGGTGTTCTAGGTGATGCAGGTAGTCCAGCGTCTGATTCTACCCTTGGTCCAACGGCAGGCTTAAACGTTGATGGTCAACATGATCATATATGGGATACCTGTGTGCCTACATTTATCTTTTTAAATATTCCAGTTGTCATTACAGGTTTTATTGCAGGTATGATACTATAAAAATGTAAACTGTTTGTAATAATTCATAAAGTCAGCTTGAAAAGCAATGAATTATGTAGTTTAATGAATCTACTAGTAAAAAAATTCACTAATACGTAGCGTTTTTGTCTTGAGCTTCATAAATACACATATAGACGTGCGTACGATTTTTGTATGCTAGTTTAGCTCTTGATAATTTAGAATCTTTAAGACAGGTGATATTATGGAGACAGATTTTAACATTTTAAAAGGCAATTTAACTGCATATCAGATTAGTGAAGCGATTGGTATTTCTATTGAAGAAGCAACCGATCTTCTTGAGCATCGCATAACTATCGAATCTCTTGATGCTGAAAGTCAGGAGAAGTTAAAGCAACTTGAAAAAGTGTTGTTTGATTAAGGTCCTGATAATACAATATACTGATAACATGAGAATGAGACTGACATTGTCAGTCTCATTTATTTTTGGAGGACGTTCATGGATAGGGTAAAAGAGAATATACCATTTATATTATTGATTATCGTCATGGCACTATTTGTATTCGCATTTATAGTGTCTGAAACGTCACTGTTTGATGAGGAGGAGATACATACGTATACCTTTGAAGAAGCGGTAAGTATGCAAATTTCTAATGATACAACTGACTTAAAACTTGTAGATGAAACGACAGAACAGGCGAATGATAATGATATTAAAAATGCTATGAACATGAATAATAGTAATGATTATCAGTTTCTCCGATTAGATGAATTATCTGGTGCAACTGTAGAACAATTAAATGAGGAACTAGAAGGTAAAGGCATCCTAGAGGGAGAAGGTCAGGCATTTTATGATGCGGAGCAAAATCATCAAATTAATGCAATATACTTAATTGCTCACGCGACTTTAGAAACTGGTCATGGCCAGTCTGAACTCGCTTCAGGAATCCAAGTTAATGATACGGTTTACTATAACTTTTTTGGCATCGGGGCTTTTGACCATGATGCTGTTTTAGAAGGATCGTCTTATGCCGAACAAGCGAATTGGTCAGCACCAGCGCGTGCCATTGATGGTGGGGCAGAATTTATTAGGAAGAACTATATCAACAACAATCAAAACACATTATATAGGATGAGATGGAATCCAGAGAATCCAGGTACACATCTTTACGCGACAGATATCGCCTGGGCGGAAAAAATTGCGCAACTTATGAATGGGCACTACAATGCCCTAGGTCTAGAGCACGGTGAACTTGATAAGGATAACTATATAGAATAAAGGGTGAGACTTAAGTCTCACCCTTTTACTCTACATCATCAGCACCAACAATGCGCCAAGGATGACTATACACGTTAAATGAACTACCACGTATAAAGCCTGCAGCGGTAATATTTAAATCATTAGCAAGATTGATTGCTAAATCAGTTGGTGCAGACTTACTTAGAACAATACCCACACCGATTTTAGATGCCTTGGTGAGTACTTCTGATGAAATTCTTCCACTAAAGACAATGATCTTATCTTTGACTGAGATGTTGTTTTGTAAACAGTGACCGTATAACTTATCTAGAGCATTGTGTCGGCCGATATCACCTTTATGAATGATCGTCCCATCTGGTGAAGCGATACTTGCGTTGTGGATACCACCTGTATCCTTAAAAATTGTACTTGCATTCTGCATTTCTTTCATCAAACTAATGCATTGGTCTGGTGTGATCTTTGTATCTGACAGTGAGAATTTAGAAGTTTCTACGTCGGCTTGGAAATAGAACTGACGACTTTTACCGCAGCATGATCCGATTACACGTTTTGAGAAATCACCGAAATTTTTAGGGAGTTCTCTTGAAATCTTGACATGGCAAAAGCCACCTCGCTCATCTATGTTCATCGATTCGATTTCTTTAAATGATCTGAGTGCACCTTCTGAAGCTAAGAAACCGATGACAAGTTCTTCTAAATCATCTGGTGAACATACTAAAGTGGCAAACTCTACATCATTTAAATATATCGTTAGAGGAAACTCTTCTGCTATCGTATCTTCTACTTCAGTAAACTTCCCATCGTCATAACGTCTTATCGTATTTTTAGTAACGATTTCCATTTTAATTTCTCCTAATCGAAACATATTGTAAATATCTGTTTTTCTTAATATAATCACAACTAAGATGAAATTTCAATTTTCGGAACTTCGTCAAACAAACAGGGGGAATAAAAATGGAGACAAAGAAAAACCGTTGGTTGATAGCGCTTGCAGGTGTGGGAATACATATCTCAATCGGCTCTGTCTACGCATGGAGTGTATTTACAACGCCTTTACAAGAATCTATCGGATGGTCACTTAGCCAAGTATCGTTTACTTTTAGTATTGCTATTTTGTTTTTGGGGTTATCTGCAGCTTTCATGGGACATTTTGTAGAAGCCAAGGGGCCGAGGAAATCGGGGTTAGTATCTACAGTGTTCTTTGCTTTAGGAATGATTACAGCAGGTTTTGGAATTCAGTTAGAAATGCTATGGTTGTTATATGTCGGATACGGAGTGCTTGGAGGTATAGGTCTAGGTATTGGTTACATTACACCAGTGTCTACACTTGTTAAATGGTTCCCAGATCGACGTGGTATGGCAACAGGATTGGCAATTATGGGCTTTGGTTTTGCTGCGATGATTGCGAGTCCAGTCATGCGTTTTCTTATTGAGTCCGTAGGTATACCAAATACCTTCTTTATTTTAGGTGCCATTTATTTTGTTATTATGTTAGTTGCGAGTCTTTATTTAGAGAAACCGCCAGAAGGTTATGTACCAGCTGGTGTAGTTATAGAAGAAACAAAAACAGCGAGTTTAGACTTAGCGCAACTTACTGCAAATGAAGCTATAAAAACTAAGCGTTTTTACTTCTTATGGTTTATGCTTTTTATCAACGTCACATGTGGGATTGCTATATTAGCTGTTGCGAGCCCAATGGGTGTTGAAATTGCAGGCCTTTCTGCTGGCGCAGCCGCTGTCATGGTGGGGATTATGGGTGTGTTCAACGGTGCTGGACGCTTAATCTGGGCATCTATTTCCGATTATATTGGACGTCCAAATCTTTATACAATCTTCTTTGTGTTACAGATTGGGGTTTTCGCAATTTTACCGTTTACAACAAACGGGATACTATTCCAAATCTTACTATTCATCATGATTACTTGTTATGGTGGTGGATTCTCAGCAATTCCTGCTTACATTGGCGATATTTTTGGAACGAAACAGCTTGGTGCCATCCATGGTTATATTTTAACAGCATGGGCAGCGGCTGGTTTAGCAGGGCCGTTTATTGTTGCGGAAATCTATGAAGCAACACAAAGTTATGCCTTGTCACTTTATATCTTTGTGGCTATGTTCGTTGTCGCACTAATCATTTCGATTATTATAAGATTTGATATAAGAAAGCTTAAAGTAAAAAATGAGCACAGGGTCTGAGCAAAGATTAAAAATAGTGTACAATGGAATTATTATAATATAGAGGGAGTGTAATCATGGGGAAAACTCTTCACCCGGGTCCTATAAACAAGACTAAGCGTTGGGATCCTAAACTATGGGTCAGTCCTGTTCCATTCGGTTTAACAAAAGTTAAACCACATCACATGAGAGATACAGCTAAGATTGTTTGGAAAAATAGAGACAACTTGAACTATGCTAAGAATATTATATTAAAAGGTGTGTGTGATGGCTGTGCACTAGGTGTATCTGGTTTACAAGACCAAACCTTAAATGGACCACACATGTGTACAACACGTTTTAACGTTCTACGTTTAAATACAGCACCGCCAATCAAGCCTGAGATATTACACCAGGACATAGATGAGTTACGCAAGATGGACAGTACGGAATTACGTGAACTTGGTCGTATTCCTTATCCAATGATTCGTCGTAAAGGTGATCGTAAATTCATTAGAGTTTCTTGGGATGAGGCTATGAATACGATTGCTGACAAAATGAAAGAATTAGATCCACTTCAATATGCGTTCTATTTAACAAGTCGTGGTATTACAAACGAGTCTTATTACGTCGCTGCAAAAATTGCGCGTTACTTAGAAACAAATCATATTGATAACGCATCACGTATCTGTCACTCACCAAGTAAATCAGCAATGAAACGTTCAGTTGGTGTTGGGGCATCAACTTGTAACTATCAAGACTGGTTAGGTACTGATGTATTAGTATTCTGGGGTAGTGTGGCTTCAAATGCTTCACCAGTATCAACTAAATATATGATGGAAGCTAAAAAACGCGGTGCAAAAATTATTGTAATTAACCCTTATAGAGAACCGGCAATGGAAAACTATTGGGTACCTTCAGTGGTTGAATCTGCCTTATTCGGTACAGAAATTGCGGATGAATTCTACGAAGTAAACATTGGTGGAGACATCGCTTTAATGCACGGTGTAATGAAACACTGGTTTGATCTTGAAGAACAGAATCCAGGTTCAGCAATCAACCATGATTTCGTTAAAGAACACGTTAACAACTATGAGGATATGAAAGAGAATGCGATGAGCCAGAGCTGGGATAAGATTGTTGCATCATCTGGTGTGTCTAAAGAGAAAATCATCGAGTTTTCAAACATACTTGCTCAAGCTAAAAATGGTGTTATGGTTTGGGCGCTTGGTCTAACAATGCACAAACACGCAACTGACAATATTTCACAAGTTGCTAACCTTGCCTTACTACGTGGTTGGTTAGGTGGTAAGAACAAAGGCCTTATGCCACTTCGTGGACACTCTTCAGTGCAAGGATCAGGTGAAATGGGTGCAGATCCATTCTCCTTACCTGGTGGAGATTATAATGATGAAAACCGTAAACGTATTGAAGACCTTTGGGGCTTCAAACTTCCAGAATGGCCAGGGGACAGTGTTGGTGTAACAATTGAAAACTCAATGCTACCTGATGACAATGAGAAAAAACTTAAACTTTACTACATGTCTGGTGGTAACTTCTTAGAAACGATGCCAGATCCAAACTTCGTCGCTAAGGCTTTAGAGAACCTAGATATTCGTGTGCACCAAGATATTATCCTAAACACATCTACGCTACTTGATGCGAAAGAAGCAGTTGTTGTATTACCTGCTAAAACGCGTTATGAGCAAGACGGCGGTGGCTTATCTACATCAACTGAAAGAATGATTTACTTCTCACCAGAAATCGAAGGTAACCGCAACAGAATTGCTGAAGCTAGAAGTGAGTGGCAAATCTATGTTGACCTTGCTAAACGCGTTAAACCGGAAGAATCTCACCTAATTGATTTCCAATCAGGTCAAGATATCCGTAATGAAATTGCTAAGGGTAACCCACAGTATGATGGTGTTCAATATCTTAAGAAAGCTGGAGATGTTTACCAATACGGTGGTGCATGGTTATGTGAAGGCGGTGTTTGCCCGACACCAGATGGTAGAGCGAACTTAATTACTATGGATATTCCAGACAACAATAAGAAAGCTGGAGAGTTTAAATTGTTGATGAGACGTGGTAAACAATTTAACGCAATGATCTACGGTGAAAATGACGCATTCAAT
This sequence comes from Jeotgalicoccus sp. ATCC 8456, assembly GCF_016313225.1. Classification (NCBI taxonomy): domain Bacteria; kingdom Bacillati; phylum Bacillota; class Bacilli; order Caryophanales; family Staphylococcaceae; genus Jeotgalicoccus; species Jeotgalicoccus sp. ATCC 8456. Next base: position 1,253,993 of record NZ_CP066224.1, on the reverse strand, counting down.
GCTATGGGACGTTATGACGTCTTAGTTAATGAGAAAGATGCGAGTAAAGAAGGTTTAGAAAACGGGGAAGCAGTCGTACTTTACAACAAGAATGGTGTCTTCCAAGGATTCGTTCGTTATGCGGACATTAAAGAAGGTAATATTGGAGCACACTTCCCAGAAGGTAACTTCTTAGTAGAAAAAGGAATCTACGAAAGCTTCGTAGAAATGCCGGACTACGTTACAGATGTAAAAATGGAGAAAGCAGATCATTTTAATGCAAATAAAGACCGTCAATATCTAGAGAAATCTATCCCAGAATTAGAAGACAATCCGAACTAAAGTAAAAATGAGTATACTAGCTGGAAGAGTTGTTAACTCTTTCAGCTTTTTTGGTTATATTATTTGTTTCACATATATGATAGAATACCAACATTAGTATTGAAAAGAGGTATAAATTTGTCAGAGAATAACTGGAACTCTAAACTTGGTTTCGTCCTTGCTGCAGCAGGTTCTGCTATTGGTCTCGGAGCGGTATGGAGATTCCCTTATATGACAGCTGAACATGGTGGAGGCGCGTTTTTATTTGTCTTTCTATTATTTACCATCCTCATCGGTTTGCCGTTATTAATAAGTGAATTTGTCATCGGGCGGGCATCAAGACGGAATGCAATAGATGGATTTGAATACTTAAGTGGTAAGAAAAGCTTACGAATATTCGGGTGGTTAGGCCATCTAGGTACAATGGTACTTTTATCCTTTTACAGTGTGATTGGTGGATGGATTTTAATCTATCTTGTCATTGCCTTAATGGATTTACTCGGTTTATATGTTGTTGAAGACTACGGAACACTTTTAGGAGAGGTTATTAGTAATCCATTGTTTGCAGTCTTAGGGCAAGGCGTATTTATCTTTATTACTGCCTTCGTCGTTGCACAAGGGATTCAAAAAGGCTTAGAACGCGCTTCTAAAATCATGATGCCCTTGCTATTTATTTTATTTTTATTTATTATTATTCGGTCTCTTAGCCTCCCTGGTGCATTTGAGGGTGTAAAGTATTTCTTAACACCAAATTTTGGTGAATTAAATGCTAATGCAGTAATGTTTGCGCTTGGTCAATCATTCTTCGCATTGAGTGTGGGAATCACACAGATGATCACATATTCATCTTATTTAAAAGGTGATGAAAGCCTTCCAAAATCTGCAGGATACATTGTGATAATGAATATCGCTGTCTCTGTCATGGTAGGTTTAGCGATTTTTCCTGCAATTGCGTCATTTAATATGGAAAGTGTCGAAGGGCCTGGTTTAGTCTTTATAGTCCTACCAGAAATCTTTAATGCCATTCCGTTCGGTATTATTTTCTATTTGATGTTCTTAATAGCATTCTTATTCGCAACGTTAACCTCATCGTTCTCAATGATTGAGATCAACGTAGCGAATACATTAAAAGGTAATCAAAAACATCGTAAGAAAGTCACTTATTTATATGCATTGGTTGTCTTTATGATTGGTATACCTTCTGCTCTATCTGAAGGTGTGCTAAATGATGTACAATTTTTTACCGGAACTATTTTTGATAATGCAGACTTTTTAGTCTCTAATATTTTACTCCCGGTTGGTGCCTTATTCTCTTCTATTTTTGTCGGTCATATAATGGATAAAAACCTGACAATGGAACAATTCAATTTAACTGAGGGTGGTAAGTATTATGGTGTATTTTTAGCGTGGATGTTTATGTTAAAATACATTTTGCCAGCGATTATTTTTTTAATATTTATCGTAAATATTTTAGGTGTTTTCTAAAACATTTTAGAGAAGGAGTGTGGGACTCCTTCTCTTTTATTTTATATGCTAATTGCGTTTGATATTTACTTGTGGTAACATTTTAACATGAGTTTTTAAGGGCCTTGGTCCAAATCTTATAAAGGGTGTGAGTTATGGAAAATATAACAAGAGAACAAATTCTCAATGCCGCTAAAGAAGAAAACGTTAGGTTTATCCGACTACAATTCTCAGATATTTTGGGAACAATTAAAAACGTTGAGGTTCCATTTAGTCAATTGGATAAAGCCCTTGATGGCCAAATGATGTTCGACGGCTCTTCAATTGAAGGTTTCACACGTATCCACGAATCAGATATGTATCTTGTGCCAGATCTAACAACTTGGACAATTTTCCCCTGGACGACGTCAAAAGGTGACAAAGTGGCACGCATAATTTGTGATGTATATAATATTAACGGAACGCCATTTGAAGGTGATCCTCGTACAAACTTAAAATCTGTACTTAAAGAAATGACTGACATGGGCTATACATCTTTCAATCTCGGGCCAGAACCTGAGTTCTTTTTATTTAAATTGGATGAAAATGGGAAGCCGACAACTGAACTTAACGACCACGGTGGGTACTTTGATTTAGCACCGACTGATTCCGGTGAAAACTGCCGTAGAGATATTGTCATTGAGTTAGAGGATATGGGCTTTGATATTGAAGCATCACATCATGAAGTTGCTGAAGGTCAGCATGAAATAGACTTTAAGTATGCTGATGCAATTTCTGCCTGTGATAACATCCAAACATTCAAACTTGTCGTAAAAACAGTAGCAAGAAAACATAACTTACATGCGACATTCATGCCAAAACCATTATTTGGAATTAACGGTAACGGGATGCACTTTAACGTTTCATTGTTTAAAGGAAAAGAGAATGCATTCTTTGATGAATCTGCTGAAGATGGCTTGAGTCAAGACATGAAATACTTTATGGCTGGAGTTTTAAAACACGTCAGAAGCTTCACTGCAGTGACAAACCCACTTGTTAACTCTTACAAGAGACTTGTACCTGGCTACGAAGCACCAAGTTATATTGCTTGGTCTAAACGTAATCGCTCACCATTAATGAGAATTCCTTCTTCACGTGGCTTATCAACTCGTGTAGAAGTGCGTTCTGTAGATCCATCAGCGAATCCATACCTCGCATTAGCAGTTATTTTAAAGGCCGGTTTAGATGGCATTAAAAACAAATTGGAATTACAAGAGCCAATCGACCTTAATTTATATGAGTTAACTCGTGAAGAACGTGTTCAGAACGGTGTAGAAGATTTACCATCAACGCTATATAATGCCCTTAAAGAAATGCGTGATAGTGAACTTGTTAAAGAAGCACTTGGTGAACACCTCTTTAAGGCTTTCTATGAGCACAAACTTGTAGAATGGGATGGTTATCGTTCTAACGTATCCGATTGGGAATTAGAGCACTATCTAGACCAGTATTAAGGATATACTCAATACAGATAAACCCATACTTAGATTATTTCTAAGTGTGGGTTTATTTTATGACTTTTTAATCTCTGTATTAAGTTTAATCGTAAACTGTGAAGTCTTCAGTGAATTCGTCTACACCTGTACTTAAGTTAGTTTCAGAAATATTTCTAGCATTATAACCAATACGTTCTAGATTAGAAATTAATTCAACGTATAGCATACCACCATCAGTTGAGCATTCACCTCTTGATAGGCGTTTGATGTGCTCTTTACGAAGTTTGTTTTCTATACGATTGGATTTCTGACTTAATCTAACGATATGTTCAAGTGTTTGTGGGTTATATATATCTATTGAATCGAGCGCTAACGTAAATGATTCGTATACGTGATTGTAAAGATGTTCAAGTCCTTCTTTAGCTTCATCTGATAACTCAATTTTTTCTTCGTATTTAATATGGTATTGGTTAGCCAGATTATGTGCTTGAGTAGAAACTTTTGTTAAAATACGAGAAATCTCGAGCAAGGTACTGATACGTTCAGTATCTTCTTGCGATACTTCATATTTAGTAATGTCTAATAAATAATTACGGATGCTATCTTGTAAAGTTGATGCGACGTTTATCTTGTCTTCGATTTGCTTATAAAGTTTCGCATCTTCTTTGTCACTATAACGACGTGCATCTTGTAAAGTACTGAGGACAAGTTCACCTAGGTTTTTAATTTCACTTTGTGCTGATTGAATTGCAATATTCGGTGATTGTTTTAAAAGTAGTGGGTCGAGATGTTTAGGTTTGAAGTCTTCCGAGAAATCTCTACCTGGAACAATCTTAATCACAATCCAAGCAAGAACACCAACAAACGGTATGTGTATTAATGTGTTTATAAAGTTATATGACCCATGAGCAAAGGCAATGGTCATTGGTTTATTTAAAGCAAGTAAACCTTGTAGTTGCTCCACGTATATAACAAAGAATGGCATTAGTATCATGAATATTGTTGCACCGATTACATTAAACATGACGTGTACCATGGCTGCACGTTTGGCGGCAATTGAACCGACCAATGCGGCTAATATAGCTGTTATTGTTGTTCCGATATTATCCCCAAGAAGTATTGGAAGTGCTGCTTGTAAATCTATTAGATCATTCGCATAGAAATTTTGCAGAATCGCGATTGTCGCACTAGAACTTTGTACTACAACAGTTAGAATGACACCAACTGCTAATCCAAGGAATGAGTTATCGCTCATTGCCAGCATTAAGTCCTTAAAGTATTGTAAATCTGCTAGTGGTTTTACGCCATCTCCCATGAGTTCTAAACCATAGAATAAGGCACCAAAACCAAATAAAACACGACCAATATTGATTACTTGATTACTCTTAAAGAAGAATAATAAAAATGAACCCAAAGCCAAAATTGGAAGTGAGTACGCTCCAACGTCTAAACCAATAATAAATGCTGTGATTGTCGTACCTATGTTTGCCCCTAAGATAATGCCGATGGCTTGTCTAAGTGTTAAAAATCCAGCACTGACAAGTCCAATTGTTATTGCTGTTGTACCTGAACTACTTTGTATTAAGGCAGTTACAATGATACCAGCAAGTACACCTTTGATAGGGTTAGAAGTCATACGATTTAAGATTTCTCTTAATCTGTCACCTGCGGCGGCTTGAAGACCGTCCCCCATCTGTTTAATACCATACAAGAAGATACCGAGTCCGCCGAGGAACATAAAGATAACTTCCATTGGACTAAGAGACATAAAAAGTCCTCCAAATTATAATAATTTTACATTCTTATTCACAAATTAATAAACTCAATATAAAGTTTACAATCTACGTTAATCATATTACAAATGACAGCTTTTTTAAACATATATTTAAGAATTGATAAAAGGTCTGAGTTTCCTGAAAATTTGGTAAATCAGTCGACATTTAGAAAAGGCTGTGGCAAACTTAAAAATATAATATAAATAATTAACTGGAGTGGTATTATGGCCACAATTTTATTTGATGTTGACGGTGTATTCTTAAGCGAAGAACGATGCTTTGATGTATCTACGCTTACAGTTGAAGAATTATTATACAATCCGCGTTATTTAAATTTAGACGGTAGGAAGTTTAAAGCAATATATACGGATGAAGAGATTGCCGACATCCGTAATACTATTTTTGTTAACGATAAAATCCTACAATCCTTTAAAGAAGCGGGCTTAAACTCCAATTGGGATATGCTGTTTATAACGTTTTCTGTCATATATTTAGACATCTTAGAGCAGGAAAAATTAAATCTACACGGTGTGAACTTGAACGATTTAAATCAAGTTGGCGATATGTTAGGCGACGTGACAGTTCGTCCAGAAAAAGTACTCGACTTTTTAAAAGGGACGTTGAACTCAAAGGAAGATATTTACCAGGCGCTTATTGACAAAGCAGGTGAGCTAGAAGGTTTTTCTGATCAAGGGAGCTTTCAATTGTATGGAGCACTATGGTCTTTAGGTCACTATAAATACCAAGAGTGGTATTTAGGTAGTGATTTAGTCGAAGCGGATACAGGGAAGGCTGCAGAAGAATTGGATAAGACAGGCTTCATTCATGATGAAGAGTGGATTGTTGATCCTCAGTTAATTGTTGATATGCTAGAAAAACTTAAGGAAGCGGGCTATACCATTGGTGTGGCAACTGGACGACCAAGACAAGAAACTTTGCTCCCTTTCGAACAAGGTGGGCTTGATGAGTGCTTTGATCAGCGTAGAATTTCTACGGCAAGTGAAGTGATGGCCTCACAGGAGAAGAGCGAGGTAGACCATGCACTGACTAAGCCACATCCATTTTCTTACCTATGGAGCTTATATATGCACAACGATACATTGTTCGAAGAAGCAGTTCACGGTAAAAATGTTAGTGATGAACAGATATATATTGTAGGGGATTCTGTTGCAGACTTTTACTGTGCAAAGGCAATTGGTGCGACATTCTTATGCCCCTTAACTGGTCTAACTGGAGAAGATATAAAAGACACATTTTATGAGCTCGGTGTAAAAGAGAGCCACCTTATGGAAAATGTATTAGATGTCCCTTTAGCAATTAAAGAGCTGGAGCATTAGAAGTGATAATGGTGATAAGTGAGTTAAAAAGCAGTGACTTATCACCGAAAAGAGGTCCATCCGTTAACTGAAACGGATGGACCTTATTACTAATCCAAAATAATAGTGTGCACTTTATGAATGTTTTTAATGTCTTTGATTTTCTCTAACGTCTTATCCGGTACTTGATTATCTAGGGTGAAGAGCACCATCGCATCACCTTCACGTACTTGTCTGGCGAGCTGCATGGAAGCGATATTGACCAAATCTTCTCCTAACAAGGCACCGAGTTCACCGATAATACCTGGTCGGTCAGTGTGTTCAATAATTAGGATATGAGATTCTGGCTTGAAGTCAATCGAGTATTGATTCAGTTTTACCAAGCGTTCACCGTATCCTGGGATACTGGATGAACCGATAGTGACGTGTTCTTTATCGTTGATGAGTTCGACTTCTAAATAGTTAGTGTAACCATCAGCCTTAGGATTCTTTTCAATATTATAGGTAACGCCGAGTTCTTTTAAATAATAGAGTGCATTGATAATATTTACCTCATCTGCAAAGTGCGGTTCTAAGACATGTTTGACAAAAGTACGAGTTAGAATACTCGTATCATCAACTGCAAGGTCGCCATAGTATTTGATTTTAACTTCGTGTGGTGGGGCATCTAAGAGTTGGATTCCAAACTGTCCGAGATGCTTAACGACAGACAGATATGGTCTCAGTTCTTCGGTTACAGAACTAGAAATACGCGGTGCATTGACAGCATGTGTGATCTTGTTGTCTAAGAAGTACTCAATAATCTCTTTTGATACACTTACAGCGACTTTTTCCTGTGCTTCAACTGTAGAGGCACCGAGGTGTGGGGTTACCACTGTACGGCGATGTTCTATTAAAGCTGTATTATCTGGGGGCTCTGTTACAAACACATCCAAGGCGGCCCCGTTAACAATTCCCGCTTCAAGTGCTTCTAGTAAGTCAACTTCATCTACAATACCACCTCGAGCAACGTTGATTACATAAATTCCTGTATCTTTAACCTTGTTGAAGAAGTCTTTGTTAATCAGGCTTTTCGTTTGTGGGGTGAGTGGCGTATGCACAGTGACGAAATCTGCGACTGCTGCTAGTTCATCCACTTCCATTTTTTCAATTTCATTATCATTGGCTTTTTCATCTGATAAGTACGGATCAAACGCCACTATTTTCATACCAAAACTCTTTGCACGCCGAGCGACGCCAAAACCAATTTTACCTGCGCCAATGATACCGAGAGTTTTACCTTGGAGTTCAACACCCTTATGCGCACCGCGGTTCCATATACCAGATGTAAGTTCTTTATATGCTTCAGGTATGTCTCTTGCCATGGTAAGGAGCATAGCCATCGTATGCTCTGTTGCAGATATCGTGTTACCTTCAGGTGCATTGATAACAATGATGCCATGTCGAGTCGCTGCATCAATGTCAATGTTATCAACACCAACACCTGCGCGCGCAATCACCTTTAATTTTTGAGCATGCTGAATGATTCTCTTGGTCATGGTCGTTTGGCTACGGACAATGACCGCTTCAAAGTCACTGATGATATCGATAATCTGTGCTTCTGATAATCCTTCTTGTCTGCTAACGATAAAATCATCATGAGCGATTAATTCTTCAATTCCATCTTGGCTCACTGGGTCTAGAACTAATACCTTATGTTTGACCATTTCATCTCTCCTCGTAGGCAGTAAGGGCTTTTCCATAATAGTTTTTTTGTCTGAGTTTACTTAATATATCTTCTAAGGCGCTGAGTATAGTTAGCATATCTTTCGGGAACATAAAGCCCATATGTCCGATGCGTATGATTTTTCCTGACAGATCTTTTTGACCACCAGCAACGGATATACCATAATCATTAAACAGACTGTCTTTAATTAAGGTAATTTCTTCAGGTGACGATTTTACAGCAGTGACAGTGGGTGAAGCATCAGCTTCTCCTACTAATAGTTCTAAGTCTAAAGCCTCTACACCCCTTCTTATCATCTGCTGCATTTTTTTATGACGTGAAAAGATAGCTTCTAACCCTTCTTCTTCAATCATTTCTAAGACATCATCCAAACCTTGATATAAGGTCACTGCTGGTGTTTGAGGTGTGTAATCATCTTCGAGTGACTTTAAGTACATTCTTAAATCTAGGTAATATCGCTTATCTGATGCTTGATTTAATTTTTCATATGACAGGTCGTTAATGCCAACGAAGGCAAGACCCGGTGGTAGCATTAATGCTTTTTGACTGCCCGAGACTAAGACGTCAATATCGTCACGTTTCATATTGATATCCGCACCGCCTAAGGCACTCACTGCATCGACGACAAAAAGTGTTTGTGCATTATAATCTTTTACCACTTTACCGAGTGCATTCAGTGGGTGGAGTACAGAAGCAGAAGTTTCACATGCCTGTGTAAAGACTGCAGATACATTATCAATGGTTGCTAAGAAATCTTTAAATGCCACAGGGTCAACAGCACGTCCCCATTCAACATTGTAAACATGGACATTGTAGTTATAACGCTCGGCGATATCCTTGAATTTACCACCAAAGACACCACTTACGATGATGGCGATATTTTCGCCTTCTTCTACGAAGTTGACCATCGCTGCTTCTAGTGCACTCGTACCTGAAGCGGTTAAAATCACTACAGGATGAGTAGTTCCGAATAATGGTTGAAGACGATTCTGAATTCTAACACTTAAATCTTTAAAGGCTTGGGTGCGATGTGGGATAATACCCTGCGACATTGCTTGGTATGTTCGTCTAGCAACAGGCGTAGGGCCTGGAGTTAATAACAATTCTTCCTGCACAAATACCACTCCTAATTCTTGGATAGATTAACATTAATTATAACAAAATAAATTTAAAATTCAGTTATCTTTGCCATCTTCTAGTAATTCATCACATAATTGATGTGCACGGAGGTAATTTTCTTGGTAACTTTCATTTAAAATGACCGCCTGGTCCATGAGATTATATGCTTTTAATTCCTCTAGTAGTTTGTTGTAAAACTTAATTTCATCATCATTTGCATGTGACTTTGGAGGTAAGATAAATATCAATGCCCAGTTTTGAAGTTGGATATAATGTTCGAATATTTGATTGACATATGCTTTATCTTCTTGGTTGCTTAACATATTGTAGACTTTCGAATACATCACATCTGTATCGGCGAAAAAAATCTTACGCGTCGCACTTGAGTGTATATGCTCACGGTTTAAGTCGAACTGGCCGATGCCAATTGCATGGTAATCTTTCGCATCCAGTTCATGTGGCAAGAGTTGATGTGTTTTAAAATATTCTTTAGCGTACTCAAGTGAATAACTCGATGAATACCGTCTTGCTAAATCCTCAGTCAACATTGATTTGCCACTGTTAGGTGCGCCTGTTATTAATACATTTTGCACGAAGTAACGTCTAAATGGACGTGTGACGTAATCCCAGTTCAAAATAGGGGTCTCTCTAATCTCTGTACCACTAATTCCTAAAATTTTTCGGTCAACCATAGTCATTTTGATGTCGAGTTCTGGCCAGTAGTCAGTAAAAAAGCTTTCAAGTGGTTCCACATATTCGCTTTCTCCAACGTAAAGAGTTAGCTTTTGTACATCAAAGTCAAGTTCATCTTTGGTCTTCTTAATTAGGCTAGAAAGCATCTTTAGCCAAGACTGCCAGCCATCTGGATAACGCGGGATATCAGTCTCATTAAGTTGTAAGACAGTGACATTGGTATCATTTTTAACAAGTTGACGCATCGCACGTGTTCTGTGTTCAACATTCATACCGATCTTATCGCCTCGATCGCCGTCATAACCTGAAACGATGATGACGGCGTGATGATTTTCTCTTTTTGCACGAACAATTTGTTCAAAATGGCCGACGTGACATGGGGCAAATGTTCCGAAATAAACGCCTAAATCTCTCATATAATCGACTCCTAAAAGGTACTCTGAAAAGAACAATTGAGTTAAATATGCTACAATATTTAAGAAATTAAATGTAAATTAAAGCGATAATTGCAAAATGAGCAATACCACTTAAAATAGAAATAATAGATAGTAATTTAATGCTTTTGGATGAACCGACTATAAAGAAAAGAACAGGTAAGATAATAGAGACAGCAAGTAAAATAATCCTTGAACTGAGCAAGGCAATGAGGTCATCATGTTGATATGTTAAATTAATATTGATCAAGCTATAAATATTAAATGCAGTAAGTAAGATTAGAATGATTTGTTTCATTTTTATACGCTCCCTTTGGGGACTTATTATAGCAGAAATAATGAAGAAATGATTGGTGGAGACTATGGTAGAGAAGTTAAATATTACCGATAAAACACACGATGAATTTGTAATGTCACATCCGAATGGTGACCTATTACAGTTAAGCTCATGGGCAGGCACAAAGACATTGACGGGCTGGTATAGTAGAAGGATTGCCGTCGGGCGTGATGGGCAAGTAGAAGGTGTAGGCTTGCTCCTGTTTAAGAAAGTGCCAAAGACCCCATTTACAATGTGTTATGTTTCAAGAGGTTTTGTTTGTGACTACAGAGACAGAGAAGTCCTTGAAGTACTCTTAGCTGAAGCGAAGCGAATTGCTAAGGACGAGAAATCTTATACCATTAAGATTGATCCAGATATCCAAGTAGAGGGTAATGAAGATATTATTGAAAGTTTAGAGACATTAGGATTTAAACATCACGGCTTAACAGATGGTATGAGTAAAAAAGTAATTCAACCAAGAACGACGATGGTCACTGACATAGAAGTAGATGATAAGACACTCTTACAAAGCTTCGAACGTAATAACCGCACCAAGGTTAGAAATGCCTTAAAAGCGGGAACAACTGTTGTTAAAGCAAAACGTGAAGACCTGCCTGACTTTGTGAAGCTTATGAAAGAAACAGGAGATAGGGATGGTTTCTTAACAAGAGATATCACATATTTTGAATCCTTATACGACCACTTAAACCCAGCGGGTCACATGGAATTATTTTTAGTGAAGCTATTACCTCAAGAAGCGATTCTATCAACAGAAGCGGCGATTGAAAAAGTGCATAAGGAAACGTCGAAAGCTAACAAAATAAAAGATGACCAGAAAAGAAATAACCAGCTAGAAAACTTAAACAACCGACTAGAAAAGTTGAATAGCCAACTATCGGATATGAAAGAAATCAGAAGTACGCACCCTGATGGGGTCTTATTATCCGGCGCATTGCTTGCTTTAGCCGGACGAAAAGCCTATTACTTATACGGGGCTTCATCTAATGAGTACCGAGAATACCTACCGAATCACCACATGCAGTGGCACATGATGCAATATGCGAGAGAACATGGTGCTAAAAGCTATGACTTTGGTGGTGTATCAGTATCACCCGATAAGGATGATGAACACTTCGGCTTATGGCAGTTTAAAAAGGTTTGGGGAACAGAAGTATCTGACAAAATCGGAGAATTTGATTATGTCATTAATAAACCTCTTTACACCCTATCCGAATCTATGGTTCCATTATTTCAAAAAGCGAAGATGCAAATCGGAAAAATACTCCGTCGATAATAAAAAGCTGAGCGTGCACCATGATAAGGTGCGCACTCAGCTTTTAGTTATTTTATAAATAGTAAGGTTGCATTATTGCAATATACACAATGAACAAGATAGAAGATATAGAAATAATAATTAATGATAGGGAGAAGTACGAATGTATTTGTCGACTTTCGTTCAAATTAGGTTCAGAGCGAAAGGCTCTAATACCCGTAATGACTGAAAGGGCTGATAAGGTAAACCAAATATAGATATTATAAAAAAAAATACCATCATTAATAGAATAATTAATAAAGAATAAGATTTGAATGATTATCAGCAGTATTAAAATAACGCGTCTCATAATTTATCTCCCTAAAGTGTAATTAACATTATAATCAACACAAGTGTCATAGTTAGTGTAAAAGCGTGAATTAAAAATAAGTTCTTTTGATCACCTTGTTTTTCCTTAAAAGCAGTTATTTCTACACTTAAAACAATACAAATCGCTAAGGCAATTGTCAGGTAAATATCACTACCGTCTAAGGACATCGATGTTGTAATGATCATGATTAAAAATGCTAACCCTGAAAATAGGCGTGCAATGTCTAAAGTTTTAGAACGAAAGGTTAGAATTGTTGCCGCGCTGACTACGATGTAGATTAAAACGATGAGTATGGATAAGAGAATCATGCCAGTCTCCTTCTCTTCTTATAATATTGAAAAATAAAGTGTGTTGAGAATATTGTCATTAAAGCACCGAAGTAGAATGGTATTCCTGGTGTGAATAGGAATAGTGCATTAAACACAAGAGGGCCACAAATTCTTCCTAAACTATCTAAAGAGTAGGTCGTTGCAGTCACTCTACCCATATCATCTTGAGATGCTTCTTTTGTGATCAATGACGTCATCAATGTTTTAACAAGGGCATTGCCTGTCATTAATAAGACAATGCAAATTCCCGCGTAAACTAGGCCAGTCATGAATGGCAACATTATAAATGCGACTACTGCCATGACTTGACCGATTACCATCGGCATTTTTTCGTCGCCGTCTTTAATCCTTCTAATAAATACACCTTGAGTTAGGGCGTTAAATATACCCCCGATGAAAAACAGGACACCCATCTCTGTCGGTGTAATATTTATTCTTTCTTGACCAAGTAGTTGGAAGGTACTCTCCATTCCGCTCATGAAGAACATAACGAAAAATGTGCCGACCAAAAGAATACCAATGGGTTGAGTAAAGTAATCAATCGTGAGACCGATTTTCTTAGGTGCCACATTAGTTTGTCTTTTATATGTCTCAGGTACTTTAATCAAGCTAAATACTAGGGCGCCAAGTATAACCACTGTCGTCATATAGTAAGTGAAACTCAAACTAATGCCTGCTAATAAGCCGCCAACCCCAGGACCAAAGATAAAGCCAAAGCCGATGCACATACCGATTAAGCCCATGTATTTCGTACGTTCTTCTCTTGTTGTAATGTCTGCTACCATACTGGTCGTCGCAGTGTATAACGCCCCTGAAGCGGCACCACCGATAATTCTACTTATATATAAAATAGGTAAGTTGTCGATGAACAACCCAAATATTAAGAAGCTAAATGCAAATGTAGATAAGCCGCCAATTAATAATGGACGTCGACCTATTTTATCCGATAAGCGGCCGAAAAAAGGTGCAGATAAGAAGCTCGCCAAGGAATATATGGCAAGCAAGAGTCCCATATGTAAAGTGCTGACACCAAGTTGGTTAACGAGTTCCGGTATAACAGGGATGATCATACTAAAGCCGAAGTAAATCAAAAATTGTATAATCATAATGACGGATATCAATTGTTTCATCTATATACACGCATCCTGACTTGTTGATTTTTAATAGCTTGTCTTACTTCTTTTATTTCTTTTTCAAGTGCAGCAAGTCGGTCGGTCATTTTTTTAGTCGGATGACCTGTAGATTCAATTTTTTCTAGGTCACCTTGTAAATGTACGTACTCATACTTGAGCTCTTGTAACTTACTTTCTAAGTCCATTTTACCACCACCTAAACTTAACTCATATCATATCATAATAATAATTACTTGAATGTGAAGAGAAATCAAAAATAACATTTTAACAAACAATAAAACGTTTTTATTGATAAATGTACGGATTTTCATGGATTTTTCTGTAATGAGGTGTATAATATATATGTATTTAACGGGAAGCTTAAAGAATAACTTGGAATATTAGGAGTGGTAACTTGTCCGAAAGCTTTATAAAACGTTGCTTGTTTTATTTCGTGGGACTGTTGATTATGTCCCTGGGCGTTGCCCTACAAGTTAAGGGTTTTGTGATGGGTTTATCACCCTGGGATGTATTACATTTTGGGCTCTGGCAGTCACTCGGCCTCACCTTTGGATCATGGTCAGTTATTGTCGGGATCGCCATCGTGATTACCACATCAATTTTGGTTAGGAAATTACCAAAAGGTGGTGTCTATGTCAACTTAGTGGTTATGGGAGCATTTATTGATTTCTTTGTTTGGCTCTTACCTGATGTGGCTTCATGGCCAGTTCAAGCAGTCTACTTTACTCTCGGGGTTTTTGTCGCTTCATTCGGCACTGCTTTTTACATTACGCCGAACCTTGGAGCTGGTCCTAGGGACTCATTGATGATGATACTCGTGTGGAAATTTAATTTGAGAATGGACCGAGCGAGATTCTTAATAGAATTAGTCGTTGCGATTATCGGTTTACTTTTGGGTGGTCCAGTATTTATAGGTACGATTTTAATCGTCTTGTTTTACGGTAAGTTAATCAATATGTTTTTCCCATATACAAGAGAGATGCTCATACGATTCATCGGATATAATGATCCGAAAATCTTGCAATTAAAATAATCTATAATGGATTGGAGTCAGTTATGAAAAAGTTTTTTATGTTTGATGAGCTAGGCACAAACTTTAAGAAAGAAATAATCGGAGGGCTAACGACCTTCCTTTCAATGGCTTATGTCTTAGCAGTCAATCCTTCGATCCTTTCTCTTCAGGGTGTTGAAGGTGTACCGGATGACATGAAGATGGATATTAATGCGGTCTTTGTTGCCACTTGTTTAGCAGCCTTTGTCGGTTGCTTATTCATGGGGATTATTGCGAAATATCCAATCGCACTTGCACCGGGGATGGGACTGAACGCATTCTTCGCCTTTACAGTAGTCTTAACAATGGGCATTCCTTGGCAAACTGCCTTGACGGGAGTTTTATTCTCAGGATTGATCTTTGTAATTTTAACTTTAACCGGGCTGAGAGAATACATAATTAACTCTATTCCGATGGAGATGAAGATGGCTGTTTCCGCGGGGATTGGATTCTTCATAACATTCGTTGGTCTTCAGTCATCCGGAATTATTGCGAATGACGATGCAACTTTAATTAGTTTAGGTAATATACAGGATGGTGGGGTCATCCTCACTTTTGTTGGTCTAGTGATTACAGTTATACTTATGACAAAGAAAGTGCCTGCAGCAATATTTTTCGGTATGATTGTTACAGCGATCATCGGTGTTATAGTAGGAATTGTTCCAATGCCTAATGCAATTGTCGGTTCAGTACCAAGTGTGGCACCGACATTTGGTGCAGCTTTTGAAGGCTTTATGAATTTAGACTCAATATTAAACGTTCAATTTCTAATTGTCGTTTTAACGTTTCTATTTGTTGATTTCTTCGATACAGCAGGCACACTTGTTGGAGTCGCTTCACAAGCTAACCTAATTAAAGACAATAAGTTGCCACGTGCTTCAAAAGCTCTACTAGCAGATGCCTTTGCGACGATTACTGGCGCAGTATTTGGGACATCGACGACAACATCTTATGTTGAGTCAACAGCAGGTGTTGCAGCCGGAGCGAGAAGTGGATTTGCAGCAGTCGTGACAGGTGTGCTATTCTTAGCAGCGATATTCTTCTCACCGCTCATCGTTACTTTCACATCGGAAGTCACTGCACCTGCACTTATAATAGTAGGAATATTAATGGCTTCTAACTTATCTAAAATTAGCTGGGGACGTTTTGAACTTGCGGTACCTGCCTTTCTAACTGTCTTCATGATGCCGTTAACCTATAGTATAGCGACAGGTATTGCGGTTGGTTTTATCTTCTACCCAATTACGATGATTATGGCAGGTAGACGTAAAGAGATTGACCCGATTATGTATGGACTTTTCGTGGTATTCATACTGTACTTTGTCTTTATAAACTAGAACTAATAGTACTTACTATAGAAGAAAAGATATAATTAGTAAGTATCCACCCGTATAACGGGTGGCTTTTTTTCAGCCCTATAAGGGCTCATTCCGCACATACTCCCTAAAGGGAGCTCTCAAAAGACTGCCAACCGCTATTCACTTTACCTTTTATTTGGTTTTACTTTTTGAATGGATCCACGTATTCTCGTTTTGAAATTGAATCGAGCACCCTGTCATCTGCTTCCTGCTCTCTGATATACTTTTCAATCGTTTTTTGGTTCAGTCCGACGGTGCTCACATAGTATCCCTTCGCCCAAAACGTTCTGTTTCCATATTTGTACTTCAAATTCGCATGTTGTTCATGGATAAGTACGGCACTTTTCCCTTTCAAATATCCCATAAATCCAGAAACACTCAGTTTCGGCGGAATTCTCACAAGCATGTGTATATGATCAGGCATCGCATGTGCTTCGATAATTTCTACATCTTTCATATCACATAATCGTCTAAGTATTTTCCCTATGTCTTTTCGAAGTTGTCCATACACAACTTTTCTCCTATACTTAGGAGTAAATATTATATGATACTTACAATTCCATCTTGTATGTGATAAACTTTGGTCGTCTTTAGACATTCAATATGCCCCTTTCTTTTCTAAATAGCGGTTGGTAGCCATTATTTAGTATACAGAAAGGGGCATATTATCGCTAAAGCTACTTCATCCACACGCATAGCGTGTGGTTTATTTGTTTCGCACGTCTACGTGCTCAACCGACTGAAGTCACTAATTAAAATAGCGAAGAAATCTCTAGAATACTATTGATTTCTTCGCTGTTTTGCTGTATTATATCTAACGTTGGACTTGAGTGGACACCAATGTGTCCTTTATAAGTGAAGTGCTGATTTCATGCACATCACACATCGATGACGCGAGAGGTTACTGACACACCCGGCCGCATTGCCATGGCTGATGCGTGAGAAAATTTTCGCTGAGAGAGTCTACCATAATAGGATGACGACCATAAGGAGGTATAAATAATGGCAAAACAAAAAATTCGTATTCGTTTGAAAGCGTACGATCACAGAGTGCTGGATCAATCAGCAGAAAAAATCGTAGAAACGGCTAAACGTTCAGGTGCAGATGTATCAGGACCAATTCCGTTACCAACTGAAAGAACTGTTTACACGATTATCCGTGCGGTACACAAGTACAAAGATTCTCGTGAACAATTCGAGCAACGTACACACAAACGTCTTATCGACATTTTAAACCCTACACCAAAAACAGTTGATGCTCTGATGGGCTTAAACTTACCATCAGGTGTAGACATCGAAATCAAGTTATAAATTATAGGAGGTGCGACTTTCGATGACCAAAGGAATCTTAGGTAGAAAAATTGGGATGACTCAAGTTTTCGGTGAAAACGGAGAATTAATCCCTGTAACAGTAGTAGAAGCTGCTGGTAACGTAGTAGTTCAGAAGAAAACAGAAGAAACAGACGGTTATAACGCGATTCAAATCGGTTTTGATGACAAACGCGAATATAACGCGAAAGCAAGAAGTAACAAGTATGCAAACAAAGCAGAAGCAGGCCACGCTAAAGCATCAGGTGCTGCTCCTAAGCGCTTCGTACGTGAATTCAAGAACTTAAACGTAGACGAATTCAACGTAGGTCAAGAAGTCACTGTTGATACATTTGAGACAGGTGATTTTGTAGACGTGACGGGAACTTCTAAAGGTAAAGGTTTCCAAGGTTCTATTAAACGTCACGGCTTTGCACGCGGACCAATGAGCCACGGTTCACGCTACCACAGAAAATCAGGTGCTATGGCGATGGCTGCGAGCCCGTCAAGAGTATTTAAAGGTAAAAAATTACCTGGACAAACTGGTGGTAAAACAATCACAATGCAAAATCTTGAGATTGTACGCGTTGACGCTGACAAAAACGTTATTCTTATCAAAGGTAACGTACCTGGCCCTAGAAAGAGCTTTGTAAAAATCTCATCATCAATTAAAAAAGGTAATAAGTAATAAGGAAGGGAGGATAAACACTTGGCAATCGATGTTTTATCAAAAGAAGGAACTAAAGTGAGTTCTATTGAATTAAACCAAGACATTTTTGGTATTGAGCCAAACCAACACGTACTTTTTGAAGCAGTTAACTTACAAAGAGCTTCATTAAGACAAGGTAATCATGCTGTAAAAAACCGCTCTGCAGTTCGCGGTGGTGGTAAAAAACCATTTAGACAAAAAGGTACTGGTAATGCACGTCAAGGTACAATCCGTGCGCCACAATTCCGTGGTGGTGGTGTAGTATTCGGACCAACTAAAAGATCGTATGGTTACAGCATGCCTAAGAAAATGAGAAAACTTGCACTTCGTTCAGCACTTTCAGCTAAAGTGAATGAAGAAGTATTCCAAGTGGTAGATAGCCTAGCAATGGAAGCGCCAAAAACTAAAGAATTCGTAAAAGTTCTTGAAAACCTTGGTGCTGCTAAGAAAGTACTTCTAGTACTTGATACTAAAGACGAAGTTGTTGAAAAATCAGCACGTAACATCCCTGGTGTTAAAGTGTTAACTCCAGCTAGTCTTAACGTACTAGATATCCTATCTGCTAACCATGTGATTTTCACTGAAGGAGCAATCAAAAAAGCAGAGGAGGTACTTGTATAATGGATGCACGCGACATTATCAAGCGCCCAGTAATTACTGAGCGTTCTGCTGACTTAATGTCAGAAGACAAATACACATTTGATGTAGACGTCAGAGCGAACAAAACACAAGTTAAACACGCGATCGAAGAAATCTTCGATGTAACAGTAGATAAAGTTAACATTATGAATGTTAAACCTAAGAAAAAACGTATGGGCCGTTACGAAGGCTATACAAACAGAAGAAGAAAAGCGATTGTAAAACTTAAAGAAGGTTCAATCGAAATCTTCTAATAAATATAAACACATACCATTAAGGAGGTATAACGAGGATGGCAATTAAAAAATATAAGCCTACCACGAATGGTCGTCGTAATATGACTGGTTTAGATTTCGCTGAAATCACTTCAACGACTCCTGAACGTTCATTATTACAGCCGCTTCCGAAAAAAGCGGGACGCAACAACCAAGGTAAAATCACAGTGCGTCACCAAGCAGGCGGACACAAACGTCATTATAGAATTATTGACTTCAAACGTAATAAAGATGGAATTCCTGCAAAAGTTAAAACGATAGAGTACGATCCAAACCGTTCAGCTAACATTGCGTTAGTTGCTTATGCAGATGGTGAAAAGAGATACATTCTTGCACCAAAAGGACTTAAAGTTGGTACTGAACTTATGAGTGGTGCTGATGCGGATATTAAAGTAGGTAACACATTAGTACTTTCTGATATCCCAATGGGTACTACAATTCACAACATTGAACTTAAACCAGGTGCCGGCGGTCAAATCGCTCGCTCTGCAGGTGCAAGTGCACAGTTACTAGGTAAAGAAGGTAAATATGCACTAGTTAAATTAACTTCAGGTGAAGTACGTATGATCTTACTTGATTGCCGTGCAACAATCGGTCAAGTTGGTAACGAGCAACACGAACTTGTTAACGTTGGTAAAGCCGGACGTTCTAGATGGAAAGGTAAACGCCCTACAGTACGTGGTTCTGTAATGAACCCTAACGATCACCCACACGGTGGTGGTGAAGGTAGAGCACCAATCGGTCGTCCATCTCCAGTTTCACCTTGGGGTAAACCTACGCTTGGTAAGAAAACTCGTAAAGGTAAGAACCGTTCTAACAAATTAATCGTTAGAGGACGTAAAAAATAAATGAGTTAAGTGTGCGGATTTACTCCGCACGCATTATTGGAAGGAGGCGCCTACATGGCACGCAGTCTTAAAAAAGGACCTTTCGTCGACCAACACCTTATGAACAAGGTTGAGGCTCAAAACGAAGGTAACAAAAAAAGTGTAATTAAAACATGGTCACGCCGTTCAACAGTATTCCCGAACTTTATCGGACATACAATTGCAGTATACGACGGACGTAAACATGTACCTGTGTACATCACAGAAGATATGGTTGGCCACAAACTTGGTGAATTCGCACCAACAAGAACGTTTAAAGGTCACGCAGCTGACGACAAGAAAACAAGAAGATAAACACTAACCATATGCGGTAAAGGAGGAAAGACTCATGCAATCAAAAGCTGTTGCTAGAACTGTGAGAATCGCACCACGTAAAGTACGTCTTATTGCTGACTTAGTAAGAGGTAAAGAAGTTGGAGAAGCGATCTCAATCTTAAAACTTACAAACAAGAGATCTTCACCGGTAGTGGAGAAATTAGTTAAATCTGCAGTTGCTAACGCAGAACATAACTACGATATGGATATCGATAACTTGTATATTTCTGAAATCTTTGCAGATGAAGGACCAACGCTTAAAAGATTCCGTCCACGTGCTCAAGGCCGTGCTTCTAAGATCAACAAGCGCACTAGTCATATCACTGTAGTTGTAAAAGAATATGCTGATGAAGTAGATACTGAAGAAAATCAAGAAGTAGAGAACGCTTAATAATATAAGGAGGTAATTAACTTGGGCCAAAAGATAAATCCAATTGGGTTTCGTGTAGGTGTCATCCGTGACTGGGAAGCAAACTGGTACGCTGACAAAAATTTCTCAACTCTATTACACGAAGACTTAAAGATTCGTAAATATATCGAGACTAATCTCAAAGATGCATCAATTTCTAAAGTAGAAATCGAACGTGCTGCAAACCGAGTTAACATTGCATTGCACACAGGTAAACCAGGTATGGTAATCGGTAAAGGTGGTAGCGAGATCAACAAAACTCGTACAGCTCTAACTAACCTAACTGGCAAGAAAGTTCATATCAATGTTATTGAAATCAAGAAAGTTGATATGGATGCTAAACTTGTTGCTGAAAACATTGCACGTCAATTAGAAAACCGTGTTTCATTCAGAAGAGCACAAAAACAAGCGCTACAAAGAGCAATCAAATCTGGCGCTAAAGGAATCAAAACTCAAGTATCAGGGCGTTTAGGCGGTGCAGATATCGCACGTGCTGAAGGCTACAGTGAAGGAACAGTTCCACTTCATACACTTCGTGCAGACATTGACTACGCACACGAAGAAGCAGACACTACTTACGGTAAACTAGGTGTCAAAGTATGGATCTACCGTGGAGAAGTTCTTCCTACAAAGAATAATAAATAAGTAAGGAGGAAAATTGGAATGTTATTACCAAAAAGAGTAAAATACCGTCGTCAGCACCGTCCGGATACTAAAGGACGTTCAAAAGGCGGAAATCAAGTAAGTTTTGGTGAATACGGGCTACAAGCTACAACAACATCTTGGATTACTGCAAGACAAATTGAGTCAGCGCGTATTGCAATGACACGTTACATGAAACGTGGCGGTAAAGTATGGATCAACATCTTCCCGCACACGCCATATACAAAGAAACCTTTAGAAGTACGTATGGGATCTGGTAAAGGGGCAATCGAAGGATGGATTGCAGTTGTAAAACCAGGCCGTATTATGTTTGAAGTTGCAGGTGTTCAAGAAGAGGTTGCTAAAGAAGCACTTCGTCTTGCGAGCCACAAACTTCCAGTTAAAACTAAGATCGTTAAACGTGAAGAATTAGGTGGTGATACGAATGAAAGCTAAAGAAATCCGTGATTTAACGAATTCTGAAATTGAATCAAATGTCAAAGAATTGAAAGAAGAACTTTTCAATCTGCGCTTTCAGCTAGCTACAGGTCAGCTAGAGAACACTGCTCGTATCAAAGAAGTTAGAAAAACTATCGCTAGAATGAAAACGACGGTTCGTGAAAGAGAGATTGCAGAAGCACAAGCGAATCAATAATTAGAGGAGGTCCAAATCGTGGAAGAGAAAAACGAACGTAAAGTTCTCCAGGGCCGCGTAGTATCCGACAAAATGGATAAAACAGTAACGGTACTCGTTGAAACTTACAAAAAACACCCGATCATCGGTAAACGTGTTAGATATTCTAAGAAATACAAAGCACATGACCAAAACAATACAGCGAAAATGGGCGACATCGTAAGAATTGAGGCTACACGTCCATTATCAGCGACTAAACGATTCCGTCTTGTTGAAATCGTTAAAGAGTCTGTAATTATATAATACTTGAAACAGAAGGAGGGAATCACGCATGATTCAGTCAGAAAGCCGCTTAAAAGTTGCTGACAACTCTGGTGCTCGTGAAGTACTTACAATCAAAGTACTTGGTGGTACTGGTCGTAAAACAGCTAACATCGGTGACGTAATTGTTGCAACTGTTAAAAATGCAACACCAGGTGGTGTTGTCAAAAAAGGTGAAGTTGTAAAAGCTGTCATCGTTAGAACAAAAACAGGTATCCGTCGTGAAGATGGTTCATATATTAAATTCGATGAGAACGCATGCGTAATCATCCGTGATGATAAAGGTCCAAGAGGTACTCGTATTTTCGGACCAGTTGCTCGTGAACTTCGCGAAGGTAACTTCATGAAGATTATCTCATTAGCACCAGAAGTACTATAATCTTAATCCGAAGGAGGTGCGACAACTATGCACGTAAAAACAGGTGACCAAGTCATTGTAATCAGCGGGAAAGACAAAGGTAAAAAAGGGAATGTATTAAAAGCAATTCCTGGAGAAGACCGTGTCATTGTTGAAAATGTAAACATCGTTAAGAAACACCAGAAGCCATCTCAAATGAACCCAGAAGGTGGGATTCTAGAGGTAGAAGCGCCAATTCATGTTTCTAACGTTATGCACGTTGACCCTGAATCAGGTGAACGCACTCGTATCCGTCATGAAATCAAAGATGGTAAAAAAGTGAAGATCGCTGTGAAATCAGGTAAAGAAATTAAATAAGGTTCAAACGGAAGGAGGTCACATAAATGGCACGTTTAAAAGATAGATACAATGAAACAATTAAACAAGAATTAGTAAATAAATTTAATTACACTTCTGTAATGCAAGCACCAAAAATCGAAAAAATCGTTGTTAATATGGGTGTTGGTGACGCTGTGCAAAACGCAAAAGTACTCGACACAGCTGTTGAGGAATTAACTGCAATCACAGGTCAAAAACCAGTTATCACTAAAGCAAAAAAATCTATCGCTACTTTCCGTCTTCGTGAAGGTATGCCGATCGGTGCTAAAGTAACACTACGTGGAGAAAGAATGTATGAATTCCTAGACAAATTAATCTCGGTTTCACTTCCACGTGTAAGAGACTTTAGAGGTATTTCTAAAAAGGCATTTGATGGCCGCGGAAACTACACGCTAGGTGTTAAAGAACAGCTTATCTTCCCTGAAATTGACTACGATAAAGTATCAAAAGTACGCGGTATGGATATTGTAATTGTAACAACAGCTAACACGGACGAAGAAGCTCGTGAACTGCTAACACAATTCGGTATGCCGTTCCAAAAGTAAGATCTAAGGAGGCGAAATAGTGGCTAAAAAATCAATGATTGCTAAACAGCAAAAAGAACAAAAATTCAAAGTTAGAGAATATACACGTTGTGAAAGATGTGGACGTCCACACTCAGTAATTCGTAAATTCAAGCTTTGCCGTATCTGTTTCCGAGAACTTGCTTACAAAGGGCAAATTCCTGGCGTTAAAAAAGCAAGCTGGTAAGAAACATTATTCGAAAGGAGGCAACTTAAATGACAGTGTCAGATCCAATTGCAGATATGCTAACACGCATTAGAAATGCGAACATTGTTAGACATGAAACTTTAGAAATCCCTGCATCAAACATTAAGAAAGAAATTGCAGGTATCTTAAAAACTGAAGGTTTTGTAAAAAACGTAGAATTTATCGAGGATGATAAGCAAGGTATTATCCGCGTATTCATGAAATACTCAAACGATAGCGAACGCGTTATCACTGGTTTAAAACGTATTTCTAAACCTGGACTACGTGTTTATGCTAAGAGAGAAGAGTTACCAAGAGTACTTAACGGTCTTGGAATTGCGCTTATCTCTACTTCAGAAGGTGTGCTTACAGACAAAGAAGCACGTAAAAGAAATCTTGGCGGGGAAGTTCTCGCATACGTTTGGTAATTAATATTATAGGAGGTGCAAAGTAATGAGTCGTGTTGGTAAACGTCTTATTGACATTCCAAGTGATGTAACTATCGACATCAAGGGTAATACTATTACTGTTAAAGGCCCTAAAGGTGAACTAGTTAACACATTCAATGAAGAAATGACATACAATCTTGAAGATACTACACTAGAAGTAGTACGCCCAAGTGATTCTAAAGAACACCGTACAGTACACGGTACTACTCGTGCACTTATCAACAACATGGTTGAAGGTGTTTCACAAGGTTTTGTAAAAGAACTTGAACTAATCGGAGTTGGTTATCGTGCACAAATGCAAGGTAATAAACTTTCATTAAACGTTGGTTTATCTCACCCTGTTGAGTTTGAAACAGGTGAAAACCTTCAGATTTCTGTAGAAGGTAACACTAACATCAAAATCGAAGGTATTAATAAAGAGGAAGTTGGAGCTTTAGCTTCAAACATCCGTAGTGTACGTCCACCAGAACCTTATAAAGGTAAAGGTATTCGCTATAAAGGTGAACTTGTTCGCCGTAAAGAAGGTAAAACTGGTAAATAATAAATAAGTGAGGAGTGACCATCAATGATCGCGAAAATTGACAAGAATAAAGTTCGTCAAAAAAGACATGGCCGCGTGCGTAACATGCTTTCAGGCACAACTGAAAGACCACGTTTAAATGTTTATCGTTCAAACAAGCATATCTATGCTCAATTAATTGATGACACTGCGCAAATTACACTTGCAAGCGCATCTACACAAGATCCAGAGTTCAAAGGTGAACTAGGTTCTAACGTGGAAGCAGCTAAAGAAGTCGGTGCTCTTATTGCAACTCGTGCAAAAGACAAAGGTTTCGAAAAAGTAGTATTTGACCGTGGTGGATATTTATATCATGGACGTGTGAAAGCATTAGCTGATGCAGCACGTGAAAACGGACTGGATTTCTAATAAAAAAGGAGGGACAATAAACATGGCTTACAAGAAAGAAGAGAAAGTACAAGAATTTGAAGAGCGCGTTGTAACAATCAACCGTATCGCAAAAGTTGTTAAAGGTGGACGTCGTTTCCGTTTCTCAGCTTTAGTAGTAGTTGGTGACAGAAAAGGTCGCGTAGGTTTCGGTACAGGTAAAGCCCAAGAGGTACCTGAAGCAATTAAAAAAGCAATCGAAGCTGCGAAGAAAGATCTTATTGAAGTACCTATCGTTAACGGTACAATTCCACACGAAATTAAAGGTCGTTTCTCATCAGGTAACGTATTCATGAAACCTGCTGCTCCTGGTACAGGGGTTATCGCTGGTGGTCCAGTACGTGCCGTACTTGAACTTGCAGGTGTTACTGACATCCTAAGCAAGTCATTAGGTGCGAATACACCAATTAACGTTGTTCGTGCAACACTTACAGGCTTAACTGAACTTAAAGATGTTAAAGAAGTGGCTAAGCTTAGAGATAAAACTGTAGAAGAGATTCTAAACTAAGGAGGGAATAGTCAATGGCAAAAGTGAAAGTTACCCTCACTAAAAGTATTATTGGTAAACCTGAAACTCAAAGACAAACAGTTGCGTCATTAGGTATTAAGAAAATGCATCAAACTGTTGAACACGAAGATACACCTCAACTTAGAGGTCAGATTGCCAAAGTTAGTCATTTAGTTACAGTAGAAGAAATTTAATGATAAAATGATATAGGAGGTGCGAAGATGAAATTACACGAACTTAAACCAGTTGAAGGCGCGCGTAACAAACGTAACAGAGTAGGGCGCGGTATGTCATCAGGTAACGGTAAGACATCTGGTCGTGGTCACAACGGACAAAAATCACGTTCTGGTGGTAAAGTGAGCCTTACTTTCGAAGGTGGTCAATTACCATTATTCCGTAGTATTCCTAAACGCGGTTTTACAAACATTAACCGTAAAGAATACGCAGTTGTCAATGTTGATTCACTAAACCGTTTCGACAATGGTACAGAAGTAACACCTGAACTCTTAGTTGAGACAGGTCTTGTTAAAAATGAAAAAGCTGGAATTAAAATTCTTGGTAACGGTAGCCTTGATAAGAAATTAACTGTAAAAGCGCACAAATTTTCTAGTTCAGCTAAAGAAGCTATTGAGCAACAAGGCGGAACTCATGAGGTGATCTAATGATCGGCAAGATATCGAATTTCTTTAAAATTAAAGAAATACGTAATAAGATACTTTTTACTTTGGCCATGCTGATTATCTTTAAGATAGGAACTTATATTCCTGTTCCAGGCGTTGACCCTAGCGTATTTGACACGGGTGCTTCTAGTGGAGGCGTCCTGGACTTAATGAATACGTTCGGTGGTGGCGCGCTGAGTAATTTCTCTATTCTCGCAATGGGGATTATGCCGTATATCACAGCATCAATTGTTACTCAGTTGTTACAGATGGATATAGTGCCAAAGTTTGCTGAGTGGGCAAGACAGGGCGAAGTTGGCCGTAAGAAACTTGCTCAGTTTACAAGGTATTTCACGATCGTTTTAGCTTTTATTCAAGCAATTGGTATGTCTTTCGCATTTAACCAAATGTTCGGAGGCGCACTTATTGAAAATAACAACATTGGATCGTACTTGCTGATCGCATTAATCTTAACAACAGGAACTGCCTTCCTTTTATGGATGGGTGAGTTAATCACATCTCACGGTGTAGGTAATGGTATTTCAATCATTATCTTTGCGGGGATACTTGGTGCTTTACCAAGTTCATTGATTCAATTGTTCCAGTCTAGATTTACTGGCACATCGGATACGACAATGGCGGTTCTGCAAATTGCAGGTTTAGTAATATTCCTATTATTACTCACAGCCTTTGCGGTGTTTATCTTACAAGCAATTCGTAAAATCCCAATTCAGTACGCAAAAGGTCAAAGAAATGCAGGTTCACAGCTTGCACCACAAGCAACTTTCTTACCATTGAAAGTGAATCCAGCAGGTGTTATCCCGGTAATCTTTGCCATGGCATTCCTAATGATGCCACAGACGTTAACACTATTCTTCCCGGATGCTAACTGGGCACAGACTGTCGCAAGATTTGCTGACCCATCTGATTGGGTAGGAATGATCTTTTACGTTGTTCTAATTATTGCATTTGCTTACTTCTATTCATTTGTGCAAGTGAACCCAGAGAAAATGGCTGACAACTTGAAAAAACAAGGCAGCTATATTCCGGGTATCCGACCGGGTAAAAATACTCAGGATTATATCACTTCAGTACTATATAGATTAGTATTTGTTGGCTCATTATTCCTAGCAGGTATTTCAATCTTGCCACTGTTGATTACTAAGTTTATGGATTTACCACAAGCGATTCAAATCGGCGGTACAAGTCTACTCATCGTTATCGGTGTTGCACTTGAAACGATGAAACAACTCGAAGCACAAGCGAATCAGAGGGAATATCGTGGATTTAGAAAGCGCAGATAAGCAGGAGGAAATATAGATGAATATTATTATTATGGGCTTGCCAGGTGCCGGTAAAGGTACTCAAGCTGCCAAGATAATTAAGAAACATTCAATTCCTCATATCTCTACGGGAGACATGTTCCGACTCGCTATTAAAAACGAGACGGATTTAGGGAAACAAGCTAAAGAATTTATGGATCAAGGTGAACTTGTTCCTGACGAAGTAACAATCGGTATCGTCAAAGAACGCCTATCTCAAAGTGATGCTAAAGGTGGCTTCTTGTTAGATGGTTTCCCAAGAACTGTTGAACAAGCTGAAGCCCTTAATAAGATTATGGAAGAGTTAGGTTCTCAGATCGACCAAACGATTTACGTCGAGGTGCCTGAAGAAGAGTTAATGAATAGACTGACAGGTAGACGCATCTGTGAAACTTGCGGAGCAACTTATCACCTCGTGTTTAACCCACCTAAAACAGAGGGTATCTGTGATTTAGATGGCGGTAAACTTTACCAACGCGAAGATGATAATCCTGAAACTGTTCAGAACCGTCTTGAAATTAATGTTAAACAAACAGCACCGCTTTTAGATTTCTATAAAGAACTTGGAGTTCTGTCTACTGTAGATGGCTCAAAAGATATAGAAGAAGTATTCGAGGAAATCGATGAAATTCTTAATGACTTATAGAGATATTCACCTTCGCAGCCTTTAGGTGAATGTTTATTGTCTATATGTATACGAGTGAGTCGTTATTAGACGTAGTGAATCGTCACCTAGAGCAAATTTCGAATACGGAATTGAAATGCTGTATAAGGAGGATAAAAAGTGAGTAAACAAGATGTAATTGAACTGGAAGGTACAGTGCTTGATACTTTACCAAATGCAATGTTCAAAGTAGAATTAGAAAATGGTCATGAGATCTTAGCTCATGTATCAGGTAAAATTCGTATGAACTATATACGCATACTTCCTGGTGATAAGGTAACAGTTGAAATGTCACCATATGACTTAACACGTGGCAGAATCACTTATCGTTTTAAATAAGAGACTCCATATTCTAAGGAGGTAAAAAACATGAAAGTAAGACCATCAGTTAAACCTATCTGTGAGAAATGTAAAGTTATCCGCAGAAAAGGAAAAGTAATGGTAATCTGTGAAAACCCTAAACACAAACAAAAACAAGGTTAATATATAATTTGGAGGTGCAAAAATATGGCTCGTATTGCAGGAGTTGACGTACCACGTGACAAACGTGTTGTAATTTCTTTAACTTACGTATACGGTATTGGACCAAGCACAGCTGCTAAAATTTTAGCTGAAGCTTCAGTTGATGAAAGTACTCGTGTTAAAGACCTTACTGAAGATGAATTAAACAAAATCCGTGAAGTCGTTGATGGTTACAAAGTTGAAGGTGACTTACGCCGTGAAACAAACCTTAACGTTAAACGCTTAATGGAAATTGGATCATACAAAGGTATGCGTCACCGTCGTGGCTTGCCTGTTAATGGTCAAAAGACTAAAAACAATGCAAGAACACGTAAAGGACCAATCAAAACAGTAGCGAACAAGAAGAAATAAATAGCTTACTTTAGTAAAGGAGGATAACAAATGGCTCGCAAACAAACTAGTCGTAAACGCAGAGTGAAAAAGAATGTCGAAGCAGGAATTGCACATATCCGTTCAACATTTAATAATACAATCGTAACAATCACTGACGAGTTCGGTAATGCCTTATCATGGTCATCTGCTGGTGCCTTAGGTTTTAAAGGTTCTAAAAAATCTACACCTTTCGCAGCACAAATGGCTTCTGAAACAGCATCTAAAGCAGCGATGGAACACGGTCTTAAAACTGTAGAAGTTACAGTAAAAGGTCCTGGTGCGGGACGTGAAGCAGCAATCAGAGCACTTCAATCTGCTGGTCTTGAGATTACAGCTATTAAAGACGTAACTCCAGTTCCACACAATGGTTGCCGTCCACCTAAACGCCGCCGTGTATAATAATTATTTAATCGCTTAAGTAGTTGGGAACAATATAATTTTCTAATATTTTCGGCGTTTAAAGGGAGGATATGTTACACATGATCGAAATCGAGAAACCTAGAATTGAGACAGTAGAAGTATCGGAAGATTCTAAGTTTGGTAAGTTTGTTGTAGAACCTTTGGAAAGAGGTTATGGAACAACACTTGGGAACTCCTTGCGTCGCATTCTTTTATCATCATTACCAGGTGCGGCAGTTAAGACGATTGAAATAGAAAATGTACTTCATGAGTTTTCGACAATCGACAATGTTGTTGAAGACGTGACTACAATTATTACCAACATCAAGAGCCTGGCACTGAAAATCTACTCTGAAGATGAGAAAACTTTAGAAATTGATTTCAGCGGTGAAGGTGTCGTTACTGCAGCTGATATCACTCATGATAGTGATGTTGAAATTTTAAACAGAGATCTTAAGATTGCAACAGTATCTAAAGGTGGAAGCTTGAAATTACGCATGACTGCTGATAGTGGTAGAGGTTACACACTTGCAGATGGCAACAATAAAGCTGACATGCCAATTGGTGTAATTCCAATCGACTCTATCTACACACCGATAGAACGTGCGAATTATACGGTTGAAAATACACGTGTAGGACAAAGTACAAACTTCGATAAACTTACTTTAGACGTATGGACAGATGGTTCAATTACGCCTCAAGAAGCTGTATCATTAGGTGCTAAAATTCTAACTGAACACTTAAACATCTTTGTTGGTCTGACTGATGAAGCTCAAAATGCTGAAATCATGATCGAAAAAGAAGAAAATCAGAAAGAAAAAGTACTTGAAATGTCAATTGAAGAACTTGACTTGTCAGTACGCTCATACAACTGTCTAAAACGTGCTGGTATCAACTCTGTTCAGGAACTCACTGATAAAACAGAAGCTGATATGATGAAAGTACGTAACTTAGGACGTAAGTCACTTGAAGAAGTTAAATTTAAACTTGAAGACTTAGGCTTAGGTCTACAGAAAGAAGACTAGTCATAAAGGAGGAGAAATAATGGGTTACAGAAAACTTGGACGTACATCTGACCAAAGAAAAGCAATGTTACGCGACTTAGCGACGTCTTTAATCGTTAGTGAAAGAATCACTACAACTGAAGACCGTGCTAAAGAACTTCGTAAATTAGCTGACCGTCTTGTTACACTTGGTAAAAAAGGCGACTTAGCAGCTAAAAGACGTGCTGGTCAAACTGTACGCAACGTAGAAATCATCAATGAAGATGGTTCAACAAGTTATGCACTTCAAAAGTTATTTGAAGATATCGCTCCACGTTTTGCTGATCGTCAAGGTGGTTATACAAGCATAAAGAAACTTGGTAGCCGTCGCGGTGACGGAGCTGAACTTGTAATTATTGAATTCGTAGAAGGCGCTCCAGTTACAACTGAAGAAGCGTAAATTCTTAAAAGCAGAGTGAGTGTTATGATGATGAGCCCATCAGGGCTCTTTCGTCTAGCTCGACGTATCCTGCAGTAAATAATCATTGCGCGACTCTTATTGCAGGGTACGCGCTTTTTTTACATAAATTTTTAAAGGAGTGGAGATATGATTAAACTAGAGAATGTCGCTTTTAAGTATAGAGAAGAAGAAGCATATGCTCTTGATCATATCTCCATTAACTTTGAAAAAGGAAAGTGGACATCGATTATCGGGCATAATGGTTCTGGTAAAAGTTCGCTTGTTAAAGTCCTGATGGGGATTACAGAGTCCTATGAAGGCAACATATATATAGATGGTAAACAGTTAAATAATGATAATATGAAAGACTTGCGTAGTCGTTTTGCAATTGTGTTTCAGAATCCTGATAATCAATTTGTTGGTGCGACAGTGGAAGATGATGTCGCTTTTGGTTTAGAGAATATGGGCATAGAAAGAGAAGAAATGATTGAACGAACAGACTATGCCTTAAAGTTAGTTGACATGCTTGATTTTAAAAAACATGAACCACATCGTTTATCAGGTGGTCAAAAACAAAGAATTGCGATCGCGGGAGCCTTGGCTATGAAACCTGAGGTCCTCATCCTTGATGAGGCAACTTCTATGTTAGATCCAAAAGGCAGACAAGAAGTGCTGAGCATACTTTGTGATTTACATGAACGGTTGGAGACGACCATTATATATATCACCCATGATCTGACTGAAATTTATAGAAGTGACAAGGTCGTTGTTATGAACCAAGGAAAAGCAGTTGCTGAGGGTAGCATTGATGAAATCTACAGGGACAAAGAGCTGCTAAAAGAAAGCAACCTGAAGGTGCCTTATACAATGGAACTATCAGAAGCACTTTTAGATGGGACGTACCTGACGCATGAAATGTTGGTGGACCGCCTATGATTATAGATTTTCATAAAGTGAGTGTAGTATATAATCCGAAATCCCCATTTGAGTTCAGAGCTTTAAAACAGATTGAAACGTCTTTTGAAAAAGGTAAGTTCTATGGATTAATTGGTCATACAGGTAGTGGTAAGTCGACTTTAATTCAAACAATGAATGGTTTGATTTTACCGACAACAGGTGACTTAAATGTTGATGGCATTAAGCTTTCTAAGAAGACCAAGCAAAAGGTAATTCATGAAGCTAAAATGAAAGTGGGTATGGTGTTTCAGTTTCCGGAGCATCAATTGTTTGAAAGTACAGTCTTAAAAGATGTCATGTTTGGACCGATGAATATGGGAGCGAGTGAAGAAGAAGCAAGAGAAAAGGCACTTCAATACTTAGAACTCCTCCGCGTACCAGAAACACTCTATGAGCGTAGTCCGTTTGAATTATCTGGTGGACAGATGAGAAAAGTAGCGATTGCGGGAATTCTCTCTATGGAACCAGATATTCTAATTTTAGATGAACCTACAGCCGGCCTAGACCCGGTGAGTCATGATGAGACAATGCGATTATTTAACGATGTCTTCAACAAGATTGATGTGACTGTTATTTTGATAACGCACGATATGGATGATGTATTAGAGTATACAGATGCCGTTAAGGTGATGGATCAAGGAGAACTAGTTAGAGAAGGAAAAACGACAGATATTTTAACCGATGAAAGTTTTATGACAGCTTACAATCTTGAAATACCACATATTATTAGATTGACTAAGGACCTCGAGAAAAAAGGGGTATATCTTAAAGAAATCCCTTTAAATACTAAGGACTTTATTTCTCTCTATAAAGAGTGGAGGGATAGTCATGATTAGTTCAATGTTACTTGGTCGGTATATTCCTGGTGAGAGTGTGATTCACCGCTTAGATCCTAGGGCTAAGTTGATTTCAGTTATTCTTTTTATGATTATTGTATTCTTTGCAAATGATTGGCTAGGATACGGCATACTCATACTTTTTGTACTGGCTGTGACTAAACTTGCCGGCTTATCAGTTCGCTTCCTCTTCAATGGTTTAAAACTCGTTTTGATACTGTTGATATTCACCTTCTTAATGCATATATTCTTAACCAAGGGTGGTACTATACTTGTTGACGGTGGCTTCTTTACGATAGAATCCAACGGTCTGATTACCGGGATTTATATTACAATTCGACTTGCTCTACTAGTGGTTATCACTACACTGATGACCTTAACGACGAGTCCAATAGAATTAACAGATGCTATAGAAAAACTATGTAAACCGTTAAAAGCAGTTAAGATACCTGTTCATGAAATCGCCATGATGATGTCCATCTCATTACGTTTCATTCCAACTCTAATGGATGAAACAGAGAAAATCATTAAAGCACAAAGTGCCCGTGGGTCTACTTTTATGACGGGAAGTCTAAAATCAAGAATCACAGCCTTAGTGCCGATATTCATTCCCTTATTCATGTCTGCCTTTAAACGTGCAGATGAGATGGCAATTGCTATGGAAGTGAGAGGCTACAAGGGTGAAGAAGGACGAACACACTACAGAGTATTAAACTGGCAGTTAAAAGATACGGTCGCCATTATTATTCTCTTAATATTAGGATTGATATTATTATGGGTAAGGCAGTGAATAAAATGAGAGTAAGAGCAAACATTTCTTATAACGGTCAAAACTTTAGTGGTTTTCAGTATCAACATGATTACCGTACGGTCCAAGGCACTATAGAAAAACAACTCAAACGCATGCATAAGACACATACTAGACTACACGGTGCTTCTAGAACCGATAGTGGTGTGCATGCCATAGATCAATATATTCACTTTGATACGACAATCGATTTACCACGAGATAAGTGGCAATTTATTTTGAATAGATCTATGCCAGACGATATTTATATTAAAAAAGTAGATATCGTTGATGACGACTTTCATTCGAGATTTAATGCCAAGGGAAAAACCTATCGTTACAAAATTTATACTGGCAATAAGAACCCTTTCTATGCAGGGTTGAAGACCCATTGTATGGATACCTTAAATTTAGAAAAGATTAGAGATGCAGCAGCACCCTTTGTTGGAGTGCATGACTTCACCACATTCTCCAGTGCCAAAGCGGAGATTAAAAATAAGGTAAGAGAGATTAAACAACTCGACATCGAAGAAACAACAGACGGCATTGATATCGTCATTACTGGCACTGGTTTTCTATATAATATGGTCAGAATCATCGTGGCCTATCTACTTGAAGTCGGTAAGGGTAAAAGAGAAGCGGATACTTTGAATATGCTGAAGGCGAAAGATCGAACAATCATTCCAAAAACCGCACCGGCAGAAGGACTATATTTGGAAAAAGTCTGGTATGAAGACATATAAAATCTATCAATCATATTGACTTTGTTGGTGGATAATTATATAATAACTAACGGTACATTTTTATATCCATCCATGATTATAAGGCCCCGGAACCTTTTAAGATTATGAATATAAAAAGACAAAAACGACTATTAAAAAAACACGAAATATAGAATGGATTTAGGAGGAAATAATATGCGTCAAACGTTTATGGCTAATGAGTCAAACATCGAGCGTAAATGGTTCGTTGTAGATGCAGCTGGTAAAACACTCGGCCGTCTTTCTACAGAAGTTGCTACATTATTACGCGGAAAACATAAACCAACATTCACACCACACGTTGATACTGGTGACTATGTAATCATCATCAATGCTGGTGAAATCGAATTAACTGGTAAAAAAGAATCACAAAAAATTTACTACAGACATTCAGGTCACGTAGGTGGAATCAAATCTGTTACAGCTGGTGAATTAAGAGAGAACAACCCTGTGAGATTATTGGAAACTTCTATCAAAGGAATGCTTCCTAAGAATCCACTTGGACGTAAGCAAGGTAAGAAATTATTCGTATACGGTGGAGCAGATCACCCACACGTAGCACAACAACCTGAAAACTACGAGTTACGTGGTTAAGGATTAGGAGGGAAAACATTTGGCTAAAGTAGAATATTTAGGAACTGGTCGTCGTAAGCATTCAGTAGCACGCGTACGTTTAGTACCAGGTGAAGGTAACGTAACAGTAAACGGACGCGACATGAGAGATTATCTTCCATTTGAAAGTTTAATCTTAGATTTAAGTCAACCATTTGCAGTAACTGAAACTGCAGGTAACTATGATGTATTAGTAAATGTTCACGGTGGTGGATTTACTGGTCAAGCACAAGCAATCCGTCACGGTATTGCAAGAGCTTTACTAGAAGCAGATCCAGAACACCGTTCAGCACTGAAAAGAGCTGGACTATTAACACGTGACCCACGTATGAAAGAACGTAAGAAACCAGGTCTTAAAAAGGCTCGTCGTTCTCCACAGTTCTCAAAACGTTAATAAATCAACACTTACAAATCCCTCAACCACGTGTGGTTGGGGGATTTTACTGTATATGCGGTGCTTTAAAAACAGGGGGAAATTCACACGTAGCATACACGTCACATACAAGTAGCAGACAAATAATTTAAATATAAAGTTCGATATTTATAAAAAGGTTTGATACCATTGAATCTAACAGCTGAATTGTGACAATGCAAAAATATAATCATTATCTGAAAGACCGGATAGTTTACTAGCAACTATATGCAAAGGGGGTACACGGTGGGAGATAACATTATTGCATTGCTGATAATAGCTGGTGTCATTGTATTGTTTATTATATTGGGGATTTTACTTTTAAATGGTAAAGGTTCTTCCTTAATAGCCGGTTATAATATGATGTCACCAGAGGAAAAAGAGAAGTATGATACCGCCAGACTAACTAAGTTTATGGGGAAAATGATGTTTGTCTTATCATTTAGTATGTTGTTCTGGATTTTCAGTATAGCATTTGAAATGAATGGGTTGTTCTATACAGGTCTTATTTTATTTTTGTGCATCGTTGTATATATGATTATATATATTAATACTGGAGACAGGTTCAAAAAAAGAGAATAGCTTTTTCAGTTATACTGTAAAGTTTTATGCTGACCGCTGATTTGGCGGTCTTTTTATGATGCATATAAAGATTGGACAGCTCCGGATATGTAGAGTACGTTTTGCAGTATTGTAAATCACAGAGTATTATTCACTTAAGACGGCACATTCAGAGAAATTTGACTCAACTCTTTCATCATCGGCGGCATCGCTAAGAACACAGGTAACCATTTGTTTACTTTGTACCACTTGTTGATACGTATACCAATCAAAAATACTGTGATATTATCCTGTTGTACCGCAGTATATCGACCTCTTCGTTGATCATTTACTTTCCTCCTAACTTATAATTAATCTCTGCAATATTTCTTTTCGTTCTTCTTCTAATGATCGACCAAATAATGATATAAGCAACAATGAAAATCACGAAGAAGATTATTAAAGCCGAGAGTTTAAGCGGAAACCATCCCGCAAGGACTGCAAGTGGAAAAAATATGAGTAACATAGTTAAAAAGTGTAGGGCTGTTGTTTTTACAATGGTGAGGTCTGTATGAGTAAAAATATAGGTGCCTAAACTAAAGGTGATCCCAATGCATGCCCATACAAGTGCGGCTATCATGACAGTTTGTAATTCTGTAAAATGACTGAAGTAATAATCACCAAAAGTAGATTCGGGTGAAACAGGGTGATACTGACCGTCAGCAAATATTAAAGAAAATATAATTGAAATAACAAGTCCTGAAGATAAGCCAATTAAAATACCCATCAATGCTCTTTTCATAAATTCAACTGCTCCTTAATCTGTTTTAAGTATCGTCTAGAAGAATGAGTGAAATCGTTGTTGGTAAAGATGATTTTGATGATGCCATTTTTACCTAACTCAAGATGGTGAATAAAATCGATGTTGATGACTTCAGATTTTGATATTTGAATAAAATTGTGTGTTGATAAAGCCTCAACCTCATATAACTTCGCTTGTATTGCATACTTTTTATGGATTGTACATGCATACAGCCTTCTGTCCTCAATTCTGAAACTATAAATATCGAAGAGATCTATGAGGGAAATCTCATCATTATATCGACCCTTTACCTTTTTGGATATACGCTTTGATAGTTCTCTTATTAATGATTGGATTTCAGGACTATCTGCTTGAGCGCGGATTTCGACTTCGTCTTTCTTGAGCGATGGATCTCTTTTAAAAGTGATTTTCATTCATCTTGTTCCTTTTCTAAGCAAAGTAAACCATGTATGTATTGCAAAAACCACCTGTTTTGTCTAAGTGGTTGATTAGTATGATTAAGTGGTTATATTTACTTATCCATTTCTATAGATAATTAAGGTAAATTGTATGCGGTGGTGATAAGTGAGTTAAAAGAGAGTGACTTATCACTGAAATCAGGAGAAATGGTGATAAGTGAGTGACTGACTTATCACAACAAAAAGAAATAGCCTAGAAATGTGCCGCAATCACATTTCTAGGCTATTCAAAGATTATATTTATTTAGTTCTCGGTACACCGTAGTGTCCGTCGTTCAATTGATGCCAGAGTCTTTCTGGTAGTTCATGTAAGTCTGCTCTGTCTGGATCAAATTCTGAAGTAATTTCATCTGCGCGTCCATCTTTAATTTTACCAACAAAGTCATGGTCTAGAAGAATACCGCGACCAAGTGCGATGAGTTCTGTATCGCCTGTTTCGAATCCTCTTAGGGCATCTTCTGCTGTGTAAATTGAACCAATTCCAATCAATGGAAGTTTGCCGCCAATCCACTCGTGTAAAAGGTGAAGACGACTTTCTCCACTGTATTTACCTTCACGTGTTTTGGAGTGAATGTCTCCAAGTGAAACATGAAGATAGTCCAGAGGTTTTTGTACTAAAATTTCTAGTAATTCTTTCGTTAATTCCATAGAAATACCTGGTGATTCTGCTTCTTCAGGAGAGAAGCGGTAGCCGACAATGAAGTTTTCATTAGCATATTCTTTTGCAACTGAAACAACTTCATCGATTACAGCAAGTGGGAATTTAAAGTCATCATATTTCCATTCATCAGTACGACGGTTATAGTACGGTGAAACAAATTGATGAATCAGATAGTGGTTGGCACCATGAATCTCAATTCCATCAAATCCTGATTCAATGACGCGGCGTGTCGCTTCACCGAATGCTTTTATAGTTTCATTTATTTCATCAACAGTGATCTCTCTCACGTGATAATCCTCATCTACTTTGCTAGGATTATGTGGAGGCTGAGCTTGCATTTGAATTTCACTTGGTGCAACAACATCACCGTTTGGTGTTAATGAAGGTAACGATTTTGCACCGCCGTGGTGAATTTGAACGAGTGCTTGTGCACCATTTTTCTTCATAGCCTGTGCAAGTTTTTTTAAACCGTCAATATCACTGTCAAATGCGACAGAGGGTTGTCCGGTGAATGCTTGACCAATCGGTGTTACATGACTTGCTGCTGAAATAGATAAGCCTACATCCTTAGAACGCTTTTCTATATATTCCAATTCTACATCAGAGATTGTACCATCATCATGTGATGAAACGTGTGTCATTGGTGCAAGTATAAAACGGTTTTTCAGTGTAACCTTATTTGGAAGCGTTAAAGGTTGAAATAACCCTTCATATTTCTTCTCCATAGTAAGAGACCTCCTAAAATATTTAAATCAATCACTTCCATATTATAAGCATAGGCCAATTAGAGGAGAAAATAATCTGCTTGTATATTACTTAGAATAAAAAAATAGCACATTGATAATAATATCAACGTGCTACATATCTTATTGGGCAGTCAAGCCACCATCAGCAACAAACTCTGAACCTGTTGAGTAGGATGAATCATCTGAAGCGAGGAAGAGAAAAAGTTCAGTAACCTCTTCAGTTTGAGCGACTCTTCTCATAGGAATGAATTTTGAAAATGCTTTGATTTGCTCTGCTGCATCGCCTTGTTTAATCATTGGTGTTTCTGTAACACCAGGGTGCACAGAGTTTACACGAATTTCTAGTGGTGCGAGTTGTAAGGCAGCTGCTTTAGAAAAGCCTCTTACAGCAAATTTTGTATCGGTGTAACCGACAGCGCCTCCGACTAGACCATTAATAGATGAGACATTTACGATGGATCCTTTATTAGCTTCTGTCATTGAAGGAACGACAGCTTGTGTCCCTAGAAACACAGAGACTTGGTTAATATCAACGATTCTACGGTAGTCATCTTCTGTCATTTCCATCAAAGGCTTATTGACACTGATTCCAGCATTGTTCACAAGAATATCAATTTGCCCAAATGAATCCTTAGTATCTTTAACGACCTTATCCCGGTCTTCGTTTTAGTCACGTCTTGTTTTACAAATTTTCTGTTTCTCCAAGGTCTTTTTCAAGCGCTCTACCGGCTTCTTCATTAATGTCAGTAAAAATTACTTTAGCACCTTCTTCGACAAAACGTTTCACGTGAGCAGCACCCATACCTTGTGCACCGCCTGTAACAATCGCAACTTTACCTTCTAATCTCATTTTACCTAGGTCCTTTATAATATGATTTATTGGTTTAACTTTTTATATAAGGTGAGCAGTTGTTGTCTTTCATCTTCAGTTAGTTTTAAAAATATTTCTTTTCGTAAAACCTGTCCGCACTCTATCGCTTTTTCTAAAACATCTTGTCCTTTAGCAGTAATTACTAAATATATGATACGGCGATCATTTTCATTTGCTTCACGTTCGACTAATTCTTTCTTAACCAATTTATTCACTAGATGGGTCACGGTAGGTGGTGTGAGTCCCAAGGCTTTTGAAACATCAGACGGACGAGATGGTGCGTTATGTTGTATGAAGGATAAGGTGAGTATATGAGAAACCCCTAGGTCTTCATCAAAAATTTTATTCCATCGAATCATCATCTGATTAGTGAATGTATCCATTTGGTGGAGAAGGTCAAATATCCTTTTTTCTGTCATAATATTTCTTCCTCAATATACTTTCATCTTTAAATAATTAGACGTCTAACTATATTCAACTTAATTATATACCTTTACTGTTTTATAGGCAAATACTAGATTACTGCTCTTATGTTAAGTTATAGATAGATCTCTGCTATAATTTTGATGACATTGTATAGAAAATAAGGAGCATTGATAGATGGTGAAGCGTAACAAGTATAAGGCGATATTTTTAGATATTGATGATACGATTTTAAATTTCCCGAAATCGAGCGAAGGTGCCTTTAAAGATACATTTAAACACTTCAATTTAGATTTCACTGAAGATCTCTATAAGGTATATTTGGAAATTAATGATGATTTATGGAAACAACAAAAAGAAGAAAAAATAACCGTAAATGATGTTATTAATACGCGTTTTAGCATCTTGAGTGAAAAATTAAACTTAGGTGTAGAACCAAATTTAATAAGAGATCATTTTCAGGCTGGCTTAGGTTGTCAACACTTTTTAGAGGTGAATGCAGACCTCGCTATTAAAGAATTGGCAAAAAGCTATAAGGTATATGCAGCTTCAAATAGTGAACTAAGCATGCAGGAAAATCGATTGAAACTTGCAGGTTTATACGAGTACTTTACAGATCTTTATATCTCTAGTGATATTGGTTATGAGAAGCCGAATGTGAACTTTTTTGAAGAAAGTCTACAAAGAGCACAGCTCTCACCGAATGAGGTTTTAATGGTTGGAGATAGTCTAATTTCAGATATGTACGGTGCATATAATGCAAGGATTGATCGTTGTTGGTATAACCCATACAAACTAGAAAAAAGTCATGAAGTACCACTGAATTATGAAGTGAATGATTTAAAAGAGTTGCTTGAATTCTTGTGATGTAGAGATAGAACGAATCAATCAAATTTTATCTATAAAAATGATAAAGTATAGATAATAATTGATTAATGGGGGAGAACATTCATGCAGGATATTAAAGGAAAAGTTGCCTTAATTACTGGAGGCGGTCGTGGCATCGGTCGTGCGACAGCGATTGCACTAGCAAAAGAAGGTGTCCATGTTGGACTCGTTGGTCGCACGATTGAAAACTTAGAGAATGTTAAGTCAGAACTAGAGGAATATGATATTAAAGTGTCAGTGCAAACTGCAAATGTTGCAGACTTAAATGAAATTACATCAGCAGTAGAAGCAATTAGAAGCGAACTTGGACCAATCGATATTCTACTCAACAATGCTGGTATATCTAAATTTGGTAATTTTATGGAGCTGTCACCAGAAGAGTGGACAAATATTGTTGATGTGAATGTTAAAGGTGTCTACTACACAACAAGAGCAGTCCTACCTGAAATGGTGGAAAGACAGAGTGGAGATATCATTAATATTTCATCAACTGCCGGACAAAAAGGTGGCCCTGTAACAAGTGCTTACTCGGCATCTAAAGCGGCGGTTATCGGCTTAAGTGAATCATTAATGATGGAAGTAAGAAAAGATAATATCCGTGTGGTAACCCTAACACCAAGTACAGTTGCAACTGATATGGCAAAAGAATTGAATTTAACAGATGGCAATCCGGATAAGGTCATGCAAGCAGAAGACCTAGCAGAACTTATCGTTCTACAGTTGAAACTAAATAATCGCGTTGTCTTAAAACACGCAGGTTTATGGTCAAATAATCCATAATATAATAGCTTTCCCTCTAGGATTGATGAAATTATCAGTCCTAGAGGGATTTTTTGTGGGTTGCAGTAACATGAGAGTCAGACGAGTTCAAGAAAATTTAAAATACTCTATTTTACTACCTGAAATAAGGGTATAGTTAGGTTAATGTTAAGTATATACATAACAGGTGTATATTTTATATTAGGGGGGGCGTTTATGAAAGTATTGTTACTTATTATGTTTAGCATCACTACCTTAGCAGCTTGTAGTAATCAGATTGATCAAACTGAAACTACCGAAAGTGAACAAGTAACCGATAATAATACCACTGAATCTAAAGAAGTAGAAAATGATACAGAAACTGATTCAACATCATCTTACGATGATAATAATAGCGTAGAAGACCAAGAGTCTGACGTTGAAGAATCAGAGAAAGAGACTGAGGAACAAGCAGCCACTGATTTAATAGAGGATAGTGACATAATAGAAGGGTATTGGATTAATTATAGTGGTGTGGATGATGCCCGTAGTCATATGAGTCGTACGGATTTTATTCCCTATGATGCCAGTCAAGACTATACTTTAACAAGCGCAGCATATGTTTCTTATTTTTACGGAGATTCATTTATAAAGACGAATAATTATGGGCATGAAGGGCCATACCTCATAGAGAGTGTACCTGAAGCGGACCAAGTGATTGTTTCATTTGGTGAACCAGAAGCTGATGTTGTGGAGCTGAGAAATGAAGCGGTCGATAATGCAACGGCCGATGCTGAAGAAAGCACAACACCTGATGAATATTTAGGACAAGGAAAGCCTGATATTGAAAATCTCCAAGGTCAGATTATGTTTGGTCAGGATTTCCTAAGTGGAGATGATGTTTTTCCAGGTCAAAGAATCGATGAGCGTGGAAGATTTGTTGATGATGAGGAGTATACTGTTACGGAAGCCTTAGAATATAATTCGAGTAGGGACTACGTTATTACAGCACCAGCGATGATCAGCTATTACAGGGGGAGTCGCTTTATAGAAACAGTAGAAATCAGTACTGCACCTGCTTATCTTCCGGCTGTAGATAATGCGAATTACATTAACATCAGCTTCAATGACGAATACGTTTTAGATTTAAACATGATTGAAGTTGAATAGAAAAAAGCTTGGCCATCTACGAATCGATGACCAAGCTTTTACTTATAGCTATAGCTTATTTACAGGCTCTTCTTTTTCAGTATTTACACCAATATTATTTGAGATGGTTGCACCAACCTTATCCCAGTTCAATAAGTTTTCCATCGCTATTGAGATGATGGTTCCCATTAACAAACCGCTTGATAGTAAGGGTTGAACATAGCCTGGTAGGCTGCTAAATGCTGAGGCAGGTACTGCCATTAGAACCAATCCTAAAAACATTGGTATTGCTGAACGGTAAATATTTAAACT
This sequence comes from Jeotgalicoccus sp. ATCC 8456, assembly GCF_016313225.1. NCBI lineage: Bacteria > Bacillati > Bacillota > Bacilli > Caryophanales > Staphylococcaceae > Jeotgalicoccus > Jeotgalicoccus sp. ATCC 8456. The sequence goes on along the minus strand of NZ_CP066224.1, from coordinate 1,210,975 downwards.
ATTAAATTGAACAAGTTTGAACCAATCCCAAGCTGAACCAAAGAGTTGAACATAAGATACAAATAAAACAGCACATCCAACACTTAGAGGTATCATCGTAAAGAATGAACCAATTTGAGGAATGACACCCATAACAAAGAACATCGCGGCACCAAAAATGAATGGCATACGGTCATAAATTTTAGTCTGTTGAATAAATCCAATTGAAGAAACAAAAGGTGAGTAAGGTACTAGACCTAAAAAGCCAGGTAAAATTGTCATAATACCAGTAATCGTAAAGGAGTTTCTATAGTCTTTACTCGTTGATGGTGAGTCTGGATAGATTGGATCTGTGCCTTTGATTGAACCATATTGTTTTGATAGATTAAGCATCCCTGTAATAATGACGGTTAATATAATTCCGATATTCCAAGCTGGAGAACCCAGAGGGAAGAGGAATAATTCTAAAGAACTTGATGTGCCTGAAGTGAGTTGAGCATCCTGACCAAATAAAAGGACATAGGATGGCCACCCGATGATAATACCAATTAACATGGCGTATTGTGATAGTTTGTTAGATCCACGAATTGTTAAGACTAAAACAAGTGCAACAATAACAAAAGATAGGATTGCTGGACCTATTTGAATCTCTGTAGGGCCTTCTCCACCACCAAAAGGTAGACCAACCATCCCCTTAAAGAAGCTAATACAAAGTGATACACCAAATAAAAGCATGAACACACCCATCACACTTGGGTTAAATAATTTCTCTAAGTAATAACCAAAACCTGTCAGGCCAATAATTACGGTTAATACACCAGTGATGACTAATCCAACAGCTATACTGCCACCGACTTCAGAGATTGGCATGCCTTGTGCGGCTGCAAGTGTAGATAAGGCAAGTAAGACACCCCACCATAATCCAGAAGGACCGTCCATAATTGGGCGTCTATGGCCGATTAAAGCTTGTAGTAAACAGGCAATCCCGCCTAAAATAAAGGAAAATTGCATGGTGCTGACGATTTCCGCTTGAGATAGATTAAAGGCAGCACCCATGGTAATCGGTACAACGACAGTATTAATGAATATATACATGAGCCACTGTAGACCACCTAACCAGTTATCTAAATTTTTAAGTTGATTGATCATTTCCCAACATCTTCTTTCTTATAATAATCATTATTTATAATATATAGATTTACATAAAATGTCTTTGGTGATAATAGATAAAAAACTCTAGCTTTCTTATCACAAATTATCCAAGGGCATAGTAAAAAATCTAGAAAAGTGTTTAGGAATAAAAACTGATATACTGTACTAAAAGAGGTGAGTTTTTGAAAATTATTGTCGATGCGGATGCATGTCCAGTCAAAGATATAGTAATTTCTGAAAGTGCCAATAGAAATATTGATGTCACTTTAGTATCAAGTTTATCGCATTTCAGTAATAAGGATTTACAAAGTCACGTCAATCATATCTATGTCGATGCTGGTCGAGACGCAGCAGATTTTAAAATTGTTCAGCTTGCAAAAAAGGGGGATTTGATCATTACCCAAGACTATGGTCTAGCATCCTTATTGCTCCCAAAGGGCTGTAGAGTGATGCACCACACAGGTTTTGAATACGATAATAACAATATGGATCACCTTTTAGAAAGTCGTTATATGGGTGCTATGGTCAGAAAATCGGGTGGGAGAACAAAAGGGCCAAAAGCATATACAGAAGCAGAAAGACAAACCTTTAAAGCTCAACTTAACGAGATTCTCGACCAATACTAAACATACAAAGCAGCAAGAATAAGTCGATAGAGGATGAATACTATGAATGAATTTATCTTTATTATATATAACGTCATGCTACCGATAGCAATTATAGTTTTGCTCGGCTACGGCATACAACTTAAACTTAAACTCGACAGAGTGACGCTCGGTAAATTGATGATTAACTACATAATGCCAGTTTTTATTTTTATGAACCTATATCAATCCAATATTGATTTTAGTCTGTTACTTTACGTCATGTTATTCTTATTTCTATTTGCAGGGCTATCATTTATTGTCTCTCAACTGATTGCGACATTTGCTAGTGTAGATCGTGACCACAAGGTGCTCTTTACTAATTCTAGTCTTTTATATAATGCTGGAAATTACGGTGTGCCGGTCAACGACCTAGTTTTTAAAAGTGATCCCTTTGCGATGAGTGTGCAGGTCATTATCATGGTATTTCAAAACATTATCAGTTATTCCTATGGCATCATTGCTCTAAGCTCAAAAGATACAGGGAAACTAGCGGCCTTACTTGGCTACTTTAAAATGCCAATGTTCTATGGTCTATTGTTTGGACTAGGATTTAATTACTTCAACGTCGACAATAGCAGAGCCCATCATTTCTTCCTTATCTTATGTGAAGGACTCAATGATTGGACTCGTTCTGTTTATACTTGGCACACAAATCGCGGGAATTAAATTTAAAAAGTTACGACCCAGTGCATTTCTCGCTACAGCGGTGAAGCTACTGATTATTCCGGCTATGTCACTTGCACTCTTAATGTTATTTAATGTTGATGACGTCGTTGCACAGGCAATCTTTATATCGACCGCCTTACCATCATCTGTCAATAGCTCTGTTATTGCTCAGCAATATAGTGATGATCCAGAGTACGCAGCAGAAATTGTCATGATGAGTACAATTTTTAGTGCAGTCACTGTACCGATTATAATATTCATTGCTTTAAATGTATTTTAAAAGTAAAGCAGCTGAATCAATTGATTCAGCTGCTTTCTGACTTATTTATTCTTTTTTACAATGATTTCAATTTCAACTTCTGCACCAAGTGGTAGTTCATATACTGCGACACAAGTACGTGATGGGAAGGGCTCTGAAAACTTAGTCTGATAGACTTCATTCATCGCTTCAAAATTTTTCATTGTAGTAAGGTATACGTTAACTTTAACAACATCTGCTTCAGTTACGCCCTGATCTTTCATTACATCGAACAGGTTGTTAAAAGCCACTTCTGTCTGGCGGGCAATATCTCCCTTTAAATCTTCTTTTAAATCAATGCGATTTTTGGCAGTTTGTCCTGAGAAAAATAGGAGTTCTCCTGCATCAGTGACATGCGAGTATGGACCTGAGCTGCTGACTGTATTTGTATTATATGCTTTTCTTGTCATGAAATGACCTCCTCTATATATTAATATCATCATAGCATTAAGCAGTACAAAATAAGATATCCATTATAGATAAGAAATTGTGAATGCCATTTCTTGCTGTCACTTAGTAAAATACGTGTAAATGTTGGTATGATAGAGAATAATGACAGAAAAATCCTTATCCAAGTTGGATAAAAGCAAAAAAGGAAGGTGCTTATGAATTTTACAGTGAGAGAATTGTTGCAATTAGAAGAAATTCAAGAAGCGAATTATATAGGAACTAAGCAAAGCCTATCTAAATATATCACAGGCATCACCATAATGGATGCACCTGATGTGTCACAGTGGTTAAAAGGCGGAGAGGCCTTGTTGACAAGTTTTTATCCTGTAAAGGATTTTGATAATCAAGATTTAGAACAATGGATTAACTCCTTAATTGACAAAAAAATATCCGTTTTTATCACAAAGATACCTAAGGAAATAAAGGAGTTGCCAGATGTTATCACTCGCATATGTCATCAAAATAATATAGGAATTGTGAGCATTCCTGAACATGAGCCCTTTATAGAAATTATTAAGAGGGTCACACGTAAATTGTTCAGTCAAGATATCGAGCGACTAGAATACTTCAGAGAAATCAATCATAGATTCACAGAACTTTCTATTAGAAATATGGATGATGAGGTCATTATTAAGACGCTTGAATCACTAATTGGTAATCCAGTTACGATATATAATGAACTTTTTAAAGTACTTGCCACAACAGATAGTGAAGTGGAGTTATTTTATGAAACTCAGACCTTTGAGAAAGATAAACACACCTTAAACACTATATTTCCAATATATCGTCGATCTGTTATCTATCCGAAATTACAGGACAGAGAATGTGAACAGATTATGATTCCGATAACAACCGTCAATCAAAGTCGGATTATGTTGGTCATTAGTGCCATAAACTCTGGTTTTTCAGAATTTGACTTCGTGGCTATAGAAAATGCGGCTACGGCCTTATCACTTAACTTAGCTAAAAAAATTGCGATTTCAGAAGTGGAAAAGAAATATAAAAATGAAATTATCGATGACTTATTATCCGGTGAAATTAAAAATGAAAATGACATTGCTGAACGTGCTCAAAATATTAACTTTAACTTAAATAGTCGATCAGCAGTTGTTGTATTCACCTTAAATATTAAGGAAAGTAAAAACAATTCAACCGTTCGTCAACGCTACTACAATATATTAATTAATAATATTGAATACTATCTGAAATCAGCAATCATCAGAGAGCGTTTCAATCAAGTTATTGTAATTTGGCCGATATTCTCAGGTCAAAAAGATAGAAAAAAAGAGATGGCCAACATTAAACGAACTTTGAACTTAGTTGTTGAAAAATTTGAGGCGAGTGTTTCGGATGCAAAAGTTTTAGCGGGGATTGGCACAATCGCAGAGACTGTTTTTGACTTGCCGAGAAGTCATACAGAAGCACAAGAGGTCAACCGCATGTTAAATAACTACAATAGGGTTCAAAGCTTTGAGGAATTGGGTATATATAGATTGTTGTATCAGTTCAAGCATGATAGCAATGCACTCAGCGACTATATTCCGCACAGCTTGAGACGCCTGTTAGATTACAATAAGAATAAACGCGAACAGCTCATTGAAACCTTAGATATGTATTTACAAAGCCAACAGAATATTTCTCGTACCGCAGACCGACTCTATGTACACTATAAAACAGTCACATATCGTTTAGATAAGATCAAAGACATTACTCAGATGGACTATGAGGATGCGAATGAGATGCTATCCGTTCAGGTCGGTCTGAAGATATTAGAAATTAATAAGAGTGAATAACTATAATAAAATGGTATGATATTGAGAGAAAACGATTTAAATTTATCCATCATAGATAAAGACATGGGGAGTATAGAAATATATAATTGCTTATGGATATTATTACTGAAAATTATATGTTTTGAAGAGGTGTAAACATGTCAGAAGAAAATAAAGAAGTCCAAGGACTTGAGAATCCAGATGCGGCAGCTCAAACGGATTCACTCAAGCCTAATGGACCAGAAGATCGTACCCTAGGTGCAGCAGGTTACATGTCACTTTGGGTCGGAGACGGTGTCAACATGGGTAACATGACACTAGGTGCTAGTGTTGTCGTAGCGGGAATGGCAGTATTAAATATTTACCAAACTATTGCAGCAGCTCTAGTTGCTATCGCAATTGTTTCAGTATTATTTGCACTAAATGACCGTGCTGGTTATAAATACGGTATTTCGTATGTTTCACAGTTGAAAGTGTCATTTGGTGAAAAAGGGACTTTAATTTCATCACTACTACGTGCTGTTCCTGCTGTAATTTGGTACGGAATTCAGTCATGGATTGGTGGTACTGCATTAAACGAGGTATTTAGAATTGTCTCTAATGGTGCGATTGATAATGTATTTGTCGCATTTATTATTTTACTTGTGATTCAAATCTTACTTTCTATGAAAGGCTTCCATAGTATTAAGATGGTTGAATCAGTAGCTTCAATCGTACTTATGGGTATTGTTATTGTCGTATTTTACATACTCGTAACAGACCATAGCGCTGCGATTGCAGACACATGGATTAACACACAAGGTACATGGGGCGTTGAATTCTTCGCCTATGTCATGGTATTCCTTGGTAACTATGCTGCAATATTCTTAAGTGCTGCAGACTACTCAAGAGAACTTAAAGTTGGATACTCAGATGGGAAACGTAGCTTACTTTACTTTGTTCCGATCATTATTGCTTATGGTTCAGTTATTGTTGTTGGTGCAATGCTTGCAAGTGCGACAGGCTATGCCAACCCTGCACTAGGTTTACCAGCCCTATTCGATAACGAAGCAATGCAATTATTCATTTCTGTATTTATTGTCTTTGGTGCGATTGCTGTAAACATGGTTGCGAACATCGTCACACCAACTTACGTTATTCAGTTATTTACTAAGTTAAATTACAAGATTGCAGTAACGATTACAGGACTGCTTGCTATGAGTTCATTCCCTTGGTTACTTGTACAAGATGATAACGCTAAAGGTTTAGATACATTCGTTCATGTATACTCAGCATTCTTAGGGCCAATGATTGCAATTTTAATTATTGAATTCTATGTGATGAGAAAACAACATATCGATATTAAAGAGCTATACAAAAAAGGCGGTTACTTCTCAGGATTTAACTATGCAGCTCTACTCGCATTAATTATTGGTGCAGCAGCAGCCTTCTCATTCGTTGATCTCGCATGGTTGATTGGATTTATTGTTGCTGCTATAGCATATCCAATTATATCTAAGACAATGTTTAAAAACTCACCGTTCAAAAAAGGTACAATCTTTGAAAAAGAGTGATGAGTGAAGACAGCAGATTAAATCTGCTGTCTTTTTTTATTATATGTTGGCAAATTGGGGTAAGGATTATAAAGAGGTGACAAAGTGACACTAAGCATTGAATATATTACATATGATAATCAAATTGTTCATGGCACACAAAAAGAAGACGTACCCGCTGATGCATCTTTCGTTTGGTACGATTATTCGAGCTTTGAAGATAAAGACCAGCTTCTAAGAGACTTTGACTTTACAGCAATTACCTTAGAAGATGAAATTACAAAATTATATCGGCCATCTTATTACAGGACAGACGATTACCAGTTGTTGATCTGTCACAATATAGATAAGGAAACACTTCAAGCTCATGCCATTAACATTTGTGTTATGAAAGATATTGTACTTACATTTCACAATGGTCAACTTGAGGATTTTATCGATATAGGTAAGATTATTAAAAATATGACCGAAGATTTAGAAGTAGATATCGCACTGTATATCCTTCTACAGGCAGTCGAACAATACTTTGGAATACTTCATGATATTGAAGATGAAGTGATTGAGTTTGAAGAACGGCATGGTGATAATAAACGGGACCCTAAAATTAATGCTGCAATTTTTGATTTAAAACGAAAGGTTTTTCGTGTTAAACGTGTAATTGTTCCGATGTCGGAATTAGTCGATAAGTTTTCAGAGGAAGAAGAAATATTTAACAGTGAGAATAGTGCGCGTATATTAAAGAAAATAAAGGCAAAAATTGATCGTCAGAAGCTAATTATCACCTTCTCTGAAGAGATGATTGACGAGATAAAAGAAAACTATATCTCATATAATTCTTACCAGATGAACCGGGTGATTAATGTACTTACAATTATTTCAGCGATCTTTTTACCACTGACTCTGATTACAGGGATATACGGCATGAACTTTAAATTTATGCCAGAATTGAACTTACAGTTTGGTTACTTTATTACCCTAGGTATTATGCTGTTGATTAGTATTGGTATGCTCGTATTCTTTAAATATAAGAGGTGGATGTAAATGGTAAAGGAAATATTCAAAAAGAGTTTAGATAAGTTGAACGATGAGCAAAAAGCAGCGATTACTAAAGTGTACGATTGGATTGAAAATCATTATCCTGACTTTGAAGGCCAAGTAAAGTGGAGAACACCGCTATATGTAAAAGAGGGTAGTTTCATCATAGGGGTCAAGCCGGCAAAACATCACTTTTCTATTAACCCAGAACCCAAAGGCATAGAAGTATTTAGCGATAAAATCAAGGCAGCAGGTTATAGTCATGAAAAGATGACCTTCAAAATAAAGTATGATCAAGCGGTGGATTACGATTTATTAAAGGAGATTATCGACTTTAATATTGAGGATAAGAAGGATTTAGACACATTTTGGAGATAACTTAATATGTATTTTGAAGCGGATTGCATCAGTCAATCCGCTTTTTTTAATGCCTAAATATAAAATCTATGTTTACATTCTTTAAAATTTCATGCTATGATACAAATCGTAACAATTACGAATAGTAATAATTACGATTTAAAGGAGAGAGATTATGAAAAAGAATGTATGGGTGTTTGGTGCAAGTTTAGTGTTAACGATGATGGCTGCCTGTCAGAATGCAGATAGTGAGGAACAAACAAGTGAGGACAGTCATGAAAATCATGATCATCATGACCACGACCACAGTGAAGCAGTTCAAACGGCAACAATCGAAGGCTTAAATGATCACTATCATACTGGAGACCAAGTCGAGCTTTCAGTTACAACAGGTGAAGAGACAGAAGGTCACTGGCATTGGTATCAGAAGTCTGATGATGAAGAGTGGGTAATAATCGAAGAAGAGTTTGAAGATACACTTAATATAGAAGCTGTAGACGGTCAAAAAATAAAAGCGACATTTTATGATGAGGACCATAACGTAATTGCTGAAAGTGAGCCGGTTGAAATACATATTGATGATCACAATAGTGATGTCTATAACGGATACTTTGAAGACGAAGATATTGCCGACCGTGACATTTCAGATTGGACAGGGACATGGCAATCTGTCTACCCTTATCTAACTTCAGGTGAGCTTGAAGAAGTTTTTGAACATAAAGCAGAAGACGGTGATAAGACTGCTGAAGAATATAAAGAGTATTACAATACAGGCTATGAAACGACGATGAATGAAATTGAAATTAAAGAAGATGGCACAATTTCCTTTGTCAGTGGAGAAGACACAATCACCGGACAGTATGAATATGATGGCTATGAAATTTTAGAATATGAAGCGGGCAATAGAGGTGTAAGGTTTATCTTCGAACAAGTGAATGGAGATGAGGATGCACCAGATTATATTCAGTTCTCTGACCACATTATCGCACCAGAAAAATCTGGTCATTACCACCTTTACTGGGGAGATGATAGAGAAGCCTTACTAGAAGAAATGGATCACTGGCCAACGTATTACCCTGAAGATCTAACAGTAGATGAGATTAAAAAAGATATGTTACAACACTAGAAAGGATATACAATGAAGCAGTTTTTAGTTTTGATAGTGACGGTATTGGTGTTAAGTGCCTGTAGTCAAGGTGAAGCAACCAATAATGATAAGTTAAAAATATATACGACTGTTTATCCTCTAGAGTATTTAGTCAATGAAATTGGTGGAGAGACAGTTGAGACCGAATCGATTATCCCACCTGGTGCTGACGGTCATTCTTATGAACCGACTATAAAGGAAATGACTCATTATGCTGATGGAGATGGTCTAATCTATGTCGGTGAAGGCATGGAGGCATTTTCTAGTAATATTGCAAGTGCCTTAGAAAACCAAGATGTGGAATTAGTAGAAATTGGTCAATACAACAATCTATTTGAAGGTCATCATGAAGAATATCAAGGATTTGAAGATGAAGCTGATCAGGAAGTTATTGAAGGTCAAAGCGACCACTACCACACTGGTGACGTTGTTGAATTGACTGTAACAGACAATGAAGTAGATGAAATTCAGTGGTCGGTCACTGAAGAGGGCGGCTTTGAAGCGGTTATGAAAGGCGATTCATTTGACCATGAAGCGGGTGAAGAAAGCTTTTCTGTTAAGGCAGAAGGTCTTAAAAACGGTGAAGTCATTTATACAGATTATGCCGATATCATTATTGATAATCATGATAATTTTGACCCGCACATCTGGATTGATCCTTTAAAAATGATTGAAGTTGGAGACATTCTTAAAGATGAACTGATTGCTTTAAATCCAGAACATGAGGCTCTTTATGAAGAAAATTTTAACAACCTTCAATCAGAACTAGAAGAGCTGGATGAAAAGTTTAGTGAAACTTTAGATGATAAAGAAAGTGCTAAAATCATCGTGCCACATGCAGCCTTTGGTTATTGGTCGCGTTATGGTGTGGAACAATTAGCGGTTTCTGGTTATTCAATGAGTGATGAGCCTTCACAACAACAACTAAAAGAATTGAGTGAGACGGCCCAGGAAAACAATTTAAATTATGTACTATTTGAGCAAAATAGTTCTGGGAAAATATCTAAAGTCGTTCAGGATGAAATCGGAGCAGAGCCAGAATACATTCACAATATGGAAGTATTAACAGAAGAAAATATAAGTAATGATGAGGACTACATTTCACTAATGGAGAAAAACTTACAAGTTTTAGATAAAGTGACTGAGTAAATATCTGTTAACTTCTTTGAATTCGGGTATATTAAATAAAGAATTCTAATGAGGTGACAGGATGAAAGATGACGGTGTGATTTATTTAAGTAGAAAAGATGTGCCTAAAAATTATGATCCGAAGGGCTTTAATTTTACCTTATTTGGCTTGATTGTCCTCGGTGCATACTTATTGTTCATTATCTTTGATTTGTCATACAGAACTTTCAATAACATTGAAGAAAGTGCCTTTAATCGTGCCTACATCATAGCGATTATTGTATTAGTTGCCCTGGTCATGGGTTTTATCTTCAAGGCAGACAAAGGAGATAAGTATTATCAACTTCATATCTCAGAAAGTGGGATAATTATTAAATTTAGACGTGGTGAAAACGTGTTGATAAAAGAAGATATTACAAATATCACTATAGAGAACGATGTTATCACTGTAATTAAATTTTTAAATGGAGATGAAGTACTTAGAGAATTGAATCATGTTCATCTAAATCATGAGCAGTTTATTTCTCGTTTAAAACAGTATAATTATCCTGTTGAAGATAAGACTAAAGAAGGTTAAATTTATAAGAAAAGGGTATGCATTTTAATAGTAAAAGAATAGTTGTAATGTTATTATTCTTTTTAATGTATTGAAAGGATGGAATAGAATGGCGTACGATATAATCATGCTCGATGACTTAACTTTAGATGTAAAAGAACTCGTTAGAGATAAAGAAGAGGGTACTGTAAACATCGTTTTCGATGTGGCGAGTGAAGATTATCACTACTTATCAAAACACTTGTATCAAGAACAATTTCGTGTAAGAATTCCAGGGAATGATAATGAAGAATTCGAAGCGAAGATTGTTAACTTCTCAACATCTCTAGACAACTTGTATGAAGAAGACAATGTTGGAGAGTATAATATTACTTTGAAAGTCATAGATTAATATGCGTATAAGTATATTAGACCAGGCACCAATTTCAACACACATGACAGCAGAAGAAGCACTGGGTAATACTGTGAAACTTGCAAGTGTTGCTGATCAATTAGGGTATACTCGGTTTTGGTTAGCAGAACACCATGGAATGAAAGGTTTATCCTCAAGTGCACCGGAGGTAACGCTCGGTGCAATCGGGATGATAACTAAAGAGATTAGACTAGGCAGCGGTGCAACACTGCTGCCTTATTATAAACCATTAAAAGTAGCTGAAACTTTTAATACACTGCTCGTACTTCATGGTGATCGGATTGACGTCGGTATCGGTCGTGCCCCGGGCGGAGATAACGTTGCCTCTGAAGCACTAAGTGATAATTATCTTGGGCATGTCTTTAAGATGCCAGACTTAGTCAGTGAATTAAAAGCATTGTTAATGAATAAGAGAGAAAACTTGAAGGTTATGCCAGATAGCCAGCATAAAGTCAAAATGTGGATGCTCGGTACCAGTGAAAAAAGTGCGATCTTTGCAAGAGACAATCAGTTGAATTACTGCTATGGGGAGTTTATGAGTGGTCAGTCAACAGGCGAAGTACTATCGACCTATAAAGCAGATAGCAATAAAGGGGAAATCATAGTTACGGTCAACGCTTTTTGTGGAGGAACGTATGAGGAAGCAGAAAGAATGGCGAGACCTTATTTAGTCAATCAAGCCTTAAAATCAACTGGGCGAGAATTTTCTGGCATACCTTCATTTGATGAAGTTTCAGCAATTGAATTGACCGAGGAAGAAGTAGCTGAGCTCAATAAGGTCCGTGACAATGTCATCATAGGAGATGCTGATTTTGTGCGGGATAAGTTGATGGCATATCAAAGAACTTACGGTGTTGATGAGTTAATGATAGTGACGATTACACATGATTTTACTGATAAGGTTAATAGTTATAAAAGAATTGCTGAAGTGATGTAAAATAATTAAGAAAAGCGTTGAACCTTATAGAGTTCAACGCTTTTTTTGTGATGTTGATGATAGCGGGTGGCCCGCTGTAGTGATCACAGAAAGCCGAAAAGTAAATAACGGCCCGCTGTGACCACGACAGAGAGCCGATAGCTATAGAGATATTATAAAACATTAATTTTCAAAGCGGCTTTTATCTTCTATGAAGTGAGTGGCGACCATGCATAAAGCGCCAAATACTAACATACCACCGGCAATGAAGGTAATCTCACGGTATGAAAATCCGTTAGTCAATAAAAGTGAACCGAGTGATGCACCGATTGAGTTTGAAAGGTTGAAAACTGAAGCGGCCAAAGTTCCGGCTAAAGCGGGTGCGGTAACGGCTGCAAAAATAATCTTAGAATTCAACATTGGAGAAATTCCGAATGTGCCTAAGCCAAATAGTCCAGCGGCAAGGTAGGCAAGATATGGAACTTCTAACATAAAGGTTAAACCGAATAAGACGATGGCTAAGAACAGAATAACCAAAGTAACTGCGCCAGTTAGTTTTCCGGGTTGGATTCGCCCAGACGAAAAGTTACCAATGACTGCAAAAGTACCAAACATTAGCATACTAAAAGTGACCCCAAAGTCTCCCATACCAGCAATGTCTCTTAACATAGGTTCTAAAAACGTATAAGCAGTAAATACACCTGAGTATCCAAAAATAATCGTAATCATTAACATGATGACATTCTTATCTTTTAATGCTGACAATTCACTAGAGATTTTCGGTGCTTCACCTGTCTTATAGTTTGGTGTAAATAATATTAGACCAAGTAAGTTGATTATGCAGAGGGTAACGATGATCCAAAAGACGATTCTCCAGTCTAACAAGGCACCAATGTATGAACCAAATGGTACACCGAGCATCACTGCGATGACGAGTCCACCATTCACTAGGGCAACCGCGCCGGTTTTCTTATTTGGTGGAGAAATTACCATCGCTAAACTCATCATGACACCGAAGAATGGCGCATGCATAGAAGCGGATAACAAACGCGATAATAGTAGTACTTCAAAATTTGGTGCGGTCGCGGCAACAATATTAGAAACTATAAATATAGAAATTAAAATTATTAAGAGTAATTTCGGAGACAATCTCAACGTTAATAATCGAATCACCGGACCAAACACAGCAACACTGAGTGCATAAACACTTAGAAGTAAACCGGTTGTAGAAACTTCAACGTTTAAATCTGCAGCAAATTGAGTTAATAAACCGGTAACGACATACTCTGTCATGCCGACTGCAAAGGCACCGATCATAAAAATTGTAATGACAAGTTGTCTTGAAGCTTGATTCTTCATATTAACCTCCTTACTAAAAGCATAAGAGATATACTATTACACATTAAAAACAAAGTCTATATTATATATAAAGAAAGTGTTTTCACTTAGTGATTTATAAGTTATTTGACAGAATATTATGTCTAGTGCTAATATAATATTCAATTAAATAAATAAAATTCTTATCCAGAGAGGTGGAGGGAAAAGGCCCGTCGATACCTCAGCAGCGGACCCTTAGGGGTACTGTGCTAATTCCTTGAAGTTCTTGTAACTTAAAGATGAGAAGATGGACATGTAAAGCACTCCTCTTTTAAATCTTAAACAAGATAGAAGGGGATTTTATTTATTTAAAAACAATATTGAAAGAGGTTATTACATGTCAGCACCATTTAAAGCAGATCACGTCGGAAGTTTATTACGTCCTGTCAGAATACATCAAGCAAGAAAAGACTTTGAAGCAGGTAATATCAGTAAGGACGAATTATTTAAAATAGAAACAGAAGAAATTGAAAAAGTTGTGGATAAGCAAATTGAAGTCGGACTCAAGGCTGTTACGGATGGCGAGTTCCGCCGACGTTTTTGGCACACTGACTTTATGGAACATGTTGGTGGCTTTGAAGGCTATATCCCTGAAGAAGGTTACTCATTCAATGGCATGAAGACAGAAGCCTATAATATCCGAAACATCGGTAAGATTTCTTTCGATAAAAACCATCCACACGTGAAAGAGTTTATCCTGTTTAAGGAAATCGTTGGAGACAGAGCTGTTCCAAAACAAACGATTCCTTCACCTAACCAATTTTTCAACTATGGTGTACGTAATAAGGAAATCTATCCGGATATTGAAGAATATACAGATGACATTATTGCAGCTTACCAGGATGCCATCTTGGCCTTCTATGATGTCGGTTGTCGATACTTACAGTTAGATGATGTTTATATTGCAAGACTAAATACTGAAGAAGAACCGTATCAAGAGAGTGGTTATAACCGCGAACAACTTATAGATCTTGCTCTAAGAGTTGTAAATGGCGCCCTAGAAGTGAAACCAGAAGATATGGTAATTACTACTCACTTATGTCGAGGAAACTACCGTTCAACTTGGGCATTTGAAGGATCATACGCCAAGATTGCACCTGTCTTATTTGCTAAAGAAAATGTTGATGGTTTCTTTTTAGAGTATGACGATGATCGTTCAGGCGATTTTGAGCCTCTAAAAGAAATTCCTGATGGTGGCCCGGCTGTTGTGCTCGGTTTACTGACTTCAAAAAGTGGTGATTTAGAAGATAAAGAAGTGATCAAAGCGCGTATTGAAGAAGCGACCAATTATGTGCCTAAAGAACAAATTCGTTTGAGTCCACAATGTGGATTCTCTTCAACACACCACGGAAATGTTTTAACTGAGGAAGAACAGTGGGAAAAATTACGTTACGTCATTGCACTTGCTGACGAATTATTATAAGGAAACTGCCACTCATGGTACAATCATGAGTGGTTTTATATATTTAAAGGAGTATCGTTATGGCGAAATATTATGCAGTGCGTAAAGGACATCAAACAGGCATCTTCACTAATTGGCCGGACTGTCAAAAAGCAGTTAAAGGTTATAGTGGGGCAGAATTCAAATCATTTAAAACAAGACAAGAAGCTGAGAATTATATAGATAATTTAAAAAATGAAATAGTAGATATTCCTAAAGGTGCCCTTGTGACTTATGTGGATGGTAGTTATGACAAAAGAAGTGAAAAGGCAGGCTTTGGTGCGGTGTTTATAGTGGACGATCGTGTGATTCACCAAGCGAGTGAACCGACTGAGGTCGACCCTGAAGTCAATCTTTGGAACGTAACAGCAGAAATAGCAGGTATTCTCTATGCAGTAGAGTGGGCGATTCAACATGACTATAGTGATATATATGTGCACTACGATTATGCAGGATTAGAAAAATGGTATAATGAAGAGTGGAGAGCGAGGAATTCTGTCACTCAAAATTATGTTAAAACGATGCACGAATATAGTAAGAAGATTAATATTCATTTCTATAAGGTGGCAGCACATACAGGTGTGGAATTTAACGATCTTGCAGACCAACTCGCTAAACAAGCTGTAAGTCAGTAGGAGAAATTATGCATATACTTTTATTTGTTTTAGTTGCAGGACTATTAATTAAATTTGCGACAACGTCATTTTTTGACCAAGATAGAATTCATTTTTCATTCGATGAAAGACGATACTTTAATGATGAAGAAGAAACGATTGCGAAGATAATGCGGTTAAATCTAGTGAAAAAAGAAAGAATATTCTTCATTGTAATGACCCTAGTTTATATCACTTCAATCATCTTATATTTCTCGGGAAATATCACTTTAGGCCTTAGTGCTTTAGTTTTAGTAATCATCTTACAATTACTTTTAAATATCATGACGGATTTTCTCTTGTATACTGCTTTTTACGATAAGGCGAATCTGTTTATGATTGCAATTTGGCTTGTACTGATTGCTGCAGTGATTATTTTATCGAATATGTATATTATTTAAATCAAAAGAGGTGCCTTATGACAGATAAGAAATTGATATTCTTTGATATCGACGGAACTTTATATAACACTTCTAAAGAAGTGCCTGAAGATGCTAGAAATGCTGTAATACAACTCAGAGAACAAGGTCATATTGTTGCAATTGCGACAGGTCGTGGTCCGTTTATGTTTAAAGAGTTAAGAGAAATGTTAGGTATCGAAACATACATTAGTTACAATGGTCAATATATTGTCTACGAAGGTCAGGTTATCTATGAAAATCCAATTTCGAATGAAACACTTGATGCACTGACTAAACAAGCTCATAAAAATGATCATCCAATTGCATATTGTGATGAGAACGATCTACGAGTGAGCACGAGAGAACATAAACATGTTCAAAGTGGCATCGGATCATTGAAGTTAAACTTCGAGGTGACAGAAGATCAGGCATACTACCATAATAATGATATTCATCAAGCGCTGTTGTTTTGTACCGATGGCGAAGAAGAAGCGTATGAAAACAATTATGATGATGTTTACTTCTTAAGATGGCATGAATTTGCTACAGATGTCATACCTAAAGGCGGTTCTAAAGCTAAAGGAATAGAAATGTTGATAGAGAAAATGGGTGTCGACTTAGAACAGGTATATGCATTTGGAGATGGACCGAATGATGTAGAGATGCTTAGCTTAGTTAAAAATAGTGTTGCTATGGGAAATGCTGTTGATGAGGCAAAAAGAGTAAGTCGATATCAAACCCGTCACGTAGACGACAACGGCTTAGTAGAAGGTTTGAAGATGGCTGGTTTAATATAAATCAGTCATTTTTTTAATGTTTATATTAATTTAGTAGGGGTATTGATTATTGTTAGCGAGATAGAAAAGTCTTCTAAAGTCTTATTTATAATAATTCTAAATAGAGCTTGATTAATTATTCTATTGTTGCTATAATAAGTTTATAAATAATAATGATTCTAAATAAATAGTTGCGCAAACTCATACTATTATATAAGGGAAAGGTGATTTTATAATGGCACAAGTTACAGAAAAAACAGCAGTAATCGAAGTATTAAACAAGCAATTAGCGAACAACACAGTATTATGGACTAAATTACACAACTACCACTGGTATGTTAAAGGACCTAATTTCTTCTCACTACACGCTAAATTTGAAGAGTTATACGATGCAACAGCAGTATATGTAGACGATTTAGCAGAGAGAATTCTTACTCTAGGTGGAGAGCCAATTGCTAAACTTACAGAATCACTTGAAGAGTCTAGCATTGAAGAAGGCGAATATGGTCTTGATGCTAAACAAATGGTTAAACAGTTAACTGAAGACTTCGAAGTATTATCTGCAGAATTAAATCAATCAGTTAAAACAGCAGAAGATGCTGGTGACGATCGTACAGCAGATATGTTCATTGCAATTGCTCAAGATGTTGAGAAAAACAACTGGATGCTTAAATCTTATTTAGGTGAGTAATGTTTATTAGGGTACATGCTCTAATGAAATGATATAGAAGACCGGTGCGTTAGAATTCTAACGCACCGGTCATTTTTATTGTTCCTCAATAACAACAAAGAGATATTGTGCAATGGTTTGACTGAGTTCAACGTTTTCATCACGACTTATGTTGTGAATGAATAGGAGATCGAGTGTTTTATCCACCTCATAAATTTTAATCTGATCGCCTACATTTAGATTGGCACGTTGGAAGTAATGAACGAGTTTTTCCTCATTAAGCATTCGTGCGATGTTGACTGGTTGATTAAGTTCAACATCAGACAGACGAATCGACACTTTCTCTTGTTTCTCCATTAAATCTAAGGGGATTGCACCGCCATGGGGACAATGACTTGGATAATCTAAGTACGCTTCTAAGCGGTCTGCTAAGAGATCACTCGTTGAATGCTCTAGTAGCTCTGCTTCATCATGAACTTCGTCCTTTTCAAAGTTAAGATTTTTCACGAGAAACACTTCCCAAAGACGGTGCTTACGAATGAGCTTCTTTGCATATTTCGCACCTTCATCGGTCAACATGCTGCCCTTATATGGAATGTATGTGACCCAGCCTGCTTTTACGAGGCTGTTCATCATTTCAGTGACAGTCGGTGGTGAAATGCCTAACCGTTCTGCAATCTCTTTATTAGGTACTTGTATTTTCCAAGCACCAAGTTCAAATAACACTTTTAAATAATCTTCTTTAGTTGGGCTCATCGTTACCCTCCATTCACAAGTTTCATGTCTAATTATGAAGAAACTTTATGAAACAGGCAAATTTAATTTACTGGTTTTCTATGGCTTAAAGTGAATTTTTGAATCATAAACACTAGTATAAATGTGATGAATGAAACCGTTGCAACACTACCTGATATAGAAGTGTCCGTGAAATACCCAAATATGCCGCCGGCTATACTGTTGAATGCCGCAATAATCAGTGTGAGCCAAATCATTCTAGATAGTCTTTTGGAAACTAAATAAGCAGTCATGGCCGGGGCCGTAAAGAAACTAATGACGAGTATTGAACCAACAGTATCAAAAGCCGTTACTGCTGTAATAGAAACTAGTGACATCAGAATGTAGTAGATCAATGTTGCCGAAAAGCCAGAAACAGCAGCGAATATTGGATCAAAACTTGTGACTTTTAATTCTTTGTAACACAAGAGAACGAAGATGATATTAATTAGTAAAATAATCGATAATTGAACAAGTGCATAGGGTAGGCTGAAACCTAAAATATCGATGCGATTTAAGGGGGCGAATAAGACTTGCCCCATAAGGACGACGTCGATATCTAAGTGCACGTCATCTGCATATCTCGACACTAAAATGACGGCAATTGCAAATAAAGCTGTAAAGACAATGCCGATTGAAGCATCGGCTTTGACTAACTTAGAGTTAGAAATTAGCTCTATTAGATAGACGGTTAATAAGCCGATAACTGTTGCTCCGATGATGAGTAGGGGTGATCGTAAATCATTGGTGATGAAAAAAGCGAGTACGATACCAAGTAAAATCGTATGACTGATAGCATCGGTTGTCATCGCCTGTCCTTTTAAGACTAAAAATACACCAAGTAAACTCGTTGCAAGTGCCGTGATGAGTAGGACTGCAAATACTTCTATCATATGTTGGCACCTCGCTTTTTACTTTGAATAATTTTAGCACCGAGCCCTTTTGGTGCAACAATTAGAGATAGTATAAATAGAATACTGAGTGATAAAATAATCGCTGGACCAGTCGGTATGCCTGTGAATGCAGTTGAAACATAGGTGCCTATAAAGGCTGAAACGACCCCTGAAATACCAGCGATAATGAGCACATTAAGGAAACGGTTCGACCATAAACTGCCTATGACAGCAGGTATGATTAAAATATTTACCATAAGAATGGCACCAACTGCCTTCAGTCCAACTGAAATTAAGACAATTGTCATGAGTAAGACCAGTGCATTCATTAAGTTTTTATTAATGCCGATTGTACGGCTGTATGTTTCATCAAAAATATAGATTCTTAATTGATGATAGGAAATAATAAATATCAGCAGATTGATCAGTGCAGCAGCAATGATGATATAGACATCAGATTTCAACATATAGGCAGCCTGACCAAATATAAAGTCATCAATCCCTTGGGTACCTGAAAAATTTGAATTGCCTTGAACGTAACTTTTTAAGACCATGCCTAAACCGAAAAAACTAGACAGAATTAAGGCAAGGGCACTGTCTAAGGAAGTCTTTGACTCTGAAGTGATTTTGTTTATAAACCAAAAGGCAAGAACTCCAAATATGACTGCACCAATCACGAGGACTGAGGTTTCCATCATGCCAAAAATCATAAAGGCAATGACAACACCTGGAAAAGTTGCATGACCGATTGCATCACCAATTAAACTTTGTCCCTTTAAGACGCTTACAGTACCCACTACGCCTGAAGCGATTGCTAAAATGACCGTGCCGAGAGCGACAATTATAAATGAATAAGACGTTAAAATATCCATTACTTATCACATCATTTCATAATAAGCGGCATTAATATTGTCTTCTGACCAGACTTCTTTTACCGGGCCGCTTGCAATGACTGTTTTGTTTAATATAATGACATAATCAAAATATTCAGGCACAGTATTTAAATTGTGATGTACAACTAAAAAAGTCTTACCTTGTTTTTGTAAATTTTTCATGGTGTCGATAATTAACTTTTCGGTTGTAATGTCAATACCTTGAAGCGGCTCATCCATAAGGTAAATACTCGCATCATGTGCAATAGCACGTGCTAAAAAGACGCGCTGACGTTGACCGCCTGATAACTCAGAGATTTGACGGTCTTTATATTCTGTCATCTTAATTGTTTTCAGTGCTTCTAGAGCGATTCTTTTATCCTCGTTATTTGGTCTTTTAAACCAACCTTTATGAACATAGCGTCCCATTGTGACGACGTCTAAGACAGTAGCAGGGAAATCCCAGTTAACGTCGCCTTTTTGAGGCACATAGGCAATATTTTTAAGTGCTTTTTTACTAGTGTCATCCATAACTGATGTCGTCCCTGATGTGGGTTTGATTAACTTCATGATTGTCTTCATTAATGTTGATTTACCCGCACCATTTGGACCGACAACCGCAGTTAAACTCCCTGCTTTAACATCTATATTTAAATGACGGACTGCAGCCTTATTGTTATAGGCTACAGTTAAATCATTTACGTTAATTATTGAATGTGACATAGTTATCCTCCTTTATTTAAGATTATCGACGATCGTATCAATATTATGGCGGTACATACCAATAAAGGTATCGCCAGCATCACCTTCTACGGCTAATGAGTCAGATAGCAACTTATCTTCGTTGCTGTTAACCACTTCTACCGAACCACCTTTTGATTCGACAATTTCCTGAAGGCGTGTCATTCTGTCTGGATTTGTCGTTGTTTCTACAAAGATTGCTTTAATATTGTTGTCAGCAATTAAATTTGCAGTTTCTTCAATTTGGTTATTTGAAACTTCACTGTCAGTAGAGAAACCTTGAGGTGCGTGAACATCTATATCTTGAGTTTTCTCTAGGTATTGGAAAGCATCGTGAGGCGTCACAAGAATACGGGATTCCTTAGGAATTTCTTCGACTCTATCTGATACGTAAGTTTTAAGTTCATCAAGCACTTTAATATAGTTATCATAATTTTGTTCATAATCATCCACAGCTTCAGGATTGTTCTCGATTAAAGTATCCTTCACTTTTGTAACAGCTTGTTTGTAAAGTTCGATATCAAACCAGAAGTGAGGGTCAGTTTCAGAGCCTCCCTCATCATCTTCCATTGTCGTTAAATGATCCGTATTGAAATCATAAGTAATCGATACACCTTCCTCAAGCACATCTGCCATTCGACCTTCAAAATTTAAACCGTGGTAAAGCACGGTATCCGCATCATCTAACGCCCTAAGGTCACTTGCCTTAGGTTCATAAACGTGTGGGTCCTCTCCAGCAGGAATAATCATTTCAACATTGTAGCCATCTATACCTTCATCTAAAACAGAGACCATATCATTGATAAAGGTCGTCGTGACAACAAGATTTTGTTTATTGTTGTCAGTTTCAGAGCTTGCTTCAGTACTACAAGCGGCTAAGATAATCGTTAAAGTTAATGCTATTATCATCGTTATTATTTTTTTCATCTGTATAAACTCTCCTTTTGTTGGGTTATATAAATTTAAATATTAGGTTACCCTAACTTTTTGGATTAGTCAAACCGAAATAGAGAGGGAGGTTATGTTGAGTGTGTTTGAGAAAAATGTTGAAAGGCTAAGTGATACTAAATGGTTTGATTTTATGTTGGAATGCGTTAGTGAATTGGTAAGAGAAGGGGAATTTTCAATGGTCAAGGAGAATGAAAGTAAAAAACTAAAAGGGAGGAGCGTAAACTATTTATTTGGGGTTTAGTGATAGGGATAATACTGGATGACATTTTGGGTAATCCGATTGTTATATTAATTGAATATATAATTGAGCATTTTTAAGTGTGATTGGGCTTCGAAAAATAAACGACTTCGCGAAAAGGCGAAATCACGAACTCGATAAATAAACGACTTCGCACAAAGCCCACAATATACAACAACACCACAAAAAAGAGCTGATAAAAATCAGCTCTTACAATTCAAATCTATTCCAGTGGTTGCGGATTTGTTGCCCACATCTCACTATTTTTAACAAAGGTTCTAGGATTAATTTTCAGTTGGTTCACAATGATATCAGCAATGTCTTCTGGATGTGTCATTGTTTCTGGATCTAGGTTAGGTTCTCTTGTTAATACAGCGGATGGTGTGAGGTAAGACATGCGAATATTGTCTTTTCTCACTTCTCGCATGACCCCTTCAGTCAAACCGATAACTGCGTGTTTTGAAGCAGAGTAAAGAGCGCTAGATTCTGATGCTCTTAGACCAGAAACGGAAGCGATATTGACAACGTCCCCACGCTGTTCTTTTTGCATATACGGTAGGACAGCTTTCATCGTGTAGTACATACCGAACACGTTGACATCTAACATCTGCCTGAACATGTCCTCGTTGTCGTCAAAGAAACTACCGCCACCCATGATCCCTGCATTATTGATAAGAATATCAATCGTACCGAATTCTTCGACTACCGATGATACGATTTCATCTACTTCTTCTTTTACAGATACATCACCGCGAATTGCGATTGTTGACACTTTATATTCATTTAAAATAGCAAGGGCTTCCTTTAGAGTGTCTTCATTACGTGCTGTAATTGCGATGTTGACGCCTTCTCTGGCAAGCGCTTCAGCAGTTTTTAAGCCTATTCCTTTTGAACCACCTGTAATCAATGCATTTTTACCATTCAAGTCTTGCATAATTTTCCCTCCTATTTTTTAGTTCTCATTATGAAATGAACTTATTTTTAAGTATAATAAAGATATTAAGAACATGATATCCATATGCTTGTATACAAAGGAGGACGGAATCATGGCAGAGCATGGTCAGACTAATATCTTTGATGATGTACTAAAGGATAATGAATCATTTGTGATTGTTGTACAAGAAGTGATGGATAACAACGGTGCACTTCAAAAAAAGATACTTCGTGAATATCCGAGCTTAGATCATACAGCAATGAAAAACTTATTTGATCACTTAAAAGATACGTATTTAAACGAAACTTTTAGTGAACACGGGACATATTTTGATATTACGGTTTATACTAATGAAGACTATGCGGCAGAAAACATTTATGCCCATACTAAAAAGTATAGAAATAAGAAAGAATGGACTAAAACATCCAAGTAAAAGGAGTACTTAAACATGAGAATGGTAGACATTATCGCTAAAAAGCGTGACGGCAACACTTTAACAAAAGAGGAAATTGAATTCTTCGTCAATGGATATACCAAAGGTGAGGTGCCTGATTACCAGGCTTCAGCACTTTTAATGGCAATCTTCTATAATGATATGACACCTGAAGAATCTGCTGATTTAACGATGGCAATGGTGGAATCTGGAGATCAAATCAATTTAGCAGATATCGACGGTATCAAAGTGGATAAACACTCTACAGGTGGTGTTGGAGATACGACTACGCTTGTATTGGCACCACTAGTGGCAGCTTTAGATGTACCAGTGGCAAAAATGAGTGGTCGTGGCCTGGGTCACACAGGTGGAACAATTGATAAGTTAGAAGCCCTAGATGGCTTCCACGTAGAATTGTCACAGGATGACTTCGTAAATCTAGTTAACAAGGACAAGCTCGCTGTAATTGGGCAGTCTGGAAACTTAACCCCTGCAGATAAGAAAATCTATGCTCTACGTGACGTGACTGCAACTGTGAACTCAATCCCACTGATTGCAAGTTCGATTATGAGTAAGAAAATTGCTGCGGGTGCAGATGCGATTGTTTTAGATGTTAAGGTGGGCGATGGTGCCTTCATGAAGACCGAGGAGGATGCAGTTGCCTTAGCTGAAGCGATGGTCCAAATTGGTAATAATGTTGGTCGTCGTACGATGGCTATTATTTCAAGTATGGAAGAACCACTTGGTTATGCAGTCGGCAATGCAAATGAAGTGCGTGAAGCAATTGACACTCTAAAAGGTGAAGGGCCAGAAGATTTAACAGAACTTTCATTAACTCTAGCAAGTCAAATGGTCGTTGTTGGCGGTAAGGCTGAGACGATTGAAGAAGCGAGAACAATGCTAGAAGAAGTCATTAAGAATGGTAAGGCGCTCGAGAAATTTAAAGCCTTTGTTAAAAACCAAGGTGGAGATGATTCCTTAGTTGATCATCCAGAAAACCTCGCTCAAGCGAAATATCATATTGACGTTGTAGCAACTGAGTCTGGCTTTATTGAGTCAATTGATGCAGAGAACGTTGGTGTGGCAGCATCTATCCTAGGTGCAGGTCGTCAGACTAAAGATGACGAGATCGACTTAGCTGTCGGCATTATACATAAGAAAAAAGTAGGCGACAAGGTCAATAAGGGCGATGTTCTTGCTGTTTTAGAAGCAAATACGGATAGTGTTGATGATGTTGTGAAACGTGTTCAAGACAGTTATCATTACGGTAAAGATGAAGTACACACTAAATTAATTAAACGCATTATTACTGCATAAAAGGAGTGGACTTATGATTGAAGAATTAATCCCACAATATAATTTATTAGAAGATAGCTATAAAGAAAAAGTTAAAGCGCAATTTGAAACTTTGGATTTAAATTTAATTAAACATGTCTATGAAGATGTGTACTTAAAGAATAATGAAATGGACTTAACAAAAGTTGAAGAAGTCCCTCACGTGTTAAAGCAGGACCTTGATGTAGATGTAGTTTCTGGACTTGCAACAACAGCGATTGAAAACGGTGAGGTCGCAGTTGTTCTACTTGCGGGTGGACAAGGTACTCGCTTAGAGCACTCAGGTCCAAAGGGGACTTTCTCTTTTGAAGGTGTTTCTTTATTCGAATTACAAGCAAGAGAAATTCTTAAATATAAAAAAGCAGATGGTAGTCTACCTGTGCACTGGTATATCATGACGAGTGATATCAATCATGAAGAAACATTACAATTCTTTGAAGACCACTTGTATTTTGAAGTGCCAAAAGATAACATTCACTTCTTCAAACAAGAGCATTTCCCACCTTTATCTAAAGATGGAGAATTGTTATTAACAGAAGAAAAAGACATCATGCTTACACCTAATGGTAATGGTGGGATCTTCAGTTCACTTAAAAGTAGTGGCATGCTAGATGATATGGCAGATAGAGGCGTCAAAAATGTGTTCATGAACAACGTTGATAATGTTGTTGTAAAAGTATTAGACCCTGCTTTAATTGGTCTACATTTACAGGATCAAAATGATGTCACATCTAAATCCATTACTCCAAAAGAAGGAGAGTCTGTCGGTAGATTGGCTGTCTTAGACGGTTATAAAGGTGTTGTTGAATATACTGAACTTCCAGAAGGTAGCGAAGATCAGTTCACTAATGGGAATATAGGGATTCATGTCTATAGCATGAATTTCTTAAATGAAGCTGCAGACGGTGCAATGCCATATCACCTTGCATTAAAAAAACTAGTGCATCTAGGACAGCATCTCGAGGTGACTAAGGAAGAAGTATTGAAATTTGAAAAATTCTACTTTGATGCCTTTAGATATGCTGGCAAACACAACACGCTTCAAGTAGACCGAAAAGGTGAGTTCTCCCCACTAAAAAATAAAGTGGGCAAGGATAGTATTGAGACTGCCTTTAACGATCTTTCTGAAGAAGGGTTGATTTAATGTATGGGGAGTCAGAACAAATGGGAGAAAAACACAACCAAGAGAATGTAACTTCTAGAATCGAACGTACTTTAAAAAGTGTTGTACCCTTATCTTTTGGAGAGGAAGTTGGCAATGCAGTCAGTCATGGTGTGGCAGCACTGATTTTCATTTTCCTCTTACCATTTACTGCGATTTATATGTACGTCCTTGGTGGGATTAGTCACGCAGTTGGGGGTTCGATCTTTGTCATTAGTATGTTGCTCATGTTTCTGACGTCTACCCTCTACCATTCGATGGCGCATAATACCAATCACAAATACGTTATGCGTTTACTAGACCATAGTTTTATCTATGTTGCTATCGCTGGAACGTATACCCCGATTGCTTTATCAGTAGTAGGCGGAACTTTTGGACTCGTTATTTTAATCATTCAATGGTTGGCGACAATTCTTGGTATCTTATATAAGGTATTGGCACCAGTCGTTAATGAAAAGGTGAGCTTGGCATTTTATCTGGTAATGGGTTGGTCAGCAGTTCTATTCATACCAACTATTATTACGGATACGTCATGGCAGTTCATGAGTCTGATTATACTAGGTGGTGTATTTTACACGGTTGGTGCATGGTTTTACGCACAAAAAACGCGTAACTACTTCCATATGATTTGGCATTTCTTCATTATTGCTGCTGCAATATGTCACTATTTTGCAATTGTGTTCTATATATGAGAGGATACTATGGTAAAATACGTACCAATAAAGAACCGAGGGTGGTCTTATGAAAATTGTATTTTACGGGGCTGGTAATATGGCCAGCGCAATCTTTACAGGAATGATTCATAAAGGAATTGTCAGTGCAAAAGATATTTATATCACAAGTAAATCTAATCGAATTACTGCTATGGCCTTTAAAGAATCATTAGGTTTAAATGTCTCTTATGACGATAAGGAACTGTGTGAAGATGCTGATTATATTGTGCTGGCATCGAAGCCTCAAAATTTCTCAGATGTTGCAGATAGAATTCGTCCGCATTTAACAGAAAAGACGAAATTAGTGTCTGTCATGGCTGGAATTAGAATTGAAACTGTGCAAGAAGAATTTGCAACGGGTAATCCAGTTGCAAGAATTATGCCAAACACCAATGCGATGGTTCAACACTCAGTTAATGGTATTGCCTTTTCTGATAACTTTTTAGAACGGGAAGAACTGATTAAACTTATGGCAAGTTTCGGGAAAAATGTAGTGGTTGAAGAAGATGGTATGGATAACATCACAGCAGCAACTGGTTCAGGTCCTGCTTTTCTCTACTATATATACGAACAATATGCGAATAGTTTAGTAGAACTCGGCTTTTCAGAAGAGGATGCGCATGAGTTAACACGTGAACTTGTTATCGGGACAGGTAAAACGTTATTGAACAGAGATGAATCGTTTGAGCGTTTAAGAAAAGATATTACTTCTAAAGCTGGAACTACTGAAGCCGGCTTAGATACTTTAATGGAGTTCAAACTCCAAGAAATGATTTTTAAAACCTTGGGCTCAGCAAGAGACCGTAGCAAGAAACTAAGTGAACGATAAATGAAACTAAGAATACTTTCATATATAATCATATATGAAAGTATTTTTTTCTGAGGATGATAATTATGGCAGACTTATATTTTAATGGGAAAATTTATACGATGACTGGTGAAAACGAAGTTGTTGAAGCCGTCTTAGTAGAAGATACAACAGTGAAAGCTGTAGGTACGTTTGAAGAATTGAAAGGTTTAGCAAATCAACATATTGATTTACAAGGCCAGACGATGATGCCTGCCTTAACGGATGTACACCAGCACCTGATTATGATTGGTAAAAAATTAGCATTACTTGCATTAGATGATGTGACTGACATAGATGAAATGAAGCAACAAGTTGCGGATTTTGATTCTAATCATAAGTGGAATAATATTCTTGGTTATGATGAAAATAATTTTGATAATCAATACAAGATTCATATTGAAGAACTTGATCAGTTAACTGAAAAACCAACCTTAATTACGCGCATTTGTTCTCATGCAGGTGTAGTGAACTCCAAAGCATTTGAAGCTTTAGGCATTACAAAAGATACAAAAAACCCAGAAGGTGGGTACTTTGAAAAAGACGAAAATGGTGAACTAACTGGATGGGTCTATGACAAAGCCTTTGAAGAAATGAGAGCAGCAACGGTAGATGATACAGTTGAGTCGATTAGTGAAGATATTACTCGTGCCGTTAAATATATGCATTCCCTAGGTATTGTTGGCGCTCATACCGAAGACCTTGCTTATTATGGTGACTTCAATGTGCCGCTTGACGCTTACCTTCAAACACTTGGTGAAAAAGAACTTAAATTCCGTGCGAATTTACTAACACATGAACAAGTTTATGAAGATGTCGTGAAAGCAAATAAGGCCTATAAGAAGAACTACGTCGAACGTGATGCCATGAAAATCTTTGCAGATGGTGCATTCGGTGCAAAAACTGCCTTAGTAAGTGAACCGTATGTTAATTCCGATGACCAAGGCCTGCAAATTCACACAAGAGAAAAATTAGAAGAAATGGTCCAGACAGCAAGAAAAAATAAAGATGCGATTGCAGTTCACATGATTGGTGACCGTGCGATTGAAATGGTGCTAGATACTATAGAAAAATACCCAGTAGCCAAAGGTAAGCACGATAGACTGATTCATGTGAGTCTCCTACGTCCAGATCTTATAGAACGTATGGCGAACCTACCAGTCATCTGTGATATTCAACCGACATTCTTAACCTCAGATATGCCTTGGGTAGAGGACTATATTGGTAGTAGTCGTGCGAAGTACTTGTATCCATTTAAAACCCTCCTCGATAAAGGACTCGTTCTCGGTGGGTCATCAGACGCTCCAATTGAAAAGGTAAATCCATTTTTAGGAATTCATGCCTTAATCACTCGTGAAAAAGATGGTGTAGTATACAATCCGAATGAGATTGTTGACCGTTATGATGCCTTTAGAATGTACACAACAGAAGCAGCAAAAATTGTTTATAGAGAAGATATTCAAGGTCAGATTAAACCGGGCTTTCTTGCGGACTTCATTGTATTGGATAGAGATGTGATGACAATAGAGCCAGATGAACTTTTAGATGTACAAGTCTTACAGACAATTATTGATGGTGAGGTCGTCTTTGAGCTGTAGCGATAAGTTCAAGATTGAGTGATATTAGGGGTAACGATCTTATGTTATTATTAGAAGTATTGGAATCAAGTTGAAGTTAGGAGCGTTTACATGATAACTGAAAGTAAGGTTAGAGAGATTATCGGAGCGTTAAATGATCCGATTTTAAATGTCCCGATCAGTGACACAGAAGGGCTGCTGGAGGTCAGTATAAAAGAAGAAAAAAATCATGTCAGTCTAAAGGTCGCAATCGGTCGTGAAGGTGGCCAAGAGCAATTAGACTTACAGATGAAGATTGTTAACCTGTTAAAAGAAGCGGGTGCAGATAGTGTCGGACTACGTTTTCAAGAGTTACCAGATGAAACAATTGAAAAATTCCGATCAACTCGCGGCGCAGCAATGGAACTTGGCTTTACACTTGGGAAGACAGAGTTTATCTCAATTGCATCAGGTAAGGGCGGCGTAGGTAAATCTACGGTTGCTGTGAACTTAGCTGTTGCCTTAGCTGAAAAAGGTAAGAAAGTTGGTCTCATTGACGCAGATATTTACGGCTTTAGTGTCCCGGATATGATGGGTATTACTGAGCGCCCTGCTTTAGATGGTGAAACAATTATACCAGTGAAACGTTTTGGTGTTGAAGTCATATCTATGGCGTTCTTCGTTGAAGAAAACACACCAGTAATTTGGCGTGGCCCAATGCTCGGACAAATGTTAACAAGTTTCTTTGAAGAAGTCAGATGGGGTGATCTTGATTACCTACTATTAGACTTACCACCGGGAACAGGGGATGTCGCTTTAGATATTCACCAGATGTTACCGCACTCTAAAGAAATTATTGTGACAACACCTCACCCGACTGCAGCCTTCGTTGCAGCGCGAGCTGGTGCCATGGCGCAGCATACAGATCATGAAATAATTGGTGTCATTGAAAATATGAGTTACTTCCAAAGTAAAGAAACGGGTAATAAGGAATATATTTTTGGTTCAGGTGGTGGTCAAAAACTTGCCGATGAACTGAACACACCTCTATTAGGACAGTTGCCACTCGGACAACCAAATTGGAATGAGGATGATTTTGCACCTTCTGTTTATATTGATGATGAGATCAGTAGAGTTTATAGTGCAATGGCCGACAAAGTAATTGGAGGATCAGCAGAATGACTTCCAAATATTTAGTTAAGTTCTACTTTGTCACTTTACTAATTGGGGCAGTAATTACTACCCTAATTAGTTTGGTGACTGAATATGATGCTGTGACAACCTTCCTATTTCAAGGTGAGTTCGGTGACTTTTTCGTTGGACTTCTATTCCTAATTGGTTACGGGCTCCTAATTGCCACAGTCAGTCAAGTAGTCTTCTACATATATCTATTCATTAATCCATTAGGTCTAGGTATCTTTAGACGCTTGTGGCCATATGTTCAACTTTTACTGATACTGTATGCAATCTTTGACTTGTTCTACTTAAGATTTAGACAAGTAGGTGCAGGTCACGAGTCAACCTGGTCATATGTATGGATTCCGATTATTATCGTCATTGCTGGAATATTCTTTGCATACTATAAGAATAAGATTTCAGAGACAAATGTATTTATTCCATCATTATTCTTTATGATCTTTATGACGTCTTTAACTTTAATTCCATTTATATCAGTAGAAAATACAGATTGGATTTATCGTTCAGTATTTACCGTAATACTTACAAACGCATATCAATTAATCAGACTACCTAAATATATCGAAGACTCCGAGCGTGAAAGAAAAGAACGCGGACGTACAACAAGGGCAGATGTTAATGAGCAAAAGCGTAAAGAATTAGAGGAAGAGAAAAGAAAACGTGAAGAAAAAGACAATAAGCAAATTAAAGCAAGTAAGAAATTAGGTTATAAGAATAAGACTAGAGCTGCAAAAAGTGACAGTAAGAAATAAAAATTGATTTATATAAAGCCCGTCAAGACAATGTTTGACGGGCTTTATATATTTTATTAGTGACTTCAGTCGGTTGAGCACGTAGACGTGCGAAACAAATAAACCACACGCTATGCGTGTGGATGAAGTAGCTTTAGCGATAATATGCCCCTTTCTGTATACTAAATAATGGCTACCAACCGCTATTTAGAAAAGAAAGGGGCATATTGAATGTCTAAAGACGACCAAAGTTTATCACATACAAGATGGAATTGTAAGTATCATATAATATTTACTCCTAAGTATAGGAGAAAAGTTGTGTATGGACAACTTCGAAAAGACATAGGGAAAATACTTAGACGATTATGTGATATGAAAGATGTAGAAATTATCGAAGCACATGCGATGCCTGATCATATACACATGCTTGTGAGAATTCCGCCGAAACTGAGTGTTTCTGGATTTATGGGATATTTGAAAGGGAAAAGTGCCGTACTTATCCATGAACAACATGCGAATTTGAAGTACAAATATGGAAACAGAACGTTTTGGGCGAAGGGATACTATGTGAGCACCGTCGGACTGAACCAAAAAACGATTGAAAAGTATATCAGAGAGCAGGAAGCAGATGACAGGGTGCTCGATTCAATTTCAAAACGAGAATACGTGGATCCATTCAAAAAGTAAAACCAAATAAAAGGTAAAGTGAATAGCGGTTGGCAGTCTTTTGAGAGCTCCCTTTAGGGAGTATGTGCGGAATGAGCCCTTATAGGGCTGAAAAAAAGCCACCCGTTATACGGGTGGATACTTACTTTAAAAATTATAAGAAAAAGTATTGACCTTTATAAATTAACTTGATAAGATATAAAAGTCGTCAAAACAAGACGTAATCAAAAAATAACAATCTTAACATTAATTTAATAAATCTCTTGCATTTAGAAAATGAACGTGTTAAGATAATTAAGCAATAAAAAACGAGAACATTGAAAACTGAATGACAATATGTCAACGTTTAATTCCGAATAAAAAGTCTTCTATTAAGATAGGAGCACAGATTGAGGCGAACAATATAAACGCAAGTAGATACTGTCAGCAGTATCGAGTGAGCTTAGTAAAAGCTTTCCAATCATGGAGAGTTTGATCCTGGCTCAGGATGAACGCTGGCGGCGTGCCTAATACATGCAAGTCGAGCGCGAGCGTAAGGAGCTTGCTCCTTACAATCGAGCGGCGGACGGGTGAGTAACACGTGGGCAACCTACCCTTTAGACTGGGATAACTACCGGAAACGGTAGCTAATACCGGATAAGTTGGATTACACAAGTAATCTTAATGAAAGGCGGATTTATCTGTCACTAAAGGATGGGCCTGCGGTGCATTAGCTAGTTGGTGAGGTAGTGGCTCACCAAGGCAACGATGCATAGCCGACCTGAGAGGGTGATCGGCCACACTGGGACTGAGACACGGCCCAGACTCCTACGGGAGGCAGCAGTAGGGAATCTTCCGCAATGGACGCAAGTCTGACGGAGCAACGCCGCGTGAGTGAAGAAGGGTTTCGGCTCGTAAAACTCTGTTGTTAAGGAAGAACACTTTAGGTAGTAACTGGCCTAGAGATGACGGTACTTAACCAGAAAGCCACGGCTAACTACGTGCCAGCAGCCGCGGTAATACGTAGGTGGCAAGCGTTATCCGGAATTATTGGGCGTAAAGCGCGCGTAGGCGGTAGAATAAGTCTGATGTGAAAGCCCCCGGCTCAACCGGGGAGGGTCATTGGAAACTGTTTTACTTGAGTGCAGAAGAGGAGAGTGGAATTCCATGTGTAGCGGTGAAATGCGCAGAGATATGGAGGAACACCAGTGGCGAAGGCGGCTCTCTGGTCTGTAACTGACGCTGAGGTGCGAAAGCGTGGGGATCAAACAGGATTAGATACCCTGGTAGTCCACGCCGTAAACGATGAGTGCTAAGTGTTGGGGGGTTTCCGCCCCTCAGTGCTGCAGCTAACGCATTAAGCACTCCGCCTGGGGAGTACGACCGCAAGGTTGAAACTCAAAGGAATTGACGGGGACCCGCACAAGCGGTGGAGCATGTGGTTTAATTCGAAGCAACGCGAAGAACCTTACCAAATCTTGACATCCTCTGATCGCCATAGAGATATGGTTTCCCTTTTGGGCAGAGAGACAGGTGGTGCATGGTTGTCGTCAGCTCGTGTCGTGAGATGTTGGGTTAAGTCCCGCAACGAGCGCAACCCTTAAATTTAGTTGCCATCATTCAGTTGGGCACTCTAGATTGACTGCCGGTGACAAACCGGAGGAAGGTGGGGATGACGTCAAATCATCATGCCCCTTATGATTTGGGCTACACACGTGCTACAATGGGCAGGTTACAAAGGGCAGCGAAGCCGCGAGGCCAAGCGAATCCCATAAAACTGTTCTCAGTTCGGATTGGAGTCTGCAACTCGACTCCATGAAGCTGGAATCGCTAGTAATCGTAGATCAGCATGCTACGGTGAATACGTTCCCGGGTCTTGTACACACCGCCCGTCACACCACGAAAGTCGATAACACCTGAAGCCGGTGGACTAACCTTAATGGAGGTAGCCGTCAAAGGTGGGATTGATAATTGGGGTGAAGTCGTAACAAGGTAGCCGTATCGGAAGGTGCGGCTGGATCACCTCCTTTCTAAGGATATAACGGAGCGGAATTAAGCGGCAGACATATTGTATTCAGTTTTGAATGTTTTTAAATGAAACATTCTAAAGTATGTACATTGAAAACCGAATAGAAGTAAAGTAAAGAGAAAAAAGATTTCATTTCAAGCAGAAATAGAAACGAGAACGCAAAGTATCGAGAGATACACTCACACATTTCAATACGATTAAGTATTGAAGGGCGCATGGCGGATGCCTAGGTACCAAGAGCCGATGAAGGACGGAACAAACACCGATATGCTTCGGGGAGCTGTAAGTAAGCGATGAACCGGAGATTTCCGAATGGGGAAACCCAATACCGCGAGGTATTATCCTAACGTGAATACATAACGTTAGCGAAGGAGACCTGGAGAACTGAAACATCTTAGTATCCAGAGGAAGAGAAAGAAAAATCGATTCCCTGAGTAGCGGCGAGCGAAACGGGAAGAGCCCAAACCAGCATTAGCTGGGGTTGTAGGACATTCACAACGGGTTGTGACATTTAGACGAATGGTCTGGGAAGGCCAACCGTAGGGGGTAAGAGTCCCGTAGTTGAAAGATGAAACAATTTAGAATGTATCCTGAGTACGGCGGAACACGAGGAATTCCGTCGGAATCTGGGAGGACCATCTCCCAAGGCTAAATACTCCTTGGTGACCGATAGTGAACCAGTACCGTGAGGGAAAGGTGAAAAGCACCCCGGGAGGGGAGTGAAATAGAACCTGAAACCATGTGCTTACAAGTAGTCAGAGCCCGTTAAGGGGTGATGGCGTGCCTTTTGTAGAATGAACCGGCGAGTTACGAATATATGCAAGGTTAAGCAGCGAATGTGGAGCCGCAGCGAAAGCGAGTCTGAAACGGGCGAATGAGTATATGTTTGTAGACGCGAAACCAGGTGATCTACCCATGACCAGGCTGAAGTTCAGGTAACACTGAATGGAGGGCCGAACCGACTTACGTTGAAAAGTGACCGGATGAGTTGTGGGTAGGGGTGAAATTCCAATCGAACCTGGAGATAGCTCGTTCTCTCCGAAATATATTTAGGTATAGCCTCATATTAGCATCGTGGAGGTAGAGCACTGTTTGGATGAGGGGCCCATCCCGGGTTACCGAGTTCATACAAACTCCGAATGCCATAGATGTGATGTATGGGAGTCAGACAGTGGGTGATAAGGTCCATTGTCGAGAGGGAAACAGCCCAGACCACCAGTTAAGGTCCCCAAATATATGTTAAGTGGAAAAGGATGTGGCGTTGCACAGACAACTAGGATGTTGGCTTAGAAGCAGCCATCATTTAAAGAGTGCGTAATAGCTCACTAGTCGAGTGACGCTGCGCCGAAAATGTACCGGGGCTAAACATATTACCGAAACTGTGGATTAAAATTTATTTTAATGGTAGGAGAGCGTTCTAAGTGCGGTGAAGCATGACCGAGAGGACATGTGGAGCGCTTAGAAGTGAGAATGCCGGTGTGAGTAGCGAAAGACGGGTGAGAATCCCGTCCACCGAACGACTAAGGTTTCCAGAGGTAGGCTCGTCCGCTCTGGGTAAGTCGGGACCTAAGCCGAGGCGAAAAGCGTAGGCGATGGACAACAGGTAGAAATTCCTGTACCAGATGATTGCATTTGAGTGAAGTAGTGACGCAGAAGGAAAAGATGAGCGCGCGGAAGGAAGAGCGCGTCCAAGCCATAAGGCTGCATGTTAGGCAAATCCGGCATGCATAAGGCTGAGTGGTGATGGGGAGCCGAAAATAGTAGGCGAAGCATACGGACTCACACTGCCAAGAAAAGCTGCTAGCGAGTAATTGATCTGCCCGTACCGTAAACCGACACAGGTAGTTGGGAAGAGAATTCTAAGGTGAGCGAGCGAACTCTCGTTAAGGAACTCGGCAAAATGACCCCGTAACTTCGGGAGAAGGGGTGCTTATAGAAATATAAGCCGCAGTGAATAGGCCCAAGCGACTGTTTACCAAAAACACAGGTCTCTGCCAAACCGAAAGGTGACGTATAGGGGCTGACGCCTGCCCGGTGCTGGAAGGTTAAGAGGAGTGCTTAGCGCAAGCGAAGGTACGAATTGAAGCCCCAGTAAACGGCGGCCGTAACTATAACGGTCCTAAGGTAGCGAAATTCCTTGTCAGGTAAGTTCTGACCCGCACGAAAGGCGTAACGATTTGGGCACTGTCTCAACGAGAGGCTCGGTGAAATCATAGTACCTGTGAAGATGCAGGTTACCCGCGACAGGACGGAAAGACCCCGTGGAGCTTTACTGTAGTTTGATATTGAATCTCGACTCCACCTGTACAGGATAGGTGGGAGCCAAAGAAGCATGGACGTTAGTTTATGTGGAGGCACTGGTGGGATACCACCCTGGTGTGGTTGAGGTTCTAACCCGCAGCCGTAATCCGGCTGGGAGACAGTGTCAGATGGACAGTTTGACTGGGGCGGTCGCCTCCTAAAGAGTAACGGAGGCGCTCAAAGGTACCCTCAG
This sequence comes from Jeotgalicoccus sp. ATCC 8456, assembly GCF_016313225.1. Lineage (NCBI taxonomy): Bacteria > Bacillati > Bacillota > Bacilli > Caryophanales > Staphylococcaceae > Jeotgalicoccus > Jeotgalicoccus sp. ATCC 8456. Next base: position 1,175,065 of record NZ_CP066224.1, on the reverse strand, counting down.
AATGGTTGGAAATCATTCATAGAGTGTAAAGGCACAAGGGTGCTTGACTGCGAGACCAACAAGTCGAGCAGGGTCGAAAGACGGACTTAGTGATCCGGTGGTTCCGCATGGAAGGGCCATCGCTCAACGGATAAAAGCTACCCCGGGGATAACAGGCTTATCTCCCCCAAGAGTTCACATCGACGGGGAGGTTTGGCACCTCGATGTCGGCTCATCGCATCCTGGGGCTGTAGTCGGTCCCAAGGGTTGGGCTGTTCGCCCATTAAAGCGGTACGCGAGCTGGGTTCAGAACGTCGTGAGACAGTTCGGTCCCTATCCGTCGTGGGCGTAGGAAATTTGAGAGGCGCTGTCCTTAGTACGAGAGGACCGGGATGGACATACCACTGGTGTACCAGTTGTCGTGCCAACGGCATAGCTGGGTAGCTACGTATGGACGGGATAAATGCTGAAAGCATCTAAGCATGAAGCCCCCCTCAAGATGAGATTTCCCCAATAGATGCCTCAGAGACTATGAGGTTGATAGGTTCGGCGTGTAAGTGTGGTGACACATTGAGCGGACGAATACTAATCCATCGAAGACTTATTCAAAGTAAGAAATAAATGAGTGCGTTCACTCTTTACTGACACTTCTATTTGGTTTTGAATGTATATACATTCAAAGTCTGGCGGCGATGGCGGAGAGGCCACACCTGTTCCCATGTCGAACACAGTAGTTAAGCTCTCCAGCGCCGATGGTAGTTGGACTGACGTCCCGTGAGAGTAGGACGCTGCCAGGCTTACATATTTTTTATTCCACAGTAGCTCAGTGGTAGAGCTATCGGCTGTTAACCGATCGGTCGTAGGTTCGAGTCCTACCTGTGGAGCCATTTTTTTGTCTTAGGCCCGTTGGTCAAGCGGTTAAGACACCGCCCTTTCACGGCGGTAACACGGGTTCGAGTCCCGTACGGGTCACCATTTTAATATAGTCTAATATGGAGAATTAGCTCAGCTGGGAGAGCATCTGCCTTACAAGCAGAGGGTCGGCGGTTCGAGCCCGTCATTCTCCATTTTTCATTTGGAAGGGTAGCGAAGTGGCTAAACGCGGCGGACTGTAAATCCGCTCCTTCGGGTTCGGCAGTTCGAATCTGCCCCCTTCCACCATGATTTTTGGGCTGTAGCCAAGCGGTAAGGCAACGGGTTTTGGTCTCGTGACGCGAAGGTTCGAATCCTTCCAGCCCAGTTTTAATTATATTTAGAGCCATTAGCTCAGTTGGTAGAGCATCTGACTTTTAATCAGAGGGTCGCAGGTTCGAGCCCTGCATGGCTCATCTTGGACACTTGCAAAAGCAAGTGTCTTTTTTTATACATGAATTTAGTTCAAATTTAATATTTATAAGCACTTGTATAAAAACGCTTTCTTTAGTATATTTGTATAACAAAAGGGTTTAGATTTGGAGGAGTTGTAGTGGTAAATATTGATTTGATCGGTGCGCCAACATCATTTGGTCAACAAAGACCAGGTGTTGCTTTAGGTCCAGATGCTTTGCGTTTTGAACATTTAATAAAGAAATTGAATGAGCTCGGTCATGAAGTAACCGATAAGGGGAATGTTGTTGGAGGATATGGGGTATGGAAAGAGAATAGTAATGAAAAAGATAAAAATGGCTTAATCAATCTAAGTGAAGTATTAGATTGTAGTCAGACGCTTGCCTCTGTGGTAGATGAGAGTGTAAGTAATAAGAAGTTCCCATTTATAATTGGAGGCGACCATAGCTTATCTATTGGTTCAATTAGTGGTATTAGTCATCATTATGATAACTTAGGGGTAATTTGGATTGATGCGCATGGGGATATCAATAGTAGCGAAACGTCACCGAGTGGTAATATACACGGTATGCCTGTAGGTGTCTTATTAGGTGAAGGGCATGAACAGCTGGTTGATGTACATAAAAGTGGTCCAAAATTAAAACATGAAAATATTGTCTTTATAGGAGTGAGAGACTTAGACTCTGGTGAGCAGTCTTATATTAAAGCACACAATATTAAGTGTCATACTATGTCAGATGTGAGAACTGAGCGTTTGACTGTTGTGATTAAAAAAGCTTTAGCTTCTTTAGAGCATTGTGATGCCATACATCTATCATTAGATGTAGATAGCTTAGATCCAATGGAAATAGAAGGGACAGGTACAAAGGTCAACGGGGGACTTTTTCTAGCTGAACTACTCGAGGCATTAACAGTACTAAGTGCATCTGATCGTTTAGTTTCTTGTGATTTAGTGGAAGTTAATCCACTCCTTGATAAGGAGAATAATACAGCTAAAAAAGCTGTAGAAATCGCATCGTTTATCTTCGGGAAAAGATTGTTATAGATAGTAAAGAAGCTGTGGAAGACGGACTTTCACAGCTTCTTATTTTATATTACTGAATCAGTTTGTCTTCTGTTTTTACAATATTAATGAGATAAGAAGAAATATCGGAGTCGTTTTCTTCATTATTTAGGTTTTTAAGCTGCACCATCAGGGCATTAAAAGAGTAATCATTTAATTTTAATTGATAAACGTGCGGGTCCGAATGTTCGGATAATGGTTTATAATTGAGTATATTCATATCAGCAATAATATGTTTTGCGCTAGGAATGTAAAACTTTTGTAAAATGCTTTTCTTTTCTACTGTATGTGAGATGGTTATAATACCGTGTTTTAACAATTGGCTGAGGTGATAGTGGACTTTAGCTCGTGGCAATTCAAGTTCGTCTGCAAGCATCTGACCAGTTTTTGCTTCTTCTGACATCATGGCAAGGAGTTTCATTCTAAACGGATCGCTAATTGACTTGAGCTGCTCTAGGTCTTTTATAACGAGCAAATTCTTCATTATATCCTCCAATGTTTTCTTTTATTATCATGTAAAAAGTAAACCTCGTCAATTAATCAAGATTTCATTTATATGATTGTTTGTTACATAAATTTGGATTTGGTATTATTAAAATGTTAAGTACTAGGGGGATGAGTATGATAGGTCAAAGAATCAAAGAAATTCGAAACAATAATAATCTGACGCAAGAAGAGCTCGCTGAGGGAATCATCTCCCGCACATATTTAAGTTTGATTGAAAAAGGTACCGTTCAACCATCAACAAATGTATTGGTTAAGTTAAGCAAGCGTTTGAATTGTACTGTAAATGATTTCATGACTGAAGTATCTCATTTTAAATATAATAATTTCGAAATACTTAGAGAAATAGGTCACTATGAATTGAAGGTTGAACATGGAGACTTTGAATCTTTGAAATATTTTATCGATAAAGAATATGAACAGATTGAAGATATTCCTATGCCAGATAGTGGTCGAATTCATTTGATATATGCTCAGTATTACCGTCATCTCGGTGATAGTAAACGTACACGTACGAACATAGATAAGGCATTAAAACAACTATCTACAGTGGCTGTGAATCAACATTATATTAACGCAGTCTTATTGAAGGCGGATTTACTGGTGAATGATAAGTTAACAGATCAAGCAATCGATATTTTAGAAGATGCTTTATACATGTTAACGAAGTTTGATGAATTAAATATTTCAGATTTAAAATTACGCTATGCACTTGTAAAATGTTATATTATATTTAAACAGTATTACACTGCACACAGAATCATTACTGATATAGAACTTATTTCTACAAGACTAGGTATCCACTATAAAGACTTGGAAATTGAACAGCTAAAAGTGCTTTGTTTGGTTAAGATTGAGCGTTATAATGATGCACTAGAAATACTGACTACAACAGATGATGAAGTACTATTAGTTTTAAAAGCCTATAGTTATTTCAAAATGGATAAGGTTAAAGAAGCAGATGCCTTATTTAAACAATTAGCTAACATTGAGTTAGATACTTCAGTCATACCTGAAATAACAGTAGTATATCGCGAGTTAACAGAGAGATTAGGTGGCTTATAACATAATAGAAAGGATAATCATTATGGACACAGCCAACTTTTTTGAAAATATCTCTACTTCCTTTGTAATTACAAGTATTATCGATGTGCTTATCGTTTGGTATGTATTTTACTTAATACTTACCGTCATCAAAGGAACAAAAGCCGTTCAGCTAATCAAAGGGATATTTTTCATAATAATTGGGCGGGCAATTAGTAATTTTTTCGATCTAACAACGACAACTCAGTTGTTTGATATGGTTTTACAATGGGGTTTCTTAGCAGTAATCGTTATCTTCCAACCTGAACTAAGAAGAGCCTTAGAACAACTCGGGCGTGGAAGTCTATTTAGATCCAATGGACAAAACGAAGCTGCAGTTAAGGAACGTCTTGTACAAGATATGCTCACCGCTGTAAGGTATATGGCTAAAAGGCGGATTGGAGCTTTAATAGTGATGGAAAAAGAGACGGGGTTAAAGGACTACATCGAAACAGGTGTGCCATTAAACTCAGAAATTTCCTCACAACTTCTTATTAACATTTTTATACCGAATACACCGTTACATGATGGTGCGATGATTATTCAAGGTGATAAAATCGCTACTGCAGGTAGTTATCTACCGCTTTCTGAAAGCAATAAGATCGCAAAAGACTTAGGAACACGACATAGAGCTGCTGTAGGAATATCGGAAGTGACCGATGCTTTTACGATTATCGTATCTGAAGAGACAGGGAATGTGTCTGTTACATACGACGGTAAAATGACCAAAGAACTCGACATGGATACACTTGAAAAACTACTCCATGAACAGTGGTTAGTCGCTGCTTCATCTAAGGAAGGGGGCGGTATATTTGCTAGAAAGTAAGGTTGGAATAAGTATTGTTGCACTGTTATTAGCAATCTTGATGTTCTTTAATGCAAATAACATCTTCGATGAGGCAAATATATTTGTTGATGACGAGAATACAAATGAAGATGCCGATTTTGTTGAATCCGTACCAGTTGAATTACTTTATGATGAAGAAGAATATTATGTTTCTGGTGTACCACAAGAGGTTACAGTTGAATTATCAGGCTCAAGTTCAAATGTGAAAAGATTACAGGCGACGAGAAACTTTGAAGTGACCTTAGACCTTAGAAATAGAGAGCCGGGAGAGCACGAAGTGTTCTTCACAGTAAACGGACTACCTGAGAATGTTACTGCAACCGTACAGCCTGAAACAACAAATGTTACAATACAAAACCTAGTGTCACAAACTTTTGAAGTTCAAGCAGAAGTGAGTGACGGTAGAGTGGGTTCTAGTTATCAACTGGATTCAGTCAATGTAGAACCTTCCACAGTGACAGTGAGTGGTGGAGAAAGCACGATGAATCGTATACAATATGTACGTGCCATGATGTCAGACACCTCTAGTATTACTGATGAGAGAGTAGAAGAAGCAGAGGTGAGTGCTTTTGATGCTCAGTACAATAAGTTAGATGTCGTCATCGAACCAGAAACTGTAAGAGTGGAAATTGAAGTTGAAGAACTTTCTAAAAGTGTACCTGTGTATCAAGAAACGGTTGGTGAACCAGATGACGGACATACGGTATCTGATGTAGAATTAAACCATGATACAATAGAAATATTCGGTGACAAGGAAACCTTGGACTCTATCAACTCTCTAATAGCTGAGGTTGATGTTGAAGGAATGTCATCGTCGGGTACAAAAGATGTTAGAATAGAATTACCAGAAAATGTGACAAAGAGTGAACCGGCAGTGCTGGAAGCAGATGTCACTGTTGAGAATGATTAACATGGACTTACAAAAAGGAGACTATTATGGGAAAGTATTTTGGAACTGATGGTGTAAGAGGAATTGCTAATGAAGGATTAACGCCAGAATTTGCTTTTAAATTAGGCCGTTACGGCGGTTACACTTTACTTGGAGAAGGCCAAGAACACCCTCGTGTACTCGTAGGAAGAGATACACGTATTTCTGGTGAGATGCTAGAATCTGCCTTGATTGCAGGCCTATTATCAATCGGTGTTGAAGTGATGCGACTCGGTGTCATTACAACTCCTGGTGTGGCTTACTTAACTAAAGATATGGAAGCGAACGCTGGTGTAATGATCTCTGCATCACATAATCCGGTTGAGGATAACGGTATTAAATTTTTCGGTCCAGATGGATTTAAGTTAACAGATGAGCAAGAAAATGAGATTGAGGCATTAATCGACAGTGAAGGTGATAATCTTCCAAGACCAACTGGTGTTAATGTGGGTACAATCTCTGACTATTTTGAAGGCGGTCAAAAATACCTTTCATACCTTAAATCAACAATTAACACAGACTTTGATGGCCTAAAAATCGGTATTGATGGTGCGCATGGTTCGACTTATCACCTAGGCCCATACTTATTTGGTGACTTAGAAGCAGAGACAGCAACAGTCGGTTCAAACCCAGATGGTACAAATATCAATGCAAATGTTGGTTCGACTCATCCAGAGAGATTACAAGAATTAGTGAAAAATGAAGAATGTGATTTCGGTCTAGCCTTTGATGGTGATGGCGATAGAATTATTGCTGTAGACGAAAATGGAGATATCGTTGATGGGGATAAGATTATGTTCATCTTAGCTCAATCACTCAAAGAAAAAGGTGAACTCAAAGACGATACAGTCGTATCAACGGTAATGAGTAACCTTGGTTTCTATAAGGCGTTAGAAGCACATGGCATGAAATCTGATAAGACAAAAGTCGGAGACAGATATGTTGTTGCTGAGATGCGTGAAGGTGGCTATTCTCTTGGTGGAGAGCAGTCAGGACATATCGTGATGATGAACTATAACACAACGGGTGACGGACTATTAACAGGTATTCATCTTGCTCAAATTATTAAAGACTCTGGTAAGAAGTTAAGTGAACTTGCAGCTCAGGTTGAAACATTCCCTCAAGAGCTTGTTAACGTTCGTGTAACAGACAAGCACCACGTAACAGATAATGAAGCGGTTAAAGCTGTCATGTCAGATGTTGAAGATAAGATGAACGGTAACGGCCGTATTCTTGTTCGTGCATCAGGAACAGAGCCATTAGTACGTGTAATGGTGGAAGCAGAAACTGAAGAATTAGCTACAGAGTATAGTGAAACAATTGCAAAAGTTGTAGAAGCTGAAATGGGTTTAGATAAATAAACATAAAATGATAAGTGGTCCGGAATGCTAATGTCCGGACCACTTTTATGTAAAATTTAAGGTGTAAGATTATTAATGAAAGATGAAAAGTTTGTACTTAGCACTTGAAATCCTAAATAGAGAGAGATTAAAGACAGTATAGAGAAGATAATGTTCTCTACAAAACTCCCTGTGCGGGTGGTTAATGGAAATCGAACTTTGAAGTTTAGGGGGAAGAACAATTGGATCCCACTTTTTGTAGCCATGTCTAATATGTAATGACTGATGATACCCGAAAGAAGCCCCGTCTTTATAGCTGTGTTGCTAAATAAAAAGTCTGCTAGAAATGCAATGACAAAACAAAATACTATACTATGAGTAAATGAGCGGTGTCCAAAAACAAAGTTGATTATTCTTGATAAGATTGGCATCCGCTTTCCAATTTTGCTTCCACTATGACAAATATCTGGAATGAGTGATCCAACTAAGCTACTTGCTAGAACAACGAATGGATCTAAATCTGTGAGATGTACCACGGTTAAACCAAGAGTGACACCGCCGATCACATGAGTTTTTCCCTTCATGATATGTGCCTCCTATAAAGGTAGTATATCATTAAACTAGATATAAAAATAACTTTATATAAACAAAAACATAACAATGTTAAATAAATTTAACTTAAAGGAGTTGTAATGATGGATCATAGAAATCGATCGAATATTAAAGTGGGGAGTCATGTCAAAGTCGTGCAAAAGCATCATCAGCGTACCGGAGAATTGACAGAGGGTATTGTTGAAAAACATTTAACAAATTCAGCAAACCATCCGCATGGTATAAAAGTGAGATTAGAAGGCGGTGTTGTAGGCAGAGTTAAAGAAATTATTGAACAATAATATTTATGGTATAAATAGGTAAAAAAATCTTGTAATATTTCGCCATATAATTTACACTTTTATTCTGACAGTAAAAAGGAGGGAAACTTTATTTAAATCGGAATAGCGCCAGAGCAGTATTAACTGCTGACGAGGAGGACAGTTATCGAACATTCGGCGGATGCTGTCCCGGATACTAAAGTATTCGTAAGTTTATCTGTTAAAACTATCGAGTGATCGATCTGACAGAGCAGATATTCCACAAAACATTAATTAAGACTAGGAGTATTATTATGTGTGGAATTGTAGGATATATAGGAACAAATGACGTTAAGGAAATTCTATTGCACGGTCTAGAGAAGCTAGAATACCGGGGCTATGACTCAGCGGGTATCGCAGTTAAGGGTAACTCTGAGACTAAAGTATTTAAAGAAAAAGGTCGTATTGCTGACCTTAGAAAACAAGTTGACGCAGATTTTTCTGGTCAAGTGGGTATTGGTCATACACGCTGGGCAACTCATGGGGAGCCAAGTGTCGTCAATTCTCATCCTCATCAGAGTAACGATGGACGTTTTACACTTGTTCATAACGGTGTTATTGAGAATTATGTACAATTAAGAGAAGACTACTTATCAGATGTAGAATTAGTGTCTGAGACTGATACAGAAATCATCGTACAGTTGATTGCTAAATTCGCCAAAGAAGGTTCATCTACTTTAGAAGCGTTCAAGAAAACTTTATCATTGTTACATGGTTCATATGCATTAGGTCTATTAGATAATGAGGATGATAATACAATCTATGCAGCAAAAAATAAATCACCACTACTATTAGGAAAAGGTGACGGGTTTAACGTTATCACTTCTGATGCAATGGCGATGCTTAGATTAACAAATGAGTTTGTTGAATTGATGGATGGTGAAGTGATTCAAATCATGAAAGATCAAATGATTATTCATGATCTTGAAGGTACAGTAATCGAACGTGAATCTTATATTACTGAGATTGATGCAAGTGATGCTGAACTTGGCACTTACCCACATTACATGATTAAAGAAATTAATGAACAGCCTCAAGTAATGCGTAAAATTATCAATGAATACCAAGATGAAAATGGGAACCTGAAAATTGATGATGCCATCATCAAACAGCTAAATGATGCAGACCGCTTATATATTATCGCAGCTGGAACGAGTTACCATGCTGGTTTAATTGGTAAAGAATATATCGAGAAATGGGCAGGTGTACCAACTGAAGTACATGTTGCTTCTGAGTTTGTGTATAACACACCATTACTTTCAGAAAATCCACTATTCATCTTTATATCACAGTCAGGTGAAACTGCAGACAGTCGTGCAGTATTAGTGGATATTAAAGAAAAAGGCTATCAGGCTCTTACTATTACGAATGTACCTGGGTCTACACTTTCACGTGAAGCGGACCAGACTTTAATCTTACATGCAGGCCCAGAGATTGCTGTAGCATCTACTAAAGCTTATGTTGCACAAATAGCAGTACTCTCAATTGTTGCAGCCGTAACAGCAAGAGAACTTGGTAGAAAGAGCGACTTAAACTTGATGTCAGAGCTTGGTAAAGTGACGACAGCGATTACTTCAGTGATTGATGATGGATCAACGATTGAAGGCATTGTTAAAGACTTCTTAGAAACGACTAGAAATGCGTTCTTTATCGGAAGAACAATGGATTATTATGTCGGCTTAGAAGGCGCCTTAAAACTTAAAGAAATCTCCTATATTCAAGCAGAAGGCTTTGCTGGTGGAGAATTGAAACATGGTACAATCGCCTTGATTGAAGACGGTACACCAGTATTTTCACTCGCAACACAAGAGAATGTAAACCTAAACATCCGTGGTAATGCACAAGAAGTTGCAGCACGTGGTGCCAATGTTTGTATGATTGCCATGGAAGGACTAGAACAAGAAGGCGATACTTATGTTATCCCTCACGTTCATGAAATGCTGACACCATTAGTATCTGTAGTAGTTTATCAGTTAATTTCGTACTATGCAGCACTTCACAGAGGTAATGATGTCGATAAACCACGTAACCTCGCTAAATCAGTTACTGTAGAATAGATACAAGAACAAAAGGTTCAGAGTAAATCACTCTGAACCTTTTGTTCATACATGTATATCTAAATATAATGAAAGCAGAGGAGTGAATTTAATGAATATATTAGTTTTAGGTGGCACGGGACGAGTTGGGTGTAAAATAGTTAAACATGCACTTCGTGATCAGCATCATGTGACTACACTAGTCCGTAGTCCAGAAAAGCTACAAATAAATCATAGAAATTTAACAATTATTGCAGGCGATGTATTAAATAAAGAGGATGTCATAAACGTAATGGAAGACATTGATGTGGTTATTAGTGCACTCAATACCGATGGTGGAACTACACTATCAAAAAGTATTCCGTATATTATAGAATCTATGGAAAGAAACGATGTAAAACGCATTATTACCATAGGCACGGCGGGGATTTTACAAAGTAGAGTAAATCCTGAGATACTACGTTATCAATCAAGCGAGTCAAGGCAGAAGTCAACACGTGCTGCTGAGGAACACAATAAAGTCTTTGACGTGCTTAGAAATTCTAACTTGGACTGGACGATTGTTTGTCCTACATATTTACCTGATGAAGAAAGCGTAGGTAAATATAGAATAGAAAGTGGCTTTTTACCGAACGGTGGAGTAAAAATTTCAGTTTCGGATACAGCAGAATTTGCATTTAACCAAATTAATAGTAGAGAGTTTATAAAAAAACGTGTAGGCATTGCTTACTAAAACAATTTTCCAAACCTCATACCTATGGATGTGACTTGTCAGTCGACGCTAAAAAAGTTTGCAATAAAAAATAATGCATGATTGAATAGAGATATTTTAATTATAAAAAGGACTTGATTGCTGTGTGTTTTTACCAAGTGAGGTTAAAAGATTCAGAGTGATGTCACTCTGAATCTTTATTTTTTATAAGGCTATAGATGTATATAATAGGTGCTAAAATATAGGCGGAAATTAGTGTGAATTTAGAATTAGGTATCTTAGTTTGTGAAAATTTGTCTTCAGTTTCTAGACCATTAAATGGGTGTGTTAAGGTTGCGACAATGAAATATATCGTTAAGATGACGTATGGGAAAGCCATGTAGTCAACCCCTACAAATTCTGACATGATTGTTATGTAAAAAAGAAAAAAGAACACATCAATAAATAATATGAGTAGACGAAAAATTCTATCACTCATTCACGAAACCTCCAATAAATCATTTCAGGTATTATTTTAAAAATGAAAAGTAATAAAGTAAACACACATTTACCAAAATATTGATAGTCTTTAACATTCCCTTGGTAAAATGATTTCTATGATTAAAATTATTGTGGAGGTTACTAATGAATAACAAAGCACAATTGAACTGGGTACGTTTACCTTTAAAAAACTTGGAAAACTGCCGTGAGCTAGGTGGATATGAAACAGGGAATGGTAGCCAAACAAAGTGGCACACATTTCTACGTTCGGATAATATGGCAAGCATCAATGCTGAAGAAATCGAATTTCTGAAAGATTATGGTGTGAAGACTGTGATCGATTTAAGAGGCGATGATGAAACTTCCATTCATCGTAACCCCTTAAGTAATGAAGATTCTTGTGATTATCATAATATCCCCTTGGCAGTCCAACCCGTTTCTGAATTAAATGAAGATGTGGCAGAAACGATGGGTGAATTCTATGTGTCAGTCTTAGAAGAATCAAAAACCATTAAGGAAGTTTTTGATGTGATTGCGAATTCTGAGGGTGGGTTGATCTTCCATTGTATGGCAGGTAAAGACCGTACAGGTATTATTGCAATGTTATTGCTTGGGCTTGTGGGTGTGAGTAAAAAAGACATTGTGTCGAATTATGAAGTGACGTATACAAACTTAGAGTCTTTCCAGAATATTAAAGGATTACCAGCGAGAATCCCCGAATCTTATTTGTATTCTAATAGAGACTATATTTTAAAGGCTTACAATCATATTATGGATAATTATCAATCGATTGAGGATTATTTACTTAGTAAGGATATTGCTCAAGAGAGTATCGATAAAATTAAAGATAAATTTACTGCGTAGATTAAAAGAGGCAGGTTACTTGATATGGTAATCTGTCTTTTTATTAAAAGGAGCTGATTTAATGGTGTAGGTCCGCTTCGAAATAAAAACGAAGCGGATGAATGGGTGAAGCTCCGCTTCGAAAGTAAAACGAAGCTGATGTAATGGTGAGGGTCCGCTTCAAAATAAAAACGAAGCGGATGAATGGGTGAAGCTCCGCTTCGAAAGTAAAACGAAGCTGATGTAATGGCGGGGCTCCGCTTCGAAAATAAAACGAAGCTGATGTAATGGTGAGGGTCCGCTTAGAAGTAAAAACGAAGCGGATGAAATGGCGGGTCTCCGCTTCGAAATAAAAACGAAGCTGATGTAATGGCGGGGCTCCGCTTCGAAATAAAAACGAAGCGGATGAATGGGTGAAGCTCCGCTTCGAAAGTAAAAACGAAGCGGATGAAATGGCGGGTCTCCGCTTCGAAATAAAAACGAAGCTGATGTAATGGCGGGGCTCCGCTTCGAAATAAAAACGAAGCGGATGAATGGGTGAAGCTCCGCTTCGAAAGTAAAACGAAGCTGATGTAATGGTGAGGGTCAGCTTCGAAATAAAAACGAAGCTGATGTAATGGTGAGGGTCCGCTTCAAAATAAAAACGAAGCGGATGTAATGGTGAGGCACCGCTTCGAAATAAAAACGAAGCGGATGTAATGGTGAGGCACCGCTTCGAAATAAAAACGAAGCGGATGTAATGGTGAGGCACCGCTTCGAAGTAAAAACGAAGCTGATGAAATGGCGGGTCTCCGCTTCGAAAATAAAACGAAGCTGATGTAATGGTGTGGGTCCGCTTCGAAATATAAACGACTTCGCGCAACCTACCATAACCTAAAAGATCAACTCAATAATGTTTTTAGCAATAATCAGACTGACGATCAAGACAATAATACTTGAGAATTTATTTAGTATTAATATGTACTTCCCTGTTTTGTCAATATTCCCAACAACCCGACCGATTATAGCCAACAAGATAAACCACAGCCATGACACAATAATGGTTGAAGCGGTGAAGAGAACTTTATCCCCACCGTCATAGACCGTAGCACTTGTACCGATAACGCCTATAGTATCTATGAGGGCATGCGGGTTAAATAAGGACACAGATAGTGCAAAACCGACTTGTTTCTTACCACTCATCGATTGCTGTTCTTCTAGATGAGTTGGCTTTTCATGCCAAAGTGACCAGGCCATATATATGAGAAAGACAAAACCGATTATATAGATAACTAATTGTAAGGCAGGTAAGGATATCAAGATTAATGAAACGCCGAGAACTGCCATTAATATAAGAAAGGTATCCGCTAGACCAGCTGTAATAATGACAGGTAAGGCGCCAGTGAGCTTCTTATGATTTGCGCCTTGATTAAAGACGAAAACGTTTTGAGCACCGAGTGGTAAAATTAATCCTAGTGCGAGTAAAAATCCATGTAGTATAGGTTGCATTAAGTGATGCTCTCTTTCTATAAAGAAGGTAATTCATATTATTATAATGGACTATATATGTTCTGACTACAAAGGGTTCACAATGTATCATAATTATTTGTGCAAAATGTACAAAAGTATAATAACAAGTACTTTTAATATTTGTGACTTATCGTTATAATAATGAATGTATGGATAAATATTCAGAAACTAATCATTTTCTGAAAGCGCTCTAAATAATAGCGTCTCCATGAGTAAATTCTATTTCTGGAGCGAGCTCCAGACTAGATACAATAATTATATTATTATCCAGGAAGAATAGGGAGGAAAATGTAATGGATTTTCGTTTTTTACCAGCTACAGAAGCTGATAAAGCAGAGATGTTAGAAAAAATCGGTGTAAAATCCACAGACGAACTTTTTTCTGATATTCCAGAAAAAGTTAGACTGAAGAGAGATCTAGACCTGAAAGACCCTAAGAATGAGTATAAGTTGAAGAAAGAATTGAACACCATGGCATCTAAAAATGCTAACCTTCAAGAGTACACTTCATTCCTTGGTGCTGGTGTTTATGATCACTTTATTCCATCAGTCGTAGACCACGTTATTTCTAGACAAGAGTTCTACACTTCATACACACCATACCAGCCGGAAATGACACAAGGTGAACTTCAGGCAATGTTCGAGTTCCAAACAATGGTATCTGAAATTACAGGCATGCCTGTTGTCAACTCTTCATTATACGATGGTGGTACAGCAGTTGTTGAAGCAATGTACTTGGCTAATGTTCAAACTAAGAAGAGCCGTCTACTTGTTTCTAAAGCTTTACACCCTGAATACCGGGAGTTAGTTAAGACTGCATCTAAAGGTAAAAACATCGAAATCGTTGAAATCGACCTAGTTGATGGCCGTACAGACCTTGATCAACTTGAAAAAGAAGTTAATGAAGACACTGCAGGTGTTATCGTTCAATATCCTAACTTCTTAGGACAAATTGAACCTCTCGATAAAATAAATGAAATCGTTAAAACTTCACCTAAAGCAATGATGATTGTATCAAGTAACCCATTAGCACTTGGCTACTTAACACCACCTTCAGAGTTTGGTGCAGACATCGTTGTCGGTGATACTCAAGTATTTGGTATCCCAGCACAACTTGGTGGACCACACTGTGGTTACTTCGCAACAACTGAAAAGTTAATGCGTAAAGTTCCAGGACGTTTCGTTGGTGAAACAGTTGACGAAGACGGACAACGTGGTTTCGTGCTTGCTTTACAAACGCGTGAGCAGCACATCAGACGTGAAAAAGCGACATCAAACATCACTTCAAACCAAGCGCTAAACGCTGTAGCAAGTTCAGCAGCAATGAGTGCCTTAGGTAAAAACGGTGTGAAAGAAATGTCTGAGCTTAACCTACAAAAATCTCGTTACACTAAACAACAGCTTGCAGATGCTGGTATTAAAGCAGCATTTGACGGTTCATTCTTCAACGAATTTGTTGTTGAGTTAAACAAACCTGTTAAGGAAGTTAACGAGCAATTATTCGAAAAAGGAATCGTTGGTGGTTTTGATCTTGGTCGCATCTACCCAGAATTCGAGAACCATATGTTAATCGCAACGACTGAAATCCGTTCTAAAGATGAAATCGATGCATTCGCTAAAGAATTGGGGGCAATCAACAATGGCTAATGAAAACTTTCCATTAATTTTTGAACGCAGTAAAGAAGGTCGAGTGGGTTATCACTTACCTAGCCTTGACGTTCCTGAAACTGATTTAAAAGCTGAAATTGGCGAAACTTACATCCGTAAAGAGCCAGCTAATCTGCCTGAAGTAGACGAATTAGAATTAATGCGTCACTACACAGGATTGTCTAACCGTAACTTCGGTATCCACACTGGTTTTTATCCTTTAGGATCTTGTACGATGAAGTACAATCCAGTAATCAACGAAGATGTAGTTAGACACCCAGGTTTCAGCCACATCCACCCATACCAAGATACAAAAACAATCCAAGGTGCTTTAGAGTTAATGTACGATCTACAAGTACACCTTGAAGAAATTACAGGTATGAACGAAATTACACTACAACCAGCGGCAGGTTCACAAGGTGAGTGGACTTCACTAATGGTATTTAAAGCCTTCCACGAAGCAAACGGCGAAGGGCACAGAAACGAAATCATCGTTCCTGACTCAGCGCACGGTACAAACCCTGCATCAGCAGCGGTTGCTGGCTTTAAAGTTGTAGAGGTTAAGTCTAACAGTAAAGGTCTTGTAGACGTTGAAGACCTTAAGAAAGTTGTTAACGAAAATACAGCAGCACTTATGTTAACTAACCCGAACACATTAGGTTTATTTGAAACTGAAATCGTTGAGATGGCTGAGATTGTTCACGCTGCCGGCGGTAAAATGTACTATGATGGAGCGAACTTAAACGCGATTATGGGTTATACTCGTCCAGGCGACATGGGCTTTGACGCAGTTCACTTAAACTTACACAAAACATTCACTGGCCCACATGGTGGTGGTGGACCAGGTTCAGGTCCAATCGGTGTAACAGAAGAACTTGCTAAATTCTTACCTAAACCACAAGTTGTTGAAAACGATGGTGTCTACGAATTAGACTACGACCGTCCAGATTCAATCGGTATGGTTAAGAACTTCTACGGTAACTTTGGAATCAACGTACGTGCTTACACTTATATCCGTACACTTGGTGCTGAAGGACTTAAGAAAG
Organism: Jeotgalicoccus sp. ATCC 8456; assembly: GCF_016313225.1. Taxonomy (NCBI): domain Bacteria; kingdom Bacillati; phylum Bacillota; class Bacilli; order Caryophanales; family Staphylococcaceae; genus Jeotgalicoccus; species Jeotgalicoccus sp. ATCC 8456. The sequence continues at coordinate 1,158,812 of NZ_CP066224.1, read as the reverse complement.
CAAGTGAGTACGCAGTTCTTAATGCGAACTACATCATGCGTAGCCTACAAGATAAATACGAACTTCCATTTACACAACACTGTAAACACGAATTCGTATTATCTGGAAATAAACAAAAAGCTCACGGTGTGAGAACATTAGATATAGCTAAACGTCTAATGGACTTCGATATTCACCCACCAACTGTTTACTTCCCATTAATCGTTGCTGAAGCATTGATGATTGAGCCGACTGAAACTGAATCTAAAGAAACATTAGATCACTTCATCGACACAATGTTACAAATCGCGGATGAGACTGAAAACAACCCAGATATCATTCACGAAGCACCACACAAAACTTCAGTTAAACGCTTAGATGAAACTAGAGCTTCACGTAAGCCTGTACTTCGTTGGCAAAAAGAAGCGTAAGTGAATAATATAAGCAGCAAACACCTTGTCGTGTTTGCTGTTTTTTTATTTCTACATAGAAATTTATGGTCACGAAACAGTCAAAATCGATGAAATTATTTTTATATATACTCCTTTTTACATGATTTTTTTAATAGTGTACGTTAGAATGACCTCTAACACTTTATTAAAAGGAGTTATCTTAAATATGAAAAAATGGATATCAGGATTAACAATAATAGGATCATTATTAGTAGTCTCTGCATGCAGTAATGATGAAGGTGCAGAAGATACAAGTGCAGAAGAAGAAAATGCTACTGAAGAAACAGCTTCGTCAGAAGAATCTGGTGGAGCAGCTACTGAAGGAGAACAGTCATCAGAAGGCGAATCAGCAAAAGGTGAAGGCGAACAAGCAGAAATGCCTGAACCAGATTTAGAAGATGTACCTGATGTCGTAGCAGAAGTAAATGGTACACAAATAGAAAAACCGGAATTTGAAGAAGCGTATAACGCTCAGTTCCAGCAGATGGCAATGATGTCTCAAATGTCTGGTGAAGAGGTCAATCAGGATGATCTTAAAACACAAGTGGCTGATGGCTTAGTTTCACAAGAGCTACTCGTGCAGGAAGCCGATAATAGAGAACTTGAAGCATCTGAAGAAGAAACGACAGAACTTCTAGATCAGCTCACAGAACAAGCTGGTGTTGAATCACAAGAAGAACTTTACACAATGTTTGAAGAGCAAGGTATGAATCAAGAAGAAGTCGATGAACAAATTCAACTTCAAGTCAGAGTAGATAAACTCATTGCAGAAGAAGCTGGAGAAATTGAACCTTCAGAAGATGAGCTAAAAGAATTATATGATCAGCAAGTCGAACAGTTAGAGCAAATGGAAACTGAAGAAGAGCCTCCTTCATTTGATGAGCTGAAACCGCAACTAGAAGAACAATTGGTCAGTCAAAAAGAAGGTGAAGCTGCTCAAAAATTAGTAGAGACGCTTAAAGAAGATGCAGAAATTGAAATGCATGTTTAATAACATATAAAAAATAAGCTATGCAGAACCGTCAGGGAATCTGCATAGCTTTTTACTTGCATAAGAATCTTATCTCACAATTATATAGTAAATAACATAGAACCATGAGAAGATGCCATGGATAATCGCCCATAGTATAGATTGGTGTAAACTCCAAGAAATTGTGACGGCTAATACAGTACCGAATCCAACACCAGTTTTTACAACGCTTGTCGATTTACTCATTACTTACTCCTTTCTGCCTCTTTAACCGGGACAGTTATTTTTGTCACGTATTGTGATGCATCTCTGACTGCAATACGGTCATATACAGGCTCGCAGTATATCTTATCTATAATCTCTAGTTGATGATTGTTTATAAATGTCTTTACCTTATCGAAAGTTTGATATATTTTCTCGTATTCACCTATATGGTAAGCGACCACATCTTGACACTTATCTTTTTTTACCAAGGGCAGTTCTTTTGTATACTCTGTTCTAACGAACAAATGCTTGAAATTATTTTCAGTCGATAGATTAAAATCATCTTTTCTTAAGATAACACCAATTGCGTATTTCTCATTCAAAGTATCCATACTTGTATGGTAAAAGTCTGCAATTACCTTTTTGTTGTAGTCTTCATCATCGTATACTAGTTGATGACTCACATATAGGTATTCAATATCTGAGTTTTGTACGACAATCTCTGAGAAATCTTGTTGTTGTGCTTCTTTGGTTAGGGTAATTTTCTTTTCTATTGAATTTTGGATGGACTTTAAGTTATCAATTTTCTTAGATATCTGTTCAGACTTTTTCTTAAATAAATCAATCATGGACTCAGGGTTTGTATTATTTATAAAGATCTTGATTTCCTTTAATGGTGTTTCCATTTCTTTTAACGATTCAATTAAGAACATGGTGTCACACTGTGTAATTGAATAATAGCGGAAACCATTTTGATCTTTATAAATCGGTTCTAGCAGATTGATTTTGTCATAATAAAATAAGGTTTGCTTAGAAACATTGCAAAGATTTGCGAAATCACCAGTTGAAAAATATATTTCTGAATTCATTAACTCACCTCTTGACTATATAGTTACTATATACTTTATATTTAATTAGGTCACTAATTATGCTGTTAGTCGACAAAACGTTTATAGAAAAAAACAGATACGAGGTGTATTATGACGACCGAAAACGTAAAGTATGAGTTTCTTTCAGAAAATCCGAATGTTAAAACTAAGCCTATTATGATTGCTTTAATCATCGGGGCATTTTTTGCGATACTCAATGAAACATTACTAAATATTGCATTAACGACTTTAATGCAAGAATTTGATATTACGCTACCCACAGTTCAGTGGATTGCGACAGGATTTATGTTGGTGATGGCTATAGTTATGCCAATATCTCCACTCTTAATTGGTTGGTTTACCACACGACAATTATTTATCGGTACCATGGTGACTTTCTTAATCGGGACCATAGTAGCAGGTTCAGCACCAACATTTGGTGTTCTACTATTTGGTAGAATGATTCAAGCTGTTGGTACAGGTTTGATTATGCCGATTATGTTTAACGTATTCTTGCTATTATATCCACCTCACAAAAGAGGTAAGATCATGGGGATTGTAGGGCTTGTCATTATGTTTGCACCTGCAATTGGACCAACACTTTCAGGTGTAATCGTCGAGTATTTAGGTTGGAGATTCCTCTTCCTCCTAGTTGTGCCATTTACAATCTTCTCGATTTTATTTGCAATGAAGTTCCTAGTAAATGTTACTGAAATTACTAAACCTAAGATTAACTGGTTATCAATTGTATTCTCAACCATTGGTCTTGGAGGTACAATATACGGATTCAGTCATGCCGGTGAAAGTGCAAATGGATTTATGACAGCATCTGTATTCATTCCTATAATTATTGGTGTGATCAGTCTTGTGCTCTTTGCCATGCGTCAATTTAAACTTGATGAACCGCTTATGGATTTAAGAGTATTCAAGTTTCCAATGTTTGCCCATGCTGTAATCATGTTCATTATTATTATTATGGTTATGTTTGCTTCAGAGCTAATTTTACCTGTATTTATGCAGGGGCCAATGGGCTTAACAGCAGCAGCAGCAGGACTTTTACTATTACCTGGTAGTATTCTTAATGGTTTAATGAGTCCATTTATGGGTGCCTTATTTGATAAGGTGGGACCAAAAGTCATGATGGTTCCAGCAACAATAGTCTTGGCAGCAGTTATGTTTATGTACAGTAACCTGACTGCAGATACACCAGAGTGGGTCATCATTGTCGGCTTTATGTTGATTATGTTAAGTGTTTCAGCAATGATGATGCCAGCAGAAACGAACGGTTTAAATCAGTTGCCTAAACATATGTACTCACACGGTACTGCACTAATGTCTACTTTACAGCCACTATCTGGCGCAATTGGTGTGTCAGTATTTCTTAGCTTACTGAACTCTAAACAAGCGAGTTACTTAAATGGTGTGGAAAATCCAACCTCACCACAAGCCATTACTGATGCGATGGTTGCAGGAACAGAATTTGTATACTTCGTCATCTTTATTATTACGATTGTTGCATTTATCTTAGCTTTATTTGTTTATAGAGCAAGACCACTTGAAGATGTTGTACCTGCACCAAAGAAGACAGAAGAAAATAATAACTAATTAGCGAAATCACTCCATATTTACTCTGGAGTGATTTCTTATCATGTATAATTGATATACGGCTAGTTAAAGGAGACTAAGTATGAATAAGTGGTATTTATTATTCTTAACCATAGTGCTCGTAGCACTTCTACTATTTACAGTGTTCTTATCACTGGGTGGAGTGTAGACTCGGAACTCACACCTGCAGACATCGATTTGCAGGTGTTTTCATTGCTTTGTCTAATTAGGTATTATGTGGTAATATTCATCATGGATTATACGAGATATTTTAAAGATAAGAAGGTTAGACATATATGAAAGAAAATTTTTGGCAGACGCTACCGCGTCCATTTTTTGTGCTTGCACCAATGGAAGACGTCACTGATGTTGTCTTTAGACATGTTGTTGCAAAAGCGAGTGCACCTGATGTTTATTTTACAGAGTTTACGAATACGGAAAGTTTTTGCCATCCTGAAGGCATACACAGCGTAAGAGGCAGATTGACGTTTACGGAAGATGAGCAACCGATTGTTGCACATATTTGGGGCGATAAGCCTGAACATTTTAGAGAAATGAGTATCGGCATGGCAGAAATGGGCTTTAAAGGTGTCGATATCAATATGGGGTGTCCAGTACCGAATGTCGCAACAAAAGGTCGTGGTTCTGGATTGATTTTAAGACCAGAAGTCGCAGCAGAAATTATTCAAGAAGCTAAAGCTGGTGGACTTCCAGTCAGTGTAAAAACACGATTAGGCTATACAGATATTGATGAATGGAGAGACTGGTTAAGGCATGTTCTAGAACAAGATATCGCAAACTTATCGATTCATTTAAGAACGAGACGTGAAATGAGTAAAGTCGATGCACATTGGGAATTAATTGGTGAAATTAAAGCACTTCGTGATGAAGTTGCGCCGAATACGCTACTTACAATTAACGGCGATATACCGGATAGAAAGACAGGTCTTGAACTCGTTCGTAAGTATGGCGTGGATGGTGTGATGATTGGTCGCGGAATATTCACGAACCCATTCGCTTTTGAAGTTGAACCAAAGGAACATAGCCCTGAAGAACTGCTCGATCTTTTAAGATTACACTTAGATCTTTTTGATAAGTATTCAAAAGATGAGCCGAGACTATTTAAGCCGCTCCGTCGTTTCTTTAAAATCTACGTTAAAGGTATACGTGGTGCAGGGGAACTTAGAAATCAACTGATGAGTACAGAAACTACAGATGAGGTACGTGTTCTACTAGATGAATTTCAAAATAATAAGTAAGACGATTTGTCCCTTTTGGTTTCCAAAAGGGATTTCTTTTTGAAATCGTGATACCATAAAGGAAAATACAGGGGATGAGAACATGATAGGAATACTAGGCATTGTAATAGGTAGTGGAATGTCCTTTCAGTCCGCTGTCAATTCACAACTGAGAAATTTCGTTTTCTCTCCTTACATAGCTTCTATGTTGTCATTTTTAGTCGGGACCATACTCTTGGCTCTGGTGGTAATCTCACAGGGCCTACCATTATTTCCGACCTTTGAGATTATAACGAATCATCCTTGGTGGATATGGCTTGGCGGACTTTGTGGTGTGATTGCATTAACAGGAAATATCATCATCTTCCCTAAGATCGGCAGTATAGAAACTGCAGTAATGCCGATTATTGGAATGATTATTACAAGCATGTTGATTGACCATTTTGGTTGGTTTGAGTCTACGGTATTACCATTCGGTTTAAACCGATTTGTTGGCGTCATTCTTATACTTATCGGCGTAGTATTTGCGGTCGTCCTGAGAGATGCCTTAATAAATCGTAAATTAACGAAAGATACCGATAGTAATATTAATAAGAATCCATGGCGTGCGGTTGGCTTATTTGGCGGAGCTATGCTCGCTGTTCAAGCGGCAGTCAACGGCCAGCTTGGTGTCGCAGTAAACTCACCACTAACAGGTGCATTCCTATCATTTTTAGTAGGAACAATTATTCTGTTTCTGCTAGTAATTTTTATCGATAAAAACCTGAAGCCCGTGAGTCGACCATTTACCGAGAAAGCACCTCTCTGGGTTTGGTTAGGTGGTGCATTTGGTGCCTGCTACGTATCGATTAATATTTTACTAGTCGGTATCATCGGTACCGGCCCAACCGTTGTACTCGTTCTATTTGGACAAATTACAGGCAGTATACTCGTGCAACAATTTGGATTGTTCCGTTCAGTTAAAACACCAACAGCTCCAATCCAAGTGATTGGTCTAATCGTTATGCTGGTCGGTGTAGTTTTAATTAACTTATTCTAGGAGGATTTATATGAATTCAGTATTCGGACATCACCATATCTCAATGATGACAAAAGATGCAGAAGAGAATAATCGATTTTACAATGAAGTGCTCGGTTTAAGACGTTTAAAAGTAACAGTCAATCAAGATGATCCGTCTATGTATCATATATTTTTTGGCGATAAGAAGGGGACACCGGGTACGGAACTTACCTTTTTTGAAATGCCTAATATCGGACAGACACATAAAGGCACCAATGCGATAACTAAAATTGGCTTATTGGTTAAAGACGAAGCGGCTTTAAGTTATTGGCAACAACGCTTTGACGAATATGGGGTAGAATACGGTAGTATCAAACAGTTCGCAGGTAGAAGAGGCTTACCGTTTGCAGATCCAGATGGCTTACATTTAGTCCTTCAAGTGGCAGACCAAGTCGACGGGAACTATCTTCCTTGGGAAGACTCAGCAGTCCCTCTAGAACACCAAATTATTAGTATGGGGACAGTTGAGTTGACGGCAAAACGATTGGATAAGCTTGAAAAAACACTGATTGAACTGTTCGATTATGAAAAGGTAGCAGGTGGTGACAACCAACGTCTTTATAGACCGAAAAATGGTAGTCATGAAGGCGAAATTTTAACTGTTTACAAAGATGGACCAAGAGAAAAACAAGGGCGTGGCAGTGTACATCATCTAGCGATTAATGTTCGAAATGATGATGAGCTCGAGTTTTGGCATGAGAGGGTAACGAAGAGGGGCTTTCGCTCAACTGGTGTCATTGACAGACACTTTTTTAAGAGTATGTATTTCAGAGAATCAAACGGCATAATGTTTGAAATTGCAACTTTAGATGGCCCCGGAATGACAGAGGATGAAGCGAATAAATCACTAGGAAATCACTTAGACTTACCGCCATTCCTAGAAGAGAAAAGAATACAAATAGAAGAAGATTTAATCAAACTATCATTTATTGAATAAAATGTGAGGAATTTCAAATGACTCAACTATTAGATAATTCAAAATTAGAAGATGTAACCATTCATACAATTACGTATATTGATGACATTGTCGGTCTGGGAGAAAAAAGACTGTCGATTGATCGTAAACATTTTGATGACTTAGAAATTTCAGAATCATTATTAAAAATGCATATTAATAGAGCCTCATTAGAAGAATTTACTAAGGAAAGAAATAAAGAGCTACTAGAATATGAGAATTACTCAGAATTTGATCATCTTAATAGTATGGTCGCTATGCTAGAGCACGATTTCTTTAGTATAGACAAAGTGAAGTTTTTTTATAGAGATGAAAACCATCTATCCGGTGAAGCGGTCATAGACACTTCAGATGAAGAACAAGTAAAAATGACTAGTGAGGTCAGTGGTAAATCGCTTATATTAACAATAGAATTACGATAAAAGAAATCCGTACATGTGATCGTGACTACATGTACGGATTTTATCTTACTATTTAATTGAAGGTTTAACGATTTTACGATCTCCACGTTCTAATGGCGCATTTCTCATCATGAAGTATGACAGGACGAGTAGGATTAGTGATCCGCCTGCAAGTATATGAATGAATAATGTGTAGTCTGTCATGATGAATTCAAACAGTGGTCCAAAATCAATATAGAAGTAGATTGAAATTGAAGCGAGTATAACTAGGCCAAGCAGTATCAATGTTCGCATTGTTCCCATATTAAAATTGATAACTTGTGCAAACATTCCGATACCAAATAGAATGAATAGCCATAGGAAATCTATCCAAAAGTACATAAATATATTTGCGTCAGTTAAAATGTCTGCCATGTGAAACACAGAATAAGAATCCTCGAATAAATTTGTCCCTATAAAGTGTAATAAAGTCAGTACGACTGATGCAGCTATTATAAATAAAATGCTTGATAGGTAAGCTGATAACACAAACTGAGTTCTAGTTCCGCCTAAGCCGAGTATGAATCGATACGCTTTAAAGAATATAAATGGCAGTGTCAGAAACACTATATAAAAGGGACCGAAAAGTGCGCCAACACTATTAGCGCCAGATGATAACGAGCTTAAAAAAATAAAGAGAGCAAAAATGGCGACTGTAACAAAAATACTAATATAAAATGTTATGCCAGTTTCTTTTGCGACGATTTTAAAAGGACCATTAAGCGTGTGCATGTAATTTTGCCTCCTTTTTAGTTAAATTGACTAGATAATCTTGGAAGGGAGCTTTTTCTATAGAAACACCGTGAGAAAAAGCTTCTTGCTTTAATGCTTCTGTATACGGTGCATCAATCATAACGTTGAGCTGTTTGCCGAGCTTTCGTTCTTCTGAAATTGTGTACTGTTCTGCAATAGCATTCACAGCATCACTTGTACCGCTTAAGTGAACACCACGTGTCTTAAGTGATTCCGTATCCTGATAGGTTAGAAGCGTATTGTTATCTATAATTGCAATTTTTTCACACAGTGGTTCAACTTCTTCAATATGGTGTGTTGATAAGAGAATCACCCTTGGATCTTCTTCAAATGAATCGAGTAGGATATCGTAGAATTGCTTTCTCATATGCGCATCTAAACCGTTTGATGGCTCATCGAAAATTGTTACGGGTGCTTTACTCGCGAGTCCGATTGCGATAGTTAACATCGTCTTCATACCTTTAGAAAATTTACGAATTTTTTTCTTTCTTGGAAGTTGAAAAATTTCTATTAATTGATCAGCTAAAGCTTGATCCCACTTATCATTAAAATTTGATGCGTAGTTTAAGGCGTCATTAACATTCCACAAGTCACTATAAGGGTGGTCTTCTTGCATAAATGCAACATGGTTCATCGCTTCAATATTATTGTAAGGTATTTCACCATCGACATGGACCGTGCCAGAAGTCGGGTGTTCTAAACCTGACAATAGTTTCATAAGGGTTGTTTTACCAGAACCATTCCTTCCCCATAAACCAATAATGACCGGATTATTTTCTATAAGATTGATATCTTTTAAAATATATTTGTTGTCATAAGCAAATGCGACATTGTCTAAATTAATCATTATTATCCTCCTTTAAAAACTTAATCACTTCATCAAGCCCCATATCTAAGCGTTTAGATTCTTCTAACATAGGTTTAATATATTGCTTTCTAAATTCATTTTTTCTCTTCTCTAATAATTTAGACCGGGCATCTTTAGAGACGAATATACCGAGACCACGTTGTTTATAAGCATATCCTTCTTCAACAAGGACAGTGAGACCTTTCTGTGCAGTTGCACGGTTAACTTGATAGAATTTCGAAATCTCCGTCGTTGAGGGGATTTGGTCACCTTCTTGGAGTTCACCTTCAATTATGTCGTCCTCTATCATTTCGTGTATTTGTTGGAATATAGGTTTTGAGTCATCTAGTACTGCTTTCACACATGAAGACCTCCTTTTGATGAGTGGTTGATTAGTTGTGTAATCAACTATACATACGAAGATAGATTTTGTAAAGAAAAAGTATAAAAAACTTGAAAGTCAAACAAGGTCAATGTATAATAAAATCATAAGTCAAAGATAGTCAAACTTCTCGGTATGATTATAAATTTGATAAGCACATAATTTGAAGTCACTGATATCAGGCTTTATACTATAAACATAGTCAAATATAGTCAAAGTCAAAACGAACTATGATTGAAACACTTTTAAAAGGAGGAAACACACATGAAATGTCAAAATTGTAGTATTAACGAAGCAAATGTTAACCTTGCAATGAATTTTAATAACCAAAAAATGCAGGTTCATTTATGTGACAGCTGTTTCCAAGAAATCCAAGGACAAATGATGAACTCTAACGATTTCTTTAAAGGTCAAAATAATGCAATGAATAACAATAAATACTTTAACGGACAAGGAAACAGTGCAACGAGCACTAGAACAAGAGAAGAAAGCAATAGAGACGGACTTTTAGATCAATTAGGTAATAATATTTCCGACGAGGCGAGAGCTGGGAAAATTGATCCTGTAATTGGTCGTGACAAAGAAGTTAAACGTGTCATTGAAACACTTAATAGAAGAAATAAAAACAACCCTGTACTCATCGGTGAACCTGGTGTTGGTAAAACTGCCATTGCTGAAGGCTTAGCACTTAAAATTGTTGAGGGCAACGTTCCTACGAAGTTGATGGACAAAGAAATTTATGTTTTAGATGTCGCATCACTAGTCGCGAACACTTCTATGCGTGGACAGTTTGAAGAACGTATGAAGCAGTTAATCTCTGAATTGAAAGAACGAAAAGAGGTCATCTTATTTATAGATGAAATTCACCAAATCGTTGGAGCGGGTTCTGCTGAAAGTTCACAAATGGATGCTGGTAACATTCTAAAACCAGCACTTGCACGAGGTGAACTACAGATCATCGGTGCAACAACGCTAAAAGAATATCGTCAAATTGAAAAAGATGCAGCGCTTGAGCGTCGTTTACAGCCAATCATTGTTAAAGAACCAAGTTTAGAAGAATCTGTATTAATCCTTAAAGGTATTAAAGATCGCTATGAAAAATTCCATGAGGTCAATTACTCTGATGATGCAATTGAAGCATTTGTTAACTTATCTAATAGATATATTCAAGATCGTTTCTTACCAGATAAGGCAATTGACTTAATGGATGAAGTCGGTGCACGACTCAACCTGTCTAATGCTGAAAATGATACGGAGTCTATTAAACAAAAATTAGACAAAATTGCTAAAGAAAAAGATGAAGCTGCTGAACAAGAAGACTATGAAACTGCAGCACACTTAAAATATCAAGAATTACAACTACAAAAACAACTAGATGCAGCAGAGGATGAACAAAAGACTTTAGATGTTGATGTCACAGATATTCAATTAATTGTAGAAGAGAAAACAGGTATTCCTGTAACAAAAATACAAGCAGAAGAACAAAATCAGATGAGACATCTGAGTGAAAATCTTAGTTCTAAAGTAATTGGGCAAGAACAAGCGGTAGATAAGGTAGCGAAAGCGGTCAGAAGAAGCCGTGCTGGACTAAAATCTAAATATCGTCCAATAGGTTCCTTCCTATTCGTTGGCCCAACTGGTGTTGGTAAAACGGAATTAACCAAAGCATTAGCTGAGAAAATTTTCGGTACAAGAGACTCTATGATTAGATTAGATATGTCTGAGTACATGGAAAAACATGCTGTCTCTAAAATTATCGGTTCACCTCCAGGTTACGTTGGTCACGAAGAAGCAGGACAACTAACAGAAAAAGTACGTCACAATCCTTATACAATTATTCTTTTAGATGAAATTGAAAAGGCACACCCTGATGTACAAAATATGTTCCTTCAAATTATGGAGGATGGTCAGCTTACTGATTCTCATGGTCGTACTGTTAGCTTTAAAGAAACAGTAATCATCATGACAAGTAACGCTGGTACAGGAGATAACAACGCTAGTGTTGGATTTAATGCGAATCAACATGAGTCAGTAACGACACTTGAGAACTTAAGTGATTACTTCAAACCTGAATTCTTAAACAGATTTGATGTAATTATTAACTTCAATGAATTGTCCGAAGAAAATCTGATGGAAATTACTGATTTAATGCTTAATGAGCTATCAGAGACACTTAAGGAAAATGATATTAACATCACTGTAACTGAAGACGCTAAGAAAAAATTAGTGAGCCTCGGTTACGATAAACGCTTTGGTGCTAGACCATTGAGAAGGGTGATTCAAGATAGAATTGAAGACCAACTTACTGATTTAATATTAGAATCGGATGGTTTAGAACAAGTCAGAGCGCACATTAAAAATGGTGAGATTGTCGTATCTAAAGCATAAGGAAGCGCAGAAAACTGAAATTTTAAATATTGAAAAAGGGTTGGGACAAAACAATTCCCTTCATATAATAAGCCGGACGTTAGCAATTCTTAAGGCATCGCGTGAGCCTGTAGTCTCACGCAGATGCTATTCCCCTAGAAGTCTAACGTTCGGCTTTTCTATTATAATTTATTATTTCCCTATATATTCAGAGTTTTTGTCCCAGCCCCTTTTTTTGTTGTTCTATTTTAATTTAGTAACCAAATCATTTATCAGTTATATCTACGAGTGATCCATTAGTAATGCTCAGTAAATCATTAGGTGTCACTTCGACCTGCATTCCTCTTTTACCAGCAGATACAACCATCTTATCAAGTGACTTAGCTTCAATAGCAATAAAGGTAGGAAAGTTTTTCTTCATACCAATAGGTGAGCAACCGCCTCTAATATAACCGGTCGTTTTCTCCAAGTCCTTCATATGCAACATGTCTACTTTCTTATTACCACTTTCCCTTGCCAGTGCCTTTAAATCCAATTCTTTTTTGGCTGGAATACAAGCAACAATTGGCCCTGTGATATTACCAACTGCTACAAGCGTCTTAAATATTATTTGTTCTGACACTTCAAGTGTGTCGACTGAACGATCAGTATCTTTATGGTCCTCTGACCAAGCATATTCGTGAATTAAATAAGGGATTTTCTCTTTATCTAACTGTCTCATAGCATTCGTCTTTTGAACTTTCTTTTTCTTCAAGATGTCATACCTCCGTATTGTTATCTTAGCGCTTAGCATATCATATCTTTTCTAGTATAATAGATTTGAAGATTCGACGAGGAGATGCCTATGTTTTTAAAATCCCAAGAAGATGAAAGAACGCCTATAAAAAAGAAATATCATTTTGATCCGATCAAGGTAATTATTGGTATGGCTATTGGTTTTGTGACCCCAGAAGTTGCTGGATTTTTATCGAAAAATGTTATAGAGACAACTACCTTAAACAATATTGCCAATGTTTCACCGATTGGTCTTGCTGTAATTTTTGGACTTGTTGCTCTGTTTTTAACCTTCAAAGTCGAGCGCATATATGAAGAAGATATAGAGAAGGACAGGAATAGACAAGTTTCAAAAGGTGTACAAAATGAGGTAACGGATAAGTTGGCAGAATATCAAGCAGCAAAAAAAGCGGGTGACACAGATAGAATGAAAGAGATTGAAGTTTGGCTAAAAGCACACAAAGTGACATTGAAGAAATAGGACACTTCATAGAGGAGTGTCTTATTTTTGTTGAAAAATAACAATAGGAAATATATTTTGTTAATTATTCACATTTTATTATTTACTTTGTTAGATTTGAACAATATAATTAATTTAAAGGTGATGGTGATGAAATCTAAAAGACAGCAATATATTTTAAGTCGGGTAGCGGAGTTTAGTGAAGTAACGATTGAAATGCTAGCTGAGGAATTGTCAGTGTCTGAAATGACAGTACGTCGAGATTTAAAGGAACTTGAAGAAAATGAACAAGTCATCCGTACTTCTAATGCGATCTTGCTTAAGGACTCTTTCTTGAACGAAGTCCCATTTGTAAAAAAACAGTTGGTTAATATCGAAGAGAAAAGGTTGATTGCAAAGAAAGCATTAGAATTCATTCATCCAGATGAAACAATCTTACTCGATGCTGGTACTACGACACTAGAAATTTGTAAACGACTTAAAAGCGTAGATTTCAAAGTTAGAATTGTAACAAATGATATAAAAGCGGCCGCGGAATTAATTGATAGTCAACACGAAGTCATTATTTTAGGCGGTCAAGTTCAAACGAATGTTGGGTCCATGTATGGTGCCCAGACAGTAGATATGCTGAACTCAATAAAGGTGAGTGTATCTTTTGTAGGTACACAAGCAATTGATGTTTATGAAGGCATATATGCACCAACAATAGAAAAAGCGAAAGTTAAACGATTGATGGTGGAATGTGGGCAGACATCTTATCTTGTTGTCGATTCCAGTAAATTCAATCACACAGCATTCGCTAAAATATGCGATTTAAATGACTTTACAGGTATTATTACTGACGATTCTCTAGATGAAGAAATAAGAAAAAGCCTGCAGTCGGCAACGACAGTCATTTAAGGAGGTAAGGCAGTGAAGGTAGGAATTATTGCGGATGATTTAACTGGCGCGAATGCGACGGGTGTCCGATTGAGCGAAAACGGCTTTCATCCTGCAACGTATTTTCATTACAATGACTTATTGAATGATGAAAATACTGATGTCATTGTCATTGACACTGATAGTAGATATGCGAGTGAAAGAGTTTTAGATCATAGAGTCGGTGGATCCTTAACTAAATTGAAGCACTGGGGTGCGGATATTTTAGCAAAACGAGTGGACTCTACTTTAAGAGGAAATGTCGGTAAGGAAATTGATATGATCTTAGAAACGGTCGGTGAAGAAACCATCGGAGTTGTTGTACCGTCATTTCCTGATTCAGGACGGATTACAGTTGGTGGGTACTTAATTGTTGATAGTCTGCCTTTACATAGAACAGATGCGGCCAATGATCCAATTACACCGATTACTTCATCATATGTACCTGAGATCATTAGTGCACAAACAGAGCATCAAGTGGGTGTAATGACCATAAATGATATGTCTGAAGACTGTGAAACTTTCTTAGAATCTTTTAAAAGCGTTATAGAAAAAGGAAACAAGATTGTTGTGTTAGATGCGGTCACGAATAATGATATTGAATTTATTGCTGAGGCACTCAGCCAATATAAGGGTCATAAGCTTGTTCCGATTGATCCAGGACCCTTTACTTCGCTCTATGCGAAGTATAGGGCCAATCAAATCGGTGATGATAGAAAGATAATTGTGACCGTAGGATCAGCGACTAAAGTATCAGAAAAACAACTAGTTTACTTAATCGATAGACTTAAGATTAAACCGGTAATACCGGATATAACAAAACTTGCAACCTTTGATCACAATTGGCACGACGAGGTTCAGAAATGTGTTAAAAAAGCTAAGAAACGTATGGAAGATAATGAAGTGACAGTGATTACAACCAACAAAGAGAATTTAGTGATTATTGATATTAAAAAATAGC
This sequence comes from Jeotgalicoccus sp. ATCC 8456, assembly GCF_016313225.1. Lineage (NCBI taxonomy): Bacteria > Bacillati > Bacillota > Bacilli > Caryophanales > Staphylococcaceae > Jeotgalicoccus > Jeotgalicoccus sp. ATCC 8456. The sequence goes on along the minus strand of NZ_CP066224.1, from coordinate 1,143,578 downwards.
TGCTGTCAATGGTGTCACACCAGATAGAGTAGCTAAACGCATCACTGATGGACTCGCCACAATTACCAAACGTCTTATTGATGAATCCAGCTATGAAATTAAAGGGTGTTACGTCAGCGGTGGCGATGTGACCGCATCATTAGCAAGTATTACTTTAGCGAGTGGTATTAAACTTATCGATGAAGTAGGACCACTGATTGCTTACGGTCATTTACTTGGCGGTGAATATGAAGGTCTGCCACTGATTACTAAGGGTGGCATGATTGGAAACAGAGAAACATTATATGAAGCCATCCAATATTTAAAATCAAAATAGGAGGAATTATGTATGTCTAAAGCAATTATTGCAGTACCAATGGGAGATCCAGCAGGGATCGGACCTGAAATTACAGTTAAATCATTTACTAACAAAGAGGTATTAGAAGCGGCAAATTCCGTAGTAATTGGAGATAAGAAAGTAATTGAAAAAGCGATTGAAATTACGAATACAGATATCTCAATTAATGTAATTGATGAAGTTTCGCAAGCGGATTTTTCAAATAATGTGATTAACTTAATCGACCTAGATAATGTAGATATGTCTACTTTTGAATACGGTCAAGTACAAGCTCAGTGCGGTAAAGCTGCATTTGAATATATTGAATATGCAATCAAATTAGCGATGGATAAAAAAGTCGATGCACTTGCAACGACACCAATAAATAAAGAATCTCTTAAAGCAGCTGAAGTACCATATATCGGTCACACAGAAATGCTTGAAGAATTAACAAACTCACATGATCCTTTAACAATGTTCCAAGTGAGAAGCCTACGTATCTTCTTCTTAACTAGACATTTATCTATCAAACAGGCCATTGATCAAATGACTAAAGAACGTGTTCAGGACTACGTTAAACGTTCTTATGACGCACTAATTAAACTTGGTGTTGAAGAACCAAAATTAGCAGTTGCTGGTCTTAACCCACACAGTGGTGAGGGCGGATTATTTGGTAATGAAGAAATCGATGAAATTACACCGGGAATTAAACTGGCTCAAGAAGACGGCTTTGATGTTGTAGGTCCAGTACCAGCTGATTCTGTCTTTTTCCAAGCTTTAAATGGGCGTTATGATGCAGTAATTTCTCTTTACCATGACCAAGGACACATTGCTGCTAAGATGACAGATTTCCACAAAACAATTTCTATTACAAATGGCTTACAGTTCTTAAGAAGTTCAGTAGACCATGGAACAGCATTTGATATTGCTGGTCAAAATATCGCTTCAAGTGAAAGTATGGAAGAATGTATTAAACTTGCGGGAGAATATGCGCTTACGTTTAAAAGATAAGTAATGGGCGGGATAACCGCCCATTTATAAATACATAAAAGTGAAAACGTTTTATGTTTTAGATGGAGGAAATTTAAATGACGGATGTTTCTACAACTCAGATGATAGTCGGTTTAGTTATCGGAATTGTACTGTTAATATTTTTAGTGCTTAAAACCCGTATTCACGTCTTTGCGTCACTGTTAATTGCTGCAATTTTGACAGGTGTTATCGGAGGCATGTCTCCGACAGATACAATTGAAACAATCTCAGCAGGCTTTGGTTCAACGCTCGCTTCGATTGGTATTATTATTGGACTAGGTATCATGATGGGGAAAATCATGGAAATATCAGGTGCAGCTGAAAAGTTAGCTTATACAATGATTAAGTTTATAGGACGTAAAAAAGAGGAGTGGGCAATCGCAATCAGTGGTTATATTGTAGCAATTCCAATATTCGTAGACTCTGCTTTTGTAATTTTACAACCTCTAGTTAAGGCATTATCACGTCAAACAGGTAAGTCTGTTGTGACGCTTGGTGTTGCTTTAGCAATTGGACTTGCTGCCACGCACCATGCAGTACCACCCACACCAGGTCCTCTAGGCGTAGCCGGAATTTTCGGAGCGGATGTCGGGATGATGGTGATTATTGGACTGGTTGTTTCTTTTCCAGTTATTATTGTCGGTGTCCTATATGCAAAATGGTTAGGTAAGAGAATTTATCAATTACCTGAAGAAGATGGAGACGGTTATTATAGACCGACTGCCAAAGAAGCATTTAAAGAGTTTGAACAAGCGGCGACTGTCAGAGAGGAAAACTTACCATCATTCTTTAAATCGTTTTTACCTATTTTAATTCCTTTGGTATTAATTTTTGGTAATACAGGAATGAATGCTTTGCAAGATGGGGGTGTCATCAACCTATCTGACACAGTAATGAATTATATTACTTTCTTAGGTAATCCAATCATCGCGGTTGGTCTAGGTTTAATTTATGCGCTTGTGTTCTTAACGAAAGATTTTACTAAAGACGAGACTCTAAATGAACTTGAAGAAGGTGTAAAATCCGCTGGTATTATTCTACTGGTTACAGGTGCTGGTGGTGCCTTAGGTGAAGTATTACGTATTGGGGGCACAGGTCAAGTCATTGCTGAACAAGTCGCAACATGGAGTGTCCCTGCAATACTCATTCCTTTCCTTATCGCAACATTTGTAAGGCTTGTTCAAGGCAGCGGAACTGTTGCAATGATTACGGCAGCATCTATCGCTGCACCTATCGTTTCTAATATGGGATTAGATCCAGTTTTAGCTGCACAGGCTGCTGCCTTTGGTGCTATGGTCTTCTCATACTTCAACGACAGTTTATTCTGGGTAGTTAATAGAATGCTTGGAATTACTAAGATTAAAGAGCAAATTATGGTATGGTCTGTACCAACAACATTAGGTTGGTTAACAGCTGGTATTACACTGGTAATCATCGATTTAGTTTTCTACTAATTATTACAGTCAAATTACGTTATCTTACATGCTTCAGAAGCAAAAATACACACTTAATAGCTAGAACCTTGATATACAAGGCTTCTAGCTATTTTTATATATTATTTTAGGACGGAAAAACATATTTTTGAGAATGTGAATGTTCTGCGATTTTTCACTTTAATTACAAGTTGGTTACAAAGGACAAATTAGCAATATCATGTGCTATAGTAGGACTCATGGAAATCGCACGTGACGCGAATTTAAAAAATACATCCAAATTACGGAGGCTTTATCAATGAAAAAAACTATTATTTCTGCAGCATCACTTACAGCATTATCAGCAGTGGCTGCAGCTAACATATCTGCATCAGAAGTAACGGTAGATTCAGGAGATACACTTTGGAGTTTATCTAGTGAAGCTGGTAAAACAGTTGAGGAAGTTAAATCATTAAACAACTTAACTTCAGACATCATCTTCCCTGGTGACGTTCTTAAGATCGATGGAGAAGCTCCAGCAGCACCGGCTGAAGAAGTAAGCTCAGACGCGACTACATATACAATTGAAGCAGGCGATACTTTATTCGCAATCGCTAACCAATTTGACGTATCAGTTTCTGACCTACAAGAGTGGAACAACCTTACATCAGACCTAATCTTCGTTGGGAAAACAATCAACGTTGCAGGTGGTTCAGAAGCAGCTGAAGAAGCTCCAGCTGTAGAAGAAACATCAGCACCTGCTGTTGAAGAAGTAGAAGTTGAGGAAGTTGAAGAAACTCCTGAAGTTCAAGATGTAGAAGAAGTTGAAGAATCTGAAGAAGTAGAAGAATCTGAAGAAGTTTCAGAACCAGCTCCAGCACCTGCACCAGAAGTATCAGGTGGAAACGCAGCATCAGTTGCGCACTCAGTAGCAGCAGGTAAGAGCTACGTATGGGGTGGAAACTCTGCAACAGCAGTAGACTGCTCAGCATTCACTCAGCAGTTCATGAAAGCATTCAATGGTAAAGATATTCCTAGAACAACTTATGGTCAGCAAGCAGCAGGTACACAAGTATCTAACCCACAACCAGGTGACCTAGTATTCTTTAACAACTACTCACACGTAGGTGTTTACATTGGTAATGGCCAAATGGTAGATGCACTTAACCCTTCAGAAGGCGTTGGCGAGCGTGCAGTATCATACGTACATGGTCACGTTGACGGTTACTACAGATTCTAATAATATTAATATGAAGAGAAAAGACTTGGATCCTTTAAGATCCAAGTCTTTTTTGTTAGTTTAAGTAGGATTGGGTGAGACGAAATGTTGTTAGATGAGCTTCGAAAACAAAACGAAGCTGACGTAATGGTGTAGCTTCGCTTCGAAAACAAAACGAAACTGATGTAATGGTATAGCTCCGCTTCGAAAACAAAACGAAGCTGACGTGATGGTGGTGCTCCGCTTCGAAATAAAAACGAAGCTGAAGTAATGGCGTAGCTCCGCTTCGAAAACAAAACGAATCTGATGTAATGGTATACCTGTAACTAGAACACAAAACGATTACCATTTACCCTGTAGTTAACGTCTACATTTATTCCTGTGATAATCGATAAGCTGTGCCCGCATTTGTTGACTCAATATCCAATTGAATATTAAGCTTCTGACAAATATTTTTGATTACTGAAAGACCTGTTGTTTCATGATCTCTATCAATTTCAAAACCAACGCCGTAGTCTTTAATTATTAAAGTATCACCAACAGTTATTACAATCTGATTCGTAGCTGAATGTTTGAAAATATTAGAGATGATGTTTTCAAATAATCGGTCCAGCCACAGTTCATTGGCTTGCCATATCAGATTTTTTTGCACGTCAATTGTATATTCTATATTATTTTTGTTTAGTAAATATGACCACTTGTTAATGGTTTGTTTTAAAGACTTATGGACTGAAATATCTTCTTTAAAAATATAGTAGTTATCGATATCAAATAATGCTTCACTTGATATAGAATTCACCAGTTTACTAATGTAATCAACTTTTTGATAGAGTACATCTACCTCTTCTTTTGATACATTATGATTTTGACTATACAAATATAATTCAAGATTTAGAGCATTTAATGGTGTGTTAATATCATGAGATAACTGTTTTAAATATTCACGTTTCAAATCTTCCATCTGTGATAGTTCCATTTCTTTTGCTCTTAGTCTGTCGATCATGGTATTGATTGATGCAGCAAGCTTATTCAACTCATCTTCACTTTCTTCAATGACTGCGAGTTTTTCAGGAAATGCATCATCTTCTGCAATTTTTCTGACCGTCTGTTCCATTGTATTGATACGATGGATAATTTTCTTAAAGTATTTAGCAGCAATAAACATTAATCCAAATAGAATGCCAAAAAAGACTATATAAAAATAAGTGGTCAGTACACTACCGGAAAAATGATTATCGATATTAAATAATGAGGTAATGCCAAGGTGAGTGAAGAACATCGCATAAGACAACACGATAAAAACCACTGGAATGGCAGCTATAGACAAAGACATGATGACATAAAATTTGTAGCTTAAATTCTTATTTTTCATGAGCATTCATCCTATAACCTATTCCATGAATTGTAGAAATAATCATGTTGTCGTGATCATTGATTTTTTGTCTAATCTTTTTAATATAAACATTCAAGGAATTATCGTAGGTATCACCATCTGGCCAAACATATTGTAGAATCTGTTCTTTTGTTAGTGTTGAACCGATGTTAGAAAATAAGTAAAAGAACAGCCGTTTTTCAATTTTGGTAAACTGAATTTCGTTATCTTCCTTGTCAAATACTTCAAATTTGTATGGATCTATAGTCAAGTTGAATAGTGTTGTCTGTGTTTTATCGTAAAAGCGACCTAAAATGTTGTTAATTCTAGAAATTAACTCGGTCGGATGAAAGGGTTTAGTAATGTAGTCATCACCTGCACGTAAGCCTGTAATCTTACTATCCATATCGTTCCTTGCTGTTAGAAAAATAATTGGAATATCGACATGCTGATGAATATAATCAGCAATCGATAAACCGTCGTCATATGGCAACATGATATCTAATAAAATAAGGTGGACATCTGTGAGTTGTTCTAAGACATGTTCACCAGTATGATTTAATGATACCCTAGCCCCTTGTTGGACTAATATCTTCTTTAAATTTTCAGCAGAACTGATATCATCTTCTACGATTAAAATATTGAAATCTTTCATTTGTAAACCTCTTTTCTGTTGCTATAGATATAAGTTTACTAGAATGAGGAAGGCGATTAAACTAATGAAAGTCACCACTCCAAATACATTTACATAAGTAAACTTTCTCTCTTTAGGTCCCTTCATTAATATTTCTAGGACTAATAACCCCACAGTTATAAAAAATGAAATAATCATGAGGTAAACAATGATCATTAGTAAAATTTCCATCATATTTTCTCCTTTCAAAATTTCTATACTGTGAGTATATAAATCAGTTCTGAAAAATTTATGAATAAGGAGAAAAAAGCTATGTAATCCTAATCAAGGATTACATAGCTTGAATTATTACTGCTGATATCTATTCTCTTTAAATTTTAAACCAAGCTCATCGCGGAGTGTTTGACCACTGTATTCATTATCATAGTAGCCGCGTTTTACAAGGATTGGAATCACCTTATTAATAAAGTCTTCAAATATTTCACCAAAGACATGAGGGATTAAAACGAAACCGTCTGCTGCACCGTGATCGATCCACTCAATAATTTGATCGGCAATCTCTTCATAGGTACCCATAAAGGCACTTTCTCTCGTCGTTTCTTCCATTGCAACTTGTCGAAGTGTTAAATTATTTTCTTTAGCGCGCTTTTTAATTTCATCTGTCGTGGATCTAAAGCTGTTTTTGCCGACATCACCAAGCTCTGGGAACGGAGCATCAACATCGTATTGACTGAAGTCGTGGTGGTCGAAGTAGCGTCCTAAATAGGCGAGGGCTTCTTCAATTGTTACTAGGTTTTTAATGTATTCATAACGTGAACGAACCTCTTCATGGTCCTTACCGACTATAGGTTGTAGGGTGGGGAAAATTTTAATTTCTTCCGTATTTCTACCACTATCGACAGCTTTTTGTTTCAGTTGTTTATAAGTCTCTTTGGCATGTTCTAGTGTACTTGCATTTGTAAATACCGCATCTGCGTGGCGGGCAGCAAAGGCGGAACCTTTTGGTGACGCGCCAGCTTGGAATATAATGGGTTGCCCCTGAGGGAAACGTTCGATATTTAAAGGACCTGCAATATTGAAGAAATCCCCTTCAAAATTTAACTCATGCATCTTGTTATTATCGAAATACTGTCCACTTTCTTTGTCTCTCGTAAAGGCATCATCTTCATATGAATCCCAGAGCCCTTGAACTGATCTTAGATGTTCGTCTGCTATATCATAGCGTAAACTGTGCTCGGGATGCTTGTCATTACTGAAATTGTTGGCACTGCCTTCTAGAGGGGAAGTGACAACATTCCACCCAGCACGCCCACCTGATACATGGTCAATCGACATCAGTTGTCTGGCGATAGTATAAGGTTCACTATATGAAGTTGAGACTGTACCGACTAGGCCGATTTTTGAAGTAATTGGAGCCAAAGCTGCTAGTAATGTTAGGGGTTCAAAACGGCTTAAGAAATGAGGAATGGATTTTTCATTTATATATAAACCATCTGCTACAAATATAAAAGAAAATGCAGCATTTTCAGCCTTTTGGGTTACAGTTTTTAAATAATCGAAGTTGATGCTTGCATCTGCTGGAACATCTTCACTGCGCCAAGCATTCATATGTCCACCTGGACCATTTAACATTACGCCAAATTTTACTTTCTTACTCATATTATCCCTGCCTTTTCTGTTTGTCTTAACTGGTTTGGAGCAAGCGTTTCTATAGTATAGTCTCTAATTTCACTACGACTAGTTGGGAGATGGAACATGAACTCATTAATTTCTATATCCTGGCTCAATTTATTTAAAGCTGCTAGTATTTCTTCTTTGTTCCCAATAATCATATCTGCTTCTTTTTTATTAACTTCTACTTTTTCATCAGTATTTTTAATAAAGTCATTAACTTGCTTTTGATTGATAACAGTTAGAGTTTTCCCGCTTTGAAAAGTAATGGTATAAAGTTCGTTTTCTTTTCTTAACAGTGCTTTATCTTCTTCGTTATCTACGGCTAAGACTGACAGGGCGACGATAATTTCACCTTCTGGATAATGCTTTCTATATACATTAACCACTTCTTTTAAAAGATCTGGGTCATTTTTAATAAAATGTGCAAAGATAAAGTTCGCCTTGTTTTTAGCAGCAAACTGAGCAGAATCAGGACTACCACCAAGGAGGAAGATGCTCGGGCGACTTGATTTTGTGTCTAAGGAAATTTGTAGACTATGAGCATTGTCATGAGTCCCGTCGATATAAGACTTCAACTTTAAGAAACGATCGTTGAAAGTTCCAATATCATCTTTTAATTCTTCTTGTAGGGCCTGTGTAGCTAATGGAGTGCCTCCTGGAGCTTTACCAACACCAAGATCAACACGCTCTGGTGCGAGATGACTAATGAGTTGAAATTGTTCTGCAACATGAAACGGGTTGTGATGAGATAACATGACTCCACCTGCACCGACCTTAATGCGCTTTGTCTGACTCAGTAGGTGGGTAACAAGGATTTCAGGAGACGTTCCAATAATATGATCCATATTATGGTGTTCTGAAACGAAATAACGACGATAACCTAAGTCATCTGCTTTTTTCGCAAGTTCGGTTGTATGAGCAAGTGACTCCTGTATATTATGATTTTCTAAAAGTGGACTTTGGTTCAAGATACTAAATTGCATATTTTTTCCCTCCGATAACATGTAAATTATCCTAGTGGCAAACTATGAATTAACAGTAATCATAACATGAATTTAGAATTATTCAACAATTAATTCCTAGTAATGAACCTGGTATTATGCATAAAAAAGCCCGGAAATCTTAAATAGATTTCCGGGCGAAATACTTAGCCCTTATGGCTTAGCATCGGTTCTGTTTTACTAAAGTCTGTTTGTTTTAATTCTTCTATTCGTGATTGTACAAACTCTGATGACAGATTATGTTCAACAATATAACGGTTACGAGGGTGCTCAGCACATTCCATAGAGCAACCACCTAAGTGATATGCTTGGTTTTCCTCTGAGGCTAAAATTTGTGCATTACATTCTGGATTCGCACAATTGATATAGCGTTCACATGGTGTCCCGTCGTAGTGATCTTTACCAACAACAACATGTTCAACTTGGTTAATTGGGACAGTAAGTCTTTCATCGAAGACATACATTTGACCATCCCATAGCTGACCTTTAGCTACTGGATCCTTAGAATAAGTTGCTACACCACCATGAAGTTGTGCAACATTGTCAAAACCTTCTTCCTTTAACCAACCAGAGAATTTCTCACAGCGAATTCCACCTGTGCAGTAGGTTAAAATTTTCTTACCTTCAAATAGATGTCTATTATTTCGAACCCATTCCGGAGTATCTCTAAACGTTTCTACATCTGGCTTGATCGCACCACGGAAGTGGCCGACATCATATTCATATATATTTCTTACATCTAATACGACAGTATCTTCTTTTTGCATCTCCTCATAAAATTCAGCAGGGCTTAAATATTCACCCGTTTGTTCACGAGGATCGATGTCCTTGTCTAAACTTAAATTAACAAGTTCAGGTCTCGGACGTACAAACATTTTCTTAAAGGCATGGCCATCTGCTTCATCAATTTTAAAGACGATATCTTTAAACAGTGGATGAGCTTTCATGTATTCCATGTAACGTTCAGTCTGTTCAATATCACCTGAAACAGTCCCGTTAATTCCTTCATGCGCAACTAAAATACGGCCTTTTAAGCCTAAATCTTTACAAAAACGTAAGTGCTCAGCAGCAAACGTTTCCGGATCTTCCACATCAACATAGTGGTAGTACAGTAAAACACGATATTCCATTTTCATTTTCCACCTATCAATAATATATTTGCAGGATACACCTGATAGTTTTACAGACAATATTGTACCAGATTTTAGGCAATTTTTGTGAAAAATTTACTACAGGAAAGTGAAACTTTAAAGTCTTGAATAAATGTATGGTAAAATTGATGTTAACTAGGAGTGAGATTATGGAAGTTAAAATTTATACAGATATTGCATGTCCTTTTTGCTACATAGGAAAGAAAAATATTGAACAGGCAAAAGCGGAATTTGAAAACTCAGAAGAGATAGGTTTGAATTATCTAAGCTATGAGTTGGATAATCAAGCATCCAAAGCACCAAAAGTTGATATTTATCAATCCCTTGCCGATAAACACCAAAAACCATTAGATGAGATTTATGACATGGTGGACCGTATAGTTGAAGCAGGTGAAAAAGTTGGTATTGAGTTTAATATGGATAAAGTAGTACCTGCAAATACAAGAAATGCACACAGATTGTTGAAATTAGCCAAGGAAAATGGCAAAGGTAGTGTAGTTTTAGATGCACTCTATGAGAGCTATTTTTCTAAAGGGGAGAATGTTAGCGATCAAGAAGTGCTATTGAATATTGGTGTCAAAACAGGACTTGAACAAGATAAAGTCGAAGAATTACTGAATGATCCAAGTATCTATTTAGAAGAAGTCATTGGAGATTTTAATCTAGCTAAAGTGAATCAGGTGAAGACGTTACCTTATTATATATTTGATGACAAATTTGCCATTGCTGGTGCTAGAGAAGTTGAGCACTATCTAATCGCCTTTAAAAAGACCTTACAAAAATAGTTGGAAGTGTAGTTGTCGGTGTGTGGTGGTGCTCCGCTTCGAAAGCAAAACGAAGCTGATGTACTATTGGTTCTCCATTTCGAAAAACAAACAACACAAAAAAACCTGAGCTTACATAAGCTCAGGTTTTCTCCCATCCCCATGGTATATATAATCTTAAAAGTCTGTTGATACTTTTGGTGCAGGTTTAATCAGTCTATATAAGTGATAGCCTGCAGCAGCTACTAGTACAAATGGTACGATGACTAGAATTAAGAAGAAGACTGATCCGCCAACTTGACGCATACCGAAGTTTTGGAAGAATTCTCCTGTTGTAACTTCTAATAATGGTGGTAAGAATGCAAAGTAGTAGATTAAGCCAACAACAACTAAAGTCAGAACATAAAATATCATATTTGTCACATGATATGGGACGGTGTTCTTATCAAATTTGAACATTATAAAACCCCTTACATTTTAGTCTTTAAATTAGTATACAACAATGTATAATTAAATGCATAGCATTTGAGAGATTTTTTACAAAATGATAGATAAAACGAGGGAGATAATATGGCTTTAAGACTAGCCGTTATGAGCGATGTACAACATATAATGGATATCGTTTCAAGAGTAATACCAGAAATGCACGCTGTAGGTAATTATCAATGGGATAAAAACTATCCTAATGCATCAGTGTTTCAAGATGATGTGAAGGCTGAAAGTTTATATGTGTTTGAAGAAGATGGTGTCATCAAAGGTTGCATTACAGCCGATGATAATCACGCCTTTAGTTATGATGATATCCCTTGGGAACTGGCACGAATTGATTGCCTTGCGACTCATAGACTCGCAATAGACCCGAATTTCCAGGGTCAAGGTCTCGCCCAGAAAATTATTCGTGAAATCATTGAGGTAGGTAAACAAAAAGGTTATCTTGGCATACATACTGATACTTCATTAGAGAATAAAGCAATGCAGTACTTGTTTACAAAACTGGGTTTTGAATTTAAGGGTAACTTAAATTTAGATGACAACTTAGATGACTGGTACGTTGCTTACGAAATCGTTTTTTAATTACTTTTTAAAGAACACTTAAGCGCTATAAATTCGAAGTTCAATATTTCAAGGGGGATTTACAAAGTGAAGTTATTAGCAAAACTGATTGCTGGTATCGTTGCGGGTATTATTGTAGGTGGGGGTTACTACTTACTCGGTCCAGATGGTACAGAAGGACAGATTATGGAATTCATCGTTAGGTTATTTGTGACATTAGAGTCAATCTTAGGCGCCTTTATATTCTTTACGATTCCATTTATTATTTTATTCTTTATTGCATCAGGGATTTCACAAATCGGTACCGGTTCAGGTAAGGTTGTTGGTGCGACTTTAGGTGTCGCTTACTTATCTACTTTAGGTGCGGGTATTTTAGCTTACATTGTTGCATCTTTCGTGATGCCACGTATAACTGAAGGAAGTTCTGTTCCTGAAGAAGGGACAGGCCTTGAGAGTTTTATCGAGTTTGAATTGACGCCAATTATTGACATCTTACCAGCGCTAGTATTAGCTTTTGCAGTCGGAATCGTCATGAACGTCTTAAAGCTCGACTTAATGATAAAATTCTTCGACCAAGGTAAAGACATCACAGAATTCATTATCGAAAAAGTTATCATTAGAATTCTACCGTTTTACATTGCCGGTGTTTTCGCTGGAATGGCAGCAACTGGCACAGTATTCGATACGCTAAAAGTGTTTGGTGTCGTCTTATTAGTTGCGATTATTTTACACTGGGTTTGGTTAACGATTCAATATACAGTTGCAGGTTCAATATTGAAGAGAAATCCATTTGCTATGTTGAAAACGATGCTACCAGCATACTTTACAGCCCTAGGTACAATGTCATCTGCTGCAACGATTCCTGTCACATTAGAACGTGCGAAGAAAAACGGAATTAGAGAAAGTATTGCTGATTTTGTAATACCATTATGTGCAACTATTCATTTATCAGGTTCAACGATCACAATCGTCAGTTGTTCATTAGCAGTTATGACGATATTACCTGAGTACAGTATGCCAGGATTCTTTGAAATGGTTGGGGTCATCTTACTACTTGGGGTTGTAATGATTGCAGCACCTGGAGTACCGGGTGGCGCAATTATGGCAGCGAGTGGTGTCTTAATGACTAACTTAGGCTTCAACGAGGCGGCAGTTGCTTTCATGATTGCACTTTACGTCGCGCAAGATAGCTTTGGTACGGCAACGAACGTTACAGGTGATGGTGCGGTAGCAGCAGTCATCGATGGTTATGAACAAAAATTGAACAAAGACGTATAAATCAAAGGTCAAAGACAGTCTAAAAGGTGATAGACTGTCTTTTTTTGTTATAATAATATAGGTAGAATTATCACTATGTTAGAAGGTATTTAAGTGAAAAAGAGAATTATTTTATATTTAGTTATCGTCATTTGTTTTTTAGACTTATTTATTCAGTTGCCGATAATTACCCCCTTTGTTCTAGAACTTGGTGCATCTGAGTTTATGGCAGGGATTGTTGTTGCTACATATTCACTGTTTAATATGGTCGGAAACATGGCGGGCGGTTACATGTCCGATAAGTACGGTCGGAGAAATACACTCCTGTTCGGAATGATTATGCAGGTGTTTTTCGTTTTAATCTACACGATGACACCATCAATAGGTATTCTTCTACTTGTACGTGCGATTCACGGTTTCTCAAGCGGACTTCTAACCCCAGCTGCATTTAGCTTAGTTGCTGATATATCAAAACGTTCGGCAATCGGTAAATCTATGGCCCTAACAGGTGTGGCCATTGGGACTGCTGCTATATTAGGCCCTGCATCGGGCGGAATCATTGCGAGTCTGGTGAACTATGAAACAGTCTATTATGTGTTAGCTATTGTTTATGTCATTGGTACAATCATTGTCTATTCTGCCATCAAAGAAAGTTCGACAGAAGGCAGCCGTGCACATCATAGTCAAACATCACTTAAGGAATTATTGTTAAGACCATCATTAAATGTGGCCTATATTTCATCGTTTACTTTGATGATTTCACAAGGTGCCTTGGCTTTTGGTTTGCCAATAAAAACTGATCTGCTTGATTTAGAAGCATCCAGTACAGGTATGATGCTCAGTGTCTTTGGTGTGACAGCGATTATTATCTTCATATCACCTATAAATAAAATATACACAGCTTACAAGAGTGAAAGCTTAGTTGCACTTGGATTATTAATCTTAAGTGTAAGTATGATGCTCTTACATTTCGTTCCGTCTGCAGCTATGATTTTCGCTGTCATGGTCATTTATGGAATTGGTTTCGCAATGACGTTCCCATCCATGAATAAAATTATTGCTGAATCGTCAGAAATGCACGAACGGGGTAAAGCAAATGGTATCTTTTATTCTTACTTTTCTTTAGGTTCTGTTGCTGGTTCCACAATTGGAGGCTACTTCGCAACAGTCTTTAACCTACCCTTCTTAGGTATTGGTTGTGTCACCATTATAATGATTATTATTATTATTTTAATGCTTGCCCTAAGGATGAAATGGGTAGATTCAGTACATTAGGAGTGGTTGTATGGAAAAAAAGAAAGTTTTACTAATGGGTGTGAACGGTAGAATTGGTGAGCATTTATATGAAGAACTAAAAGATACCTCTGAACTCTATGCATTTTCAGCAGCACATGAAGAAGATTACTTTGAAGATGTGAACTTTATTAAGAAAGATCTCTTTATCTTACCTGATGTTGAGGATGCATTAGCCGGAATTGATATTGTTATCTTCTATGAAGACCCTATTATGAGACTGAATCGATTAACTCAAGGGAAATTCAGTGACTTATATATGTTAATCGCCGATAATATTGCTCGGGCAAGTATGGTAAATGAAATAGAACAAATTATATATATAGCAGATGAACTATCCGATGGTAGTATACTTTCTGTTCTAGGTAGTTACGGCACCCCAGTTAATGAAACGCAGACACCAATAAGACGTTATGGTAAGAATTTAAATTATCGTATTAAAGACTACAATAGTGTTAGAAGTGTACAAAGGGCCCCCATGCCTTCGGGCTGGACTATAGAAAATATAGCTTGGTACTACTTTGGCTGGTTGGATGAGATTGTCTATAATTTTGTTAATACTGTAATAGAAAATAAGACCGTCTATATTCATTTACTAGACAACCCTTCTCCTGTATTAATATTGAAATTAAACGAAGAATCATCAACTGAAGATATCATTATCTTTGAAATTATCGGTGGTAAATTAAGAAAAAATATGGCTAAGAAAACCCAGCGTTTTGAGTTTAGAAAGCTTGCTGTGTCTGATGAATTTATAATGGCCTTACATGACTATGAACCATCTCTACCTTGGCCAATATATAAATTAACACAAGCACCGATTCACCTTTTAGTGAGTCGCATTTACCAAGTAGAGATGATTATCAATAAGACTGTCCCTGAAAAGAGATCCAAAAACAATTAAATCTACGAAATAAGGAAGATGAACAATGGGAAGAAAATGGAATAATATTAAAGAAAAGAAAGCTCAAAAAGACCAGAACACTAGCCGTGTCTATGCAAAATTCGGCAGAGAAATTTATGTCGCGGCAAAGAAAGGTGAACCTGATCCTGAAGCGAACCAAGCCTTAAAGGTTGTCTTAGAAAGAGCGAAGACTTATTCAGTTCCCAAACACATTATTGATAAAGCAATTGAAAAAGCAAAAAAAGGTGGCGAAGAAGAAAACTTCGATGAATTGAGATACGAAGGTTTTGGACCAAGTGGTTCAATGATCATCGTTGATGCATTGACCGATAACGTGAATCGTACAGTTTCAGAAGTGCGTGCAGCCTTCGGGAAGAACGGCGGAAATATGGGCGTCAGTGGTGCGGTATCTTATATGTTTGATAGCGTATCAGTATTTGTCTTTGAAGGCTTTGACGAAGAAGCAGTATTGATGCATTTAATGGAAAAAGAAGTCGATGTTAAAGATGTGACTTTAGAAAATGAGATGACAGTGGTCTATGGTGAACCGCATGCCTTTAACGATATCAAAAATGCACTGGATGAACTGGGTGTTGAAGACTATAAGGTTGCAGAACTTGCGATGATTGCTCAAAATGAAGTTAACCTTGAAGATGAAGACCAAGAAAAGTTTGAGCATCTCATCGATGTCTTAGAAGACTTAGAAGATGTTTCCAATGTATTTCATAATGTAAACTTAGGATAGTTTTTAGTTCCAATGGTTGATCTTTAAGTGATAAAAATATGAAGGGATGAATCAAGATGGATTTTAATTATCAAGGAAAAGTGGCAGTGATTACAGGCTCAAGTAAAGGAATCGGTAGAGAAACAGCAGAACAGATGGTTAAACTTGGTGCGAAAGTTCTACTCGTCGCTAGAGGAGAAGAAGGACTTAAAAAAGCACAAGCGGAAATATCAGAGTTTGGTGAGGTCTCATACATTGCTATTGATATTACCTCTGAGGATGCTGGTGAAAAAATTGTCAATAAAGCACTTGAAGAATATGGGCGTCTAGACGTACTTGTTAATAATGCGGGTAGTTCATTTGCTAAAAGCTTTGAAGATATTGAACTTAGTGACTGGGAACAAGATATCGATTTAAAAGTACTTGCAGCTGTTAAAATTTCTAAAGCAGCCATCCCTCACTTAAAAAACAAGGCGGTGCGATTTTAAACCTAACCGCAGTTATGGGTAAAACACCACAGGCAAATTCACTACCAACAACGGTATCTAGAAGTGCTGGTTTAGCACTGACTAAGGCAATGTCTAAAGATCTTGGTCAATACAATATCCGCGTTAATGCTGTATGTATCGGTTTAATACGTAGTGATCAAATTGAAAAGCGTTGGCAAAACAATGCACCTGATTTAAGCTGGGATGAATACTCTAAGAAAATTGGAGAGAATATCCCACTAGGTAGAATCGGGGATACGAGTGAAGCGGCTAATGTTATTACCTTCTTATGCTCAGATTTAGCATCATATGTTTCGGGGACTGCTGTCAATATTGACGGTGGTAGTGGACACGCTTGGTAAATAAAAAATATTATATACGAGTCTTAGTTATCCTAAATGGGATATCTAAGACTCGTTTTTTGTATATTGCCGAGGGATGAATATATGTCCATTCGTTGCTGCCATAATCGCTTTAATGGAATGTAGACGGTTTTCACCTTGAATAAATTGCTTTCCATATGGTGCATTAAAGACCTCGTCTGTTACTTCCATTTCATCTAAACCATAGTCTTTTTTTATCTGTTGACTAAAGCTAGTTTTCGTATCATGAAAAGCAGGCAGGCAATGCATGAATATGAACTGCTCATGTACATCTTTAAGCAAGGCTTCATTTACTTGATATTCTTTTAGTAAATCAAGACGTGCTTCAATCTGATCTTCTTCACCCATGGAGACCCAGACATCGGTATAGATCACGTTGGCGTCTTTAACTGCACTATGCACGTCACTAGTTAAATGGATCGTTGCACCGGATTCTTTTGCATATAACGATGCTTGTTTGCTATAAAATTCATCAGGTAAGAGACATTCAGGCGAAGCGATTGTCATGTCGACACCTAAAATCGCTGCTGTAACCAACAGAGAATTTGCGACGTTGTTACGGCCGTCTCCAACATAGACCACTTTAATACCTTGAAGCGACCCGAAACTTTCTTTAATTGTCATGAAATCCCCAATCATTTGTGTCGGATGACACATGTCCGTTAAGCCGTTCCAAATGGGAACGCCTGCATGAGCAGCTAGTGTTTCAATAGTGTCCTGACTTGCTCCACGGAATTGAATTCCATCAAACATGCTACCAAGAATCTTTGCAGTATCTTGTACAGATTCCTTATTACCGAGTTGTATATCATTAGTGCCTAGAAATTCAGGATGCGCACCTAGGTCATTAGCAGCTACTGTAAAGGACGCACGAGTACGTGTAGAAGTTTTCTCGAAAAGTAACGCAATACTTTGTCCTTGTAAGTACTGGTGAGGAATATTGTTTTGTTTTAAAGCTTTTAAATGAATCGCAAAGTCAATGAGGTAGGTCAATTCTTCTTTAGAAAAATCTGTAGTTGTTAAAAAACTTTTGCCCTGAAAATGCATAAAGACCTCCTAAAAATATTATATAACTAATTAATATACTTTGAATTGTATAAATATTATTAAATGTTGTTTTACATCATAACCAGTAAATACTTAAAAAGCAAGTTTAAATGAATAATATTTTATAATTTATAGACAAAATAGTGTATTAACTGTACTATAATATGTAATACAGTTAGTTGGAGGAGGTAAATTATGTTTGAAATTGATCTTAAAAGCCGACAACCCTTGTATGAGCAAATTGTTGATAATATAAAACAACAGATCATTAAAGGCGTACTTCAAGCTAACGAGCAGTTACCTTCCGTTAGAACATTGGCAGCAGAACTGACAATAAATCCTAATACCATTCAAAAAGCGTATAGGGAATTGGAAAGGCTAGGCTATGTGAGCTCACTTCCGGGACGTGGAAGTTTTGTTAATGAAATAACGAATCAAGTGAATCAAGAGAGAATAAGGGTGATTTTAGAATCGCTTAAAGCGCCGATTGGTGAGCTTGTCTTTCTTGAGGTATCGAGCGACGAGGTAAAGGCATTTGTCGATGGAATTTATAAGGAGAAGGAGGATGGTTATGAAGCTGAACATTAATCAAGCGACAAAGTATTTTGGAAAAAAAGTGGCTGTGGATCATATAGAAATGGATATCGCACCAGGAACCATACATGGTTTACTTGGCTCAAATGGAGCGGGTAAGACGACCTTGATGAAAATTATGGCGGGTGTTTACAAGGCGGACAAAGGAAGTGTCACTTATGATGGTGCTGATATTTTTGAGAGTCCCAAAGTAAAAAATGATGTGATTCTCCTTCATGATATTCCATTCTTTTTTAAGGGTGCAACTTTGAAAAAGATGGCTAATTTTTATCAGGCAATGTATACGAACTGGTCATCTGAGCGCTTTGTACAGTTGTCTCAACACTTTGGTCTCGCTCCAAATACTCAACTAAATTAGCTATCAAAGGGAATGAAACGCCAGGCATCTTTTATATTAGCGTTCTCAAGTCGACCGAAAGTACTTCTTTTAGATGAGCCTTTTGATGGCTTAGATCCAATTATGAGAAGACAAGTTAAAAATATTATGATGCAAGATATCGCTAATCATAAGATGACGGTCATTGCTTCAAGTCACAACTTAAGAGAAATGGAGGACTTATGTGACTCAGTTTCTATCATGCATCATGGTAAGATCCTATTTAATCAAGACTTGTCTGAAATTAGAGGGAGTCATTGTAAATTACAGATTGCCTTTAAAACGCTACCTGACAATAAATTTTATGAAGATTTAAACGTTGTACATTCGAGTCAAAAGGGACGAATTATCACATGTATTATTAAAGGGAATCTCTCTAAAGTAGAAGAAAAAGTGAGTAAGTATAACCCATTAATGTACGATATATTGCCATTAACACTAGAAGAAATATTCACTTATGAAATGGGGGAAATGGGTTATGAAATCTCAAATGTCATTGTTGAATAGAAATCTACTGGGTCATTTCACGGGTCTTATATTTTGGATGACAGTGGTCTACATGGTCATGAATATTATCGCCTTACCACTCATCATTTGGATAGACACCATGAATAATAACATGATTGTTGGTGGTTCAGTTAGAAGCAGTCTATTGGAATTGTCTGCTGGACAGCAAATAATCGGTTTAGCATTTTCGACGCTTGTCGGTATGTTTCTAATAAACTACTTGTATAAGGTAGATTCATCAGATTTTATACATTCCTTACCCATAAAGCGCTCAAACCTACTTATTCATGTTCTGATAGTAGGATTTTTAGCCATTGTCATCCCTCTCTTGGTAAATGGTTTAATACTTGTGGCAGAAAGTATGACAATTGCTACGAATATTACACTTTTAGAAATAGGGAAATGGTTAGTATATTCAATTTTTACACATCTAGTGATGTTTTCTATCGCCCTTTTCACAGGCTATTTAGTCAACGGATCATTCTTACATTTACAAATAATAATTTTGATTTTATTTTTACCGATTGTCTTATGGACACTCATTCATGGTACTGCAAGCTTACTCTTTGACGGTATATCAACTGATATAACAGCTTATATCCAACCGGTCTTAGATGCGACTTTTCCTATATTGGCAGTGAATCAACTATACATGGGGTTAAATGTTGGGCTGAGTTTGATTTTCGGCATACTAGCAATTATCCTTATTATCTTATCTTTTGTCCTATATAAGTACAGAAGAAATGAGAGTGTGCATTTGAGTTTTAACTTTACCTGGTTAAGAAACCTACTCATTGCTCTAACAACAATCACGGGCATGTTAGCACTGGGTGTTGTTGTATCCTTTTTACTACAGCAATCCGTTATTATCTCCATTATTAGTTTTAGCGTCGGTGCATTGGTGTCATACCTTGTCATTGAAATGCTCTTTCAAAACAGTGTTAAAATACAATTTCAGTGGCGTTCACTGATTCTAACTATAGTATTGATTATCATTTTTTGGATTATTTTTGTTTTCGCCTTCACACGATATGTGGAAGATATACCTGAGACAAATGAGATTGAGAGTGTCAGTTTAAATAATGATGCCATGATGATGGACCAAGCATCTAGGAAATATCTTGAAGCTGGTTATGGTTTTGACGATTCTAAAGGTGCGATTCAAATGGCGAGAACAATACACGAAATTGCTAGTGAAGAACGAAGTCGTCCAGATTTTTCAAAAGAGATGGAAGCAACAATCAATGTGCAGTATAAAATGAAGGATGGCAGTATAAAGACCTATCAATTTAATACTTTAAATTCTGATTCAGAGGCAGTTCAGTTAATGGATCGTCAGCGTTTTAGTGAGTATCAAAAGCATGAAGATGTACTTGCTTATGCTCAACAAACGCCTAAACTTATCGGTATCAGCAGTAATGAATATAATGTCGATTTAGATAAAGATATAGTCGACAGTTACAAAGCATCTCTCGCTGAACTTTCACTTTACCATTCGGTCATTGTTAACGAGACAGGGCAAATTGGCCTGAATCTAAACTATGTAGATGATTCTATTTATGGAACAAGCTCGATTTATAATCCTGCAATAACAGAAAATGTTGAGAATAAAGATGAGGTTTTAAGTCTACTAGGCATTGATAAGACAAGTGTATTGTACACAGTTAATCTTGAAGAGAATGAATACGAAGCGTTTGTAACCGACTATGAGACTTTAACAGTTGATGAATTAGATAAGAAATATGAACTAAAAGAAGTAGATGGAAATGACTTTGTTACTGATTTTTCAAAACAAGATATCGATCCTACCAGTGGCAAATTACTCTTATACAGTTATCCTGGATTTATTGAGGACCCACAGGCAGAGTATGAAACATATATGAATTACAGTCTCCTATCGATTCGATAAAATATAAGCAAAAGTTATAGAGATAGCAAATATAAATGCCTATCTCTATACTTTTGTTTAATTTTTTTTGTATAATTACCATTAGGAGATGAATGCCATGAAGTTGAAGTATCTGGATAAGAAAAAATGGCGACGCTTAGTGCGTTCAAAATACGATGAAACCGTACTGACTTACAAAGGTGAAAAAATCCTGGTCGGTATGATTCACATGCATAAGGTACGTGAACCCCTTGTGGTACCAGTCGTTGGTAAAGATACACTCGTGGCAGCCAACAATTATAAATGGATGCAACTCCTACCTGAAAATAGAAATTACAGTCTAACAGTCATGTACGATGAACGTTGGACAGAGATACAGTATTATTTCGACATTAATTATTCACACACATTAGAACCTGGTAAAGCGAGACGGGAAGATATGTATCTTGATGTTTTGGCCTTACCAGATGGTCGATATGAACTTGTCGATGAAGAAGATATCAAACGTGCTTTAAGAAAGGGAAAGATTACTAAAAAAAGAAAGAGATTTTGCCTATCAGGTCGCAAATGATTTAATGCATGAAATCGACAGTAATTTTTCACAGTTTAAGGCGCTAGCAGATTTTGCACTAACTGAACTTAAAAAATTAATGTAGCCATTCCGGAAACCGTGAATGGCTTCTTAAATGGAGGTAGTATCGTGAAAGTAGATGATTACCGTTTACTTGCAACACTGAGTGAAGCCAAAACTCTACGTAAAGCTGCAGAAAAATTATATATATCACAACCGGCAGTCAGCCAAAGATTGAAATCCATCGAAGATGAGTGGGGCGTGCAGATTTTTATTAGAACAAAAAAAGCACTATACACTACAGGTGTTGGAGAAAAAATTATAGAGCATGCTAAAAAGGTTGTCGACGAAGAAAGCCGTGTAAAAGATTATATTCTAGCGAATGAAGGTGAAGTAGAAGGGAATATTTCAATTGGTGTGTCATCACTAATTGGGTACTCGATATTACCTGATATTCTCTATAAGTATTTAAATGATTTCCCGAGTGTAAATGTAAAAATAAATGTAGGTTCTACTCAAGAAATTATCGCTAACCAAGGTGAATATCACTTGTCAATTGTACGTGGCTCTCGGGTGTTGAATAAGGAAAATGAGCTTTTATATAGAGACCGTCATTATCTAGTGACCCCGAAAGATTCGAACTTTGAAGACTTAACAATCATTGAGTTCCAGGCGGATCCTGCCTATATCACTCATATTAAAAATTTCTTTGAAGCACGCTTTAACACGAAGTACGAACCACAAATCTTTGTGGATCAGATTACAACGTGTCGTGAACTATTACGTAAAAAAGTTGGCATTACTGTACTACCTGAACTTGTACTTGAAGGTTTGGACCTTGAAAATTATCATATTGAAGAAGTCATGGTTGAAGATAGTCCGCTGATAAGGGAAACATTTTTATCGTACGATAAAAGTGTCTTGATGTTACCGCAAGTCGCATCTTTCGTAGAATTGATTAAAAATGAAAGCAAGCTAAGAGACTAAAATAAGATGGACAAGCAATGATTAAAGACTTATTCCAAATTCAAAACTATAAATTATTTTTAATGAATATGACGATGCTCGGTATGGCTGTTGCAATCACAGCCCCGTTCCTTGTTATTTTCTTGACTGAACACCATGGCATGTCATCATCAGCTTACGGTATATTTATGGCCTCAGCTGCTGTTGGGAGTTTTATCGTTAATACGATTATTGGTCGCTTTAGTGACCGGTTAACATTCGACCGTAAATATTTAATTATCGCAGCTTTACTAATGCAAATTTGTGCATTTTTAAGTTTCTTAATCATCCCAAACACTTGGATTTTAATTATTGCTTATATTCTATTCTTCTCACTAGGTGCACCGGCCATGCCGCAGCTCTATGCCTCAGCAAGAGAATCTATTAACCAGTATCGTTCTAGCATCGCTGTAATGGCAAATACGATTTTGCGTTCAATGTTTAGCTTTGGATTCTTATTTGGACCTTTAGTCGGTTCCATTTTACTTGCACGTTATGATTTTACAGGATTGTTCTTTGGCACAGTAATCATGTTTTTAGTTGTATTTATGTCGAGTTTCTTGATTAAGAATTCTGCAGCCCCTGCAGAATCTACTGCAATCGAAATTACGAGTTATGAAGAGGTCGAAAGTCCGAACATAATGAAGAGCCTTACTTTATTCGTGCCTTTTATAGCCTTTATTTTTCTTCATGTCGGACAGTGGATGTACCTCTTAAATATGCCACTCTTTGTAACGGGGTATTTAGGCGAACGAGATAGTGCTGTTGGTATCCTTGCGAGTCTTTGTGCAGGCTTAGAAGTTCCCTTGATGATTTTAATGGGCTATGTCGCATCGAGAGTATCATCTAAAACACTGTTAATCATTGCTGGTTTTATCGGCAGTATGTATTTCTTATCAATCGGTATTTTTGAAAGCTATACGATGATGTTAATTGGACAACTTCCCTTAGCTTTATTTTTAGCAATTTTACTAGGGCTCGGGATTTCATACTTCCAAGACCTATTACCACAATTTCCTGGTTATGCATCGACGCTATTTGCCAATGCAATGATTGTCGGGCAGTTACTTGGTAACCTACTGGGTGGATTTGCAAATGACCTTCTAGGCGTTGAAAATTCATTCTACATCAGTGCAGCATTCTTGTTTACAGCATTTATTCTATTCTTCTTTACTAAAAAAGAAGTTAGAAAAGGAGATATTTGATGGATATTATTTTATGGATAATCGTCATAGTCAGCTTCATCTTAGGCTTTCTAGGCGTCATTTACCCGGTCATCCCGTCTGTTATTATGTTTTGGGTCGGCTTTTTAGTCTATACTTTCTTCATCGGAGACGAGTTATCGTGGATGTTCTGGCTGATCGCTAGTGCCCTAACCATTGTGACTTTCATCAGTGACATTGCAGCCAACTCTTACTTTGTTAAAAAGTTTGGGGGAAGTAAGCGAGGCGAACTTGCAGCCATTATTGGTGCCATCGTCGGAATGTTTATTTACCCACCATTTGGTGTATTATTCGTACCATTTGTCTTTGTATTTATCGTCGAATTCGTGCAGATAAAGGATATGTCAAAAGCCTTTAAGGCAGCAATAGGGTCATTCTTAGCCTTCATGTCCAGTGCAGTGTTTGATGTGATTATCTACATCTTCCTAGTACTATTCTTCGTACTCGATGTGTTTGTATATTAAGTTTTCGGTTAAGGCGTGTACCTTTATGGTGCACGTCTTTTTTATGGTGGTGTGGAGTTGGGCAGTGATAAGTGGTGATGAAACCAAGGACTTATCACCAGCCCCTTAAGTAAATATCTTTAAAATACAAAAAAACCGCAAAGCCTTTAGGGTTTTGCGGGATAATCATATATCTTATGACCTAGTATATTCGTCTTGTTCAGAATGAACTGCTTCTTCACTTTCATCATCCAGTATTTCACGTACATTGTACATTTCGTACTGAGCCTCGTGTTTACCACTTTCGATATCTAAGGCGTAGTGACAAGCGACTTCATGATGACCTTCGTAGCCTTCACCTTTTTGCTCTAGATCAGGATCAGCTGTACGACAGTGATCTGTCGCGAAAGGACAACGTGTGTGGAAGCGGCAACCTGTTGGTGGATCGATTGGAGAAGGCACATCACCACGTAAGAAGATACGCTGTGATTTATTTCTCGGATCGGGTACAGGAATCGCTGATAATAAGGCTTTTGTGTATGGGTGCTGTGGATTTTCAAAAATCGCATCCGTATCCCCAATTTCAACGATTTTACCTAAATACATAACAACGATACGGTCTGCAATGTGTCTGACAACACCTAAGTCATGTGAGATAAATAGGTAAGTAAGACCGAATTCTTTTTGCAGGCGTTTTAATAAGTTTAAAACCTGCGCCTGAATTGATACGTCAAGTGCGGATACTGCCTCATCACAGATGATGAGCTTAGGATTAACAGATAAAGCTCTTGCAATACCGATACGTTGACGCTGACCACCTGAGAATTCGTGTGGATAACGGTCGATTTGGTGTCTCTGTAAACCAACTGTTTCCATCAGTTCAATAATTTTTTGTGTGCGTTCTTTACGAGGCACAACTTTTTGAATGTCCATTGCTTCCCATAGTGTTTGTCTAACCGTTTTACGTGGGTTAAGTGACGCGTATGGGTCCTGGAAGATAATTTGCATATCTTTTCTCATCTTACGCATTTCATCTTTAGACATTGATAAAACATCTTGACCTAAGAATTCAACCTTACCATTTGTTGGCTCATCAAGGCGTAGGATTGCACGGCCAGTTGTGGATTTACCACAACCTGATTCACCAACAACTGCAACTGTTTCACCTTCTTTGATTTGGAAGGTAATACCATCTACTGCTTTAACATGGTTGATTGTTCTACCGAGAAAGCCCCCTTTAATAGGGAAATGCTGTTCTAAATTCTCGACATTTAATAAAGTTTTACTTGGCATTCAGTTGCACCTCCTTATCTCCGTCCCATTGATCTGTATGAATCCAGCATCTCACTTCGTTACCCTCTCCAACACTTTCTAATTCAGGGAGTGTGTTACAAATGTCTGATGCGAATGGACAACGTGGTGCGAAACGGCAACCTGTTGGCATTTCGTCTGGAGCAGGGACGTTACCCTTGATTGGAATGAGTTCATCTTGTGTTTTGTCATGTCGTGGTAGTGAGTTTAAGAGACCGACTGTATAAGGATGTTTAGGATTCTCAAACAAGGTATAGATATCTGCGTATTCTACAACCTTACCTGCATACATTACGGCAACGTAGTCACAAGTTTCTGCTACGACACCAAGGTCATGAGTAATCATTACAACACTCATACCGATTTCTTCTTGCAGTTCTTTGATGAGCTCTAAAATTTGAGCTTGAATTGTTACGTCTAGAGCGGTTGTTGGCTCATCGGCAATAAGTAATTCAGGTTTACAAGCAAGTGCCATGGCAATCATGACACGTTGTCTCATCCCGCCTGATAGTTCGAAAGGATACTGATTCACACGTTTTTCAGGTGAAGGAATACCGACAAGTTCGAGCATTTCAATCGCACGTTTTGTACCTTCTTTTTTTACCTAAGCCTTGGTGTATCTTAAATGATTCTCTCAGCTGTTGACCGATTGTAAATGTCGGGTTTAGTGATGTCATTGGTTCCTGGAAAATCATAGATATTTCATTACCACGTACTTGACGCATACGTGCATTTTTTGCTTCTGTTAGTTCTTCGTCTTTATATTTGATACTCCCACTCTTGATCTTACCTGGTTCTTCAATCAGTCTTAAAATCGATAGGGCAGTAATACTTTTACCAGAACCACTCTCACCAACGATACCTAAAGTTTTACCCTTAGGTACTTGGAATGTTACTCCATCTACTGCCTTTACTTCATTGTCACCAACAAAGAAGGAAGTGCGGAGATCGTTTATATCGAGAATTATATCTTCTGACATGAATTCCTCTCCTCCTTAGTTTAAGTCTACGCGCTTGTTGAGCAATCTGTATGAAATATCGACAATGAGGTTAACGATAACGAAAACAACTGCGATAACAAGTATTGCACCCTGAACGACAGGGAAGTCACGTTGTAAGATTGAATCGATAATCAGTCGACCGAGTCCGTTGATTGCAAATACACTCTCTGTTAGTACTGAACCGGCTAAGAAGCTACCGAACTGAATACCAACAACAGTTATAACAGGAATCAAAGCATTTTTCAGTGCGTGGCGGAGAATTACAGTACCCTCTTTAACGCCCTTGGCACGAGCGGTACGGATGTAATCTTGGTCGATAACGTCGAGCATAGAACTACGTGTCATACGCGCGATAATCGCAGCACCTGCAGTACCGAGTGTAATAACTGGTAAGACGTTTTGTTCCAAGCTCCCCCAACCAGTAGGTTTAAAGATTGGGAATTCGATTGCAAACCACTGGATGAGCATGAGAACCTAACCAGAAATTTGGCATTGATAAACCAAATAAAGCGATAACCATCATTGCAACATCTTCGAATGAATATTTTCTAACTGCTGAAATAATCCCAACAAGGAGACCCCAGAAGATAGAGAAGATCATAGAAATCACTGATAATTCTAGTGTGATTGCAAAACGTGCTTTAATGTGATCGAATACTGGAATGTTGTCTCGAATAGAAGAACCGAAGTCCAACTGAACAACATTACCTAAGAAACGAAAGTATTGTTCATATAGTGGATCATTTAATCCTAATCTTGCTTCAATCGCTTTTACCGTTGCTTCAGGTGCACTTTCTCCGGCCATGATAACCGCTGGGTTACCAGGAGTGAGATGCATCAGACTGAAGACGAGAACTGTAACACCGAGTAGCACCGGGATAAGCTGAAGTAATCTTCGTATAATAAACTGTGTCATGAAATCCCCCTCCTATTTTTTAGACTTCGGATCAAGCGCATCTCTTAAGCCGTCCCCAAATAAGTTAAACGCAAGAACGACAATTACAATCATGATACCTGGGAAGAATGTAATGTGAGCTGCTTGATACATATAGTTACGACCATCATTTAGCATGGCACCCCATTCAGGCGTAGGTGGCTGAACACCAAGACCTAGGAATGATAGACCCGCTGCAGAAAGAATCGCTGTCGCAACAAAGATTGTCGTATTAACGATAATTGGTGACATTATGTTAGGTAGAATATGCTGGAAAATAATCTTACCATCACGCGCACCTAAAGCCCTTACAGCATCGACGTACTCAAGTTTCTTAGTCGTCAATGTGGACCCACGGACAATACGTGCAAATTGCGGTAGGGCACCGATTGCGATGGCGATTGTAACGTTGATTGTACTACCACCTAGTACACTGACAATTGCAAGTGCAAGTAGGATACCAGGGAAAGCAAGTAAAACGTCCATGAGACGCATAATTACAGTGTCGACCCATCCACCGTAATAGCCGGCAATAATACCGATTGGTACACCGACCAATGCAGCCATAAATGTTGCTGCGAAACCGACGCCTAAGGTTATGTACATACCATGTAGGATACGATAAAAGATATCGCGCCCAAGGTGATCTGTACCGAACCAATACTGTCCAGAAGGACCAAGTAATTTATCGGTAAGGTTAGTGGCGTTAGAATTCACCCCTAAAAAATTATAGTTAGAATCCAGTGCCCCAAAGATTGAGACAAGTAAGAAAAACACCAATACGTAGAAACCAGTGAGTGCTGCTTTATTTTTCTTTAATTTTGTAAAGAAATCTTTAAAGTTCTCAACACGGCGATTAGCGGGTTTCTTTGCTGGAACCTGACTAGGTTGAATGTTAGACATTTAGTATAAACCCCCTCTAAGACAAAATATTAAGATAAGTCACTGTATTTTGATAAATACCTTTTAATAATACATCGACGTCTCGACTATAACAAGAAGATAGTGAATAAGTCTATACTTTTTACTGCCAAGATTCCTAAAATTGTACACAATTGAAAACGGTAACACCCATATGACAGGCTTTATTTGCTATTATTCAGAAATTTGTTAATGATAACTTCCAATTCGTAGTTTATGACTAGGGTTTAAATTTAATGATCAATTAAATATTAGGTCATTTGATTTTTGTATGAGCAAGCATCTTGATTAATCAATCCCGAGTGGTATAATATGATTTACGCTAAAACATAGTGTAGTAATATGAATTGTAAATGGAGGATAGTAATGAAAAAATTTAAATACATAATATTTGCCATGATCCTACTAATGCTCGCAGCATGTACAGATGATTCTGAAGTAATGGAGAGTGAAAATGCAGCTTCAGATTCATCGGGTGGAGACCTAGTCGCATCTTATGCAAGTGATGCTTCATCACTTGACCCCGCAGGTCAAAATGATTTACCGTCTGACCAAAGAAGAAATGTCATCTACGAAGGCCTCTTTTATTTAGATGAGGACCTAAACCCACAGCCTAGACTTGCGACTGATTATGAACAAACAGATGATACGACTTGGGTTTTTAACTTAAGAGAAGGTGTAAAATTCCATGATGGGACAGACTTCAATGCTAACGCTGTAAAAGCAAGCTTTGAAAGAATTATGGATCCGGCAGTCGCATCGGCTCGTGCAAACATTTTTGAAATGATTTCAGAAATCAATGTAATCGATGATTACACGATTGAAATTGTAACTGAATATCCTTTCGCACCATTTTTAAATTATTTAGCACATGATGGTGCAGGTATTGTATCAAAAGAAGTAATAGATGAGGATTATCAAAATGCAATCGATCAAAGTGACCAAGATATCAGCTTAGAAGAATTTTATGAACTAAGAGAAGCTGGTGGTGAGGAGTACGAAGCGGTTGCTCAAGCAGTAGGTAATAATACCGGTGCGATTATTGAGCAAAAGCCAATTGGTACAGGCTATATGCAATTCCAATCGAGAACACCAGGTGAAGAGATTGTTGTCGAACGCTTTGATGATTATTGGGATGAGCCTGCAAAACTAGATACTGTGACCTTTAAAGTTGTCGTTGAGGATGCATCAAGAATTGCAGAACTTGAAAGTGGCCAATCTCACTTTATCCAAGGATTTGATAATGGTCAGTGGGAACGTATAGAAAATCATCCAGAGATGGAAACATATCCGGTTTATAATCTGTCGAATGAATACATCGGTATGAACACTCAAGAAGGTCCACTTGAAGATAAGCGTGTCCGTCAGGCGATTGCACACATGGTAGATAAGGAAGAAATTATGGAAGGTATCTACTTCGGTGTTGGTCGTGAGATGAAAGGTGCGATTCAACAAGAATTACTTGGCTATAACGAAAACTTAGAAGATCTAGATTATGATCCAGAGCGTGCCCAAGAACTTCTTAATGAAGCTGGCTATGAGGACGGCTTTGATTTAACTGTTATGACGAATGATTCACCAGAACGTGTAGACCTTGCTGTATTGATGCAAGAAAAACTAAAAGAGATAGGTATTAATTTAGAGATTGAGCAATTAGAGTGGGGTGCGTATCTAGAAGCTGTGTCTAACGGAGAACATGACCTCTTCATTCTAGGTTGGCCGAACCCAGTTGGAGATCCAGACCAATCATTCTGGCCATTAGTGCATTCTTCAATGCAAGGTGCGAGTGGTAACCGCTCATTCTATGAAAATGAAGAAGTGGATAGTCTACTTGAACAAGGCCGACAAGAGCTAGATGAAGGTAAACGTGAAGAAATTTACCAAAGAGTGGATGAGATCTTAATCGAAGATCAACCATTTGTTTCAATTCGACAAGCACAAAGTGCCAATGCAGCTCGAACTGAAGTACAGGGATTAGAAATTAATAACTTTAACAAACCAGACTTCAGAAACGTCACTTTAGAGAGTGAATAAATTTACCTATATTATAGTAAGAAGTAGAACCTTTGACGGTTTTACTTCTTTTTTATTGCTCTAAGATATACAATTTGTATAAGAGAAAATGGAGGGTTAAAAGATGAGTCAGTGGTATAAGATTGATAATACAGGTAAGATTTTTCATGCTGTTTCAAGTTCGTCTAATTCTGCTGTCTACAGAGTTTCAGCCACTCTATATGAAATGATTGATCCAGAAGTGCTGCAAGAAGCGCTCGACATCGTCGCAATACGCTTTCCAACTTTAATGGTCAGGGTAAGAAAAGGTTTATTTTGGGATTTTCTAGAGGCAAACGATGACAGCCTGTTAGTCAAAGAAGAAACAGATTATCCATGTGCACCGATTGATCGAAAGGAAAATAATGCCTTTTTAATTCGTGTCCTATATTTCAACAAGAGAATATCTGTAGAAGTATTTCATTCTGTAACAGATGGCGGAGGTGCCCAGGAATTTTTAAAAACACTCGTCTATCAGTACTTATATTTGATGGGTAAAAACATAATGACGGACGGCACAATTCTGTTACCTGAAGATGAGGTAGACCAAGAAGAGTCAGAAGACAGCTTTGTTCGCTATGTCAATCATAGTGAACCAGCTAAAAGCCAAGACAAAGATCAAAAAGCCTACCAATTATCCGGTACTGAGTTAAGCCCAAGAGGTATTAATCTTGTGCAGGGTATTATGGATGCTGGTGCACTCAATACCTTTGCCAAAAGTCAGGGAACCTCATTAACCGGGCTTCTAACCAGTGTATTGATTCTGACGATCTATGAAGAAAGAAAGAAAAATAGTGACGCTTATATTAGTGTGGCAATACCGGTGAACCTTAGGAAAGTGTTCCCTTCTAAGACCATGAGAAATTTCTTTTCTGTCTCAAACATCGGAGTTCAAGTAAAAAAAGATATGACAATGGATGAAATTATAGAAGCTGTCACAAGAGAACTTATTAAGAAAACGGAAAAATCTTTTCTACAGAGGGGGATTAATCACTTTGTCTCCTTCCAGAAAAATTTACTACTAAGAATTGTTCCAGTCTTTATAAAGTATCCTATTATGCGTTTTGCCTTTAATAGTGTGGGCGAAAATCGAAAGACATTGACTCTGACGAACTTAGGAAATGTAAAAGTACCAGATGAAATGCGTCCCTTTATCGATTGGATGGATATCGTTTTATACCCAACTAAAAAGAGTCCAATCAATTGTGGGGCGGCAACAATTAATAATAAGTTAACAATGACTTTTGCAAGGTCTATTGACGAAAATGAATTTATAAAAGCATTTTTTAAAAACCTTACGCGAATGACGGGACTAGAAGTAACCGTGCATTCCAATGGATGGGGAGAGTAAGATGAATCGCTGTTTAGAATGTGAGATTAATACGAAACAACGAGCATGTCCGCTCTGTCATCAGTTGCTTTCAACGACAGACTTACCAAAAGAAGAACGCGCCTATCCTGCTTATGATCAGAAAAGATTTAAAGTTAAAGACCGACTCGCAAAATTTGCAGTTTTCGGTGGCATCCTAGCGACGATTATTTGTCTCTTAGTCAATATTATCGTTATGCCTCGGTTCTTATGGGTATTCTATGTAGCAGTGGCGGTGTTCTACTTACTTGTGTCTTTAAATCACACCATCTTATCACCTTCGCATTTGGGTGGTAAGATTATTGCCCAAGTCGTCAGCTTGACGTTTTTACTTTTGGTCATTGATGCCATGACAGGTTCCTTACAGTGGTCTGTTGACTATGTTATGCCACTGATAATACTGGCAGGTATCGTGTTAATTTGTATGCTGATTATAAAGGTAAGAATGAAGTGGACAGGCTATATTAGTTTCCTGTTGATGATGATTGGATTGGGTTATCTGCCATTGATTCTCTATTTTACAGGCGTGTCACACGTTCTTTGGCCAGCTGTATCAGCTGCATCACTGGGCACAGTGTCTTTTATACTGATGCTCTTAATTGCCAACGAAAGCTTTATGACTCAACTAATGAGACGGTTTCATTTATAAAATATTGAAAGGCGTGAATGCATGAAGGTCTTACTGAGGACGATTACAACAATAACAGCGATATTTGGTGTACTCACTTATATTTACCGTGCCATATTCGTCAATCACCGTAGTGTGGGGAGTGAGCTCGCAGAGGATGTCATCAGAGTGGCAACCTTTGATAATACGACAGCGGATGAAGAATTACTCGAAAGAAAAGAAAAAGAAAATAGTGATGAATATGAGATACCAACGAGTTTATTCAGATCAAATATTGACCATTATTTTGTTTCAGATATGAAAGTTTACACAGTATCTCCGGACGAAGTAGAGTCTCATACGCGTGTACTATATTTACATGGTGGAGGTTACATCAATCAACCCTCACCATTTCACTGGCGCTTCATCAATAAACTAGTTAAGGAAACCGGCTTAGAATTTATTGTCCCAATATATCCGAAAGTACCAGTGCATACATATGAAAAAGCTTATGAACAAGTGCAAGTACTCTATGAACAATTGATTAGTGAGAACGATGACCTAATTATCATGGGCGATTCAGCAGGTGGCGGTTTAACCTTGGGTCTAGTACAGTATTTATATCAACAAAGTAAAACACTACCAAAAGCACAGATCGTCATTTGTCCGTGGATGGACGTATCTTTGAATAATCCTGAGATTGAGAACTTTATCGAAGTGGAACCGATGCTTAAAAGAGAAAAACTACAAGTTATTGGTAAACTTTGGAGAGGAGACACGGACTATAATAATTATAAAGTGTCTCCAGTGTATGGGAACGTCATAGACCTACCGAAGGTATATATTTTTGCAGGTACACGAGAAATTTTAGTACCTGATATTAGAAAATATGTCGATCGACTCAAGGATGAAGGTGCGGATTTTGAATACTTTGAGTTCGAAGAGCAAAATCACGTTTTCCCCTTGTATCCCGTTAAAGAGGGTATAGAAGCTAGGCGGATGATTGAAAATATTTTAATAGATCTAAGAGAAGAGATCCTATAATTCAGGGTCTCTTTTTAGGGAGTCAGAAGAAAACGCATCCAATAATTATAATTTTCTGAAATAAATGTTGTATAATTTTAAGTAGTAGTGTAAAATTCTGAATATTAAAAGAAGTATTTAACTTCTCGAGAAATAGGGGGTTTCAAATGAAAAAATTTAGTTTTTTGACCATATTGGGAGCTTTAATACTTATTCTAGCTGCTTGTAGTGATGACAGCAATGTTGATGAAGCAACAGGTGGCGGTGAAGAAGGAGGAGCTGAAGGCGGTACAATGACCTTGGCCATTCCTTCTGATGCGGTGTCGATGGATCCACATGGTAGTAATGATGTACCATCAGAACAAATTCGTGACACGATTTATGAACCATTAGTGACACAAAATGAAGATTTAGAAATTGTTCCTGTACTCGCCGAAGAATTTGAACAAGTTGATGATACGACTTGGGAATTTAAATTACGTGAAGGTGTGACATTCCACGATGGCTCTGAATTCAATGCAGAGGTCGTCAAAGCAAATATCGAACGTCTAAAAGACCCGGCTAAAGCGTCAGCAAGAGCCTTCTTACTCGATATGGTGACTGAAGTTAATGTCATTGACGATTACACTGTTCAATTAGTTACTGAATATCCATTTGCTCCATTAGCAAATAACTTAACTCACGGTGCAGGTAAAATGATTTCAAAAGATTTAATTGATGCAGATTACCAGAATGCATTAGATGAAGCGGGTAGTGATGTAACACTTGAGGAATATTATGAACTACGTGATGCTGGTGGAGAAGAACACGAAGCGATTGCAAATGAAATTAGTTCATATGTTGGTCAGCTTGTTGAAAGTGAGCCAGTCGGTACAAACTACTTCCAATTTGAAAGTCGTAGTCCTGGTGAAGTGACTTCTGTTGTCAGATATGATGACTACTGGGACGGCGAACCTGCACTTCTTGACGGTGTAGATTTCAAAGTTGTTTCAGAGCCAGGCTCAAGACTTGCTGAATTGGAATCAGGAACATCAGATGCAATTCTCTCAACACTATCTAGTAATATTGAACGAGTTGAAGGAAACGCTGACGTTACACTGCTAAGAAATGAATCAGTATCAATTGACTACATTGGTTTCAATACTGAAAAAGAACCTTTCAATGATCCGAAAGTCCGCCAAGCGATTACACATGCCTTTGATAGCCAAGCAGTATTAGATGGTGTTTATAATGGATCAGGTACTCCAGCATCTGCACCACTCGCACCAGGTGTACTTGGCTATTCTGAAGACCTTGAGGGCTTAGAATACGATATGGACAAAGCACAAGAATTATTAGACGAAGCTGGCGTTGAAGATCTAACAATTAACTTGATGGTGAATGATGATAACCCAGAACGTGTCGATGTCGCACTATGGTTACAAGAATCACTAAGTGAGCTAGGCATTACTGTCAACGTCGAGCAAGTTGAATGGGGTGCATACCTTGAAGCAACAGGTGCTGGGGAACATGATATGTTCATCCTAGGATGGAGCAACTCAACAGGTGACCCAGATAATGGTATTTCACCACTATTCCATAGTGATAACATCGGTCCAGATGGTAACCGTTCGTTCTACAGTAATCCCGAACTTGATGCTCTATTAGATGAAGCGCGTCAGGAAACAGATGAGGATACACGTGCTGGCATGTATGAAGAAGCACAACAAATTCTAGTCGACGAAGCACCAGCCATCTTTATTAGACACGGTGAAAACCTAAATGCACATAATAACAACGTACAAAACTTTGAAGGCGACTCTTACAACATCTTCAACTTCAAAGAAACAACAATTCAATAGAGATATTGAGCTTAAGGACAACCCTCATTAGTGTGAGGGTTGTTTTTGTTGGGACTAGATTGGAAATAGGGCTTAGCTAGAATATGGGGGTCAGACGAGTTCCATGAAACAAAATAGCTGGAACTTGAGAAATTCACGAGTAAAAAACAAAATAAAATATCTCTATCATAAATGCACAGTTAACCCTCTTTATGAATAAAAACTAATAAAATATTTGAAAGCGCTTCATCTAACAAGAAAATAATGGTATGCTAACTACTGATTGGATTTTTGTTAATAGAAGGGTAAATATTCTCAAAATTCCATCTTGTATGAAATATTCTTATCATGTAATATGTTAAGAGTGTAATTTTAAGATTGAAAATTATCTTAAAATTTAAAATTTTTGAGGGGGAATTACATAATGAAGCATTTAAAACAACTGCTGACAATTGGGATTGCAGCAATGTTTGCTTTAGTTTTAGTTGCTTGTACAAGCGATAGCGACGTGGATCCTGAGAGTGAAGAGGGCGCTAGCGAAGGTACACCTGCAGGTGGACAAGATCTTGTCATCTCTGAAATGAGTGACATTGTATCAATGGATCCACATGGTAATAACGATGTTCCATCATCGAACGTTCGTTACAATCTTTACGATGGTTTAACTCAGTTAAACGAAGATATGGAAGTTGAACCGAACTTAGCAACAGAATGGGAACAAGTTGATGACACTACATGGAGTTTTACACTTCGTGATGATGTGACGTTCCACGACGGCTCAGCGTTTAATGCTGATGCTGTTGTTGCAAACTTGGACCGTGTTCTAGACCCAGCAATGGCGTCACCACGTATGTTCCTTTACGAAATGATAACTGATGTTGAAGCAGTGGATGAGTATACAGTTGAAATCACGACTGAATATCCATTTGCGCCATTACTCGCACACCTTGCTCACGATGGTGGGGGTATGATCAGTAAAGATGTAATCGATGCTGACTACCAAGCTGCTCTTGATGAAGCTGGTGAAGATATGACAGCTGAAGAGTATTACGAGTTAAGAGACAGTGGTGAGGCAGAAGAAGTACAAGATTCGATTTCTGAACACCTTGGTCAATACGTAACGGATAACCCAGTTGGAACTGGTGCATTTAAATTACAATCTCGTTCACCAGGTGAAAATGTTGTGCTTGAAAGAAATGATGATTACTTTGGTGAACCTGCTCAATTAGATACTGTAACTTTCAAAGTTGTACCAGAAACAGCTTCACGTTTAGCTGAAATTGAATCCGGCTCATCTCATGTTGCTGGAACAATTGAATCAAGTAATGTTGACCGTGTAGAAAATGGTGAAAACACTGCTTTAGAAGAAACTGAATCTATGTCACTTTCATACATCGGTTTCAATACTGAAAAAGAACCACTTAATGATCCAAAAGTACGTCAGGCGATTTCATACGCGATTGACCGTGAATCAATTATCGAAGGGGTTTATGACGGTGTGGGTACACCTGCAAAAGGACCATTAGCACCAGGTGTATTCGGATATGATGAAAACGTTGAAGGTATTTCATATGACCCAGAACGTGCTAAAGAATTATTAGCTGAAGCGGGTTATGAAGATGGAATTAACCTTTCAATTTGGACTAACGATAGCCCAGAACGCGTGAATACAGCAGTTTATCTACAAGAATCACTTCAGGAAATTGGCATTAACTTAACTGTTGAGCAGCTTGAATGGGGTGCGTACTTAGAACAAACTGCTGCTGGTGAACATGATATGTTCATCCTAGGTTGGTCAACAACTACAGGTGATGCGGACTACGGAACTTATCCATTGTTCCACTCATCAATGCATGGTGACCCAGGTAACCGTTCATTCTTCTCAGATGATGAAGTTGATGAACTCCTAGAAGCGGGTCGTCGTGAATCTGATGAGGAAGCACGTCTAGAAATCTATTCAGAATTACAAGATAAACTCGTTGAAACAGCGCCAATGGCTTACATCCACCACCAGAGTTACCTAACAGGTTTAAACTCTAGTGTCCAAGGATTCAACGTCGACGCTCAGGGTATTTATCACTTAAATGAAGTTACAATCGAAAACTAAAGTTTCTCAAAGCATACACAGTAAATTTTACTGTGTATGTTTTTTTATAACTTTTTACGATAAATTTCAAAAATAGCTCTTGAATGGTATAATATCGGGTAAGAATAAGTATAGGTGACTGATATGAAAAAAATGATTTTGTTATTCAGTGTGTTAATGCTTGCTGCTTGTAGTGGTGAGGCTAGCCAGGCTGAAAAAGATTTAGATAAGGTGAAATCAGAAATTGCAGAACTTGAAGATCAGATTAATGATGTCCAAGGGGATAATGAAGCACTACAACAACAAGTAGATGCCAAAGAATCTGAGTTAGACGAGTTAGAATCAAACAACCAAGAAGAACCGGATGAAAGTAAAGCATCTGAAGAAAACGAAGAAACAGAAGAAAATACTGATTCAGAAGAGTGAGGATGAGCGTAATGTATGAAGAAAAGTTCTATTTAATAGAAGGAAAAGAAATGACAATAAAGGAACTTGCTAAAGAGTTAGAAGCAGCGACTGGTACTGAGCTTGAAGACGTTGAAGGTTCAATCGATCGAGTTGTCGTAAAGAAACCTGCGCCAGAGCGTGGTTTTGAAGCATTTACTGTTACTTTTAAACTCAAGCATACCGTCGATTTAATCGATGCTGTTGTGACTACAAATAATACTAAAAAACGTTTAGCTGAATATGATTTAGAAAATGGCGTATTCACTGTGCGTTTAATTTCTTATGTTAGAAAAGAAGCACCCATACAGAATGAATCAGAACTATAATATGTTAGGCTGAAGCTAAATGAAATACATCAAAACTAAAAGACTGATACTAAGAGATTGGCAGGAAAGTGATTTGAAGCCTTTTATCAAGATGAATTTAGATCCTGATGTGCGGCGTTATTTTCCTAATCTGCAAACGCCAGAGGAATCTGTCAATTATGCCAAAGCGAGCCAAAAGTCAATTTTGGATAGAGGCTTTGGTCTTTTTGCAGTGGAAAGAAAAGATACTGGAGAATTCATTGGTTTTACAGGTATCCGTGTACTAGAGGCTGATGGTAGTTTGGACTTTGAATTTTTACCTTGTATTGAGATTGGTTGGCGACTAGCAAAAAAACATTGGAATCAAGGTTTTGCAACAGAGGCGGCACGAGGTGTAATGAAGTTTGTAGAGAGGCAGACGGATATTAAAGAAGTCTACGCTTTTACTGCAAAGAAAAATATTCCATCCATTAATATTATGGAGAAACTTGGTATGGAGGTTGTTACGGAGTTTGAACATCCAAGCATTATGGATGGCCATTCCTTAAAACCACATATTTTATATAAAGTAAGCACAAAAAAAGGGCGAAGACTCAAGATGTAAATTCATCTTGGACTTCGCTCTATTATTTTAAATCCTTATAATTTCTAATCGCAACTGGGGTATAATTTTTAAATCCTTCAACTATATCTGTTAAGTTATCACTAACAAATAACATGTCTAAATATCTTTCCTCAAGGAAACCTTGATTTATAGCGTTGTATATGACTTCCTTTAAAGGATCGAAATAACCATCAATATTTAAAATGCCAATCGGCTTTTCGTGTAGTCCAAGTTGTCCCCAAGTGAATACCTCGAAGAATTCTTCAAGAGTACCTGCGCCACCAGGCATCATAATAATAGCATCACCTAAAGACTCTAATTCTAGCTTTCTTTCGTGCATGTTTTGTACCACACGCATATCAGAAACACCAGTATGCGCAATTTCACGGTCAATTAAAAACTGAGGCATCACACCGATGACGTCACCACCAACACTTAAAGCACCATTAGCAACAGCGCCCATGAGCCCAGTCGCCCCGCCACCGTAGATAATTGTCATATCATTTTTTGCTGCATCTTCACCGAGTTTATAGGCTGCCGCTTCAAATTTTGGATTATCACCAGATCTTGCGCCGCAAAATACAGTAATCTTGTTAATGTCCATATGCATAACTCCTAGTTGTTTACCTTATTTATTGAACATGAGCGATTCGTAATTTTTGATGGATTGGTCTTTAACATAAGGCGTACCATCTGTTATTTTTCTTTGTCTCTTGTTCGAATGCTCAAAATTCATACGACGGTGTTTGTTAAATAGACTATTATCCTGTTTTAATTCTTCTTTTTCTGCTTTCTTTTCACTAATATATTTATCTCTAGCAGCACTACGTGGGTCTAAAATGTTTTTATGTTTTTGACGTAGTGGAATATCATTTTCATTATTTTCATTGTTCTTTCTAGTAAACTCTGTATTTAATACTTTCTCTTCATTTAATTCTTGGATGTTTGTCATGTCGTCACTCGTTTCTATAGTTTGTAATTCATTCATTTTGTAAGGGACAATATCATTTCTTTGGTTTTCATCCTCTATGTCTTCGAACATATAAGACTCACCATAATCCGGTTCTTGTTTATCAGGGTGAGTTAACTTTTCTGCATTTACTTCAGGTGACTGTGAGTTATCTACAGTGACATCTTCAGACACAGTCATACCGTCAATCTTTTCGTCGTCGGTTTTATCCTGTTGAGATTGAAAAATCTTAGGTACGAAAGACGACTGATCATTACTCTTTTGAGATAATCTTTTCTCTCTGTGATTAGCTTTTTCTTTCTCGAATTTTTTCTCTAAAGATTCTTCTTTAGCCTGACTCTTCATATAGCCTTTTTGTTCCTTGTTATAGCTTCTTGAATCAAGTCTGTCAGACACCTTTTCTGAAATATTGCTCGCAGTATCCTTACTCGTATGATAAACATTTGTAGCTGTTTCTTTACTAGAATCTTTCACTCTAGTATAAACTGAGTTTGATACTGCACCTAATTTCTTCATATCAGGATGTTCTTTAATTTTTTTACGTTCATTAATTAGTGGGACTACAACTAAAGGGATGATTGTAGCCAAAGCTTTAATATTTTTATTCACTGGATTGACCTCCATCTTAATAGCTGTTTGAAGATTAATTATACATTACCCATCTAAAGCATGAATTAAACGAACTCATAGGTTTAAATTAAGATTAATAAAGGTATGAATATAAAGAATAGATGAGGAGGATTCAGCATGTCAAATATTAATGAAACAATGAAACTAAAAGATATTTGTTTTAAAGTGCCTGCAGCAGGAACTATATTTAGAGAACTTAATATTGACTTTGTCACCGAAGGAGATCGCACTTTAAAAGAAGCACATGAAGAAGGACAGTTTGACTTAGAAAATATTCTTTATGAATTAAACAACTTAAAAAAACAACCTAAAGAAGGTATAGACGTATCATTTATGGATCAAGTGAGCATCATTAAATATATCGAGCGTAAATATTACGATGACCTACTTGATGAATTACCAGTCTTAAATGACTATGTTGAAAAACTAGGAAAGAAATATAAGAAAAATCATCCTGAGTATGAAAAAGTCAGTGAACTATTCTATAATATTTACCGAGAAATGATTGTGCATATCGAACTTGAGAGATCAGACGTTTATCCACTGCTTAAAACCTACTATGAAGATGACAGTAAAGTAGCATTTGAGGCGCTGAAGCCACATATCACAAGACTAATCGATGCACATAAGAATATCGTCAATTGGTTCGAGCAGATTAATAAGCTGACGAATGGTTACACACCAATAGACGCCAATGAACCGATCAATGTCTTTGTCTTAAGAAAGCTTGAAGAAAACGAAGAAAATATTATGATGTTATTACACTTAGAAAACAATCTTCTATTTACACCATTTAGATAGAATCTTGTTCGCCCGTCGGTTGGATACTTTCCAGCTGGTGGGTTTTTTATCTATTAAAACGAGATTGTTGAATGGATCGAGCTCTGCTTCGAACCAAAAACGAAGCGCACCTACCGACCGAGCTCCGCTTTGAACACACAAAAAGACACGTGACCTAAATACACTAAGTCACGTGTCTACATATATTCTAGTCTTTAAAATCACCGTCATGGGTCTTCGGTAAACGGACAGAGAAGGTTGAACCGACGCCTTCTTCACTATTAACGTAGATTTCACCTTCATGGGACTCGACCAAGTGCTTAACGATAGCAAGTCCTAAACCTGTGCCGCCTGAGTTTCTGCTACGTGCCTTATCGACTCGGTAAAATCTTTCGAAGAGTCGGTCAAGGCTTTCTGGAGGAATACCCATACCAGTATCTCTAATATTAATCATTATATCTGTCGTTCGTTCTTCAAGATCGATGTAGATATGACCTTCATCCGAAGTATAGGTTACTGCATTTGCAACGAGATTCAAGATAATTTGACTCAATCTATCTTTGTCAGCTTCAATTTCCACACTTTGTGCTTCATCTGGTAGATGA
Organism: Jeotgalicoccus sp. ATCC 8456; assembly: GCF_016313225.1. Lineage (NCBI taxonomy): Bacteria > Bacillati > Bacillota > Bacilli > Caryophanales > Staphylococcaceae > Jeotgalicoccus > Jeotgalicoccus sp. ATCC 8456. The sequence goes on along the minus strand of NZ_CP066224.1, from coordinate 1,101,782 downwards.
ATGGAAATATGCTTATCCTTAGCAAGTTTTAACACAGTTTTACCTGTTTCTCTGACAATTTTATTGACGTCGACTGTTTCGATCTGCAGTGGCATTGCTTGCTTTTCAATCTTAGAAAGATTCAACAGATCAGTAATCAAGCGATTTAAGCGTTCACTTTCATCATATATAATCTTTAAGAATTGTTGGGCAGTATCGGGATCAGGAACATCACCACTAATCAATGTTTCGGCAAAGCCTTTAACAGAAGTTATCGGTGTTTTTAGCTCATGGGAAACGTTAGCAACGAAGTCACTTCGCATTTTTTCGAGCTTTCGAATTGCTGTAATATCATGGAGAACAACAATGGCCCCACGTTGTAGCCAACCTTGTGTGTAATACGGTGCAATGTGCACATCTAGTATGCTCTCTTCAGGGAAATAGATGTGTGCTTCATCATGCTGTTTAACATTTTCATCAATCGTTGTCTCGACTAAGTTATCGACGCCTAAAGGTCCAAGTACAAATTTATAATCTCGTCCCTTGATTTTAGAACTATGTTTCGATAAAAACCGTTCTGTCGCTTGGTTGGTCAATTCAACGATGCCTTTGTCATTAATTAAAATAACACCGGATACTAAGTTCGATAGTATACTATTTAATTGCTTTTCACTCTCTTCGATTTCGTTCACATGAGACTGTAAACTCTGTGCCAGAATATTGATGGATTCATTAAGATCACCAATCTCACCCTTATATTTTGAGTGAATGCGAGCGCTGTAGTCTTGGTTTTTTAGTCTTTTTGTCACGTTGATGACATCATTGATTGGATTGGTAATATTATAGGAAAGTAAGGCTGCTGAAATTATAGAAATTAATAGTATAACGACTAATACAGCACCAAGCGTTTTCCAAATTGTACCAATCGCATTATCAATTGAAGTCGTGAATATAGAAGTTCTCACAGCCCCAATTAACTCGTCACCAGAATATACAGGGATGGCAACATACATCATTTGAGCTTCTCTAGTATCGCTGAGACGAGTCGATGTACCTAGCTCTTGATTATCAACGAGAACTGCTTGAATTTCTGGTCGGTTCAAGTGATTATCCATATCCTCGATTCGGGACTCTGAATCCGCCAGGACCTCTCCATCAAGATCAATAACGGTATATCTTAGCTCAATTTCTTCATTTAATTGATTCATCCATAAATCCAATTGTTCTGTATCTTTGTCTAAACCACCGAGCTCAATAACTTCAGAGACCATTTGAGCGTTTTCAATCAAATGGTCTTCTGTCATGTCTGTATATGTATTTTTTATAATCGAGCTGATAAAAAACCACAGTACTAATATGAAGGCAATAGATAAGATGAAATAAGAACCTGTGATTTTTAGCCACAGTCGTTGCATTTAGTCTTGTCCGTCCATCTTGTAACCAAAGCCGCGAATCGTTCTAATATACGTTGGTTGTTTAGTATCGGCTTCGATTTTTTCTCTTAAATGGCTGATATGTACATCGACGATACGGGTATCACCGTCATAGTGGAAATCCCAAACACCATTTAATAACTGATCTCGACTCAATACTTTACCTCGGTGGTTTGCCAAGTAGAGTAAGAGTTCAAACTCTTTAGGTGTCAATACAAGTTGTTCACCTTTAAAGAGCACCATATACTTCTCTGGGTGGATTTCAATCTCACCAATCTTAATGACTTCCTCTTTGACTTCTGCTGTGATGACACTTGTACGTCGTAAAATTGCTTTTACTCGTGCGACAACTTCTCTTGGACTAAATGGTTTAGTCATATAATCATCTGCACCAAGTTCTAAGCCAAGGATCTTATCGAACTCATCATCTTTAGCAGTAAGCATCAGTATCGGTGTATTGATTTTTTCTTGTCTGAGGGTCTTACAGACGTCCATTCCATCCATGCCGGGCAGCATTAAGTCCAGGACAATCATGGTTAAATCTTCAGTCGTCGCAATCTCTAATGCATCATTACCATTTTCAGCGGTCAGTACTTCAAAACCACTTTGCTCTAAGTTGAATTTCAATAGGGTGAGAATTGAAGGTTCATCATCGACAACAAGCAACTTCTTCATTTTGTGGCCCTCCGTCTAATAATTAATATTTTAACAACTATATTTTAGCATAATTCATATATTTAATCGGTATTTTTACATGTTCTTAACAATAGCGCGGATTCCTAATGGTTAAAAATCAATAAAATGATTTCGCCATATCGATATGATAAAATTAATTGTAAAGTATTTACTTTAAATTAATGAAATTAATGAGTGAAAATAAATGGACAATAGATATTCTAGACAGTTGTTATATCGCAATATTGGGGAGAGTGGCCAAGACCTCATCTCAGCAAAAACTGCTGTGATCGTTGGTTTAGGAGCCCTTGGGTCTTTATCATCTGAAATGCTTGTTCGCGGCGGCATAGGGAAGCTGATTTTAATTGACCGAGACTATGTGGAAATGAGTAATCTACAGCGTCAAACACTCTATACTGAAGCGGATGCTAAAGAGAAAATTCCAAAGGCAATCGCAGCAAAACTAAAGCTCGAACACATTAATAGTGATGTCACCATAGAAACGCATGTAGCCCACTGTGACGCAGCTTTACTGGATAGTTTAGCAAGTGAGGCTGACATTATTTTAGACGGAACAGACAACTTTGATACGCGGTTAATGATGAATGACGTCGCTTTTAAAAAAGGTATACCTTGGGTATATGCAGCATGTATAGAAGCTTCGTACTCGAGTGCAGCTTTCATTCCAGGTGAGACGCCGTGCTTTAGATGTTTGACACCAGTTTTACCGTCGACAACTCTAACTTGTGATACGGCTGGAATTATCGCACCAGCTGTTCATATGGCAGTCAGTCTTCAAGTAACAACAGCACTTAAGATTTTAACAGAGCAGTATACTAAGCCCTTTCATCTCCATATCGGTAATGTGTGGGACAGTGATTATATGAAGGCTGATATCAGTAACATGACTGAAACGACGTGTCCGACATGTCAGTTAAAAACCTTTCCTGAATTTAATAAAGAAACACATCACGCCTTGAAGTTTTGTGGTAGAGATATGATCCAAGTGATCGACCAACGTTTAACGGAAGACCTTGTTAAACAGACCTTGAATCAAGCGAATATTAACTACAAAGAAACGCCATATTTTATTGAATTTTCTTATTCAGACTCACGGATTGTCAGTTTTTCAAACGGCAGATTACTCATGCACAATGTTTTGAATTTAAATAAGGCGAGAACTATCGTCAATCAATTATTTGGTTAGGGGAGATTTCTTTTGAGTATAGTAGAAAGAATTGATAGAGACATCAAAGTAGCAGTCCTGACTGTTAGTGATACTAGGGATAAGTCGTCAGATAAGGGTGGAAAACTCATTATCGAATACTTAACTGAGCTGAATGCTATTGTTGATGAAGAAAATTATGAGATAGTAAAAGATGAAGCGAATGATATTCAAGATGCAGTGACAAATCACTTAAATACAGGTGTCGATGTGGTGATTACAACAGGTGGTACTGGCATCGCTACAAGAGACGTTACTATGGAGGCAGTTAGACCATTATTCGATAAGGAAATCGAAGGCTTTGGAGAATTGTTTAGAATGTTATCTTACACCGAAGACATTGGCTCAAGAAGCCTGTTATCTAGAGCTGCTGCAGGCACGCATGGTAATCAATTAATCATTTCTCTACCTGGGTCGAGCGGTGCAGTCAAGCTCGCCATGGAGAAATTGATTATACCGGAACTCAATCACTTAGTTTTTGAAGTGACTAAAGACAATTAAAAAATGCAGAACCCATGTGAGTTCTGCATAGATTACAGTTAGGCTTTATAATCACCAGACTTACCGCCAGATTTTTCTAGCAGTTTCGTTTCTTTGATGATCATGCCTTTATCGATTGCTTTACACATATCGTATACAGTGAGTGCAGCGGCACTTGAAGCAGTGAGTGCTTCCATCTCAACACCCGTTTTACCGGTCGTTTTAACAGTAGCTTGAATGATTAGCGTAAAGGGTGTTTTATCGTCCCAGGTAAATGAAATATCGATGCCATTTAGAGAAAGTGGATGGCACATCGGGATGATTTGATGCGTATTTTTCGCAGCCATGATGCCAGCGACCTGGGCAACACCGAGTACATCACCTTTTTTTACAGTGCCCTCTGTGATCGCAGTGTAAATCGATTCAGGCACAGCCATCAGTGTTTGTGCCAGAGCGACACGTTTCGTTTCTGATTTATTTGAGATGTCGACCATTTGGGCACGCCCTTCATCATTAAAATGAGTAAATTCGGACATGAGAGTACCTCCTGTTTATTTGTCGTTTTAGGTTGATTATCACAAAGTCGAAAAAACAACGAATGCCATCCAAAGGATAAACAGTTGCAACGACCACAACCAACTAACAATCATCATAAATTATAACAAAATATAAGATAAACACTAAATATCATAATTATGGAGTGGATATAATGACTTTAAATCGAACACCAATACATGTGAATGATGCAGTTGAAAAAGTAATGGAAAACGTGGTGCCTTCAAGTAAAGAAACGATTGCATATGATCAGGCGAATGGAAGAGTATTGGCTGAGGATTTAACGGCAACTTCAGATGTGCCCTTGTTTAATAAGTCAGCAATGGACGGTTTTGCAGTGCACAGTAGCCATACTAAAGGTGCATCGGGTTATAATCGAATTGCCTTTAAGGTTGTCGAAGAAGTACCTGCAGGATCGACAAGTGATTATGAATTAAAAGAAAATGAAGCTTTTCGCATTATGACTGGCGCCGAAATTCCGAAATCGGCAGATACGGTTGTCATGTTTGAGCAAACTAAGGAGACTGAGGATGGTTTTACCATCCGTCGTGAATTTAAGCCAGATGAAAACATTGCACTTCAAGGTGAAGAATGTAAGGTTGGCGATGTGATTGTAGAAAAAGGAATCACTATAAATCCAGGTGCTATCGCAACATTTGCAACTTTTGGCTACACTGAAGTTGAAGTTTACAAACAGCCGGTTGTGGGTGTGTTATCGACGGGGACAGAGTTATTAGATGTCGATGATGAACTTGAACGCGGTAAGATTAGAAACTCTAATACGCCAATGATCTTAGCACAGTTAGATCGAATGGGTATTAAAGGTAAGCATTATAAATTACAGACGGATGAGTTTGATGTCTTGTACGAGCGAATTGAAAATATGTTAAATGAAGTGGATGCAGTCATTACGACAGGCGGTGTGTCTGTTGGGGATTATGACTTACTACCTAAAATTTACGAAAAACTCGGCGCAGAGGTGCTCTTTAATAAGGTTGCGATGAGACCAGGTAGTGTGACCACAGTAAGCGTTCTGGATGGTAAATTCCTCTTCGGTTTAAGCGGGAATCCATCCGCTTGTTATTCTGGTTTTGAACTCTTTGTTCGACCGAGCTTAAATTTAACTCAAGGTGCATCTAAGCCATTCGCACCCATAGTGGATGCAATCTTAGATGAAGATTTCACTAAGGCAAATCCATTTTCACGCTTCATAAGAGCGGAACTGTTCTTTGAGGAAGGGAAGATTAAAGCGAGACCTTCAGGCTTTAACAAATCAAATGCAGTCACTTCAATTGCGAGAAGTAATGGTGTGATTGTCTTACCGGGTGGTAGTCGTGGATTTACGACAGGTGACGCGGTGAAGGTCATGCTGACAGATGTTACAACAGGTACAGATAGCTTTGGTGTAGAATAACATGAAAATCTTACAGGTTGTCGGCTATAAAAATACTGGTAAAACAACACTGATTACGGATCTAGTACACCTTATTAAAGCCAATGATAAAACTGTTGCTGTCATTAAGAATCATCATTTAGAAGAAAAAGTCGATGATTCTACTGATACAGGTAAATTTTTTGAAGCGGGCTCTGACTATACAATCTTAACGACTCCGGGTCATGTCATGCTTTTAGAAAACCGACAGGTGACCCTAACAAGGCTCTTAGAAAGATTTCAAAATGAAGCCGTCGACTTTGTTCTAGTCGAGGGGTTTAAACAGGAAAACTATTCAAAAATATTACTGACATTCTCCTTCGATGACGGTGAGACGGATATTAATCAAATCGGTCTTAAGAACGTATTAAACTATTTTGATATGCGTTATGATAATAAAAGAGCGCTAGAATGGTTTAAGGAATGGGGCAATCTATAAATGAAAATGTTTGAAGTCGTCAATGACGAACTGGATATAAATAAGTATCACCAAATGACTGTCAATGAACATCAAGGTGCAGTCTGTACCTTTACGGGTCATGTTAGAGAATGGACTAAAGGTACACGAACCGTGCACTTAGAATATGAAGCATATATACCAATGGCTGAAAAAATGCTCGCACAAATCGGCGATGAAATTGAAGCACGTTGGCCAGGTGTCATTACAGCCATTGGACATCGCATCGGTAAGCTCGAGATATCAGATATTGCCGTCGTTATCGTGACAAGTTCACCGCACCGAACAGATAGTTATCGTGCGAATGAATACGCTGTGGAGAGACTTAAAGAAATCGTCCCAATATGGAAAAAAGAAATATGGGAAGACGGGGAACAGTGGATAGGCGATTCCCGAAAATATCACCCGAGTGTGGAGGAGAAATAAATGGAAGTTAAGGTATTTGCAAGTATTAAAGAAAAAATTGGTAGTGACACAATCGACTTATTTGTCGGTGATAGCATTACTGCAGGTGAGCTAAAAAGTCATATCTTTGTTGACTATCCAGAGCTCGATGGTGAAGTGTTTCAAGTTGCTAAGAACGAAGCTTTCGTGAAGGATGATGAAGTGCTAACTTCAGAAGATACAATCGCATTAATTCCACCAGTAAGTGGAGGGTGATTACATGATTGGTGTCGTCTTAGCTGGGGGTAAATCGACTCGCTTCGGTGAAGATAAATCACTCTATGAGTTAAATGGCAAACCAATGTATGAACATGTCATTGAAAAGATGAAAAATGTTCAAGCAATTGACGAGATTGTTATTAACACAAATGATAAACTAGAGAATAGATTTAAAGATTATAAGGTGATTGTTGATGACCCAGACTACAAGGATATGGGTCCACTCAGTGGACTATATAGAGTGGCGAAAGCCTATCCTAATGAAGCACTTTTGATTATTTCATGTGATACACCGTATGTTGATGTGAGATGGTTGAATATTCTTGTAGAAGAAGCATTAAAGACAGGTCAAACGACAATAACAGCTGACGATGATCGGCAACATCCGCTCATTGGTGTTTACCAAGGTGAAGGTCTGGTAGACATGCTTAAGCGACAGCTGGAAACAGAGAGATTAAGCTTGAGAGCGTTTTTTGAGAACATCGATGTGAATGTTATAAATATCGATGACTATAATCTCGATAATACGACGCTTGTTAATATCAATCGTAAGACTGATATTAAATAAGGAGGAGTTACATGGCGCAAACTGTTACAGATAAATTTGGCCGCCCAATTCGTGACTTACGTATTTCGGTGACGGACAAATGTAACTTCAGATGCCGTTATTGTATGCCGAAAGAAATCTTCGGTGACGATTTTGAATTCATGAAGCGTGAGCAATTGCTATCGTTTGATGAGATTGAGAGGCTCGCTCGCATCTATGCAGGTTTAGGTGTGAAGAAGCTCCGCTTAACAGGAGGAGAACCACTTTTAAGAAAGGATCTCTACCAGTTAATCGAACGTCTTAACGCAATTGATGGCATTGAAGATATTGGTTTAACAACCAACGGCTTATTGCTTAAAAAGCATGGTAAAAACTTATATGATGCTGGTTTACGCCGTATCAACATCAGCTTAGATGCGATGGATGATGAATTGTTCGGTAAAATCAATGACCGTGGTATTGGTACATCAAGAATTTTAGAGCAAATTGAGTATGCAGTTGAGCTCGGTTTCCAAATGAAGATCAATATGGTGGTCCAAAAAGGTCTAAATGAACAAGAAATTTTACCAATGGCACGTTATTTCAAAAACCTACCTGTTACCCTGCGTTTTATCGAGTTTATGGACGTTGGTAACGACAATGGTTGGAATTTTGATAAGGTTGTCAGCAAGAAAGAGATACTCGATACGCTTGAAACAGAATTTGACTTAGAACCGTTGGAACCGTCATATTACGGAGAGGTTGCTAAGGTGTACAAACACACGGATACAGAAGATTCATATCTCGGTTTCATTACGTCTGTTTCTGAGAGTTTCTGTTCAACTTGTACACGTGCGAGACTGTCGTCAGATGGTAAATTCTACGGCTGCTTATTTGCAGTAGATGGTTTTGATATTAAGAATCTGATGCGGGATGGCATCAGCGACGAAGAGTTAACGGATGTGCTTATAGGCGTTTGGAACAAGCGTGATGACCGTTACTCTGAAATCAGAACTGAAATCACAGAAGAAAACCGCCAGAAACGTAAGAAGATTAATATGTCATATATTGGTGGATAATTATAAAAAACGTGAAGGGGATACTTCACGTTTTTTTGTTTACAGGAGAGATTATGAAGATAAATCTAGATAAAAAATATGTCTTATTATACGTTGTAATTGCCACAGTTAGTGTGTGTTTTTATATCGCTTTTGGACATTACCTGTCACTAATCCTTGAAGCAATTGTTATGGGTGAGACAATCAATTTTACTCAGAGTTTGATATATATTGCAGTATTTTTCATTCTCTTTATTATCACCGACAAGTTATATAAGTTGTATACGACTATGAAAGGTAATCAGCGTATTGAATCCATTGCGAATTCGCTCATTTCAAAAATTGATGTCAAATCAAGACGAGACTCAGAGACGATGATCAACTCCATAATGGTGCATTTAGAGAGTTATCGTTCTTATGAAACAGTCTTTGTTCCAACCATATTAAAGACGACTGTTAAAGTTGTTTTAATTATTGGTGCTTTATTTTTCATCGATGCATATGCAGCTTTGATACTCTTATTTACTGCACCGTTTATCCCCCTCTATTATGTCTTAGTTGGACTTCAGACTAGAGATGAATCGATGAGACAGGCGACACGCTTTGATAACATCGGTACACTATTCTTAAATTTAATCAGAGGTAAGGATACTGTTAAAAATACGCAGTCAGAACAAAGTGTTACAAAGCGTCTGGAGTCAGATAATGAGGGATTCGTCAAAGAAACAATGCATATATTAAAGTATGCCTTTCAGTCGACGATGATGCTCGAGTTCATTACCATCCTCGGTATTGGTCTCGTCGCACTTGAAGTTGCACTTCGAATTATTATCTTCCAAAGTATTGATTTTTACACAGCGTTCTTCGTCTTACTTCTTGCCCCAGAATTCTACAATGCCTTAAAGGTGTTAGGTACAGAATTTCATAATGGGAAACTGGCCATGGGCAGTTATGACCGTGTCTTAAGTGTGTTAAATCAAGAAAGCATCAATACTCATTATCGTCAAACGACAGCAGGTTATGCAGTACTGGCAGAACAAGTTCAATTAAACCATGGAGATAAAACAGTCCTAGACCCAACAGATTTCGCTTTTAATAAGACGGGACTCACTGCAATTACTGGTGAATCTGGGACAGGGAAGTCGACCTTACTTCGGTCAATTTTAGGTCTACATGAACCGAGTCAAGGTAAACTATCAGTTTACACAGAAGACATTGGTTATGTGTCCGATCAAGTATATTTTTCTGATACGACAATCTATGACTATATAGCTAAGGGACAAGCAAGTGAAGAAAAAGTGTTAGAAATTCTAGAGAAACTGAGACTAAGTGACAGTATTGATAACTTAGAATCAGGTATTCATACACCGATAGTGAATCATAATATTCCATTGTCCGGAGGGGAAATTGTTCGTTTGAAAATGGCAAGAGTGCTCATCGATCCTCCTGCTATTATCGTTATGGATGAGCCGACGGAATTTTTAGATGCAACGACGGAGCAGCTTGTTATGGATCACTTGAATCAACTCAAAAAACAACATGCCATCATCGCAGTAATACACCGCCGTCAGCTTTTAAAAATTGCAGATGAACATTATGTTATGGGCGAAAGAAGTTTGAAGCGAGGTGAGAGATGATGATGTTTTTAAAAGGTGAAAAGATCCATGTCTTTTACAGTATTGTCTTAGGTGTTATCGGTGGCTTGGTCGGTACAGCGATCTTTGGTCTGAGTGGTTACATGATTGCATTGTCATTCTTTGAGCCACCGTTCTTTTTAATTATCTTAATTATTGCAGTGATTAAAATGTTTGGTCTGACAAAAGGAACGACCAAGTACCTAGAACGCTTACTCAGTCACGATGCGACTTTTAAGATGATTGGTCGTTTAAGAGCGGCATATTTTAAGCGTTCTGTAGAAAGCAATCAGGACACTCACAGTGTGCGCTATATTCAAAAATTAACGACTTACTTCAACGAGATAGAAGATTACTATGTCAGAATCATCTATCCGTACATTGTTGCGGTATTTATTGCTTTGATCCTAACGGTCCTGTCGCTGATTGTGGACCCAATACTTCTTATGATAATCTTAGGTGTTTCTTTCTTGCTCTTAGTCATCATGCCGCTGATTATCAGCAGGATTTCAAGAGTATCAAATGATCGCCGATTAGATAGTGAAGACCGTTTATTTAGTAGACTCTATCATTATATTTTTGATTATGTGAATTTATATACTGTAAATGAAACTGAACAAACCAAAGATAATCTAAGAGCCACATATAAGGAAATCACTGCTAATGAGAACAAGGAGAGTCAAGTTGATGTGGTTATTGAAGTAATGAGTTTACTCATTCAATTAGCTGCAATTATAGGCGTTATTCTGTTATTTAAAGATGAATCGCCATTATTAGTACCGATGATTATTCTCGTACTTATGTCGTTCTTTGAACTGATTATACCTGTCATTAAACCTGCTTCTAAATATGGGGCTGTTAAAGATAGAGTCAATGCGGTGACGACAGAACAAGTAAATATTGAAAGAGAAAGGTCAGATGATCTAAGTCTAAGCCAGCTGACCTTTAGATATCCCGAGACAAAGCGAGATGTCCTAAAGGATATTTCACTTGAAATTAATGAGGGAGAGCAACATGTCATTATTGGTTCAAGTGGTTCGGGGAAAACGACCTTACTCAATCAGCTAATTAAGAAATCTTCGGCGGGCGTGATGCCTCAACACCTCGATTTTTATAACGCCACAGTGGAAGAAAACCTAACAATGTTTGGGGCCTTAGATAAGATTAATGCCATCGAACAACTAAGGGAATATGAACTGAACCATTTTGCACTTAATGAATATATTACTTCAAATGAATATCTATCATTGGGTGAGAAGAAACGGATGCATTTGATTCGGCTGATACTAGAAGACAAAAGTACGTGGATTTTAGATGAACCGACGGCGAGTTTAAACACACGACTTAGAGATAAGGTTTGGAAAACGATATTTAATAAAGACACTTTAATTGTCGCAACGCATGATTTGAGTCATTTGGAATCATTTGATTTTGTTCATTATCTAGAAAATGGAAAGATTATTGAATCAGGTTCGGTGGATACGGTCCTAAGTCATTCTGGTCCAACTAGAGAAGCTTATGATAGATATAAAGATTCTCTATAAATAGCATAGATATATTTCTGTGAAAGCCGATTTTTAATGTGATATAATATGATTAATTTAACTAATTTGGTGGAGGTGACGGTTCTTGGGAAGGTGTATATGAAAAGAATTGCAAAAAATAATATGTTGACAGCTGAATTTGAATTTCATAAACTTACGACCCTAACGGTCACAAATTATCGGAGGTGAACCCCAAACTAGGGGAACTGATTGGATATATCCACAATAGGAAATTTACTTTTATTTATTATATTAATTTTACTTACAATGCTATTTGTAGGTTCAGAATTCGCATTTGTTAAAGCCCGATTATCGAGAATACATGCACTAGTTGAACAAGGAAATAAGAAGGCAATGCGTGTCGAGAAAATGATCAACAATCTTGACTATTACTTATCTGCCTGTCAGTTAGGTATTACAGTGACAGCCCTTGGTCTAGGTTGGATTGGTGAATCGACTTTTGAAGTTATTTTACATCCACTATTCCATTTAATCGGCATTCCTGATTCAATTTCAACAGTGGCTACAGTGGCTGCTGCCTTCATCATCGTGACATTTATTCACGTGGTAGTGGGAGAGTTAGCACCAAAGACTGTTGCAATCCAGTACGCTGAGAAGATGGCCTTATCACTAAGTGGCCCACTATACTTCTTTGGTGTCGTTCTAAAACCATTTATTTGGACGATGAACGGTGCAGCCAGAGGCATAGTACGTATTGTCGGTATTAAAGAAATGCCAACAGAACAAGCACACTCTGAAGAGGAACTTAAAGTTATTATGACGGAAAGTTATCAGAGTGGTGAAATTAACCAGACAGAGCTTGCTTATATGCAAAATATTTTCTCTTTTGATGAGCGAACTGCTAAAGATGTCATGGTACCACGTACTCAAATGATTACTTTAGAAGAACCTGTTACTGTGGATCAAGTCATTGAAACAATTAAAGAACACAACTTTACAAGATATCCCGTTACTGAAAGTAATGGAGATAAAGATAACATCATTGGATTCATTAATGTTAGAGAATACTTAACGAACCATGTGTCAGATGAAAATGTATCTTCTGAGGACTACATTCATGAACTACCTGTCATTACTGAATCATCACGTATTTCTGATGCCTTAGTTAAGATGCAAAGAGAAAGTGTCCATATTGCCTTAGTCATCGACGAGTATGGTGGTACTGCTGGTATGATTACAATGGAAGATATCTTAGAAGAAATCGTCGGAGAAATCAGAGATGAATTCGATGAAGATGAGGAACTTGATATTGTTAAAGTAGACGATAATATCTATCATATTAGTGGACGCGTCTTGCTTGATGATTTAGAAGATGACTTCAATATTGTCTTTGATGAAAGTGAAGATATCGATACCATCGGTGGTTGGCTACAAAGTAAAGACACTGACATCACAGAAGATGATTATATCGATACTGAGTTTGACCGCTGGCAAGTGCTTGAAGTGGAGAACCATTCCATTAAACAAGTGGCTTACTTAAAAGATTACAATAAGACATCTTCAGAAATTGATGAAGAAAATGAAGAGAATAACTAAGCAATAGACCGGAACCATTGGTTCCGGTCTATTTATGTTAAAATGAAGATACTTTATAAAGGTGGTGCAGGTATGGACATTGTCGGTTTAGTAGCAGTCATACTTACGTTAACAATACCGATTTACGCAATCTATAGGGGCTATAATCAGAGTGATGAAAAGTTAGAAATAAAGAAGATGAAAGAACAAAGAAAGCTTGAAGAAATTAAACAAGAAAATTACTTGCTTGAAAATGAATCTATGCGTATTGAATTAGATAGAATTAAAAAAGAAAATGCTAGAAAACAAGAAGCACTTTATAATAAGGACAATAAGCGTTGGTTAATTGAAGAGACGAAGGAAGAGATTGAACGATAGACGGAGGGTTAAGATGGGATTTTTTGAATTTATATTTTTTACTGCGCTAGTGCTTACAGTAGGTGGGGTGAGTATTCCTTTATATGCCATGAAAAGAGGGTATAACCAGAGTGATGCAAAACTAAGAATTAAAGAAATCGAAGCACAGAAAAAGTTAGAAGCAATCAGACAAGAGAATTTTATTTTAGAAAATAAGTCTATGGAAATAGAGCTTGAAAAATTAAAAAAAGAGCGTAAAGAAAAAGAAACCAAAGCGCTTGAAGATAAGAAAAACAAGCGTTGGTTGATTGAAGAAACTAGGGGTGAAGAAAAATATGAAGACGTTAATTAAAGATGGCATGATTGTTACATCAGAGCATGAATTTAAAGGGGATATCTTAATAGAAGGCACAAAAATCGAGGCAATTGGCAGAGATTTAAGAGTAGAAGCGGATGAAGTCATCAATGCTGAAGGGATGTATATTCTTCCAGGTGGGGTCGATCAGCATGCGCATTTTTCATTTGAATTTATGGGAGAAAGAACAAAAGGCTTTGAGACGACGAATTCAGCGATTATAGGTGGAACTACAACGGTTATAGAGTTTGTTAACCAAGAACAAGGTAAAGGGCTTGTTGAAACAGTCGAAGACTATAACAAGGAATGGGTAGAAGGGATATCCATGGTGGATTATAGTTTCCATCCTGTTATTACCAACCCGTCAGAGGAAACCTTTAAAGACATTAAAAATCTCCCTGAAGCGGGCTATCCATCTGTAAAACTATTTATGGCTTATAAAGGACAGTTTTTCCATTCAGATGATGAAGCAGTGACTAATGCCTTACTTGAGGCAAAAGATGCTGGTGTCACTGTAATGGTCCATGCAGAGAATGCAGACTTGATTGAATTGATGCAGAAAAAAGCCATAGCTGAAGGGAACACAGATCCGTATTATCATGCCTTAACAAGACCACCGATTGTCGAAACAGAAGCGACAGAACGTGCCATTAACTTAGCAAGATTTGCAGAAGCTCCGATCTACATTGTCCATGTAACGACAAAAGGAGCAGTCGACGCCATTAAAAAAGCCAAAGAAGAAGGACTACCAGTATTCGGTGAAACCTGTACACAGTATCTACTGCTCGATAAAGAATATCTTCAAAAAGATAACTTCGAAGGTGCCAACTATGTATGTTCACCAGCACTCAGAGATAAGGACGACCAAGAATACCTGTGGAAGTCACTTAAAGATGGCTGGCTGAATGCAGTGAGTTCAGACCACTGTAGCTTCACGACAGAGCAGAAAAAGATGGGACTCGATGACTTTAGAAAAATCCCGAATGGCTCACCAGGCTTAGAAAATAGACTGCCGATGCTGTGGACTTATGGTGTTGAAACAGGCAAAATCACACGACCAGAACTCGTTGAATACTATGCAGCATCCCCTGCTAGAAATAATGGGATCGACCATAAAAAAGGCTATCTTGCACCAGGTTATGATGCAGATATTGTGATCTATAACCCTCATGTTAGGAAAAAAGTAAAACTAGAAGATAGTTTAAATGGTGTAGATTTCACTATTTATGAAGGATTTGACCAAGTCGGAGAATGTGATGCAGTCTTTTTACGAGGCACACAAGTTGTTAAAGATGCGAAGTACATTGGAGAACAAGGTCAGGGACACTTTGTAAAAGGAAAACCTTTCGGTACAGCGTTTAGATAAGGACCAGAGTTAGATGTTTTATTTAAATTAAGTAGAGAAGACCCCAAAATCAGAAAAGATTTTGGGGTCAATTTAGTTTTCAGGTGGGTATTTAACTGCATTCTTTTTTAACTTTTCAATAATTGCTTCATTCATATCAATATCTAAATCATCAGCCATCATTAGACCATATATAAAAACATCAGCGAGTTCATCTTTAATATTTTCTCTGTTCTTTTCTGCACCCTCTTCTGCACTGATCCATTGAAAGTTTTCAAGGAGTTCCGATGCTTCTAGAGAAAGTGATAAAGCCAAATCTTTAGGATTATGATATTGTCTCCAACTTCTTTCATCTCTAAATACATTTATTTTGTCAGTTAAGTCTTTCATTAAACTTCACCTCGTTTTGCTTTATCTAATGCTTTACGGAGCTTTTCATCACTCGCATAAATGTATAATCCTTTAACACCACGTTTCATAAGTACATTAATGGAGTTAAGGATGATTTGTTCTTTAGTTTCACCAACGTTGTATTCCACAGTCTGTTTACTTGAACTTCTGAAAGCTTCTGTATCTTTATAGTTTTGAGTGAGAATTTCTAGCTCCCCTGTTTCTTCATTGAATGAAACGGATGGTCCTAATATAACACCGACATAGTTCAAATCAAAACCTTGTATTGTATATATTGACCCGACTTCGTTAATGGTCTCTGCTCGTTCTGCCCATGTTCTTTTATCATTAGTTGTATTCCAAATACCTTTAAAACCAATTTCCTCAACATAATAATCAGCACCGTCTTTCTTGTGTTCGTAATCAAATGTCGCAACAATTCTTGAAAGTGTGTGCTTCTTATCTTTTTGTTCAATTTCTTTAAACATCTCTCCAGCATTTTCAAATATTTTTAATTCATAATCACCCGTGTTTGAAGGTATTGGCGTAATTTTCTTATCAACAAAATTATCTATCCAATCTACAACACTATCGTCAGCTTGGATACGGAATTGATCAGTAAGTTCAAAAGTTTCAACTTTTGCATCTTTAGTTATCTGCTTAAATAGGTCTTCTGTCCAGTAACTCTTAAGTTTCAAGAACTGTTTTTCATCAAATACGATGATACTGACTTTACTGGAATTAATAATATCACTGAGATGGTTTTCACCTTTATAACTATTGTATGCATCTTCTCTGGATAAAAGTAGGTGAGCTTCATCTACGAAAGTGATATCAGATTTCATTTTTCCATCATTCACTCTATTGATGAATGTTGTTGGTTTTAAGAAATTTTTCTTTTTTAAGTTTGGCAGACTTTCTGAAATGGCCTCGTATGTTTTAATCATTTCTTGGTGGTTAACAAGTAAGTGATTTTCAGAACCATATAAACGCTCAGATTCTTTGTCATTAGCTAAATCTTGAACCGCATTAAACGTAGAACTTAAAACAACACTTTTACCAGTACCAGCCTCACCTTTAATGAAGTATACTGCAGGTTTGTCTGAATCAATATTTTTCTTACAAAATTCTAGGATGGATTCTTTTAATTCTATTTGTGGTTCAGATAACTCTTTATAAGGAGAAATTTTAAAAATATCCTTATTCTGAAGGTATTCCAATGTACCATCTACAAGTTTATCTGCTCTTAATTTTTCCCAAAGCTCTTTAAAAATATCATGGTTGTATTTTGGTTTATCGTAATAGTTATGTGTAACAGAAGATGTAATTTGGCTCTTGTTAAGAATTTGATACTTTTGATCAGCTATAAAGTAATTAATTAAATTGGTCTCAATATTATACGTAGCTGATTGATTAAAATGTTCGTGAGAAACGATCACTGCAGTATTTAAGTTACTCTTAACAGGATCTTTGATGTGACTGTTTAAACGATTTCTAATCTGTACAGTCTCCCCAATGTAAGCACTCGACTTTTTCTTGTCATTGTGAAGAATGTAGACAACAGGATAATTGTTAAACTTTGCACTGCTCAATTTTGAAATGTCTTCTTTGTTAAATAAATACGTTGAAAGCTCTATATTTTTCTCTTCCATAGATATGCTCCTTGAGAGGTTTGAATATATTATAACGTACTCATTGATGAAAATAATAGAAACTAATTTTTGTTATAGAGATATCTATAATTAGTAAATAAAATAAAAATAGATTATGATAAAAGAAATGTTAAAGGAGTATTTTAAATATGAGCTTACAAAACTATTGGAACAATTTCATCAATACACACCCTAGTTACAAAAACAAATCTTACGAATCTTTTCAATTTGGAGCGGACCCTAACACACTAGCTCAGCTAGTGGTTGATAGAACTAAAACTTTAACTTGTAGTAGTTTAAGAGAGTATAAGGTGGAGAATGAACCTTTACCTGAAGTGGGTGATGTGAGTATTGTTCTTGATGAATCTGATGAACCAAAGTGTATTATTGAGAATACGAAAGTATACACTATGAAGTTTTCCGATGTAGACGAAGAAATTGCTTATAAAGAAGGTGAAGGTGACCGAACGTTATCTTACTGGAGAAAGGCTCACCTTGAATTTTTTGAATGGTTATACAAGGAAATAGGGTATGAATTTAATGAAGATGAAGAGATTGTAGTTGAAGAGTTTAAGTTGATTCATGTATAAAATATTATCTTATGTGGGGGATTGTATGAACAAAGTAATCATTGATACTGATACTGCTGGGGATGACACGATTGCAATTTTGACTGCACTTCATAATTTTGATGTGCTTGGTATTACAATCACGGGTGGTAACGTAGATTTCAACCAACAGATTGACAATGCTTTATATACCACTGAAGTAGCAGGTTTTGATAATATTCCTGTTTACCCTGGATATGAAGGTCCGATTTTTGGAAATGCAGAACAACATACAACAGTTGAGGATGTGCATGGATCGGATGGTATGGGTGATTCATTTTTCCCTAAACCTAAACGGGCTGCGGAAAAGTCTCATGCTATAGATTTTATTATAAAGACAGTTAATGAAAACCCTGGAGAGGTTACATTATTGGCGATTGCACCATTGACTAATATCGCTATGGCGATCAAGAAAGATCCTAGTATTGTTAGTAAAGTGAAGCATTTATATATTATGGGCGGTACTAATAACAAGCTCGGTAATATTGTGCCTGCTGCGGAGTACAATTTTTATGTCGATCCTGAAGCGGCTAAATTAGTATTACAATCGGGTATGGGCATGACTATGGTCGGTTGGGATATGTGTACGGATTATTCATTAATGTTCGATAAAGAACACGAAGAGATAGAGGCTTTATCTACCAAAGGATCTAAGTTCTTTAGTGATGTGAATAGAGTAGTGAAGGAATTTAATAAAGAAGTACATAAGTTAGAGGGTACAACCCATCCGGATACCTTGTTAGTTGCCATAGCAGCTGACGAAAGAAGTATGAGTGAGTTTACGAAATACTTTGTAGACGTTGAAACTAAAGGTGAGTTAACTAGGGGTTATAGCTTAGTTGATATCAATGGAAGATTAGGGAAAGAATCTAATGTTCGAGTGTGTGAAAAGGTGGATAGGGATTTGTTCAAGGCACATTTATATGATGTGCTTGAGAATATAAAATAGGTAGGATAATCTCCTACCTATTTTCATGCTATTTTGTTGTAAAGTTTAGCAGTGCTTGGATACCTGCTTCTATTGCTTTCTCTGAGAAGATAATACTAGGATTATGCAAACCTAGCTTACTTTTATCTTCGTTTTCAATTCGAGTACCAACTCTGAATAGAGCACCTTTATACTCTTCCATGTAGAATGCAAAATCTTCTGAACCCATTGAAGGTTCATGTAGTTCTGCCATTAAATCACTTGGACTAGCATTAATAAATTCTTCAACGATTTCATGATTGTTAATTACAGGGGGGCAATAGTTGTCAAAAGTAATTTCACAAGTTGCTCCAGACATTTCAGAAATATTCGCTACATAATCCTCGATAAGTTTACGTGCCTTATCTAATGAATCTTTTGAAAAGCTTCTCATTGTTCCACTGAATTCACAAGAAGAGCTGATGACATTCGCTTTATTTCCTCCATGAATAGATCCGACTGTAATGACTAATGGTTTTACAGGGTTATTATATCTTGAAACGATAGATTGGAAAAAGTTAATCATATTTGTCGATAAAAATACTGGATCTGCTGTTGTATGAGGATGTGCCGCATGACCACCACTTGCTTTGATTTCAACATGGAAACTCATTGCACCAGCCATCATATCGCCTTTTCTATAACCAACTTTTCCTTCTTCGAGAAATGGCCATGTATGATAAGCAACAATCTCATCAATTTTAATTTGATGTTTTCTTAACTCTTCTTTGATATATTGAGCACCACTCATTATCTCTTCAGCTGGTTGGAAAATGACAACGAGATTATATTTAATCTGGTCATATAGCTCAGAGATAATTTTGCAATAGCCATATAGGATACTAGTATGAATATCATGCCCACATGCATGCATGACGCCGTCATTTTTTGAAGTGTAAGGTAGGCCAGTTGATTCCACTATTGGGAGTGCATCAATATCAGCTCTTATAGCTATAGTTTTAAGAGACGGATCTTTTTCTAAATAACCAATGAGTCCGGTATCTTCACTTAACTCAAAAAATTCAAAAGCCGTATTCTCAAGTTTTTCTTTGAGCGTTTTTGTCGTATGATACTCTTTAAAACTAAGCTCAGGATTTTCGTGAAGGTATCGTCTAAATTGAACTATTTCTTCCAAGTTACTCTCTAAAATATTATTCATTGTCTAACTCCTCTTTCCCCATTTTAACAATTTCGTGGTAAGTCTCTTCTCCCCAAGTATCTATACCTAATTCACCTCTAACACTTTGAGTTTTCTCTTCAAATTTCTCCAAATCTGGTTCTGTGATAACAATTCCTTCTTCTTCTAGTGACTGAAGTGTCGCTTCTTCTTCCTCTTCTAGCAAGTTGTTCGTCGTTTCTTCAGCTTGTAGAGCAGCATCAGAAAATACTTCTTGTTCTTCAGCACTCAAAGTTTCGAAAAACTCATTATTAACTGTGATAAATGCCGGTTTATACATGTGATTGGTTAAAGAAATATTACTTTGAATTTCCATGAAACCACCAGCAACTATGGTTTCTAAAGGATTTTCTTGAGCAGTAACTATCCCAGTATCAATTGCACTGTACAATTCACCAAAATCTACAGGGGTAGGGTTAGCACCCAAGGCTTTAAATGTTTCTACATAATAGTCTCTTTCTGGTGCTCTAATTTTAAGACCTGATAAATCATCAGGAGTATTAATTTCAATATTAGAAGATACAACCCTAGGACCTCTTGGGATAATACCTAAAGTAAGTAATCCTTGATTTGCTTTCATTTCTTCTTCCCACTCTTGTCCAATTTCAGATTCTAATACATATTTCCAATGTTCATTACTGTCCATTAGATAGGGAAGTGACAACATCTCAATCTCTTTAAATCCTGGGTCACCACTGGACATCATTTCAATTGATCCCATCATCACTTGCTCCATCTGCTCGGCTGTTGAACCTAATTGGTTACCTGGGAAGAGACTCACCGTGTAGTCCGTTTTTTCTTCCACAACATCAATAAATTTAAGCATTCCTTCATATGCAGGTTCACCTTCATTTGCCCAAGTACTAAATGAAATTTCCTTAGGTGAGTTGCTAGGAGCTTCTTCAGCTAACTCATCATTACTACAGCCAATAAGGAGAATCACTGGTGTGAAAAGTAATAATATTTTTTTAATCATAAATATTTTTACCTCCTATCTTAAAATAAATTTTTCAGAGCGTAGCAAATGTTTTCAACTATATAATTAATAGCATTTTCACCAGTTTTAGCGTTTGGTTTAAATGTTTCTGAGTAAATACCATCTTCCGATAAATCAGACATGTCAAAGTAACCATCCACGTTAATCCCATTAATGTTCATTTGATTAAGATTTATAATTTTCTTGTTGTCTTTGCTAATTTTTGTTCTATTGAATTTCGTATCAGATAGATCAACATAGTCACTATATAAATATCTCATGATCGAAGAAAGTGGTTCAGAACCATGTCCAGATGGGTCAGTGTCAGTATCGTATAATTTATCCTTTTGATCAGGAGTTAATGTTTGCCAAAGGTTAAAGGTATATACTGTTAAATTTTTATGGTATTCTTTTAACTCTCTAACAGCAGTAGTGATAGAACTTTTATTTCCGGCATGTCCATTTAAAAATACAATTTTGTATTGCTCATGATCTGTTAAATTTTCAATGACATCTTTAACGATTCTAGTAACTGTATCTTCTTTTAAAGAAATTGTACCTGGAAATGACTTGAAATAACTAGAGTTACCAAATGGAATAGTTGGTAGATATAAGTTGTCTGATTCCTCAGCAACTTTCTCTGCAACATGAGTTGCAGCTAGAAAATCACCATTTATAGAATGCGTACCATGTTGTTCCATTGATCCCATTGGTATAAGGATTATCTTTTCTTTTTTAAACGCTTCTTGAATTTCTGTCCATGTCATATAATGCAATCCATATTTTTTCATAAATAAGGTCCCCTTTAATTTAAGAATATTTCAATCAGAATAAGTGATACCGATGGTACAAAACCAACTAGTATTGATGTACCTACAAGTGGAATATACATTGGTGCAACTTCTTTAAGTAAAGGTATGTAGCTTACTTTCGCGATATCAGCCACAATATAGAGTAGTACACCTACTGGTGGAGAAGCACCGCCAATCGTCAGTGTTAATACCATTAATACTCCAAATTGAACTGGATCCATGCCAACTTCTGTCATGATTGGAGTTAATATTGGTGCAAAAACAACGATTCCCTCACTTGGTAACATAAATAATCCAATAACTAGTAGAAAAACAATAATGATTAAAACAATGATGTATTGGTTCGTAGTAATATTGAATAGGAAATCACCGATACTTTCAGAAACCTGTGATCTTGTGATTACCCATGCAAATACTGAAGCACATGAGATGATAATTAGTATTTTTGCAGATTCAAAAGTTGATTCTTTCATGATTTTCCATATATCTTTGATATTTGCTGAACGATAAACGAATAATACGATTATTACTGCGTATATTAATGCAATTCCAGCAGACTCAGTAGCTGTAAAGGTACCAGTGACAATTCCAAAAACTATAATTAAGGGTAAGAGTAAAGCAAAGAACCCTTTGTACATTGCAGAACCGCGTTGTTTAAAAGTTGCTTTTGGATAACTCGGGTATCCTCGTTTTTTAGAAATAAAGTATGTGTAAATCATTAAAGAAAGGGATACAAGAACTCCTGGAATGATACCTGCAATAAGTAGTGGACCTATAGGAGTACCACTAACTACACCAAAAATAATCAAGGTAATACTTGGGGGTATAATGGGTCCAACTATAGAAGATGTAGCTGTAATAGCAGCTGCAAATTTTTTATCATACCCTTCTTTTTCCATTGCAGGTATAAGGACTGAGCCAAGCGCCACTGTATCTGCGGTTGCTGAGCCAGAAAGACCAGCAAAAATAGAACTGGAGAATATATTTACCTGAGCTAATCCTCCTTTAAAGTGCCCAACCATAGTTTTTGCAATATCAATGATTTTGTCTGTAATACCCCCAGTATTCATTATTGCTCCTAAGAATAAGAAAAATGGTATTGCGAGCAGTGTAAAAGAATCAACACCACCTACCATACTTTGAGCGACCATACTAAGATCATATCCAGCTAATAAAATATAGAGTAAGGATGCTATACCTATTGAGAATGCTACTGGAACTCCAAGCACAAGTAGAACAATCATAGTTAAAATGACGAAAGTAATCAGCATTATTTGACCTCCTTCCATTTTTTATAGCGTTTAATTTGGTTATAGATCATGGCAACTATCATTAAAATTGAACCGGCAACAACTGAACCTCTCCAAAAAGAAAGAGGTATTTCTAGTGCTGGACTAGTGTTATATCCAGCAACTCTTAATAAATCTATAGAAAATACTACAATTGTTATTAAGAAACCCAGTACAACTATAAATGATAACGTTTTCAAAAAAGAGCCTAGTTTTTTAGGGATGTATTCGAAAATAAAGTCGACGACAAGATGGGAATCTTTTAAAGATACGACTCCTGCTCCTAAGAAAACCATCCATATTAGTGAAAATCTTGCTAATTCATCACTCCAAATTAGTGGGCTATCTAGCACGTATCGAGTGAACACTCCAGCGACAGTAACAAAGATTATTACAAGAAATAAAATAGTACATAATGTAAGCACTAGATTATATAGTGTCTTCATTTAATCTCCCCTTTAGTACTCGTAATCTATATGGTATTTCCAAATATCTGTATTGACATAGTATTCTACGAATTCTACTAGTCTATGGTTGGTGTCATAGGTTAAGCGATTAATTTTTAAAATTGCTTGTCCAAGTTCTATATCTAAATTGTTACTAACTATCTTATCTGCTTGCACTGCTTCTATTGTTTCGTTGGAATATTTAAAAGTAATGCCTGTCTTCTGTTGAATCCAATCACGTAAATTATTGATATCTTGGAATTCTTCTGTAATATTATTTATTAAATCTTGAGGATAATGAGTTCTTAAAAAAAATACTGGCTCATTATTAAATTTTCTAACTCTGATTATTTTAAGCAAAGGCTCATTGAAGTCTTGTTGAAATACAGAAGATACTTCTTTATCTAGAACTGTAGATATTTCTAGAGTTGAAGTAGAAATCTTATCCCAGTTGTTTCCGAAATACTTTGAAAACCCTCCTTTAAAATTTATAGTTTCGTTTACTCTTGTGCTGGAACGGACAACAGAACCTGTACGAGGAGATCTCTCTATGTAACCCTCATTTTGCAATTTTAGTAATGCATCTCTGACAGGAGAACGACTGATAGAAAAAGTATTCATAAGTTCCTTTTCTGTGGGGATTCGGTCACCAACTTGGTAAACCCCACTGTGAATTTGATTTAATAAAGTGTTATATACTTTTTCGTTAAGCTTAGTCATGTCAATTCATCCTTTTGTTATAACAATTAAGATTATAGATGAAGAATATTACAAATAATTATAATTGTCAATATTATCAGATATTATTTTTTAGAAATTAAAACAGAGACCCAAATAGTAATTAGGTATCTGTCTGATTATCTATTCATTTCCCATTCATAAAAAGTTTCTACTTCAAATTTTCCTGAGCTTTCTAATAGCTGTTTTAGAATATACAAATGACCAGCACCAACAATCATAATCACTCTTGAATCGTTGTCTATTTCTCTAGTTATATTATTTACCATAATCATATTTCTTTTATACCACGATGTAAGCCAGGGTATAGAAGTGTTCCAGTTGTCACCAAGTAACATCATATGACCATATATTTCTTCATGAAATTTAATATTTTCAGGTTTGTTTAACTCTAAGGTGACTTCATAAATATCTTCATTGTTATGAGAGGATTGTAGATGATTAAGTCTCTCAATAAATTCATTATCATGAATTTTAGCCCAGTTAACAGTGTCTGTTATTCCGTTCTGATTTTCATCAATTTCTACACAAATTTTTGTGGCATTATATGTGATCAAAGAATTTCTTAATTTATCTAGCTTTTTTAGAAATTCTTTTGAGGGCTCATTTTCATAAAATAATTCATGATAATGAGAGGATCCAACTAATAAAATTCTTGGTTTCAAAACAACACCTCCATCAATTTATAATTAAAGTTTTAATAGAATAATTTCTTACTTATCATTCAACTTTAAAAATGGATTTCAGATTTATCTCTCTTCACTCAACACCGCAAATATAAAGCTATCCGTCCATTCGCCTTTATTCCAAAAATCTTTTATGAAATGCGCTTCTTTCCTCATACCGATTCTTTGACACAACTTCGCTGAAGCGGCATTCCTTG
The DNA here is from genome assembly GCF_016313225.1 of Jeotgalicoccus sp. ATCC 8456. Lineage (NCBI taxonomy): Bacteria > Bacillati > Bacillota > Bacilli > Caryophanales > Staphylococcaceae > Jeotgalicoccus > Jeotgalicoccus sp. ATCC 8456. Next base: position 1,076,590 of record NZ_CP066224.1, on the reverse strand, counting down.
CATCACAATTTGCTGTGACTCTGTGTAAGTGTTTTTCGGCAAAAAGAAAGTCTAAAAGTGCTTTTGCAGCTTCTGTAGCATAGCCTTGACCTGAATAATTTTTGTTAAAGGAGAATCCTATCTCAGCAGTGTCTTTCATTTCAGTTTTCCAAGCGGATAGGATACCGATCACTTTATTATCTAAAACCACGGCTAGATTCAATCCGTCTTTTGAATCAAAGTCGTTTTTACTCAACTCTTCTTTAAAAGCTGACACTTTGTTGTTAGCATTCCATGGTTCATGTAATAAGTACTGACACGTCTTTTCATCACTATATATTTCATAAACATCTTCTAAGTCACGTTCAATCAAAACTCTAAGTTCAAGTCTATTGGTATTTATCATAAAAACACTCCATTTTCTTTTATTATTTAAAATTAGACATACTGAGCCAATTCTTAAATTTTTAAAAGAAAACACCAATAGAGAGGCCGTAACCGAATGCTAGAAATCTTACATAATTCTTTTTCATTTTAATTACGCCTCCTTCTTATACTCAATCTTTTTCTCATCATAACGACTTTGAAAGTGTTATCTATCATTTCAATTGTATCACTAAAATATTATCTAAAAATTGTGACATCATAAAGGCTATGATAATCTTTATATAACTAAGCGAACATAACAAAGGGGCAAAGACATGATAAAATTCGACACACTTTTTAATCCATATCACTCACAGCGTAATCCTGTCGTCAGTAAAAAGGGGATGGTGGCAACTTCACAGCCATTGGCTGCACAGGCGGGTCTTTCGATCATGCAACAGGGTGGCAATGCGATTGATGCAGCGATTGCGACAGCTGCGGCCTTAACTGTTGTAGAACCAACGACCAATGGCATAGGTGGGGATGCTTTTGCCTTAGTCTGGGTGAACAATGAATTACATGGCTTGAATGGTTCTGGTAAATCACCCGCATCTATTTCTATCGATAAGGTAAAGGCACAAGGTTATGATGAGATTCCAAAATATGGTTTTACACCAGTTACAGTACCAGGCCAACCTGGAGCTTGGGCTGAATTATCGAGACGTTTTGGGAGATTGCCTTTTAAAGATTTACTTCAACCTGCCATTCAATATGCTGAAGAAGGCTATCCAATTTCACCAGTACTGGCTAGATTTTGGGAGAAGGCTGCAGTTCGATTTAAGGAAGCTTTTGATGGAGATGAATTTAATCATTGGTTTGACACCTTTGCACCAGATGGCGTGGCGCCTAAAATCGGTGAGATATGGAAGTCCGAAGACATGGCAAACTCTTTAAGAGAACTTGCAGATACGGAATGTGAATCGTTTTATAGGGGAAATATTGCAGATAAGATAGATGCCTATTCTAAACAATACAATGGCTATATTAGAAAAGAAGATTTGGAAAAATATAAACCAGAATGGGTAGATCCGATTTCTGTGAACTATAGAGGCTATGATATATGGGAAATCCCTCCAAATACACAAGGTATCATCGCTTTATCAGCCTTAAATATTTTAAAGAACTTAGATATTGAAGGTAAAGAATCAGTGGATACATATCACAAGCAAATAGAAGCAATGAAACTCGCTTTTGCTGATGGTAAAAAGTATGTGGCGGATATCGATCATATGACAGTAAGCAGTAAAGCACTAATTGATGCGGCCTATGGTAAAACAAGAAGCGAAGAAATTACTGACAAGGCAAAACAACCAGAAGCGGGTGAACCAAAAGCAAGTGGTACGGTGTATTTATGTACAGCGGATGAAGAGGGGAATATGGTGTCACTGATTCAAAGTAATTATATGGGCTTTGGCTCAGGGCTAGTTGTACCTGGAACAGGAATTGGACTACAAAATAGAGCCTGTGACTTTAGTTTAGATCCAGATTCACCCAATGCACTTGGACCCAATAAACGCTCCTATCACACAATTATTCCTGGCTTCATCACTAAAGGAAAAGATGCCATCGGTCCCTTTGGGGTCATGGGTGGTTTCATGCAACCCCAAGGCCATGTTCAAGTCGTTATGAATACGATTGATTTTAAGCTAAATCCGCAAACCACTCTTGATGCTCCCCGTTGGCAGTGGGTGAAAGACAAGACGATTTGGGTAGAGAAAAACTTTCCACATCATGTCGCTGAAGAACTGGTCAAGAGAGGCCATGATATAGAAATCAAACTCGATTCAGCAGGCTTTGGACGTGGCCAAATTATATGGCGAGATCCAGAGACTGGTATTTTATACGGTGGGACTGAAAATCGAACAGATGGGCATATTGCGGCGTATTGAGTAGGGAGGGGTGTCAAACATGGCGTTAAATGAAATATTCAAACAGCAGTTGGTTGAAAGCGTAGAGAAGAATACAAAGATGATGATTGATACGACGGCTCGTTTAGTACAGATTCCTTCAGAATCACCTGAGTCGGATACTAGAGCACTTGTAGAAGAATTAAAAACTATTTTAGAAACAATAGATGGGGTAGAAGTGACTTGTCATACGAAAGAAGAACCGATTGTTAATCTAGTGGCACGACTAAAAAGTAATACTCCAGGAAAACGTCTCATTTTAAATGGACATTTAGATACCTATCCCGTTGGTGATGAATCACAGTGGACACAACATCCTTTCTCAGGACATGAAGAAAACGGGCGACTATATGGTAGAGGTGCATCCGATATGAAGGGTGGCATTGCTAGCTACATACTTACATTTATGATTATGTCTGAGTTTAGGGACAATTGGTCAGGTGAATTGGTCATGACTCTAGCTGGTGATGAAGAAACTATGGGAGTTAAAGGAACGAAATTTCTACTAGATACAGTGACTCATGCTTCAGGCGACGCCATGATCAGTGGTGATGTTGGAACGGCCAAGGTATTACGTTTTGGTGAAAAAGGCTTGATGTGGGTTGAACTCATTGCAGTAGGTAAAACCTCACACGGCGCGCATGTACATAAAGGAGAGAATGCCATTGACCGTCTAATTGAGGGGATTACTCGCTTAAATACAGAACTTGAAGCGATAGAAGTTAATGCACCTAAATCAGTGACAGAAGCGATTGAAAAATCAAGTGCAGTATCAGAAGGTTTTTCAGGGCATGGAGAAACGGAAGTACTGCAGAAAGTCACAGTGAACTTTGGTGTCATTGAAGGTGGTATATCTCCGAATTTAATACCTGCAAAAGCATCAGCACAAGGAGACATCCGTCTCCCTGTAGGTATTGAATTAAAAGATGTAGAAGAAAAGATTAGGGAAATCATCGACTCAATTGAAGGACTGTCTTACCATGTCTTTAGACAGTATGAAGCAAATTGGTCAGATACCAATCATGAAATCTTTTCACTAACAGCGGCTAATGTTAAACACGTTACAGGTGTAGATCCAGTCCTGACCATGAGAGTAGGAGCCTCAGACTCAAGACATTACCGTTTATCTAAAAATATACCTAGCGTAAACTGTGGACTCAATGCCTATAATCTCGGCGGTCCAGATGAATATATAGAAATAGAAGAGTTGGTTGATTTAGCCAAGATACATGTGTTGACTGCTTTTGATTATTTAAGTGAATCGTAGGAGTAAGGATAATGAAAAACAATTGGGCTAAAGATTTTTACAAAATGCAGTATGGACTCATAGGTAATTATGGAGATGATTTTTATGAAAAGTCTGCTAAGCAGATATTGAATCAAATTGGTAAACCTGTTGAAAATATTTTAGAGCTTGGATCAGCAGATGGAAGTTTGGCTAGGGCTTTATCGACTAAAGTTCCTCAGATCACTACTGTTGAACTAGTCGATGAACTTGTTGCAAAAGCTAAAGAAGTAAATCCAGAAAATATCAATGCGATCAATGGGAGCTTCTATGATATAAAACTTTCTAGTACTTTTGATGTCATCTTATATATAGATGGTTTTGGCGTTGGAGATGATTCAGAACAACTTAAATTGTTAAGCAATATAGAACAATGGTTGGACGATGACGGCTGTGCTTTAATCGACATCTATCAACCCGAACACTGGAAAAAAGCAAATGAAGTTGAAATGTATGTAGATCCTAAGAATATGCCTCATATAAAAAGACGCTACTCATATGATTTTATAGACAATATTATGATTGATACTTGGTGGCATGAAGAAGAGGGAACAAAGCATTCTCAATACTTAAGATGCTACACACTAAAAGAGATTACTGAATTGTGTGAAGCAGCTAATCTGAAGATTCTTGAATACTTCCGGAATGGTGCGATGGACTATAAAAAAATGACATACACTGAAAATGCTTCACTAGAAGCATGTATGTCTTACAGAATCAAAGTAATTAGAAGTTAACATATCTATTACTTTGATTCGTATTATTTGCTATTCAAGGAATTTAAGAGCTGATTCCATGTCTATATCTTTTAAAATGTGATCGGGGTTCCACTCAAGAAAAATATCTGGTTTAACTCCGTTATCCTTTATTTCTTTATCAAGGTATTGCATTCTTGATGTTGGATAATATAAAGAGAATTTATCATTCCAATCCTTTTGAAGTAGGTTGGAATAATCATTTAGTCCAGCTGTTTCTCTTCCAATTATGGTTACTTTATCAGAGGAGCTTGCAAAATCAACGAATATATCTCCTGCACTTCCACAATATATATCGGATAATATGACAACTTTTTTAGGATGTTCTAATCCTTGTATATCAAATGTATCTTCATTATCTATTGGTACAAAACCCTTACCAGAGTTATTTTCAAAGAACTGACTCATACTTCTCAATGTTTCCTTAAATGATTCATCTTCAGTTTTCTCTTGTAATTCATGAAGTAAAGTTTTTTGTAGTTCTGCAGTACGCTCAGTTACATTAAAGTCCATTTTGTAGTTTTTTAAATTAATGGATGTTGTTCCAGTAGGGAATATATAAGGTAATAACTGGCTAAAACTAGAATCACTACCTCCATGATTGTTTCGTACATCAATAATTAGGTTTTTAAGGTTGGTTAGACGTTGTTCGTTGTCTTTTAAAAGTTCAACAATTGGCTCAGGGGATATAAAATCGGATAAAGTAATTAACATAGTTTCCTCGTTTAATATATCTACCTTATGTATTGGTGTATATTTCTTTTTCTCATAAAGCTTCAAGTTAATATCAACATACTCATTGTCTATGTTTTCTATCCTAATCAAATTATGTTTTTCCATGATTTTTTCCCACTTTTGTCTTTCAGGTGGTTTACCCATCAACTCTCTTTTATATAAGGAGTCAAGTTCTGTCATTGAAGAACCATCAAGAGACACTATCTTGTCTTCTTTTCTAATTCTATCCTCACTTGAAACATCTACAACATACAGATCGTTTTTGAACCGTCGTACTTTAAACCCAATATCTTTGTTCGCTTCAGAGTTATCTTCGGTTGATATGAAAAATAAGTGGGGATCTTGAAAGTCTAAGAGATAGTCGTACACAATATTAACAAATTGATAATCATTAAGCTGTCCTTGTTGTTCTAATTTATATATTCGTTGTTGTTCTAATTTATATATTCGTTGTTGTTCTAATTTATATATTCGTTCTCGATACTTGTTAGGTGTGTCCCATCCTTTTTTATCAATACACCCCGCATAGTCATTTCGCATTATGTCGACAATCTCATCAAAAATATCTATATACATATTTAAACCTCCTAGTATAAATGGTGAATGGTTAATTTTAAAATACAAAGAAAGCGTTTACTAAAAACGACATGTTATGAGTCAAATGCCTCACCATGAAGTTGACTAATAACTCAATCCATTATTTAAGGTGTATATTCCATGAATCGTCATAGTAAAACTCTGAAAGTGAATCAGAATCCATGACTCTAAACATCTCTTCAAAATCATTAGCAAGTTCAAAATTGTTCAGTTCATTTTTATTAATCCAGAAAACTTCACCTTCATCAGAAGACCGTAAAGTCCCAGAAAACTGATTTGCTCTATACATAAGTACAATATATCTCTCATCCTGATCTGTTTGAAATTGTTTCGTTCCACAAATTTGAGGATTATGAATCGTTAGCCCTGTTTCTTCAAATACTTCTCTAACGACTGAATCCACAAACGATTCATTTTTCTCCACTTTCCCACCTGGAAAAGTCACACCTGGCCAATCTTCACTATTGCGGTTTTGTACCAATATTTGGCCATCTTCATTTTCTATCATACACATATTAGTAATGATTGCTTTTTCTGAGATTGGCATATTATTCTCCTTTTATCCAGTCGACAATAAGTTGACTCGATTCCTGAACGCTTAATTCGGTAACATCTAGTCTCAAATAATTATTCTCTTTTATTTCACCCTCATTTGAATTTAACCTATGCTTTTTAACTGAATTTCTAAGCTCTGACTCTGAGAACTCTATGTCTCTTTTAGAAGGTTTCTTTTCTAACCTATTCACTGATTTATTTCTTTTTAATCTTTCATTCAAATCAGCTGAAAGTTCTACAAAATAAATCTCATGAGAAGGTTTGTTGAACATGCGCTTAATTTCTGCTACATTATTCCAATCATCTTCATTATCAAAGGACCAAACAAATGTAAATATAATACCTGGATGTGACTCATTGTTTGAAATATGATTAAAGATTCCCATACGAAGCTGAGTTGACAGCTCGAAAGTATCATTATTCCAACCAATATACGGCCATATAGCATCCAAAGTCACATGATTATGTAGTAAAGGTAAATTTAAAGATTTTCCAACTTGTTCCCCAATTGTCATCTTACCAACTGCTTGTGGTCCAAATATTAAAATAATTTTCAAATAACCACCACTCTTTTCTCATTTGGTAAAAGTCTACCATATTTTCAAAATGGGAATATTATTATCGATTTAACTTTCCTAAATTTTTTGTGAGGAGATTTGGAAATGAAAAGACTTCATGAAAAGTTGTATAATATGTCAGAGTTTTTAAAGCTATTTATAGTATATTGTCTATTATTCTATTTTTTAAATGATATATTGCCTCAAAGTAAAGATATGTCGGAAATTATACTTAGGTCCATTTTATATGGTGTCAGTGCTGGTATCTTCTGTGGAATTTACATGAAACCAAAATATAAAGATAAAAAAAGGGATTCTAGTTATAGTGATGAGTGATAGGGTCCTGCTAATATTACTTTGACATTATTAAAATGTATAGGAGTTAATAATGAAAATTAATTTATTATCACAAAATGAAGCGGCACCGATGGATTTATTGTTGTTAGCCGATCCTTCTGAAGAAAAAATTAAGAACTATTTACAGAATGGTCATTGTTATATTGCTAAAACGAATAATGGTCAAAGTGTTGGTGTTTATGTACTCTATCCTAATGATGCATCCTCGCTTGAGTTAATCAATATCGCCATCGACGAAACTCATCAAAATCAGGGAATAGGAAAGCTCCTTATAGAAGATGCAATTAAAAGAGCCAAAGATATGGGCTATAGAAAGTTAGAAGTAGGTACAGGGAACTCTAGTATCGACCAACTTGCTTTTTACCAAAAATGTGGTTTTAGAATTAGAGGAGTAGATCAAGGTTATTTTCTTAAACATTATGATGAAGCGATATTTGAAAATGGAATCCAATGTATGGATATGGTGAGGCTATCGAGAGAAATATAGGTTTCAACAAATATCAGAAAGAACGCCCAAACGATATGGCGTTCTTATTTTATCTACTTTTTACCCAAATATCCCATGCTACCAACGGCTGCACCAAAAGCGACTCCAAGCGCTATACCAGTCGCTAAATTATCCATCACAAGTCCAATAACTGCACCAAGCACCACACCAATACCTAGCCCAATTCCTACAGCGCCACCACTATTCCCCTTACTATTTTCCTCCTCTTTACTCACTTCATACACCTCCAAACACTTTTATCTTAAAGATCTTAAGCAGTTGTTAAAGGTAATGCCGTTAGCTACTCTTTCTTAACCTATACCCAATTTGAATATACGTAGTTAGTTGTTCACCATAAAAGGGAATAGAAAATAAATAACAATATTAGGAAGGGTGACGTAATGACTCAATATAAATATGGAGATGACCATACTAAGCCCACACATCATAAGGACCGTAAGGAAGTAAATATTTTTGATATATTATTTAATACCTTCTTCGAATTCATACTTTATATTCCACGTCTCATCTTTAGAATCTTTTTTAATTAATTTATATATGGTATAGCTAAAAGTTATAACCAATCATGAAATTTAACAGTTACGCTATTACTATGAAGCTGTGCTACCATAAATTCATAGAAAAGATGAAGGAGTGGTTAGTCATGACAGTAACATCTACTAAAACAGCACCATTTAAATTCGATAATGTAGGGAGTTTCTTACGTCCCGTTAAATTAAAAGCCGCACGCGAAGATTTCAAAAATGGTGAAATTTCTCAAGATGAATTAACACAAGTAGAAAATGAAGTCATTGAAAACTTAATACAAAAACAAAAAGCAGCTGGACTAAAAGCAATCACAGATGGTGAGTTTCGTCGTTCTTGGTGGCACTTAGATTTCTTTTGGGGGCTAAACGGTGTAGAGAAAGTCGAAGCTGAGCAAGGTTACAAGTTCGCAGATGTTGAAACAAGAGCAGAGACAGCACGTTTAACAGGAAAGATTAGTGGAGATAATCATCCATTTATCGAACATTTTAAATTTGTTCAGCAGTTTGCTGACGACGATGTCATTGCACGTCTGACGATTCCAGCTCCAGCACAGTTTTTAGCAGAACTTGTCCGTCCGGAAAACAAGGCTGCGACTGAAGAATTTTACCCGAATGAAGAAGACCTTTTGAAGGATATTGCGAATGCATATCAGACATTTATACAAGAATTATCAGCAGCTGGATGTACGAACCTACAAATTGATGACTGCACATGGGGCATGATCGTCGATGAGAATTTCTGGAAGAACATGAATGACGACTTCACAGTTGAATCACTCAGCCAAAAAAATGTGAATCTAAACAATGCTGCCATTGAAGGGAAGCCTGAAAATCTTACAATTACTACACATGTTTGCCGTGGTAATTACCGTTCAACTTGGGCATCATCCGGTGCATATGACAAAGTATCTGATGAATTATTCGGGAAAGAAAATGTAGCAGGTTACTATTTGGAATTTGATACAGAACGTGCAGGTGGATTTGAATCATTAGCCAAAGTAAGTGGAGACAAACAAGTCGTCCTTGGATTAATCTCTTCAAAAATTCCTGAGTTAGAGGACAAAGAAGAAATTAAAGGAAGAATCGAAGAAGCTGCGAAATACATTAGTAAGGATAGATTATGCTTAAGTCCACAATGTGGATTTGCATCGACTGAAGAAGGAAATAACCTGACTGAAGAAGAACAATGGGCTAAACTTCAGTTGGTTAAAGAAATCGCTGAGGAAGTTTGGGGATAATACTATAATAGTAAAGGACTGGACCATTATTGGCCCAGTCCTTTTAGTTTGTGTGATCTATGTTTTAAGGCTATTTGTCTAGGATGGACATGAGAAGTTGGCGTGCTCATTCAATCCTCTTAACCTGCGATATTCTCAGGGTCTCTTACAATATAATCATCATAATTCTTCTCAGTTTTATTACCAATTGCAGTAATTAACAAGAAACCAACCACATATAAGCCTAAAAGTATCGACATTGTGTAATTATGGTTATGTGTCATATCGAATATCCATCCGATTACGAATGGGAAGAGTCCGCCTAAGATACATCCGCCGGTTTGCATCATAGCAGTCCATGAGTTCGCACCTTGTGAGGTAACTGTTTCATCTAATGGTAACATCATGGCTGCGGAATAGAGTCCACCTAATGGAATCCCCATCATAAAGGCAGCAATCCACATTAATGTATGATCTCCAGTCCAGAATAATCCTGTTGCAATGGCACCGATACCGAGTATTAAGAATATCCAATTTCTTCTTGCAGGATATTTTTCCATCAAGATCGGGAATAGTAGGTTAAATACGACTTGCATAGCCATAACTGCAGCGAGTAACATCCCACCTTGAATCATTGACATACCATTATCTACGGACATAGGTACAAGCCATGTTAATGTAGAAAAATATAAGGCAGCTTGTAAGGCATAGAATAACATGAATAACCAAGGCATTTTTTGTACCCAAGGTGACGGGAAATTATATTTAAGTTCAGGCACAGCTTGGGATGGCGTGTTGTTTTGGGCACCAGGTTTGTAAATAAATAAGACGACAATAATCGCTAAAAATGAGAATACTGACCAGATTGCTAAGGCGAATGGGTATGAATCCATACTTGTATAAAAGGCCCCTGTTAGAGCTGCTGTGGTTGCTGAACCTGCGCTCATAAAGAAGGAAGAGATACCGATCGCAACGGCAGCATGTCCTGGAAAGTATTTTTTAATAACAGATGATAGCGTTGGCGCTAAGACAGCAATTGCTAGACCAACAAAAAATGCAGAAATAAGTAAAGTTATAAATCCTGTGTAAAAACCACGGATTAATGTAGAAATAAGTAGGATGGAAAGCATTAATAATAAAGTGATTTTTGACCCGAGCGTCTTGTTGAGTACTGTTGCAAGTAAGGCAAAAATACCCATACATAACACAGGTACTGTCGTTAAAAGACTCGCCTGTGTACTAGATAAATTTAAGGACTCTTTTAGCGTATCCATTAATGGCCCGATAGATGTTATACCTAAACGTAGGTTAATGGAAACAGCTGCAATGACAAACAATAATATTAAAGTATTTCGATTGTACAAGTTTTTCAATCATTTTTCCCCCAGCCATATTTGGTATAAATTACAATAACTAATATGATACCATTAAGATTAATATACATAAAATATTAATAAAATTAGTTTTACCAACTTTTTTCATATACATGAGGTGTATTAATGGACATTAGACAATTACGTTATTTCCTTGTCATTGCAGATGAAAAACAGATCTCTGCAGCGGCCAAAAAGCTTTATATGTCACAGCCGCCTTTGAGTCAGCAATTGAAAAATTTAGAAACATCAGTCGGAGAAATATTATTTGAAAGAAGCGGAAAATTTCTAGAATTAACTGAGGAAGGAAAGACCTTATACAAGTACGCACTTGAGATTACTCAAATGCTAGAAGAAGCAAAAATTGAAGTGAGAGATGTTGGCAGTGGTGTCGATGGTAAACTTTCTATTGGTATCAACACATTTTCTTTAGCAAATTTAGATACTGTCTTTCATGAATATAAGAAAAAGTATCCTAAAATCACATATAAAATACATCAAAATGAATCATCTCTACTCTGTTATCTATTAAAGCAAAGAGAAGTTGAAATGGCTTTGGTTCGGTTGCCATTAGAGATTGATGATTTTACCTTACATCACTTACACAGTGAATCATTTTATGTTGTTACTTCAACAGATGAACGGTTGTTTGATGAGGAAGTCACCTTAGAAGAAATCAGTCAATATCCACTGGTGTTGCCGAGTATCAAAGGGTTAGGTGTTTACTATTCCATACATGAAGCCTTTTCAAAGGCTAAGATTGAACCCAATGTTATTGCTGAGTTTTCAGATTTGAAATTGATGATGCAGCTTGTATCAAGTAATTTTGGAGTTGCCATCGTTCCAGAATCACTGATTTATTTATATAAAGAGTACCCAGTACATGTCCACAAAATACAAGAAGAAGCCGAGCTCACTGGAGACATCGGCTTAATCTGGTTAAAAGATCATCGGCTTTCAAAAGCAGCTCAAAATTTTATAGAAGTGTTAAATGAATATATTTAAGTGTTGTATATGGCCCAAACGAAATAGCCGACAAATAGGATGAAAATACCAATCCCGATTAAGAGTATAATTAGAAACATATTTTCAAGACTAGGTTCATCTTTTGATGATGTGGGTGTAGAAGATTCGTCTTTAGTTTCCATAGGTAGTTCCTGCTGACTAACTTCAGTAGATTTTGAACGATTTTGGACAAGTAGAAAAATCGAACTAATAATTGCAAGCACAATGAGCACTGGAAATATATAGATGTAATTTTGACTTAAGCGGTTTAAACTACCATGTTCAATAGGAAAACCTGTATTTAAATAAGCAATACTAAGTAGAACAATTGCGATTATGATACAAGTGAGTAAAGTATAGATTATAGGTTTGTTTGTATTACCTTTAAAATAGTTTTTAAACGGCATATAAATTAAAAGTCTTATAATTGGATAGGCACACAATATAAAAATTAGGGCAAGAACAATTTGCATAAGGTAGAACCTCCTAAATGCACTGAATTAATATACTTATACCCTAGTTGAACTGTCTTATACATGGAGGGATCATTATGAAAAAATCATTACCAGGCATGACTTCACTAAGATTGTTGAGAGATTTGATGGACAAGCGTAAGCAAAAGAAAAATGGTGCTTACAGTGAAGAAGTGGATCAAGAAAAGTTAGACCGTAATATCCAAGTGGCAAAAGAGAGATTAGAGGATAGGGATTTGACCATGTGTCAGCGTCAGGAGTATGAAAAAACCCTAGAGCATCTAGTTAGACAAAAGAAATAGGAAAAGAAGCGGTAGAATCGCAGATCGAGTCGGCTATCTGAAAGTGATTCAATACAGCTTTGTGTTGATTGTACCAGTGCTGTTTATTTTATCAGTTACAGAATCATTTATACTGTCGGCCATGATGATTATGATTACAGGCTTCTTAATCTTTATGCCGTATAGTTCATTGGTTGTGCTGGGCCAACAATATTTACCAAACAGAGTCGGGCTAGCCTCCGGAGTCACTTTAGGACTATCAGTCAGTGCAGGTGGCGTGTTCGCACCAGTACTTGGGAAAGTTGCAGATATTTACGGTGTGTCTATGGTGATGACGATTATATTTGTCATCGCATTGATCGCACTCATATTTACTATGATTCTTACAAAAAGTCATAAGAAAGCAGATGTAGAAGGCTTAGTTTAAATAGGGATTATGATAGAGAGGTCAACGGTGAATTGCCGTTGACCTTCAGAGCGTTTTGGGGTCTAATGTCATTTCGGTGTTGACCTTCAGATCGTTCCAGAGTCTAACACTACTTCGCCGTTGACCCTCAAACTTAAAAAATAATCTATTGCTACCACAGATATTTTTATCCTCTAAAAATAACTGAAAAGTTAGATAATATAATTCAAATCAGTATAATAGTGAATAAGGAGCTGATTAAATGACAAACCGTAATTTTAAGCAGACTGTTTACGTGGATAAGTTTACCGATGGTGTTTTAGATCCGACTCAAGAAATGTCGTACTTTGTTAAGGATAAGGGAACGATTGTTGCAAATACCGCACCGGGTTGTTGGGGACCAATGATTACTCCAGAACTAAAGGGTGGCCACGAAGTAACAAAACCTGTTTTTGTTGAAGGTGCTGAAGTTGGTGATGCGATTGCCATAAAAATTAACTCAATTCGTGTGACATCAACCGTCACTGCTTCTGGTAATGATAAACCAATGGAAGGCCGCTTCAACGGTGATCCGTTTGTTGCTGGTATATGTCCAAATTGTGGTTCGAAGAATCCAAAAACTGTGATAGATGGTATCGGTCAGGGCGCTATTAAGTGTGCGGAATGTGGTGAGGATGTCACTCCGTTTACATTTTCGAATGCTTATACTATGGCTTTTGATGACGATAAAACGTTAGGAATCACCTTAAATAAAGATGCTGCTGAGAAAGTTGCTGAAGAATCTAAAAGTTATATGAATACACCTGAGAATTCTATTCAAAATCCTGTAGTTACCTTTGCACCACATGATATTGTCGGCGCGCTTGCACGTGTGATTCCATTTTTAGGTCAACTCGGTACTGTACCGGCATCTCCATTTCCAGATTCACATAATGCTGGTGATTTTGGACAGTTTTTAATCGATGCACCTCATGAATATTCCAAAACCGTTGAGGAACTTGAAGACCGTACGGATGGTCATATGGATATAAATAGAATGAGAGAAGGGGCAATTATTATTTGTCCTGTAAAAGTTGAAGGTGGTGGTGTGTATTTAGGTGATATGCATGCTATGCAAGGAAACGGTGAAATTGCTGGCCACACTACTGATGTCGCGGGTATTGTTGATCTTAAAGTTAAGGTATTAAAGGATATAAACATTGATGGCCCGATTTTATTACCTTTGGTAGAGGATCTACCACCTGTCGCTAAGCCATTTTCTGATGAGGAGCTACTTAAAGCGGATAAACTAGCCCTACAATGGGGAATTGATAACTTAGAAAAATCTTATCCATTGTCATTTGTTGGTAGTGGTGCAACGCTTAATGATGCAACGTCTAATGGCTTAGAGAGAGCTGCCAAATTACTTGAAATTGATGTTCCAGAAGTTATGAATAGAGCAACCATTACTGGAGCAATTGATATCGGTAGAAACCCAGGTGTGGTGACAGTGACCTTCCTTGTTCCAGTGACTCTACTTGAACAATCAAAACTTGCAGACATCGTACAAAGTTACTATGAATAAAATTAAAACAATTAGAATAGAATCTAGTGACTTTGGTTGGGGTGTATTACCAGATTCAGAAGAACTTCATATCCAGAAAATTACCATTTCAAATAACGGTAGAGTTTGGCTCAGATATTACGGACTAGCAAGTTATTCTGAAAAAAATCCTTGCTTAGCTCAAGAATATTATAAAGTATCGAAGGCAACTGCAGAAAGTATAATGACATTGATAGAGCAAGAGTTCTTATCCACAAATAGTTGTAGTGTTGAAGTGACTGATGTACCTGTCTGGGTCATGGATATTAATTTTGATGATCTTGCTAGAGTTGAGTTATCTGGACCAGTATTTGAAGGACATCGGGACATAAGTAATAAAATAAGGAGACTACTTGGTTTAAAAAATCTATTCCTGTTCAATTTACCTGAGCCACCTACGTCTTAATTTCACACTAAAAATGCTATAATGGGGTAAACATTTCTAGGAGGCACATCACACTATGGAATCTATTACTTTGATGGAAGCATACGCTATTGAAACCTTGAAAGGGAATGGCGTTGATAATGAAACAATTATTAACAATATTAAAGCTGGAGAAATAGAAGAATTTAAAGCCATCAAAGAGAATATGGACTTTGATGCTTTGGTTGAATTGAGTAAGAATGCTGATTTTGATTCTATCGTCAACGACGGTTACAAGGTTAAATTCTTAACATTCAACGGATTAAAAAATCTAATCAAAATGAAGTTTGGTAAATTTGCAGATGAAGATTACCAAGTCGATGAGTTCACTATTTCTGGTCTGGAACTAAGTAAAGACCAAGTGGCAGACTTAGAAAATGTACTTTCTGCAAACTGGGTATTGTCAAATGAACCTGGTGGCGTCACTGTAAAACCGAATAAGTAATATCTTATATAATTTTTAGAAAATTCCCTTGAAATGTGTAAATATTTAAATTATGATGAAATTGTGACAAATTCTAAAAGGAGGTAAGGCATTATGAAATTAAGAACGAATGAACCATTATTAATTTCACAAAAACATATGCAAACCTCTGTATTTCACATTTTATAAAGGTAATTTCTAAAACTATAAATATATGAAATAGAGAGGAGACCCCTCTCTATTTTTATGCAGTTTTTTAGCGTGCACAATAATAGTGCGCGCTTTTTTTGTCAAGAGAGGGTGTAAGTGATTTAAACAGAGGGATATTTGGGGGTACAAATTATGTTTAGTTACATCAAGAAAATTGGCTGGTACATTCGGGAGAACAAAAAACGATACATTGTTATTTTTGTATTACTAATGATGTCAAATTTACTCGACATCATTCCCCCGCAATTGATCGGCCGAACAATTGATCTTATTAACAACGACACAATGACACAAACATTAATGTGGCAAATTATCATTGTTTTCTTATTGGTCATTATTTTATCTTATGCTGGTACTTATTTCTGGGGATTTCTCTTATTTGAAGGTGCCATAAAAATTGAAAATATTTTAAGAAGTCGTTTAATGAAGAAATTCCTCGCATTTTCTCCAAGTTTTTATGAGAAGAATAAGACCGGAGATCTGATGGCGAAATCAACTAATGACTTGAAGACGATATATATGTCGACAGGCTTTGGTGTCATTACTTTACTCGATGCGACGACTTTCTTACTAACGATCGTCTTAGTGATGGGCTTTAGCATCAGTTGGCCACTGACATTTTTTGCGCTCTTGCCTTTACCATTATTAGCGATTTTAGAGAAACGTCTTGGAAAGAAAATAAATAAGAATCATAAGACCGCACAAGAATCCTTTGGCGTTATGAATGATGCAGTCTTAGAAGTAGTGGAAGGTGTCCGCTTAACACGAAGTTACGTTCAAGAGACACAAGAAGCGGGACGTTTTCATCAGTTGACGGAAAATTATTTAAAGAAGTATATGAAAGTGGAAAAACTAGATGCTTTCTTTCAGCCGTTAACGATTTTAGTAGTCTCACTCAGCATAGCGATTTCATTTGGTTACGGTGCAGTCTTGGTTAATAATGGATCCATTTCTGTTGGCCAGCTCATTACCTTTAACGTCTATTTAAATATGCTAATTTGGCCAATGTATGCACTTGGTATGTTGTTTAATGTAATGGAGCGAGGAAATGCTTCTTACGACCGTATCCAACAAGTTTTAGATGAAAAAGATGTACTCGACTACGAAGGAATGAAAGTGGTTGAAACGCCAGAGTTTAGTTTTAATAATGTTACTTTTAAATATCCGCTATCAAAGCATAACAATTTAGAGGATATAACAGTCGAGCTTAACAAGGGAGAAACACTTGGTATTGTTGGTAAGACTGGCAGTGGGAAGTCGACTTTTATTAAACAATTACTAAGAATTTACCCTGAAGGTAGTGGGGATCTAATTATTGATGGTTTAAATGTCTCAGAACTCGACAGAGATAAGTTAAGAGATAAGCTCGGTTACGTTTCCCAGGAAAACATACTGTTTTCAAGAACTGTAAAGGAAAATATTCTCTTTGGTAAACCAGATGCCACTGATGAGGAATTACAACAGGCGATTGAGTTAAGTGCTTTTGATGAAGATCTTAAACGCATGCCAGATGGTCTAGATACGCTTGTTGGGGAGAAAGGGGTCTCCTTAAGTGGAGGACAAAAACAGAGAATTTCAATTGCGAGAAGTTTGATTAAGAATCCAGATATCTTAATTTTGGACGACGCCTTAAGTGCAGTGGATGCAAGAACTGAGCAAAGAATTATCAATCACATTCGAGAGAAACGTCAAGGAAAAACAACCATTATCGTGACGCATCGATTGTCAGCTGTCCACCATGCGGATAAAATTATCGTCCTTGAAAATGGACGTATAGCACAAGAAGGTACGCATGAAGAATTGTCTAAAAGAGAAGGCTGGTATAAAGAACAAAACCACTACTACATCAAGGGAGGTGTCTGAGGGATGACTGAACTAAAACGATTGTTTCCATATATTCTAAGCTTTAAAGGTATCTTTTTTTCTGGAGTCATATTGATGATTCTGATGACAGCTTTTGAATTAGTCGGTCCATTGATTGCAGCGAGAATTATTGACGAACATATAAAATTAGGAGAAGGCAATATCATTTTAGAGCCGATTTTATATTTAATTGCACTATTTATGGGCTTGAAGATTATCCATGCAATCACTACATTTTTTGCACAGATTTTACTAGCGACAGCCGGTTCTAAAGCCATTCAAAAGATGAGGAAGGAAGTCTTCGGTCACGTCCAACGCCTACCCATTAAATATTTTGATAACCTACCAGCAGGTAAGGTGGTTGCACGCATTACGAACGATACCGAATCGATTTTAGAACTGTTCACATCGGTGATTCCGATGTTTATGGCAAGTATCCTAACGATCGGTAGTATAGTGACAGTTGTATTCTTCATCAACACTTGGACAGGTATAGTGATGCTCATATTTATGCCGATTATTATTGTTTGGGGTATGCTTTATAAAAAATATTCTAATGATAACAACCACATCAGACGAGAGAAGAACAGTGAAATGAATGCTATGATTAATGAGTCCATCAATGGCATGCCGATTATTCAAGTTTTCAATCGTCAAGAACAAATCGCTGATGAATTTGAAGCGATTAATGATGACTATTACAAGAGTACAAAGGGTCTAATACAACTCGAAAGTTTAACTGGAGATAACTTAGCAAATAACATTCGCTCTATCGTTTTCGCCATACTCGTCTATATATTCGCATCAGTCTATTTAAGCGAATCAACAGTTTTAACAGTGGGGACGATGTATCTCTTAGTTGATTATATTACGCGGTTCTTTAACCCCTTATTCAATATCGTTAATCAACTAAGTGTTTATGAACAAGCTCGAGTAGCGGCTAACAAAGTATTTGAATTATTGGATGCTGAAGTAGAAGAAAATACAGGCGACGACTTAGAGGAATTTAAGGGGAACATTCACTTTAGAAATGTGAACTTCTCCTACGATGGCAAAAGAGATGTCCTAAAAAACATTAACATCGATGTGAGCCAAGGAGAAACAGTCGCCTTAGTCGGTCACACTGGATCCGGGAAAAGCTCCATTATCAATCTATTGATGCGATTTTATGACCCGACTTCAGGTGGTATTTACTTTGATGATAGAAATACTATCGATATCGATAAAAAATCACTCCGTAAGTTTATGTCCATCGTTCTACAAGATCCATTTATTTATAGTGGATCGCTTTTGTATAACATTCGTTTGAATAATAAGGACATTAGTGAAGAAAGTGCTAAGAAAGCATTAATTGATGTCGGAGGAGAGAATCTTTTAAGTAAATTAGATAATGGTATTCACTCTGAACTAACAGAACGCGGCGCAACACTATCGCTCGGAGAAAGGCAGCTTATATCTTTTGCACGTGCGTTAGCGTTTAATCCACAAGTACTTGTTTTAGATGAAGCAACGAGTAATATAGACTCAGAAACCGAACAGATGATTCAATATGCCATGAAGGTTGTGAGTCACAACAGAACAACCTTTATCATTGCGCATAGACTATCAACGATTCAACACGCAGATCAGATCATTTTACTGGATAACGGGGTAATCAAAGAGCGAGGTAATCATAGCGCACTCATTCAGCAACAAGGCACCTATAGCAAAATGTATGAAATGCAGATGGGATAAAAGAAAAACCATGGGGAGAATATTCTCCCCATGGTTTTTCAATACATATTTTTAACAGGTTAGACAGATTGCCCGAGACCTACTTATAAATCAAATCATGGTGTGAGTCTTTCATTAAGCCTTCTTGTTACCTTTTAACAAGTTAAAGATAAATGAAACCACTAGAATTAGAATAATCGCACCAGCTAATGTACCAATGATGCTCATTCCGCCTAGAGTGGGTCCGAAGTCTAAACCAATTGCATTACCGATAGATGCACCGATAAGTCCTGCAATAATGTTACCGATAATACCGAACGGTACGTCTTTACTTATGATTAGTCCAGCTAACCAACCGAGAATACCGCCAACTATTAATGTCCATAACCAACCCATAACTAAATTCCTCCTATTAAAAAAGTAAAAACTGTTTCTAGTCATATATTTCCAATAACAAAGACTTGTAAACATTTCTTTGAATTATGAAGTGAATTTATTGTTAAGTCGTAAAATAAAGTATAGTCCTAGAGCGAGTGCCGCACTTGTTGCACTAATCCAATATATTGAACTGTACCCAATGAACTCTGCAACGAGTCCAAATGTCATTGCACCGAGCCCAACGCCTAAATCAAAAGCAGAGAAGAAGGTCGCGTTAGCCATACCTCTTTTTTCTGGTGGGGTTGTATTGATTGCTGACGCTTGTAAGGCGGGTTGAATCGTTCCAAATCCTAATCCATAAAATATAGCGCCTATATAAAGGAACATTTCGTTTTGTAAAATAGCTAAGAAGATTAAGCCGATAATAATCATTACTGAACCTGGTATAAAGACAATTGCCAACCCACGGCGGTCATAGATACGTCCAGCGAATAATCGTGTCGCGACTAAGGAAATTGCATAGATGACAAAATATAGCTGTATGGCATATGAAGGCAGACCTTGTTGGAATGAATAGGCTGGTAAAAATGTTGCGATTCCACCGAACGTAAATGTAATAAAAAACAGTAGGGATGAAGCGGGTAAGGCACGTTTTTCAAAGAACTTCATGCGTTCTTTTGGTAGAGTTTTTCCCTCGTAATCTGTTTTTGTTACTGGTGCAGCTTTTTTGTACTTGATATTCAATGCCAAAATTAAGGCAAGCAGTGTTAAGGAACCACAGATCATAAATAGGGTAGAGAACTCAATATGATTGACTAAAAATAGACCGAATGCAGGTCCGATTGCTAGTGCAAGGTTACCACTTAAGCCGAAGTAACCTAAGCCTTCACCCCGACGTTCTTTAGGTACAAGGTCAGACGCGATAGTACCAGATGCAGTATTGGATAATCCCCATCCCACACCTTGAACAACCCTCACAATGACTAAAAGTAGAATCGTAGTGCTGATTGCGAGCGAATACAAAGAAATAACGAGAATCAACAGTCCGCCTAGAAAGACTGGCGCACGTCCACTTGTATCCAATAAGTTACCACCAAAGGGCCTAATTATTAGCGCAGAAAAAGTGAAGATACCTACAATTAAGCCAACCCACGTATTTGAATTACTAATCTCTTGAACGTAAAGTGGCAACGTAGGTAAGGTCATTTGAAAAGATGTAAATATAAAAAAGTTTGCAAATACAATGATGATAAAATCACGAGTCCAAATTCTTGGCTTATCATTTGTCATATTAAACCTTCTATTCTAATTTAAAGTTAAAATTCTTATTAACTACATAGTTTACACTAATGGATGAATGATTACATCCGACTAGTTACTGATTCTAATATTTAAATGATGTCTGATATGATATTATTAGAAAATAACAGATTTTCAGGGAGAATGACCAGTGAATTTATTAATGATTGATAACTATGATTCCTTTACATATAATCTGGTACACTATATGGAAAGTAACCCCTATGGTGTTGGTGTAAAAGTGGTCCGACCAGATGAACTTTCTTCATATAATATGGCGGATAATAATATTATTGGTGTTGTTATATCGCCGGGTCCATCACATCCAACAGACCGTCCGGAAGTATTGGATTTTATTAAAAAATATTTTACGACCCAACCGATATTTGGTATTTGTCTCGGTCATCAAATGCTCTGGCACTTAGCGGGTGGAGAAGTTTCTCATGGAAAACGTCCCATACACGGACATGCGCACCCGGTCTATCACAACGAAAAAGATATTTACGCTAATATCCCGACACCTGTGATTGGCTGCAGGTACCATTCTTTAAGTTGTTATGGACAAGTTAATGACTACAATATTGTTGGACAGACCGAAGACGGCATCAATATGGCAATCCGTCATAAAACCTACCCCGTTTTTGGCGTGCAATATCATCCAGAGGCAATTTTGTCAGAGCACGGCAGAGCCCAGGTCAATAACTTTATTAGAATTGCAGTGGAGGAAAATCAAGGATGAGAGCACATACAAAATTCAAAAAAGATGGTGTGGTCGAGGAACATTTTTTCACTTCACCAATTGAAGTGATTCAAGCACCGACATCTTTTGATACAGCTGTTAACCATGCCAAAGCAATGCAGGAAAAAGGTTACTACGCAGTCGTCGGCGTCACATACGAAAAAGACGAATACTTTGTTGGAATCTTTGATGCGCCTGTATCTTATGAGTCCTTTTTACAAGGAGAAAAAACAGGACGCTTTACCATGACTGAACCAAGTCTCAGTGAAAGTAGAGAAGAAATAGAAAGTAACATTGAAGCAGTAAGGAATTATATACTGGATGGCCATACCTACCAAGTGAACTATACGACGAGATTGTATGGAGATTTCAGTGGTGATAGCCACCAGCTATTCTTAAAACTTACAAGCGGCAACAACGGAGATTACGCAATGTATGTGGATTTAGATGACAAAGAAATCCTTAGTGTATCCCCTGAATTATTCTTCGAAATTGATCCTAACCGAACGATAAGAACAAAACCGATGAAGGGGACGGCACCGACATTTGAAGACCAAGAGAAAGACAATGAAAGCTATCAGTTTTTAAGGCATTCAAAGAAAGACCAGGCTGAAAATGTAATGATTGTTGATCTTTTAAGAAATGACATCTCAAGAATTGCCAAAAAGAACACAGTAGAGGCAACTGAACTGTTTACCATTGAAAAGTACCGAACGGTCTACCAGATGATATCGGTTGTAGAAGCAAAAGTAAGAGATGACGTTCAGCTAAGTGATACTTTTGACGCGCTCTTTCCTTGTGGCTCGATAACCGGTGCACCTAAAATAAAGACTATGGATATTATTTCCAAACTCGAAAAAACGCCACGAGGCTATTATTGTGGTGCACTCGGTATACTCTACCCGGACCAATCCATAATCTTCAACGTACCTATTCGTACTATGGTAATCGAAGACGGTAACTACACATATGGTGCAGGGGGCGGCATTACCTATGACTCAGACCCGAGCGGAGAGTTTGAAGAAATTCTCCATAAGACTTCATTTCTAAAACAAGGCCAGTATGCTTTGATAGAGTCGATGCGACTAGAAAGAGGTAATATCAAACGTTTAGCACTACACCTCAATCGCTTGAAGACAAGTGCGGATTACTTTAACTACCCACTTGACGATGCTCAAAGTGAACTTCAAAATTATATAGAAGTTAAAGATATCCACACTGGTGTATACAAGCTACGCCTAACTTTAGATCACACTGGTGTGATGAATATTAGCCACCAAGAAGTTGAACCTGTTCATAGCATGACAGCGTGTTTATCGACTAAAATTATGTATGCACCAGAGGACTTCACTAGTCACAAAACGACGGTCAGACATCAATATTATAGTGAATCAAATGATTGTGATCTCGTTTTGTATTATAATGATAGTCTAAATGTCACAGAATTTAATATAGGTAATCTTGTCGTTGAAGAAAACGGTGTGTTGACGACACCTGTTTTAAGACCTGAGTTATTAAATGGTGTCATGAGACAGTCTTTATTGACAGAAGGCATACTCACAGAGCGAGATTATTCTGTTGAGACTTTGAAAAAGAAATATCAAAATAATGAAGTTAAACTATATATGATTAATAGTGTTAGAGAATGGGTGGCTGTAACACTAGAAGGATAGAGGTGGCTTATGTTTACACTAATTTTAGCGATTTTAGTCATCGCGATTGTTGTCGTGACGCACTTTATTGTCACGTATTTATTAAAAAATAAAATTATTATTGTCGGTGTAACCCTCGGATTTGTCGGCGTAATTATTGCGATTGTTGTCTTCGGTATGGCTATGGGCAACTTTACGGAGTACGTTGCTGGTGAATTAGAATTCTTTTACCGATAAGGAGTGGGAAAATAAATGATTTTTGCAAATGGAGATACGGCAATTACATGCCAGATTGAACCTACTGAAGTAGAGCGTCTCTTAGCTACATATAAAAAAGACGGTAAGCTAACAGATAGCCCTTATATTACAGCGGTTCAGTTTACAAATAATACGGTGACATTCCATTACGAACCAATTGAAGTGATGGAAAATGAAAACACAATAGAACCCTCAACCTTCGTAACAACGATTGTGAAATCTGTGTTGAACCGTGAGAGTGAGGTAAGGTAAGATGAGTCTAATTATAAAGAAAAGCGGCCTGTTAACGATTCTTCAAACTGTTAAAAAGACCGAAATCAACAAAGAGAATAACGAATACAACGGTGCGGTTGATCGACTATCACCCATGCTTGCTAATAAATTAGTCGGCAACGATATCGATGAGCCGACGATTGAAATGTCAGGTCAACCTGGTGTGATTCAATTTACTGAACCAACAATTTTTGCATATTCGGGCGGAGAGTTCGAGGGCTCAATTAACGATGAAGATATTCATCCCAATCGTATTTACCATGTTGACCGTGGCGATGTGTTATCGTTTCATGAGTCATCAAGAGGTTGCCGTATATACTTAGCGGTCGCTGGCGGATTGGCTGCAGAAGCCTCCAATGTATTAAAATCGGGTGACGAAGTGATTATGCGTCGTGATTATAGTACGCTTCATGATGAAATTTTCCATATGATGTCTAACAAGCGTAAAGTGGGCTGGGGCATTGCGGTGTACTCATTAGTAGAAGTATATCTTTCAGATACTTATCACATCGTTAAGAGACCTGATGTACCGGATTCTGTGTATGAAATGCTCGAAGAAAAAGAGTATGAAGTGATTCATGAAGATAATCGTGTCAACCTTGTGTTAAAAGGACAAGGGCTAGAAGACTTTGATCAAACAGGCGAACAGCCAGGTGTGCTCGGTGGGGTCTATATTAAAGACGAGACTCCAATCATCGCCCTTAACGATTTTAACAGCCAGACGGATTTAACTCATATTGGAACGATTCCGAGCTATCACATGCATAAGCTAGGTCAAAAACGTCCGGGGTCTAAGATTAAATTTAAAACAGTCGACATTGATGATGCACATGCAGAAATGTATGGACATCACCTTTGGGTAAACAGTTTATTTAAAGCAATTGATTACAAAATTTCAAAAGAATTAGTGAAAGAAAAGATGTAGGAGTGATCTCTTTTTAAGTGGACCGAGTGAATTATCGGGCTTAAAAAGAGATTTTTTCTTGGAATCTTTGAGCCAAAGTTTAACAAAGATACTCGGATTTAATGTATAATATAGCAGATAAATATTTTGACTGTAAGTACATATATAAATGTAGGACTGATAATGTATGGAAGCTATTTTAAAAGAATACTTCGGCTATGACTCATTTAGGTATGGCCAAAAAGAAATAATAGAAAACGTGTTAGCCGGAGACAACGCCTTAGGTATCTTACCAACTGGTTCTGGTAAGTCTTTATGCTATCAAGTACCAGGCTTGATGTTCGGCGGTACGACACTTGTGATTTCTCCCTTGATTTCCCTGATGCAAGACCAAGTCGATGCCTTAAAAAAACGCGGAATTAGTGCAGAGTGTATCAACTCTACCATGTCTAAAGTGGATTTAAATCGAGTGATGGATCGTATGATGAACGGTGACCTTCAGTTCTTATATGTTGCCCCAGAACGCTTTAATAATGAAGCGTTTAGAGCGGCAGTTGTAAACACAAAAATACCTTTTGTTGCTTTTGATGAAGCCCACTGTATATCTAAGTGGGGACATGACTTTAGACCAAGCTATCAGAGCATTATTCCCGAATTAAAGGGACTCTTACCAGACGCGCAAATCGTTGCAGTCACAGCGACAGCGACTGAGGAAGTCGAACATAATATTCAAGAATTATTAGATATTGATAATCATGCAGTCTTTAAGACAAGTGTTAAAAGAGAGAATCTCATCTTGTCTGTGAATCCAACCTACCAAAGAGAGCAGTTTATACTATCGTATATCCAAAATCATATTGATTCCTCAGGTATTGTATATGTATCAACCCGTGCAGAGGTAGAGAAACTTTCTGAGTACTTAAATGAATACGATATTGGAAATGTTATTTACCACGGTGGACTAGGTAAAAAAGAACGTAGTATTAACCAACAGAAGTTTGTCTCAGACGAAGTCAAGATTGTCATTGCAACAAACGCTTTCGGTATGGGGATTGATAAGCCGGATATCCGTTACATCATTCACTTTAACTTACCTGGTGACCTTGAAAGTTACTACCAGGAAATTGGGCGTGCCGGTCGTGATGGTTTAGACAGTGAATGTATCTTGCTATCGACTCAGCGAGATGTAAACTTACAACAGTTCTTCATCGACAGAGCGACGGCGAGTGAACAGTACAAGGACCATATGAGAGAAAAACTAGACTTAATGATCCAGTACAATAAGACGAATAAATGCTTGAGCAGTTTTATCGTTAAATATTTTAATGAAAACGAGTATGTCGAAGCCTGTGGTCAATGTTCAAGTTGCCTGTCTAAAAATAGAACAGAACCGATGACCACTGAAGCAAAGCTGATTTTGGGTCTAATTCAGAATTTAGATGGGGAGCTTTCAAAAGAACTCGTTATTCAAGTGATGCGAGGCGAACGCGCGGACAATATCCTCAGTCGTGGACTAGACAAGGAAGAAAATTTCGGTGTGCTTGATTCATTTAGAACAAGTGAAGTCAATCACTTAGTTGAAGAATTAGTGATGAGAGGCTACCTTCATTACACCAACCACAAGATGTACTTAATAGATAAAAGCCTAGACATATTAAATCATAAAGTAAAACTCTATACCGTACCTTACCGAAAAGAATATAACGAGCGTGTCAATGTTTCGACAGACTCCTCTCCAAACGAAGTGCTTTACGATAGACTCATTTCGACACGTAAGACACTCGCAGAAAAACATAAGCTAGATGAAGATGCGATTTTTACTGATCAAATTCTTAAAGAATTCGCCAAGAAAATGCCACAAACTAAGCAAGACATGATGCACATTCAAGGCGTTGGGAACTATAAACTCAAACACTACTGCCCATACTTCTTAGAAGAAATCCAACAACACGATAGCCAGCAAGTGTAGTGAAGTAAATTAACTCAAAAAGGGACTGCAATGGATGATTGCAGCCCTTTTTGAGTTGTGGACGGTTGTTGGTGGGGCTCCGCTTCGAAAGGAAAACGAAGCACACCATCCACCCAAAACAAAAACTACGCAGTATTTTGGTCTCTATCACCAAAGACTGCGTAGTATATGCTTATATAGATAATATAAAGTTTACTTCTTACCTGCGATTTTCAAACGTTCTCGTTTCGGTGGTCTATTCTTCATGTACATATAGTAACTTGCTGAGAAGATAATGATGTAACCGAGTATAGATAAGGCATCAGGAATTTCGTTAAAGACGATGATACTAAATAGTGCTGTAAAGAGAATCGTCGAGTAGAAGAAAATTGAGATTTCTTTAGCAGGTGCGAAGCTATAAGCAATTGTGAGTCCAAATTGACCAATTGCCGCAGATATACCGGACAGAATTAAAAACCAAAACTGACTGGCTGTCATTGCTTCATACTGGAAAATCATAAACGGTACGAGGGCAACGGTTGAAAAGAATGAAAAGTAAAATACTACAGTATAGAACTTTTCTCTACTTCCGAGCAATCTGAGCACAGTGTAGGCACCGGCTGCAAAGAGTGCCCCTAAAACACCTAGTAGCGCGAAATATGTATCACTTGAAAACGACGGTTTGATGATAAATATAGCACCAATTAAAGCGATGATAATCGAAATCATCTGGAAACGTCTTATATGTTCTTTTAAGAAAATCGCACAGAGGATAATCGTAAAAAATGGACTGAGTTTATTTAAGATGTCTGCATCACTTAGCACCATTCTATCAATGGTAAAGAAGTTAAGTAATACCCCAGCAAGGCCTAGAGCGGAGCGTAAGAGTAACCAACCTTGGTTTTCCTTTTTACCAAAGAGTCGTTCGCGATTATATATCACAAGGACTAAGGCAATCATCATCGATATAAAGTTTCTAAAAAAAGCTTTTTGAACAGTAGGTAGATCGCCTGCATATTTAACAAATAAAGACATCAAACTGAAACCGAGTGATGAAATAATTAGGGCAAGAATACCTTTAACTACATTATTCATTTACAACACTCCAAAAAAATTTGTACGTTAATTTCAACTTCTTGACTCCATTAAATTTCGCAAAAAATAATTTAAAAAAATAATATGATTTGTCATGACATACCCACCGTGACTTAGGGCGATTTATAACTCAATAAAGGGCGTGAAATTTTAATTTCAGGCAGTTTTTTACATTGCAATCAATTTTCTAATATGAGATTATAGAACATGTTAAATCATATATCTTGTGGTTTAAATTCTAAGTAAACACTATATGTGGTATTGATTAGAAATAAATGAACGAATCACTTGAATAGAACGTATGTTCTGTTTTATGATGTAATTGAATGGAGATGACAAAGTGATTATTGCTTATTATTCAATGACAGGTAATATCCGTCGCTTCTTAAATGGTATAGACATTCCAGACACCTATGAATTATATCAAATAACAGCTGATAATGTCAGCGAGAAAATCGGTGATCGTTTTATCCTGGTTACACCGACATACGGTTTTGGTGCAGTACCCGATATTGTAAGTAATTTCTTAAAAGTGAACGCTGAAAAAATGTTTGCGGTTGTCTCAAGTGGCAACAGAAACTGGGGTAGAAATTATGCACGAGCAGGCGAATATATCAGTGATGACTATAATGTACCACTTTTAATGAAGTTTGAGTTGCATGGTAGTCCAGAACAAAGAGAACAATTTTTAGTTGAATTAGAAAGGGCAGGGGAATTGCATGAAAGTATTAGATGAGAAAACATACAATCACGTTGAGTTAAATAACGAAGTCACTAAAAGAGACGAGACTGGTTTTTACAAACTAGAAAAAGATTTAGAAGCGCTTGAAGTATTCATGGAAGAAGTGGAAAGTAAAACCATACATTTCGATTCTGAGCTTGAAAGATTGCACTACCTTGTTGAGAACGACTTTTACTATGATCTGTTTAAAGAGTATGATGAAGCAGGCTTAACTGAAATTATTGACCATGCGAATAGCATTGATTTCAAATTTAAGAGCTATATGGCAGCGAGCAAATTCTTTAAAGATTACACGTTAAAAACAAATGACAAAAAACAATATTTAGAAGACTATAGACAACACGTTGTGATTGTCAGCTTATACTTAGCAAAAGGAAACATTAAAACAGCTAAAACATTCATTACTTCAATGATGGAGCAGCGCTACCAACCTGCAACACCAACTTTCTTAAACGCAGGACGTGCACGTCGTGGTGAAATGGTTTCATGTTTCTTATTAGAAGTAGATGACTCATTAAACTCTATTAACTACATCGATTCAACTGCAAAGCAGTTAAGTAAAATCGGTGGTGGGGTTGCGATTAACCTTTCAAAACTACGCGCACGTGGTGAGGCAATCAAGGGCATAGAAGGCGTCGCTAAAGGTGTATTACCAGTAGCGAAATCTCTAGAAGGCGGCTTTTCTTATGCCGACCAGCTTGGACAACGTCCAGGTGCTGGTGCAGTATACTTAAACATCTTCCACTATGACCTACCTGAATTCCTTGATACTAAAAAGGTAAACGCAGACGAAGATATCCGCCTTGCAACAATTTCAACAGGTCTAGTCGTGCCATCTAAATTCTTTGAACTCGCACGTGATAACAAACCATTTAATACTTTTGCACCACACACAGTGGAAAGAGAATATGGTGTTGCACTTGATGACATGGATATGGATGAGATGTACGATGAGCTTGTGAAAAATGATAAGGTTAAAAAACGCGAATTTGATGCACGTGATATGTTAAACACAATCGCTCAAACACAACTACAGTCTGGATATCCATACCTAATGTTTAAAGACAATGCCAACAAAGTACACCCTCTTGGAGGTATTGGTGACATTAAGATTTCTAACCTATGTACTGAAATCTTCCAACTTCAAGAGACTTCTGTCATTAATGACTACGGTGTTGAAGATGAAATCAAACGCGACATTTCATGTAACCTAGGTTCTATGAACATTGCGAACGTTATGGATTCAGGTAAGGTAAAAGAAACAGTACATGAAGGTATTGAAGCTCTTACACTCGTTAGTGATGATACTTCAATCGCTAACGCACCAGGTGTTAAAAAAGCGAATGAAGAATTGCACTCAGTTGGACTTGGTGCAATGAACTTACACGGCTACCTTGCTAAGAACAAGATTGGTTATGAGTCAGAAGAAGCAAGAGACTTTGCAAACATCTTCTTTATGCTGTTGAACTACTACTCAATCGAAAAATCAATGATGATCGCAAAAGAACGCGGTGTAACATTCAAAGACTTCGATCGTTCTGACTATGCGAACGGTAAGTACTTTAAACGCTATACAGCTGAAGATATTACACCTCAGTTTGATAAGGTAGCAGATCTATTTGATCACATTCACATTCCGACTAAGGAAGACTGGGCAAACCTTCAACAAGAAGTTGAAGCGAATGGCTTATACCATGCTTACCGCCTAGCGATTGCACCAACACAAAGTATTTCTTACGTACAGAATGCTACAAGTTCTGTAATGCCAATCGTTGATATGATTGAACGTAGAACTTACGGTAACTCAGAGACGTTCTACCCAATGCCATTCCTATCTAAGGAAACAATGTGGTATTACAAGAGTGCCTTTAACACAGATCAAATGAAATTAATCGATATGATTGCTACAATCCAACAGCACGTTGACCAAGGAATCAGTACGATTCTTTACGTGAACTCAGAAATCTCTACTAGAGAATTATCTAAGTACTATATTTATGCACACCACAAAGGATTGAAATCACTCTACTACACGAGAAACAAATTACTCAGTGTTGAAGAATGTACAAGTTGTGCAGTATAAAGGAGAATGAACTATGAAAGCTGTTAACTGGAACAGAGAAGAGGATATGACCAATATATTCTGGCGTCAAAATATCTCACAAATGTGGGTAGAAACAGAATTTAAAGTATCTAAAGACTTAGCATCATGGGCAAGCTTGTCTGATGATGAGAAAGATACATTCAAGAAAGTCCTCGCTGGACTGACAGGGCTGGATACGCACCAAGCAGATGACGGCATGCCACTAATCATGCTTCATACTCCAGATTTACGTAAAAAAGCAGTATATTCTTTCATGGGAATGATGGAGCAAGTTCACGCGAAATCATATTCTCATATCTTTACAACACTACTACCGACTACGGAAACTGATGATTTACTAGACGAGTGGGTTGTTAATAATAAGCATCTGACTTTTAAAGCAGACAAAATTGTCACAAACTATCATAAGTTACTAGATAATAACCCGTCACTTTATGATCAGTATATGGCGAGAGTTTCATCAGTATTCCTTGAGTCTTTCTTATTCTATTCAGGCTTTTACTATCCGCTTTACTTAGCTGGAAATGGCCGTATGACAACGAGTGGTGAAATTATTCGTAAGATTCTACTTGATGAATCCATCCACGGTGTCTTCACTGGTCTAGATGCCCAAGTACTAAAAGCAGAGTTGAGCCAAGAAGAACAGGACCGTGCAGATAAGGAAATGTATGAACTACTTGATGAGCTGTATGCCAACGAAGTTGAATATACAAAAGATCTCTACGATAAAATCGGTTTAACTGATGATGTTCTAAATTACTTACAATATAATGCAAACAAAGCATTATCAAACTTAGGATTTGAACCTTACTTTGAAGAAAAAGGATTCAATCCAATCATTGAAAATGCTTTAGATACAACAACGAAGAACCACGATTTCTTCAGTGTTAAAGGTGACGGCTATGTTCTCGCGTTAAATGTTGAAGCATTAAAAGATGAAGATTTTATTTTTGAAGACTAGTTATAGTAACACGCTTGATGTTTATCACATCAAGCGTGTTTATTCATTTAGTCATAAAATATTCATTTCAGTATCATTGATGAGCAAAATGATAATGTAAAATGATATTTGAATGTAAAATAGAAATGAGGTATAACTATGAAACTAAAAGGAAGCTTTTTATCAGTAATCTTATTATTATCTTTAACTCTGGCTGCATGTTCAGATGGAGAAGGTTCAGAACACGGTGATCATGGAGATATGAATCACGATCACGCATCTAGTGATGAAGTGAGATCACTTGAAGTTGATTTACAAACACCTGAAAGCATCACTGCTGGTGAAGAAGTTGAATTTACAGCTCATGTGACATCGAATGAGGAAGACGTTACAGATGCGGATGCTGTTATGTTTGAAATCATTCAAGGCGAGGAATCATTAGAAATGATTGATGTTGAACATAGTGAAAATGGTGAATATGTACTACCATACACGTTTGAAGAACCAGGGGAATACAAAGTCATTTCTCACGTTGATGCCTACCAATTACATACCATGCCAGAAGAAACAGTAACAGTAGAGTAGTATGATATTATAGTAGTATCAAGATAGTCAGTTCTAGGAGGATATTATGGATCTAACAAATAAAACTTATATCGTATCGGGTGCAACAACTTATCTCGGTAGAGAGGTTGCGCTGGAATTGGCGACAAAAAATGCAAACATTATTCTAGCCGGCTTGGATTATAGCGAGCTAGAAGATGTAAAAGCAACACTCAGCGATACTACTGGCGAACATGAAATTGTTTTATTGGAACAGTCTAAAGAAATTGATTGGCTGGACGTTGTCCAAAAAATTGAGGATAGCTATGAATCGCTAAATGGTATTATTCTAGTTCATTCAATCTTTACGGATGACAAAACAGTCTACAATGTTAGTTTTAATGAATTTAGTGAGGTCATGTATGAACATGTTTGGGGAACGTACCTCGGTATTAGAACCATGAGACCATTACTTAAAATTGAAAATGACGCAAAAATCATCAATGTCATTGAACCTTCATTTGAAGAAGTTTTCGAAAGAAACCTGTACTACACAGTTACAGGCGCAATTGAAGCTCTGACACATTCAACAGCAATTGAACTGAGTCGTGAAGATGTAGATGTTTATGCTCTAAGCTATCGCCCAACCTATAAGACAACGGAAGAAGAGCGTGCCAACCAAAAAGCAATTAAGAAAATTAAAGCAATTATCGACCACGATAAAGATATTCCAACAGGAGAAACGATCATTATCTCTTAAGATTAGCTTTATTTTAATAATCACACTTATATCTTTTAAGAGTAAGTGTGATTTTTCGTATTACGATGAGTTGGCTAGGAAAAACACGTCAGGCTATGTATAATTGCTAACAAGACTAAAAACGATAGTGATTTAAGTACGAATTTATGATGAGGAGCTTAATATGGAATTTAAAAAGTTATACTTATTATTGATATCAGGCCTTATATTATTACTTGCAGCTTGTAATGATAATGCTGAAGAAACAGCACCATCTGAAGAATCTGCAGCGGAAACTGAAGACACAGAAAGTGAAGTAGCAGAATCAGAAGAAGAACAAGAGGAAGAAGCGAGCTCTCCGGAGCACATCGCATACAAAAACTTTTTCAAGATTAAAAGTAGTACAGATGAAGACGATGATGACTTTACTCAAATTGATAACGATGTAGAATTACCGAAGAGTTCAGACCAAGTCGTTGTCTTCGACTTATCTGCAGCGTCCACTTTTGCAGCACTTGATTTAGAAGGAAATATCACCGGCATTCAAAAAGGGGAAGAAGGGGAACATTTAAACGAAGAATTGAGTGATATCTTCGGATCAGACGATCATGTGAATGTAGGTACTGAAGATGAAATTGATTATGGGGCAGTTGAAGAATTAGACCCAGAAGTGATTGTTATAGGTGAAGATGAGTCCTATTCAGCTGTAATCAGACAACTGGAAGAAGCAGCACCGAATGCTGAAATTATCAGTGTCGATAAAGATAGCACGACTTATGTGGAAAACATTATAGAATTTACTAGCTTCCTCGGAGAGATGTATGGTGTTGAAGACCATGCAGAAAATTTAGTCGATGACTTAAATACAAATCTGACTGAGCTTAAAGAACGTGTGCTTGATTTAGAGGAAAATCTACTCTATTTTGAAGTGAATGATGAGGACTTAACTATTGATGAAACAAGTGGCATCAATGATTTTCTTTTCAGTGAAGTTGGTTTTAATCGCGTACTTGAACCGGTATCAAATGAGAATAGTCAAGTAGAACCAAATGCTGATTTCGGTTTCTCGTCCATTTCTAGTTTAAACCCAGGTATTATTTTAGCCCTAAACACAAACGGAGAAAAAGATATTGAAACAGTGACTGAGGAAATTTTAACAAATGAATTGCTCACTAACATTAATGCAGTCATCAATGAAAATGTCTATGTTATATCTGAAGACAACTGGGACGAAGAACCAGCAGGCTACTTAGACATTATGAATCAAATTGAGGACTTATCCGGTATGTTGGATTCAATAGAAGAAAGTAATAATGATGAGTGATATGTAGTAAAAGCCCGTTCGTATAACGAACGGGCTGCTTTTAGATTATACAATTAGCATTTATTCAAGATGATCGCCAATGATTCTAACTTCTCTGTTTAAAGTGACTCCGTATTTCTCATTTACAGTATCTTGAACAAATTCAATGAGTGCTTCGTAGTCGCTAGCTGTACCATTATCGACATTGACCATAAAGCCTGCGTGCTTTTTAGAGACTTCAACGCCACCAATACGATGGCCTTGTAGGCCAGCATCTTGGATGAGCTTCCCTGCAAAATTACCTGGTGGTCTTTGGAATACACTACCACAAGATGGATATTCTAAAGGTTGCTTTGTTTCTCGGCGTTCAGTTAAGTCATCCATGATCGCTTTAATATTTTCAGTATCCTTGTCTTTTTTTAATTTAAAGACAGCTGATACTACAACTAGATGTTCTGTCTGTACTCGACTTGTGCGGTAACCAAGATCTAATTCATCTGGGCTCAGCGTGATGATTTCACCCGCTTCATTAATTGCTTTAATATGGCTGAGGCAGTCTTTGACTTCCCCACCGTAAGCACCAGCATTCATATAGACAGCACCACCGACTGAACCGGGGATACCACATGCAAACTCTAAGCCAGATAAGCCATGCTGGAGTGCCATATGCGAAGCATCAATAATAGCAGCACCGCCATCTGCTGTTAAAGTGTCGCCTTCTACAGTAATGTTATTTAACTTTAAAAGGTTAACGACGATGCCACGGATGCCACCATCTCGAATAATAATATTCGATCCATTGCCTAAATAGGTCACCGGTAAATGGTTTTCATTTGCGAATTTGATGACTTTTGCAGTATCTTCTATATTACCGACCGAAATGTATATATCTGCCGGGCCACCGGTTTCTGTATATGTGTATTTATTTAAGGGTTCATCGCTTTTAACAATTGACGATGTCACTATGTTTTTAAGCGCTAAGACAAGCTTTTCTTTATCCACTATAATTATCCTCTCATTCATGCTTAACAATTATTATAGTGTATAATTAGAAAAAATTAAACTCACATATATGTTATACTATATCGTGTTATAAAAAGAAATCTACCTGAAGCGGGGTTCGTATATGTCTTTGAAAACGCTGATAAAAGGTTCGCTTATCATGGCACTATTATTTTTAAGTGCCTGTGGATCAAGTCTAGATGAAGATATTAAAACATATGAAAGTGATGCGGAGCGCCTAATAGAATTAAATAGTGAGTTTAATGATTTGGTCAATGATATGGATTTCGACCGAGTGGAGCGAATGTATTTTGAAGAAGAAGAAACAGATTTGGCATTTATTCAAGATTTAATCAATCGAGTCGATAAAGAACTAGTCCCATTAGCCGATAGCCTTGGACATGAAGTCGAATCAATCCAAGTCGAAAACCCTGAAGTTCAAGAAATTCATAATATTATGCTTGAAGATGTGCAAGTGAAGAGGGATTTTACAGCTCAAATCACTTCATTTCTAAACGCTTATGCGAGTTCGATTGACTCAAATGAACAACTTGTCACATTAAGCCAATCTTTTATCACGCACCAAGAGGAACGAGATAACCTTATAGAAGCAGCGGATTCAAGTGAAGAAATAGAAGAAATGAACACTTTGATTGATGTTTTAAATAAAAACAGTGAAGCACTAGATGAGCAAATAACGAACTTTCAAAGTAAAGAGAGTGTGGAAGAAAAAGAGCAGTTTGCCAAAGAAGATTTGCTACCTTTAATAGATCAGCATATTGAAGAAATAAATGCTCTAAATTTGACGACTTCAACTGCAACTCGGGCACGGACGATTTCGCTTGAGATGAATTACAATTATCGAACTTATTTTGAAGAAAGAAAAAATGTAATGGTATCCGTTGAGCAGCTACAGGAGCTTTCTTTAGAAAATCTTTTATCCCAGTTAGATACAGCATCAACACTTGATAGTCAGTTTGAAGAAGCGTTAAACAATAAAAAAAATGAGGCACCTTAAGTGCCTCATTTTCTATTTTGGTCTTCGTCAATATTTTTACCTGTTTGTATGTTGTGTAACGGATGATTTGGATCCTTTTCAACTTTTGAAATCATTACATTTCTTAAGATGACAGTAATCAACCAAAAGGCAAATACAGCCAGTAAAATATATGACATCGTACTATTATTTTGAAAGTCTAAGAAAAACAACACGACAACAATAAATAGAATCGCATTGATTGAGTCAAGAAAAGTCCATCGCTTTAATTTTCTAGTCATATGTATACAGCCTCCAATACATTTGCATTATACCATACTGCTATAGTCAATTTGATTAATTTTTAAATAAGTGATAAATTATATAAAGTCAATGAAAGGTGTGGTTATATGTTAACAAAAATCACCAACATAGATGCATTTCAAAACTTATTAAATGACAAGCATGAGTTCTATTTTTTAAAACACAGTAATACGTGTCCTATTTCTTCCTCAGCATTTGATGAATTTCAGAAATTTCATTACGAAAGAGATATGGATGGTCACTACTTAGTGGTACAAGATCACCGTGAGCTATCAAATTATATTGCTGAAACATTTGAAATTAAACATGAATCCCCACAAGCCTTCTACTTTGTAGATGGAAAAGTAAAGTGGCATGATTCACATGGTAAAATCACTTTGGCTACACTTAGTAGCGTAGAAGATTAAAAAATCACCCCTGTAGTTGAACTTCTAAGTTCTAAGCTGGGGTGATTTTGTTTGGTTTAAAAAGTATTCTATCCTATCGGTGCGAACATCACTCGGTTTTGACCGAGTTTTTTTGCTTCAAATAGGGCGCTCTCAGCTTCTTTTACGAGGTCTCTCTTCGTTGCAAGGGCAGCTTCTTTATAACCCACACCGACTGAAACCGTGACATCGACGGTGTCAATTTCATTGATGTGAAACTTAGAATACTCAACACTGTTTCTAATTGCTTCACCAAGTCTGACGGTTTTATCGAAGTTGATGTTGGGTATGACCATGGCAAATTCTTCACCACTGTTTCTAAAGAGCTGTCCGCCTGTCGGGACGTAATTTTGAAGTAGTGAAGCTAACTGTTTGATGATCTTGTCCCCGGAGTCATAGCTATGCTTATCGTTGTAGCGTTTAAAGTTATCGATATCAATTAAAAGTAGACTCAGAGATTCGTCGTTTTCAAAATGTTCATCAACTAATCTGTCTAATGACTTCACATTACCTAATTGAGTGAGATGGTCGATAAATTCATCATCATCGATACGCTTATTTAACTGATAGATTTGGTTGATATCTTCATACATAATATGTGCTGTAAAGATAATGACAGATGTTGCTACGAGTAGTATTATCCCTGTCATAAATGATATATTGTAAAAGAGCTGATTAATCACAATGGCATACAAAGATGTAAAGATTAAGTTCACAATAACTAGCTTCGTATGTGTAATCTTTTGGAAAAAAGGTGCAGCCATTAAAAATATTAAGTAGAGTATACTGAATACAATAAATGGCCCCAAGCTCAGTTCGAATATATAAAAGTAAAAGAAAAACACAATCAATGCTGAAACTAAACCATATATAAACGAATTATATGCTCCGAGTAAAAGGAGTGGAATAAAATAGAGTGCAATTTCGCCGTCAGCCGTCGAGAACGGTACGAGCATGGTCAATACCGCTAAAGTCGTCATGAGCAAGGTTTGGAATAAACCTGTTTCGACGATTTTCTTTTCTTCAAAGAATTGTATTCTATAAAAGAGGTAGATTCCACTGATAATCAGTGCGATATTTAACAGAAAATCTATGAACATGTCGGACCTCCTTTAGACTCTTATACTTTCTTATATTATACTCGTTTAGGATGTGTGAAGAAAGTGAATTTGTTTATATGGAAAGAATGATATATACATATATACCGAATATGGTATATTTAATGGGATTAAAAAATCGGGTGAGTATATGAATACATTATTTCTACTGTGTATATCCTTTGTGATATCACTAATACTGGTGCCGGTCTTTATTTATTTAGCGAAAAGGTTTGGCTTTGTCGATTACCCAAACTATCGTAAAGTACATAAAGTACCGATGCCTTATCTTGGCGGTGTGGCAATTCTTGTAAGTTTTACAATCGTCACTCTTTTTGCCCAGCCTGCAGAAATTGAATATAAACCAATAATAATCGGCGCGACAATACTTTGTTTCGTCGGTCTAGTAGATGATAAATACGATCTTAAGCCATTCGTAAAGTTTATTGGTCAACTGGTCGCTATTAGTGTACCGATTTATTACGGGATTATTATTGATACGATTACACCATTTGGTATAGAAATTAACTTCGGTGTGCTTTCAGTTCTCGTGACAGTCATTTGGTTAGCGGCCATTATTAATGCGATCAATTTGGTGGATGGTTTAGATGGTCTCGCGACAGGTGTCGTTATTATCGCCTTAGCGAGCATCGCAGTCATTACTATTTTCCAGTCAAATATATTTGTCATGATGATTTGTATTATTTTAATCGGCTCTCTACTCGGTTTTTTACCGTACAACTTCCATCCAGCAAAAATATTTTTAGGTGACAATGGTGCCATGATGCTCGGTTATATCGTGGGTGTGTTATCAATAATTGGCTTTAAAAACATAACCTTTATTTCACTGTTTTTCCCAATTATTATTCTCGGTGTGCCATTTATTGATATGTTCTTTGCAGTGATTAGACGATACCGAGAAGGTGTATCCGTCATGCGCGCAGATAAAAACCACCTGCACCATAGGGTGAGGCACCTCGGTTTTTCTCATAGAGAGAGTGTCGTATTGATTTACTTTATAGCACTCTTATTTGCGATCGGTGGTGTAGTAATGTACTTGGCAACTGTACCAGGTGCCATTATCATCGGGATATTACTACTATTGACAACGAATTTAGTCGTAGAGGCTACAAACCTAATTGGTTCGAATAAGCGGCCGATGTTAAATTTCTTCAAGAAAGTATTCGACCGCATTCCATAGTTAAATTACTTCTTCAGCAATAACTGGATCATCTTTCTTAGCGATATAGTTATTACTCGTGATTTCTTTTAAGGTGTCGATAATCTGATCGGCACCTTCTTCTTTTATGTGAATCAAATAGTGAACCTTATCGGTATAGTCCTGAGAGACTATGGTCGCATCTGTATTTCCTAGGTAATGTTCGAATTTTGCTGTATAGGTATAATCTAAGGTGACGTTGATAGGCGTCATTGGAATTTCCATGACCTTACCGCTCTCTTTAACTGCTAAAGAAGTCCCGCTAGAATATGCTCTAATCAATCCACCGCTACCGAGTTTAATACCTCCAAAATAACGTGTGACAACGACAGTAACGTTGTATAATTCTTCATTTTTCAAAACTTCTAACATTGGCACACCTGCCGTACCCTGTGGCTCACCATCATCATCAGCTCTTTGGATTAAAGCACTTTTGCCAATGATATAGGCACTGCAATTATGTGTAGCTGATTTATGTTCTTGTTTAACTTCGTTTATGAAAGCTTTCGCTTCATCCTCAGTTTCAGTTCTCTTGATATGACTAATAAAACGTGATTTTTTTATGATTTCTTCTGTTGATAAATTCTTGTGATTCATGTATTTTTGTTCCAATGAAAAACACCTCTTAAAAATAGTTTATCATAGCATGCATATGTAGTAGAATAAGTATCGAGATGAATTGGAGGAGACGCATATGAAAGTGGCTGTAGTTGTTGATTCGACTAGTTATTTACCCACCAATATTTTAGAAAAGTATGATATATACACCATTCCTTTGAATGTGATTACCAATGATGAAGTATATAAAGAAAATGAAATAGATAATAGCTGGTATTACGAGCAAATGGCTGGGAGTGATGAATTGCCAACCACTAGTCAGCCATCTATTGGAGATTATATTTTGCTACTTGAATCTTTATATAGAGATGGCTATACAGATGTGCTGAGTTTCCACCTTTCTAAAGAGATATCTGGAACCTACCAAAGTGCGATTTCCGCATCAACTAGTGTTGAAGACATTAACGTTCATGTTGTGGACTCTCAACTATCATGCGCACCCTTAGGGTTCTTGGCTTTATATGCTGCTCAAAATAAGAATGTGAAACCCCTTGAAGCCTTGCTTGATGATTTAGAAGATATGAGGCAAAAAGAAAATTTAAATGCTTACTTCCTTGTAGATAATTTAACAAATCTACAAAAGGGTGGTCGACTATCAAATGCCCAGGCAATGATTGGTGGTTTATTAAAAATTAAGCCAATCCTTGAATTTATTGATGGTAAGATTGTGGCCGTTGAAAAAATTAGAACGCAGAAAAAGGCGATGTCTAAAATTGAGGCTAAGTTAGCAGAAGATTTTCAAGTACACAAAGGTAAAAAAATCACAGCATGTTTAATCCATGCCAATGCACCAAGCTTGGCTGAATCTTATATAGAAGAACTTCGGGAAAAGTTTGAAGATGTTACATTTATTCTACAAGAATTTGGCCCTGTAATTGGTACGCATTTAGGCGAAGGTGCCATTGGAATAGGCTATACTGTATACGATATCGATGTTTCTGACTTTTAATTAAATCTATTATTAACGCAGCTTATTTAAGCTGCTTTTTTTATTGGAGGCAAAATGATACTAAAGCATGGCGGAGAAAAAATATTGTTTGAAGCAGGTGTTAAGAATCATACGTGTTGTCGTTGTGGTAATCAAAATAAGTCCTTATTCTATACCTATTATTCACATTACGATCAGTGTAGTGTGACTTACTGTATGCACTGCATTATTCTAGGTCGTTCAGATTCAGTGACACCTTTATATGGTATGGAGACTAAACGTTTTAAGGAAGAAATTGATTATCATTTAGATTTTCAGTTGAATGACATTCAAATTCAAGCGAGTGATCGTATCGTTTCAGCCATTCATAATCATAGCAATTTACTTTTGTATGCAGTCACAGGAGCAGGTAAAACAGAAATTACCTTCGAAGGTATTAAAATAGCAAGGCGTAAAGGTTTGAACGTTGCCTTTGTGTCCCCGAGGATTGATGTTGTTAAAGAGGTATATTTGAGGCTTACAGATGCATTTAAACACACACGTATTGATTTGATGTATAGCGAGGTAAAAAATGTGTTGAGTCATGCCTTTACAGTGTGCACAGTTCACCAACTTATGAACTACATTCAACACTATGATGTGATTATTGTCGATGAAGTAGATGCTTTTCCCTTGGCTGATGAACCACTTTTAATGTCGATAATTTTAAGAGCCTTATCAGCTAACGGATCATTGATATTAATGACTGCGACACCAACTAGAGAGATGATTAAGTTAACTGGAAAGGATAATGTCGTAACGATAGCTAGAAGATATCACGGTCATGACCTCGCGATTCCGAAGGTGTACTACCATGCGGTAGACA
This sequence comes from Jeotgalicoccus sp. ATCC 8456, assembly GCF_016313225.1. Lineage (NCBI taxonomy): Bacteria > Bacillati > Bacillota > Bacilli > Caryophanales > Staphylococcaceae > Jeotgalicoccus > Jeotgalicoccus sp. ATCC 8456. The sequence continues at coordinate 1,035,060 of NZ_CP066224.1, read as the reverse complement.
CTTATATTGAGAAACATAAAACATCACCAGTGCTTGATCAATTGGTTGGTAAAATTATAGCACAGGATCGTAAAGTACTTATTTTTTTACCAGAAATCAAAATGTTAGAGCAGCTTGGTCAGTTAATGAAAGATAAGTTTCCCGACTTACAAGCAGTTTACAGTGGAGATCGTTACCGCTATGAGAAAGTACAGCTCATGCGTGACAATAAAATAAAAGTACTTTTAACAACCACTATTTTAGAGCGTGGAGTCACCTTTCCTAATTTAGATGTGATTGTAGTCAATGCGCACCGCTTTGATAGTGCTGGACTCATTCAAATTTGTGGGAGAGTTGGAAGAAAGCCAAAAGATCCCTTGGGAAATATCTGGTTTTTATCGGAAAGTAATACGAGAAGTATTCATCAAACAATCAAGAAAATTAAAGCCTTCAATAAAGGTCGTGCTAAGTTATGATCTGCCTATACTGTCATCAAAGAATAACTAATGAACCTACTGTGATTTCCTTATTCGTAAAGTCAGAGCCACTCTGTCAAAGTTGTCGGGATTCACTAGAGGAAAAGTTTTTTGGACCGAGGTGTGGCCGATGTCATCAGGTAGTACAAGTGGAAATTGATATATGTGAGGACTGTCAGCTTCTTATCAATAGGTATCCACACGTAAATCAAATTACTGTAATAACGGATTACAACGACGCTGTGAAGATGTTGTTACATCGTTACAAGTTTTTAAAGGACCAGGCGATGGCAATGATAATGAAGTATTTAAGTGATTTTAATTTTAAGAATTATGATCTGGTCGTTCCGATACCCATTTCATCAGCACGTTTAAAGGAGCGAACTTATAATCAGGTGACAGAAATGCTTAAGGTAATGAAGGTTGATTATCAACTTATACTAGAAACCTCTAAGAAAAATCGTCAATCAGATCTCAGTCGAGCGGCGCGTTTAAATAAAGAAAATCCATTTTTCTTAAATGAAAATGTTAAAGACTATGACTTTTCGGGTATGAGTGTTCTCATAGTAGATGATATTTATACAACAGGGGTTACAGTACATCAGGCGGCAGATGTCATCTCAAATCTTAATTTTCAGAAAATAGATGTGTTAACGTTTTCAAAAGCGCAACACATTTGGTATAATGAGATTAAGAAGAAAGGTAACATATAAGGAGGGCTCATCATGATTAGAGTTGAAATTAGAGGAGAGAACATTGAAGTAACAGATGCAATCCGCGAACATGTGGAAGACAAAGTTGCAAAACTTGAACGTTACTTCAACGATGTACCAAACACTCATGCTCACGTAAATATCAAGGTTCGTAATAATAAGCGTGGTAAGGTTGAAATTACGATTCCTATGAAAGATTTAACGTTGCGTGCAGAAGAAGTACACGATGATCTCTATGCAGCGGTAGATTTAGTAATCGATAAGCTGGAAAGACAGATCCGCAAGCACAAAACAAAAATCAACCGTAAGTTCAGAGAGAAGAACCCAGAATTAGAATTCTTTAATGCCGCGGCATTTGAGAATGGACAAGAACAAGAAGGAAATAATGACAATGACGACGAGATTGCGATCTATCGTTCTAAAGAATTTACATTGAAACCAATGGATTCTGAAGAAGCAGTTTTACAGATGAACATGCTCGGCCATGATTTCTTTGTCTTTAATGATAGAGAAACAGATGGTACTAGTATCGTTTATCGTAGAAAAGATGGTAAATACGGACTAATAGAAACAAATTAAACGAATATAATAATTTGCCCCTGTGAGCTGTTATAGCCCAGGGGCTTTTTGATGGTTCATATTTTATTTTTATATATAATAGTGGTAAAATGTAACGTTGTATATAGGAATTTTTTTGAGGGAGAGAGTAAATCCATGGGTGTTTTAAATAAGATGTTTGACGGCAACAAGAAAGAGCTCAAAACATTACGTAAAGAAGCTCAAAAGGTGTTGGCATTAGCACCTGAAATGGAAAAATTAAGCGATGACGCACTTAAAGAAAAAACTGCAAGCTTTAAAAATCAATTAGCAGCTGCAGATGGAGATATAAAAAAAGAGAATAAGATATTAGATGATATATTAACAGAAGCATTTGCTGTTGTTAGAGAAGCGGCGAAACGTGCTTTAGGAATGGAACCATTCGAAGTCCAAATTATGGGGGGGATTGCCCTTCATAAAGGTGATATTGCAGAGATGAAAACCGGTGAAGGTAAAACATTAACTGCAACGATGCCAGTGTACTTAAACGCACTCGCAGGTCGTGGTGTTCATGTTATTACAGTCAACGAGTACCTTTCAGAAAGTCAGATGGAAGAATTATCACCCCTATATAACTTCCTTGGCATGTCCGTTGGTTTGAACTTAAATCAAAAAAATAGTAATGAGAAAAGAGAAGCTTTCAGAGCAGATATTACTTATACAACAAACAACGAACTGGGTTTTGACTATTTAAGAGACAACATGGTGACATATAAACAGGACCGTGTCTTACGTGGCTTAAACTTTGCAGTTATCGATGAGGTTGACTCGATTTTAATTGATGAAGCAAGAACACCACTCATCATATCTGGTAAGGCCAAAGACCGTGAAACGTATTATGTCCAAGCAAACCAGTTTGTAAAAATGTTAAAAGAAGAAGAGGATTACACATACGACATTAAGACAAGAAACATTCAGCTTAATGAGTCTGGTATGGAGAAAGCAGAGAAATGGTTTAAGCTTGATAATCTATACGATGTTAAGCATGTAAATTTACTCCATCATATCAACCAAGCCTTAAAAGCCAATTTCTCTATGGAAAGAGATGTAGACTATGTTGTCGATCAAGAAGGTATTTTAATCGTAGATCAGTTTACAGGACGTACGATGAAAGGGCGTCGCTTTTCAGACGGTCTTCACCAGGCTATTGAAGCAAAAGAAGGCATGGATATACAAAATGAATCTCGGACGATGGCATCCATTACCTTCCAGAACTTCTTTAGACTTTTCAATAAATTGTCTGGTATGACAGGTACTGCGAAAACGGAAGAAGAAGAGTTCATGAATATCTACAATATGCGAGTGACTCAAATTCCGACAAATAAACCTGTCCAACGTATCGATAATACAGATAGAATTTATGCGGCAGAAGAAATCAAGCTAAAAGCTGTCGTTAATGATGTCATTGAGCGTCATAAAAAAGGGCAACCTATCCTTATCGGTACTGTTGCAGTTGAAACCAGTGAATTGATTTCAAATCTACTGAAAAAACACGGCATCCGTCACAATGTCTTAAATGCGAAAAACCATGGCCGTGAAGCAGAGATCATTAAAGAAGCAGGTAAAAAAGGTGCTGTAACAATAGCAACAAACATGGCTGGTCGTGGGACAGATATCAAGCTCGGTGACGGTGTTAAAGAACTCGGTGGTCTAGCTGTAATTGGTACAGAACGTCATGAGTCACGTCGGATTGATGATCAGTTAAGAGGGCGTTCTGGACGTCAGGGTGACGTCGGTGAAAGTACCTTCTACCTATCACTGGAAGATGATCTAATGAGACGGTTTGGTTCTGAAAGAATTCAGGGCATGATGGAACGCATGGGTATGAGTGAAGAAGAACTAACAAGTAAGATGATTTCTAGAGGCGTAGAGTCCTCACAAAAACGTGTGGAAGGAAACAACTTTGACGCACGTAAAAAGTTACTGGAATACGATGAGGTTTTACGTAAGCAACGTGAAATTATTTATAATGAGCGTGATGAAATTATAGATAAAGACGACGTTTCAGATCTTTTGTATGACATGATTGATCGTTCAGTAGAACGTACTGTAGAGTTTTACGATTTAGATAATGAAGAAGACGTTGACTACGAGCAGTATAAGAACACACTCGTTGATCTCTACTTACCAGAAGAAGAAATCTCTGTAGAAGACATCAAAGGTAAGGACCCGGAATCAATATACGCGTTCATTATGGCTAAGGTAAAAGACCAACTTAAAGAAAAAGAAGAAACTTTAGGTGAAGAAAAAATGCGTTTGTTTGAACGTATGATGATGCTTCGTACAATGGACCAAAAATGGGTGGAGCATATCGATAGTATGGATCAGCTTAGAACTGGAATCCACTTGCGCTCATATGGACAAATTAATCCGTTAAGAGAGTATCAAAATGAAGGGATTCAAATGTTTGAAAACTTGCTTGTGAATATCGAAGATGACACATCTAAGTTTGTACTGAAGACAGTGGTTCACACAGATGAAGAAATGAAACGTGAGCAAGTCTTGGATAAAAAACAAATGCATGCTGGTGACGGTAAACAGAAAGTTAAAAAGCAACCCATTAAAAAGCAAGTAAAAGTGGGTAGAAATGACCCTTGCCCATGTGGATCAGGTAAGAAGTATAAAAACTGTCACGGACAAGCATAAGGAGATAATATATGGAATTAAGTGAAGTAAAATCTTTCATACAAAGTTCGAGAGATAAGCTAGAAGACTTTAGGGGGTCTCTTTGACTTAGAAGAAAAAGAGACTCAAATTAAAGAAAATGAAGAACAGATGATGGATCCTAATTTTTGGAATGATAGTGATGCTGCTAATGACGTCATTGCATCGAATAATCATTTGAAGAAAATTGTAGATGGTTTTAATAATCTTGAGGCGTCAGTTGATGATATTGAAACGTCATATGAATTATTACGGGAAGAGCATGACAGTGAGCTTGAGGCCATTTTATCGGACTCAATCAAAGAAACAGAAGAAAATATTGAAGCATATGAATTGAACCTATTACTCTCAGGCGAACACGATGCTTTGGATGCAACCTTGGAACTACATCCTGGTGCAGGTGGTACAGAATCACAAGACTGGGCTGAGATGTTACTAAGAATGTATCAACGTTACAGTGAAAGTGAAGGCTTTAAAGTTGAAACAGTCGACTATCAAGCTGGAGACGAAGCTGGAGTTAAGAGTGTGACGTTATCCATTAAAGGTGCCAATGCTTATGGGTTATTAAAGGCTGAGAAGGGTGTCCACCGTCTTGTAAGAATTTCTCCATTTGATTCTTCAGGGCGACGACATACATCCTTCGTATCCTGCGAAGTAATTCCGCAGTTTAAAAATACGGATGTTGAAATAGAAATTAACAATGATGATATTAAAATAGATACTTACCGTTCAAGTGGTGCAGGTGGTCAGCACGTAAATACGACTGATTCAGCTGTCAGAATCACGCATTTACCCACAGGGATTGTCGTGACATGTCAAAATGAACGTTCACAGATTAAGAACCGTGAACAAGCGATGAATATGTTGAGAGCTAAGCTCTATCAAAAGAAAATCGAAGAACAGAGAGCAGAAATCGAAGATATTAAAGGTGAACAAAAAGAAATTGGCTGGGGAAGTCAAATCCGAAGCTATGTCTTTCACCCGTATTCAATGGTTAAAGACCATCGCACAAACTATGAAACAGGTAATACTGACAAAGTAATGGATGGTGACTTATCACCGTTCATACATGCATATCTAAGAATGGTAATGTAAAAGTAGATGGAGGCTGTAAAATGAAAAAGATAATGATGTCTCTTAGCTTTGGTGTAGTACTCGTGCTGAGTGCATGTGGTTCAGGTGAAGAAGAAAGTGCGACTTCAGACAATGCATCGGTAGATGATGGTCAGGCAATTTACGAAGCTTCATCTTGCTTTAGTTGTCACGGTAGAGAATTAGAAGGCGCATCAGGACCAAATCTTCAAGAAGTCGGTAGTAGATTATCAGTAGACGAAATCAAAACTGTTATCGAAGAAGGAAAAGGACCAATGCCAGGTGGATTAGTAGAAGATCAAGAACAACTGAGTAAACTAGCAGAATGGCTTTCTGAAAAACAATAAAACAATCAGAGAAAGACCGTTAAGTTTTATTAAAAAACTTAACGGTTTTTTTGTTAACTTAAGCTAATATAGTAAATTATTTTATCCGAGTAAATTACTATAACAATGCATAGTTAAATAAATCATTTGTAAAGAAAACACGTCCAGATTTCTAATAAATTTCTTTTATATTACAAATATATTACAAGACTTTATTGTAATGACTCTTATGATATAGTTTATTACGTGTCGTAATAACGGAAGAGTTACATATCAATCAATAGCCAAACATAAAAAATTAAAAAATAAAATGATTATTAGTAGGAGGACATTCACTTTATGAAAAAGACAGTAGTATCTGTAGCAACATTAACAGCAATTACAGGTGTCGCAGCAACGACGGTTTCAGCAGACGAATACAAAATAGCTAGTGGAGATACATTATGGGGAATAGCTAATGAAGTTGGAACATCAGTAGCTGATCTTAAAGCGGATAACGAATTAACAAGCGACCTTATCTTCCCAGGTGACGTATTAACAGTAAACGAAGCGGAAGAAGAGGCACCAGCACCTGTTGAAACTCCGAATACATATACTGTACAAGCAGGAGATACACTTTCACAAATCGGTGAACAGTTCTCTCTAGATTACAAAGAAATCATGAAGTTAAATAACTTATCTAGTGATTTAATTTTTGTTGGACAAGAATTAACAATCTCAGGTGAAGAAGTTGCTTCAGAAACTGTAGAAGTTGAAGAGGTAGAAGAAGTAGAACCTGTTCAAGAAACTGAGGAAGTAGAAGTAAATACTTCAGCAAATGAAGATGCAGAAGCTCAACAAGCAGCTGAAGAACAAGCTGCTGCAGAAAAAGCAGAAGCTGAACGTATTGCAGCCGAAGAACAAGCGGCAGCTGAAAAAGCAGAAGCAGAGCGTGTAGCAGCTGAACAAGCAGCAGTAGAAGCTGCTGAAGCAGAGAGAATCGCAGCCGAAGAAGCGGCAGCGGCTGAAGAAGTAGAAGTTGAAGAGGTAGAAGAAGTAGAACCTGTTCAAGAAACTGAAGAAGTTTCAGTAGATGAAGAAGCTGAGCGTGTTGCAGCCGAAGAGCAAGCAGCGGCTGAAGCAGAAGCAGAAAGAGTTGCTGCAGAACAAGCGGCAGCTGAAAAAGCTGAGGCAGAGCGTGTAGCTGCAGAACAAGCGGCAGCAGAAAAAGCAGAAGCAGAAAGAGTTGCTGCAGAACAAGCGGCAGCTGAAAAAGCAGAAGCAGAAAGAGTTGCTGAAGAACAAGCTGCAGCTGAAAAAGCAGAAGCAGAAAGAGTTGCTGAAGAACAAGCTGCAGCTGAAAAAGCAGAAGCAGAAAGAGCAGCCGAAGAACAAGCGGCAGCTGAAAAAGCAGAAGCAGAGCGTGTAGCTGCAGAACAAGCGGCAGCTGAAGAGGCAGAAGCAGAGAGAGTAGCTGAAGAACAAGCAGCAGCTGAAAAAGCAGAAGCAGAAAGAGTAGCCGAAGAACAAGCGGCAGCTGAAAAAGCAGAAGCAGAAAGAGCAGCTGAAGAACAAGCAGCAGCTGAAAGAGCAGAAGCAGAGAGAGTAGCTGAAGAACAAGCAGCAGCTGAAAAAGCAGAAGCAGAAAGAGTAGCCGAAGAACAAGCGGCAGCTGAAAAAGCAGAAGCAGAAAGAGCAGCTGAAGAACAAGCAGCAGCTGAAAGAGCAGAAGCAGAAAGAGTAGCCGAAGAACAAGCGGCAGCTGAAAAAGCAGAAGCAGAAAGAGCAGCTGAAAGAGCAGAAGCAGAAAGAGTAGCCGAAGAACAAGCGGCAGCTGAAAAAGCAGAAGCAGAAAGAGCAGCTGAAGAACAAGCGGCAGCAGCAGAACCTGCAGCAGCAACACCAGCTTCTAGTGTATCTAACGGTACAAACTACTATCAGTGGGGTAGCTGTGCATGGTACGTATTTGAAAAGCGTTCATCAATGGGCTTAAGCACTGGCAATGGCTGGGGAGATGCTTCTAACTGGGCATCTGCAGCTTCGTCTGATGGATACTCAGTAGGTAATAAACCAGCTGTGGGTGCAATCATGCAAGCACCGGCATATACTAACGGATCATACGGTCAAGGTCACGTTGCATTTGTAGAACGTGTTAATGGCGACGGTTCAATCTTAGTATCAGAAATGCAATTCGGTGGCGGCCTTGGTAGTAAAAGCACAAGAACTTTAAGTGCTTCTCAAGCAGCTAACCATAACTTTATCTACTAATAAATACTTGATAGAGATTAAATATTTGAAGTACACTTGCACTCATATGAGATGTAAGTGTACTTTTTTATTATTCAGAACAAAATCTAGTTCGCGAAAAGCCCACAAAATCCAAAAAGACACGAACTAGGTCGTGATAATTGATAAAAAAACTCTATTCTTGAATACTTTCATAACAAAACGGTTATTTGACATATAGGAGGGTGAACATTGTGAGTAATATTACACCAAAATCCAGTGGGACTTCTGTACCGCTCTCTTCTTTATTAATTATGAGTACGATTAATGTGCTCACTTTTAAAAAGATTAATAAAGTAGATGAATATGTGGATAAACAAATGAAACAATGGAAGAAGGATCAAGAAAAGAATCGACATCGTGTCTAAGCAAATAAAAGACATTCGTTGACAGTTCATACATTCTTAACTTTCGTAGAATTAACTTTATGGTAAAATGAATAAAATGAATGCGAGAGGACTTTCAGTATGTCTTTAAGGAAAATAATTATTGGTGTTGTTTTTATCGTGTTCTTCTTAGTTGTGGGGGTCAGTATTGGTGCTGTCATCAATGTCTCTGATGAGGAACTAAGAGAACAGAGTTTAAAAACACTACAAGATTCTGAAGGTAGAGATAATCACCATGCTGTTGGTTTAAATGCTCTAAATATGGAATCTGAAGTAGTAATAAATAGTGATCAGTCACTTGAGTCACTGGTAGCAGATAATAAGGTGACTGTTGTTAATTTCTTTGCATCATGGTGTGATCCATGTAAACGTGAGACCCCAGAGTTAAATGAATATGCCAGTCAAACAGCTGACTCAGATGTTCAAGTTGTCGGTGTAAATATCGATGATAGTACTGCCAATCGTGATGAATTCCTTGATCAGTTTGAGGTATCATATCCTGTTTATGAATTAACGAACGAAGCAGCAGTAACGGATGAATTCAAAATCAGCTTAATGCCAACAACATTCTTCTTAGATTCAGAAGGTGAAGTAATTAGAGCCTACATAGGTGAGATTAGTCCCGACCTAATCACAGACTATGTTAACTATGTAAAGGAGCGTTAAATAATGGGAGTACACCAATACTTTAAAAGTCTGAGTGACTTAGAAAAACTCATACGCTGTCCTGGTAAGTTTAAATACCAAGAGCATAACGTTGCGGCTCACTCATTCAAAGTGACAAAAATTGCACAGTATTTAGGTACAGTAGAAGAATATCACGGGAGTACCATAGATTGGCGTGCGCTGTATGAAAAAGCACTCAACCATGACTATCCGGAGATTTTCACTGGTGATATAAAAACGCCTGTAAAATATGCGTCTCTAGAACTAAATTCATTATTTTTAGAAGTTGAAGAAACGATGACAACTAAATTTATAGAAACAGAATTTCCCCCAGAATATCAAGTGATATATAAGGAACGTTTAAAAGAAGGAAAAGATAGCACACTTGAAGGTCAAATACTCTCGGTGGCGGATAAAATCGATCTTTTATATGAGTCTTTCGGAGAAATCCAAAAGAGAAATCCCGAGCCTTTATTCTTTGAGATATACGAGGAATCGTTAGCAACCATTAAGCGCTTTGATCATTTGGTGTCGGTTCAAGATTTCTTAGATAACATTCTAACAGAAATGCTCAAAGAAAGATTTATTCCAAAAGATGAACTTTTTGAAATCACCAATGCGATTTTAAATAGGGAGTAAGAATTATGGACCTTTATTGGTACATGATGGCCATGGTGGTACCCGCAGTCACTGTGGTTGTTTTTACAAGACTCACAAGAAATAAGTATGTCGCTGTTTTACTAACATTCGTATTGTTCGGTGCTTCTATTTACAGAGGGTTTTACCCGAGTGATTGGGTAATTTACATTGATTCAGCTTCGATTTTTGTTGGTTACATTATAGTAGAGATTTTTACGTTAGATCAATTTAATAATGATGAAGAAGAGTGAAAAAAGACCGAACAAATGTTTGTCATTTTTACTCTTTTTTTGTTAGACTAGTATAGATAAATATGTGGAGGCGAAACAATGGCTAAGTTTGAGTTAGTTTCTAAATTTGAGCCGGCTGGAGATCAGCCTCAGGCAATAGATGAGCTTGTAGAACAAATAAACTCTGGCCAAAGACACCAGACTTTATTAGGTGCTACTGGAACAGGTAAGACGTATACAATGAGCCAAGTGATTCAAAAGGTTGGTAAGCCAACCCTGATCATCGCACATAACAAAACGCTGGCTGGGCAACTGTACAGTGAATTTAAAGAGTTCTTCCCAAACAACAGAGTTGAGTATTTTGTATCCTACTATGATTATTTCCAACCAGAAGCCTATGTCCCAAGTACGGATACTTTTATAGAAAAAGATGCATCGATTAATGATGAAATTGATAAGTTAAGGCACTCTGCAACTAGTGCCTTATTTGAAGGTGATGACGTTATCATTATTTCATCCGTATCTTGTATTTATGGTTTAGGTAATCCAGATGAATATAGAGACTTAGTTGTCAGTATTAGAACCGGTATGGAACTCGATCGTAATCAATTTTTAAGAAAACTCGTCGATATTCAATATGCGAGAAACGATATTGATTTTAAACGCGGAACTTTTAGAGTCCGTGGAGACATAGTTGAAGTATTCCCAGCATCAAGAGATGAAAAATGTATTCGTGTTGAATTCTTCGGAGATGAAATCGACCGAATACGTGAAATTGACTACTTAACTGGTGAGATATTCTCTGAACTTGAGCATTTTGCAATCTTCCCTGCATCCCACTTCGTTACCCGTGAGGAAAAAATGAAAGTTGCAATTGAGAGAATTGAAAAAGAGTTAGATGAACAATTAAAAAACCTTAGAGCGGAAGACAAGCTACTTGAAGCCCAAAGACTAGAACAAAGAACAAATTATGACCTTGAGATGATGAGAGAGATGGGCTTTTGTTCTGGAATTGAAAACTATTCTGTTCATACTACACTTAGAGATTTAGGCTCAACACCTTATACATTACTCGACTACTTCAAAGATTTTTTAATTATGATTGATGAATCCCATGTGACAGTACCACAAATTAGGGGTATGTATAACGGGGATAAGGCGAGAAAACAAGTGCTAGTTGATCATGGATTTAGATTACCAAGTGCCTTGGACAATAGACCATTAAAATTTTCTGAGTTTGAAGAGAAGGCCGATCAATTACTTTATGTCTCTGCGACGCCTGGACCTTATGAAATTGAGCATACTAAAAAAATGGTTCAACAGATCATACGACCAACAGGCTTACTTGATCCGACAATTGATGTCAGACCATCAGAACACCAAATCGACGACTTACTCGCTGAAATCCATGACCGTATGGAGAAAAATGAACGTGTCCTAGTCACGACACTCACTAAAAAAATGTCAGAGGATTTAACGACTTATCTAAAAGAAGCCGGCATTAAAGTTCAATACCTTCACTCTGAAATAAAAACATTAGAGCGCATTGAAATTATTAGAGAGCTACGCATGGGTACTTACGATGTTTTAGTTGGTATTAACCTATTAAGAGAAGGTTTAGATATACCAGAAGTTTCACTTGTGACAATATTAGATGCAGATAAAGAAGGTTTCCTAAGATCTGAACGTTCATTGATTCAAACAATCGGACGTGCTGCACGTAATAGTAACGGTCATGTTATTATGTATGCCGATAAGATAACTGATTCTATGCGTTACGCACTAGATGAAACCGAAAGACGCCGTGAGAAACAAATCGCCTTTAACGAGGCACACAATATTACACCAACAACGATTCAAAAAGAAATTAGAGATGTCATCAGTGCTCACGTTGACATTAAAGAAGACAACACTAAAGTGACTAAGAAAACTTCGCCGACTAAGAAAATGACCAAATCAGAGAGACAAAAGCTTCTTGATAAGTTAGATAAGGAAATGAAAGAAGCTGCACGCAATCTAGACTTTGAAACTGCATCAGAATTAAGAGACGCGATATTTGAGATTCAAGCAGAAGGGTGAATGACATGAAAAATCCATTTATAAGCATCAAAGGTGCGAGAGAAAATAATTTAAAAGATGTAAATCTTGAAATACCTAGAGATAAGCTCGTCGTTATGACGGGTTTATCTGGCTCTGGGAAATCATCTTTAGCCTTCGACACGATCTATGCTGAAGGACAAAGAAGATATGTAGAATCTTTAAGTTCATATGCACGACAATTTTTAGGACAAATGTCTAAACCCGATGTTGATACGATTGAAGGATTGTCGCCAGCAATTTCTATCGACCAAAAGACAACGAGCAATAACCCACGCTCTACTGTTGCAACGATTACTGAAATCTATGATTATTTAAGATTGCTTTACGCAAGAGCAGGCACACCATATTGTCCGATTCATAATATCGAAATTTCTTCTCAGACAATTGAAGAGATGACAGATACGATTATGCAGTTAGAAGAACGTACTCGTATTCAAATATTTGCACCATTGGCTAGAGGAAAAAAAGGACAGCACAAACAATTAATAACATCCTTAAGTAAAGAAGGATACGCTAGAGTCGTGGTGGACGGTGAGATGTATGACATTGAATCAGTACCTGAATTAGAAAAAAACAAGAAGCATGATATCGATGTTGTTATTGATCGTCTAGCAGTTAGGGATGGCATTGAAACACGCTTGAGTGACTCGCTACAAGTCGCTTTAGACAAGTCCGGTGGCAATGTGACAATTAACGTTATCGATGGCGAAGACTTGCATTTTTCAGAGCACTTCTCCTGTCCAGAATGTGGCTTTACAATTTCTGAATTAGAACCTAGACTCTTTTCATTTAACGCACCTTATGGTGCTTGCCCAACTTGTGATGGCTTGGGAATGAAAATGTCAGTAGATGAAGCGCTCGTTGTGCCTGACCCAAATTTAACGTTAGAAGAAGGGGCAATTGTCACTTGGCAACCGATATCATCGACTTACTATATGCAATTGCTTAGTCAGGCAGCAGCACATTTCAAAATCGATATGAAAGTACCGTTTAAAGACTTAAGTAAAAAAGATAAAGAAATAATTTTCAAAGGCTCAGATGAGCTAGTTAAGTTTTCATTCAAGCAAGATAATGGTGTGGAAAGAACGAGAGAAATGCCTTTTGAAGGTGTCTTAAGTAATATAGAACGTCGTTACAATGAGAGCCCATCTGAATATACGAGAAATGTCATGAGTCAATACATGAGAGAAATTCAATGTAAAACATGTGATGGTTATAGACTGAATGAAGAAGCACTCGCTGTTAAGGTGGATGGTCAGCATATCGGTCAAACATCTGAACAGTCTGTCATAGACTCCTTAGAATTCTTTAAAGATATATCCCTATCAGCTCAAAATGAAGAAATTGCTCAACCGATACTTAAAGAGATCAACAGTCGCTTATCTTTCTTAAGAAATGTTGGTTTAGATTACTTAACATTGAGCCGTAAGAGCGGTACTTTATCTGGTGGAGAAGCACAGAGAATAAGACTGGCAACACAAATTGGTTCACAGTTGAGCGGGGTCTTATATATCTTAGATGAGCCATCTATTGGCCTACATCAAAGAGACAATGACCGCTTAATCAGTACATTAAAAGAGATGACTGAACTCGGAAATACGCTTATTGTTGTTGAACATGATGAAGACACGATGCTCGCAAGTGACCATCTGATTGATATTGGGCCTGGTGCTGGTGAACACGGTGGAACGGTTGTAGCAGAAGGTACACCTAAGGAAGTGATGGACAACGATGCATCACTCACTGGTCAATACTTAAGTGGAAGAAGATCAATTCCACTGCCAGAACACTATAGAAAACCAGATAAAAAACGCGTCTTTAAAATTAAGGGTGCCAAAGAGAATAATTTGAAAAACATCAATGTGAATATTCCTTTAGGTGTGCTTAATGTTGTGACTGGTGTTTCTGGCTCAGGTAAAAGTACATTGATCAACGAAATTCTTTATAAGAGTCTACATCAAAAACTTTATAATACTAAGGAATTACCAGGAGAACATACAAGTGTAGACGGCATTGAACATATTGATAAAATTATCGACATCGATCAATCCCCAATTGGACGTACACCAAGAAGTAACCCTGCAACTTATACAGGCGTCTTCGATGACATCAGAGATGTTTTTGCACAAACGAACGAAGCAAAAGTAAGAGGCTATTCTAAAGGACGCTTTAGTTTCAACGTCAAAGGAGGACGCTGTGAAGCGTGTAAAGGTGATGGTATCTTACGTATTGAGATGCACTTTTTACCAGATGTTTTTGTACCTTGTGAAGTGTGTCATGGTAAAAGATATAATAGAGAAACTTTAGAAGTGAAATACAAAGATAAGAGTATAGCGGATGTCTTAAAAATGACTGTTGAAGAAGCATATTATTTCTTTGAAAACCTCCCTAAAATTAAGAGAAAGATTAAAACCTTGTTAGATGTTGGCCTTGGATATGTGAGACTTGGACAACCTGCAACAACATTATCTGGTGGTGAAGCTCAAAGGGTGAAACTTGCGAGCGAGTTACATCGTCGTTCAAACGGTAAGACGCTTTATATAATGGATGAACCGACGACAGGACTCCACTCTGAAGATATTAAGAACCTACTTGAAGTGATCCAACGTCTCGTTGAGCAAGGTGATACAGTCATCATCATTGAGCATAACCTCGATGTTATAAAAGTTGCTGACCACATCACTGATCTTGGCCCTGAAGGTGGCGAGGGTGGCGGAAACATCGTCGTAAGTGGTACAGTAGAGGATGTAATGAAGGAAGATAAGAGTTATACAGGTCAATACTTGAAGAAATGGTTGAACAGAAATCATTAGGAGGGATATAAGTGGAAAGTAAGGAACGTATCTTAAAAATGCTAGAAGAAGGAAAAATTTCTTCATCGGAAGCAATAGAACTCATGTCTGCTTTAAATGATAAGAAGGAGAAATCCAAGCAACAACAAGAGACTTCAGAAGAACAGTCAGACTCAGATAAAGGCGTATTTAACGATTATATTAATCAATTTGTCGACGAGTTTAACAAGTATGTAAATAAAGACAAAGTGACAGACACCTACTCAAATGTAAAAAATAAATTTGGCAACCAAAGACAAACAAAACAAGTATTTGATGGCCTTGAAAAAGCATTTGATTCAGTGGGTTCATCATTCGATACACTGTTTTCAAAAGGGCCTAAAAATCGTCTTATCGAAACGATTGATGAAGAATTTTCTAGTATATCACTCGATATTGCTAATGGTAATATTGAGTTAAAACCAGCTGAAAATACGAATGTCGTTAAATTTGAAGTGACACCATTCTATAGAAAATTAGATACGAAGAAAAACTACTTCCAGGATATCATCTGTGATGTTAGAAATGGTGAGCTGGTCATCGTTTCAGATGTTAAATCAGCACGTGTAAACGTCGTAGTTGAAGTGACACAAGATGTTTTAAAACGTATTATTCTTGCCGCATCAAATGGTAGTGTATCGATCCAAGATAAGGAATTCCAGGACGCAACAATTGATATACTAAATGGTGATATTGATCTTTCTAACGTAGAAGCTAAGAGTGCATTTTTAAGAACTTCAAGAGGAAATGTGAAGGTCCGAGAAGGTGATTATCAAAACATCGAGGTCATTTCAATGCTCGGCACAATTATGACAGACAATCTAAATGCTAAAGCGATTGAAATTTCTTCAAATGGTTCTGTTAATTTAGCACTTAAGAACAGTACAGAAGAAGCGACAATTAATTCAAATATGGGTAGCATTAATATTAGTGTGCCACAAGGTAAACCATTAGAAGGGCGTTTATCTACTGTACTTGGTCAAATCAATTACCCACCAGAAGTCGATGCTCGATTCATGAAACATCAAGATATCGGCTTTAAAGAACTCATGCTTGTCAACGATAGTGACGAGGAAGGATTATTCTTAGAAGTGGGAACTAAAGTAGGTAGCGTGACCTTACATCGCAGTTAAGAACTATTAAAGGTAATGGGTTGGCTTTTGCCAGCCCATTTTTTGTTATAATATTATTAAATCTATTTGCCCATAAAGAATATTAGTTAGAGGCGGTGTTTTATGCTAACAGTGAACGATTTAGTGGAACATTTTAATTTGAAAATTTGGGGAGGTAACGGTGGCTTAGAAAACGAGATTCCAAGCTTTGATTTGTCTCGCCCTGGTCTCGAGGTCGCTGGTTACTTTTCTCACTATTCATCAGAGCGAGTACAGATATTAGGTATGACAGAAATATCATTTTTTGAACGTGTGCTTTCAGATGATGAACGCGAAGATCGTGCGAAACGATTATGTCGTAAAGAAACACCATGCATCATAGTGACGAGAAGTTTACAGCCGCCTCTAGAATTAATAGAAGCATGTAACATAACGAACACTGCTTTATTAACGACAGAAGATAATACGACAAATTTCACTAGTCGTATTACAACATATTTAGAAAAAGAACTCGCACCAGAAACAAATATGCATGGTGTTTTAGTTGATGTGTATGGAATTGGAGTGCTCATTACAGGTGACTCAGGTATTGGTAAGAGTGAGACAGCTTTGGAGTTAATTAAAAATGGGCATCGACTCGTTGCAGATGATAATGTTGAAATCAAGGAAGTAACAAAGAATGTACTGATGGGATCTGCGCCAGAATTGATCCAGCATCTGTTAGAAATTCGTGGGTTGGGAATTATCAATATAATGACACTCTTTGGTGCAGGATGTATACTAACTGAAAAACGAGTCATGCTAAACGTTCATTTAGAAAACTGGGAAGACAAGAATACTTATGACCGACTTGGTTTGGAGGATAAGAAGATTAAAATCTTAAATTCTGAAGTGACCAGAAAAGTCATCCCAATTCGTCCGGGGCGTAGTCTTGCTGGTATAATTGAAGTGGCTGCAATGAATCACAGATTGAACCAGATGGGACATAATGCAGCAGTTGAATTTAATGAAAGATTGAATCAAAAGATAAAAGATAATGGAGGCAACACGAAATGATTTTAAATGCTGCCATAGATCCGGTTGCGATTTCACTAGGCCCTTTGTCCATCCACTGGTACGGAATTATCATACTCACAGGAATGATTCTAGGGTACTTTTTAGCAAAAAGAGAGACAATCAAAAGAGGCCTACCTGATGATTTATTTATGGACTTAATGATGTACATCATTATCTTCTCTCTAATTGGTGCGAGATTATATTATGTCTTATTTAACCTTGATTATTATCTCTATAATCCTATTGATATTATAAAAGTTTATGAGGGTGGCATGGCGATACATGGCGGACTCATCGGTGGATTTTTAGCGGGCTTAATTTATACTAAGAAAAAAGGGTACAGTTTCTTTCAAATTGCAGATATCGCCGCTCCGAGTATTTTGTTAGGCCAAGCTATTGGTCGTTGGGGGAACTTTATTAACCAAGAAGCACACGGTGGACCTGTATCTAGAGATTTCTTAGAGAATTTAATGATTCCAGAATTTATAATTAACCATATGAATATAGACGGTACATACTATCATCCGACATTCTTATATGAGTCAGTCTGGAGTATTATTGGTGTAGTTATACTATTGTTAATTCGTCAAAAATTAAAACTAGGTGATACAATTCTTGTTTATCTGGTATACTATTCAATCGGCCGATTCTTTATAGAAGGCATGCGTACAGATAGTTTAATGATTTTTGATTTACTAAGAACGGCACAAGTAATTTCAATTGTAATTATTGTGGTCGCTATTGGTGCGATGATTTATCGACACCGTCAGTATAACTTGCCACAGTACAATGAAGTATATGGCAATTATTTAAGTAAAGGCGATAAGCCGACACATTCAAATAAATCAACAGTAGTGAATAAGAAGAAAAAAAGGAAGAAGTAGTATGAGACAATTAAAGCGATATCGTGGTTTTACAATTAATCCATTATGGCATTTATATCGTACGGTTCGCTTTGGTAAAGTCGTAAAAAACTTTATTGTCATTGAAATCGGGCGTTTTTTGCCATCTACTCAGCTCAAACACGCATTCTATAAAAAGGGATTAAATATAAAATTAGGTGAGCACGTATCCTTTGCCTATAAGGCAATGCCAGACCTCATGTTCCCAGAATTAATTACCATTGGTAAAAATTCAATTATAGGCTATAATGCTACAATATTAACCCATGAATATTTAGTAGATGAATATCGAATTGGTAAGGTCATCATTGGTGAAAATACGATGATTGGTGCAAATGTTACGATTTTACCAGGGGTTAAAATTGGTAGTGGAGTGAAGATAGGTGCAGGTGCAGTCGTGTCAAAAGATGTACCGGATAATGCACTCGTCTATGGCAATCCGATGATTATAAGGGAGAGGTAAAAAATGAATAAAGACAACATCATCTCTCTCAATCAAAACGGAGAGAGTTACTACAGGCAAGGTATTAAGAAAAGGCAGCAAAATAACAAAAAAGAAGCCTTGCAATTATTAAAAAAAGCCTACGATAAAAACCCGGATAACCCTGACTATCTCTCAGAGTATGCCTATGTTATGGCAGAAAATGGACTCGGAAATGAAGCGGAACATTTACTAATCGATGCATTTGTAAAAGATGAATATGATGCCTCATATTTTCAAGCTTTGAGTGAGCTCAACATTATTCGTCAAGATGCAAATAAGGCATTCTTATATGGAGTATCTTATGCTGCGTATTCAGAAGATAATAGTTATCGTCAGCAACTAGAAGAGATGTTTGAAGTTGAAATTGATAATGAAGCGGAGTTAGAGAAGGAAGCAGAACGAATTATCGGCCAGCAAATTTTCCAACACTTATTTATGAATGCCAAGGTCGATGAGGCCCTAGATTATTTAACAACACTACCAAGCGACATTCAAACGGAAAATGAATTTAGAAACTTAAAGGCCATGGCTTACCTATTCTTAAATAAGTTTGATGAAGCAAGGGCTTTACTTGAACAATTATTAGAAGATGATCAGACTGACATGCATGCGTTGAGTCATATGACGCTACTTCACTATCATACCAATGAGATAGAAAAGTACGAGTCATATTTAAAAAAACTCGAAGTCGTAGAACCATTAGATGATGATGCGAGATTTAAAGTCGGTCTTGTGCTAAATTTCCTACAGAAATATGAACATGCTTACCGCTTGTTATTCCCGCTCTATAAAAAGCAGAGGGTTATGAACTTCCAGCTCTTACATGCCCTGAGTTTTTCATCATTTCATCTAGGCAAGACAGAAGAATCTAAATCATACTGGACGAAAATGCAAAACTTCCATCAGTTAGACGAGAAATTTAGTCCATGGAAAAAATCAGAAGCGGCTAACCAAATTCTCAGTCTTGAGGAAAAGTATTTAAATGATGATGATCAACATAAAAGACTGCTTGCCTTATATTTAATTTCTAAAATTGAACCGAAAGAAGCGATAATCGGTTTATCAATCTGGAATCGTATAGAAGAACTTGATGATTATGAAAAATTATACGTTTCGTTTTTGTTTCAGGGACTAAAACTTGTGAGATTGGGTCGTATGCACATTGGTTTAGAATTACTATACGATAAAGGTTTTACTGAAGAGGATACTTTGTTAATGTGGATTGATATCTTCCATGACTTATATGAGGTGCATAAGGAATTTGACGATGTTGAAAGTTATGTTGCCGCGGTCCTATATACTTATCGTTCACAGAAAAAGTTAACCAAAAAGTATTTGGTAGAAACCTTTAATACGACAAACTATCGTTTAAACAAGGCAATTGAACACCTCAAGCAAATTTAATGAATAAATGACCTTAAGTGACTATAATAGTATATAGCAATTTTTTAAAGGAGATAAACTATGGACGAAAAGACGATCTATGATGTTGTAATCATCGGTGCTGGTCCTGCAGGAATGACAGCAGCCGTTTACGCATCTCGTGCAGAATTAAAAACAGTGCTTTTAGAACGTGGCGTACCAGGTGGACAGATGGCAAATACTGAGGAAGTAGAAAACTTCCCAGGATTTACTATGATTACTGGACCCGAATTATCATCAAAAATGTTTGAACATGCTCAGCAATTTGGTGCAGAGTACAAATTTGGAGATATTAAAAGTGTTGAATTAGATGGAGACATTAAGATCCTAAAAACTTCATCTGAAGATATTTATACAAAATCAGTCGTTATTGCAACTGGTGCAGAATATAAAACAATTGGTGTACCAGGCGAAGACTTACTACGCGGACGCGGGGTAAGTTATTGTGCAGTATGTGACGGTGCATTCTTTAAAGAGCGTGAACTCGTTGTGATTGGTGGGGGAGACTCTGCAGTAGAAGAAGGTGTTTTCCTAACCAAATACGCAAGTAAAGTTACAGTTGTTCACCGTCGTGACGAATTACGTGCGCAAAAAATCTTGCAGGATAGAGCCTTTAAAAATGAAAAGATGAACTTCATTTGGGATACTGAACTGCAATCAATTAATGGTGAAGGTAAAGTCCAATCTGTCACACTTAAAAATAAAAATACTGGTGAAGTATATGAACACAAGGCCGATGGTGTGTTTATCTACATTGGTATGTTGCCTCTTACAGAACCATTCAAAGACCTTGGAATTCTAAATGACAATGGTTACATTGAAACCAATGAAGAGATGGAAACGAAAATTCCTGGAATTTTTGCAGCAGGAGATGTTAGAGAGAAATCACTTAGACAAATCGTTACTGCCACTGGCGATGGTAGTTTAGCAGCTCAAAATGCTCAGCACTACTTAGAAAAGTTAGAAGACGAAGAATAAGTTAAAATTTCCCCCATATGGGGGATTTTTCATAGTAAAATGAGTATAAAACAAAGGCTAAGATTAAATCTCTTTTAAGGGTGTGTCGAATGAAAAGTTTAATCATAATGACAGGTATGAGTGGTTCTGGGAAATCAGTAGCATTAGAAGCAATTGAAGATATGGGATATTTTTGTATTGATAATCTACCACCTATTTTGATACCCAAGGTTGTAGAACTGATGGATTCAGTTGATGGTAAAATGTCGAAAGTGGCAATAGGGGTAGACTTAAGAGGAAAAGAATTTTTTGATGATTTAATACAACAACTCAATCTCGTTTCGAACAGTAAAGAATTGATGCT
Source organism: Jeotgalicoccus sp. ATCC 8456 (assembly GCF_016313225.1). Taxonomy (NCBI): domain Bacteria; kingdom Bacillati; phylum Bacillota; class Bacilli; order Caryophanales; family Staphylococcaceae; genus Jeotgalicoccus; species Jeotgalicoccus sp. ATCC 8456. The sequence goes on along the minus strand of NZ_CP066224.1, from coordinate 1,013,799 downwards.
TAGAATTATCTTCTTAGATACAGATGATGAGCGACTAGTTAGCCGTTATAAAGAAACACGTCGTGCTCACCCGTTAAACGAGGGTGTCGCGCTCTTAGATGCCATTAAGAAAGAGCGTCAAATCTTGGATGATTTAAAAAGTCGTGCGACAGTAATAGTAGATACGACTTTACTGTCACCAAAGGAACTCAAGGATAAGATGTTTAGTATGTACAGTGGAGGACGTGAAGAGTTCTTTACAGTCAACGTCGTAAGCTTCGGTTTTAAGCATGGTGTGCCGATTGATGCAGATTTGATGTTTGACGTAAGATTTTTACCGAATCCATACTACATTGAAGACTTGCGTCCACTAACTGGCTTAAATGCTTTGGTTTATGATTATGTGATGAAATGGCAGGACACAGATACTTTCTATGAAAAACTTTCTGATTTAATCTACTATCTAATCCCTCAGTACGTTAAAGAAGGTAAGTCACAATTGACGATTGCAATTGGCTGTACAGGTGGCCAACATCGCTCAGTTGCCTTAGCTAAACGTCTAGGGGAAGATTTAACTCATGATTTTAGTTTTCAAATTAATACTAGCCACCGTGATGCAAATATTGAAGGTTCCACTCATGGCGAAAGCTAAAATAAAAATCGCGATAATCGGTGGTGGAACTGGACTATCTGTACTCTCACGTGGATTGAAAAAATATCCTGTAGAAATTTCTGCAATTGTATCTGTTGCAGATGACGGTGGCTCAACAGGAATTATCCGTGATCAGATAGATATGCCAGCTCCAGGAGATATTCGAAACGTAATGTCCGCCTTAAGTGAAGTAGAACCCATGCTAGAGGGTCTGTTTACTTATCGTTTTAAAAAGGATGAAATATCAGGTCACTCTCTAGGAAACCTTATGTTAGCAGCAATGTATGACTTAAGTGGAGACTTTGCGACAGCAGTAAGCGAACTATCCAAAATTTTAAACGTTAAAGGTACAGTCATTCCATCTACTAATGTTAGTCCAAAATTAGCAGCAAGAATGGTAGATGACTCATTGATTATCGGGGAAAGCTATATTCCAAAGATTAATAAAGAGATTCAAGAAATTTATCTTATTCCAACGAATATTGATGCAACACCTGCTGCAGTCGAAGCCATTATGGAAGCTGATATAGTCGTTTTAGGGCCAGGCTCACTATATACAAGCATTATTCCTAATCTCTTACCTAATGGTATTAAAGAGGCACTTACGGATTCAACAGGCATCAAAGTATATGTCGCAAATTTATTAGAGCAGCCAGGGGAGACAATGGGCATGTCAGCCTATGACCATCTTTATGCTATTGAAAAACATATTAAGAGAAAGGTCATTGATTATGTCATTTTAAATGAAAGAGATGTCTATAGTCAGATGGCTTCAACGTACAAAGAAAGAGGCGTTCATATTATTGAAAGTGAACGCAATAAAATCGAAGCAAACGGTGTAAAAGTCATTACACATGACGAGTTGATCATTGTTGATGATGAAGGCGTTGTCCGCCATAACAATGAAAAGCTAGCAGAGATTATCTACGATATCGTTATCGATGAATCAAGAACACTAGAGTACTAGGTAGAATTTGAAAGGAAAGTGGTTGCATGTCATTTGCTTCCGAAATGAAAAACGAATTAACACGAATTGAAGTTGATGAATGCTGTATGAAAAGTGAACTTTCTGCCTTGATCAAGATGAACGGTGCAGTCAGTTACTTTGACAATGAGTGGGTAATCAATGTCCAAACAGAAAATGCGGCAATAGCGAGACGAATTTTTTCACTAATAAAAAATGTCTACAAAATAGAAATTGACTTACTTGTGCGTAAAAAAATGAAGTTAAAAAAGAATAATGTTTATATATGTAGAATTAAAAAAGAAGCGATGGCAGTATTAAAAGATCTAGAGATTTTTGAAGGTGGTCTATTAACAAACCGTGTGACTGATGAAATTCTAGCCAATGATTGCTGCAGAAGAAGCTACTTAAGAGGGGCCTTCTTAGCAGGTGGTTCAGTAAATAATCCGGAAACCTCAGCCTACCATTTAGAAATTGCAACCCTCTATGAGGATCATGCAGCTGAACTGACAGACTTAATGAATGGCTATGGTTTGAATGCGAAATTTATCGATAGAAAACGTGGCTATTTAGTCTACTTAAAAGAAGCAGAAAAGATTTCTGACTACCTCAGTTTAATAGGTGGTTACCAAGCGCTACTTAAATTTGAAGATATTCGTATTGTTAGAGATATGAGAAATTCAGTCAATCGTCTAGTAAACTGTGAAACAGCAAATTTAAATAAGACGATAAATGCTTCAATGAGACAAGTGGAAAACATTAAATTTATAGAGGAGGAAATTGGCATAGATGAATTGCCAGAACGCCTAAGAGAAGTCGCTAGAATTCGAGTGGATAATCAAGACATGACCTTAAAAGAAATCGGTGAGTCGGTATCGACTGGACCGATTTCAAAATCAGGTGTGAACCATCGACTTAGAAAGTTAGACGACATTGCTGAAAAAATCCGCAATGGTGAAGAAAAAATATTTTAATTAAAACCCCTGTACGATGTAATCTTATCGAACAGGGGAATTTTTATTTACTATAAATTTGTTCTAAAGCTTGGTCTAGAGTGGGGTACAAGTATTTAAACTCATTGTTTAACAAGCGTCTTGGGTGGACTTTTTGACCTTCAGTAATTAACATTGAGCGCTCACCGAGCAAACTGTTTAACAAGAAGTTCGGTGTTTTAAAGAAATTTGGTGTGCCGAGTACGGCGCTGAGTACTTTAGAGAATTCCTTTTGTCTCACAGCGACGGGTGCTGTAATATTTACAGGTCCATCTATATCTTGGTTGAGTCCAACAAAATATAAGGCGTTAATGACATCGTCAATGTGAATCCAAGAGTACCACTGACGACTAGAAGCAATATTTCCACCTAAGTTTGCCTTATATAATTTTTCGAGAATAGGTAAGGCACCTTCCTCACGAGATAAGATTAAGCCGAAACGTGTATACACAGTTCGGATACCTAAAGATTCAATTTGTCTCGCAGCACCTTCCCACTTATTTACCACTGTAGATAAGAAGTCATTCGGTGACAAGACGTCGTACTCATCATACTCAACAAGTTTACTTGTCGGATAGTAACCGATTGCACTTGCATTAACAAAGGCGAGCGGTTTAATTTTAGAATCAAAAAGCCATTGATAGAGCATATTGGTCATGTTTAAACGGCTCGATAATATTAAATCTTTATAATAATCTGTCCATTTATTATTTAACGAGGCGCCTGAGAAGTTATAGACTAAATCGATTTCTTCTGGTAATTCTTTAGTCCAAGATAGATCATTATAGTTATCTTCATCGTACTTTATATAATGCACGTAGGGATGTTCACTTGATTTAGACTGCCGACTTAAAATATAGACGTGATGGCGATCTTTCTTTAAAACATTAGTAAGATGACTGCCGATAAAACCAGTTCCACCGGAAATAAGTATATTCACTAGACAACCTCCTGAGTTTATTCTAATTTCATAATAATAAAAAAAAGCGTTTAAGTCACGTGACCTAAACGCTTTTCGTTCATAATATATTATTTTTCTGGTTCCATTACGTGGTCGATTAGACCATATTCTTTAGCTTCTTCAGCTGTCATGAAGTTATCACGGTCAGTATCTTTCTCGATTTTCTCTAGTGGTTGACCTGTACGTTCAGCTAAGATTTTATTGAGTTTTTCACGTGTTTGTAAGATATGTTTAGCTGCGATCTCAATTTCAGTCGCCTGACCTTGAGCACCACCTAGTGGTTGGTGAATCATTATCTCAGCATTTGGTAAAGCATAGCGTTTACCTTTGGCACCAGCTGTTAAAAGGAATGATCCCATTGAAGCAGCAAGGCCTAAGCTAATTGTTTGAACATCAGGCTTGATGTGTTGAATCGTATCATAGATTGCCATACCAGCTGTGACACTACCACCTGGTGAGTTAATATATAGATAGATATCTTTTTCAGAGTCTTGAGCTTGTAAGAATAGAAGCTGACTGACTACAGAGTTTGCAACGTTATCATCAATTGCACTACCAATCATGATGATTCTATCCTTCAACAGTCTTGAGTAAATATCGTATGCACGTTCACCGCGGTTAGTTTGTTCAATTACTGTAGGTATTAAATTCATATTTTTTGCCTCCTAAATTATTAATCTAGCATAATCTCTTATTTATTTATAACACATTAGTCAAACAAGGTCAAAGATAATAACCTTTAAATCAATATGACATTTATCTTATTACTATCGTCCCAAGAGAGTCAATATTTAAGGCTTTAATAGTCCTATCATTCTTGATATAATGAGTTTTGTTATTTTTATATTTTACCCCCGTGGTGTAATGGATAACACGTAAGATTCCGGTTCTTGAGATGGGAGTTCAATTCTTCTCGGGGGTGCTAAAAAGAGGTGAGTGATTTGTCAGTCGAAGCACTTGAAACAGTCGATAAACCTGACGTTAGTTTAGATGATAAGTTTGTTCGTAAAGTCTTCTATGTTTGTTTAAATAGTGGCAAGATCTTATTAGAGAGCGGCGCTGAGACCTACCGCATTGAAGATACGATGCTACGTATGGCTAACAACTATGGTATCGGTAATGTCCAAGTGTTCGTGACAACAACAGTAATCATACTATCGATGAATGATTACGCACTTTCTCAAACGATTCGTATCGAAGAGCGTGCAAACAACTTAGAAAAAGTCGTTAATATTAATGATTTGTCTAGACAAATTACTAAAGGATTACCCATTGATGAGGCGATTGAGACGATTGAAACGATTCATGAAACTAAGATGTTTCCACTATGGCTGGTGATTATCGCAGGTGGTATTGTAGCAGCAATGTTTTTACTTCTTTTTAATGGCACTATTGTGGACATTCCTATTGCAGCATTTGGTGGCATGTTAGGAGTCTTAATTACAGAAAGTATTCAGCGTTATACCAAAATTAAGTTTTTCAATGAATTCTTTGCTTCGTTCTTTATTGCTTTATTTTCTGTTCTTTATGTAAACTATGGTCCTGGTGTCAATGTCGAAACAATTATTATCGCTGCAGTCATGCCCTTAGTGCCTGGTGTCTTAATCACAAATGCGATTCGAGAAATGATTCGTGGCCACATGCTAGCCGGCACTATGAAGGGTGCTGAGGCTTCCTTAACTTCGATTGCTATCGGTGCAGGTGTAGGTCTCATATTCATGTTGATGTAGGAGGGAGAATCATGACTTATTTTTTCCAATTGATTTTAAGTTTCTTTGCATCAGCGGGTTTTGGTGTCCTGTTTAACGCACCGAGAAGAACAATTGTCGCAGGTGGTATTAGTGGTGCCTTAGGTTGGATTGTTTACTATATAGCAACAGAAATCGGTGCAGAAGCGCCAATCGCGTCCTTTTTAGGGGCTATTGTATTGACTGCGGTTTCTATCTTAAGCAGTCGCAAACTTAGGGCGCCAGTCATCATCTTTATAACTTGTGGTATCATTCCTTTGGTACCTGGTGGTACAGCGTATAATGCCATGCGTAGTGTCGTTATGACCCAATACGATATGGCTCTAGCTTACGGCTTCCAAGTGGCCTTAGTATCCATGGCGATTGCTATGGGTATTATCTCCACTGAAATGATTGATTCATTGATGCAGACGCTTAAACGTGAAGTAAAAAATTTGTGGAAGAAAGAGGCTTGACCATGCTTAATCTTACTTATTACATGCGTAACGATTGTGCGTTATGTAATGAAGGTAAACTCCAAATCAGACTGGCTTTATCTGAACTAAGGAATGATCTTGTTCAATTAACTGAAGTCAACATCGACGAAGACAATGAACTGCAAGAAGAATACATGGTACGCATTCCTGTCTTATCGAATGGTGATGAGGTCATTCAAGAAGGCGTACTTGATTTTGTGACAATTTACGATTATATACGTGAACATAAATAAATATTTGATACTAACGGAGATCCTTATAAAGGGTGTCCGTTTTTTTATGGATGTGTTTACATCAATGTAAAATTACTTTTGTAGTTTAAATCACTAAGTGAGATATGTATAATAAAATTGAATATATACTTGGAGGCGTATTCATGAAAAAGACTCTTGACGATGTAGAATTAAAAGGTAAAAAAGTTTTAATTAGAGCAGATTTTAATGTGCCCTTAAAAGATGGTGAGATTACAGATGACAACCGCATCAAGGCTGCGATTAAAACTATCTCTTATGTTCTAGCAAAAGGTGGTAAGGTCATTCTACTATCCCACCTCGGACGTGTGAAATCTCAAGAAGATAAAGAAACTTACACACTCGCACCTGTTGCGAAGCGCTTAAGTGAGCTGATGGACAAGGAAGTATTATTCAGCGATAAGACGCGTGGTGATGACTTAGAAGAAGCTGTGAGCAGTTTACCTGACGGTGAAATTTTACTGATTCAAAATACAAGATATGAAGATTTAGACGGTTCCAAAGAAAGTAAAAACGATCCAGAGCTTGGTAAGTACTGGGCATCACTTGGAGATGTATTTGTAAATGATGCATTTGGTACTGCACACCGCTCACATGCATCAAATGTAGGCATTAGTGAACATTTACCTACCGTTTCTGGCTTCTTGATGAAAAAAGAAATTGAGTTCATAGGTAATGCTGTCGACGAACCAAAAACACCATTTGTAGCAATATTAGGTGGTGCGAAAGTATCAGACAAAATTAGCGTTATTGAGAATCTTCTATCTAAAGCAGACAAGGTGTTAATCGGAGGAGGAATGGCGAATACTTTTCTTAAAGCTGCAGGTCATTCAATCGGTACCTCATTAATAGAAGAAGATAACATCAAGATTGCAGAAGACTTACTTGAGCAAGCAGAAGGTCGGTTAATTCTTCCGGTGGATGTTGTTGTTGCGAAGGAATTTTCTAATGACACTGAATTTAAAACGGTAGATGTTGATAATATTCCTGATGACATGATGGCACTAGACATAGGAGAAAAAACAATCAAACTGTATGAAGATGCTTTAAACGGAGCGAAGACAGTTGTATGGAATGGCCCAATGGGTGTCTTTGAAATGTCTAATTTTGCCAAAGGCACAAGTGGAGTATGCCAAGCGATCGCAGACTTAGATGAAGCCATTACAATCATCGGTGGTGGCGACTCTGCAAGTGCTGCACAACAACTCGGCTTTGAGGATAAATTCAGCCATATCTCCACAGGTGGCGGAGCATCACTTGAATATTTAGAAGGTAAGGAACTACCAGGCTTAAAAGCTATAGACAATGTTGAGGAGGACTAGCTTATGCGTACGCCATTAATTGCTGGTAATTGGAAGATGAATATGAACGTCCGTGAAACAGAAGCTTTTATGGATGAATTAACTAAAGAAACGCTACCTAAAAGTGTAGAAGCGGCGCTGTGTGCGCCCTTTATCGATTTGACGGTTTTAGTAAATAAAACACAGGATACAGACATTAAAGTCGGTGCACAGAATGTCTATTTCGAAGAAAACGGTGCCTACACGGGTGAAATTTCAGCAAGCATGTTAAGTAATCTAGGATTGACTTACGTGATTACTGGTCACTCAGAACGTCGACAATTATTCTTTGAAACAGATGAAGATGTGAATAAGAAGAATCATGCTGTCTTAGAGGCAGGAATGTTCCCGATTACTTGTGTTGGTGAAACACAAGAAGAACGAAATGAGGGTCAAGCGGAAGACAAGGTGAGGCAACAAGTGTCTAAGGGACTTGAAGGTATTAGTCGTGACCAAGTTGCTCAGGTTGTCATCGCCTACGAACCAATATGGGCAATTGGTACGGGTCAAAGTGCGTCAAGTGATGATGCGAATCAAATGTGCGAAGTGATTAGAAACACTATAGAGAACCTATATGATTCAAAAACTGCAGAAAAAGTGAGAATACTTTACGGTGGCTCTGTTAAACCAGCAACAATTGAAGACTTGTTGCGTCAAACGCATGTAGACGGTGCATTAGTGGGCGGTGCATCTTTAAAAGTAAATGATTTTGTTGCCTTATTGAATGGATCAAGTCATGACTAAACTTGCCGCATTAATTATACTTGATGGTTTTGCTGAACGTACTGAATCATATGGAAACGCAGTAAAACAAGCACACATGCCAAACTTTGACCGCTATAAAAATCAATACCCCCACTCGCTTTTAAAGGCGAGTGGCTTAGATGTGGGTTTACCTGATGGACAGATGGGTAACTCTGAGGTCGGACATTTAAACATTGGTGCAGGGCGTATCGTCTATCAGAGTTTAACCCGTATCAACAAAGCGATTGAAACAGGAGAATTCAATCAAAACAAGGTCCTTTTAGATGCACTTAATCACGCTAAAAATGAGGGTAGTAAGCTGCACATCATGGGCTTATTAAGTGACGGCGGTGTTCACTCACACTATAGCCACATGTTTGAAATACTTAGAATGGCTAAGGCACATAATTTAGAAGATGTCGTAGTTCATGGATTTTTAGATGGTCGTGACGTTGCTAAAAGTTCGGCACTGACCTATATTTCAGAAACTGAAAAGGTTATGGCTGAAGTTGGCGTCGGTGAGTTTGCAAGCATTAGTGGCCGTTATTATGCCATGGATAGAGATAAGCGCTGGGACCGGATGAAACTTGTTTATGACACACTTGTTCACGGCGATGCTCCGCATTTTGATACAGCAGAAGCGGGTGTTAGGGCGTCGTATGAAGCTGAGATTTTTGATGAATTTGTCCAACCATTTACGGTAGGTCATGGCGCCAAAATTGACGACAATGATGCTGTGATCTTCATCAACTTTAGACCAGATAGAGCTGTTCAACTTAGTGAAGCTTTGACGAATCCTAGTTTTAATCATATAGACAGTCTAAAAGATATTGAAAACTTAAATGTTTCAACCTTTACTGAATATAGTCCAGCAGTAGTGAGCAATGTCGTTTTTGAAAAAGATGATCTAGTAAACACGATTGGTGAAGTCATTCAAAATAATGGGTTAAAGCAATTGAGAATTGCAGAAACCGAAAAATATCCGCATGTGACCTACTTTATGAATGGGGGACGTCAGGCTGTCTTTGAAGGCGAATCTCGTATTCTTGTTGATTCACCAAAGGTTGCAACTTATGATTTACAGCCTGAAATGAGTGCCTATGAAGTCACGGATCAACTCATTCAAGCCTTAGACACAGAAGACTTAAATCTAGTGATTTTAAACTTTGCAAACCCTGATATGGTCGGACATAGTGGCATGTTGCAGCCAACAATCGATGCCTTAGAAGCAGTCGATAAGTGTCTCGGTCAAGTCGTCGACAAAATTTTAGAACTCGGCGGACGTGCAATCATTACAGCTGATCATGGTAACTCAGACGAAGTGTTAACAATGTCAGGTGAGCCGATGACTGCACACACTACGAACCCAGTGCCTGTTATTGTTACAGACACAAAGCAAAATCTACGTGAGGATGGACGTCTAGCTGATCTTGCACCAACCTTATTAGATTTGTTAGACCTCGAACAACCGAAAGATATGACTGGTGAGAGCCTTTTATCGTAAAATAAGTTATAATAAACTCGAACTAAAAACACAAAGGAGTAGGATGACATGCCATTAATTACAGATGTTTATGCACGTGAAGTTTTAGACTCTAGAGGAAACCCAACAATCGAAGTTGAAGTACTGACTGAGAGTGGCGCCTTTGGCCGAGCACTAGTGCCTTCAGGTGCGTCTACTGGAGAATACGAAGCTGTTGAACTTCGTGATGGTGATTCATCACGCTTCTTAGGTAAAGGTGTAGAAGAAGCAGTTGAGAATGTTAATGGAATTATCGCGCCAGAACTCATTGATGGTGACTTCTCTGTTTTAGAACAAGTCTCTATCGATAAAATGCTCATCCAGCTTGATGGTACTAAAAATAAAGCTAAACTTGGTGCCAATGCGATTTTAGGTGTCTCAATTGCCGTTAGTAAAGCTGCAGCAGATCTATTAGGTCAGCCGCTCTATAAATACTTAGGTGGTTTCAATGCAGTACAACTGCCTGTACCGATGATGAATATTATCAACGGTGGGGAACATGCGGATAACAATATTGATATCCAAGAGTTTATGATTATGCCAGTTGGAGCGTCTTCGTTTAAAGAAGGCCTCCGCATGGGGACAGAAGTGTTCCATCACTTAGCGAAAGTTTTATCTAGTAAAGGATATAGCACAACTGTAGGTGACGAAGGTGGTTTCGCACCTAACCTTAAATCAAATGAAGAAGCATTCGAAGTGATCGGAGAAGCAGTTAAAGCTGCAGGCTACGAATTAGGTGTTGATATTGTTTTAGCAATGGATGCCGCTTCAAGTGAATTCTTCAATAAAGAAACGGGTGCCTATGAACTCAAAGGTGAAGGGAAAACATATTCTTCAGAAGAGCTCGTAGAATGGTACAGTGCCATGGTCGACAAATATCCAATCATCTCAATCGAAGATGGCTTAGATGAAAACGACTGGGCAGGCACTAAGTTATTGACTGATAAGATTGGTGATACAGTTCAATTAGTTGGTGATGACCTATTTGTTACAAACACTGAAAAACTTGTAGAAGGAATCGAGCAAGGTGTTGCAAACTCAATCTTAGTTAAAGTCAACCAAATTGGTACTTTGACAGAGACATTTGAAGCAATAGAAACTGCCCAACGCGCAGGCTACACTGCAGTCATCTCACACCGCTCAGGCGAGACAGAAGACACAACGATTGCAGATATCGCTGTTGCTACAAATGCGGGTCAAATTAAGACAGGTGCACCATCCCGTACTGACCGCGTTGCGAAATACAACCAACTATTACGTATCGAAGATGAACTCTTTGAAACAGCAACCTACAAAGGCCTAGACTCTTTCTATAACTTAAATATCTAAGTCTATGAAATTTATGACCTCCCCTCGCTTTTGTCGAGGGGAGGTTTTTGTGATGTGGGGTTATGAGAAGTCTAGTGGGTGGTGATAAGTCTGTTAAAAACGCGGTACTTATCACCAAAAACAGTAGAACCGGTGATAAGTCTGATAGAAACGCGGCGCTTATCACCAAAAGCAGTGGAACCAGTGATAAGTCATGAAAAATCACGGCACTTATCACCAAAAGCAGTGGAAATGGTGATAAGTCATGAAGAATCACGGTACTTATCACCAAAAGCAGTAGTAACGGTGATAAGTCATGAAAAATCACGGCACTTATCACCGAAAGCAGTGGAAATGGTGATAAGTCATGAAGAATCACGGTACTTATCACCAAAAGCAGTGGAAATGGTGATAAATCATGAAAAATCGCGGTACTTATCACCAAAAGCAGTGGAAATGGTGATAAGTCATGAAAAATCGCGGTACTTATCACCAAAAGCAGTGGAAATGGTGATAAGTCATGAAGAATCACGGTACTTATCACCATCTCAAATCATAATTTGATCTTACCTTCTCTTATATATTTATTTATCACAGCCCTACTCACCATCCCTCCACTTAACTTAAATAGTATTGCTGGCGTAATCTTCCAACTGTCATTTAAGGCTGTTATTTCAGTTTGTAGGTTTTGCAAAATTTGTAGTATATTATAGTCAATTTTGCAATTTTTGCATTTATACAAATTTCTGTGGATTTTATCGAGAGTGGAAGTGGAATTACATTGATAACAGTAGGTTCCGGGACGTAATGTTTCAAATTTAATATCTACTGGAATATTGTAAATTGATTTAACTAAACGCTGACTCTCTAAAAATTTATAGAGCGCTGACTGATCATAATAATTGGACTTACAGATTTTAGATAGGCGCTTATCTACATTGGATGGGACGATTAAATTTTCTAAGTTTGGCATATTATAAATCGTTTGCTTAGGATTTACGAATACCAAATGAGACATCACATTATTTGAAGCGCTGTAGAAACTGCCTTTCTTAAGTAGTTGTTGTAATAAAAGCCGTTGCCTGTTCACTTGCATACTTAAATCTTTAAATTCCTCCCCATTTACAAAGTGCCAAGCTTTGTTGCAGTAAACTAAGTCGAAATTATAATTCTTTACTTCAAAGGTATAAGCCTGGTCTCCAGAAATAAGTAGGTTATCAATCTGCACTTCTGAACCATCCACCTTGAAACGATAATCTTTCACATGATAAACATTTAAGCCACTCAAGTGAGCGTCGAGAAGTTTATCGAAAGATAATTCTCCTAAAAAGCCAGCTTGTAAATTTTCAAATTCTTTCTCTTCATTTTCACTTAGCTCAAAGCGACGACGTAAAACCTGCATCTGATGAAGTTTAATAGGTTGTTTTCTCATACCACAAATATATAATGCAGGTAAATTATCTCCAAATGACAAAAATTTAAAAATTGCACCAGAATCACGACAATTTTTAATGTGACAAGTAGATTACAAAACATCAATTTACATTGCGGATAGAGTGTAATTTTGGTATTATTTATACTGTTAATATAAATCGGAGGGGTACTTCATGCAGACTCTACTCATCGTTCTTTTAATCGTAGTATGTATATCTTTAATCGCAACTGTTCTCCTACAATCGGGTAAGAGTGCCGGACTTTCTGGAGCAGTTAGTGGTGGAGCTGAACAAGTTTTTGGTAAACAAAAAGCTCGTGGTATGGATCTCATTTTACACAGAGCTACTGTAATCTTAGCTATTTTGTTCTTTATGATCATGTTATTGTTGACTTACATTGGATAAATACGACACCCGTATCCGACTTTAGCCGGATACGGGATTTTTTATTTCTGCATGAATCTTTAGAATCCACTCAATTTAGCGTACAATGTAAGTAAGATGAATATAGAGGTGACCTCATGAATTTCAAATTACCAGAAACATTCTATTTTAAAGAAGATAGTGGCAAATCAGCAGTGTTACTTTTACATGGTTTTACGGGTAATACATCTGATGTTAGACAGCTTGGCAGATACCTTCAGAAAAAGGGTATGACATCCTACTCAATAAACTACGAAGGCCATGCCGAACATCCTAAGAAGATTACCGAATCATCACCGTATGTTTGGTATAAACAAGTAGTGGATGCTTATGATTTTCTAAAATCAGAAGGTTATGAAGATATTTTTGCAGCAGGTGTATCAATCGGTGGTGTAATGGCGCTGAATCTTTCTAGTGACCGTGACTTAGTTGGGATATCGACAATTTGTAGCCCGATGTATTTAAAGGAATCTGAGACCTTGTATAGTCAATTTAAAGCCTATGCTGAAAAATATTTAAAAATGTTTGAAAATAAATCGCCTGAGGAAATTGAGTCAGAATTAGAACAGTTAGAGATGACATCTACTTTTGAAGACATCAGAACGTTTATTCAGATGGTAAAAGGGAACTTAGAGGATGTCATGATTCCTACATTTGTCGCTCAAGGTGAAAAGGATGAAGTGATTAATTCTGAGAGCGCCAATGTTATTTTTGATAGTATCTCAACAGATGATAAGGAAATAAAATGGTATCCGGATGGTGGACACGTATTAACAATAGACAAATCAAAGGAAGAATTATTTGAAGATATATATAAATTTACGGTGGGAGAAAACTTGCTCACCTATAAATGATACGGAGGATTACGATGAGAGACTATAAAGAAGAAATATTATCACTCGTCAACAGTGACGAATATAAACCGATGACAACTGATGATTTTAAAATGACTTTAGAGGCAGATGAGTCGGATGATTTTAAAGATATGGTGAAAGCTTTGGTCTCTCTTGAAGAATCCGGTAAACTGTATCGCACAAAAAAAGATAAGTATATGAAAGTTCCCGACTCCAACAGAATTAAAGGGACTTTATCGATGCATAAGAGAGGTTTTGGCTTCTTAAGACCTGAAGAAGAGGATGTCGAAGATATCTTCATTCCGCCTACTGCGGTTAACGGTGCCCTTGATGGTGATACTGTGTTGATTGAAGTGGAAGAAAATTCTCGGGGTGACAATGCTGAAGGAAAAGTAATTTCAATTATCGAGCGTGGTGTGACCAAGCTCGTCGGAGAATATAATGCGAGCAAGCACTTCGGTTTTGTCGTACCTGATTCCAAAACTTTTAAAACCGACATTTTTATACCTAAAGATCATAATTTAGGTGCGATTGATGGCCATAAGGTACTTGTAGAAATCACAAAATTCCCTGAGGGAGATGGTGATAATCCTGAAGGACATGTCATACAGATTCTCGGTCATAAAAATGACCCGGGTGTCGATATCTTATCGATTATTTTCCAACATGGCATCGACATTGACTTCCCAGATGAGGTCTTAAGACAAGCGGAGTCTGTACCTGAAGTTATCGATCAAGACGAAACAAAAGATCGTGTTGATTTAAGAGATGAATTTACTATTACAATTGACGGCGCAGATGCGAAAGACCTAGATGACGCTGTCAGTGTTAAAAAACTTGAAAATGGTAATTTGGAATTAACAGTCAGTATCGCAGATGTTAGTCATTATGTAACAGAGAATTCACCGATTGACAAAGAAGCGTACGATAGAGGGACAAGTGTGTACTTGGTCGACCGAGTCATTCCGATGATTCCACACCGCCTATCCAACGGTATTTGCTCACTAAACCCGAATGTCGACCGCCTAACCTTGAGCTGTCGCATCGAATTCACACCGGGCGGTAAGGCAGTGAACCATGAAATTTTTGAAAGTGTCATCAATTCGAATTACCGCATGACCTATCGTAATGTAAACTTAATGTTAGAAGAAAAAGACCCGGCAATTATTGAAGAGTTTAAGGAAGTCTACCCATACCTTCTACAAGCTGAAGAGCTGGCACAAGCGCTCCGCCGTAAGAGAGACCAACGTGGGGCAATTGATTTTGACTTTGATGAAGCGGCTGTAGTTGTTGGAGACGACGGCACACCTGAAGATATCGTTCTAAGAAACCGTGGTACTGGTGAGAAGATGATTGAAGAGTTCATGCTCGCAGCAAACGAAGCAGTGGCTGAACACTTCCACTGGATGGATGTACCCTTCCTATACCGTATTCACGAAGAACCAAAAGAAGAGAAACTTAATAAGTTCTTTGATTTCTTAACAGGTTTTGGAGTAATGGTTAAAGGTAAAGGCAATCAAATTCATCCGCATGCGCTTCAAGAGATTATTGAAGAAGTTAAAGGACGTCCTGAGGAAATGGTCATTAGTACCCTTATGTTACATTCTATGCAACAGGCGAAGTACTCAGAAGAATCTCTTGGACACTTCGGCTTATCGACTGAGTTTTACACTCACTTTACTTCACC
Organism: Jeotgalicoccus sp. ATCC 8456; assembly: GCF_016313225.1. Lineage (NCBI taxonomy): Bacteria > Bacillati > Bacillota > Bacilli > Caryophanales > Staphylococcaceae > Jeotgalicoccus > Jeotgalicoccus sp. ATCC 8456. Next base: position 998,465 of record NZ_CP066224.1, on the reverse strand, counting down.
GATTCGCCGTTACCCAGACTTAATTGTGCACCGTCTGATCCGTCAATATTTAATTAATAAGAAGACAGACGCTAAAACCATTCGTCATAATAAGAGTATCTTGCCAGATATTGCTAAGCATACTTCAGAACGAGAACGACGCGCCCAAGATGCTGAACGCGACACGGATGATCTGAAGAAAGCAGAATATATGATGAAACACGTCGGCGAGACATTCGAGGGTGTCATTGCTGGTGTGATGAACTTCGGTATGTTTGTTGAGTTACCGAATACAATCGAAGGACTCGTCCATGTGTCTCACATGACAGATGACCATTATAACTTCAACGAGAGAGCAATGGCGATGATTGGTGAACGGACAGGTACCATGTTCCGTATAGGTGACAAGGTTGAAATTGAAGTGTTAGGTGTGAATCTGGATGAACGCTTAATTGACTTTAAGGTCGTTGGTATGCCGGATAGAAAGCCGAGAGAAAAGAGAAGCCGTCCGGTTGAAATCAAGGGTAATAAGAAAGAGAAATCAAGATCTAGAGAAAAGAAAGGGACCTTTAAGAAAGGTGGAGGCAAAAGAAATGCTTCAGGCAAGAAGCCATTCTATAAAGGTGCCCCTAAAAAAGGTAAAGGAAAGAAGTAGAGGCTGATGAGTAAAGATAAGCATAAGACTAAACCACTGGCACAAAATAGAAAAGCCAGTCATGACTACTCAATCGAAGATACGATTGAAGTTGGTATGGTATTACAAGGTACGGAGATTAAATCCATTCGCCGAGGGTCAGCGAACTTAAAAGATTCCTTTGCTCGTATTCATAGAGGGGAAATGTATGTTTATAACATGCATATTGCCCCTTATGAAGAAGGGAATCGTTTTAACCATGATCCACTCAGGCATCGTAAACTGCTCTTACATCGTAAAGAAATCAATAAACTAAGAGGACATATCGAACAGCCAGGAAATGCACTTATCCCCTTAAAGTTATACATTAAAAATGGTGTATGTAAAATGCTTTTAGGTATTGCGAGTGGTAAGAAAAAATATGATAAGCGTGAAGATCTTAAGAAGAAACAAATGAAGAGAGATATTGATCGTGCTATCAAAGCGTACAATCAATAATTTGTAAGTATATTTTTAACGTGTTATAATAGATGACGCTCGGTAAAAAGATAGCCGATTATAATCCGGGGACGTTCCGGATTCGACAGGGGCTGTTTGGGCATCTTAAGCGTGTCGGAGGTTTCGGCTTCGTCATCAACGATACTCAGTTTATAATAACTGGCAAACAAAACAATTTCGCAGTAGCTGCCTAGTCAGCCTGCATCATCCCATGAGCTTTCCTATGGCCCGTGACGATGATTCAACTATAATAGGATACGCCATTTAGTCTGCAGTCAGAAGACTAATGGAAGAGATTAATCGGACTAGCATGGGCTGAGGTGGGTTCATTACCATCACCCATGCGAAATTTAAAAATGAACTACACACGTAGAAAGAGATGTTGCGAAGTCTCTGGACGCGGGTTCGACTCCCGCCGTCTCCATATTTTAAACCCCGTAAGCCTTGTGGCTACGGGGTTTGTTTAATTTCTGTGACCAATACGTGACCAAGTATTTTCCTATACCAACCATTCTAATTGTTCTAGTTCTTCTTTAGTCTGCTTATAGTCAGTATAGGAGTGAAGTATCTTTTCCTTAAGTTCTTGAATTCGGTTTTTGTCTTGAATCAAAATATCTAAACCAGCGTCTGTCATTAGAGTTGAACCAAACTTAATGATGAGAACATCAGCATCTAAATAGACGAAATGCCAAGTGCTTTTGAAAAGTTTAAGTAGGCCTTTTCCTCTCCATATAAACTGGCCATCCTTATATTTCTCTATGCCTTTAATACTTTTTTTCTTTACCATATTTTAGAAATTTAACCTGATTGTTGACGGTTAATGGTGAATCACTTAACTTTGTATAAGTGATTGAAGGGTGTTCTCTTTTACCATCTGTCCACATACTTAAAGTCGTTGCAATAATGTCCCATTTACCAAATAAATTATTAATCATAATATCTCCTTTACATAAATATATTCCCTTAATACAGAGTAATCATTCTTAATTTACATAAACTTATGATATTTTTGTTGTATTGTTTCTTATTCTAAAAGGTAACAATGAATAATGAGGTGTAAAAAATGAGTAATTTCAATATAGAAAAGGGGACGTGTAATCATGCCAACGGTGGGATTCTGAACTACCTAGCAATGGCTAAAATGAGTCATATAATGTTAGGTTCAGATTCTAAAGATAAGGTGGTTAAAGAGTTGCAATTGCTCTTTGAGAATAAAGGGAATCGCTTTAGTCATGATAAGTCTTTTGTAGCGACTGTAGACGGTCATCATGCCGGTCTAGTGACTTGTATGTCTCATCAAGATATGACGATGACAACTCTAGAAACTGTTAAGCAATTAGTAAAGATGAAGAAGTCTAAGGTGTTCGGCTTGGTTTTTAATAACTTTAAAGATCTAATCTCACTGATGGCATTTAAAGAATCAAAATCAGGAGAGTATCACATCAGTTTACTGGCAACTATGCCTGACTATCAGGGTATTGGTATTGCTTCAGCGCTGATTAAAAAAGCTGAGACCGAAGCACGGTTTAACGGTTTCGATAAAATCTCTCTTACTGTAGATAAGGATAATACGAATGCTAAAAAATTATATGAAAAGTTAGGTTTTAGGATCGTTGAAGATTCTACCTTTGGTCAATTAAAACTTTGGCGAATGGTAAAGTTACTACGATAGGCTAAACTCTTTTAAGACCTGTGTTTGGATTATTAAATTCAAGCACAGGTTTTTTAACTTGAGTAATTTAATTATATTTTAATTAACCCTTTATTAAACCGTAAGTATCCAGGCGTAGTTTGGAGACTAACAAAAACGTAAGGGGAGATTATTATGAAAATGGTTGTTATACCTTCAGGTTTTAAGGAGAGCTTAAGTTCAGAGGAAGTCGGCAAAGCGATTAAGAAGGGGATTAAAAAGTCAGGGAATGACCATGATATTACAGTCATCCCAATGGTCGATGGTGGGGAAGGATTTGTTGAGACCATTATCAAATTAAAGAAAGGGAAATGTATAAAAACCAAAGTGACAGGTCCTGTAGGAGAACAAATTAATTCACATTTTGGCATCTTTAAAGATAATGGTGTGACGACAGCCGTCATCGAAATGGCTGCAATTGCTGGCTTGAGACATGTGCCATATGAACAACGCAACCCACTTTGGACGACAACGTATGGGGTGGGTGAGACGATCATCAAGGCTTTAGATAATGGAGCTGAAAGAATCTTGATTGGTTGTGGTGATTCTGGGACGTCTGATGGTGGCGTCGGAATGGCACAAGCAGTTGGTGTGCGGTTTTTATCGAAAGATAATGAAGTGTTAATAATTAAGGGTGGTGGAGACATCCATAAAATAGACAGTATAGATCTGTCATCTATTGACCCCCGTATTGCTAGAGTGGATATTGATGTTGCGGTGAATTGGAAGAACGTGCTCTGTGGTGAAAAAGGTGTTGCAAAAGTATTTGGCCCACAAAAAGGTGCGACTAAAAAGGAAGTTGAACGCTTGTCTAAGAACTTCAATCATTTAGCTAGTTTGATTAAGACAGTGATAGGGGATGACCTTTCTAATATAAATGGTGGTGGTGCTTCTGGCGGCTTAGGGGCAGGACTTGTTGGATTCTTAGGGGCGGTCCTACATCCGAGATTTGAAATTATCCAAAATTATATAGAAATTTCCGATGCAATTAAAGAAGCTGACCTAGTCATTACTGCAGAAGGTTGCATTGATTTCCAAACCCCCAATGATAAGATCCCGTCTGAAGTTGCTCGTATTGCCAAGCAGTTTGATAAGCCAGTGATCGCTTTTGCAGGAACAATCGGCAAGAAAGCAAGTTTAAATTATGATAGTGGTATCGACACATATACGAGCATTATTCCAGAACCAGCGACTTTAGAAAAATCAATGGAAGATGCTTCTAAATGGCTGACTAAAGCAGTGGACAATACAATGCGCAGCATTTTCATCGGTATGGAATTAGCTCAAAGTGAGCGTGAAAACAATGAACTTAAAGTCTAAAATTGGTATCGGAATATTTATCGCTTTTACACTCTTAGTAAGTGCCATACCGGAGCTTGATTACCTAGGAAAACTCAGCCTCATTATATTTGTTTTAGCCCTTGGTTTATTTATATTTACTAAACTACCATCAGGACTCGCAGCCTGGCTCGTCTTAGTACTTGGTGTTTTACTGGGCTTACCTGAGAACACTATGTTTAACGCTTTTACTCATGATGTGGTATGGCTGATGATTGGCGCATTTATCATCGCGGGGGTACTGTCTGAAAGTGGCTTGATTGATCGACTGAGCCAATGGGTAATCAATAATTGCACGACAAAGGGAAGGGTCACTTTCTTTACTTTTATTGTGATAATGATTTTATCTGTCATTGTACCGTCAACATCTGCGAGAGCATCAGTGATGCTACCACTCTATGAAATCTTAACGGACCGTTTTAATCAGCATAAGAAATTTTTCAGTTTAGCGATTCCAGTGCTGATTATTATGGCAGCAAATACGACTTTACTTGGTGCGGGTAGCCATTTAGTTGGCATCAGTATCCTACAAGCCCAGACTGGTGAGTCAATTACTTATATTGAATTTCTTGTATATGCCTTACCGTTTGGACTAATTATTTCATATATTACTTATGTCATTATTAAGTGGTTATATTTTAAAGACTTTAATTACACGATAAAAACAAAAGATGTTGAGAAAATGCCGTTTAAAACAAAAGAGAAACTTACTTTTTGTTTAGTTGTGGTCACTATAATTTTATGGTTATCTGAGCCACTACATGGTTTTGATATAGCTTATGTTACCATCTTAATGAGCTTAATTATGATGCTACCTCAATTAAACTTGATCACCTGGAAAAAAGGACTTAGTTCAGTTTCATGGAGCCTAATATTTTTCGTTGCAGGTGCGACAACCCTAGGTAGTCTTTTGGTCGAATATGGAGTGACGACTTACTTTCAAGAGGTGCTATTAGCAGGCTTCAATCAGTTTGATAGTATAAATGTATTTATAGCCCTTTTATTTGTGGTATTGATTAGTGTAATATCTCACCTGTTAATACCAAGCCATACGACGAGAGCAGCTGTACTGATACCGGTCTTACTCATCATTGCAGAAACATTTAATATTAACCCCGTTGCTATGGTGTTTATCAGTTTAATTGGTATAAATTTCTGTGTCACTTTACCTGTTAGTTCAAAAGCACTCCTCATATTTTATGAGGGAGCAAATGATAATCTTACTAGCAAAGATTTGTTCAAATTAAGTATGATACTCATGCCGATATATGTAGGACTAATGATTATGACTTATTATATTTATTGGCAGCATCTTGGATTAAAATTTTTTAATTATTATGTTTAATAAATTATGATTCGGGAATACTTAGTACTGTACGAATAATACTAATTAATTATTTAAGGAGTGTTTTTCATGGCAGAGGAAAAAGACAGCAAATTAGAACAAGCTAAAGGTAACGTTAAAGAAACTGTTGGTAACGCTACTGGAGACAAAGAATTAGAAAAAGAAGGTAAAGACGATAAGCTTGCTGGTAAAGCGAAAGAATATGTTGAAGACGCTAGTGACAAAGCTAACGATACAATTGACAAACTATCAGACAAGTTCAAAAAATAAGTGGATATATTAATGGAGCTGTTGTTAATACGGCTTCATTTTTGTAAGTAAATATATTTTTAGGAGGCTATATAATGGCTGTGAAATATGAAGTTAGTGCAGTTAATACAGGTGGACGTAAAGGTCACGTAACAACATCAGACAAGGCAATAGATTCTCCGGTTATCCCACTAGATCAAGGTGGAGAAGGTGTAAACCCTGAACAATTATTTGCTGCAGGTTATGCATCATGCTTCAACGGTGCATTTGATTTAATGATTAAAAAAGGTGGCGTTCGTGACGCTGAGCCAGAAGTCGATTTAACAGTACGTTTAGAAGAAGACGGTGAAGGTGTTAAACTTAGCGTTGCAATCAATGCAAAAGTTAAAAATATGTCTCAAGAAGACGCTGAGAAATATTTAGAACAAGCACATGATTTCTGCCCTTACTCTAAAGCAACACGTGGTAATATCGATGTAGATTTATCAGTTGAGGTTGTAGAATAGAATACAAAAAGCATGCACTCTGTACTTGTACAGAGTGCATTTTTGATTTATGAGGCAGTGATAAGTTGCTCGAAATATGATTACTTATCACCGAAATAGGTCAAAATGATGATAAGTTGTCCGAGACAGGCTCACATATCACCGAAACAATAAAACCTTTCCTAATGCTCATCGGAAATGTCGATTTCAAAGACAGCTTCTTCTTCTGACTCATTTAATAATGGCTGAAATGTCGCATTAAGTGTTTCGGGTTCGTTGACCAATCCGTATGCCATACGACCGCTGATGCTTTCACCTGGCGGCAAATCTTCTAATAGTATGTCTTCAAGCTCATAGCTTCGCATCAATTCTCCTTCAGACTCAACGACGATATCTCGACCTGTCGGAAAGGTTTCTTCTGAGTTGTTTTCATATGTAACTTCTAAAATAAGCACACCACTCACATCTATGAGGTTAGTTTCATTTCTCTCATCGGTCAGATATGCATCATCAATGGTGAGTGTGATGTCATCAATCGTTGCAGATTCACCAATTGCTAAAAGGTCTGTATCAGCATCGTTTTCTTGTTGCGCACTATCGGTATTTTCTTCGACATCTTCTTCTGTATCATCTACGATTGAGGATTCTTCTTCGATTTGTATAGTTTCTGAGTCTACTTCGCTACTGCAGCCAGCTAAGAGAAGGCTAGCACTTAAGCTCGTGTATAATATTGTTTTCTTCAATTAAATAAATCCTCCTGATCGTATTCATATAAGTATTAAAATCATCACTGCATACCAATACTAATTATAGTACAATACAACATGATATTTAAAAACTTTTTATAGAATAAAATTCAAGGGGCAAAATAATGAATACTACTAAGATTGTCGTCACTTTTTCAGGTTATAACTCTGATGCAATAAATGAAGAGATTGAAGCTGCAGAAAGTCACTTAAGTGATTTTGATATAGTGGAAATACGAGGGGATGTGTTTGATGCTTTAAATCGACAGGATCACGCATCAATTGTAAGACGAATCATAGATAAGTTTAAAGCTTTCGATAAAGAAATCATCTACACGTACCGAACTTCTGGAGAAGGAGGCAAGGGCTCAAAAACTACGGTTGAATATCAAGCGCTTTTACTAGAGGTTTGTAAGTCTATGGATATTGATTATATAGATATTGAAATGTCAGTGGGTAAAAAAATAGTGCAGGAAATTATTGAGACTGCAAAGACACATCAAATTAAAACGCTACTGAGCTATCATAACTTTAAAGAAACTCTTGATTACGATGCACTCATGGATTTACTTAGTCAGATGAATCAAGTTGAAGGGGATGTGTTTAAGTTTGCCCTCTACCCTACAAACGGTGAGGATGTAGATACAGTTGTAGACGTTCAAAAAACAGCTAAAGCTCAATATGGGCATAAAGTCATCGGAATATCTATGGGTGAGCTAGGTAAGCGTACACGCGTGTTAACAGGCGACTATGCCCCATTATTTACTTATGGTTACATCAGCCGAGATGCGGCGCCCGGACAAATTCATATAAGTGAACTAAGGAAAGCGTTAACGAGTTTATGATAATTTTTACACAGAGTTTACGTTCTAATAATATTTAGATGTTAGAGTAAGGTTAGAAGATAATATACACTTCTTAAATCCTAAACCCTGGCCCAAAACCTCCCCCAAAGGTTTTGGGTTTATTTTGTGTTTTAAGTGTATAAAATATTATTTCTAAGGTAGAATTAACCTAAGATGACTTTCTATTTTAGGAGGATATAATGATAACTTTTTATGAGTATTCAAAATGTACAACTTGCCGTAAGGGGAAGAAATTTTTAGAGGATAACAACTTAGAATTCACTGCCATAGATATGGTCGAAAACGTACCGTCAATCGATACGCTAAAAGGTATTGTAGACCGTTCTTCATATAACGTAGATGATTTCTTTAATAAAAGAGGGGGCAAATTTAAAGAACTTGATTTAAAAGAACGCTTGCCTGAACTTTCAGATGACGAAAAGTTTGAATTGCTTGCAAGTGACGGTATGTTAATCAAGCGACCAATGGTTGTATTAGATAACCAAGTTCTTTTAGGTTTTAAAGAAGAAAATTATGAGCAAGCTTTATTGAATTAATCTTCTTGCCTGTAGTATGATGAATATGTAACAATATATATGATAAGTTAAAAGGGAGGTTTTAGCGTGTCATTACCACAAGATCTAAAATACAGTGAGGACCATGAATGGGTAAAGGTTGAAGGGAATACTGTAACTATCGGTATTACTGATTTTGCACAATCTGAACTTGGTGATATTGTGTTTGTTGAGCTTCCAGAGGAAGGCGACGACGTATCAACAGGTGAATCATTCGGTAGCGTTGAATCAGTTAAGACTGTTTCAGAATTAATCGCTCCAGTTTCAGGTTCAATCGTTGCGATTAACGAAGAGCTTGAAGATAGTCCTGAACTTGTAAATGAAAATCCATATGAAGGCGCTTGGATGCTGAAAGTTGAACTTTCAGATGAAAGCGAACTTGATAATCTTCTTGATGCTGCTAGTTATCAAGCAGTTATCGAGGGTTAATTTTAAACTCTGGACATTTGTCCGGAGTTTTTTAAAAACAAATATTTATTACTTCTGGTGAATTTGTATAAAATTAAACTAAGGGTGATACGAATGAATCTTTCTGATAAGGTACTCATTGTTGAAGGCAAGACTGATAAACGTCGCTTAGAAGAAGTGTTAGTAGAACCGGCTCAAATTATTTGCACTTTCGGAACAATGGGTATTTCCAAATTAGATGAAATTATCGAACAGCTAGGTGATTCGCAAATTTTTATATTATCCGATGCGGATAAAGAAGGAAGAAAAATTCGTCAATGGTTTAAAAAACATTTAAGTGAAAGCACGCATATTTATATTGATCCAAAATTTGGAGAAGTCGGTCGTTGCCCGCATGACTATCTAGCTAACCTCCTCTTAAGACACGGTTTTTACGTAGATAATGCGTTAATAATGAAAGGTAAGTTTTATCGTGAAGGAAATAATTTCAACAGCAGATTTATTAAAGAATACACAGGATAAGGACAGTTATATTATCTTTGGTTATGCCACGATGTGTAAGACATGTGAAATTTCAGAATCCATGTTGAAAGTCGTCACTGAGATGAAGGATATCTCATACGAGAGAATTAACTTGAACTACCATAAAGACTTAATAGATAAGTATCACATACGTTCAGCACCAGCCTTGCTGTTATTTAAAAATGGTCAACTTGTGAATGCACTCTATGCTTTTCACTCAGTACCATATTTAAATGAAGTATTAGATGAATTCCTGGTTGACTAGTAGAGAATAGTCTGATATTATAAATCTCAATCGAATAGAACTCTTATCAAGAGTGGTGGAGGGAAGTGCCCTAAGAAGCCACGGCAACCGTCTTAATGACAAGGTGCTAAATCACAGGAACAAATCCTAAAGATGAGAGGCATAATGAAATTAAAAGGCCTACTCATAATATTATGAGTAGGTCTTTTAATTTTCGATCGATGAGAAAGGGTAATGTATCATGATTAATATAAAAAGTGTTTCTAAGATATTTAAAACTAAGAAACAAAATATAACAGCAGTTGACCAAGTTGACTTATCGATTAATCACGGTGAAATATTTGGGATAATCGGCTACTCAGGTGCAGGGAAATCCACCTTAATCAGATTGTTAAATGGATTAGAAGATGTAACTGAAGGTGACGTGATTGTCAGTGGAGATGACATCAGTAAAATGTCCAAAGGTGATCTTCGAAATAAACGCCAGAAAGTGTCTATGATTTTCCAACATTTCAACTTACTGTGGTCAAGAACAGTCGCAGAAAATATTAGTTTTCCAATGGAAATTGCAGGTGTACCAAAAAAGGAACGCCAGGCACGCGTTGATGAATTAATTAAACTTGTTGGACTAGAAGGTAGAGCACATAATTACCCAAGTGAGCTATCAGGTGGACAAAAACAACGTGTCGGTATTGCTAGAGCCTTATCGAACAAGCCTGAAGTATTACTATGTGATGAAGCAACTAGTGCCTTAGATCCAGAAACAACTGATGAAGTTTTAGATTTACTTGTTGATATTACAAAAGAGATGAATCTAACCATCGTCTTGATTACTCACGAAATGCATGTGATCAGAAAGATATGTGACCGTGCAGCAGTGATGGAGAACGGTAAGGTCGTTGAAGTGGGTTCAGTAATTGAATTGTTCCAAAATCCACAATCAAGTGTAACAAAACGCTTTGTTAAGGATGACATTTCAGATGATGACCACCAACTTGCAATTGAAGAACTTAAAGCATCGTTCCCTACTTCAACAATTGTAAAATTAAACTTTGTAGGTACAAGAACAAAATCTCCAATTGTTTCTGAAGTTATAAGAAATTACGGTTTAGATGTAAATATTTTATCAGGTAATATTAAACAGACGAATCAAGAATCATTTGGACATTTATATATTGCCTTAGATATCGATAATGAGACCCTTGAATCAATCTCAAATGAGTTTAAGAAGCACGATGTCACATTGGAGGTTGAAGCAGGATGAACAGTGTAATTGAAGAATTTAAAAATATGTTTAGTTTTGAAAATGTGAAATGGGATGCAGTATTTGAAGCGACTTATGAAACGATATATATGACTGTGATTGCAACGATTGCAGCCTTTATAATTGGACTCATTTTCGGTATTATCTTGTTCTTATCTAATAAGAGTGAAAATGTTCCCTCAAAACCGCTTTATGGAACGACATCCTTCATCGTCAATCTCTTTAGAGCGATTCCATTTATCATTTTAATTATTTTACTTATGCCATTTACAAAAGCAATCATGGGTACAGTAATGGGCTCCAATGGTGCCTTACCCGCACTGATTATCGGTGCCGCACCTTTCTATGCACGTCTAGTTGAAATTGGACTTAAAGAAATTGATAAGGGTGTAATAGAAGCGGCTGAATCAATGGGTGCGAACACTTGGACAATTATTTGGAAGGTGTTGATACCAGAATCATTACCGGCTCTAATTTCAGGTATAACGGTAACATCCATTATGCTTGTTGGTTCAACTGCGGTTGCAGGGGTTATCGGTGCTGGTGGATTAGGTAACTTAGCTTATATGGTTGGCTTTACAAGAAACCAACCGGACGTCACACTTGTTGCAACTGTGGTAATTCTAATCATCGTTTTCGTCATTCAAATTTTAGGAGACTTTTTCTCTAAAAGAGTGGATAAACGCTGATTATATAATATAAAACTATATAGAAAAGAGGATTTTGCATGAAGAAATTTTTGAGTTTCGTTACATTGTTTTCAGTTATTTTAGTTTTAGCGGCTTGTGGAAATGATTCTGAATCTGATTCAGAAGGTGAATCAAGTGATGGAGAAGGTGCTGAAATTACTGTTGCAGCATCACCAGCACCACACGCTGAAATTTTAGAAAAAGCAGCAGAAATTCTTGAAGAAGAGGATATCACAGTGAATGTAGAAATCGTCAATGATTATACAACACCAAACCGTTTGTTAGCAGATGAAGAAGTCGATGCAAACTTCTTTCAACATACACCATACTTAGACGGTGAAATTGAATCACATGGCTATGACCTAACTAGCATCGGTAATGTCCATATCGAACCTATGGCAGTATTCTCAAATGACTATGATTCACTTGAAGACATCCCAGACGGCTCTACTATCTTAGTATCTAATAATCCTGCAGAAGAAGGACGTTTCCTTTCATTCTTCGTTAACGCTGGCTTAGTAGAAATCGAAGAAGGCGTTGAAATTCAAGACGCAACATTTGATGATATTACTGAAAATCCTCACGACTTTAACTTTGATAACAATACAGCACCTGAGCTTTTAGTTAATATGTATGAAAATAATGAAGCACCTGCTGTTATTATTAATGCAAACTTCGCAATTGATGCTGGATTGAATCCAGTTGAAGATTCAATCGCAGTTGAAGACGGAGAATCACCTTATGCCAACCTAGTTGCTGTTAGATCTGGAGATGAAGAACGTCCAGAACTACAAAGATTAATCGAAGTCCTACAATCAGATGAAATCAAGCAATATATTGATGAAGAGTACAGTGGTAATATTATTCCATCAGAATAAGTAAGAAAAACCTCACTCGACTTTCAAGTCGAGTGAGGTTTTTAATGAACTATGTTAATAGTATATACATTTTTCATCATATCGTTAACACGATCATCAACATAAATGAAACAATCAAGTAGATAAGGGAGTATCTTAAATTCATTTCTGCCCATCGGTGTTTATTGTGTGTAGTATAACCTCGAACAGATAGCACAACCCATCCTAAGGTCAATAAAGCTGACACAATTGAAAAGATGATACCGAGTGATTCAAAGAGCATAATTGGTACGGGCAACAAAGCGAGCACATAATATAAGTTCTGGCGAATTGATGCCTTGGTGCCAATGACAACTGGGAGCATTGGTATGCATGCTCTAGTGTAATCATCGAGTCTTTTAATAGCGATTGAAATTGTATGAGGTACCTGCCAAATAAGTAAAATGTAAAACAACATTAGGGGTACTAAATGATTCGCTGGTGTAATAACGGCCCAGCCAATTAATGGTGTAAAAGCGCCTGAAATACTACCGATTATCGTATTGATGGTATAGCGTCGTTTTGACCAAAAGGTGTAGAGAACGACGTAGAAAAACCAGCCAAGAAATGAGTAGATTCCTGCTTCAATATTCACCAAAAAAATTATGATCAATCCGATGATTGTTGTAATGATTGCAGCAATTAAGACATTTCTTAAAGAAAAGTCACCTGTAACGGTAGGGCGCTTTTTTGTACGGTCCATTTGTGTATCTAGGTCATGCTCGAACCAGTTGTTAAACATGAGAGCACCAGATATGACTAAGGTGCTGGAAACCATGGTCATGAAAAAAGTGCCAAGATGATCGTAAAATGACTGGTGGGTAAAGTGTAAAGCAAGCCAAAACGCTGTGAATACAGGTAGGACATTTGCGATAAGTACTTTCCCTTTAAGTAGGTATTTAATATTTATAAATAATGTTTGTAAGTTAATAGACTTACGCTTATGAACTTGTTCTGTTTCCAATGTAGTCCCTCGCAATTTAATGATTAAGCTATATTATAACAGTCATAAGAAAGCATCAGAAAAATTATTCCATTTTTTTGTGACAAAGATGTTTCAAGGAAAAGGGGGTGGGTAAATAACTGTTATATAAATAGAACGGATTTCGTAATAATTCAATTGAGTGAAATCATTGTCTCAACTAATCAATTTTAGTTGGTGCAATTGATTTTATAAAGTAAACCCCTTTGCCAGGCAGCAAAAGCTGCTTGGTTTTTTTGTAAATATTTAAATTAATAATGTAAATAGTAATATTTTAAGGTAACATAGATAACAATTGTTTTAAGGTATTAATTAACATAACTTAAAGGAGCATCTAAGATGAAAAAGTTATCATTATTTTTTGTATTTACACTATTTGCACTGACAGCATGTGGGAATGAAGAAGACACTGAAGCCACTGACACAAGTGAAGTGAGTGAAGAAACAGAGGATGAAAGTTCTAATTCTGAAGAAGGTAAATCAGATGAAATTTATGAAATAGGTGACACTACACAAGTAGAGAGTTATGAGTTTGATGCTAATTATGAGGTTACCGTCAATTCACTAGACCTGGTCAAAGAATACGATGGTCAACCTGTTGGAGATGTCATTATCAACGCACCAGAATCAGTCTTCTTAGGGGTGGTCAATTTAACAGTTCAAAATATCTCTGAGGAGCCTATTGTTATTGGTGAATATGTATTTCCTGATATTATTGAATCCGACAGAGAAGGTGGTGGAGACCAATTTATTTTTGATTTCTCTGAAGAAGATTTAAACCAAGAATTAGCAGTTGACGAAGAAGCAATATTTGATTTAGTTTACTCGATGGATTCAGAATTGGGTTCAGGAGGATACTATTTAAAATTTGAGAATGGCATGCCAACAGAAACGACTTATAACTTACCAATTAAATAAGGAAATTTTTAGTAATCATTAACCCTATCGATTGTATACACACCCTATAGATGGTAAAATTACATTAGCACCTATCTTATAATAAAAGGGGCAATTAAAATGAATGAAGACTATAATACTCCAAAAACTGGTTTTGACAGCACGCTCGTCTTAGTGTCTTATGTTATTTCACTATTCACTGCTGTTGTTGGACCACTTCTAATTTGGGCACTGAAAAAAGATGACGAACCAACAACTGCTGTCGCACTTAGAGATGTAGCGAACTTTGGTCTATCTTACACAATCTACATGTTTGTCGCTTGGTTAACAACTGCAATTTTAATCGGTTTTGTACTCGGACCAATAGTCACGATTGCATTCTACGTATTTGCGATTATCGGCATTGTAAAAGCAATTAATGGTGAGTCATACAAGCCACCATTCACAATCGATATCTTTAAATAAGTATTTGATTAAACCTCACTAAATGATATTAAAGTCATTTAGTGAGGTTTTCTTTAAATCTGATTAAAGTGGTCATAATTAGAGCCAAAACCTTTAAACCGCGTGGATTCTGATATATAATATATAGATGGTAACAGTAGACTGGTACTTTGACTATAGATTAGAATTATTATAAACTATACTAGTATCAGACAAACTAAATTTCAATTGGAGGATTAGACATGGTATCTGTTTTAGAAATAAAAAATCTACACGTTGAAATCGACGGTAAAGAAATATTAAAGGGCGTAAACCTTACTATTAAACAAGGTGAAATTCATGCTGTAATGGGACCTAACGGTACAGGTAAATCTACACTTGCTCAAGCAATTATGGGTCACCCAAGCTATAATGTAACTGAAGGTGAAGTACTTGTTGATGGAGAGAACATTTTAGAATTAGATGTAGACGAGCGTGCTAAAGCTGGTTTATTCCTAGGAATGCAGTATCCATCAGAAATCTCAGGTGTAACAAACTCTGATTTCCTACGTTCTGCAATCAATGCAAGCCGTGAAGAGGGCGACGAAATTAACTTAATGGAATTCATTAAGAAATTAGATAAGAACATGGAATATTTAGAAATGGATCCAGACATGGCAACACGTTATCTTAACGAAGGTTTCTCCGGCGGTGAGAAAAAACGTAATGAAATCCTTCAGTTAATGATGCTTGAACCTAAATTCGGTATCTTAGATGAAATCGACTCAGGTCTTGATATTGACGCGCTACGTGTAGTTTCTGACGGTATTAACAAACTTCGTGGTCAAGATTTCGGTTCACTAATCATCACTCACTACCAACGCCTGTTGAACTACATCACTCCTGATGTTGTCCACGTAATGATGAAAGGTAAAGTGGTAAAATCTGGCGGTAAAGAACTAGCTGAACGTCTTGAAACTGATGGTTACGATTGGATTAAAGAAGAACTTGGCATTGATGAAACTAACGCCGCTGAAGATAAATAAGACAGGAGGATCACTATGACTACTGAATTAAACGCATTCGAACTGAACAAAGAAGACATAATTGCTGATGCTACAGCAAGAAGTGAATCTGAGTTTTTGATCAGTAAAAGAAAAGAAGCTGTAGAAAAATTTGATAGTCTTGACATGATTAAACCTGACAAGACTAAAGTAGATAAATGGGATTTCTTTAACATCACTTCTCCAGTTGTTGAAAGTAGCACATACAACACTTTAGAAGAGTTACCAGAAGGTGTTAAAAACTTAATCGATCTAGAAAATGTACAAAATATATACGTACAACACAACAATACACCTGCCTACCTACAGTTAGATGAAGACTTAAAAAATAAAGGTGTTATTGTAGAAAATATAATTGAAGCAAGTGAAAATCACCCTGAACTTCTTGAAAAATATTTCATGACCGAAGGTGTAAAAGTTGATGAAAACAAACTTGCTGCCTACCATGCAGCTATGCTAAATGGCGGTGTGTTCATCTATGTACCAAAAGATGTCATTATTGAAGAACCAATTCAATCTGTTGTCCTACACGATGACGAGACGGCTTCATTGTTTAATCACGTTTTAGTTGTTGCAGATGAAGGTTCAGAAGTTACTTTTGTAGAAAACTATTTCTCAAACCTAGAGTCTTCAACAGAGAAAATTAATATTATCTCTGAAGTTATTGCCAACAACAACGCAAAGATCACTTACGGATCTGTAGATTTCTTACCTAAAGAAATGACTGGTTATGTAAACCGTCGCGGTGTGGCATTTGATGATGCGAACATTGATTGGGCACTAGGTCTAATGAACGATTCAAATATCATCTATGATAATACAACATACTTAATGGGTGATCGTTCCGAGTCAGAATTGAAAATTGTTCACGTCGGACGTGGTGAACAAACGTCTAACTTTACAACACAAATTATTCATTATGGTAAAGAATCTAATGGTCACATTTTAAAACACGGTGTAATGAAAGATAAGGGAAGCAGTATCTTTAATGGTATTGGATATATTAAACACGGTGCAACTAAAGCAGATGCACAACAAGAATCTCGTGTACTTATGTTAAGTGGAGATGCACGCGGTGACGCAAACCCTATCCTTTTAATTGACGAAGATGATGTAACTGCTGGACACGCAGCATCTGTCGGTCGTGTTGACGAATTACAGCTCTTCTATCTAATGAGTCGTGGAATTGATAAGAAGGAAGCAGAACGCCTTGTTATTCACGGTTTCCTAGATGCAGTTGTTTCAGCCCTACCAATTGAAAAAGTTAAGAAACAACTTAAAGAGGTCATTGAACTTAAAGTCTTATCTTAAGAAGGGAGGACACTGACTTGGATATAAATAAAATCCGTCAGGATTTCCCGATACTTGAATGTCAGGTAAACGGAAAAGACCTTATATATTTAGACACGTCTGCAACGAGCCAATCTCCAGTACAAGTTATCGATGCAATGAATGACTACTACAGAACATATAATTCAAATGTTCACCGTGGAGTTCACACGCTCGGAACTAAAGCGACTGATGCTTATGAAAAAGCACGTATGAAAGTACGTAGCTTCATCAATGCAAAACGCTTTGAAGAGATTGTTTATACACGCGGGACAACTGCCGCAATTAATCTAGTTGCTAGAAGCTTTGGTGAACTAGTGATTGAAGCAGGTGATGAAATCATCGTCACTGAAATGGAACACCATGCCAATTTAGTGCCATGGCAAGAACTCGCTAAGCGTAAAAATGCGAAACTCGTTTTCGTTCCTCTTGAAGCTGACGGGACGATTACTCTAGACAGTCTAAGAAGTGTTATAACAGAAAACACAAAAATTGTAGCAATCACTCATGTATCTAACGTACTTGGTACAATTAACGATATAAAAGCTATGGCTGAAATCGCCCATGAACACGGTGCTTACATTGCAGTTGATGGAGCCCAAGCGGTACCGCATATGACAGTAGATGTACAGGACCTAGATGTAGATTTCTATGCCTTTAGCGGACACAAAATGCTAGGTCCTACAGGAATCGGCATTCTGTATGGAAAAGCTGATTTACTTGATAAAATGGAGCCAATTGAATACGGTGGAGATATGATAGATTATGTTTATAAAACAGAATCTACATGGACTGACTTACCTGTGAAATTTGAAGCAGGTACACCTATGATTGCCGAAGCAGTTGGTTTAAATGCTGCTATCGACTATCTCAACAACTTAGGCCTCGACAACATCCATGCTTATGAGAAAGAGCTTGTAGAATATGCCTATGACAAGATGTCTGAAATTGAAGGCATTGAGATTTACGGTCCGGCCAAAAGTCAGCGTGCGGGACTGATTACCTTTAATCTAAAAGGGGTTCACCCACATGACCTTGCTACTGCACTGGACTCAGAGGGCATTGCAGTTAGGGCAGGTCACCACTGTGCTCAGCCATTGATGAAATGGTGTCAAGCACACTCAACAGCAAGAGCGAGCTTTTACATTTACAACACCATCGAAGAGATAGATCAGTTTATCGAGAGCTTGGAAAAAACGAAGGAGTTTTTCTCTTATGAATTTTAACAACTTAAATCAACTGTATCGTTCAGTCATCATGGACCATTACAAGAACCCAAGAAATAAAGGGGTTGTTGAAAATGGCTCAATGACAATTGAAATGAATAACCCGACTTGTGGTGACGAAATTCAGCTAACATTAAATGTTGAGTCTGGAATCGTAAAAGATGTTAAGTTCCAAGGGCAAGGCTGTTCGATTTCTATGGCAAGTGCCTCGATGATGACAGAAGCGATCATGAACGAATCTGTTGAACGCGCACTCGAGATGGCAAATGAATTTTCTAATATGATGCTTGGTGAGGACTATAACATCACTGATGATATGGGTGACGTTGAGGCACTGCAAGGTGTCAATCAATTCCCTGCACGTATCAAATGTGCAACACTCACTTGGAAAGCACTCGAAAAAGGGTTTAAAGAATCCGATAAATAATAATTGAGGAGTGATCATATATGGTCAAAGAAGCATTGGATATTGGCGATTACAAATATGGTTTCCACGATAAAGACGTCTCAATCTTCCGTTCCGATAGAGGATTAACAGAAGAGATTGTCAGAGAAATCTCTAAGATGAAAGAAGAGCCTGAATGGATGCTCGAATTCCGTCTTAAGGCACTTAAACACTTCTATAAACGCCCTATGCCTATGTGGGGTGGGGATTTATCAGAATTGAACTTTGATGATATTACTTACTATGTAAAACCATCAGAGCAAACTGAACGTTCTTGGGACGAAGTACCTGATGAAATCAAGCGTACCTTTGATAAATTAGGTATTCCTGAAGCAGAACAAAAATACCTCGCAGGTGTTTCTGCACAGTATGAATCAGAAGTTGTATACCACAACATGGAACAAGATCTAGAAGAAAAAGGTGTAATCTTTAAAGATACTGACTCTGCACTAAGAGAAAATGAGGAGTTATTCAAAGAGTATTTCTCTACTGTAGTGCCGATTACAGACAATAAATTTGCTGCTTTAAACTCAGCTGTATGGTCTGGTGGATCATTCATTTACTGCCCACCAGGTGTTAAATTAGATACACCGTTACAAGCATACTTCCGTATTAACTCTGAGAACATGGGTCAATTCGAACGTACACTAATTATCTGTGATGAAGGTTCAAGTGTTCACTATGTAGAGGGTTGTACGGCACCTGTTTATACAACGAATTCACTACACTCAGCTGTCGTAGAAATCATTGTTAAACGTGATGCATACTGCCGTTATACAACAATCCAAAACTGGGCAAATAATGTATATAACCTAGTAACTAAACGTACTTTTGTTGATGAAAATGGTACGATGGAATGGATTGACGGTAACATTGGTTCTAAGATTACGATGAAATATCCTTCAATCTACCTAAGAGGTGAAGGATCTCGTGGTATGACGCTTTCTATCGCACTTGCTGGTAAAGGTCAACTTCAAGATGCTGGTGCTAAAATGATTCACTTAGCGCCGAACACATCTTCTACAATCGTTTCTAAATCGATAGCTAAAGGTGGCGGTAAAGTATCTTACCGTGGTCAAGTAAGATTTGGTAGAAAAGCACATGGTGCGCGTTCAAACATCGAATGTGATACGTTAATTATGGATAATGAATCAACTTCAGATACGATTCCATATAATGAAATCTTAAATGACAATATCTCATTAGAACACGAAGCGAAAGTTTCTAAAGTATCAGAAGAGCAATTGTTCTATCTAATGAGTCGTGGTTTAGGTGAAGAAGAAGCGACAGAAATGATCGTTATGGGCTTCATCGAACCATTCACTAAAGAACTTCCAATGGAATATGCCGTTGAGATGAACCGCCTAATCTCTTATGAGATGGAAGGTTCAATCGGTTAATCTATAAAATTTTTAAGGACTTAGAAATCAACTTGATTTCTAAGTCTTTTTTTATTTTTCTATAAATGTGTATTATTTGTGAATGAGGGTATTAGAACTAATATACATTTAGGGGTGGTTTTTAGTGAAGGAAGAAACAAATCAAACAAAGGGAAGTAATAAAGATTTTTCGAGTAAGTTTCCTCATACCTATGCGATATTACTTGCTATAGTCATTATCGGTGCTGCATTGTCCTACGTAATTCCAGCAGGGGAATACGACCGTGTAGAAGTTGATGACCGTGTAGAAGTTGTCAGTGATAGTTATCATGCTGTGGAGCAAAGTCCAGTTTCCTTGATGGATTTATTTATGGCGATACCGAATGGTTTGATGGAAGCATCAAGCATTGTATTTTATATCTTTTTAATTGGTGGCGCTTTTGGAGTTATACGTTCTACAGGAGCGATTGAAGCAATCATTCAAAAAGTAATGAGAAATGTTGGTAATAATGAAGTGCTTTTAATACCTGTTGTCATGTTCATCTTTTCTGTACTAGGATTTACAACCGGTATGTCCGAAGAAGCAATTATTTTTGTACCCATCGGTATCATGTTAGCTGTAGCACTCGGTTATGATGCTATGGTCGGGACTGCAATGGTTACCTTAGGAGCCGCATCAGGTTTTATAGGAGGGATGTTTAATCCATTTACTGTTGGTGTCGCCCATGGTATTGCGGAGTTACCAATATTCTCGGGATGGGGCTTTAGAACTGTTGTTTATATTATTGTTTTAGCGGCTGGAATTTTGTATGTAATGCGCTATGCTAAGAAAGTTAAAAATGATCCAACTAAAAGCCTTGTTTACAACGAAGGACAAGAAGGGCAGCTCAATTTCACCGATGCGGATATGGAAAAATTTGAAATGTCAAAGAGACATATCGTTATCGTTGTGTTATTCGCTTTGACAATTGCGATTAATGTTTATGGAATCTTTCAGTACGACTGGTTCTTAACAGAGCTTGCTGCAAACTTCTTTGTAGTAGGTATAATCATTGGTTTTGTTGGTGGATTAAAACTTAATGACATTTTTGATTCTTTCATAGATGGTATGAAAATCGTAGTTTATGGAGCCATCATTGTTGGTTTCGCTAGAGCGATACTCGTAGTCCTTGAATCAGGACTAATTATAGATACGATTATTTATAGTATGAGCTCTGTATTGGACCTTATACCAAACTCTCTTACCGCAGTCGGTATGCTGATCGTACAAGTGTTTATAAATTTCTTTATTCCATCAGGATCAGGTCAAGCTATGACAACAATGCCTGTTATGGTACCGATCTCTGATTTACAAGAGATACCTAGACAAGTAGCTGTACTGGCATATCAGTACGGTGATGCAATTACAAATAGTATCATCCCAACATCTGCATCTCTTATGGGTGTCCTAGCTGTCGCAGGTATACCATATATTAAATGGGTCAAATTTATTTGGAAGTTAACATTGATATGGTTAGTTATCGCAGCAATTGCTTTAGTGGTAGCAACTTTAATTCACTTGCAATAATAATGTTTGAAACTCAGACTTTAGTTTGAGTTTCTTTTTTTGCTTTAAAAAATATACAGAAAATTTTCACAATTATATTTAGGTGATATGATGAGAATAAATACAAATATAAGGGGGAGTTTTACATGGGTCAGACTTGGCTTAAGTTAGCTGTGTTGTATTTGCTTATCGGGATATCAGTTGGTTTGTTTATGTCGTATGCGATTCAATTAAACTGGGCGGCAGGCCATGCACACACGAATGTTGTTGGTTGGTTAACGACGCTTGGTATAGGTGCGGTTTTATGTATATACCCACACTTGGCCAAAAATAAGTTAGGAATAGCAACGTTTTGGTTATACCATATTGGTGTACCTCTATTTATCTTTAGTACTTTTTATGTACAAGTGAATCCAGGGGTTGCACATATATTGACTTTTATAGGTGGACCAATGTTTCTAATTGCTATTATCTTATTCGGGATTAATTTATTCTTAAATTTAAAGGAATCAAATACTTCAAACTATGAACAAAAAGTATAATATTTGGCGGAACTCTAATGTGCCTTTATAATGGAAGTAATCACTAAATGAAGGCGGGAAGTTAAATGGTTAACTTAAAAGCATATTATGATTCAGGTCTTACAATGGATGCATATCGTCAGACTCTATCAGATTTAAAAACCGGTTTCGATAAAATTTACAATGAACACGAAGTTCAACAGGATTCAGATTTTGAACGCTTAAAAGAGAGGGGCAGAAAATTATTGGTCATTGCTGAACCTTGGTGTGCACATTGCATGTTAAACCTTGCAATCTTATTTAAATTGTCAGAAGCAGCGGAAACGGATGTTAGAGTTGTCTTAAGAGATGAAAATTTAGAATTAATGGATGAATATTTAACTAATGGTAATAGAGTCATTCCTAAGGTTATTGCACTCAACAATTCAAATGAAGAAGTAGCAGTTTGGGGACCAAAAGCACCGATGACTGACTTAATCCAAAAAGACTTAATGAAAGACATGCCAGAAAAAAACACACCTGAATATAAGGCGGCCTTTGAAGGTGTTAAAAAAGAGATGAGAGAAAAATTCTCTACATCACCAGTACTGTGGCAAGCAGTGGAGACTGATTTAAAACAAGTCTTAAGTTCATAATAAATAGACTTAGAAATCTCTATGATTTCTAAGTCTATTTTTATTAGGCCTTCTGTTTTCTTGTACTGATAAAAATTCCAACTGCTAGAATTATAATGATTCCGATTGTTTGGTAAATACCTAAGCTCACATTTAAAAGTAATACTGATGTAATCACTGCAGATACAGGCTCTAGTAAACCTAGTATACCTGTCTCTGTAGAGCTTAAATATTTTGTACTTGTGATATATAAGAAAAAGGCGAGTGTTGTACCGAGTAAAATGGATAGCACCAAAATAAGAATTTGGGTAAAGGTCCAATCAAATTGATATTCAAATTCCCAAATCGGATGAATAAAATTCATTAGTATACCACCGACTAGCATTGACCCACCTACAAGTTGAAGTGGGTGTAAGTATTGCATTAATACTGGTGCATGAATGGTGTAGTAAGCAAGTGCGATACCAGATAAGAGACCGAATGCCAAAGCAAGTGGTGGTACTGATAGGCTTTCAATGTTGCCATTTGTAGCAATTAAAAATACACCTATGATCATCGCAAGTATTATTATCGCTTCAAATTTAGTCCATGGTCTATATTTCTTAAAGATGGCGTAAAGGATAATATATATTGGCCCCGTACACTGTAAGACAGTTGCTACGGCAGCATTTCCATAACCGATGGCAGCCATAAATGTATATTGAACCATAGTCATTCCGAAAATCGAGTAGATTAAAAACATTAGAGTAGTATGTTTTGTCCAAACAGTACGATGTCTTTTTCTAAAAAATAAGGTGTATATGGACAGTAAAATCACACCGCTAATTAATAATCTCGCAGTGACATACCAAGAGACATTAGTCGGTGTATGCGTAAATATGTAATCTGATGCAGTACCCCCAATTCCCCATAAAGAGGCACCGATTATAACAAAAATTAAACCTTTGATATGATTTTCATTTTTCATGGTTGGCATACCTCCTTTATTAAATGTGGTAAAATGAAGTAAGGTGATTGAATGATTTTTATAGGACTGACAGGCTGGGGTGACCATGATTCACTATATACAGAACTGTCAAACAAAAAAGATAAATTGATGACTTATGCTTCACATTTTCCAATTGTAGAACTCGATGCTACATATTATGCCATACAAAGAACATCTACAATAGAAAAATGGTGTCAGGAGACACCAGAGTCATTTAAATTTGTTGTTAAGGCACATCAATTTATGACAGGGCATAGTGATTATCGTGATTACTATGATTCAATTAAAGATGTCTTTATAGCATTTAAAGATATGTTAAAACCAATGCAAGAAAGAAATAAACTCGCTTTTGTCTTACTACAATTTCCACCGTGGTTTGATTGTACAAGTAAAAATATAAGATATGTAAAATTTGCAACAGAATTATTAAAACCATACAAAATTGCAGTAGAATTTCGTAACCAAACATGGTTTCAAGATGAGTATAAAGAAGAAACGCTTAGTTTTTTACATGACTCAGAATTGATTCACAGTATTTGTGACGAACCCAATGCTGGTATCGGGTCAATACCATTTGTTAACAGAGTCACTGATGATATTGCCTTTATTAGACTACATGGTCGTAACGTACATGGTTGGACCCAGCAAAATCGAACTTCTGATGAGTGGCGTGAGGTACGTTATCTATATGATTATAACAAAGATGAGCTCGCTTGGTTGAAAAGACAAGTGGATATTCTAAAACATAAAACGAAACATATATATATCGTCTTTAATAATAATTCCGGTGGCCATGCTGCAGGAAATGCCAAGACTTTTATAGATTTAATGGATATTGAATATAGCGGGCTATTTCCTAAACAATTGAAACTATTCTAAGGGGCTGGACGACATGATTACAGTTGTCATTATACTGATGTTAATCGGGTTACTCTCTTCTATTTTAGGATCACTCGTCGGTATTGGCGGGGGTGTTATTGTTGTGCCTGCACTAATGTATTTCGGACTATCTTTAGGGCTCTTACCTGCGATAACACCTCAAACAGCTGTCGGTACATCTAGTATGCTATTAATTTTCACAGGCTTAAGTGCGATGTGGTCGTATGCAAAAAACAATCAAGTTGATAGACAAAATGGTACGCTATTTTTAATCGGACTAATTCCTGGAGCCTTCACAGGTTCTTATGCGAGTAGTCTTTTTACAGTGGATAGTTTCAATTTATACTTTGGTGTCTTCCTAATTTTTGTTTCAATTTTGTTGGTCGTTAGAAACAAGATTAAACCATTAAAAATATTTCAAAATCCTAAATATATGAAGCCTCATAGAGACAATATGGGGAATGTCTATCACTATGGTTTCCCACCGTATCTGGCTATTGCAATTACGTTTCTAGTTGGTTTTGTAACGGGGCTCTTCGGTATTGGTGGTGGCGTACTGATGACGCCGCTCATGTTGATGGTCTTTCGTATGCCACCGACTATTGCCATTGGTACAAGTATGATGATGGTCTTCTTTTCTGGCTTATCCTCTGCCTCAGGTCATATACTACAAGGGAATGTCGTCTTTATGTATATACTCTTACTTGTGCCTGCTGCTATTTTAGGTGCGAATATAGGTGTTAAGATTAATCAGAAATTCAACTCAAACAGTCTCGTTATCATCTTACGTTCTGTTCTATTCCTACTGGGTATATATTTAATTTCTCAAACTTTTTTCTAAGGAGTGTATAGTATGGAAGTGAAGATTTATCACACAAATGATATTCACAGTGCGTTAGATAACTATGTGAAATTTACTAGTTTTCTTAACGATAAAAGACACCAATACAGAGATAACATGGTATATGTGGACATTGGTGATCATGTTGACCGCTCACATCCATACACTGAGGCAACGCTCGGTAAAGGAAATATTGAACTATTAAACGAAGCGACATGCGATGTTGCGACGATAGGGAATAATGAAGGTATTACCCTTACAAAAGAACAATTGAAACACCTTTATGATGATGCGAACTTTGATGTTATTTGTACAAACTTAAGAGAGGTTGGTGCGGATAATCCATTTTTTAAACCCTACACTATTAAGGAAGTGAAGGGTGTTAAGATTGGTTTTATAGCGGCGACTGTTGAATTTACCCCATTTTACTTAGCCTTAGACTGGGAAGTTGCAGATGCATTCTCATGGGTTGAAAAATATTTAGCTGAACTTCGGGGTAAGGTGGATGTCATTGTTATGCTAAGCCATCTTGGTATGTATGATGATGAAAATTTAGCGAACCGCTTTCCAGAGATTGATTTGATTTTATCTTCACACACACATCACCACTTTGATTATGGCGAGCGCATTAATGGCGTACTCTTAGCTGCCGCTGGTCGATACGGTGAGTATATTGGAGAAGTGACCTTGAACTTTCAAGGTAAAAAATTGATCGGTAAAAATGCAAAATTGATTGAGGCCGACTTCCTTGCACCTAAAGAAAACAATTATTATCAACTCGGTAAAGAAATGCTGAGTAATACAGTGATTAAAAGTGACGCCTATCCGATTGAAAGACGACTGTATTCTGCCTCTCGTTTTGCATCCTTACTAGCTTATATGATACGAGATTTTACAGACAGTGATGTAGGTCTTATTCATACTGGTCTAGTGGCTAGTCCGTTTGAAGGTGGAGAATTGACAGAGTATGCTTTACACAAAGTATTACCACACGCGATTAATGCTGTGAAAATCGAGTTGACAGGACGAGAAATGAAAGAAGTTTTTACAGAAGCAAATCGTCATGAGTATAAGGATGAGATTGTCAGGGGCCTCGGTTTTAGAGGTGATATATTTGGTGCCTTTGTCATGGATAATATATCGTACGTTCAATCTGAGAGAGAGTATTACATCGGCAATGAATTAATTGATGATGGACGTACATATTCACTTGGTACTTTAGATATGTATACATTCGGTCGTATTTTCCCACAGTTTAGATATTCAAAAAAAGATTATATGATGCCAGATTTACTCCGCGACATTATCAAGAACTATTTAAAATGCTTATAGTCATTTATAAAAGCTTGTGTTATAATGAAAAACAATTGAATAAAAAAAGTAGAGGTTGCGTTTTTTATCAGTAAATATTCTAGCAGGCATGCGATTAGGAATATCGAAAGGGAAAGACGCCGAAGAATAAGACCGGCGGGTACTTATTCTGGGTCTTAGTTTAAGAGACTAAGGACTGTCAGTTATATGATGCGCTACAGTACATTGGAATCATAAATGCGTACATAATAGCGTGTTTATGGTTTTTTTATTTGAAATTTTTAGGAGGAAATACATATGGAATCTTTTTTAAGTTGGGAATACATGCCCTTGGTCCCACCTTTACTCACACTGATCTTAGTTATTATAACTAGAAAAGTCAGTATCAGTTTAGGTGCCGGAATTGTGACTGCTGCTTTCGTTATTGCTGGTGGGCACTTTGGTGAGTTCTTCCAAATTTTAATCGACTCATTTTTAGCAATATTTATTGAAGATGGTGGTTTAAACACATGGAACGCCTTCATCTTAATCTTTTTAACATTACTTGGTATTATGACTGCATTTATGAACATGTCAGGCGGTGCAAAAGCCTTTACGGAATGGGCCTTAACGAAAGTTAAAACTAGACGTGGAGCGGGTCTTATTACCGGACTTTTAGGCGTTATTATTTTTATAGATGATTACTTTAGTTCTTTAATTGTTGGTCAAGTTGCCAAACCCATCACGGACAAATTTAAAATTTCTAGAGCAAAGCTTGCATACTTGGTTGATACAACAGCTTCTCCAGTATCTATAATGGTTCCAATTTCAAGTTGGGGTGCGGGTATTATGGGTATGACAGCTCCATTGTTAGTCAGTGCTGGTCTAGAACATATTTCTCCTTTCCAAAGCTTTATATATATGGTGCCAATGAACTTCTATGTCATTGCTGCAATGGCAATTATGCTTTTCGTTATTATTTTTAAGTTCGATATTGGACCGATGAGAAAACAAGAAGACTTAGCCATTAACGAAGGTATTTTAAGGGATAAGGTACCTGATATGGCAACTGAAGAAGACGACCTCCCAGTTCATGAAGGCTCCAGTGCTAAAGCATTAACAGTACCAATCATCGGTTTAGCAATAACTGTTATTGCAAGCATGTTCATCTCTGGGGGGATTGCGGCTGGTTCTTGGACCTTAATCGATATGTTGGAGAATATGATGATTACCCACTCATTAGTAATTGGTGGTCTTGTAGGGCTAGCTTTAGCTCTAGTTTACTATATTGGACATACAAAGAACGATGATAACTTTGGATTTAAACAAGTACTTTTAGGAATTAAAACAGGGTTCCTTGCAATGTTTCCAGCAATGTTAGTCTTAACTTTCGCTTGGATGATTGGTGGTTTAATTACTGAACTCGGAACAGGTGATGTGCTCGGAGGTATGGTTGAAAGTTCTAACCTGCCCGTTTCACTTGTTCCTGCCGTCATTTTTATTGTTGCATGTATTATGGCTATGGCAACGGGAACAAGCTGGGGTTCATTCGGTATATTAATTCCAATTGCAGGCGAAATTATGATTTCATTAAATGCAACTGATTTATTATTACCATCAATTGCAGCTGTACTAGCTGGTGCGGTATTTGGTGATCACTGTTCACCAATTTCTGATACGACAATTCTATCAGCAACTGGCTCCGGGGCGGACTATATCGTTCACGTAATGACCCAGTTACCTTATGCCATTTTATCAGCTGTTATCGGGCTAGTTGCCTTTGTTGTACTCGGGACAACACTTAGTGTTGGTCTAGCACTACTAAGTTTACTTGCATGTTTAATCGTCGTATTTATTGTTGTAAAATTCATCTACAGACCTGTATCTAAAGAAACCACATAAGAAATAACTGTGGTAAAATAGAGTTATTATAGGTAAAGGATGTGTCAATGTGATTACCATTGGTCATATGAACTTTGAACTCGTGGAAAATTACCGCGATGCATTTGATGAAGAGGTCTTTGTTGAAAAGTATAGTGAACTACTAAATAAATATGACTATATCGTCGGCGATATTGGTTATGAAAAATTAAGGCTTGCTGGTTTTTATCGATCTTCTAAACGTAAAATAGAGCCGGATAAAAGAGCAGACACAATCCAAGAATATTTAAATGAATACTGCAACTTTGGATGTGCTTACTTTATTTTAAGAAAAGTAACTAAGGCAGAATTGAAGACACAGAATGAAGAAAATGGTGAAGAAGCGGAGGTGTAAACCTTAGCTTCTTCTTTTTCTATGATATGATTAATACGAATAGATTAGATGAGGTGACTTATGTATTTTGTAGATAAAACGTTATTAAATAAGCGTTTAGCTTATATTGAAGAGATGTCGAAATTAGTAGACACAGACGACAAACTTGCCTTGGAACGCACGTGTCAGATGTTGATTGAAGCGACTGTTGATGTCGGGAATATGATCATTGATGCTTTTATCTTAAGAGATCCTGGTAGCTATCAGGATGTTATTGACATAATGGAACAAGAGAAAGTCATCGATAGTAATGATGCATTGAAATTTAAAAATACCTTAAAATGGCGTACAGAGTTAACTAGAAATTATACGGATATTGACCATCAAAGTATGAAACTTGATTTCCTTGATAACATTGATGCCTACAAAAATTTTAAGGCAAGTTTTGAACACTTCAGAAAAACTGATCCTCAAGCTGTAACAGCTTTTTCGACAGATGATGTATAAGGGTTATTTGATTGATCTTGATGGAACGATGTTTAATGGAGACGAGGTCATTGATGGTGCAAGGGAATTTATAGATCGTTTGAATGAAGAAAAACTGCCTTACTTATTCTTAACAAATAATGCGACGAGAAGTAAAAATGAATTGCAAGAAAAATTTGATGTTCTGGGTTTTAAAACCTCTACGCATCATATTTATACTTCTGCTATGGCGATGGCGAAATATATAGAGGAACATTATAAAGCACCTAAGGTATTTGTCATTGGTACAGATAGCTTTAAAGCTACACTAGAAGAAGTTGCAGAGCTGACAGATGAAGCAGTCGATGTGGTTGTAATGGGCCTTGATCCAACGATTACATACGACAAGATTATTCAAGCATGCAGGTTAATTCAAAATGGTGCTAAATTTTTAGCGACGAATCCTGACCAGAAAATCAAGAGCCATTTTGGATTTTCACCTGGTAATGGTGCCTTTGTGAAACTAGTCAGTGATGTAACAGGTGTAGACCCAACGATTATCGGTAAACCTGAAAAATTTATTTTAGAAGGTGCCTTGGTTCAACTCAAACTTAATAAAAAAGATGTCGCGATGATTGGGGATAATTATGATACCGACATTTTGACAGGTATCAATGGCGGGGTAGATACGATTCATGTGAACACAGGTGTCCATAGTACAAAAGATGTTAAATCACGTAATAAAGTTCCGACACATCTAATAGATAATTTAAGTGAATGGCAGTTATAAACGCTAATGTTAACCTTTAAAATTAAGGGTTGACATTAGCGTTTTTTTCTGATAAACTAACTCTATCGATATAGGTGGAGGAAAATAGAATGAAGACAAAACAACTTGTTCAGGCTGCTCTATTTGTTGGCCTCATTGCAATTGCTGCACAAATTAAAATACCCCTTGGCCCAGTGCCTTTTACTTTACAGTTGCCTATGGTGATACTTTGTGGCTTATTGTTGGGCACAAAAACAGGCGTCGTTAGTTTGATTATATATACATTAATTGGTCTACTTGGTGTACCTGTTTTTGCGGGAGCTGCAGGTTTAGGCGCCTTTGTTTCACCAACATTTGGATTTATTTTAGGGTATATACCCGCAGTGTTAATTTTTGGACTGGCTAAAGAAAAATCATTTATAACTATGTTTATGTGGACGCTTTTAGGGATGGCAGTAGTCTTCTTATTTGGTACATCTTACTTTGCTTTTGTTATGGGTGTCGTTCTAAATACACCGATGGCATTTCTTGAAATTCTTTTCGTTACGGTGATTCCTTTCCTAATTAAGGACATTGCCCTAGCGATTGTAACAGTCGCCTTAGCGCGGACATTAGAAAATCGAGGCTTAAGACTTGCATAGTAAGATAAAAAATTCAGACTTTCAATTGATGGATTTTTATGAGTAAATCCCTTATAATAGTTGCTAGTAGGAGAGGCTTATTAATTGATTGGAGTGAACTTATATGGCAGTCAGTCAAGATACTATGTACGAACAAGTCGAAGAGGTACTGAATAAATTGCGTCCATTTCTACTTCGTGACGGCGGAGACGTTGAACTCGTTGATGTAGAAGATGGTATTGTTAAGCTTAGATTGCTTGGTGCATGTGGGACATGCCCTAGCTCAACGATTACTCTAAAAGCGGGTATCGAACGTGCGTTACTTGAAGAAGTACCAGGCTTTGTAGAGATCGAACAAGTATTTTAACTTGCAACTGGAGACGCTCGTGTCTCCAGTTTTTTTATTGTATGGTGAGGTGTTTTTATGTTTACAATAGCAGAATTTTGTAATGCAAATATGCAAAAAGGAACTGAGGATGTTTATCGTGCTTTAGACCAGGATCTTGCAATTGATGTGGTGGATTATGAGTGCACAAACAATTGCGGCTTATGTTCTAAGACATTCTTTGTTTTGATAGATGGAGAGATTGTCTCTGCTAAAACTAAAGAGCAGTTGTTAGAAAAGGCATATAAAAGAATAGAGAAGAATAATAGAGATCTATAATTATAAACGGTTGATTGGTGTAGCTAAAATGACTGTAGTATAATTAAATTATAAAAACTTGTGGTAATAGTATTTAAAGAGGAGTGATTTTATGTCCACAGTAACATTGACTGAGAGTGCGGCATATGAAGTTAAAGATATGCTAGAAGCTAATGATATGGCTGACGGCTACCTCCGTTTTAAAGTACAGGGTGGTGGTTGTACAGGGCTTACTTATGGAATGGCTGCTGAAACGAATATAGGAGAAAGAGATGAAGTATACGAATACTACGGTGTGAAAATGCTTGTAGATAAATTCGATTTACCTGTTGTAGATGGTACCGTAATCGACTTTAAACAATCGTTAGTCGGCGGCGGATTTACGATTGAAAATCCAAATGCGAGCTTGTCTTGTGGCTGCGGATCTTCCTTTAGAACGAAGACGAATGCGGGTGCGCCAGCAGACTGCTAAAATCAAGGAAAACGCTTGAATTATTGCGGTATAGTGCTAATATTGTAACTGGTATGCATGATATATATAAATAATTCTTGCACAACAAATTACGCTTGTAGGAAGGAAAATAAAAATGAGTTTTGAAAGAAAAAAAATTCTCGTACTTGGTGCGGGCTACGCTGGATTATCAACTGTAACTAAACTACAAAAACTACTCAGTGTACAAGAAGCTGATATCACATTAATCAACAAAAATGAATATCATTATGAATCAACTTGGTTGCATGAAACAGCAGCGGGATCAATGAACTGGGAAGACGGAGTTTATCCGATTGCTAAAGTTGTTGATAATATGAAAGTACGTTTTGTGCCTGCAGAAGTGACTAAGATTGATCGTGATAACAAAGTTGTTCAAACGAACCAAGGTGAATTTGACTTTGATATTTTAGTTGTATCACTTGGCTTTGAAAGTGAGTCATTTGGTATTGAAGGCATGGATGAATATGCTGAAACTATCGTCAGTCCTCAATCTGCAGTAAAAGCTCGTGAAGAAATTGAGAAAAACTTCATCAACTATAAGACGAGTCAAGATAAGAGAGACCTCGCTATCTTAGTGGGTGGTGCTGGATTTACTGGCGTTGAATTCTTAGGTGAACTTGTCGAAACTCTACCTGAATTATGTAAAGCACACGGTATAGATTACAATGATGTCAAGATTACTTGTGTTGAGGCAATGCCTACAATGTTACCAATGTTCTCTGATGAGTTAACTCAGCACGCAGTTGACTTCTTAGAAAAACGTGGTGTTGAATTCATGCTTGGTACAGCGATTGTTGCTGCTAATGATAAAGGTTTTGTTGTTAAAGTGAATGATCAAGAACAGCAAATTGAAGCTTCAAGCGTAATCTGGACTGCAGGTGTACGTGGTTCTAAATTAATGGAAGAATCGTTTGAAGGTGTGAAACGTGGAAGAATTGTAGTTAATAACGATTTAACTATAGATGGATATGACAATATTTATGCAATCGGTGACGTTGCAGCGGTAATGAACGGCACAGGTAAGGATGCACGTCCTTACCCAACAACAGCTCAAATCGCAATGCAATTAGGTGAACACACTGCTAAGAACATTAAATTGAGTTTAGATGGTGATAAGAAAGAACCGTTTGTATACGATGACAAAGGTACTGTATGTTCTTTAGGTTCTAAAGATGGTATCGGTGTTGTTATGGGTAAAGAAATTAAAGGTAAACCAGCTGCTTTCATGAAGAAAGTCATCGACACACGTGCAGTGTTCAAAATCGGTGGCCTTGCACTGGCTGCGACTAAAGGTAAATTCATGTAAGTTAAAAGTTAGCATTATGCATGGGTATATATAATGCCCATGCTTATTTTTTTGGAGGAAACATATATGGCAATGAATGTCGTTCAGTTATTTATATCTGTATTACTATATTTCGTTTTATTTTACGGAATTAGTTTTATACTGAACATGATTTTAAAAATGACATGGATTATGGCGGTTGTTTATCCTGTAATTGTTCTTTGGATTATAGGTAGAGTTTCATTATTTGATTACATAAGTAGTCCGGGAGAATCGTTTAATACGCTTTGGAGTAATATTATTGGCATCTCTATTTACGATATCATCATCTTAGGTTCAGGCTTAATCGGCATCATACTTGCAGGGATGACGATTCGTTATTTAAGAAAAGCAGGTTATCAAATGTTCTAGGGGGATCTTTTTATGAAAGTGAAATTTGAAGAGAGTTATGTGGCTGATGATTCAGTAATTGTCATTGGTTTACCAGAAAATGTTGAAGAAATGAAAAATTTTGCAGAACTCGATACTTTGTTAAACGGATTAACTAAGGAAATTATCACATCGAATGTGCTATCAACTAAGTTGAATAAGGTAACAACGACAGGCGTAACAATTCAAAGAGAATACAGAAAAGTTGTTGCAGTTGGACTCGGTGATGCTAGTCAATTGACGGTGCTAAAAGTCCAGGAAGCACTTGGTAATGTATTTCAGTTCATGGAAAAAGAAAAGGATAATAAGGCTCAAATTATTTTGGACACATTCGCTTTCGAAGCTGCTGAAGTTGCAGATGCTATCGGATTAATGGCAAAGGTAAGTACCTACGAACCAGTCGGCTATACTTCAGACAGTAAACAACAGTTCAGTGAAGGTTTAACGCTCACACTTGTTACAGAACACGATGTCACTAAATACTTCGAACATGGTGAGAAAGTGGGTTCTAGTATTAACCTAGCTAGAAACTTTGCGACGATGCCACCGAATTTACTATATCCAGAAAGTTATGCGGATTATTTAGCTGATAACTTTAAAAATCACCCGCATGTTAAGGGTGAGGTAAAAGATTTTGACACCTTAACCCAAGAAGGTTTTGGCTTATTGACAGCAGTAGGTAAAGCTTCACAAAGAAAACCTCGTCTTGTCACGATTGAATATAAGCACCCGGATGCAAAATTTGATGCACCAATAGTATTAGTCGGTAAGGGGATTACTTATGACAGTGGCGGTTATTCATTGAAGAGTCGTAATGGCATGCGTTCAATGAAATACGATATGAGTGGTTCTGCAAATGTAGTGGGGATGATTGAAGCTGTATCCAAACTCGATTTACCAGTACATGTTGTCGCAGTACTTGCGTTAGCAGAAAACATGGTAGATGGTAATGGCATGCGTCCTGACGATGTGTATCAATCTTTATCAGGTAAAACTGTAGAGGTTTCAAATACAGATGCAGAAGGTCGCTTAGTACTAGCTGATGCTGTTTATTATGCCGCAAAAGAGTATAAGCCAAAAGTAATGATGGACTTTGCAACTTTAACAGGTGCCGTTGTCCAAGCGATAGGTGAATATCGTACAGGAATATTTACGGATGTCGATAGAAAAGTGATGAATAACTTGTTAATCAGTAGTAAAGTCACAGGTGAAGATGTATGGCAATTACCACTTTCAGAGCATGAAGAAAAACGTGTGAGAAAGTCAGATATAGCTGATTTAATCAATGCCGACTTTAAACCAGGCGGCGCATCATTTGCTGCTGCCTTCATTAAAGAATTCACTGAAAACACACCATGGATTCACTTTGATATTGCAGGTTCAAGTAATAGTACTAGTGTGACACCATTTGGAAAAAAAGGTTCAACTGGTGTAATGATTAGAACAATTGTTGATTTAATTGAGTCAGGGACACTATATGAGTAGAGGATTGATTGAACTTCTTGGCATCAATGTCTTAGAAGTAGATGACGGGACATGTAGTATCGATATGGAAATTACATCAGATGCACTACAACCATTTGGTTTTGTCCATGGAGGAATTAATGCCGTTCTTGCAGAAACTGCTGCCAGTATAGGTGCCAGTCATCAAATTGAAGATAATCAAATTGCATTCGGAATGGAGCTTAATATTAATCACTTAAAAGCAAAGAGACAAGGCACTTTAATTGCTAAAGCAGTGTTGAGACATGCAGGTAAATCATCGCAGGTTTGGGAAATTGATATTACAGATGATGCAGATGATTTAGTTGCAGTTTCTAGATGTACCATGGCAGTAAGACAAAAATAAAACGTAAGATTGAAATAACTCCTTAGCTGTATAGATACAGCTAAGGAGTTATTTTTTTGTGTTTACTGGACAATGAGCCAGGGCATCTGCCTGTATTTTGTGTTTACTGGACAATGAGCCAGGGCATCTGCCTGTATTTTGTGTTTACCGGTAAATGAGCCCCGACCAATCTATCTGGTAAATAAAAAAACCTGTATAACATATGTAAAGATGTTATACAGGTATATCATTTAATCATCGAGTTCTTTGTCTTTACTGCGTTCGATTTTCAGTCTGACATGCTCTTCTGTTTCGATTTCGGAACCTGTTTCATCACGTTTCAATTCATTGAGAATGGTGAGTTTATAAGGTTCAACATCGGAGTGAAAGGCACTTCTGGCAATCATATGGGCACCAACAGGTGCAGATATGAAGATGAATATAATCGCTAATATCAGTTGGGTTTCGATTTCTGCTTGATAATAAGCAAAGTAGATAAATACCCCTATCAATGTCATACCGACACCTAGTGTCGAGCTTTTCGAAGCGGCATGGATTCTAGTATAGGTATCAGGTAAACGAATCATGCCAATGGCTGCTACTGCTGTGAAAAAGGCACCACCGATTAGAAAGATTGTAATGAGACTAACTATTATTATCTCTATCATTTTCGATGATCACACCTTTCTCTAGGAATTTAGCAAAGCCAACTGTACCGATAAAACCAACCATTCCGATTAGCATAATTATTGGTAAGAGATAGGTTGTTTCTAAGACGATGGATAATAGACCAATCATTCCCATCAAGGTTACCCCAAATGCATCGAGCGTGACGACTCTATCATGTAGTGTTGGTCCTTTAATTGTTCTGTACAACATACCAAGCATGGTGATAGCAAATACGATAATTGAAAAGATTACGATAATATATACAAATGATGTCATGGTTGAGCCACCTCTTTTATAACATTTTCAAAAGCAGCTTTAATGTTATCAATTTCTTCATCAGCATCATCCATATCTAGGCCGTGAATGTAAATAATGGAGTAGTCATCTGATATCGCAACAACGACTGTACCTGGAGTTAAGGTAATTAATGTCGAAAGTAAAGCAACTTCCCATTCTTCTTCTAAATCGCTCGGATAGGCATAGAAACCGGGATGGATGTCAATTTTTGGTGACATCACAATTTTTACAACATCAATATTCGCTTTGACAAGTTCTATTATAAAGATAAACAGTAGTTTAATCATTAAGTACAAACGGCGTAAGTAGAATCTACCTGGTAAGAAGTTTCTAAATAAGTATACTGCAACCAAGCCGATTAAGTAACCAGTGACAAAGGTTCCAACAGACATGTCAGCATTCATGAACATCCATAGAAAAGCTAAAATGATGTTTACTAATAGTTGAAATGACATTTATTCCACCTCCATCAAGTAGTTAGAATATGATGACGGATCGAAGAATGATTCGGCAGCCATTTCAAATACTGGGTAAAGAAAATCTGCTGATAAACCAAACACGATTGAAACGACTACAAGTCCGACTGCTGAGAAGAGTAGTTTATCTGATTTAATATCTCTAAGCTCAAGACCTTCTCTTGGTTCTCTAAAGAATACATTGATGAATAACTTCATAATGCTAAATAGGACAATCAGACTTGATAATAAGACGATAATTGCTGCAATAACGTGGTCGTTAAGGAAAGCTGACTCTACGATGAACAACTTACCGTAAAAGCCTGGTAAGGGCGGCACACCAGCAAGTGATAGGGCAGCAATAAAGAATGTCCAACCAACAACTGGGTGACTATTAATTAAACCACCTATATCTTCTGAATTATTCTTACCAGTTCTGTAGATGATGAAACCAACAAGTAAGAACAGGGCGCCCTTAATGATCATATCGTGTATTAGATAATACATCGCACCGATTGATCCAACTTCATCCATCATAGCAAAGCCAACAACGATAACACCGACGGCAATCATAATGTTGTAGATGATGACCATTTTCATATCAGTGTAAGCTAAAGCACCAATACAACCTACGATGATGGTCAACAAGGCAAGTAATAGTAGCACTTGATGGGTATAACCGACATCGTGTTGGAAGAACAGTGAAAATGTTCTAGCAATGGCATAAATACCAACTTTAGTTAATAGTGCACCAAATAAAGCAATGATAGGAATCGGTGGTGCATTATAAGAACCTGGCATCCAGAAATAAAGCGGGAAAAGTCCTGCTTTTGTTGCAAAAACAAATATGAATACTACTGCAACTAAGGTCATGACAGCTAAATTACCATCATAATTGGATAGCTTTATCTGAATATCAGCCATATTCAATGAACCAGTGATTGAGTAGAGATAAGCTAAACCAATTAAGAAGAAGTTTGAAGATACAACGTTAACAACGAAATATTTAAACCCTTCCTGCAATTGAATCTTTCTATTACCGAGTGTAATAAGTACATAAGATGCTAAAAGGAATACTTCAAAGAAGACGAACATATTGAAGATATCACCTGTCGTAAACGCACCAATAATACCTGTGATCATGAACATGACCATGGGATAATAGTAATATTTTTCTCTTTCATAGCCTATGGACTGGAAAGAGTAAACAACTGTGAAAAATAAGATAATCGATGTTGTCAGTACTAACAAAGCAGCGACCATGTCATAGACAACACTGATTCCAAATGGTGCGGACCAATTACTTATAAAGGTCACCATCGCACCGTTCTTGTATACATAATATATACTATATGCGCTAATACCAACCATTAGGGCACTGGTAATTGCTGAGACTATTCTGTGTGGAATAGGACGTTTGCCCATGAACAACATTATGACACCAGCAAAGAATGGAAGAATGATTGGGAGCATAGGTAAAATGTTAGTCGCCATGAGGAACTCCTTTCATATCTTCTGTGTTATCTGTACCGAGCTCTTTATAGTTTCTTAAGAGCAAGATCAGACTAAATGATGTCAGTGCAAATGAGATTACAATGGCTGTCAGTATTAAGGCCTGTGGGAGTGGATCTGTGTAAGTCGAGACAGAGTCATCGAGTACAGGAACATTACCCCGTTTCAGTTGACCCATAGTTAGAATCATTAAATGCACACCATGTGAAAGAATTGATATACCAATAATTATTCTTAAAACACTTTTAGACAATATTAAATATGTTGCACTAGCAATTAATATGCCAGACAAGATTATAGTAACAAGTTCCATTAGTCATCCATCCCCCCAACTAGGGAAACGATTAACAGTGCTGTTCCAGCTACTGTCATAAATACGCCAATATCAAAAGCGACAGCTGTGTGTAGTGCTACTTCCCCGAATATAGGAACATCGATATACGTATGTTGATGGGTGAAGAACGGTACTCCAAAGAAATACAAGGCTGTCGGTACAGCAATAGCTAGAAATAGACCGATACTGATGATTAACTGAAAGTTTATCGGAATCATTTTTCTTACAGTCTCGAAATCAAAAGCAATCAATAGAAGGATGACTGCTGAAGCTGCGAGCAAACCACCGACGAAGCCGCCGCCTGGTTCATAGTGTCCAGCTAAGAACATGTTTACTGAGAAGAGTAATATGATTAAAAATATTACTCTGCCCGTAAACTGAATGAACACATCGTTCATCTGACGTTGGACCTTACTGTAGCCAGCTCTCTTAAGCGTGCTCTTCATTATTATCATCCTTTCCTTTTACTTTTGCTTTCATTAATGCATATATACCGATGCCGGCAATGCCAAATACTAATGTTTCCATGAGGGTATCGTAACCACGGAAGTCAACAAGAATAACGTTGACCATGTTACCGCCAGCGGCGAGCTCATAAACGTTTTCAATGTGGAATTGGCTGATAGATTCAAACAACCTGTTTGAGTACGCTGATAATCCAAAGAGGATAACGACAGCACCAACACCAACTGAAATAATAAAGTTAGTGAATTTAAATTTAATCGTTTCTTCATGCTTAGACTTTTTCGGTAAATGATAGAAACATACTAGGAATAAGGTCGTCGTAACTGTTTCTATAGATAACTGCGTCAGGGCAAGATCCGGTGCTCTAAAGAAGGCAAAGAATAAGGCCATAGAGAAGCCGATTGCACCTAACATGATGATTGAAACCATGCGTGAACGCGTCATCATAATGATAGCTAAAGAAATCAAGATAATGATCACGAGAACCATATCCTGGATACCAACATCTGCAAAGTCATCGAATGTGATTGGAAGACCTGTAAAGAATGTTGTAATGATACTAAATAGAACGAAGAATCCAAAGATATAAACCATATAATCTCTAAAGAAACCAGTCATTACACCATCGGTTGCTTTTTTAGAACCGAGTTGACTATACAGTAGTCCTTGCTCATATAAATAGTTAAGAGTGAAATGCTCTTTATGGTAGTCATATATGAACATCCAGCTATTTCTAAAGATGTACATGACACCACCGATGACGATAATAGCGACTGTTGCCCATAAGGCCGGGTTATTAAAACCGTGCCAATGTGAAATTTGTGTGTTTAAGGCAGTATCTGTACCTAAAATACTCATAGCTGCTGGGTCAATAATCGTACCTGATAGGATATTTGGGAATAGTCCGAAAATGATCACTAAAGCAGATAAGATAATTGGTGAAATTAAGAGTAAAGCTGGTGCTTCGTGTGGTTCTTTTGGAGTGTCATAACTTCTATCTCCAAAGAAGACACCATGAATGAGTTTAAGTGAATAAACGAATGTAAAGATACTACCTACAATTCCTAGGATTGGGAATAGTACACTCCAATCAGCTAAGGCGCTAAAGTTTGCATGACTAATCTCAAACATCGCTTCTAGGAATAACTCTTTCGATAAAAATCCGTTAAATGGTGGAATACCAGCCATTGAAAGTGCTGTAACCAAGGTCATCGTAAATGATATTGGCATGAGTGTTAATAGACCACCAAGTTTTCTAATGCTACGTGTACCTGTTTCATGGTCGAGAATACCCGCTACCATAAACAGAGAACCTTTGAAAGTTGCGTGGTTAATAATGTGGAAAACAGCTGCAACGACAGCGACTGTAAATATTTCCTCATTTGCACCGGTCGCTACTGCAAGTGCACCCACACCGAGTAAACTCATTATAAGCCCGAGCTGAGAGACTGTAGAAAAGGCAAGCACACCTTTAAGATCATCTTGCTTGATAGCGTTGAACGACGCCCAAACCAGTGTAATCAGTCCGCCGAGTAATATGATCCACACCCAAAGCTCACTAAAGGCAAACACTGGTGTAAACCTAGCAACAAGGTAAAGACCTGCTTTAACCATGGTTGCTGAGTGGAGGTAGGCACTGACTGGAGTCGGTGCTTCCATGGCATCTGGTAACCAGATATAAAATGGAAATTGAGCTGATTTAGTAAAGGCACCAAGTAAGATTAAAACAACTGCAAAGGGTGCGAGATTACTATCGATTATTAGATCGACATTGCCAATCATTTCTCTAATGCTGAAGGTGCCTGTAATAATATACAGAACAATAAAACCACCAAGCATCATAAATCCACCAAAGAAAGTAATCAACATGGACTTCTGTGCCCCGTATATTGACTTATCTCTCGTGTACCAGAATGCAATTAATAGGAAACTGGAAATTGACGTTAGCTCCCAAAAGAAGTAAAGCATTAAGACATTGTCATTTAAGACAATTCCTAGCATGGCAGTCATAAAAATAAGAAGGTAGACGTAAAAATTGCCAAGCTTCTCTTCTTTTGACAAATAACCAATTGAATATAAAACCACTAGTGCACCTATACCAGAAATTAAAATGGCGAACAATAGTCCAAGTCCATCTATGTATACATCAAAATTCATACCGATTCTTGGCATCAAGTTTAAATTTTGATGAATTGGTCCATCAGTTGACACTGTGGGTATAAGTGAAAATAAATATGCAGCAATCACAGCAGGAACAGGTAGAACAAACCAGCCGAGATGTACATCTTTAACATACCTGTAGATAATAGCAATCGCAATTGCTGCTATGACAGGCAAAAATATAGCTATGTGTATAAATGTCAAAGTGTATCCTCCTCAAACGATATTATATTAACTTAGTATACAATAATAATTATATAAAATAAACGCATACCGTTTGAAATTATGAATAAGTACTTTATACTGTATATATGGGTGGAATTAGAAAAACGCTTAAAAACGAAAGTGAAATAATTTCATTTTTAATACACTGTAATTGAAATTTATAAAACTTTATTGGGAGGCCTTTTTATGGCGTACACACAGTTAACGAGTGAAATTTTAGAAGGTGAAACAAAAGCTGTTATCAAAACAAATATGGGTGACATCACTGTAAAATTATTTAACGATGTCGCTCCTAAAACAGTAGAAAACTTTGTAACTCATGCAAAAAACAATTATTATGATGGATTAATATTCCACAGAGTAATCAAAGACTTTATGATTCAAGGTGGCGACCCTACTGGTACAGGCATGGGTGGAGAAAGTATTTGGGGTCAACCATTTGAAGATGAGTTTTCAATGGAAGCATTCAACTTATACGGCGCATTATCTATGGCGAATGCTGGACCGAACACAAATGGGTCTCAGTTCTTCATTGTTCAATTAAAAGATGTGCCATCAGACATGCTATCTCAATTAGAAGGCGCAGGTTATCCTGCTGAAATTATAGAAAGCTACCGTTTAAATGGTGGGACGCCTTGGTTAGACCACCGTCACACTGTTTTTGGACATGCTATTGAAGGTATGGATGTAATTGAAAAAATTGCAGCTGTTGAAACAGGAAGACAAGATAAGCCTGTAGAAGATGTCGTTATTGAAACGATTGAAATCACAGAGTAAGGTAGATTTTTAAAATATATAAGTATTTAAAGTTTAGATCTTAGTATAGCTCTTCAATAATGAAGGCGTACTAAGGTCTTCTTTTTTAATTTAGCGCGTTAATAAAATGTAGAAAAAACTATCACAAATTAGTCATTATTATTGTCTTTATTTAATAAATCACTCTGATATACTAAGCAATGTGAAGGTGAGTGATTTAAAGATGATGCCATTCTTATATTTTCCTGAAGATAAAACAGAATATATTCCTGCACTAATAATGCTCTTAATATTTATGCTCTTGGCTTTTATCGTCTATAAACTCGTCAAAAAATATTCTCGTAATGAAGAGAAAAAAATGAAAGAGTTTGAAGAAAAAGTTCTTGAAAGACTAGAACACGAAGAGCAGGAGAGAAACAACAAGAACTAGTTCCGGCCTTAAAAATATTGAAGTGACTTACATATGATATGACTTCGAGCGATATTAGACTCGGAAGTGGCGCGTTCCGTGTAAAAATCTTAAATTTAAGATTTCTACACGGTTTTTTTGGTTGTTTTAAATACTTGTGTTAAGATGATTATGATTAATACAGAAAAAGCAGGGATATCATGGCAAAAAAATACCGAGTTGGCCAGTTCGTAAAAGTCAAAGTTACTGGTATTCAGTCGTACGGTGCTTTTGTCAAAACTCCTGATAATCGCGATGGTCTGATCCATATTTCTGAAGTGATGAACGATTATGTTCACGATGTGAATCAATACCTGTCTAAAGGACAGATTGTTAAAGCGAAAATTGTTAGCATCGATAACAATGGAAAAATTAGTTTATCGTTGAAAGAAAATGAATACTTTAAGAACGAAGAGAAAAAAAGAGATAAGCGTTCAGTATTGGAGAAGATTAAAGATACCGAAGCGTACGGCTTTCAATCTATTGAAGAGAGAATGCCAGGTTGGATTAACGATGCATTAGCCCGCATGAACGAATAAGTAATATTAAGGATCTGCTATGCAGGTCCTTTTTATTTTTAGAATATTTATGCACAGTTTGTTTATAAATTCGTTTATTAACATGGTTTGGTAAAGTATAAAATATCGTTGGAATGTATACGTTTTCAAACGTTGTTTTATAAGCACTTAACTGAGTAAATAAAAAACTTGCTAAATATGTTAATCGCATTCATTATGTAAATAAGAGA
The DNA here is from genome assembly GCF_016313225.1 of Jeotgalicoccus sp. ATCC 8456. NCBI lineage: Bacteria > Bacillati > Bacillota > Bacilli > Caryophanales > Staphylococcaceae > Jeotgalicoccus > Jeotgalicoccus sp. ATCC 8456. The sequence goes on along the minus strand of NZ_CP066224.1, from coordinate 954,779 downwards.
TGTAAAAATTCTGTATATTATGAGAGATTTTAAACATTTAAGGAGGATTAATATGACAAAAACACAAGATATTATTAAGGCGACAGAAAAACACGATACAGATATTTATAAACCACTACCGATAGTAATTTCAGAGGCAGAAGGTTCATGGGTAAAAGACCCTGAAGGTAATAAGTATTTAGATATGCTAAGCGCTTATTCTGCAGTAAACCAAGGGCATCGTCACCCTAAGATTATTCAAGCACTTAAGGATCAAGCAGATAAGGTGACTTTAACTTCACGTTCTTTCCATGTAGATTGCTTGGGAGAATGGTATGAGCAACTTAGCCAATTATCAGGTAAAAACAGAGTGTTACCGATGAATACAGGGGCTGAGGCTGTTGAATCTGCAATCAAAGTGGCAAGACGTTGGGCTTATCAAGTCAAAGGGGTTGCATCAAATCAAGCAGAAGTTATAGCGATGAAGAGTAACTTCCACGGACGTACGCTTATTCCAATGTCCATGTCTTCTGAAGCAGCTTACCGAAAGGATTTCGGCCCTGAGGGTGAAGGTTTTGTACTCGTTAATTATGGTGACCCAGAGGCACTAGAAGATGCGATTACTGATAATACAGCAGCAGTAATACTCGAGCCAATCCAAGGTGAGACAGGCGTTAATATTCCACCTGCAGGTTACTTGAAGAAAGTTAGAGAAATATGTGATAGAAATAATGTCTTATTCATATCCGATGAAATTCAAGCGGGTCTTGGCCGTGCAGGTAAAATGTTTGCGACTGACTGGGATGAAGTTGTACCTGATATGTATATTCTAGGAAAAGCTTTAGGCGGTGGCGTTTTACCAGTATCAGTTGTTCTCGGTGACGATGAAGTCCTCGGTGTGCTTGATGAAGGGTCACACGGTTCTACATTCGGAGGAAACCCTCTGGCAGCACGAGTGTCTCAAGCGGCCTTGAATGTTTTAATTGATGAGAAATTGCCAGAGCGTTCACAGGAACTCGGTGAGTACCTGCTTAACAAGTTAAAGGAAATCGATCATGAAGCCATAGTGGACCTAAGAGGTAAGGGTCTATTTATAGGCTTAGAATTAAATAAGTCAGCGCGTCGTTTTTGTGAATTGTTAAAAGATGAAGGTGTCCTTTGTAAGGAAACACATGGTACTGTCGTTAGATTCGCGCCACCTTTAGTCGTATCAAAAGAGGATTTAGACTGGGCAGTGGAAAAAGTGAAAAAAGTTTTCTCGGAAGATGCTTTCTAAAATATTTCTTTATGATACAATACAATTGTATGAAAACAGTTACAAAAAGAGGCGGATAAAATGTCAGAAGAAATCAGTTTAGTTGAATCAACACAGAGTGTCATTAAAGAAGCGTTAGATAAACTTGGTTATAACGATGATATGTACCAATTAATCAAGGAGCCAATGCGTTCATTAAAAGTTCGTATCCCTGTTAAGATGGACGATGGCTCAGTTAAAGTATTTACTGGTTTTCGTGCACAGCATAACGATGCTGTAGGACCAACAAAAGGTGGGGTCCGTTTCCACCCTGGTGTGTCTGAAGACGAAGTAACTGCATTATCAATGTGGATGACTTTAAAAGCAGGTATTGTTAACCTACCTTATGGTGGAGGTAAAGGCGGTATCATCTGTGATCCGCGTGAGATGAGTATGGATGAAGTTGAAAGATTGTCACGTGGATATGTTCGTGCGATTTCTCAAATTGTTGGACCGACAAAAGATATTCCAGCGCCAGACGTATTTACAAACTCTCAAATCATGGCATGGATGATGGACGAGTACAGTGCGATTGACCAGTTTAATTCACCTGGATTTATTACAGGTAAACCACTTGTCTTAGGCGGATCAGAAGGACGTGACAGAGCAACAGCCCTAGGTGTTGTTGTGTGTCTTGAAGAAGCGCTGAAAAAACGTGATATGAAGATTGATGATATTCGCATTGTCATTCAAGGCTTTGGTAACGCTGGGAGTTTCTTATCTAAATTCCTCTTCGATAGAGGCGCGAAAATCGTAGGAATTTCCGATGCACACGGTGCCTTACATGACCCAGATGGTTTAGACATTGACTATCTTTTAGAACGTCGTGATAGTTTTGGTATGGTGACGAACTTATTTGATGATGTCCTATCAAACTCTGAACTATTCGAATTAGACTGTGATGTTATTATTCCAGCAGCAATAGAGAATCAAATTACAGAAGCTAATGCAGATAAGATTAAAGCTAAAATTTTATGTGAAGCTGCAAACGGACCGACAACGACAGAAGCGACGCGCATTCTAACTGATAGAGGCGTACTTATAGTACCGGACGTACTTGCGTCTGCAGGTGGCGTTACTGTATCTTATTTCGAATGGGTTCAAAATAACCAAGGTTATTACTGGACTGAAGAAGAAGTAAACGAAAAAATGGAAGAAAAATTAGTTTCAGCTTTTAACGAAATTTATGAACTCCATGAAAATCGCCAAATCGACATGAGACTAGCAGCTTATATCGTTGGATTAAAACGTACAGCAGAAGCATCACGCTACCGTGGTTGGGCGTAATTAATAAATTAATAATTATTAAAGTCCGTAGCTAACTTTGTTGATGTAAGTATAGTTTACGGACTATTTTTATATCTATTAAAAAAAACATTAATTTTAATACTTGCCAAATCAAAAATTAGTTGATAGTATGATAATCAAATTAACAGAAGATTAGTAACATATACCGATTTTTAAGAGAGCTGGTGGTGGTGAGAACCGGTAAATCGCTTATGCGAATGGACTTCTGGAATAATAACAAACTTTATTAAATTTTATAACTAAACGAGTGGATCGATTCTATCGGTCAATATAGGTGGCACCGCGGCTTTCCGTCCTTAATATTATATATATTAAGTGCGGAGAGCTTTTTTGTGTTAATTAAATATTAGCAGTTAGATATAGTAGCAGTAATTTGTTGTTAACAGCGAACCGGGATGGTGGAAACCGGTAACATGATTTACTGACGAAGTGGAATCTAAACAATACTGTTCGGGTCATGCCGTTATCCATTAGAGTGAAGCGTAGCTTCAATTGAGGTGGTACCACGGTGTTAATCGTCCTCCATGACTTTGTCATGGGGGACTTTTTTAATTTAAGGAGGAAGTAAAAATGACAATGATAACTACAGCAATAAACAAAGTATCTGCAAAATTAGATTTAACATACGACGAAATGTACGAATTATTCACAGAAATACTCGATGGAAAAGTTTCGGATGAAGCACTAAGACAATTCATTGTAGCCTTAAGTGAGAAAGGTGAAACGGAAGATGAAATCACAGCAATTGCAGAGGTATTGATAAGTCATGCAAAAGATATTCCGGACTTTAACGGACAGGCAATGGACAATTGTGGTACTGGTGGAGATCGCTCGGAGAGCTTTAATATTTCAACCACATCAGCCTTTGTATTGGCGAGCGCCGGAGTCACTATTGCCAAACATGGCAACAAGAGCATAACAAGTAAAACAGGTAGCTCGGATGTACTTAGACAACTTGGCGTTGATTTGAATTTCGACAGCGAAAGAGTGGCGAGTGAATTAAATAATGTTGGAATCTCATTCCTAAGTGCACCACATGTACATCCCAAAATGAAACAGATTATGAAAGTAAGATCAATGATTAAGACACCAACAGTATTTAATTTCATTGGTCCATGTATTAGCCCCATTAATCTTAGCTATCAATTTTTAGGTGTATTTGACCAGAGTAAATTGATGACAATTGCTAAAGTACTCAATCGACTCGGTAGAAAAAATGCAGTTGTGATTAACGGTGCAGGGAATATGGATGAAGCAACCTTACTTGGGAAGAATCATCTCGTTTTCTTAAAAGATGGCGAGTTTAAAGAAATGGAGCTCGACCCAACAGAATATGGACTAACACTATGTTCTAAAGATGATATCAAAGGTGGCGATGGTGAGGAGAATAAAGAGATTCTAATCAATATCCTAAACAATAAAGGTACAAAAGCTCAGACAGAAACCATTACCTTAAATGCAGGCATTGCACTCTATGTAGCAGAAAAAGTTGAGTCGATCGACGAAGGCATTGAGTTAGCAAATGAAATTATAAAAAGTGGTAAAGCATATCAAACGCTCGAAGCAGTTAGAAAAAATCATGAGGTGTTAGCGTAATGACAATCCTAGATACATTAGTCGAAGTGAAAAAGAAGGCATTAAAAAATTTCCCAGAACATGTAGAAGTAATTAAAAGAGAAAAACCAGTCGACTTTGTGAACGTACTTAAAACTCAAGATGACATCGCTCTAATAGCAGAAGTTAAACGTGCTTCACCCTCAAAAGGTGAAATCAATTCAACAATGAATCCCATAGAACAAGCACAAAGTTATGTTGAAGGTGGGGCTGATGCTATCAGTGTCTTAACGGAAAGAGAATACTTTAAAGGCACATACAATGATATGTATGAAATTTCAAAAGTGATTCAAAAGCCAATTCTTAATAAGGACTTTGTCATCGATAAGCGTCAAATTGCAACTGCTTATAACAATGGTGCTGATATAATTCTCCTCATTGTCACAATTCTCGATGATGCAAGATTACAGGGACTCTATGATTATGCAAAATCCTTAGATCTCAGTGTCATTGTTGAAGTACATGATGAAACAGAGCTTAAACGTGCTCTTAAAATTTCTCCAGAAATTATTGGTATAAACAACAGGGATTTAAAGACTTTTAAAGTAGATATCAACAATTCTAAAAATTTGATTGCTAAAAGTGGACGTAAGGATATTCATTTTATTGCTGAGAGTGGTATACAAAACGGAAAAGATTCAAGTGCAATGTTAGTGGCCGGTGCAAGAGGTATTTTAGTCGGGGAATCTCTAATGAAAGCAGATAATATTGTGGACAAAGTCGAAGAACTAAAAGGAGGCAAACTACGTGAAAGTTAAAATATGTGGCATTAAAAATACAGAAGAGGCTCTAGCGATAACTGAGGCTGGAGCAGATTTTATAGGTATGGTATTTGCCCCGAGTAAACGACAAATTAATATTGAAACAGCCAAATCGATCACATCAGCTTTAAAAAGTTATTCAACTAAAACAGTGGGTGTATTTGTGAATCCGACTGAAGAAGAGCTTGAGCTAGCTTTAGCAAGTGGATTGGATTATATACAATTTCATGGTGATGAATCAGTTGATTTGGTACAAAAATACAAAGAGAGAGCAATCAAAGCTTTTCCATCTGATTCCGTAATCACTTATAAAGAAAAATTTTCTTATCCAGCTGATTATATTTTAATCGATAGTCCACGTAAGACTCACTACGGTGGAAGTGGGGTTGCCTTTGATTGGTCAAGCTTACCTCAAGCTGAAATAGACAAAGACAGGTTTGCACTCGCAGGTGGCTTAAATCCAGGCAATATCAAAGCGGCAATTAAAGCAGCAAGACCCACATTGGTAGATGTTTCAAGTGGTGTCGAAACAAATGGTGAGAAAGATTTAAGAAAAGTAAAAGAATTTATAAATAATATAAGAGGTGTAGAAAATGAATGAAGCTATAAAAGAAATCAAGGGTAAGTTTGGTCAGTTCGGTGGCGCCTACGTCGCAGAGTCACTTGTTGCAACACTAGAAGAATTGGAAGCTGCTTATGAAAAGGCCAAACAAGATCCAGACTTCCAAAAGGAATTTGACTATTTAATGAAGGAATATGTAGGACGAGAAAACCCACTATACTATGCTGAGCGCTTAACTGAAAAACTAGGTGGCGCAAAAATATATTTAAAAAGGGAAGACTTAAATCATACTGGTGCACATAAGATTAACAATGCAATCGGACAAGGTCTTTTGACTAAATACATGGGGAAAACAAAAGTCATTGCAGAAACTGGTGCGGGTCAACACGGCGTTGCCACTGCAACAATTGCAGCACTATTAGGCTTAGAATGTAAGGTGTTTATGGGTGCCAAAGACGCAGCGAGACAAGAATTGAATGTATTTAGAATGGAGCTTCTTGGTGCAGAAGTCATCAAGGTAGAACAAGGGACGAAGACCTTAAAGGATGCTGTCAATGAAGCTATGCGTTACTGGGTACAACATATGGAAGATACGCATTACGTCATTGGATCAGCCTTAGGTCCACACCCATTCCCAGAAATTGTCCGTGACTTCCAAAGTATTATTTCTAAAGAAACAAGAGAACAAATCTTAGAAAAAGAAGGTCGCTTGCCAAACAAAGTCATTGCCTGTATAGGTGGAGGCAGTAACGCAATTGGCATGTTTACGAACTTTATCGAAGATGAGGTAGTTGAAATTATCGGTGTAGAAGCTGCGGGTAAAGGGATTGATACAGATGAAACTGCGGCTGCAATTAACAAGGGCTCAGTCGGCATTGCACACGGTGCAAAAATGCATATGTTACAAGATGACAACGGCCAACTCCTAGGCACACATTCCATTTCTGCAGGCCTAGACTACCCAGGAATCGGTCCTGAACACAGCTATCTGCATGAGATAGGTCGAGCTAAATACGAATATGCAAACGATAAAGAAGCCCTAGCTGCCTTTCAAGAATTATCTAGAACTGAAGGTATTATTCCTGCTCTAGAAAGTTCCCATGCTTTAGCATATGTAATTAGAGTTGCCCCAACTTTAGCAAAAGATGAAATTATTGTTGTTAACTTATCAGGTCGAGGGGATAAGGATGTACAACTCGTTAAAGACGCCTTAGAAGGGATGAATAAAAATGACTAAGTATCAAATAAGAGATACTTTTAAACAGCTTGATATGGATGGGAATAAAGCTTTTATTGCTTATTTAATGGCTGGAGATGGTAGCTTAGATCAACTATTAAATCAAATTCAAATCCTCGAAGATTCTGGTGTGGATCTAATTGAGATTGGTGTGCCTTTTTCTGACCCAGCGGCAGATGGCCCGGTCATTCAAGATGCAGGACTGCGTGCATTAGAAAAAAATATTAGTTTAAACGATATTTTAAACAAATTAAGTGAAATCAAGGATGAAATCCATATACCATATGTACTGATGACTTATTACAACCCAATCTTTAAATATGGCCTTGAAGCTTTTAAAGAAGTTGCAGTTGCAGCAGGTGTAAGTGGATTGATTGTTCCTGACTTACCGTTAGATGAAGAAGCTGAACTTAAATCTGCACTTGTTGACTCCGACTTAGCCATCATCAGGTTAGTAACCTTGACTACGTCGGATGAGCGATTGAAAAAGATAGTTTCAGAGGCAGAAGGTTTTATATACGCAGTAGCTGTCAATGGTATAACTGGAAAAAGAGTGGGCTATAGTCAGGAAGTATATGATTATCTTGAAAGAATTAAGAAATATGCCACAATTCCTGTTTGTTCTGGATTTGGCATATCTAATAAAGAGAATGCAAAGGCCTTAGGCGGGTACTGTGATGGTGTCATTGTCGGTTCAAAAATTGTAGAACTTCTGCATAATGGAAAGACAGAAGAGATTAAGAATTTAATTCCTGAAAAGTATATTTCAAGTGTAAATTAGAGAAATAATTTGGATATAAATGCTATAATAAAGCAAAATAATTTAATACCAAGACTAAGAGACTATATATTATATATAGTCTCTTAGTCTTTAAAATGGAGATTTGAACGTGAACGATATTATAGAACTTTTAACGACAGAGCAAGGTATTGAAAGACTATTTGATCAATTTGAACAGCTTGGTATTCTTTTTGGTTTTCTTCTTGTCATGCTTGAGGCATTTTTACCATTTTTACCGTTAGTTGTTATCGTCATTTTAACTATAAATTCATATGGTGTTGTAGTCGGTTTTTTAGTCAGCTATACTGCATCCGTTGCTGGTTCCTATCTGGTCTTTTTAATCGTTAGACACATCTTTCGGGAACCTGCTCAAAACTATATTGAAAAGCATGATCGTTTGAATAAGATGCTTAAGTTTGTGGATGATAGAGGCTTTAGCTTCTTATTTATATTGCTGTGTTTACCGTTCACACCTTCGTCTATTATCAACGTAATCACTGCTTTATCTAACATTAGAAGAGATGTATACTTATATATATTATTAGCAGCAAAATTTATAATGATTTTATCGATGACATTGGTCGGTTACGATGTAACCTCGTTCTTTGATTCGCCAGTGAAACTTATAATTTCATTAGCCTTTTTAGTAGTGCTCTATGTACTATCAAAATGGTATCAAAAGTATCTAGAGAAAAAAATTAATAAAGAGAAGAAGGAAAAATAAGAGGTGGCATCAGTGTTAAAAGAAATACGTGAATGGTTAATTGCTATAGCTATCGCCCTTGTCGTGGTTGTTGTAATACGAATGTTCTTATTCACTACTTACTCAGTAGATGGCTTAAGTATGGATCCTACTTTTGAAGAAGGAGACAGGGTAATTGTAAATAAGTTTATATATGATATTGCTGATGTAGAAAGAGACGACATTGTAGTCTTCGATTCTCATAATGATGCAGCCTACGTTAAACGTATTATTGGTGTACCCGGTGATAATGTAGAAATGAGAGATAGAGTAGTCTACGTCAATGGTGAACCTATTGAGGAAGACTATGTTGTCCATCAAGGCGAGACATATATGGATAATTTTACGCTTGAGTCACTTGGAGTAGAAGAAGAAACGATACCAGAAGGGCAGTATTTAGTGCTCGGTGATAATCGACCGATTAGCCGTGATTCTAGAGATTTTGGACTGATTACTGAAGAAGATATCATCGGCGAAGTTCAATTAAGATTTTGGCCATTTAATGAAATAGCAATTGATTTTTAAGTCGAATCTAAGAAAAGGAGATATTAGTTTAACTAATATCTCCTTTATTTAAAGTGAGGTATGGTTCTATGACGATAACAATATGGACAGGTACAAGTGGTACAGGTAAAACGAATACTATGTTTGAAGAGATTTATAAGAAAACAAAAGATGATCCACTAGGATCTTCAATTTATATTATTACCCCAACTCAAAATACACTGACATATGAACAATTGATTGCCAGACAAGAAGATGGTATGGCTGGCGGAAGTATGCGTACAGGTGTCTACAGTTTTTCAAGATTGATGTGGCACGTATATAATGAGCTTGGCCAACCTACAAAAAACGTCTTGTCTGAAGCAGGACACATTATGCTGATTCATAAGCTGATGAATGATATAAAGGATAAGCTAAAGTACTATCATACTTCACAAGGCTACATAAAATTTTCTGAGAAAGTGTTAGATCAAATTACTGAATTTAAGGCCTATAACATAGAACCAAAACATCTCTTAGACTTAAAATTTTCAAAAGGCAGAACGACAGAAAAGTATGAGGACTTAGCAATTATTTATCAGCGTTGGCAAGAGGAAATTGAATCATATAAAGTTGAAGACTTAAATATGATTCCGCATTTTATTGAGAGTATAAAAGAAGCGAATAGTTTAAGAACACTTAAGGATGCTGTAATTTATATTGACGGTTTTCATAACTTTACAGAAAGTGAGTTTGCCCTTATTTATGCGCTTGAACAAGAGGTTGGGGAAATCAATCTATTATTAACTCACAGAAAGTCTGATGGATATCAAGGTTTAGTAGATATCGATTTGTTTAGAAAAACTGAAGCGGTAATCAGTCGATTGCAGGAATTGTTTGGGGAAAATTACTTGAACTTCAGACATTTTAATCAGGAGTTTTTGCGTGCAAAAAATTCTGGATTAAGTCAATTAGAATTATTTATAACAACGGGTCAACCGATGACAAATTATGATGGTATTACGATTACTGAGTCACCTTCACCAGAAGAGGAAATAAGAGAAGTCGCAAGAAATATAGAAACCCTAGTTAGAAACAATGAAGCGAGATATGCTGATATCGGTATTCTGTACCGTGATCAATCTTATGAAAATATTTTCAAGTCTATTTTTAAACAGTTTAATATTGCCTATCACATGGATATGGATCATTTTATGCATTGCAATCCTTTTACAGAATTGGTCATTGCCTTATTAGATTGCTATCAGAGTAGATTTCAAAGGTCTGCCTTTATCAATGTCTTAAAGACGGGCTATTTAAATAGAACGAAACATGATGAAATGCTTGTCATGCACCTTGAAAATATCATTATAGAACGTGGACTTACTGGCGGTGAGCTCTTTGACGATAAGCGTTTTACGATTGAATATAAACTGGGTATTGAAGGTGACATAGAGACTATAGATAATACAGAAGCTTTGAGTGAGATGATTCAATATAAGAATAGTAAACTTCACCAGTTACAACGGTTGTTCAATCAACTTGATCAAGGTGAGACTGCACAGGATTTTGTAGAAACGATTTACCAGTATATTGTAGATGAAGGCATTGAAGAGAAAGTTGCAAATGAAATAAAAGAATTAACGGATACCAATATTCGACTCGCTAATGAAACAGAGCAAGCCTATAATTTATTTATTCGATTATTGGATGATAGTTACACCGTTTTTAAAGATGAAAAAATTGAATTTAGCCTTTTTTACGATACTTTTACAGAAGGATTAAAACGAGCGATTTTCAATACACGACCAGCTGCTGTAGATCAGGTGATTATCGGGCTTCTAGATCTTGCTAAAGTTGAAAATAAAAAATATGTTTTTATAGTGGGTATGAATTACAACGTTATGCCACAAGAGTCTAGAAATACAGCCATCGTTACAGATGATGAAAAAGAAGTGCTGGAAGACAGAGGTATTATACTTTCTCCGAGTGCACGTACGCTTAGCCGTGATGAGAAATTTGTCTTTTACATGGGAATAAGTCAACCGACAAACCATCTCTTTATTAGTTGGTCGACGACTTTACAAAATAAAGAAGTGACTAAATTAAGTCCATTTGTCGAAGCATTTTTACCAATGGATGAAAGTCTGGTATTAAATTATAGCTATAGAAAGACTGCCCACTATGAACTTCATAATACACTAGGCTTAATTTCGAGTGTAAGAAGCATGGAGGCGCTCGAACACCATAAATTGAGAACCTTGATGACTTATGATTTAGAAGAATTTACAAGATTAGTTCGATTACCACAGTACAATAACTTCATAGGTGTCTATCATTTGCTGAAAAATAAAACAAATCATACGGTATTAAACCGTCTTAACCGAAACTTAACTTATTTAAATAGAGCTGAAGATATTAGAGAAGAAACGGCCATTAAATTATATGGTGATGAGATGAGAGCAAGTGTATCTAGATTCCAGTCCTATTTCTCGTGTCATTTCCAGCATTTCTCTAATTACGGAATGAAGCTGAATGTGAGACAAAATTATACTGTTAGACCACTAGAAATAGGGAACCTTTACCACAATGCATTAGAGCAAATTACAAAGCGTTTAGATATGACTTTAAAACATGACGATGAAGTGATTAAGAAAGCAGTAGTCAATTCGGTTGATAATGTTTTACGAACCATTTCCTACGGTATTTTTGAACGCTCAGAATATTTCTTATCGTTAAAAGAAAAAGCTATCTCTGCCATTACGACCACCTTGATGTTTATGAAGGATTTAGAGTATCTAGGCGATTATCAAATCAGCTTAATCGAAGCAACATTTGGAAAAAAATCAGATGATCTCGGGGAATTAGTCTTAGAAAGCGAAAACGGTAAAAAAATATACTTGAGAGGTAAAATCGACCGAGTTGATACCTACAATAATGCTTCAAATGTCTATGTCAATATCATTGACTATAAGTCTAGTGATCGGAAGTTGAAAAAAGAAGATGTGTTAAATGGTGTCGAGCTACAAATTATTACTTATATGTATGTCCTTATGAATCGTGCAAAAACTAAACTCGGTGGAGACATCGTACCTAATGCAATGATGTTCTACCATGTGAATGAACCTAAGGTGAGAGTGGACGATGAAGAAGAGGCATTGAAACTAAAACAGAATAAACTTAGACCAGATGGTTTATTTGTTATCGATGGTAATGATCTTAGCAGTAATACTGGTATGGATCATATGATAGAAGAAGAAAAACTCAGTGAGTATCTACCATTAAAATTAAAGAAAGATGGTAGTTTAGACAAAAATTCAGCGAAAAGAACAATGTCATCAGAGATGTTTGCACATTACTCTGACTTTGTAATGGAGCAATTTAAAACGGCAACTGATGAAATATATAGTGGGCGAACACTTGCGAATCCTCTTGAACATAACAATAGGTTACCTTGTGCTTTTTGTGATTTTAAAGCGGCTTGTCACATCGATAAATTAATCAATGAACATGATTACAGGAAAAATAAAATTACAGATGAAGATATTGAAGCGTTTGAAAGCGAGGTAAACAATGGTTAATTTTACTGACGCACAACTTGCTGCCATTGAGGCCACAGGCTCAGATATATTAGTATCCGCTGCAGCAGGTAGTGGTAAAACTGCAGTGCTTGTAGAACGTATTAAAAGAAATATTATCAGTGGAAATTACTCTATTGATGAGGTTTTTGTATCCACTTTTACCAATAAGAGTGCAAAAGACATGAAAGACAAAATCGAGCGCGCCTTGAGAGCAATCTATAATGAGACGAAGGATAAAAGAATTAATGAAGAAATCATTAAATTAAATGACGCGCATATATCAACCTTACACAGTTTTTGTTTGCATCTGATTCAAACGCACTATAATGCTATTGGATTACCACCTGATATGCGTACACTTGGTCAAGTAGAAGCAGAAATAAAGCTAGACAGTGTAATCAGTGAAGTACTTGAGCAATTTTATACAGATAAGGATCAGGACTTTTTACATCTGGATCAATTTGTGTCGAGTCTAAAAGATAATACTGAGCTTCACAAATTGATTATACGGCTATATAATACCGCGATAGCGACTGAAGACCCTAAAGTATTTCTCGACAGTCTAAAGGATCAATATATAAACGATGACCGTCTAAATGAAATACTCGATGCGTATAAAGCAATTAATTATAGAAAATTAAAGAAATTGGATGAAGATTTAAGTCTGTTGAAAGTCGAGTATGACCATATTGAGCGACCTGAAGAATTAAAGGAAAAAGCGATTAAAGATGCTTATGATAATTTAGACATCATGCAAAAGAATGTTGTCAATGCGCTAGCTTTATTTCATGACAACGGACAATTTTGCTTAGCAGAAGTAAAGCTATCCAATGGTAGGAATGCATTTATCAAAGCGGCTAATGCACAAAATAATGATTTTATAGAAAAACATAATAAACCGGTTAATGATGCCTACCAAGAACTATATAACCTAAAAGCCTACAGCTTAAGTGATGTAAGGGAAGAATTATCACCTTTAAATGGCATGAATAATCAGCTTCTTAAAATAACAGAGTCCGTTATTGATAACTATAAAAGAAGAAAACAACAGGCAAGTGAAATGGACTTTAATGATTATGAACATTTTGCTTTAGATATCCTCCTTGCAAATGATGGTGAAGTGCAACAGGAGTATAGAGATAAGTTTAAAGAAGTAATGATTGATGAGTACCAGGACATCAACCGCGTGCAAGAAGCAATTATTCAACTCTTAAAATCTGGAGATGAAGCGAATGGGAACCTCTTTATGGTTGGGGATGTTAAACAATCTATTTATCGTTTTAGGCAAGCTGCTCCTGATTTATTCATAGATAAAAGCCATCGTTTTAAAAAAGGCGAGGCTGGTCAACTCATCCAATTAAATCGAAATTTCAGGTCCCATCAAGAAGTACTCGATGTGACTAATCTCATATTTGAAAATATTATGGATGAGACAATCGGAGAAATTGATTATACCGATGAAGAGAAACTGATCAAGGGAACTGATGAAGTCGGGGATGAATCTAAGGTTGAAGTCCTACCCATCATCACGCCGAAGGAAACCACAGCAGATGAAGCGGATGAAATAGAGATTAAAGAATTAGTGGGTTTGGTCAACCGACTATACAATGACGGGGTGCCTTATGGTGATATCGTCATATTAAATCGCAACCGTTTTTCACCAGATAAAATCCGCTACGAATTTCAAAAGGCAGAAATACCAATTAGTGTTGATGTGAATAAAGGTTATTTTGAAACGTTTGAAATCATGACAATGAGAAGTATCTTGTCACTCTTAGATAATCCCTTACAAGACGATCATCTAATGGGTGTTTTAAGATTACCAATGTTTGGTTTTAATGAAGAAGCTCTGGCAAGAATACGCGCAAATTCTGATGAAAAGTATTTATACGAAGCCCTTTTAGAATTTAATGAAGATGAAGCAATCGTTCGAAGAATTGAAGATTTCTTAAGTACTTATGACGAATTAAAAGCACATTCTAAGTTTCTAAGTGTTTCGGAACTCATAGACGAAATATATTTTGAGTTAAATATTGTTGAGTTTTTCAGTGGTCTTCCTGGAGGGAAAACAAGACAGGCGAATCTAAATGGTTTAATCGAAAAAGCTTTGGAATTTGAAGCAATGAACAATTCAAACCTCTATCAATTTATTTCTTACATTGATTATTTAATCAAGGAAAATAAGGATTTTGGTGAAGAATCGCTAAGTGAAAGTGTAGATGATTCTGTTAGAGTCATGACAGTCCATAGTTCTAAAGGATTAGAGTTTAAACATGTTATATATGCTGATTTAAAACAGCAATACACAATGGACACAGTTTCTAAAGTTCTAGTGCATGCAAAGCTCGGTGTGGTCTTTAATCAATTTAAACCTGAACTGAACTTAACAAGTGATAGCATTCATGCTTTTGTCGCGAATGAGTATTTAAAATTAGAGCAACTTAGTGAAGAGCTTCGCTTAATATATGTAGCTTTAACACGTGCTGAGGAGAAACTCTACCTTCCGCTAGTGTATAAGGATGACATCAATTTCCTATATAATTTTGACCAGCTTAAAAAACCTTCAGTTGAAGTTCGCTCAAATCTTAAGTCTACTCAGGACTTCATTGCCCCGATTTTACTTGAAAGTCAACATGATGCAATTGAAATCAAGGAAGTAAGCGAGCAATCTGAAGCGAGCCAACACCCACATCAGTCCGCGGATTTAGATGATATAAAGGTGCTCGTTCCTGATATTAACCCTGAAGTCGCTGATCGCTTGTTTTACACTTATCCAAATCAACAAGACACTGAAATTGCAGCAAAGGAATCTGTGACTTCTATAAAGAGAAGAAATGAGACGATTCCGGATATGGCGACGGATGTTAGTCATAGGAATGAATCTTCTTTAAAAGTGCCGAACTTCTTAGCGTCTTCTGTAGAAGCACCAATCTTCGGTACAATTATGCATGAGATGATGATGAGAATTATGAATCAATGGCAGAGTTTAAGTGTAATGAATGAACAGGAAAAAGCGGGCTTTATAGATATTTTAATAGATAATTATGTTGTGAATTACGAGCAGTTAAGTGATTTACACATTAGTAAGCTTAAAGAAAATGCAGTGAGATTTTTTAACGATGACTATATGGTTAACTTGTTAAATCAGCAAATCGGGATATATACTGAGTTACCGTTTATTATGAATCAAGAAGCCATTATATATGGTGAACACGATTATCAATTGGTTCAAGGTATCATTGATTGTCTCTTAGTATTCGAAGATCATTACATCATTATTGACTATAAGACAGACAGGGTGAATGGTACACAGTTAAGCCCAGAAGACTTAAGAGATAGGTACAAGACACAAATGGACATCTATAAAAAATCTGCAGAAGTTGTTTTGAATAAACCTGTAGATGCGGTCCTATACTTTTTTGATTATGGAGCGATTTCACTTGAAACATACAAATAACACAATTTACTTTACAGCGGGCATAGCGATTTTCTCACTATTTCTTTATAGCGGCTTGTACTTTATGTTGCCTTTAAATGATATCAATCCATTTGAGTACTTTTTCGGAGCAGATTTAAATATCTACAATATCATTAACATATTTACAGGCGGGTCAGTGATACCTTTAATCGCGCTTATTGTTGGATATATCTTAAGTAAATATCAAACTGTAGAAAAAAGGCAAATTGCTAAATACTTAGCGATCATTTTAGGCATTATTGGTCTATCATCTGTATTAATTTTTCCATTTGATAATATGCTATTTCTAGTATTAATGACTTTTGTTGCATTGATTTTTGTCGGACGGCCATGGGTGATAACATTTGCAGCAGGTATTGCACTTTTCGCTGTACACTTACTTCTCAATGTCGTCTTGGAAATCATTAGAGGACTCAATTCAAATATTCAACACGTCTATTCTGGTATACAACAAGTTAATGAGTACATCAGCATCTATAGAAGTAGTGACTACTTGGCTATTATTAATCAAAACATAGATTATTTAACAGGTGATATAACAGGCACTATTATATTAATGTTGTTCATGATTTTACCGTGGCTTTTAATTGGTGTTGGACTACATCAACTTAGCCTAGAAACTTTTATGAAAGACAGCCCATACCTCAGTGGCGCAATGGTAATTGTATTGTTAACTGGAGGCATTTTGACAAAGCTCATTCAGATTTTACTCCTGGGTAATATTACTGGTGAGACGCTCGGTGAAGGGTTTGGAGGGCCAGTACTCGCCCTTGGCTACTTCTTATTACTAATGTATGCCGGTTCACATGTACCAAAGGCTATTTTCAAAGGATTTGTCAATTTAGGGCGACAGTCCTTAAGTGCCTATATTCTTTTCAATGTGTTGATGATGTTTATCTTCTTTGGATTTGGCTTAGCACTATACGGACAAATATCAGTGCAGGTACTGTTATTCATTGTCCTCGGCTTGTACTGCCTGCTACTGTTGCTCTTAAACTTTTTAAGTATTAGAAAGCTTAAATTAATAGAAGCAATTTTCAGATAAAAATATCGATTCACAAGAATAAATAAATATTTTTTGTTATACTGAATTAAACCAAACAAAGGAGCTTGTCCAATGAAATTTTTAACTTTTGAGTACAAAGAAAAGAATTATTACGGTGTTAAAGTAAAACGTGAAGATAGTGCATGGATTCTTCCGCTACTATTTGAGGATTTTAGTGATGTTAAAGATTATCCACGTACATTATTGGAAGGAATTACTGAATACCATACATTGGATTTCCAAGAATTAGTGAGAAAATTAGTTGAAAGTGCTGAAGTATCAGAGAATGCTGATCAATATAAAGCACCATTTGATGAAATTAATATATTAGCACCAGTTAAGCCACCAAATAATACAATTAGTTTCGGTCGTAATTTTAAAGAACATGCACAAGAGCTAAATAATGAAGTAGAATTATATGTATTTACTAAAGCGAACTCTAGCCTAGTCGGTGATGAAGCGACAATCTCATCATTTAGCGATATTACTTCAGAGTTAGACTATGAAGGTGAACTTGGTGTTGTGATTGGTAAATCAGGACGTAATATTGATCGCTCTATGGCTTATGACTACGTTTATGGTTATACAATTGTTAATGACATCTCTGCAAGAGACCTTCAAAAATCTCACAAGTAGGCTTTCTTATCTAAAAGTCTAGCAACACCGATGGGTCCATACATTGTTACTAAAGATGAAATTCCTAATGCAATGGATGCTCAAATCGTAACGAAAGTTAACGATGAGATTCGTCAGGATGGTAGTACAGCACTTATGGTTAGAAAAATTGACGACCTAATTAGTGAACTATCTAAATACGTTACTTTAGAACCTGGTGATGTTATTGCTACAGGTACACCAGCCGGTGTAGGGGCAGGAATGGACCCTAAAGGCTTTGTTAAATCTGGTGATACAGTACGTGTTTCTATCGATGGAATTGGAACATTAACGACACACATTGAATAATCATTCATGTTATAATATGCCATGGGTAAATTTTAAATAAGAGGTGGGCGAATTATGCTACATTTACACTTAACGGCCATTGTTATATCTGCTGTTTTGTTCCTTGTTGTCTTCTTCATGTATAAGGCAAACAATTCACCAGACAATAAGCCGGCAAAAATTTTGCACATGGTAGCTAGATTGTTTTATGTTATCGTACTGATTTCAGGTCTAGTCGTTTACATTAGCAACATGGAAGGTATCTCTAATATGGACGGTCATATGCAGTACGGTATTAAAGTACTCCTAGGACTTCTATCTATTGGATTTATGGAAATGGCAATTGTTAGATTGAAGAAAAGTGCGACAGTATGGCCAATGGTTGTTGCTTTAATTCTCATTATTGCAACAGTTATTATGGGAGCGACATTACCACTAGGTATTTTAAGCTTCTAAAACTAAGCTGGGAACCGGTTGGTTTCCAGCTTTTTTAAATATTTTTATGAACAATTCGTGAAAGAAAGAAAATTTGAAGTGAACTTTAGTATACTTAGCACTATAAGATAAAAAGGTAGGATATTATATGAAAAGAATGATTGCACTCTTGTTTACTGCCTTCGCTTTGTTCTTTACGATGGTAAATCCATCGTCTGCTGAAGAGCAAGCTGAAGAAAAAATCTATATGATTCCAGTCGACAGGTTCTTAAACAATGATAAATCAAATGATATCGGTGTTCATGAAGATCCTGATAATGACCAACCATTTGGTGGTGATTTCGTTGGTATAGAAGAACATTTAGAATACATAAAAGATATGGGCTTTAATACAATCATGTTATCTCCTGTTACAGAACGTGCTGAAGATGACTATTTGGGTTATGACGTCACTTCCTATGATAAGATTTCAGAAGCTTATGGTGGGGCGGAAGCATTTCAGGATTTTATAGATTCAGTACATAATCAGGATATGAAAATCGTTGTAGACATGCCAACGACAGCAACTGAGGACTATACAGCACTGGAAAATCTAGAATTCAATGACATTGAAACAGCATATTACGAAGACATCGACCGTGAAATCATTGATCTAAGTGATGCTGATAACCAGAGTCAATATAAAGATATGGTGCAAAACTTCGTTGATACTTATGATGTAGATGGTATTAGTATGTTCTTAAACCAAGATGGATTAAATGGAAATGATTTTCTTCCAGATAATATACCTTCTTATGGCATTTTAACGATAGATGGCATGACAGCTGAAGGTTTCGATCACGTGTCTCATAATGAATTCAGATCAAGCATTGCGAATGCACTTGGTGGTGTTGATATTGAAATACCAGAGTTTCCAACTGACAATGAATTAGTACTTGCAGATCACTGGTTCTCAGAACGTTTTACATATCATGCTGCAAGTCACAATATGTTCCCAGGAACGAGAGTTCAACAGTTAGCAAACTATCTGTATGCTTATCAAGGTGCAAGTGCCATGACTTATGGAACAGAAGTTGCATTTAATGGTGATTCTTACCCGGAAATTCACCCGCAGATGGACCTATGGACAGATAAAGAAGTTGTAGAATATTTAGAGAACATTAGTATGATATATGACAGACATCAAGTAATGGCTGCAGGTGAAACAGAGACCTTACTAAATGAAGCAGGGCAATATATTGTAAGATACAAAACAAACGATGTAGATTTCGTCTTTAATATGAACAATACTTCTGAAACTCAGAGTAACACTTTTGAGCAAACGGCGAGTGAAGATGGTAAAGTCTATAGCGGGATGTTAATAGGTGATATGATTCGCCCGCATGAAGGTGAATTTATTACAGTATTAGATAGAGAAGAAACTGAACTGTATTCAATCATCGAAGAGGCAGGTTTTAACAATGGATATCTTTATGCAAGTATTTTAATCTTCGGCTTATTTGCAATCTTTGTTTGGGTAGCAGCTTCACGCTCTAAGAAACGAAAAAATAGTAAATTTTAAAACGAATAGTAGTTAGACATTGACCTCGGTGACTAACCGAGGTCTTTTCGTATAGAAATGTTTAAAATTGTATCGAAACGGAAATATTATATAGTGGATATCAGATAAGTTATTTAGTCATCTTTTAGCAAGAAATTATAAGGAGATGAGATTTTGACTATAAATGAAAAAGGATTTGTACTCAATGACAAGACGGCTTGGCCGTATGTTGGTCTAGGTACAATTGATTTAGTAGGAGATAAGGGAACTTTTGAAATTCTTAATGCACTAAATAGTGGTTTCCGTCTTCTCGATACTTCAACAAACTATAACAACGAAGGCATTGTTGGTGAAGCGGTTAGACGTTCTAAATTACACCGTGAAGAAATATTAGTGAGCTCAAAATTACCGGGTTCACACCACGACTACGATAAGGCGTTTATCTTTCTTCAAGAATCGTTGAGACGTGCTGGATTGGAGTACTTTGATAAGTATTTAATTCATTGGCCAAATCCAGATGATGGCAAATACGTTGAAGCATGGAAGGCACTTGTAGATGCCCAAAAACAAGGCTTAATTAGAACCATTGGTGTATCTAACTTTGAACCGGATCACCTAGATGATATTATCAATGCAACGGGTGTGACTCCAGCTACAAATCAGGTGGAACGTCATCCTTATTTCAATAATAAACGCATGGTAGAAGAGAATAAAAAACGAGGCATTCTAACAGAAGCATGGAGTCCATTTGGTAGAGGATATCTAAACGATGTGCTTGAAAATGAAACAATCAAAGAAATTGCAGCTAAATATGATAAGACACCTGCTCAAATTATTATCAATTGGAACTATAAAGCGGGTGTCATGGCCATACCAAAATCAGCTGATCCAGTGCATCAGAAAGAAAATATTGAAGCGACTGATTTTGACTTAAGCCAAGAAGATATAGAAAAAATCGATGCGCTTGATAAAGGTGAGGATGGCCGTGTTGAAGGCCAAGACCCTTATGAATATCATGAGTATGTATAAACAAAGTCAAAGAAAAATATAGTAAAAAATATCCATCCACTTAGGATGGATATTTTTATTGAGCTTCATTTGCTTTAGCAATCGCCTTATAACCGACCATATTAATGACGTCTTTTGGATTAGAGAACGGGGGAGCGTATGCTATTTCTATATTAATTAAGTCAAAGACACTTCCACCTAAACGTATATGTGTTGCAAGTACATCAATACGTTTATCGACACCTTCTGTACCGACAATGGCTGCTCTTAAAATCTGATGTGTATCTTTATGGAAGTAGACTCTGATATTAATAGGTTCAGCTGAAGACATGTAGCCTGACTTATTTTTTTGTTTTTGGTCGACAACTAGGTGAGGCAATTTCATGACTTCTTTTTCACTAAGGCCCGTTGATGCAATCGCATAGTCAAAAAATTTCACAATATTTGTTCCTAGTAAACCTTCGTGCCTTATATTCTCATCACCTGCGATTTGATTGGCAATTATGTGTGCCAGGCGATGCGCTGGCCAAGCTAGCAGTGACTGAACTTTCACATCTGGCACATGCTGGTAAACTGTTTCAATCACATCTCCAAGTGCATAGACATTGTCTAGGTTCGTTCGGCCACTTGAATCGATTGGGATCAGACCTTTATCAGTTAGATTTATGCCTGAACCTTTGAGGAATGCTGTATTGGGCTGTGTACCTATACCGCTAATAATCAATGGCGCATGGATTTCTTCACCATTGTTAAGTGTCAAGGTTTCACCTTCGACACTTTTAATTTCAGCGTTAAATCTGAGATCAATGTGGTGATCTTCCATAGCTTGGTGTATGACATGATTCATGTCAGCTTCAATCTTTTTATAAATTCGTTCATCATGTTGTACAATCGTTACCTTAATGCCACGTTCACTTAAGTTTTCCGTTACTTCGAGTCCGATATAACCTGAACCGACAAGGATGGCTTCTTTAATATTATATTTGTCAATGTAAGCCATGATAGCATCTAGGTCTTGTATCTTATGAAGTGGGAAACTTTGAGGTATATCTTTTAAGGCGGGTAGGACTTTCGGACTGCCACCCGGTGATAAGATTAAGTAGTCATAAATGACCGTCTTATAGTCATTATTATCTTTATCAAGTACGGTTAAAGTGTTGTTATCAGAATCAACTTTTGTGACTTCATGATTAATTAACACTTTGATATCTTTATCTAGAAATTTCTCCGGTGTCATGTTAATGAGGCTTTCCCTAGATTTTACCTCACCGCTAATGTGATAGGGCATTCCACATGCCCCGTAACTTATTTCGTTATTACGCTCATAAATTGTAATATCAGCATTTGGATCAAGTCGTCGGATTTGAGAGGCTACAGTGGCACCACCTGCGACCCCACCGACAACAGCAATTTTTACCATAACTTAGCGCCCGTCTTGAAAGTAGAATAAGGCGACGGTGCCAGCCCCAGTATGAGAACTAATTGTCGGTCCGATACTAGAAATCTTAACTTCTGTTATATCTGTATTTTCTAGAATTTGTGCTTTTAATAACTCTGCATTTTCTTTGGCATCAGCATGAGTAATGTGAGCGAGTCCGGTTGCACGTTCATTTTTTACGAGTTCTGTCATACGTCTAAATACCTTTTTAAGTCCACGGTGTTTTTCAACAGGTACTAATTGACCGTTTTCTACGTGTAGAAGGGGTTTAATATTTAATAAGCCACCTAAAAATGCTGACCCTTTCGATAAACGTCCACCCTTGGCTAAGTAATTTAAGTCATCAACTGTAAACAAGTGTCTGATCATAGCGACATCTGTTTCAATATTTTTAATGATTTTATCTTTGTCGTCACCGTTTTTAATATAAGATGCTGCACGTTCGACTAGCATTCCGAGCCCATAGCTTGCAGCAGATGAATCAATCAATGTGATATCAGCTTCAGGATATTGTTCTAGGATGTTATCACGTGCAATGACTGAACTTTGGAATGCCCCGGAAAGTTCACTTGAAAAGCCAAGGTATATGATTGGTGTACCTTCTTTTACATATGCCTCAAACAACTCAAAATAACTTTCGGGATTTGGTTGACTTGTTAATGGTCTTTTACCTTCCTTGATTGCTGTGATGACTTCATCACTAGTTATCTCGAGTTGGTCTAGGTAGCTTTTGTCGTCGAGTTGAATCTTCAAAGGGAGCACTTCAATGTCTAACTCCTTGGCACGTTCTAAGCTTAAATCTGAGCAACTATCAATAAATAATTTCATAGATAACCCTCCCTATGGTTTAAGACGGAGATCGAAAAATTCATTAAGGAAATGTCTAATACCGTCATTGTTATTGTTATATTCTGTAATATATTTAGACACATTTTTGATATCGTCGATACCATTCTTCATTGCGACACCATGTTCAACATACTGTAGCATTTCAGTGTCGTTGTCTTCATCTCCAAAAGCGATTGTTCTACTTTGTGGAATTCCCAAATACTCTCTGGCGTAATCCACACCAACCGCCTTATTAATACCTTTTTTGATTATTTCTAAGACAGGATAAGGCGCACCCCAGCGACGTTGTTCGATTACTTCAGCAAATAACTCATCTAGAGTCTTACGAATATGAGGCATTTCACTCTCTTCTGCCTGAACAAGAATAGAAGTAACGTCCTCTGTAACTGTATCTTGAAGTTCGCCAACACTTATTTTAGGGTTGCCCATGGTGAAGGCGTCGAATAGGACGCTATCGTGATAGTGGATATAAATATTATCTTTAATTTCAGCGACAATATTTTTAATATTTAATTCAGGAACTTTTTTAGCAATTTCTTTTGTAACTTCCTTATCCAATGTTTCATGCATGATTTGGAAGTCAAAATCTGTAGGATGGTGGACGAAAGCACCGTTAAAGTTTACAACAGGTGTCGTCATTTTTAATTCTTTATAGTAGGGTACACTGGCACGATACGGACGGCCAGTTGAAATCATTAGCTCATGGCCCTGTTGTTTCAACGTTGTCAGCACTTTCTTTGTGTAAGGACTGATATTCTTCTCATCAGTTAAAAGTGTGCCGTCTAAGTCTAAACAAATTAAATGCTTATCCATATAAATCTCCCTTTTGTCAGTATGTAAGAATAATGTTTCTTCTCAATAATAGCATTTATATTTATCGAATGTATAATTTTTGGTATAGTAAGTATTACATATACTAGGTGAGGAGTGATTATGTTGGATAAAGCAATGGAAGAAAGCATGTACGGTGCGCTAGAGAATGTCATTGACCCGGAACTCGGTATAGATATTGTAAACTTAGGCTTAGTTTATGGTGTAAACCTAGATGACGAAGGTACAGCAGGTGTTGAAATGACTTTAACTTCAATGGGTTGCCCAATGGGACCACAAATTATTGGTCAAGTTGAGCACGTACTTTCAGAACTACCTGAGGTAAATGATGTTCAAGTTGCTATCGTATGGAATCCACCATGGGACAAAGACAAGATGAGTCGTTACGCTAAAATTGCACTTGGTGTAAGCTAATATAAATAATAAGCTATGAGAAGATAATTCTTCTCATAGCTTTTTTGTATTGTGGTGAATTTGGTTGTTAACCGATTGGATCCATTGAATTATTATGCCCAAATAAACTGATATAGGATTGAAAAAGCGCCTAAAGCAAAACAGTAGTAAACGAAGATAATCAAATTACCTTTTTCCATCACATTTTGTAACCATTTAACTGCAAAATATGTTGCGAT
Source organism: Jeotgalicoccus sp. ATCC 8456 (assembly GCF_016313225.1). Lineage (NCBI taxonomy): Bacteria > Bacillati > Bacillota > Bacilli > Caryophanales > Staphylococcaceae > Jeotgalicoccus > Jeotgalicoccus sp. ATCC 8456. Next base: position 930,239 of record NZ_CP066224.1, on the reverse strand, counting down.
AAGGGTAATAATAAAGGCAATTAAATATGCTAACCATAGTGTATCCATGTTAGGGTCGTTAACGATATCTCCAACGGATATTAAAGCTGTTCCAAGAGATACTGGAATATAAAGAAGAAATGCAAATCTTAATGCGTTTTTCTGGCTAAGACCAACTGCAATGGAACCGACAATTGTTGCACCACTGCGGCTAATTCCAGGTGTTAATGCTATACATTGAGATAGACCAACTATTATAGAATCTTTAATTGTCAGGTCTCCATCCCTCTTATCGCCTCTTTTATTTTTAATAAACCAAAGTGCAATACCTGTTACAAGTAGCATAAGTCCTACGAAGCCAACAGAAATATTATCGCCGATTACATCTTTAAGCAGTAGCCCTGCAACACCAACTGGAATCGTCGCGATAATTAGGCAAATCGTATATTTAAAATCAGTAATTGCATCATCGTCTCTCGCGCCTTTAAATAAATATCTAAACAAATTATTGATGATACTAATGATATCATCTCGATAGATGAACAAGATTGCAATAAGGGAAGCCGTATTTAAAAATATTTCAAAAGAAAGACCTTGTGCTTCGATATTGAATAGCTCCCTGGCAATGACTAAATGACCACTAGATGATACGGGAATTGGTTCTGTAATGCCCTGTAATAAACCAAGAAAAGCATATTTGATAATAGTAATGATTTCCATGAGGTGATCCTCCTTAAAATGTACATCATTTAATATAAGACAAATTGTCTTAAATTGCTATCAATTACTTGATTTAATCTTCTTAAAGTGTATAATTAAGTTATGGTCAAATTTGGTCAAACACTTTAATTTATTGATTAGAGGTGGTTTAAATGGATATAAATAAGATGACAGTTAAAGTTCAACAAATCGTTGAACGTGCTCAAGGTCTGACAGTTGATCTTAAACTTCAGGCAATTGAGCTAGAGTCAATACTAAAAGCAATGCTATTGATTGAAGATAGCATGAGTGCTGACATTCTAGAAAGAGCAAACATCAACATTGACAATATAATTAAAAGTTATGATGAAAAATTAGCAAAATACAATAAGGTAAGTGGCGATAATATAGAATATGGTGTCTATATGTCGCAAGGTTTTTCGCAGTTATATAATGAAGCGGAAAAACTGATTGTTGATATGGAAGATGATTATATCTCCCAGGAACACATATTTCTAGCAGCGCTAAAAATTGATGATATTTTAAGCAATGCTGTAGGTAATAAGGATGAAGTTGTTAAAGAAATAGTGAAGAAAATAAGAGGGGGTAACCACGTGACGAGTCAAAATCCTGAAAATCAATATGAAGTATTAGAAAAATATGGGCGTGACCTTGTTGAAGAAGTCAGAAATGGTAAGGTAGATCCGGTCATTGGTCGTGATGAAGAAATCAGAGATACGATTCGAATTTTAAGTCGTAAGAGAAAAAATAATCCAGTACTAATTGGTGAACCTGGTGTGGGTAAAACGGCAATTGTCGAAGGACTTGCTCAAAGAATTGTACGTAAGGATGTTCCAGATAGTCTCTTAGATAAGACAGTTTTTGAACTCGATCTTACTTCACTAGTTGCGGGTGCGAAATTCCGTGGTGAGTTTGAAGAACGATTAAAAGCTGTGCTTAAAGAAATTAAAGAATCTGAAGGAAGAATTATTCTATTTATTGATGAAATCCACATGCTTGTTGGGGCTGGTAAAACTGATGGTGCAATGGATGCAGGCAATATGCTTAAGCCTATGCTTGCACGAGGTGAGCTACACTGTATTGGGGCAACAACAACAAACGAATATCGTGAGTATATCGAAAAAGACTCTGCCTTAGAAAGACGTTTCCAAAAGGTTCAAGTACCAGAGCCTGATGTAGAGGATACTATTTCAATTCTGCGCGGTCTAAAAGAGCGCTATGAAGTGCACCACGGTGTAAGAATTACAGACCGTGCCCTTGTTGCAGCTGCAGAACTATCAGACCGTTATATTACAGATCGCTTCTTACCAGATAAGGCAATTGACCTCATGGACCAAGCGAGTGCGACGATACGAACAGAGATGGGATCGAACCCAACTGAACTTGATCAGATTAATCGTAAGGTAATGCAACTTGAAATCGAGGAACAAGCTTTAAAAGGAGAAGATGACCAAGTTTCACAAGCGCGTCTATCCGAACTCCAAAAAGAATTAGCGGATATGAAAGAGAGCCAGTCTACACTTCAAAACAAAGTTGAGAAAGAAAAAGAACAAATTCAAAGAGTGAATGACAAACGAGCTGAAGTTGACAAAGTACGTCAGGAATTAGAAGACGCAGAGAACAATTATGAGCTTGAACGTGCGGCAGAACTTAGACATGGTAAATTACCACAGTTAGAAAAAGCACTCGAAGAATATGAACAAGAAATGCAACAAGAAGAATCATCTGACAATAGAATTATTAGAGAAGTTGTGACCGAAGAGGAAATTGGTTTTATCGTGAGCCAATGGACAGGTATTCCGGTTACAAAACTTGTTGAAACTGAAAAGGAAAAACTCTTGAAATTATCGGACATTCTTCATGAACGTGTCGTCGGTCAAGATGAAGCTGTCGATTTAGTTGCTGACGCAGTAATTAGAGCAAGAGCGGGTATTAAAGATCCGAATCGTCCAATCGGGAGCTTCCTATTTTTAGGACCTACGGGTGTCGGTAAAACTGAACTCGCTAAAGCCTTAGCCTCAACAATGTTTGACTCTGAGAAACATATGATCAGAATCGATATGTCTGAGTACATGGAAAAACATTCTGTTTCAAGATTAATCGGTGCACCTCCAGGCTATGTTGGTCATGAAGAGGGTGGACAATTAACTGAAGCGGTTAGACGTCAGCCTTATTCAGTTATCCTCTTAGATGAAGTAGAAAAAGCGCATGCTGATGTCTTTAATATCTTACTTCAACTTTTAGATGAAGGTCGTCTAACAGATTCAAAGGGGCGTATCATTAACTTTAAAAATACTATCATTATTATGACTTCAAATATCGGCTCCCAACATCTACTAGATACAGTTGTACAAGGTGGGGAGTTAACAGATCAAACAAGAGAGATTGTCATGTCAGAAGTGCATAAATACTTTAAACCTGAAATCATCAACCGTATGGATGATATTGTCATGTTCAGTCCATTAACTGAGAAAGACATGGGTGCCATTGTTGACCGTATGATTAGTGATTTAAATACACGCTTAAGAAATCAACACATGGAAATTGAAGTATCTGATGCAGTAAAAACTTGGGTAGCAAAAAGCTCTTATGAACCACAATTTGGTGCACGTCCAATGAAACGGTTTATCCAAAGAAATATTGAAACACCGCTTGCACGTAAGTTGATTGAAGCGGATATGTCAGAGGGGTTAAGAATAAAAGCTGACATAAAAGATGATGAATTAGTATTTAATATCGAAGAAGAATAATTTTATAAAAAACTGGACCATAGATTTTATAATCAATGGTCCAGTTTTTTACTTATTAATGTTTTGTGTCAGCAATCGCTCGGTCAAGTTCACTGACATACTGTTCATACTGACTGTCAGTCCAACTAAAGGTATCAGATAGAAGCTTTTCAATGCCTTGACGATATTGCATGACTTCTTCAATTGCAAAGTACAACTTACCACTACGACGAATGAGAAAATCTGTCGGTTTAACAACCATTTCATGCAGAATACTGTATATTACTTCTGCGTAGAGGGCTTTTGGTAAGCCGTACTTTTCTTCTGAGTCGTTAGTAATACCTGCGTATTGATATACCGTTTCTGCATTAGAACCGTACTTAAGTGCAAGCATATGACCTTCTTCTAAAGTGAGTCCATAGCTTTGTGCTTTTCGACTAATATTGTCTGCAAAGTTATGATAACCGATTGAGCCACCAACGTCTCCACCTGATATCGGTTCATTTTTAGTAGACACTTTAGCAATGTGCATCTTATAATTTTTCTTCAAATAAAGTGATACTTCATCAACAATTTCTTCAGCCATATGACGATAGCCTGTTAATTTGCCACCAGCAATGGTTATCAAGCCACTATTATTGTGCCAAATCTCATCTTTTCTTGAAATATCTGATGCATTCTTACTTGATGATGATTGTATAAGAGGGCGAATACCTGCCCAAGATGATTCGATGTGATCATGTGTTAGGTTGAGTGAAGGGAACATAAAGTTGATGGCTTCAATTAGATAAGCCTTATCTTTAGCATCAGCAACAGGATTCTTCTTATCATCCGTATAAAAAGTATCCGTTGTACCTACATAGGTTTTACCGGATCTTGGGATGGCAAAGATCATTCTGCCATCATTTTCTGTATCAAAGTAGACTGCTTGTGTGAGCGGGAAATCCTCTTGTTTAAAAACGAGGTGTACCCCCTTGGTGTGCACGAGATGTTTTTTTGAAACAGGTTCATCCTTATCATATGCTCTCACTTCATCAACCCATGGACCAGCAGCATTAACGACAGCTTTGGCAAGTATATTATGTGTGATACCGCTTAATTGATCGGTCGTTTTTAATCCTTTAATTGTTTCTTTTTTATAGATGAAGCCATCTGCTTTAAGGTAATTCACTAAATCTGCACCATACTGAGCTGCTTTTTTCATCACTTCTATAGTAAGTCTTGAGTCATCAGTTTTATATTCAACATAATAACCACCACCTTGGAGGGCCTTCTTATTAATATTTGGGACACGTTCTAAAACTTCCTTTTTAGAAAGCATATGACGACGCTCATTTTTTTCTACTTTAGCTAAAGAATCATAAACCTTTAGCCCTATGTTAGTTGTAAATTCACCAAAAGTACCACCTTTTCTAAAAGGCAGTAGCATCCATTCCGGAGTGGTAACATGTGGGCCATTTTCATAGACGATTGCTCTTTCTCTACCAGTCTCTTTAACAACACCAATCTGAAGTTGTTTTAAATATCTTAAACCACCATGAATAAGTTTCGTGCTTCGGCTCGATGTACCTTCAGAGAAGTCTTGCATTTCGACTAAGGCAACTTTTAAACCGCGCATTGTTGCATCCAAAGCAATACCAGCACCAGTGATACCACCACCGATGATGAGTAAATCATATTCTGTTTTAGACATGTGCTCAATTTGGTGTGCTCTTGTCAGTGCGTTTAACATTGTTTCCCTCCTACTAGTTATGTTTAGTTGGTTTTGAACATTTGAGTTGCTTTAATGGCAGTTTGCCAACCACTGTACAATTGATTTCTCTTATTTTCTTCCATCTTCGCTTCAAAAACTGCTTCAGTTTCACTGAGCTCCCTCAGTTTTTCTTGGGATTCAAAAAATCCTGAGGCAAGACCCGCAAGATAAGCAGCACCTAAGGCAGTGGATTCCACAATTTTTGGACGTTCAACCGTCGTATTTAAAATGTCAGCTTGGAACTGCATTAAGAAATTGTTGGCACTTGCACCGCCGTCCACTCTTAAACGATCAATTTTAGTTGCCCCATCAACTTGCATCGCATCAAGGACATCTTTAGTTTGATATGCAACAGCCTCTAGGGTTGCTCGGCTAATATGTGCCTTGGTCGAGCCTCTACTTAAACCAAATATCGCACCTCTTGCCTCTGCGTCCCAGTACGGTGCACCGAGTCCAGTGAATGATGGAACAACGTAGACACCATCAGAAGAGTCAAGTGTCATTGCATAATCTTCACTCTCTTTAGAGTCATGAAAAAATTCTAAACTATCTCTTAGCCATTGAATTGCACTACCTGCAACAAAGATTGAACCTTCAAGTGCATAGGTGATTTTACCATCGACACCAGCTGCAATAGTTGTAAGTAGTCCATTGTCGCTCGTTGTCGGTTCCTCACCTGTATTTAATAAAAGGAAACATCCAGTGCCGTAGGTATTTTTCGCTTCACCTTTGTCAAAACAAGTTTGACCGAATAGGGCGGCTTGTTGGTCACCGGCAATACCAGAGATTGGCACCTCATGACCAAAGAAATGAGATCTCGTTGTATGACCATAAATTTCACTAGAAGATTTTACTTCTGGTAACATTGATTTCGGTACATTAAGTATCGATAAAAGCTCATCATCCCATTGTAGATTATATATATTGTACAAGAGCGTCCGGCTTGCATTAGTGTAATCTGTGACGTGAATATTTCCCTCAGTGAATTTCCAAATTAACCAACTATCAATCGTCCCAAATAATAAATCTCCGTTTTCAGCTTTTTTTCTTGCACCCTCGACATTGTCGAGGATCCATTTTATCTTTGTACCAGAGAAATAAGGATCTATTAATAGACCAGTTTTGTCTTTAATTAATTTTTCATAACCATCGTGCTTTAAGGTGTTACAAATATCCGTTGTTTGTCTTGATTGCCAAACGATCGCATTATATATCGGTAAACCTGTGTGTTTATCCCATACGACAGTTGTTTCTCTTTGGTTTGTAATTCCAATTGAGTCAATCTCATCTGCACCTACATTGTGTTCAATGAGTACACTGCTGATTACGCTTAGGACTGAACTCCAGATTTCATTTGCATTATGTTCGACCCAACCAGAGTGAGGGAAAATCTGTTTGAATTCCCTTTGACTTGAGGCGATGATTTTACCTTGTTGATTGATGAGGACCGCTCTTGTACTCGTCGTACCCTGATCGATTGACATCACATATTTATTCATAGGTTTCCTCCTAATACAAAAAATACTTTTAATATGTGTATACCCAGAAATAAAATGCATAAAAAAACCAGATTTCATGAAGAAATCCGGTTTAATTCTCGTTTCCTGATTGAGTGTCTCTTGACATCTTAGTCAGAATATCTAAAACGAATACAGTTAATGTAATGATCACTGCTAAAATAACACCAATCCAGAAGTTTAATGGACCACCGCCAGCGAGACTGTTAAGTATAAAGTTTACCATCTGAGTAAGTAAAAATGCCCAGAAAAAAGTAATGATGTATCTCATCGTCGAAAAGCCTCCGATAACTCATATTTATAGTATTTATTTTACATGAAAAGTAAAACAAAGTATAGTAGTAAAAATTATTTCTTGAAAACGCTTGCAAAATAGAACGATGTTTTCTAGAATTGGGATAAGTCATTTATATATAACTGCATAATAATAAATTCTGTACAGAAAGTTGTAAATTTTAAGAAAATTTATATTGTCATTTTGTTACAGAATATATACAATAGCTCATATGAAAGATTAACTTTAATAACAAATGGGATTTTGTTAAACAAAGGGAAAGTTAAGGTGATTATAAGTGGGAGAAAATCTTCTAAGTGTTAAGAATTTAACAACATCCTTTAAGATCGATGGTGAATATTACCCAGCGGTGGACGATGTTTCCCTCGACATTAAACCTAATGAGGTTGTGGCCTTGGTAGGGGAGTCGGGATCAGGCAAAAGTGCGACAGCATTTTCATTAATGAAGTTACACCGTGCTGCAAGAATAGAAGGAGAAGTACTTTTTGAAGGCAAAGATCTAATGAAAGTAAAAGAAACTAAGATGAATAGAATCCGTGGTGGGGAATTGGCGATGATCTTCCAGGATCCAATGACAGCCTTAAACCCACTAATGAAAATAAAGCATCAAATTATGGAAACGCTTAAAATTCATAAAACAAAAGACAGAGATGAACGTGAAGCTTATGCTATTGAATTATTAAGTCGTGTGGGTATTCCAAGACCTGAAAGAGTGGGGAATGCTTTCCCTCATGAATTATCTGGTGGAATGAGACAGCGTGTAGTAATTGCCATTGCCATAGCTAACAGACCAAAATTACTCATTGCTGATGAGCCAACAACTGCTTTAGATGTAACGATTCAAGCTCAGATTCTAGATTTGATTAGAGAGTTGCAAGATGATTTGAACTCTGGTGTACTGCTCATTACTCATGACTTAGGTGTTGTTGCTGAGATGGCAGATAGAGTTGCCGTAATGTATGCAGGACAAATTGTAGAAATTGCACCGGTTAAAGAATTGTTTAAAAATCCAAAACATCCATATACTCGTTCACTTCTTAATTCCTTACCAAATGAGGAACTACAAGGATCGAAACTGCATGTTATCGAAGGTGTTGTGCCACCATTAAATAAGATGGAAAGAGATTCATGTCGATTTGCACCAAGAATTCCATGGATTGATGAAAAAGAACATGAACATAATCCTGAACTAAGAGAAATTAGTCCAGGGCATTTCGTACGTTGTACTTGTTATAAGAATTTCTATTTGAAATCTGATGCAACGACAGGTATGGCAATTGAAGCACAACAAATGGCAGAAGCAGATGAGGTGACAGAATGAGTAATTTACTTGAAATTAAAGATCTCAAAGTACATTACCCAATTCGTGGCGGATTCTTTAACACAGTTAAAGACCACGTGAAAGCGGTAGACGGTGTATCACTAAATATTCCAGAAGGGACTACATATGGACTCGTAGGTGAATCCGGTTCAGGTAAGACGACAACTGGTAAAGCAGTCATTGGTCTAAATCACATCACAGAGGGAGAAATTCTCTTTAACGGTAAAACGATCAGTGGAAATGGGAAATCAGTTAAAAATTCTAAAGAGATTCAGATGATTTTTCAGGATCCATACTCATCATTAAATGTTCGTAAAAGGGTATTTGATATTGTTGCAGAACCAATTAAAAATTATCATAAGCGTACTAAAGATGAGTTGATTGCAGAAGTTTTAGGACTGCTTCAAAAAGTAGGTTTACCACCTGGCTCTTTGTACAAGTATCCACATGAGTTTTCCGGTGGGCAAAGACAGAGAATAGGGGTGGCTAGAGCGATCGCATTAAATCCTAAATTGATTATTGCAGACGAGCCAGTTTCAGCACTTGATGTATCAGTTCAAGCCCAAGTTTTAAACTTCATGCAAGACATCCAAGAGGAAATGAACTTGACTATGCTTTTCATCGCCCATGACTTAGGGGTAGTGAGGCATATGTGTCAGCACATCGGGATTATGTATCAAGGGAGATTAGTTGAAGAAGGGACAGCGGAAGAAATCTTCAACAACCCACAACACTTGTATACGAAGCGACTCATCGCTGCGATTCCTGATACAGATGTTGATAAGATTGATGAAAACTTAAATATACGTCAATCAGTTAAAGAACAATACAATGAACATTTCCATGAATATTTAGATGAAGATGGTAGAGCCTTGCCGTTAGTTGATATTACATCGACGCATAAAGCTGCTTTACCTGCAAAGGGGTGACGGGCTGAATGATTAAATTTACAATTCGACGCTTAATTATTTCATTACCGCAAATATTATTATTAAGTATTTTAGTTTTCTTCTTAGGATCATTAATGCCAGGGGATGCATTGAGTGGCCTAATTGATCCAACGGTACCAATTGAACAAATTGAAAGACTTCGTGAACAGATGGGATTAAATAATCCATGGTACATTCAATATAGAGATTGGGTTTTAGCAATGTTACAGGGGGACTTCGGGCAATCATTCTTTAAACAACAGCCTGTTCTAGATGTTATTGGAGATAGAATGATGAATACTATATGGCTCGGACTTTTTTCTTCAGTGCTAATTTACTTGATTGGTATTCCACTTGGCCTAGTGTCTGGTCGTTGGAATGACTCATTATTAGACAGTGCGATTACAGGTTATACTTACTTAGGTTTTGCGACACCGACATTTATTTTCGGTTTAGTGATGCTACTTGTATTTGGCTATACACTTGGTTGGTTCCCAACAGGTGGATCGGTTGGAGTGGGTGTCACACCAGGTACTTTAGAATATGTAATAAGTAAATTCCAACACCTAGTACTACCGAGTTTCTCAATTGCTTTAATCGGTTTAGTCGGAACGGTTCAGTACCTAAGGAGTGGAATTATTGAAACGAAGCAAAAAGACTTCGTAACACTTGCACGTGCTAAAGGTGTTTCCGAAGGTAAAGTATATACGAAACATATCTTTAGAAACTCTATCTTACCAATTGCAGCATTTTTTGGGTACGAAATTACTTCACTATTAGGTGGATCATTATTCATTGAGACCATCTATGGTTATCCAGGTATGGGACGTCTATTCCTAGAGTCAATTTCAATCCGTGACTTCTCAGTCGCGAACGTCTTGATTTTAGTTTTTGGTATGCTATCCATTCTCGGTGCATTACTGTCAGATATTATCTTGAGTATCGTGGATCCACGTATCCGTATTAAGTAAGGAGGGGTGTAAATGTCGAATAATAATAAAGAAAATAAAAATTTAAAGGATGATTCAAAAGCATATGAATTTGATGAAGATATGGATAATAAAGACCACACCCCGACCAAAGCGCGGGACGGCTTTGAGTTTGATGATAATCAACATACTAGTGAATCCAGAGAGCTTGATATGAGCGTCAAAGCTGATCTCCCACACGGCGTTATGGGTCACGGTGCATCAGATATGAAGAATCTACCGAAGAGTAAACCCGGTTGGAGAATTCTATTTGAAGAGGTCATCTCCGACAAATTAGCGTTATTCTCACTGATCATACTTGTGATAATTACATCATATGTTTTTGGTTTAACAATGTTCTTGAACCATTCAGAAATTGTAAAAGTTGACCTATTTGCAATCAATCAGCCACCTAACGACACGTTCAGACTAGGTACAGATTATGGTGGTCGTGATATTTTTGGTCAATTGATTATTGGTACTAGAAACTCACTTGCAATTGGGGCTTTAGTTACTATCTTGAGTGTTGGCTTCGGTATTGTCTACGGCGTTGTATCAGGATATTTTGGTGGTCATATCGATAACGCAATGATGCGTGTTGTTGACTTCTTTATGGTATTACCATTCCTTATGATCATCGTTGTTTTCGTTACAATCGTGCCATCATATGATATTTGGACATTCTCACTCATTATGGCAGCGTTCCTATGGACTGGTACTGCTAGACTGATTCGTTCTGTTGCAATGCAAGAAAGAGAATTGGACTATGTAAATGCATCGAGAACATTAGGAAGTTCACATATTAAGATCATCTTTAAACAGGTGATGCCGAACTTAGTAGGTCTTATCATTGTTAACGGCACATTATCTCTTGCAGCAAATATCGGAATCGAGTCAGGCTTATCATTCATTGGCTTCGGTTTCCCTGAAACGACACCATCATTAGGTACTTTAATGGCTTATGCCATTCAAACACAAACTTTACAGAACAGATGGTGGATTTGGGCACCTGCAGCAATATTAATCTTAGTATTAATGTTGTGTGTAAGAAACATTGGTGAAGCACTTAGACGTGCAGGAGATGCCAGACAGCGTAATGCATAAAAATTTATAAAAATAACACAATTTTCTAAAAATTTCATTGTAAGTATGAGTAATTATGCTAATATGAATATTAAGAAAATTACAAAGGCTTTACATTTACTTCGATACATAAGTTCAGGGTCTGAGCTTTGTATATATATCAACAGAATCAAACAAAGGAGGAAGAACAATGACTAAAATTTCTTGGTCAAGGCTTTTATTCCTCATGATGTTAGCGTTAGTATTAGCGCTTGCAGCATGTGGAGGCGGTTCATCTGAAGAAGAAACTGCTGACGAAGAGTCAGGAGACGATGCATCTTCTGAAGGTGAAACAGCTGAAGGGGGAGGCAAAATCTACAACTATGAAGATTTCCCTAAAACCGTATCTAATACAGGAGAACCATCAGGTGAAGGTACTTTAAACATCGGTTACTCATCTGATACACCATTTGAAGGTACTTTAAACTGGGCATTCTATAATGGTGCACCAGATGCAGGTATGATGGCACACTTCGATGAAGCAGTGTTATCTATGGATGCAGATTTCCAATATACTAATGATGGTGCTATCACTTATGAAATAAACGAAGACGACAAAACGGTCACATTTACAGTACGTGATGGTGTTAAGTGGCACGATGGTACTGACTTAACTATCCAAGACTATGTTTCTTCTTATGAAGTAATTGGTCACCCGGATTACGATGGTGTCCGTGGATCTACTGATGGATTTACATTAATTGAAGGCTTTGAAGAGTACAGAGCTGGAGACGCTGAAGAAATTTCAGGTATTGAAATTGTCGATGACAAAACAGCGGTATTCACATATAAAGAACTCGCTCCATCACTAACTGCTGGTGGTTTCTGGGCATATGCATTCCCTACTCATCACTATGAAGGTATTGAAGTAGCAGAGATGCCAGAAGCACCACAAACTCGTGAGAACCCAATCGGTATCGGACCATACAAAGTGGATTCAATCGTATCTGGGGAATCAATCTCAATGTCTAAATTCGAAGATTACTGGCGCGGTGAGCCAGGAGTTGAAACTGTAAACGTACGTGTTATTGCACCGTCTTCAATTGCAAGTGCAGTTGAATCAGGTGAAGTTGATATTGCTAAGAGCTTCCCGACTGACCAGTACCCTGATGTTGCAGAAATGGAAGGGGTAGAATGGTTATCAAATGTTGAGGGATCATACACTTACATCGGATTCAAACTTGGTTCTTGGAATGCTGATGAAGGTAAAGTAGACTACAAGCCAGAGGAAATGAAGATGGGTGACGTAGAATTACGTCGTGCTATGTGGCACGCTATTGATAATGACACAGTTGGAGAACGTTTCTACAACGGCTTACGTTGGAAAGCATCATCTCTAATTACTCCATATCACGCTAACTGGCACGAAGAAATCGAAGTGCCTGGTTATGATCCAGAAGAAGCGAATCGCATCTTGGATGAAGCAGGATACGAAGATACAGACGGTGATGGTTTACGCGAAGATCCAGACGGTGAACCATTAGAAATCAAATTTGCCTCTATGTCTGGTGGAGACATCGCTGAACCATTAGCAAACTACTACATCCAATCTTGGAGAGAAGTTGGCTTAAACGTTGTCTTAACAAATGGTCGTCTAATCGAGTTTAACTCATTCTACGACATGGTTGAAAACGATGACCCAGAAATTGATATCTACCAAGGTGCTTGGGGTGTAGGTTCTGACGTCGATCCATCAGGTTTATATGGACCAACTGCTCCATTTAACTACACTAGATATGAATCTGAAGAATCAACTGCTTTATTAGAACAAGGTAACTCAGAAGAAGCACTTGATACTGAGCGTAGAAAAGAAATTTACAATGAATGGGCTGAGTTAATGGCTCAAGATATTCCTGTAATTCCAACGCTTTACCGTGCGTTTGTTGTACCTGTAAACGAAAGAGTAATCAATTACTCTGAAGATTACGAGTACAATGAGGACCTACTTTGGTACCGTGTTGGTGTTGAAGAAACTGAATAAGGCTTATCGTGCACTCACACATCATTTGATGTGTGAGTGTTTTTTACGTATAAATAAATTGAATCACTTGTCAAAATATGATAAATTAGTACCTAGTAATATAATGAGATTATAAGGTGTGAATATAATGACAAATGTAGGCATTCTCGGCATTGGTTCATATGCACCAGAAAAGGTTTTTACGAACTTTGATTTCGAAAAAATTCTTGATACTTCTGATGAATGGATTAGAGAAATGACAGGTATTGAAGAAAGACGTTTCGCTGAAGACATGGAAACGAGTGAAATGGCTTTTTATGCTGCGAAAAATGCAATTGAGGACTCCGGTGTGGACAAGGACGAAATCGATTTTGTTATCGTTGCGACGTCTACAGGAGAACATAGATTTCCCTCTGTAGCAAATATCTTACAAGAAAAATTAGAACTTAAAAACATACCATCAGTCGACCAGCTTGCAGCTTGCTCTGGATTTATTTATGGTCTAGCGACAGCTGAAATGTTCGTTAAATCAGGAAGATATAAAAAAATCCTTGTTGTAGGTGTTGATAAGCTGACTAAAATCACTGATTTTACAGATCGTTCAACAGCAGTCCTATTCGGTGATGGTGCTGGTGCTGCAGTTGTGGGTGAAGTAGATGAAGGACTTGGTATTAAATCATTTGAACTAGGTAGTAAAGGTTCTGGTGGGAAATACTTATACGGCGACCGTGAGGGTGGCTACATACGAATGAATGGTCGTGAAGTGTTTAAATTCGCGGTACGACAAATGGGTGAGTCGAGTGTGAATGTAACAGAACAGGCTGGTCTGAATAAGGATGATATTGACATGTTAATCCCTCATCAGGCAAATATTCGCATAATGAATGCCGCTAGAGAACGCATGAACCTCCCTTATGATAAAATGAGTGTAACTGTAGATAAATACGGAAATACTTCAGCGGCATCCATTCCACTTAGTATCGATTACGAAGTGAAGAGAAATCGTATTAAGCCAGGGGACAATATCGTACTTGTTGGCTTTGGCGGTGGATTAACTTGGGGAGCAGTATGTTTAACATGGGGTAAAAAGAAGGAGGACTCTTAATGAGTAAAAGAAGGGTTGTTATCACTGGACTTGGTGCAGTAACACCGATAGGGAATACAGCTAAAGAAACTTGGACTAATGCTTTAGCTGGTAAAAATGGTATAGCAGAAATAACGAATATTGATACTGAACAATTCAATGTCAATATTGCTGGTGAAGTAAAGAACCTAAATATAGAAGATTTTATCGATAAAAAAGAAGCACGTCGTATGGATAAGTTTACTCAATTTGCAATTATTGCAGCAGATGAAGCTGTGACAGATTCCGGTTTAGTTATCAATGACGACAATAGTGAACGTGTCGGTGTTTGGATTGGTTCAGGTATTGGGGGGATACAGTCACTTGAAGATGGCTTTATTGCCTTAACAACAAAAGGACCAAGACGCGTAAGCCCGTTCTTCGTACCGATGATGATCCCGGATATGGCAAGTGGACAAGTATCAATTCGTCTAGGTGCAAAAGGGCCTAATGGTGCAACTGTTACGGCATGTGCGACAGGTACAAACTCAATCGGCGACGCATTTAAGTTTATAGAACGTGGTCAAGCTGATGTGATGATTACAGGTGGTTCCGAAGCGCCTATTACAAATATGGGTGTCGCAGGGTTCCAAGCGAACCGCGCTTTATCGTCTTCAAATGATCCTAATTACGCGTCACGTCCATTTTCTAAAGATAGAGATGGCTTTGTAATGGCTGAAGGTTCAGGTGTCATTGTGATTGAAGAATTAGAACATGCAATTGCACGTGGTGCAACAATCTACGCTGAGATTGTTGGTTACGGATCTACAGGAGATGCTCACCATATCACAGCACCAGCACCAAATGGAGAAGGTGGTGCGAGAGCCATGAAGGAAGCACTTAAAGATGCAGGTATTGAACCAAATGAAGTTCAATACATTAATGCACACGGTACAAGTACACCTTATAATGATGAATTTGAAACATTAGCGATCCGTACAGTATTTGAAGAACATGCGGATAATTTACTAATCAGCTCAACTAAGTCAATGACAGGACATATGCTTGGTGGTGCAGGTGGCATGGAAGCTATCATTACGGCGATGAGCCTTAAAGAAGGTAAAGTTCACCCGACAATTAATCTAACGAATCCAGCACCTGAATGTGACTTAAACTATGTTCCAAACACTGCAGTAGAAGCGGACCTTAAGTACGCAGTGTCAAACAGCCTAGGGTTTGGTGGACACAACGCTTCCTTAGTATTCAAAAAGTATGAGGCATAATATTATGGACTGAATCCCTTTTAAGGGGTTCAGTCTTTTTTTGTATCGTAGGTTAATGAGCCCAGCTTCGAAATGAAAACGAAGCACACCTTCCATCATCAATCACAAAAAAAGGCTGGATTAAATATCCAGCCCGCTTCATAAATCCTATTATCTTCTTTTTCTTCCTAGGCCCATGGCACGTTCCATTTTTTCGATCATCTTATCCGCTTTAAAGGCAGCTTTGTCACGGCCTGCATCTAAAATGTTATCTAGTTCTTCACTATTTAAATAGTAGTTATATTTTTCTTGGAAGCCTGTTAAGAATTCCTGGACAACTTCACCTAAATCCTTTTTGAATTCACCATAGCTTGACCCTTCGTATTGAGATTCTAGTGCTTCAATACTGCGGTCAGTTAATGAACTATAAATTGTAAGTAAGTTTGAAATACCGGGCTTGTTTTCTTTATCGTATTTAATTTCACTGCCTGAATCTGTTACTGCAGAACGAATCTTCTTAGCCGCTTGAGCAGGGTCATCTAATAAGGTAATGAATGATTTTTGATTATCATCACTCTTACTCATCTTCTTAGTTGGTTCATTTAGGCTCATAATTCTACCGCCGACCTTAGGTAATTTAATGTCGGGTAGGGTAAAGATATCATTGAATTTTGAATTGAAGCGCTCTGCAACGTTTCTTGTATATTCAATGTGCTGTGTTTGGTCTTCACCAACTGGGACGACATCTGCTTTATATAGTAAAATGTCACCAGCCATTAAAGGTGGATATGTGAGTAGACCGACTGAAATACCGTCACGCTGATTCTGTTTACGTGCCTTATCTTTAAACTGAGTCATTCGTTCTAACTCACCAATATATGATACACATTGTAGCATCCATGCAGCCTTAGCATGGGCTGAGACTTCACTTTGAATGAATAGTGTAATTTTTTCTGGGTCTAATCCACTTGCTAAGTAAATTGCCGCAAGTTTTCTTGAGTTCTCACGAAGTTTTAAGCGATCTTGTGGAACAGTAATAGCATGTTGATCAACAATACAGAAGTAAGAATCATATTGATCTTGTAATTCTACGAATTGTTTATAAGCTCCGATATAGTTACCGATTGTCGGAATTCCACTCGGTTGAACGCCTGAGAATAATGTTTTCATGTCTTCACCTTCATTATTTAGTTAATAATATAATAGTAATACTCTTTTACATCTCTTGCAATTAGTCCACACGATAAAAGTCAATCAAATTACCTATATACTTTGACCATTATTGATGTTACAATAAGTAAGTAAGAGGTAAGCTAAATAAATTAATATTGGTAGGGTTTACAAAAATTAATAAATAATTTTTTAGATTATTACAATATTCTCATTTTATTTTAATGTTCGACCTCTATACTAAGAATTGTCAACAAGAGACGGCAGTACAAGATACATACTTCACTTAAGTTTAGTATCGACTGTTTATGGGTATAGACTCTTGTTAAAATATAAAATTGGAGTGTGAGTTACATGGTAGTATTATTTACTTCTCCAAGTTGTACGTCATGTTGTAAGGCAAAAGCATGGCTCCAGGAAAATGATATTCCTTATACTGAGCGCAATGTATTTTCTGAGCCTTTAACTTTAGACGAAGTTAAATCTATTTTAAGAATGACTGAGTATGGGACTGAAGAAATTATCTCAACTCGCTCTAAAACTTTCCAAAAATTGAATGTAGATATCGATAGCCTCCCAATGAAAGAACTCTATACTTTGATTATGGAAAACCCTGGATTGCTTAGACGTCCAATTATTATGGATGAGAAACGTCTGCAAGTAGGCTACAATGAAGATGAAATTAGAAGATTTTTACCAAGAAGCATTAGAACGCTTCACTTAATTGAAGCGAAACGCTTAGCAGAACTTTAAGAATAATAGATAAGTAATACAATAATTTGATATATGTACAAAGTCCGATTGACCTGTAGATGATTTGCCATCTACAGGTTTTTTCACTTATAATAGAAAGACAAATCTAAAGTTTGGTAATATGAATGGAACCCTAGTATAATAAGCAGAAATGATGGTAAGGGAGTGAGCAAAATGAGGATTGAAAGAGTGAACGACTCGACCATTAAGTTCTTTCTAACGTATACAGACATTGAGAGTCGAGGTTTTAACAAGGAAGATCTTTGGATGAACCGCCAACGTGGAGAGGAATTCTTTTGGACAATTATGGACGAAGTAAACAGTGAACAGACTGAAGATTTTTCCATGGATGGACCATTATGGATTCAAGTACATGCTTTTGACAAAGGAATAGAAGTCGTTGTATCTAAATCTCAACAAGAGCAAGATTCATACGGTATGGAGTCTTATTCAATGAATTTTGAAAATCGTGATCTCGAATCTTATATTGACAAATCCATCCAGGATAGACCGCCTCAAGTACAACCAAATAGAGAATTAGATGTACCAGTCATTTCAGAGCCATTAACTGTACGTTTTAGAGACTTTGAAGACTTGATTAAATACACGTATGAAACTGAACATGATGAAACAACATATGAAGATCTACTCTATGTGTTGGACGGTAGATATTATTACCAAATGTACTTCGACTACAGAACGCATTTTGATCACATGGAAGGTATTGAGACAAAGCTGCTAGAATATAGCGAGCCTACACAAATTGCAAGTGCATATCTGGAAGAATACGGTAAAATTATAATGAGTAATAATGTTAGAGCTCAAGTTAGACGTTATTTTCAAGAAAAATAATTAACTTGTCTGAAAAAAAAGATTTCCCCTCCTTATTTCCTATATATAGGATAAGGAGGTTTTTTTATGTTTTTAGCTCAAGATGAATTTGGTAGTCAAGTGTTTGCCCACCAAGCTGTTAAAAATGAATCTTATTTTTGTCCTGTCTGTGAAGCACCGGTAAGGCTGAAGGCGGGTAAAGTCAAAGTTGCACATTTTTCTCACCAACATATTTTACAATGTACACGGTATCTCTATAAAAAAGAATCATTAATGCATTTGAAATTAAAACATGATATTTATACTGAATTAAACAAAATATATGCGACTGCAATGGAATATTACCTAAAAGAAATTGAACAGATTCCAGATGTCCTTGTCAATTATCAACTCGCCATTGAAATACAGTTATCTCGAATTAGTGCGGATTTGGTTGCTATAAGGACAAAGGGTTATAACAAATTAGGTATGAAGGTCATCTGGCTAATCAACGACGCTGAAGTGAAGAAAGACGAGTGTTTATTAAGTCTTAATCACTTTCAATATGCGACGACAACTGACCATAAGTTGTTTACGATTAATACTGAGTCTTTATCAGTCAATATATATCACATAGGGCATCATGTTGGTAATAACCGGTTTATTTATAGAAGCGAAAAAATACAGGTTAAAGACCTTTATGGATATAGTAAAAGAGTAGACTGGCCGAATGACTATAAGCTAAGTCAAAGCATGGTAAAAAACATTCTATACCATGAAAAGTCAGCTAAATCTGTGTTAAATCCAACTCTGACTTATCTATATCAATTGGATATCCATCATCAACACATTCCAAAACGGTTTATAATGACGTGTCTGTATGAGCGAGATATCTTGAATTCACCGCTTGAATGGAAGCTGTATATTCACTACCACTTAAATAGGGGAACTTTTAATCTTCAAATCTTTATGGATTTTATTAAGTTGAGAACCAATGGGGATATTCTCGAAAAGCATATAATCGTTAAAAATCTAGTTCGATACTACTTAAAAGTTTTTCGGGATTCGGAAGATATTGCTTGAACAAAATTATGATTATTGAGAAAATTGGAGTATTAATCTATGGAGGTTTTAACAATGGGGAAATTAATCACAAGAGAAGAACAACAACTAGAAAACACATGGGATTTAACAACAATCTTCCAATCTGATGAAGAGTTTGACAAGGCTTATCAAGATTTAGAGAATAAGCTAGATCTAGCAGATAAATTTAAAAATGGATTTTCTTCAGCTGATGAGCTAGCGGATGCTTTAGAAACTGAAAGGGAATTAGATGTAGAGCTCGGTAAAGTATTTGTATACGCGCACTTAAAACATGATCAAGATACTTCCAACGATACTTATAGTGCGCTAGAAAGTCGTGCACGTTCTTTAGCTGTTAAATATTCAGCAGCGTGGAGCTTCTTAGTACCAGCCATTATGGAAATACCTGAAGAAACCCTAAAAGAATATGCTCAATCTGAGCGATTAAATGAATTCAAATTTGACTTAGAAAAGTTAAATAAACAACGCCCTTATGTTTTAAGCGACAAAGAAGAACAGCTACTGGCACAAGCTGGTGAAGTAATGCATACGCCAACCCAAGTATACGGTATGTTTAACAATGCTGATATTACTTTTGAGCCTGCTGTAGACAAAGATGGTAACGAACATGAATTAAGCCAAGGTAATTTTATAGAATTACTCAAGTCATCTGACCGTATTTTAAGAGAATCAGCTTATAAGAGCTTATATACAGCCTACGATGCTTTCAAAAATACTTTGAGTCAAACGCTAGCTGGAGTAGTAAATACACACGTCTTTAGCTCGTCAATTAGAGGCTATGAATCAAGTCGTCACCAAGCTCTAGCAAATAATCATATCCCAGAATCAGTATATGATAACTTAGTCGAGACAGTGAATAATAATTTACATCTTTTACATCGTTATACAGAGATTCGTAAAAAATTCTTAGGTCTAGACCAACTTAAAATGTATGATTTATATGTACCATTAGTCGACGATGTTGATTTTGATATGACTTATGAAAATGCAAAAGAGTGGTTAGTCAATGCCCTACACCCACTAGGTGAAGAGTATGTAGACATTATTAAAGAAGGTTTGAACAACCGTTGGGTCGACGTTTATCAGAATAAAGGTAAACGTACAGGCGCATACTCATCAGGTACTTTTGGAACAAATCCATACATCCTAATGAACTGGCAAGATAATGTGAATAATCTATTTACTTTAGCACATGAATTTGGGCATTCAGTACACAGTTACTATTCAAGAAAAAATCAACCTGCCAACATGAGTGGTTATTCAATCTTTGTAGCAGAAGTCGCAAGTACATTTAATGAAGCACTTTTAGCTGACTTTATGTTTAAAAATTTAACTGATGATAAACAAAAGCTTTACTTATTGAATGAGCAGTTAGAAGGGTTTAGAGGGACAGTGTTCCGTCAGACAATGTTTGCAGAATTTGAACACAAGATCCATACATTAAAAGAGTCAGGTGAGCCATTAACAGCAGGTAAGTTAAACGAAGTGTATGGTGATCTCAACAAGAAATACTTCGGTGAAGCTGTAGATTATGATGATTACATTTCAGTAGAGTGGGCGAGAATTCCTCACTTCTATATGAATTATTATGTGTATCAGTATTCAACTGGTTATTCAGCAGCAGCAAGTTTATCTAAACAAGTACTAGAAGGTGATCAAGAAACAGCTGAACGTTACATTAACGAATTCCTGAAAAAAGGGTCATCAAATTATCCAATTGAGATTCTAAAAAATGCAGGAGTCGATATGACGACAGCAGAACCAATTGAAAATGCCCTAGCTGTTTTTGAAGCACAACTTGATCAATTTGAAGAATTACTAGATAAATTAAAACAATAACTATGTGAATTCGTTTACATTATGACAAAAGTGTGAAAAACTGTTCAAAATGTTGTGCGAGCCCAATAACCGTGTTATATTAAACACATGAAAATTTTATCACTGAAAAACATACCCCTTTGTTAACAGTATAAAATTTCTCCCATCCCCTTTGTTTGAGCAGTACATTATAGAAGATGTACTGCTTTTTTGTGTCTAATTTTAAGACGGCCTTGATATGTGGGAGAGGGATATTGAATCGAAGGGTAGCAATTCAAAAAAGACTATAAAATCTTCCATACATACAAAACATACAAAAAATCCCGCCTACCAAGCTCTACTGAGAGCAAAGTAAGCGGGATTTAAATTTAATATTGAATTAAGACTTTGTTTTAATGGATTTAACTGGTGATTTAATCTGGTAATAAGATTGACTGTCTACATTTATTTCTTCGATGAGTCGCTGCAATCTTAATTTTTTCAATTCATTGAGTAACAAACCTGCTCGCCATTCAAAAATTGTTTTTAGTTCTTCAAAACTAACAAGTTCATGCGCACGAATATAATCAATAATACTTGGCAATTGTTTCTTCTCAATCTCAACATCTATCAGTTCATTAATAATATATGTGTAAATATGGTAAGGGTAGGCGCCTTCAATTTTTACACCCTCTGTGTGCTCATCTCCTGAAAAGAATACCATTGAAGGCAAGGATTCGATATCCATTTCTCTGAATACTGCTAAATCATATTTCAACATCGCATCTAGTGTGGGTGAATGCAAATCTTCATGAAAAGTAGATAAATCTATACCGGATAGACGTGCACAATCATCTATCATTTCTTTGCTGCAAATTGTGTTTGATGGATTGATTCGATTAAAGATATAACGTATAAACGCACGCGCTTTAGAGCGTCCTTGGATTTCTGCAGCTTTATAGGCGAGCGCTACATTATCCTCACTAGAAGTCGACTGTGCCTGGCATTTAGTCAACACAGACAGAGACGGGGCGAGAATTTTTTTAATTGTTACGTGACCACGATATTCTATAAGTAATTTGTTAACTATCGGCTCCATCGCAATACATTCATTTGAGAACGGATCGAAAAAGTAAAATATTTCGACCGAGTGATTCGACTGCTCAAATAAGAAGAGCTCATCACTATTATTTTTGCTCACGCTTTTTCACCTCTATATTATATGCACTCAATCAGTCTTCACTATTTACCATGTGGTTTGCTGTTAGTGAATAACGGGCCATTAAATACTCACGTATTTCTTCATCTATACCGACATCTTTAATTGCTTGATTCATATTCTCTAACCAAGCTTCTCTCGCTTTCGGTGTGATTTTAAATGGCATGTGGCGGGCTCTCATCATCGGATGTCCATATGTTTCATTGTAGAGATTGGGTCCCCCTAAAAATTGAGTTTGAAAGAGCTTTTGTTTATATGCTGTTTCTGATAAGTCATCCGGGAAGAGATGATTGATGCGGTCATCTTTACTAACGTAATTATAAAAGACATCAATCATCTCATATAATTTCTCCTGACCGATAATATTATAGACTAAAGGCATTAAATTCCCTCTTTCTGACGTTTTAGTACCTCATAAAAACGTGCACTCTTCACAGATTCTTCTCGTCGTACAATACCATATTTGTTAAGGATATGTGTAATATCTGCTTGGCCACTCGCTGTATCAGGTGCTTCAAATTCCAGCTCATAGTCCGTTTGGCCGAGGTAGTCTGCCTTATCCAAGACGAGTAGGCCACTACGATATGGTTTTTCTAGGCGCTCCGTTCTTAAATTACCTTGAATTCTAAGGCCTTCTAAGCTGATGTTTAAAGCTTCTAGTTTATCTTTTATGTTGGCCGGAATGTCATCTTGATTAAGCGGTGAATCATCTAATAAATTAAAGTTGACGTGCCCAGAATATTCTAAGACAGTATGTGCACTTTCTGGCACTTTTAAAGTCATGACCTGATTATGGTCTTGTGTTCTGATTCTCAGCATTAAATGGCTGTTGATGAGTGTTAATTTATCATTATCTATATAGTAATTATCTAGTATAAGTGGAGTTTCATCGTTAAAATGTGATGCTCTAATTTTATTATATTCTTCTTCTAGAAGTATATTCTTAAACTCTATTTCTTTCTCAAACAAAGTAATCACTCCTTAATCAGTATTATGCTCAATTATATTTAAGGTGTAAAGCAAACAGATTACATATAGAAGAATTCGTTTGATATGGTAAAATTAATACCGTTAGAGTAGAAAAGTATGAATGAACGGGTGTAAGGAGGAAGGTATGAATGGAAGAATGGAGTATTTTTTTAGCGCCCTATAGGCAGGCTGTTGAAGAACTAAAGATTAAGTTAAAAGGAATCAGGAAAGACTATCAGATTACCAGTCAATCTTCACCTGTTGAATTTGTCACTTCACGTGTTAAACCGGTGCAAAGTATTATCGAAAAAGCCAGTACAAGAAACATACCCTATGATAATTTAAGGGCTCAGATGTACGATATCGCAGGTATAAGAATCATGTGTCAGTTTGTAGATGATATTAACGTGATTACCGAACATATTCGCTCGAGAAACGATATGCGCGTTATTGAGGAAAGAGATTATATCGAAAACACTAAGGAAAGCGGTTATCGTTCTTACCATATAATAATTGAATACCCAGTCGAAAGTGTGAATGGACGTATTAAAATATTAGCTGAAATTCAAATTCGTACATTAGCGATGAACTTTTGGGCAACCATAGAACATACATTGAATTACAAATATTCTGGGGAGTATCCTCCTGAAATTAAAAATAGATTGCAGAATGCTGCAGAAGCGGCATACTTACTGGATAAAGAAATGTCTGAAATCAGAGAAGAAGTTCAAGAAGCACAGAAATATTTTTCTAAAAAGCGGAATATCTAATGAAATCAGGTGACCTTATGAAATTTACAATTGTCTCTAAAGGAGATACTAAATCAAACGCACTGACTGATAAGATGATGAATTATATGCTTGGTATGAATATGGTATTCGATGAAGAATCACCAGAAATTGTCATTTCTGTCGGTGGCGATGGCACACTTTTACAAGCTTTCCATCGCTACCAACATATTGTCAGTGATGTATCATTTGTCGGTGTTCATACTGGACATTTAGGTTTTTATGCAGATTGGGGTCAAGATGAAGTAGAGCGCTTAATTGTCGCTTTAAAGAATGATGAGTTTGAAACTGTAGAATATCCACTGGTTGAAGTATTAATCCATTATGAGACAGTCGGTATGGAAACTAAGTACCTCGCTCTAAATGAGGCGACTTTAAGGATGACGAATGGTTC
The DNA here is from genome assembly GCF_016313225.1 of Jeotgalicoccus sp. ATCC 8456. Classification (NCBI taxonomy): domain Bacteria; kingdom Bacillati; phylum Bacillota; class Bacilli; order Caryophanales; family Staphylococcaceae; genus Jeotgalicoccus; species Jeotgalicoccus sp. ATCC 8456. The sequence goes on along the minus strand of NZ_CP066224.1, from coordinate 905,617 downwards.
TACTCTAGTCATGGACGTAGAAATTAGAAATCGTCATTTTGAAAGATTTAGAGGCGATGGCTTATGTATTTCCACGCCTTCTGGTTCTACTGCATACAATAAGGCCTTAGGTGGGGCAATTATTCATCCATCTATAGAAGCTGTTCAAATGACTGAGATTGCATCTATTAATAATCGGGTATTCAGAACGGTGGGCTCACCGCTTGTCTTACCAAAACATCATTTTGTCAATGTAAGGCCAGTGAATAGTGAAGAATACCAGATGACGATTGACCATATTAATCTCGTACACCGAGGTGTAAAGTCAATACAATATTCTGTTGCAGAAGAAAAAATAAAATTTGCACGCTTTAGACCATTTCCATTTTGGCAACGTGTGCATGATTCATTTATTTCTTAAAGAATTAATGAGGGTAGGTATAAGAGATGTCTAGAGAAGAAATGGATATTGATTTTGAAGAACTAAGAGAACAAATAGAGGTTTACCTTCGTGAAGAGAACTTAGATGGATTTAGAGAACTTTTTACAGATCTTCACAATTATGAACAAAGTGAAATCTTTCAAACCTTAAGCGAGGAAGAACAGCAAAACCTTTATAAATTCCTAAGCCCTGAAGAAGTGGGGGATTTCTTCGATCACCTGGAGTTAGAACCAGATGAGTATGAAGATTTATTTGACCAAATTGATGCAAGATATGCAGCCCATATCATTGGCGCTATGCAGTACGATAACGCAGTTGATATTTTAAATGAAATCTCTCGTGAGAAAATGACAACCTATCTATCATTGATGAATAAAGATGATGCTAAAGAAATCAGGGGCTTAATGAACTACGAGGAAGATACCGCCGGTGGTATCATGACTACTGAAATCATCAATTTAAATACCTTGATGACAGTAAGAGAAGCTATGAAACACATCAAAGAAATGGCACCCGACAAAGAAATGATTTACTATCTATTCGTAGTCGATCAAGACAATCATTTAGTCGGTATTATCTCCTTAAGGGAATTGATTGTCGCAGATGATGATGATTACATTGGTGATGTCATGACTGAACGTGTCGTTTCCGTTCGTATTTCTGATGACCAAGAAGAAGTTGCTCAAATTGTGAGAGATTATGACTTCCTTGCTGTACCAGTTGTGGATTTCCAAGATCATTTAGTCGGTATCATCACAGCCGATGACATCATGGACGTTATTCACGAAGAAGCTGGAGAAGACTACTCTCGACTTGCCGGTATGAGTGATAATGAAAGTACATCGGACACGGCATTAATGACAGCTAAAAAACGTTTGCCTTGGCTTATAGGACTTACTTTTATGGGTATGATTACAGCTTGGATGCTTTCTTTCTTTGAAGATACGCTCGCTAAGGTTGTACTCCTAAGTGCCTTTATACCTGTAATTTCTGGTATGGCTGGTAACACCGGTACACAATCACTCGCTGTTGCGATACGTGGTATTTCCACAGGGGAAATTAAAGAATCCAGTAAGATGAAGCTCGCCGGACGTGAATTAGGATCAGGTTTTCTTACAGGTTTAGTTTGTGGTGTCGTTATTTTCTTAATTATTATTGTGATGTACCAGGAACCTGTACTGGGGATTATTGTAAGTGGTAGTTTGCTCGCGTCAATGTCAGTCGCGACAATTATCGGTACGATTGTACCGTTGGTAATGAACAAAGCGGGTATTGACCCAGCAATTGCAAGTGGACCATTCATTACCACAGCGAACGATATTATAAGTTTATTGATTTACTTTGCTTTAGCAAATGTCTTTATGGCAAGTTTATTATAGTGATATTTCTTGCATTCCGTACTAATAAAATGTAGATTAGTAGTAGGTACTAATACTAGGGATGAATTAGGAGGAGTTCTTAATGGACTTATCAGGTAAAACATATGTAATCATGGGCGTTGCCAACAAGAGAAGTATTGCTTGGGGTGCTGCACGTGCACTAGACAAAATGGGTGCAAAGTTAGTATTCACTATTTTAGGTGAACGCTTTAGAAAAGAAATTGATAAATTACTTACTGAATTAGAAGGTGACCACGATATCATCGTTGAGTGTGATGTATCAAACGATGAAAACGTCGAACAAGCTTTCAAGGAAATCGGTGAAAAAACAGGTGGAATTGATGGTGTGCTTCACGCTATCGCATTCGCAAATAAAGATGAACTACAAGGTGGCATTAGTGAAACTTCTAGAGAAGGATTCAAACTTGCCTTAGATATCAGTGCATATTCACTATTAAGTGTAGCTAAACACTCTAAAGCTATCCTGAATGAAGGTGGGAGCCTAGTTACAATGACCTATCTTGGTGGAGAGCGTGCAATGCCTAACTATAACGTTATGGGTGTTGCTAAGGCTGCCTTAGATGCTAACGTTCGTTACTTAGCCTATGACCTAGGTGAGTCAGGATTCCGTGTTAACGCGGTATCTGCTGGACCAATACGTACACTCAGCTCATCAGCTGTCGGTGAATTTAAAACAATCCTTAAAGAGATTGAACAACGTGCACCATTACGTCGTAATGTAGATCAACTTGAAGTGGGTAACACGGTTGCCTTCTTACTTAGCGATTTATCTAGTGGTATTACCGGTGAAGTCGTACATGTTGATAGTGGTTACCACATCATGGCATAAAAAATAACCTGGAAATCTTAAATGATTTCCAGGTTATTTTTTATATATAAATTACTCACCAAGTTTGAATGTATCAGTAACATGCCAAATTCCGTTGTCAAGTTGGACACAGAGACTAATCTTATCTAGCACTTCACTGTGCTCAATACCAATCATTTTTAGGTGACTATATACATCTTCGAATTTTTGTGTCGTATCCTCTTGAGCCAATGTGAAATGTGGGACAAATGGGTGAGTTGCTTCACCATAAAAATCTCCATTATTAAAGGCTTCATGGATAGAATTTAGTATTTCGTTAGGCTCGACCTTAAAATAAATTACTTGAGCTGTTGGTGCAAAGCTAGAAACTTTTTTAATCTCGATCTCAGTTGGTTTGTGTTGAGCCGCAACGCTTTTAATAAATGATTCAATCTGCGGTTTCTCATGTTCTTCAGCTTCGAAAGCTTCTTTTACTGTAATATGTGGTGCGATATATGCATATCTAGAATCGTAGCGTTTACGATATTGGTTTACAGTGTCTTGAAGTTTTTTTGAAGGAAAAAGTGCGATTCCAAATTTCATTTAAAATGCCTCCCTAAACGATATGTTTCAAGTATATCACTTTCAGAAAAAAATTGTATACGTTTTCTATTGAAAAAAATATAACAGCACATTTTTTAATTCTGGCTTCCAAGTTTTCCAAATATGCCCACCTTCGAGTTCCTTATACTCGTATTCTAATGGCTCTTCTTCTAGGACTGCCTTTAACTTTCTATTCGGTGTTAAGAAGTCAGCTTGTTCGCCCATAATGGTTGTAAAATCATCTTCTTCTAAACCGATAGTATGATAGATATTTAAATTTATTAAACTCATATTATCTTTGAAACGGTTTATAAATTCGTCATCTACAAATGGACTGAAGGCAAGCACTTGGCCAAAGGTATTCGGATAAGTTAAAGCAGTGGATAAACTAAAGCTACCTGCTAAACTTTCACCCATGAGCAGTCTTGAGTTTGCCATTTTTAAAGTTGAGAAATTATTATCTATAAAACTATTTAATTCTCGCCCAACAAATGTTACAAAATTTTCATGGTGTTCTCCATTAGGATTGAAATAATGTTTTCTCCACTCGACAGAAGGATAGGGTACGCCTACAATAATTGTGCGCTGAATTTCCTCCGTTTTTTCTAGTTTTTCAATCAATCTTTCAATCTGACCATATTTAAAAAAATCTTGTGAATCAAATGTTATAATGACATTATACTTATAAAGGTCAGAGTAAGACTTAGGTAGGTAGTACTGTACATCAAAAGTTTCATTACAAGCACTAGACTCGATAGAAACCGTATGAACTTTTCCCGGTGTTTTATCCATAAAATTTCCTCCTTACTCATGTATATTACCAACTTATGTATTAAGATAACATGTATTTAGTTTAAGCTTTCAATTTAGTAGGAAATATTATATAACAGTGATACAATATGAACACATTCTAAGGTTAGAGGTGCCGCTTTATGACTAAAAAACTTTGGTTCCAAAGTGGTATAGCACTCATAATTACTTTTGTCATTATCTTATTAATTATGCAGGTTCAAGTCATTTTTGAGCCGTTTTTAACAATAATTATGACGATCTTCTTCCCGGTATTAATCGGGGGAATGCTATACTACATCACTGAACCAATACAGCGATTTCTAGAGAAGAGGAAAGCCAATAGGTTGGTAAGCATCCTCTCTATATTCATCATTATTTTAATTGTTATTGCAATAGTAACTCTAACCGTCATTCCGATGGTTACAGAACAAATTCAAAATCTAGTTTCACGTTTACCTATTTTACAACGTGAAGTTGAAAACACAGTAAATTATTTACTCAGTCAACGAGATCGCTTGCCATTTGATATTGATCTACAGTCGATCACTCAAGATGCATTAGATGTTGGTACGAATATGCTAAGTGGTTTTGTATCAAATGCGATTTCAATTGTTTCAAGTACAGTGAGTGTGCTATTGATGCTTGTTCTTGGACCGTTCTTCTTCTTCTTTATGCTGAAGGATCACCAAAAATTTATTCCATCAGTTACTTCACCATTTTCTGGAACATTTAAGCAGTTCTTAATTGAACTTTTATATGACATCGACAGAACATTACGTTCATTCATCCAAGGTCAGATGCTAGTATCATCTATACTCTGTGTAATTTTATATATCGGTTATACACTAATCGGTCTTGATTATGCTTTACTACTAGCAATTTTTGCCTTATTCATGAACATCGTACCGTTCGTTGGTCCTTGGGTTGCATTTATACCAGCTGGTTTACTCGCCTTAATCCAAGATCCGATCATGTTTATTTGGGTATCACTAATTACGCTTGTGGCTCAACAAATTGAAAGTAACTTGATAACACCGAATGTCATGGGACAGTCACTTGCTCTACATCCATTAACTGTAATTACAATTGTCCTTGCAGCAGGTAATATCGCTGGATTCATAGGAATCTTAGTTGCGATTCCAACCTATGCTGTCATTAAAACAATCATTCAAAACATTTGGAGATATCGCCAGAACCTTAAAGATACAATGCTCAGTGACATCTCAAATAAAGCATAACTTAACTAAAAAGCAGGAAGGTCTCTATAGAGATTTTCCTGCTTTTTTGTCTTTTCTATTTGTTCAAACGATATAAGTAATAGAACACATAAGGAGGCAAACAAATGAATCCAATCGCATATCTTATCAATAAGGGTTTTACAGTGACATCTGATCCAAATCGTTATCAAAGTGGTGTTTGGGGGTTGAGAAATTACACTGTGAGGGGCTACAATTACGATCAATTTTGTGGAGGGTACCACAGAGCCTATGATTTAGCTAAATATGACCGAGCACCGATACCCGCAGTCTTTGATGGTGTAGTCACTTCAGGAACGAGTGATTTTGGAAATTTTGGTGGTACCGTAGTGATTGCGAATAAGAACCTTGGCTACCAGGTGATTTATGGTCATCTAAAACGACCACTTTCAGTCAAAATAGGCCAGTCAGTTAAAGAAGGGGACATTATAGGATATCAGAGTAATACGAATTACGATAACGTAGCTATGGCGAGTCACCTTCATATCCAATTTCAAAAATATGGGTTTATAGTGGGGGAAAGAAATTTTGTCTGCACTGGAATTAATCCTCTAGCAATCAATGTCAGTCCAAAAATTTATAAGCAGGCTTGGCTCTGGAGTGGTGGATTTTTAACTAAATATCCAATTAACATAAGAGATTATCCTTCAGTAAAGGCAAAAAGATTAGGAATTACAAGAAAAAATATGAAGTTCTACTTCGATAAATTATACGAGAATGATGGCTACTGGTGGTTACGATGTACTTTAAATAAGAAGACTGTGTTTATTGCAGCAGGTAAAAAAATATCTCAGGTCAATTTTACAGATACCAAGTTATATGGAGAGATTTCACATTTAAATACAGCAAAAGGGAAAGAATAAAATAATCCATGTACAACCTTAGTGTTGTACATGGATTTCTTCATCGTTATCAATTTCATAGAGCACTTTGTTAATTTCGACTTGGTTTACTGCTTCAACAAGGAAGTAGGCAACGATTGTGTAGACAATGATACAGCCAATAAGTAAAACATTCGCTTGAATGACACTAAGTAGAAGTGCAGGCATAAATACGACTAAAGTAAATAATACGAGCATGAGGATTCTATAAGAAGTGATTTTTCTTTGTGCATCCATTAGTCTTGAAGCATACTTTTCATTGACCTTATTCATGTCGATATCACGACCATCCACATATAGCTTGTTAATTTTAATATTTCCATGCAGTTCATCTGTGACGTAACGCAGATCCATATGATTATTTTTCCACGTTAGTAGATTAAAAAATGACATAAATTTTCACCGCCTTCTTTAAGTATAGATAATAATCTATTGATTTAATCTTATTATACATTATTTTTTTAATCAATATGGCTTAAATTGGAATTATTTTATTTTCTTAAAGACTCTAGACTTATCAGTAAATGAGGAGTAGAATTTTGTTAATAAGAAGTATTAAGTGATGTACATGAATTTTGAGGAGGAATTAAAATGGCGAATAAAAAAGGTAGTGAAAAAGAATTCTCTAGACGGGACTTCTTAAAGACAACCGGTGCAGCAACAGGTGGAATTATTGGAGGTTCACTTTTAGGTGGGCTTGTAGGATTTAACTTAAATGATTCCTCAGGTTCTGAGAGTCAAACTTCAGAAGACACAGCCTCGGAAGAATCATCAGGGTCTAACGGTGGAACGACTGACAACGCAAGAATGTTTTTCCACAATGACACTGATTTTGATACAGTCACAGCAGCAATGGAAAGAATCTTCCCGGAAAGTGACGTAGGACCAGGTGCAGAAGAACTAGGTTGTGCTTACTATTTAGATGGACAATTAATGGGTCAATATGGATTTAACTCAAAAGAATACATGCAAGGTCCTTTCGAAGAGGCCCTACCGACTCAAGGCTATCAATCTAATCTAAATCGAAGAGACTATTTCATGCTAGGTATTAGAAAGTTAAATGAAGAAGCAAACAGTAGACATGATGCAAACTTTGCTGATTTAGAAGCTGGACAAATGGATGAAATCTTAACAGACTTCCAAGAAGGTAATGTTGATTTAGATGTACCAAGTCATACAGCAACAAGTAGCTATTTCTTTACTATGCTGCGCTCAGCCACAATCGAAGGTGCTTATGCAGATCCAGTTTATAGAGGAAATAGAGATATGGCAGGCTGGAAGATGAAGCAATTCCCTGGCCATCAAATGTCATATATTCAATATATCGAAGATGATGAATTCCATGAAATTGAACCATTACCTGTATATGGTATGGGACATTAAAAGTTAAGTATATATAGATTTATAGGGGGATAAATTATGGCAACAACTTTAGATAAAGTAGATGTAGTAACGGTCGGTGTAGGCTGGACTGGTGGTATTATTGCAGCAGAAGCGACTAAAGCAGGCTTAAGCGTAGTTGGATTAGAACGTGGAGTTAAACGTGGTACTGAAGACTACCAGCACGTGCATGATGAACTAAAATATGCAGTACGTTATGAGTTAATGCAGGACATTTCTAAAGAAACACTAACATTTAGAAACAGTCCTGATGAAAAAGCACTACCAATGCGTCAACAAGGTTCATTCTTATTAGGAGAAAATCTTGGTGGGGCAGGTACGCACTGGAATGGTCAGACATGGAGATTCTTACCTTATGACTTTGAAATTCGTTCCATGACTGAAGAAAGATACGGTGCAGAAAAACTAAAAGATGAAAGAGGATACCAAATTGAAGACTGGGGTATCACTTACGATGAGTTAGAGCCTTACTTCAATACTTTTGAAAAAACTGCTGGTATCTCAGGTGAAGAAAACCCTCTTGGTGGACATCGCTCTGAACCATATCCAACACCGCCAATGCTTAAGTCTAAGACATTAAAAATGTTTGAAGAAGCGGCTAAAGGATTAGAACTAGATCCAATCATGATGCCTTCAGCAAACTTAAGTGAACAGTATGAAAACCCAGATGGTCAAACAATTAATGCCTGTCAGTATTGTGCCTTCTGTGAACGTTTCGGTTGTGAGTATGGAGCTAAATCTTCTCCTGAAGTTACAGTTATTCCAAAGGCACAAGAGAGTGATGATTTTACCTTACGCTTAAATGCAAATGTTGTTGAAATTATCACTGATGAAGATGATGATAGCAAGGTTTCTGGTGTGAAATTTGTCGATACTATCACTGGGGAAGAATTTATTCAACCTGCAGATGTTGTTGCATTAACAAGTTATGTGTTCAACAATTATAAATTGTTAGCAGTGTCAGACATCGGTGAACAGTATGATCCAGAAACAGGTGAAGGTACACTGGGTCGTAACTACTGTTATCAAATCTTCGGCGGTGCATCTGGATTCTTCGATGAACAGTTCAACACATTTATGGGTGCTGGTTCACTTGGTATGGCTCTAGACAACTACAATGGAGATAACTTTGATCATTCTGATTTAGATTTCTTACATGGTGGTAATATTGCCATTACACAAACAGGTGCGAGACCAATATTGAGTAACACTGTGCCAGAAGGCACTCCATCATGGGGCGAAGAATTTAAAGAAGCTTCAATACACAATTATACTCGTACACTACGTGTTCAAGGACAAGGATGTACACTGCCGCACAGAGATAACTATCTCTCCATGGATGAAGATTACAATGATGCCTACGGTGTACCACTAGTTCGTTTGACTTATAACTTTAAAGAACAAGATAAAAATAACTCAGCATTTTTAGTTGAACGTTGTGCGGAAATTTTAGAAGAAATGGGCGCTAAAGAAATACTTAAAGATGGTGAATTAGGCGATTACGATATTGTCCCTTATCAATCGACACACAACACAGGTGGTACTACTATGGGTGCGAGTCCTGACAACAGTGTTGTAAACAATTATTTACAACATTGGGACCGTGACAATTTATTCGTAGTGGGTGCCGGTAATTTCCAACATAATAGTGGTTATAATCCAACAGCTACTGTTGGGGCATTGGCATATCGTTGTGCAGAAGGTATAATTAGATATGCTGAAGACGGCGGACGCTTAGAATAGAAGTTAGGTGATGTCAAATGGAACCAAAAAACAAGGACAGTCGAAAGAAGCGGGAAGTGACAGAACATACTGAAGAAGAGGTAGTCAGAAAACGCAAAAAGGTAACTAAAGAAGACCCTTATGCACCGCTTACTGACCATCTTGAAGACTTAAGACGTGTGCTCATTAAGTCAGCCTTAGTTATATTTGCTATGTTCTTAATCATATTCTCTACTGTTGGTTGGTGGTTTCCGGTCGTTTCAAAAGGTGCGGATATCGTTGTTTTAGGACCATTTGAAGTAATTCGATTTTATCTTAGAACATCAGGTGCAATCAGTATTGGTTTCTCAATACCATTCATTTGCTGGTTTTTATGGCAGTTTATGAGACCGGGCCTTGTTGATAAGGAAACGCAGTTTCTAAAAGGTTCCTTACCAGTCATGCTTATTTTATTTTGTATTGGTTTAGCCTTTGGATATTTTATTGTACATCCTTTAAGTTACTTTTTCTTAATTGAAATGGGAGAGCAAAACTTTAACGTACTTGTGACTGCTGATGAGTATATGTCGTTTCTACTTATTACAACAATACCGTTTGGACTCGTTTTCCAATTGCCAGTTGTTGCGATGTTCCTTCATCATATTGAACTCTTAAGTGTGGATGTAATGACATCTATGCGTAAATATGCTTATTTTATCTTGATGGTAATTACGGCATTAATTGCACCACCTGATGTCTTTACCCATCTTGTTACCTTAATACCAATGATACTACTCTATGAAGTGAGTATTATTTTGATTCGACGTAAGGAAAGAAGAGACGCGGCAAAAGAGAAAAAGGCACAAAAAAATGCATAATTGAAAACGATCACTGATTGGAATAGGCTAAGCATCTTGCTTAGCCTGTTTTTTGTTAAAATCTATATAATATTGTCTATTAGCGTCAATTTTCATGTATAATAATTTAAGTTGAAAGGTGGTAAGCGGAAATGAAAACAACAATGCTTCTATCTCTAATAAAAGTTAAACAAACACATGGTACTTTTCCTGATATTGTAAGAGATATAACAACAGATTCAAGAGAAGTGGATGAGACCTCAGTCTTTGTTGTGCTAAAGGGGCATGTAACGGACGGTTTATCTTTTGTCGAGGATGCAATTGACAAAGGCTGTCGTTTCATAGTGTCTGATCGCCATATTGAATTACCAGAAAATGTAGGATTATTAATTGTAAAGGATCCAGCTAAAACTGCGGCCTTGTTCTCTGAATATATTTATGACTTCCCGCACGAAACACAGACTATGATAGGTGTGACAGGCACCAACGGTAAGACAACAGTCTCCACGATGATTCATAATTTGAGCATGGCTTTAGGTAAAAAAAGCGCTTATCTTGGAACCAACGGTTTTATGATAAACGATATCCACACGAATTCCGTCAATACTACACCAGAGACAACCAGATTACACAAACGTCTAAAAGATGCAAGTGATAGTGACGCAGAAGTATTTACGATGGAAGTTTCATCTCATGGTTTAAAGCTCGGGCGAACGTTTGGAATCAATTTTGATATCGCAGTGTTTACCAATCTGACTCAAGACCACTTAGATTTTCACCATAGTATGGACGAATATGGCTATGTTAAAGGACTTTTATTCTCACAGCTTGGCCAAGATGTAAAAAAACATAAATATGTCATTTTAAACGATGATGATTCTTGGTCAAATGTCTATAAAGATATGACGCCATTTGAAACAATTACTTACGGTATGCATGACACAGCAGATTTTTACCCTACTGATATAGAGGGGAGTTTAGAAGGGTTTAATTTTACTTTGAATACACCCGAAGGACAGTATCAAGTGAACTCTCCATTTGTCGGTGACTATAATATACAAAATCTGATGTGCGCGATTATTTCTGAATGGTTACAAGGTTATTCTTTTGAACAAATACTACAAGCAGTGCCTGGAATGAAACCTGTTGAAGGTCGCCTTGAAGTGCTAGATCCGACATTACCAATCAATATCATCATTGACTTTGCACATACACCCGATGCCTTAAGAAAAGTGATTAATACAGTTCAACCTTTTGCAAATGGCAAGTTGATCTGTCTGGTGGGTATGACAGGGGAACGAGATTATACAAAAGCTAAGGAAATGGGTGAGATTGCAACCTTAGCAGACTATGCAATCTTTACGCCTGATAATCCAGCTAATGATGATCCAAAAATGCTGGTTAAGCTCTTAGAGGAAGGTGCGACGCATGAAAACTTCGTATCTTATACAGACCGTGAAGCAGGTATTATTCACGCTGTAGATATTGCTAAACCCGGAGATACTATTGTCTTGGCATGTAAAGGAAGAGAACCTTATCAAATTGTCGAAAATTATGTAAAAATGCCTCATAGAGATGATCTTATTGCCCTAGACGCAGCGTATAGAAAATACAAAGGCGATGACTATGAAAAAACACTCGATTAAGATTAATGATGTGACAATGAGTGTATATGTAGCCCTAGATGAAATGAATTATATCGTGAGCATACCGGATCTATCTTTTGCTATGAAAATTGCTAAAGGTATGACGACCAATGAAGTTGAACAAGAAGCGATGTTACATCTTTTTTCTTTTATGGATGAAAGAGAGAGTAGTGAAATTGCCAATGAAATTGGCTTAGCAATCGGTAAGATTTAAGGAGATTAAAATGGATATTAAAACGGAAATTAATAAGAGAAAAACTTTTGCAATCATTTCTCACCCTGATGCGGGGAAAACTACGCTAACAGAAAAGTTATTACTTTTTGGTGGTGCGATTAGAGAAGCCGGAACTGTAAAAGGTAAAAAGACAGGGAAATTTGCAACAAGTGACTGGATGAAAGTCGAACAAGAGCGTGGTATCAGTGTGACGAGTTCTGTCATGCAATTTGATTTTGATGGTTATAAAATTAATATCCTTGATACACCAGGACACGAAGACTTCTCAGAAGATACGTATCGTACTTTGATGGCAGTAGACTCGGCTGTCATGGTAATCGATGCAGCAAAAGGGATTGAACCTCAAACCTTAAAACTATTTAAGGTTTGTAAAATGCGTGGTATTCCAATTTTCACATTCATCAACAAGCTCGACCGTGTCGGTAAAGAACCTTTTGAGTTGTTAGAAGAAATTGAATCGACATTGGATATAGAAACGTACCCAATGACTTGGCCAATTGGTATGGGTCAAAGCTTTTTTGGTATTATCAACCGTCGGACGAAGACAATCAATCCATTTAGAGAAGAAGGTCAATTAGCACTAAATGAGGATTATGAGTTAACAGAACCACACGATATATCAGAAGACTCAGCCTTTAAAGCCTCACTTGAAGAGTTTATGTTGGTTGAAGAAGCCGGTGATGAATTTGACCCAGCTAAGATATCCAGTGGGGATTTAACACCAGTATTCTTTGGTTCAGCCTTATCAACATTTGGTATTGAAGAGTTTTTAGACACTTATGTAGATTTTGCACCAGCACCTACAGGACGTGAAACGACAGAAGGCCAGATAGTAGAACCTCAAGATGATGAGTTTTCTGGTTTTATCTTCAAAATTCAAGCGAACATGGATCCGAGACACCGTGACCGCCTAGCCTTTATGCGAATTGTCTCAGGGAAATTTACCAGAGGTATGGACGGAACGCTTGCACGTACCGGAAAGAAATCTAAAATTACCAGAGCCACAATGTTTATGGCTGATGATAAAGAAACGATTAATGAAGCCTATGCAGGTGACATAATTGGCCTATATGACACTGGTAACTATCAAATTGGTGATACTTTATATAATGGCAAAAAACGTGAGTATGTAGATTTACCACAATTTACGCCTGAAATCTTTATGAAAGTCACTGCTAAAAACGTGATGAAACAAAAGCATTTCTATAAAGGTATTGAACAGCTCGTTCAAGAAGGTGCAATTCAATATTATAAATCAATGCATACAAATCAGCCTATACTTGGTGCTGTTGGTCAGCTTCAGTTTGAAGTTTTCGAACATCGTATGAAGAATGAGTACAATACGGATATAATTATGGAACCAATCGGTAAGAAAATTGCGCGTTGGGTAGAGAATGAAGAAGATATTACAGATGCGATGCATTCACCAAGAGCGAACTTGGTATATGATCGCTATGACAATAAGGTCTTCCTCTTTGAAAATGATTTTGCTATGCGTTGGTTCAGCGAGAAGTATCCTGAGATTAAATTATATAGTCTTTTATAAAATAACTTTACTTTTTACAGTAGATAGCATATATTATAAAAGAATTAACAAACACATAAGACGAACCTTCTATAAGGGGAGTAACGAATAGGAAACTATCAGTGCGTCGTCACTACGGAGTAATCCGGTGTACTGAGCAATATATAATATTGTATCGTGAGACCTTAACAGAGCTTAGGCCAAAGTCTAGGCACTGTTATAGGTCTCTTTTTGTGTTTGAAATATTTAAATATGGGAGGAATTATTTTGGATACAGCGGTTTTATTAGAATACCTGTGGGTTTTAATCGTCTTAGTAGGTTTAGAAGGACTACTTGCTGCGGATAATGCAGTTGTACTTGCAGTAATGGTTAGACATTTAGAGCCTGTAAAACGTAAGAAAGCCTTGTTCTACGGCCTTTTAGGAGCCTTTGTTTTCCGTGTTATTGCTATTTTATTACTTGTTTGGCTCGTACAATGGTGGTGGGTACAAGCTTTAGGTGCGCTTTACTTGTTCTATGTGTCAATTTCACACTTAATCGAAATTAAGAAGAAATCAAATACTTCAACTGAAGAACTTGCAGAGAAACAGAAAGATAAGAAAGAATCTGGTTTCTGGATGACAGTGTTAAAAGTTGAGTTAGCCGATATTGCCTTTGCAGTAGATTCTATATTAGCAGCTGCAGCAATTGCACTTGCTTTACCGGCTGTTGGTGGAGACTTCTTTGGTGTTAATGCGGGTCAGTATACAGTCATGTTAATCGGTGGTTTAATAGGTGTCATTATCATGAGATTCTTCGCGAACTACTTTGTTGAATTACTTGCAAAAAGACCATCACTTGAAGTTGCAGCCTTTGTCATAGTTGGCTGGGTAGGTGTAAAACTTGCGGTCTTAACACTTGCACATGATGCGATTGGTGTTATTCCTCACGACTTCCCACACTCAACAACTTGGAAGATTATCTTCTGGGTAGTAATGTTGATTATTGTTCTAGCAGGTTGGTTCGGTGGTTCTAAAAAAGAACAAAATGTTACAGAACCTAAATCCTAATGGTTTTAATTGGCATGTCATTTTAAAAGGTCTTATAATTATTGATAAGTAATTAGGATGGAGTGATATGAATGTCAGACGAAAGAGAACGTCCGATTGACCGTGATAAGTACAGACGTACAGCGAGAAATTTCACTGATAGAAAAAGTGACGATGCCAGAGATAAGGATCGTTATGAATTCTCTAGACAAAGAGAATACGACAGAGAGTTTGGCGGAAGTGAGGAAGCAGTCACTCACGAAGAAGCTAAAGATGATAGTGTCAATGAAGAATCAGTAAAGATAGAAAATAGAATGAGAGATTCACATGATACTAAAGAAAAGACTAAAGGTAGTTTCGGTTTTAAATCGTTCTTAATACCTTTAATTGCTGGTATTCTCGGTGCCTTACTCGTTTTAGGTGTGTACGCATTATTTACTTCTGACAACGAAGAGAGTGAAGTAAGTACAGACGAGAATACTGCAGCTGACCTCGATTCTAACCAAGATGTTTCTGAAGTGAAAGAACAATTGGAAGCTGATAATGAAGGTAAGGTTATCACAGATACAACTGCAGCAGTCCAAAAAGCAAAACCTGCTGTTGTTTCAGTCATTAATATGCAGAGAATGGAATCTATAATTCCAGGCATGACGACGGACTCTGGTGAAGCGGAAGAAGCGGGTAGTGGTTCTGGTGTTATTTATAAGGTAGATGGCGACCTTGCCTATGTTGTAACGAATCACCACGTTGTCGATGGTGCTGAACAAGTCAAAATCAACTTAGAAAGTGGCGATTCTGTCGATGCCGATATTGTCGGTACTGATATTTGGACGGATTTAGCTGTCCTAAGTATTCCAGCAGATGTTGTAGAGAGTACAATTGAGTTTGGGGATAGTAGTGATTTACTAGTAGGTGAACCAGCAATTGCTATCGGTTCGCCACTCGGTGAAATATTCTCTGGCTCTGTCTCTCAAGGTATTATTTCTGGCTTAGACCGGTCTGTACCAGTAGATTTAGATGGTGATGGCTCTAACAACTGGGAAGCGAGTGTATTACAGACCGATGCAGCCATCAACCCAGGTAACTCTGGTGGAGCCTTAATTGATAGTAATGGTCGACTGATTGGAATTAATTCAATGAAAGTCGGTATTGCTTCTGTTGAAGGAATTGGGTTTGCAATTCCTGTAAATGAGGTACAAGAAGTAACAAGTCAACTAGAAGAAAATGGTGAAGTGATTCGACCATTCTTAGGCATTACCTTACAGGACTTGCTAAATGTTGCATCGTCACAAGTATATGATCAACTGAACTTACCTGAAGATGTTAAAGGTGGCGTCATCGTTACGAGTGTCCAAGATGGCTCCCCTGCTTCAGAAGCAGGTCTTCAACAACTCGATGTCATTACTCAATTAGATGGTGAACCAATTAAGAATATGGTTGAGTTACGTCAGCATCTTTACTATGAAAAACAATCTGGCGAAGAGATGGTTATCGATTTTTATAGAGATGGTCAACAAGAATCATTAACTGTCACTTTAGAATAGTTGAAAAATAGGCTGTAAAAACTTCAATATTTATTAGAAACGGTGATTTCTGTTCATTACAGAAATCACCGTTTTATTTGACGAACTATCGTTATCACTCTTTTCCTAAGAATAATTTCGTGTATAATATGACTGTAATAAAACATTTAGAAATGGATTGGGGATAGTAAATTGTTGAGAGATGCTAAAAAAACTAATGGTTTGAGCCCTCAGCGAGCAATTTTAATGTACTATTTGATTGCCTTAATATTGGCAACAGGGCTATTAAGTATCCCAGTAATTTATTCTGATGGATCAATTCCCTTTATAGATACAGTATTTATAGCTGCTTCCGCCTTGTCAGTGACAGGCTTGAGTACTGTAACTCTAGTTGAAACATTCAACCAAGCAGGTTATATCATCATTATGTTTTTAATGAACCTTGGTGGTATTGGGATTATGGCAGTAGGGACTTTGGTTTGGTTGTTAATCGGTCGTAAGATCAGCGTTAGGGAAAGAAGACAAATTATGACGGATAATGCGCGTCATCAGACTTCTGGAGCAGTTCGTATGGTCTTAGACATCTTTTCCGTCTTGTTACTCGTTGAATTTATAGGCGCGATAATTTATGTTTCTTATTTTTATAATGCAACAGGTGATTTCGCTTATGCACTTTTACATGGTACATTTTTATCTGTTTCAGCGACTACCAATGGTGGGCTTGATTTATACAGTAATTCTCTAGTCCATCAAAGTGGTAACTTTATAATACAGATTCCAGTAATGTGTCAAATCATTCTAGGTGCGATTGGATACCCTGTATTAATAGAGGTGAAGCATTATTTTCGAAAGAAATCACCTGGTTTTAATTTTTCATTATTCACTAAAGTAACAGTGTCCACTCATGCAATACTTTTAGTTATAGGTATGTTTTTTATATTACTGTTAGAATTACCAAGATTTTTTAAAGACAAGAATATCTTAAATTCCATTGTTGACAGTTTGTTTTTATCTACCACGACAAGAAGTGGAGGTATTACGACAGTGCCTGTTGATCAATTGGCTGAACCTACACAAGTTATTATGAGTATGCTCATGTTTATTGGTGCTTCACCTTCTAGTGCGGGTGGTGGTATAAGAACGACTACATTTATAATATTAGTTTTATTTTTGGTTAGCTTTGTAAAAGGAAGACAGGATGTAAATGTCTTTAAGAAACGTATCGCTAAAATAGATATCCATAGAGCTTTTGCAGTATTTATCCTGGCGATGATATTAGTCTTCTTTGGTGTTTTAACAATATTAATTACTGAAGGTGACAAGTTTACGGTCATTCAAATTATTTTTGAAGTGACCTCAGCCTTTGGGACTGTTGGAGTATCAACAGGGATTACACCAGACTTATCAATTTTAAGTAAGGTAATTATTATTCTATTCATGTTCATAGGTAGAATTGGATTTGTGTCATTCCTGTTATCTATTGCTGGTAAGAAAAGAGAATTGACTTACCGCTATCCTGAAGAAAGACTAATGGTTGGATAAGACGAGGAGGAACCCTCTATGGTGTTGGAATTTTTTAATATCAAATTATATATCACACAGCATATGCATGATCGTTTGGGAAAAAAAGAAGGTGTAACCTTTAGTAAAATATCTAGTGCTGTCAACAGTATGAAATTGACTGAGGGTTTAAAACGACCTGTATTTTGTGACTTAGGTGGAACTCTAGGTGGTGCTTCGACTATAAAAGTGCCTCAGGATCCTCACGTCATGAGTATGAATTATTTAAAGTATCGATTTGCAACTTTAAACGATATGGATTTGAACTATTTGGATCGTACAAGTAAGGCGATGCGGGCAACATATTTCCCGTGGGTATGTACGAATGTGGTGCAGAAACATACGCATGAGCCATATTTTGGCCAACCTTACCGCATATTAAATGTTAATAGAATGAAAATAGCTGTACTAGGGGCATACGGTGGGTATGAGGAAGAGAAGACAAAGCAAGTAGCCATTGAAAACTTACAGATTTCCTTGAAAAAGTGGCTGAGATATATACATAGTTTAGAAAATCCGGACTATGTGATCGTCTTTGTTTCCAATCTAATAGACGAGCAACACATCGATGCACTTAAAAATAGTATCGAAGGTGCAGGTATATTAATTACTGGGGCAGACTATGAAAGTGATTATAAAAAGCAAACAGAAAGTATGACCATTAGTCGTAAACATGGTGAAGCTGTTCCATTATTCCATCATGTACACAATGGTCATATTATGGAACTGGACATTAGATTTAAAACTAGAGTAAATACATTTGAATATCTTGGACATAGTTTAGCAATGCGTGATGAAGAGTTTGCGAAGTTAAGAGAAGACATTGAATATTTGGACTTAGTTCATCGCTATCTATAAAAAAACTAGGCAATCAATTGATTGCCTAGTTTTTTACTTGCTTATTCAATTCCAAAACCATCTCCGTACTGGTTCTCAGCACCTTCTTCAGCATAAGGTGGCTTAGATTCTAATTCATAATTTTCAAGTAAGTCTGTACTGACTTCCGTAACGGGTTGGATTTGTTCACCCAATCTAATGTTAATAAGATCATTTGGTTCAGATGGATCCAATGCAAGCATTTCTCTAATTGAATTAGAGAGTGCAAATAAATGTTCCTCATCTGGCCATGCATAATAGATGCCATTTGATTCACTTGTAAAGCCTGTACCTTGGAGTTGTGTTGATTCAAAAGCTACATCGTTAAATAAGTAATGAGATGCAAGGGAACGAATATCACTTGTTGCAAAGTTGTGACTCGTATTGCTCGTAAAGATTTGAATTAAGTCATCAACTTGGGACAGTGAGCTAAGTGATTGTGCTTGTTTAATAACAGCTTCAATCAGTTCCATTTGTCTTACACCACGACCAAGGTCGGAGTCAACACTTCTGTTTCTAATGACAGCAAGTGCTTGTTCACCATCAAGGTGCTGCTCACCTGCTTGTAAACCGTTCATGTCATAAGGCACGTTAAAGTCAACGCCACCAATCGCATCTACGATCTCAACAACTGCGTTCATATCGACTCGAACAAAGTAATCGACAGGCACATTCAATAGGGATTCAACAGAATCCATAGCACCAGTTGGACCTGCAAATGCGTGAGCATGGTTGATTTTATCGAAATAATTTACCGAACTAATATAAGATAAAGTATCACGAGGAACGTTCACCATTTTTACATCGTCATTTTCTCGGTCGAAAGTTGCTAAAATCATACTGTCGGAACGGAAATTATCCGCATTGATTTGTCCATCTTGGGTTCTTTCTGCATCAGCATCAATACCGAGAATGAGTACAGTAAAGCTATCATTCGAAGCATCGACGTCATCTACACGCAGTTCAGAGCGGTCACGGTCAATCTCTTCATATGAATCAGAGACCCCGCTGTTAAACATGTTAAATAGGTAAAGAATATAAATTACAGCAGCTAGGAGGACGACACCTAGAATAATAAATATAGTCCAAAGAATTTTTTTCATTTAATTACCCACTTTAGAATTTTTTCAATGTTAATGTAAATATATATTTATGGTCATTCAATGTCAATCATAGCATGTAGTTAATATTCAAAAATAGCAATAAAAAAACCAGGATTTGAACGATTCATTCAAACCCTGGTACATTTTGATTTATGCAGTCGTATCGTCTACAATTTCATATCTTCTATGGTTAACAACTGTTTTCTCGAACATTTCATGTTCGTCAAAGTTGTCGTTAATTGTAATATCAACTATTACAGAGTTGTCATTAATCTTTTCAACTTTACCGAGCATACCATCAAATTTAACAATGTTACCTACTTTTACATCTAATTCTTCTTTGTCTTTCTTTTTCGCGTCCATGTCAATTCCTCCACTGTTCTAGAATATAATGTCTGACATTATACCATACTTTGGATAAAAAACCAGTAGGTCGGGTTAAATCGTTGTCGTTTCTTCACAAATAGAATTCCTTTCTAATTTTTTCTCTGGTCGTTCGTCTAATATTTTTAGCAGTAGAAAGGCTGACATTTAATTTTCTTGCAGTGTGAGATAATGGAAAGCCTAATAAACTATCTTCCAACCATTGTTTTTCTTTATTGTTTAAGTTTTTAGTATAGCTGAAAAGAAAATCGTATATATCATTATAAGTCACATTTGTACTTTGGCTCTGAAACGTTTGTACTGCGTGTTGATACCGTGATGTTTTTCTAATCTGATCTATCAGTCTTTGTTTAACAATCGTATAGACAAATTGTGCTTCTGAACAAGATGTACGAGATGAGTCAAACTTCTTTAAAGCCTCAAAAGTTGCAATTCTACCGAGTTGCATATATTCATCCTGCTCGAATTTTATATTAAGTTTGAATATAATACTGTGTATCATTGGTTCATAAGCTAAAATTTTTCCATCAAGCACTTTAAGTCCTATCTGAATCGATTCCTTCTTATTTCCGGATAGCTACAATATATAAATTTTTATAGAAAAAAGATAAGAGCTTAAAGTAAAAAAAGAATGTTAAAACAACCTTATGTTACATTTTGTTAAGTATATTGTTTAATGATGTTAATTAAGCGCTCTGCAGGTTACAATAAGTATGTCTTCTAAATTTGATAACGAGGTGACTATATGCTTACTGTTCCAGAATTGACACCCCAAGTCTTATATATTGAGCCAATTTTAGATGTCCATCATTTATGTCAAGCGGTCTACCAGGATAGGAAAGTTTTAAGTGAAAAATCATCTGAACAATGGATAGATGATATATTAATCTATTTTTATTCTTCTAATCTTAAAGTTAAGCGTAAAAATGTTAAACTAATACATAACATACATAAGTTACAACCTATAGTGATTGATGAAAAGTTTCATTTTGTATTATTTCCTTTAAACAGTAGCCGTTTTAAGAATCCTTTTTGGGTAAATTTAAGACAACTATTAGAGTTTAGACAATCTGGTCATCATTTAGTGATTAAATTTGTATCGGGATTGGAAGTCACAGTGGATTATGACTATAAACGTGCAATGAAGCAATACGATAACACCTTACATATATTAGATAGAACGGTTAAACATAATGATATAATGCGGCAGTATTTCACTGACAAAACAACGGAGTGATAAGATGAGTCTATTGCTGGTAACTGGCTTGTATAAACAAGAAGATGGCCGTTTTGTGGGAGGTTATTCCATAGCTGAATTGTTAAGTCAGTATACTCAAGATGACATTTATCTGCATACAAACTTTAGTACGACTGAGTATGATCAAACGAAAATATTAAAAAAACATTTGAGGCAGCAAGGTATAATGACAGATTATGCAAAATCCGTTGCGGTAGATTACGGCACTTTATATACTGATACTTTTAATGCTGGTTCTAATTTGTTTGAGACTTTTAAGAACAATGAAAAATACTTAAAGAATATTAGCCAAATTATTCTGACCACTGATATCAATGAACGCGACTATAGAGTGATTAGGAATTTTGCGATTAATCATAAGGTGCCTATTACTGTCTTTACATGTAATGAATTTAAAATAAGAAATACTGAAAATATGACGATTGTTGAAGTTGATGGTTCCGGCTTGCCGAATTATCATCTTCACAAAGAAAAAATTATTGAGTACTTACAGCATAAAAATATTATTGATATTAAGCGCGTGAACCAGCGCAACTTGCCACCAACTAAAGTGAATAAGGCAGGGAAAAATATTTTACAGTTAATCTTTATAGGTCTCAGTCTATTTCTCATGGCATATTTAGGATTTTTACTGATGGACCGCTTGAGTGGGACAGAAAGCCATATTGAAAGCAATATAGAGTGGTCACAATCCATTGATCATCCAGACTGCCATACAGTACTTGAATGTAAAGCGCTCGGGGATTCATATCTAAATGAGCTCAGTACATATATTGATTTTGGTGATGAACCACACATATTCTTTGAAAATCGCTCAAGAACGTATTTTATAGATTATCAGGTTGAAGGTACTGAGTTAACAGATATAACGGTGAAAGGGGACTTACCAGCTGGTAACGAAGGTGAGTTTATAGATCTGTGGCACACATTGACAAGGGTATTTCCCGAGCAATATTTAGACGCTATACATACTTATCGTTTGTTCTCTGACGGTGAAGGAAATACTGCAGCTTTTGTGTCAATTGAAAGAGATGGAACGACCTTAGGCATAGATGTCAGAGATAATTTAGACAAACCATCCACATATAGAAATTTAATCCACGAATTCGGGCACTTGTACTCATTACCAATTGATGATTTCACGAGTGATTGTGATACCACAGATTTAAACTGTCTAAAAGAAAACACAATTCTCGATGACTTTAGAGATCGATTTTGGAGTCAATACGATGAACAGTGGCATGAAAACTCAGGTAAAAGTCAGGCCCAGATTGAAGGATTCTATAATAATAATGTAACTGCATTTTATACACCATACCAAGCGACTAATGTGAAAGAAGACTATGCGATTACTTTTATGCAATTTATTACAGACAAAATTCCTTCTAATAGTTCTCAACTAAGAGATGTTAAAGTACAATCTATGTATGAGAATAATGACTTGGTTGTTATGAGAGTAAATATATTAGAAGCATTTCTGCAGTTGGAGAAGGAGAGAGCATCTTGAAGTTAAAAGTTAAAGTGAAGGATTTTGATCTTGGCGTTTCTATAACTAAGATTGATATCCCCGAAGAATCAACAGTAGACTTTCTGTTAGGAAAGTTGTTACAAGAAGGATTAATCTTTGAATCCTATTTGCCGACTATGAAAGTCAATGGCTATTCATATGGGGAAATGCATAAATTAAAGACAAATAGTTTATTTCACGGTTTTGAAAAAGTTGTAATGGCTTCAGACAGAGTAGAACTAACATTAACACAAAAACGCAATGAGTCGGGACACAAGGCAGGTCAGCTACTCTTAGATTACTCACAGCTCGTCAATGTTATCGATAAATTTAAAGCTGAGGAAAAGGACCCGGAAACATTATATGGAACTGTCTTTTTTATTCAGCAGGAAAAACACCAATACTTGGTTCGTTATGAAGAACATGGCTTTGAGTTCTATCACTTCAAATTACAGTATGAAAATGCATTTAAAGATGAGGACCGTTTTCCTTTCTTAATACTGGAATTGAAAACCAAAGAAGAACTCACCAAAAGTGAATTGAAGTGGATTAGAACGATTATGTTTCCTGCAAAAGATAGAATTAATCCAATCATTCATCTAGAAGTGTCGAAGTTGAATCAAGGTATTATCGATGAATTAACTACACTTGTTCATCGTGTGATGGTTGTTATTGGTAAATTCCAGAGAAATAAGACAGACTTCGTAAAAGAGAATAAGTTGCCATCATATGTGCAGCTTAATGAAAAGAACTCTATAGGTTTTGTAGATATGGGTCAGTTAGAACGTATAGTAGAAAGAAGTACAAAATAAAAATATTGTGGTAGTATAATCCAGGTATCATGAAAAATTTAATTTCTTCGGAGATTAGAGTGTGTAGAGAGTGATTAAGTGAAGAAAGAAAGAATTGAATGGATAGATATTGCTAAGGCAATTAGTATTACACTGGTCGTACTTGGACATGCTGGCCACGCTTTTTTAGATATATATTTGGGCTGGTTTAGAATGCCATTATTCTTTTTCTTATCAGGTATACTGTTTAAAGAAATCGAACTGAAAAAATTTCCTATGTGGGCTGGTAAAAAGACCTATCGTATGATCTTACCTTACTTTGTGTACGGCATCGCGATTTTTCTGTTATTTAACTATGATGATTTAAGTGGATTCTTCCCGCATTTACAAGCACTCATTTATGGGGGAAGTGAGTTACAAGGACCATACGGTATCTTCTGGTTTATAACTGTGCTCTTATTAACTCAACTTTTATTTGGTCTCATCAGTAAATTGAACAACTGGTTGAAGTTTATAATTGTTCTAGGCTTATTCATACTCGGACATAGTGAGGTAATCACCGCATACAATTGGCCTTGGAATGCGAATGTCGTCATGATTTCATTGTTCTTTTATTCATTAGGAACTTTTTGTAAAGATTTTATAAGAAAGTATAAGGACTCTTTAGTGATAGCATTGATTTCCTTAGTATTAGCCGTTGCTGCCATTTATTTGAATGCATCTGGCTATATGGATTTTTACTTAAATTTAAAAATGAGTTCATATAACTATGTTATTCTTGATTTAATTATCCCATTACTGTTCTTTATGCCAGTAATTTATATCAGTCATTTAATTTCCCTGTTCCCGATAAAAGAAGTGTTTAAAACAGTGGGTAGATACTCGATTGTTATTATGTACTTACACCTTCCTGTAAATATATTTATTAGAACAGTGTTAAACTATGATGTCACAGTTTTCGAGTTTACAGCCTTTGGTGTAATGATCACCGTCATACTCGGTTATTTATTTAGCTTAACAAAAACAACAAGGGTATTATTTTTAAGTGCAAAATAATAGGCCATTAATATACTTAATTTTATAACTGCGCTTCGTTTACCCATTTAGTGGTAAGGAGGCGTAGTTTTTACTTTTCCAGGCTAGGGTTTTAAATGACACCTTAGTGGATAACGATTATAATAAACAAGATGTAGAAATATAAACTCATGTATGAGAGGGAAAGCCATGAACCACGTAATAGCATTATTTAGAGAACAATTTCAAAATATTCACCTTATCTGGAAACTATCTATTTATAATGTTAAAAGTGAATATTCTAATCATTACCTAGGCTTATTTTGGAATATATTACAACCGCTAATGCAAGCGGCGATTTACTATTTAATCTTTGGTTTAGGTTTAAGGGGTGCAACTGCACCTGAAGCAGGAATCCCATTTATTGTGTATTTAATTTCAGGTCTGTTCCCTTGGTTATTTATATCACAAGCAATTAATGGTGGATCTAATGCAATCTATGCTCAGCTAGGATTGGTTACTAAAATGAGGTTTCCATCGAGTGTCCTACTGTCAATTTCATTTACAAATAGTTTGATTAACTTATCCTTTATGACATTTATAATTATGGCAATATCGCTATTTTCAGGATATGTGAATCCACTTTATTTCTTAACTCTAATATATTTTGTAATCGCATCTTTTTTAATCATTTTTGCGATAAACTTAATAATGAGCACCCTTATTATTTTAGTGCGAGATTTTAGAAATGTGCTGCAAAATGTCATTCGGATGGGTTTTTTCCTAACTCCCATTTTTTGGCAGCCAGGAGAACGTGGGGGATTATTACAGATGATTTCTGATTTAAACCCGTTCGCATATCTAGTGATGAACTTTAGAAATGCTTTAATATATGGAGACGGACTTCTATATGGTAGTTTTGAGCAACATATTTATTTCTGGGGCATTACATTGAGTCTCTTAGTCATTGGTGCTTATCTACACATAAAGTTCCGTTACAAACTAATCGATTACTTATAAGGTGGTAAACCATGCATAATTACCTAATGATATGTAACGCCTACCCAACAATGGGCAATCTATATGCGAATAGTTTTTTGCATAGAAGAGTCAAAGCCTATCAACAAAAGGGCTTATTTGTAGACGTCGTTGTCATTACAACAAAAGTAAAAAAAGATGAATTCTACGATGGGGTTCATATTAAATACATGGATGAATATCAAATTGCATCCTACTTACAAGAACATTCATTTAAGACCGTGTTGTTTCACTTTATTAATCCAAAGATGTTTTATGGCATAGATCAATTACCTAGCCATAAAAAACCGAATATTGTTGTCTGGTTACATGGTTTTGAAGCTGAGGCCTGGCACCGACGTTACTATAACTTCTTAAGTGACGTTGGCCAATTAGATGCTCAACTTCAAAGAAAAGAAATAGTGTTTGAACCGCAAAGAGAGTTTTTAAGAGATATCATGACGAGAGAAGAATTAAACATTAAGTTCGTCTATGTCTCTAAGCGTTTCAAAGAACTTTACGTGGATCCTTTTGTTGGTGTCGTACCAGAACGTAATTATGTCATTCATAACATCATTGATGATGCACTATTTACTTACAAGAAGAAAACTAAGGATGACCGCTTAAATATATGCAGCATCCGACCTTACACAGCAAAAAACTATGCGAATGATATAACAGTTGATGTCATTAAGAAGTTAAGTACAAAAAGGTACTTCAACAAGCTAGAATTTAATCTATATGGTGATGGCAAGCTATTTAATGTAATTACTAACCCTTTAAAGAAGTTTGATAACGTTCATCTTCATAAAGGTTTTGTAAAACAGGATGACATTCCAGAAATCCATCAGGCACATGGCATATTTTTAGGGCCATCTAGACACGACTCACAAGGTGTCTCACTAGGAGAAGCGATGAGTAGTGGCTTAGTTCCGGTAACGAATGCCATTGGTGGTATACCGGAATTTATCGAACATAAGAAGACAGGTATGTTGGCAGAAAGAGATAATCTAGATGACATGGTCGATGCCATTGACTATCTCTATAAACACACTAAAGAATTTAAGAAGATTAGCCAACAAGCTGCAGCAAGTATCCGTAAACAAGCAGGGGTAGAAACCGTTATAAATCAAGAAATTGAGGTGATTACAGATGGCTGGAGTTAATTGGGAGAAAGCATATCACGATTTAGAAGCGCACATAGAAGGCATCCTAATAGAGACAAGTGAGCTCGTAAATAATGCATCACCAAAGTTAAGGCTTAACGATGTCTATATTGAACAAAGTCACACGCTTGATATCATAATTGATGCAACGGGTGAACAGATGGAATATGCAGTTGATTTAATCGACCGAAAAGGGAAGATTGAAACGATAAAAACCGGCTATCAAAAGTCGAATACCTTTAGCTTCGATATTCCAAAAGGCCGATACACGATTACAGCATATGCTAAGGAAAGTCAAAAAGAAAATTCTCGTGTCTTTGATAAATCCACAGTCAATTTTAAGAAGGTGGCGTCAAATGAGTAGGTTTCTCCTTGAATATGATGACAATGAAACTGCTAAGTCAGCGACTCTAGTCTTAGATACCAAAGAAGGATATCAGACTCTATTGTCAAAACTACAACAATATGACACAACGAGATACCTTGACTTAAGGCCTCTGATGGTGATTGATGTTTGGACGATTATTAATGAATTAAAGACTGATAGTGAACTGCAACTCATCATCAACGATGACCAGCTAAATGACACCTTATTAAGTTCAGCTGTAAACATTGCAGATATAGATTATAAATCTGATGCTTTTGTGTTCACACTTGGTGAGAAAAGTGACCATATACTGAAGAAATATCAGCGTTTAAACATTAACATTCAAGAGAAAAATAAATCATATGAGCTTCAGATTGTTGAAAGCTTGCTAAGAGAACAGGGTAAGAACAATGAGAAAATTGCCCAGTTACAAAGAGAGAAGCAATTACTTGAATAATCATCAGGTGCAATCAATGATGATGAACTTGAAACACGTTATTTAGATCTAATGGAAAAATATAAGCAAGCCTTAAAACGACTTGAACAACTCCGTGAATCTAAGCTCGGCAAACTTCAAGTTGCATACTGGAACAAGAAAAGAGGATATTAATGGAGTTAGTTAATAGAGTCAACGTTCAAGATGCTAATTCTGAATATATTAATAGTGTCATTTCTTCATTGTCTCATAAACATAAACAAGGCCTGACCATCATCCAAGAGGTCGTATCAAATACGAATTTCGCTTTAAAAAATTTAGAACAAGTAGCAGGAAGATCTGACCTTGAGATGATCTTGGTCACTTCAGATGACAGAGTTTACGAGTCTCTAAATAGTCATTGTAAAGCTGATAACCAGCTTGTTTTAAAGGGCAAGGTTGAAGATGCAAAAGTCTATATTGGCCTTTCGCATGTACTGATTTTAGATGAATCGTTATCCCTTAAATTAGGTGATGAAGCCTTTCGATTAGAAGTGGATAAGTTATATCTCATCGATGTAGATAATAATGAATCAGTCGATGCTAAAATCTATCAGAAATTTTTATCAGACAATCATATTGAAGACTATAAATTTGATGGCTTTACCATCGATAAAATCATTAAAGAGACCAACTGTCTAATACCGAGTGATTTAATTTTCTACCATGAATTTAGCGAGAACTTTACATTTAGATTCAATGTTTGGATGACAAACTTACTTGCTCTAGTAAATCTTAATGGCCATGTTAGAAGAAGCGATTCTCTAAAGGTTTCAGGGAAGTTATCTCGTGGGTTAACAAATGACTTAGATGGCATTATCAATCTAATTAAATACGTGGATAACATACTACAAAAACGCTTTGATGATGAAGTTGCTGACGTATTGAATCACTTCAATAAGATGTTTACGTCTCATTTAAGAAACTGCATTGATAAGGGTCTTATTTCAAAGGATGAATTAATTGAGAAATTGCAATCCTATGGTATTAAGAGCATTTATTATGCATCCTTAAATAAGGGCGATGCTAAAAAATTAGTCTTGGCTTATTGTTTCCCTCCGTTTAACGATACGAGTGGTAATGTGATGGCAAAACGTATTTTTGAAGACAAACAAGTCGTGGATGTGATTTCTAATGACATGAGTAGAATTAGAAAAAAAGACCAAAAACTCATGAACATTATGAGTCACTTATTAGATTCGCAAATTGTCTTAAATGGTGCCCAGGCCTTTAGTAGTTGGCAAAGTATCGAAGATTATATAGACGGTGTGTTACATGCTTATAAGATGTACAGAGACAAGTACGATGAAATGTACTCTCGTGTTATGTTTCCACATTCTCACTTTGCAGCATTCGAATTAAAGAAAATTAACCAATCAATTAAATGGGTTGCAGAGTTTTCAGATCCCTTGGTAACAGATGTGTCTTCTAATTTAAGGCATGCACCTATTGAAGATGATGACTATATCGAAGATTTAAAAGCCTTTGTTGGGCCAAAATATAGTGATTTAATTGATGACAATTCATTTAATGTCTGTGAAGTTGTTGCTTTCTTGTATGCTGATGAACTCATCTTTACGAACAAATATCAGCTAGATTATATGCTTTTAAGGTATGATGAAGATATTCAAGAATTGGTCAAATCCAAGGCAATTATTAGTCAGCACCCAACCTTACCTAGAGATATGTATCAACTCGTGAAATCCTTCTATAAGGTTGAACAGGATAAGATCAATATTGCATACTTTGGTAATTTTTACGATACCCGTGGTTTTAGACAAATCGAATTAGTGGCGAAATACCTATACGAAGCCAATATTAATAACTTTACGATTCACGTGTTTACTAACTTAAACCGTAAGACGATGAGATTTTACAATCAAAGCGCCTTTAAGGATTACATTGTGATGAACCAATATGCACCGTACTTCGAGTTTTTAAACTTAACAGACCTAATGGATGCATTATTAATATTTGATGCAGAAACAGTTGGCATTAAACCATATAATCCATATGTGCCTTCAAAACTCAGTGATTATCGTGGTAGTCTTTCAAATATTTGGGCATTTACTGAAAGAGAGAGTATTTTAGACCAGACGTATGAAGAGAAGCTGTATATTACAAGACAACACGATTATCAAAAGTATGCATCGACCTTTAAACAGCTCGCTAACGATATAGATAAAGCGACTTATCAAGTAAAAAACATCAAGTGTTCTAAATAACACTCGAGATGGAAGTGATTAAATGACTTATAAAGTAAAAGTAAATAATGTCTCTAAAGTATTTAATACAACGAGCAAGCAAAGGAAATTATGGAAGATTCTATTTCCATTTTTAAATAAAGAAGAAGAATATTACTATGCTTTAAAAGATGTATCATTTGAAGTCGAACCTGGAGACTCTGTCGGTATTGTTGGACTTAATGGTTCAGGGAAATCGACCTTATCTAACTTACTAGGCGGTGTCACATCACCTTCAACAGGAGATATTTATGTCGATGGCAAACCGTCTTTGATTGCAATTTCTGCGGGCTTAAACTTTGAATTAACAGGTGAAGAAAACATTCATATGAAGTGTTTGATGCACGGTTTGAGTGAGAAAGAAATCGAAGAGCGTTATGATGATATTGTGCAGTTTTCAGAACTTGAGGACTTCCTAGATCAACCGATTAAGAACTATTCAAGCGGGATGATGTCACGACTGGGCTTTGCTATTGCAGTGCATACTGATCCAGATGTACTTATTGTGGATGAGGCACTGTCAGTCGGTGATGATACTTTTGCTAATAAGTGCATTGAGAAGATGAAAAGCTTTAGAGAAGAAGGCAAAACAATCTTTTTTGTCAGTCACTCTATACCTCAAATACAGAAAATGTGTAATAAGGCAGCATGGATTCATTTTGGAGAACTAAAAGAATATGGAGATTGTATTCCAGTAGTAGGATTATATGCTAGATTTGTCAGAGGATACAACATAAAACCAAAACATGTTCAAAAACGCTATAAGAAAGCAATGGTTGATGGTCAACGTGCCTCACAAGCACCGATGGAGAAAAATGACACAAGGTTTGGTATAGGTAACGGCATGCTTTTAAGTCTTCTATCAGTTATTATAGTGATTATGGGATACTTACAAGCGTTACAATATTTATAAGGTGTATGTGATATGGAAAAATTAACTTATGAAGAATTAAAAAACTTAGCTTTGGAGTCACTTAATAAAGAAGAACGCGCACTAAATGAACTTAAAAATATTGATAGACAAATATCAGTATTAAAAAATGAAAATGACAGGTTAAATCGTCAAATTAAAAAATATCAAAGTTTTTTTCCTATTAAATTAGGTTTGAAGATGAAAAAGTTTGTCGGAAAGTAGTGTATGAGTATGTCTAATTTAAAAATTAGAGAGCGTTTAAAACAAATAAAAAAAATTAAAAACTCCATACTAAATGACCAACAAGTACCTGAGGAACAATCACCTTTCCCTGTAGTTGACCTATCTCATGGTGTCAGTGTAATTATACCTGTCCACCGTGGTGAAGATTTTATAAAAGAATTAATTGAATCCATTACAAAACAATCTCTTGATAGTAGATACTTCGAAGTGTTGTTTATTTTCAATGGAGAATACGAAGCTTCAGAAGAAATATTTAACAGTTTAGATAAGCCTTTTAAACATAAAGTCTTGTATGCAAAACAAGGTGTCGGACGTGCAAGAAATCTCGGAATTAACAATGCATCATTTGCATATATTACTTTTTTAGATGTAGATGATACCTTATCTGTAGACTATTTAAAACATGCCTTAGAAGAAGCGGAACCATACACTATTGTACTTAATCAATTACATGAGATTGTAGATGGCAGAGACGATCATGGTAATAATGTCATCAATAGAGAACTTAAAAATAAAAACCAATATCCAGATCAATATTTTGATGTCGGTAAGAACTTATCTTTAAACGGTGCAAAAGTTGTGCCAACAAGTTTCTTGTTGAATACACAGTTCGATGAAGAATTAAATAATGGTGAAGATGTTGCCCTTTATGCTGAAATAGTTACGGTCTTTAAACCAATTGTGAAGATTAATCAAAAAAATGCAATCTATTATCGATATAAAGGGCAGGGTACTTTATCACGTGCGAAGATAACCTTTCAATTTAATGTTCTAGATAGAATACACGTCATAGATGTAATGCAAGAATTATTACGTTATGAAGATGATTTAGATGTTAGAAATCTCTTGATAGATAGAATGCGTTCGCAAGCCTTATTTATAAACAAGTATCTAGTGAATAATATGGACGATTATTCTAAGGTGACGGACTTAATTCGTTATAAACAGGATGAATTTTACCCATATCAACAGGTGAATAAGGAGCTTAGTAAAACCTTATATGTATCTTATTGTTTCCCACCATTTGTTGATACAAGTGGTGTGGTGATGGCTAAGCGTATTAATGAAAAAAAACAGCCGGTAGACGCCATCTACAATGATATGACGTCTGTACGCGGTATGGACCCTTCACTTGAATTCATTGCAAATCCATATATTGATTCGAGTCACATGATTAATTCAGTATCGTCATTTTCTAATCCACAGCACATAAAAGCTTTTGTAGAAAAGGCACTTAACCGAACTGATTTAAACAAATATGATGAAATTTATTCACGGGCACTCTGGCCAGGATCTCATATGGCTGCATTTGACCTAAGAGAAGCGGGCAATAATTTACGCTGGGTTGCTGAATTTTCAGACCCAATTCTCCAAGATATTAAAAACGAAGAAAGAAAAGGAACTTACTTTACATTAAAAGAAGTCAAAAAGCTACAAGCACAGGCGCCTGAAGATTACGGTAAGTATTTTGATACTAATCTTTTTAACATGTGCGAAGTTTTACCTTTTGTTTTTGCAGATGAAATTGTATTTACAAACTTGAATCAGCAACAGTCTATGTTAGCGCGCTTTGATGATAATTTTAGAGAAATGGTTGAATCAAAATCGACAATCTCTATACACCCATCATTAGATGAATATTACTATAATATTGAAAAACATTATGTCAATCTAGATCATAATGAATTTAATATTGGATATTTTGGCAACTTTTACGAAACAAGAAGTGCCAACGATATATTAAGCATCGCCAAACAGATACAAACATTAAATCTAAAAGCAAAACTATACATTTTCACTAATAATACTTCTAAAGTTAGAAGTGAGGTTATTAAAGGAGGTGTATCAGAAATTGTAAATGTTTATACTTACCTAAAGTATTTTGAATTTCTAAATGTAACAAAAGACTTTGATTGTCTGTTATTAAGTGATGCGAACACGAAAGATTATAAGAAAATTAATCCTTACTTGCCATCTAAATATAGTGATTATGTTACCTCAGGTAGTCGCATTTGGGGTTTATATGAAAAAGGTAGCGTACTTCAACAATTGATTGAGGAAGATAATTTATTATTTGGAAGTGAGTTAGGTGATACAGAAAAAATTGAAGAAATATTAAAATCATTTAATATATAAAAAAACAGTTGGAAGTTTATACTTCCAGCTGTTTTTCCATATATTTGTGAGGGATCCCTGCATCGTCAAACTCATCTGATGTAACTTCGTATCCCATTTTTTCATAAAAATTCAAGGCATGAACTTGTGCACCGAGCTTGGTTTTTTTAAATCCATTTTCTTCTGCATGAATATGAGCAAAGTTCATCAGTGCTTGTCCTAGATGAAGGCCACGAGCAATTTTTCTAACTGCCATACGTTCAATTTTAGCGGTATCATCACCAATGTCGCGGTATCTTACAGTACCTAGAGGACGATCGTCCATTAATAGTATGATATTTACGCTTTCTTTTTCGAATTCATCGACTTCAATTTCTAAAGGTACATTTTGTTCGTCTACAAATACTTCTTTTCTAATTTCTAAACAATCATTGTAATATTTGTTGTCATCACTAATTTTTAATTCCATATAATCACCTACATCGCATTTTTTCTTCTTATAATCGTATACTGCCAAAATACTTTTAACTGTTCGATGTTCCAGTACTCTAAGCCGAGTGAAAGGGCAGGGCGAGTATTAAACTTAATGTTACTCGCTTCCGCTGCTGCAAGTGCAATGTATTGAATATGGGGCCTAAGTTTCTTAAAAGGTGCTGATAAACGTCCATTGTCTGAAATCCAGTCAATAGGATGAATACATTCAAAGATATCAACAACCTCATAGACTTCAGGCAGGGCTGTTATATAACATGCTGCGTCAACTTCTGTATTGACCTCACTCTCAGAAAAATAACTCCTGAGAGAAAGGTACAATTCCTTATGTCTATGATTTACATAGAAATACTCATTTTCAATTTTTGGTGTTTTACTATCCTTAAGGAGTGTTTCTAAACTATCCATCATTTCTTTAATATTTGTAACTTTGTCATGTGATTTTCTCAAGCGAATCACCTCACATCATGATTTAATAGTAATTCCCGTTTTCATTAGTGTTGTTTTGATCGCCTTCAATGTAGTTGCCGTAGCTATCGTAGTAACCACCAGATTCTTGGCCTTGATTAGGATTATCATAATAACCGTTGTCATTATTCTGACCTTCCTCGTATTGGCCTTCATCGTACTGCCCTTGACCCTGACTATCCTCGTTTGCTCCATTTTGTTCAGGTGTATTTTGTTCTTCTTCGGTGTTATTTTCAGGATTTTCTTCTAAATCTGTCTCACCTTCGACATCAGATTGTTCATAGTCGAATTCTTCAGTATCAAAGCCATCGCCATAAGGACTTTCATATCCTTCTTCGGCATAATAAGGCAATTCTTGTGGCTCGTATTCTTCCATAGTATAGTCATCAAAATACTCATAAGGGACGAGGTATTCTCTTAGTCTAATATTAATTAAATCGTTAGGAGCAGAAGGGTCCATTTCCAAAATAGAACGGATAGTGTTTGATAGGACAAATAGGTGTTCTTCATCTGCTTGATAGAAGTAACCACCATTCTGTGCCCAATAGTCAGTTCCTCTTAATTGTGTCGAATCAAAAGTAATATCATTAAAAGCATAATAAGAAGCGATACTTCTTATTTCACCAGTCGTAAAGCTGTGACGGGTATTATCTGCTACAACTTCAATTAAGTCATCGATTTTATTTAAACCACCGGACGATTTAACTTTACTTAGAACGGCTTCAATTAATTCAATCTGTCTGTTACCACGGCCTAGGTCAGAGTCGACTCGACGGCTTCTTACAACTGCAAGTGCTTCTTCACCATCTAATTCTTGAGTGCCAGCTTCTAGTTTGACACGACCAGTATCGTTTTGGTTTGGTTCATTCATGTCAAATGGAACATCGAACTCCACTCCTCCGACAGAGTCGACGATGTCAACGACACCAGCCATATTGAGTCTCACATAGTAATCTACAGGCACATTCAGGAGATCCTCAACTGATTCCATAGAGCCGCTCGGACCACCGTACATATGAGCATGGTTGATTTTATCGAAGTAGCCTTCTGTATCAAGGTACGATAGTGTATCTCTCGGAATATTCACAAGTTTTACATCGTCTTCATTCTTATCGAAGGTCGCTAGAATCATACTATCAGTTCTAAAATTATCACCTTCAAGGTTGTCTTTTTCTGCCCTTGATTCGTTTTCATCAGTCCCTAAAATAAGCACTGTAAAACTATCTTCTACTGAAGCATCTTCCTCTCTTAAATCTGAACGCTCCCTGTCTGTTGGTTCATAAGAATTTGAGACACCTTTATCGAATGTATTATAAAGACTGAAAATGTATATCCCGACGCCAATTAGTACAATTAATAGGACAACGACAATTGTCCAAAAGATTTTTTTAGTCAAAATAAAGTCTCATTTCTGCTTTAGATTTTAAAATAGATTAAACTCTATTATAATGTGTTATAAACGTAAGTTAAAATAATATCTTAAAATATTGAGGGAATCAAATGAAAAGTGTAACGATGTTTGTTTGGAATAATTTTATAAATGATGCGCGTGTGCTACGTGAAGCCAAAGCGCTCGCTGAGCTTGATTATACTGTAACTATTATAGCAAAAAAAGAATTGACTGAGATGAAACTAAAACCAGTTGAAGAAATTGAAAAGAACATAGTGGTCAATCGTCCGTTAAAGTATGAGTTACCACAATTTTTAACGTCTAAATTAAAGTCATCTATCTTATCAAAGCATATTCCTAATGCACTCTTGATGTTTAAGATGATCATATTAGGTCGACGCTATAAGACTGATGTGTATCATTCACATGATCTTAATACATTAATTCAAGGCATTGCCTCAGCGAAATTACGTCTTAAGCCAAAGAAACTTATCTATGATTCACATGAAGTACAAACAAGTCGTACACACTATAACTTTAATACGATATATAAAATCGAAAAATTTCTTTTAAAATTTGTCGACGAAGTTATTGTCGAAAATGAAACGCGTCGTGATTATCATTATGATCTTTATAAGGAAAAACCACTGGCTATACATAACTATTCTGAACTTTATAATATAGATGACTACGAAACGTATCCTCTAAGGGAAAAGTATCATGTGGCGGATGAGACTAAAATTGTCCTCTACCAAGGTGGTATGCAAGAAGGAAGAGGTCTGTTTAAACTTCTAGAATCCTTCAAAGATTTAGAGGGCGCGGTCTTATTTATGATTGGTGACGGTAAGGAAAGAAATAATCTTATCTCTAAGATGAAAGCACTCAATTTAGAAGAAAAAGTAATCTTCATTGAGCGTGTACCGTATGCTGATTTAAGAAAATACACAAAGGCTGCTGACATTGGTATTCAATTTCTAGAGAATACCAATTTTAATCACTATTCAGCGTCATCAAATAAGCTCTTTGAGTACCTGATGGCACATGTACCTGTTCTGGGTTCTAAATTGCCTGAAATAGAACGGGTGATTGAGGGAGAAAGAGTTGGTTTGACTGTTGAAGCAGGTAATATTAAAGCCCTTAGTGAAAACTTACAGAAATTAATCGATGATAACGACTTAAGAACGCATTTTAAAGAAAACACAAAGGCTGCGAAATATAAGTATAACTGGGAAATGGATAAAACTATCTTACAAGACTTATATGAAAAACTTTGATTTTATTAAGGCTTTAGCTTTGTTATAATTAATAGACATAAAAAATTGACGATAGGTGACCTATGAAGATTTTACTAATCACACAAAACTTTTACCCCGAAATCGGGTCGGGTGCCAATAGACTAAAAAATTTATATCGATATCTATCTATAAATAATGAGGTGGAAGTGTTGACAACACATCCCTCATATCCTAATCAAAAAATGTATGATGAGGATAAGTATTGGAATAATGCCCAGATGAATGAGTCAAGTGACATCATGCGCTTGAAAATGCGTACTGATAAGCAAAGTAAATCGATGGCAATGCGCCTATTGTATTATTTCGAGCTTGCCTACAAGGTGAGAGTATACGTCAAGAAGTACCAGCATTTATATGACGTGGTGTACGTTACAACCCCTAATATCTTTATTCCTTGGGCAGCATTCTTCCAAAAGAAAAACAATCAAGTAAAACGAATATTAGAAGTACGTGACCTCTGGCCAGATAGCGTTAAAGATATAGATAAGATGAATATTGATCTATTCTACCCAGTTTTAAAATTTATGGAGAAGATGCTCTATAAAAATTCGGATAAAATCGTCATTAATAATGAAGGGTTTAGGTCCTATATTAGTAATATTTTGCCGAAAAAACCTCAACTGTACTTACCTAATGCATTTACAGAAGAAGAAGTTGCATTCGAAACGGCTCCGGATAATTTCAGAGTCATCTATACAGGAAATATTGGATTTGCACAAAGTTATGAAAAACTTCAGGAGATGGCCCATCAACTTGAAAACGAAAAAATTCACTTTAAAATTATTGGGTATGGTGTAAATGCACATCTTTTTCAATCATATATAGAGTACAATGATTTTAAATATGTGACCTTTGAAGAGGAAAAAACAAGAGAAGAGTGTCTAATTGATATTCGCTCATCTAATGTTCAGCTTTCTATCTTAAAAGAGAGTGATGTCTTTTTAACGGTCTTACCAGGGAAGGTTATCGACGGTATCGCTTCAGGTGTACCAGTTGTGACTAATCTAGGTGGTTATACAAGCACACTCATAAATAGTAATTTGGTCGGTTATGCTAAAGAAAATGCAACGACAAGTGAGCTTGTACAAGCAATTAGACAAATTAAGAATGATAAAGCTCATGAAAATTTACTTAGAACAAATGCGAGAAATCTATTAGAATCAGATTTTATATGGGAAAGAAACATTAAGAAATTAGAGAATTTCTTAGAGAATTAAGAGTTTGAACAACTACTTGTTGTTCAGGCTCTTTTATTAATGTAATGTAAAGATATTTTCATGTAAAATGAACTTATCAATAACAATAGTGTTCATTAATATATAGGAGTTTTAAAAATGAGTTCATTGAAAAATAGATTGAGAACTATGCTACCAAGGAGTATGCGTGAATTAATAATTAAAAAGGTGTCTGTAGAGGGAATCTCTGTGTTTGAAGAGATGATTGTTATCAATTTATCATTAAGGCACTTTTATAATATTAATTCTAGTAAGTCTGTCGTCTTCACTTTGTCTAATGGTGCTTACAATGTGCTCTTAGACTTTGAATTAAATAAAAATACTGTTTCTCTTATTTTGACAAATGATATCTTTGAGCATTTAGAAGGTAACTCAACTATTAAAATGAGTTTTGAAGGAAAAAATATGATTATACGCATGAGTGATAATCTTCAGACAAAAACTTCATTTTTAAAGAACCAACAATACTACAATTTACTTGTTAATGGGACAATCATTCTTGAACAGCTATTTAATGAATACACTTTTAATGAAGAAAGCATAGAAGTCAAAGATATTTCAGTGGCCTATGAGGGACTGTCAGTAACAGTTAAAGAGAAATTCTATAATAATGCTTGCCTTGCACTTTTATACCCCAATAAGATAGTCGAACTCGGTGAAAAATCAAATGGTCAATGTATTACAGCGGACGATTTCACAAATGTAACAATGGGACGAGCGACCCTATGTATTTTAGAAGATTTGGTGCTAACACCAGTCTCTTATACAGGGCCAAAGAAAACTCTTAAAACTAAATCGCATCATTTAGCAGTAGAAAATCACAATGGAGAATCCTTGGTGTTTATCGAGAATCATAGTGTGATATTAACTGACGTTCAAAGTAAGGTATCCAGTGATTATATGCAGCTTATCTTTAAGTGCGATACTAGAGAAGATGTAGATTCTGTTATTCTAAATGACGCTGTTACGAATGACGTCACAACATTTGATGTCAGTGTTGACAACAAC
This sequence comes from Jeotgalicoccus sp. ATCC 8456, assembly GCF_016313225.1. Classification (NCBI taxonomy): domain Bacteria; kingdom Bacillati; phylum Bacillota; class Bacilli; order Caryophanales; family Staphylococcaceae; genus Jeotgalicoccus; species Jeotgalicoccus sp. ATCC 8456. Next base: position 866,640 of record NZ_CP066224.1, on the reverse strand, counting down.
GGACTGTATTATACAAACATTCCTTTTGAGGACTTGATGGATGGTTTTTCTAGAAAGAGATTTAGCATTTTAAGTCGAGGCAATGAGCCAGTTATTATGCAACCTGATTTAAGTGATTATGAAGGTTCGAAAATCGGAGAAAGGCACCTAATTTCATATCACTATGAAAATATAAAGATATGGTTATATAGAAGGAAGGATCAAGGTTTAGGTTTTAATTTGACTCGTCCAAGAATTAAGCGACAAGTCACAGAAATAGAAAACTTCCACCTTAAAGGTTATACTAGAGGTAGAGAGAACTTTACTGAATCAAGTATGTTCATGATATTCGAAGATCGATATTCAAAAGAACAAGCGCTTGTTCCAGTCGATGTAGAATTTAATAAGGATCTATCCAAGGTAGATTTAAAGGGACTTAAAAGTAAGGATAAGACAATTATAGATATCTTTATTGGTATGGTGCATGAGAACGGGGAAATTATTAGAAAAGAGAAGATTAAATATAAGTACTCAGACTATAAGAAAGATAATTACTATGGTGTAAAAACAGAGAAAGATGAAGAAGGCAGTACACATTATTTCTTAGTGACGACTACACCATTTAATAATCTAAAAGTTGAAAGTTTCGTCATTCCAAAAGGTGTACCATTGCCAATAGAAAAACCTGAAAAAGATTATTCAACTTGGTTAGTGGGTGAGCGTTATGACACAGCTCAAGACAATGGATATGCTTTTTATAAATATTTAAGAGAAAACACAGATATCAATGCTTATTATGTTATTGAAGACACTGCACCTGACTATAGGAGTATTTCATCAGACCCTAATGTATTAGCCTTCGGCTCAAATGAACATTATCAGGTCACATTTAAGGCCGGCGTCTTATTAGGGACACATGATTTAGAAAATCTTTTACCCTACAAACCAGCTAGAGGATTCTTTAACTATGAAGAGACTATAAAAGTGTTTTTACAACATGGTGTATTAGGTCGTAAGAGAGTAGAATATCACAGAAAGTACTATGATCTACCATTTGATTTATTTATTGTTTCAAGTACTCCAGAAAAAGAGCAGGTTGTCATGAAAAAGCTGGGCTATTATGAAGATGAAGTTGCAGTGACAGGACTCGCACGCTTTGATTCATTGCCTAGAGGAAACAAGACGAAAGATATCTTACTCATGCCAACTTGGCGTGACTGGATTAATACAGATGAGCAGTTCCTCTCAAGTCAATATTTTAATAACTACAACAATCTGATTCACAACGAAAGATTGATTAAGCTCTTAGAAGAAAATGATGTAAGATTAAACTTCTACCCGCACTATAGAGCACAGATGTACTTTAACGATGAAATCTTAAATCCAAGTAAAAATATAAACTTCATTCAGTTAGGTTCGAAGACAGTTCAAGACTTGCTGATTGAACATGCCTTATTGATAACAGATTATTCAAGTGTAAGCTTCGACTTTACACTGATGAACAAACCGGTGATCTACTATCATTTTGATGTGAGAAAGTTCTTTAGACAAGGTAAGTTAAGACCTTTATATCAAACTTTTATTGGTAGTATTGCGAGAACAGAAGATGAATTAGTAGATCTGATTCAACAGCAAATCAATTTAAACTTTAAACCAGGTGACATCGATATATCAGGCATCTTTGATTATCAAGACCATAATAATTCACAGAGAATATATCATAGTGTAGTTGATAAGATTGCTGAATTAGAACGAACTGACGACGAGGTTCACTAAAATAAGGACAAGGAGTCATATGATCCCTTGTCCTTATTTATACAGTGTTTGGATAAGTTTTTTTGTTGCCTGACCATCGGCATATTGATTTACTCGATGGTTGAAAATTTTAACATCTTCAAGATTAAATTTGTTTTCTTTTAAAACGGATATTAAATCTGAGTTTGTTTTCACAACTGGTCCTGGCATATATTTTTCATAATCGAACCAGATTCCTTTTTCTTCTTCATATGTTTCGATGTCATCAACAAAGAATACCATCGGCTTGTTAAAGATGGAATATTCAAATGGGATGGATGAATAGTCTGTGATTAGTATGTCTGATGTTGCCATCAAGTCTTCTATTTTATAGCCATGACTGACATTTTTAACGAAATTAGAATCATCTACCTTACATTCTTGTACAGCCGGATGCAGCTTCACTAAAAAGTAATAGTCTGGTAATGCTTGTTCAAGCTGCTTAAAATCGAGTGGTAATTTATATTCATCTAACTGACCATCTCGATAGGTGGGTGCATATAGCACGACCTTTTTCTCTTTGGCTATGTTGAGTTTTGACCTTAATTCTTCACGTCGCTGTGATACGAGTGCTTGATTAAAATAATAGTCCGTTCTCGGTAAACCCGTCTTTAAGATATTTTCATCTCTTAAATCAAAGGCTTCTTTAAAGATATAAGCCATATCATCTGAAGATACAACCACCTTATGAAACCTTTTATATACATCTCTAAAACGGTCATGGGCACTTTGTGGTCTTGACTTGATTGTTTTGTCCCTAAGTCCGAAATATTTTACGGCTCCGTTAGCGTGCCACAGTTGTGTGCAGGTGACCTGTGATCTAAAATCACAGGCGGCAAGGACCACTTGATAGTTATCGATAAATATATATTTGCTTGTTGCAAGATAATATATACCTTTTAGAAATTGAATTGGCTGTCTTAAAGAAAAGTTTAGTGACTGATCAGCTTGCTTAAAGCTGAAATGACAAGTTGGATCTTTAAGGACAACGATGTGCTGTTGTGTCTCTTTGTTAAGTTCATTGATGACATGTTGGATATTATCCCCAAACGATGCGAGCAAGACGGTACGATTTTTTAAAGGTCGAATGTTAAAGATAGAAAAAATAGTTTTAAACACTGTTAGATATACCTTTAAGACAAATTCTTTAATCATTAGAACCCTTTAGTTCTTCTTTAATTTTGGTTGTTGAAATTCCACTTGTTCTTGGTAAGTAAACGACTTCACATTGATCTTTTAAGAAGTCAAATTCACCTTCCCAGTCATTTCCCATGACGAAGACATCGATATTATGTTTTTTAACATCATTTTTCTTTTGATCCCAATTATCTTCTCCAATGACCTCATCAACATAGCGGATGGCTTCTAAGATTTGCTTTCTTTCTTCAAATGAATGATACGCCTCTTTATGTTTAAGCATATTAAATTCATCTGTAGATACAGCAACAGTTAGGTGGTCACCTAATTCCTTTGCTCTTTTTAAAATATTAATGTGACCTGTATGTAGTAGGTCGAATGTTCCATATGTTATGACTTTTTTCATTATAAATTTCCTCCAATTAAGGCAATGTTAATCTATTTTGTAGTATTATGAATTATAGCATAATATTATATTATATTGAATATGATTCAGGTGTGGTGAAAATGAAAAAATTAAAAAGTTTAGGCTTAAAATTATATAAAGCATCATTTTGGTTATGTGGTAAATTATTTAATAAGGATCACTCTTTGATTATCTTTGAGAGTTTTCTCGGCAAGCAGTATAGTGACAATCCAAGAGCGCTGTATGAATATATGTCTATACATCATCCAGAATACAGACTCTTATGGAGCGTTGATAAGCGTTATGCTGAAACATTTGAACACTATGACCTACCCTACATTAAGAGATTTTCATTGAACTGGATGATCTATATGAATAAGGCGACACTTTGGATTACAAATAGTCGACTACCGCTCTGGATACCTAAACCTAAGACGACGACTTATGTTCAAACTTGGCACGGGACTCCACTAAAAAAATTAGCAACAGATATGGATGAAGTATACATGCCTGGGACAAATACAGAAAAGTATAAGCGTAACTTTACAAAAGAGTCGGCTAAGTGGGACTTTTTAATATCTCCCAATGAATATTCAACGGAAATATTTAGACGTGCCTTTCAATTTGATAAGACAGTATTAGAGACTGGTTATCCAAGAAATGATTTCTTATACACAAATAGTGACGAAGCGGCCGTTAGTAATCTTAAAAAAGAAATTAACTTACCAGAAGATAAGAAAGTTATTCTCTACGCACCGACTTGGAGAGACGATTCCTATCATGCTAAAGGACGTTACAAATTCAATTTAGAATTTGATTTGAAACAAATGTATGAAGCTTTAGGTGAGGAATATGTTATCGTGCTTCGTCTACATTATCTCGTCAGTGAAAACTTAGATATATCAGGATATGAAGACTTTATTTATGACTTTTCTAAGTATGAAGATATCAGAGGACTATATTCCATTTCAGATCTACTGATAACAGATTATTCATCTGTTTTCTTCGATTATGCGAACTTAGAACGTCCGATGATTTTCTATGTTTATGACATTGATAATTATCGTGACAAACTGCGTGGATTCTACTTTGATTTTGAAAATCAAGCACCGGGACCACTCGTAAAAACAACAGATGCTTTAATCGATGTGATTAAAGAAAGCGAATCATCAGATTTTAATGAAATCTATAATACAAAAGCGTTTAGAGACAAGTTCTGTTTATTAGAAGATGGACATGCTTCTGAAAGAGTGGCAGAGGAAGTTATTTGTCATCTAAGAAATAAGATTGTATAATGCACCATTGATGAAAAATTGAGGTTGTGACTAAGATGAAATCCATGCTTAATGTACTAAAAGAACAAATCGCTCACTTCTACTTAGTGAGACGATTATCGACCTATGATGTAAAGAGTAAGAATCAAAACAACTACTTAGGCATTGTCTGGGAAGTTTTAACACCTGTAATTTCAATTATGATTTACTGGTTCGTCTTCGGCACCTTAAGACAAAGAGCGCCGATTGAAATGAACGGAATGGAAGTACCGTTTTTCTATTGGCTGTTCATTGGTTTTATTGTGTGGACATTTTTCTACCAAGCAAGTATTGAGGCATCAAAGTCGATATATACGAGACTTAAGATGCTATCAAAAATGAATTTCCCTTTAAGTGTAATACCGAATATTCCTATATTTTCTAAGTTTTATACGCATATCATTATGTTGGTATTAGCATTTATTGTATTTCAAATTGCTGGCTATTATGTGAGCTTTTACTTTCTGCAGTTGTTCTATTATATCTTTGCAACTTACGTATTAATCTATTCATTTGCATTGATTACATCGACCTTATCGACGTTGATTAGAGACGTACACTTACTTTTGAATTCATTGTTACGTATGGCCCTATATCTATCAGGTGTACTTTGGCCATTATCGATGTTGTCAGATTTTCCGACTTTGATGATTATTATGAAGTTGAATCCATTGGTGTACCTAATTGAAGGTTATCGTGCATCATTCTTTGGAACAGAATGGTTCTTCATTGAAAACTGGGAATACACTATTTATTATTGGGTATTAATGTTCGTAATGCTGCTAATTGGTTCAGTACTGCATATGAAATTCAGACGTAATTTTATTGATTACTTATAATGGGGTCGTACTATGACAAAAGCTATAGTAACAAAAGATGTCGTAAAAAAATATAAATTGTATGAGAGCTCTAAAGAACGCATGTTGGACTTAATTAGTCCAAAAGAACATGGGGATAACTTTTATGCCTTGAATGGTGTATCGTTTGAAGCTGACAAAGGCGATGTCGTTGGTTTTATCGGAATCAATGGTTCTGGTAAATCTACCTTATCCAATATCATTGCTGGTATAGTGCCAGAAACGAGCGGTGATGTACAAGTCAACGGCCAACCTGCCTTAATCGCAGTTGCGGCAGGCTTAAATGATGACTTAACTGGTAGGGACAATATTGAATTAAAATGTCTGATGCTCGGTTTTTCTAAGGAAGAAATTAAGGCGCTTGAGCCAGAAATTATAGAGTTTTCAGAGTTGGAAAACTTTATAGATCAACCTGTAAAATCATATTCTAGTGGAATGAAATCTAGACTGGGTTTTGCTATAAGTGTAAAGGTTGATCCGGATATTTTAATTATTGATGAGGCCTTATCCGTTGGGGATAGAGCATTTGCGGATAAAAGTTTAAAAAAAATGATGGAATTCAAGGATCAAGGAAAGACGATGATTTTTGTCAGCCATTCCATTGGTCAAATGAAGACTTTCTGTGATAAAATATTATGGCTTGAGTTTGGAAGAGTCAAAGCTTACGGTGATGTGAAGGATGTTCTACCTCTGTATGAAGCCTTCTTAAACAAGTGGCAGAACATGCAAAAGGAAGAAAAGGACTTATATCGTTCTAAAGTAATGGCGATGGATCCGAAAAATATCAAATATAAAAAAATGGGCAAGTTAATGGTTTTAGATAATGAAGAAGAATTGGAAGAATCACATACCTATTCCATTCGTCCAGTGAGTAGACTTGCACACTTAAAAGCCTATACTACTTATATTTTTGAAGCACCGAATAGTGATGAAAATAAAAGAGATGCACAAATATTAAAAAATAAAGTGTACTATGTAAAACGAGAAGCGACTTATCAGTTTGAGAACTATTACTTACTGAGCACTGAACCAAGTGGTGTGGACGGCGTTATAGGATGGATTAGAGGAATTGAAACATCCTCACACGTTCACACTGTGGTTGATTTCGACAAAAAGACATTTTATTTACTTGGTCGTGGCTTTGCGTCAACTGAGCCATGGGGTGGTAAAAAACAATATGTCCATGAAACTTTAGAACATCATGCAGGATTAGAATTTAACGTTGTTGAGACGGTACTGGTCGGAAACAATACTTGGTATAGAGGGACGATTGACAAGGGTTCAGACTTAGTTTGGATCCATAGTAATAATGTTGTAACCTCGACAGAAGAACTAGATACACTTTAAAAAAGAGGTGCCCTAGGTACCTCTTCTTTTCTTAATAATAGTCTGTTGTAGAAGTAAAAAAGCCATCGACACCGAGATCAGTTAGTCGGGTGTAGTCAGTTTCATCTTTTACAGTGTATGGATATATTTTGTAACCATATTGTTTACATTCTTGAATAAATGTTTCATTGACTATATTTTTATTAGGATGAATGCTGACAGCATTTAAGCCCGTGCTATGAACGTATTGACCTGGATTAATCATTGGATAGTGAATTAAAAAGCCGAGCTTCAAATTTGGATTAATTTTACTGATTGTCTTTAGAGCAATATGATCAAATGAAGATACGATTGTATTATCGATCGCACGGTATTCTGAGATTAAATCAGCAACTTTTTTTTCAATGCCCTGATGTCTTTTAGGAGTATTTTTAATCTCGATATTTAATAAGACATTTTGTGGTATGATTTCTAAGATTGAGGATAAGGTTGGTACTCTTGAATAACTATAATTAGTTGAAAAATACGAACCGACATCAATTTGGCTTAATGCCTCATATGTATAATTATCTACTGGTAGTGTGTAATCTTTATTATAACGCGTTAAGGTATAATCATGAATGACAACAGGTACATTATCCTTAGTCAGTTGAACATCGAGTTCGATTGCCTTAGCACCAAGTTCTAAGGCGTATAAAAAAGCATCTTTAGTGTTTTCAGGTCGACTGGACTCAGCACCTCTATGGGCAAATACTTTAATCATACAACACACTCCAAACAAATATTTATTCTAAAAATAGTGTAACATTTTAATGTATATAAATTGTAAAGATTTCTTTTGAAAAGGAGGTAACGACATGGGAGAGATAAAAAAAACAGTGACACTAATGGATATAGAATTTATTAATATTTCCAGGTATTCTTTGCTAAAGAAAATCGTCTATCCAGCAATAGAAGAAAATAAAAAATGTTTCATAGTGACTGCAAACCCAGAAGTCGTTATCGAAACAAGAGATGATCCTGATTTTAAAGCAATTGTTCAAAGTGCGGATTACGTTGTCGCTGACGGAATTGGTGTAGTGAATGCATCGAAGTTTAAAGGTACACCGTTAAAAGAACGTGTGACTGGTGTAGACATCATGTATGACTTGTTGCAATACGCGAATGACTATAAAAAACGTGTATTCTTTTTAGGGGCAAGTGAACTTGTAAACAAAGATGTCGTTAAAATTGTTGAAAGGGATTTTCCAGGTGTTGTTATCGCGGGTAGAAGAGATGGCTATTTTAACCGTTTTGATGAAGAGGTTTCAAAGTTAGTGCTGGACTCAAATCCAGATATCGTTTTTGTTGCACTTGGTGCCAAACGTCAAGAAGGATGGATATACCATAATATAGAGTCGTTCGATAAGGGCATTTTTATAGGTGTAGGGGGTAGCTTTGATGTTTTAAGTGGTCACATCAAAAGAGCACCAGAAATTTGGATAAAGTTTCAACTCGAATGGCTATACCGATTATTAAAAGAACCCAATCGTTTGAAACGAGATATGAAAGTGTTGGAGTTTATGTTATTACACACACCCGGTATTAAATGGATTATGAAAAAATTAGGTTTTTCTAAAACAAAATCAAGATCATCACGAGATGGCATACGTTAACTACAAATATAGTAGGAGCATATTCGATGAAAGTAAAGATAGTTTTAATGATGATTGGCATGATGGTTTTAGTGCTTCAAGCCTGTAGCACTGAAGAAAACGAACCAAGAGGTAATGAAGAAGCGCTCGGAATGCTAGAAAATGGGCAATATGAAAAGAAAGACAAAGATGCACCTGCTAACGATAAACAATTGACGGAATCAGATGAAGAGGGTTTAAAAATAGTAACTGAGGCTGATGAAGACGACAATAAAATTGTGTCTGTGGAATACCCAAAGTTTGAAATAGCGTCTATTGATGAGAGTATAAATAATTTTAATAACGAACAAATAGAAGTGTTCAATAATCTTATCAGTGCAGATGAGGGTGATGAAGAATTTAAGGCAAGTTTAAACATTCAAGTTACACCGACTCAGTTAAATGAGGATGTGTTTGCCTTGAGATTTAATATAAACAGTAAGTTGAATCAAACCAACGATATTAACCGTGTAGCCTTTATGTTCGTCGATATCAAAGAAACGTCGACCTTAATTGAAGATCGTTTGTTCGATCAATCTTCAGAAAAAAGAGATTACCTATTTGAAGTGTTGAACCGAAACTTAGCTGAAATGGAAATATACAGTGCGTATATCGACCGAGACAAGTTATCTGACTGGGTACACAATGAAGCCAATACCTTTAGTAATGTAGACATATCGAAGGAAAGTGTTATTTTTAATTTTGACCAAGAAGAAATCGCAAGTCCGGCTGCTGGTGAGCCTCGTCTCGAATTACTACTTGAAGAAGTGACCCCAGCTATGTCAGATGAGCTGGTGAATTTTATATCTGAAAATTAAAGAGCAGTTTATATGCTCTTTTTTTATATAGAGATATCTGTAAATATGATAAGATACCTTTAAGATTTAGAAAATATTGATAGGGGGTGACGACTTTGACTGGAGAGATGATTTTTGTTGCTATCATCATCGTATTGATGTTGCTTGGTTTGTTATTTGAAGTGATGAGAGCGGACTTTTTGATATTTCTCACCTTAGTTGTATTTCTATTAAGTGGAGTCATTTCCAATACAGAGGCGCTTAATGGCTTTGCAAACGAAGGGATGCTCACTATACTCCTGTTATTTATAGTTGCTGGTGCAATCCAGAAGCACGGTATTATAGAACTTGTAGTATATCGTCTTTTAGGTAAAGGTAAAAATATCAAAGCAAGTATGTTAAAAGTATTATTACCTTTAGGGCTATCGTCTGGTTTTTTAAACAATACTCCAATTGTCGTTGCCTTAACCCCAATCTTGAAAAACTGGGCAATAGATAATAATTACAGCCCTTCAAAATTTTTAATGCCCTTATCTTATATGACAATTCTCGGTGGGACCATTACCATGATTGGTACATCGACGAATCTAGTTGTACATGGCTTATTACTAAGTGCAGGTCTTGAGGGTTTTAGTTTCTTTACACTCTCAGTTGTCGGAATACCCATTACTATAGTGGGGCTAATTTTCTTATTAACCATTGGTTACCGTTTATTACCCGAACACTTAGGAGCCAAACAGCAAATTAGCCAAGAAACAAAAGAATTTTTAGCTGAAGCGGTTATAGAAGATGAATTTGAACTTGCAGGGAACACGGTGACAGAGCTAGGAAAAGAAGTATTTGATGGCATTTATATAATCGAGATTCTAAGAAATAATAAGAGAGTATTTCCTATAAGTGGTCTGACAGTAGTAGAAGAAGGAGACCATATTATTTTTTCTGGTTCCTTAAATACCATTGCCAAGATTCAAAAGGAAAAGGGAGTCACTGTTAAAACGGGTACAGAACTTACTTTAGAAGATCTTAAAAATGATGATAATGTGTTAGTTGAAACAGTCGTTTCTCATAATTCATCACTTTTAAATAGAACAATTAAGCAAGTGAATTTTAAAAATAGGTACAATGCTGGAGTTATTGCTATACATAGAAATAATCAGCGCATCAAAAGTCGTGTTGGCGATATCGTATTAAAGACAGGTGACACCTTACTACTTATTGCAGATCAAACCTTTATAGATAGAAACAAACATTCGTCAGATTTTTATGTCATTACGCCTGTGCAACCGCCTGAGAAACTAAAACAAGATATGACTAAAGGTTGGATTGGGCTGGTTGCCCTCTTGCTGATGATTTTAGTTGTCACTATGGGCTGGTTATCAATGCTAGAAGCAATGTTAGTACTTGTTGTCTTATTGGTTGGGTTTAGATTTATTAACCCGACAGAGATAACAAGTTTCATTCAGTTTGATGTCATTCTACTCATTGCCAGCGCCTTTGGTGTTGGTGCAGCGATGACTGAGTCGGGTCTTGCACAATATGTTGCAAGTGGTTTAACGTACTTGGCTACCCCTTTTGGTGTTCTTGGTGTTATCTTTATTATATATTTTGTTACGAATACTTTTACAGAAGTGATTACAAATAGTGCAGCATCAGTGTTAATGTTTCCAATTGCTTTAGAGATGGCAAATGCGATTAATGTCGATTATATGGGCTTAGTTGTTACAATTGCCATCGCAGCATCTGCAAGTTTCATGACACCGATTGGTTACCAAACCAACCTAATAGTATACGGACCAGGTGGTTACAAATTTAGTGATTATCTAAAAGTCGGTACACCATTGTCGTTAATTGTTATGGTAGTTGCTTGTTTTATCATTTATTTTGTATGGTATTAATAGATTTTTAATGAGATGTTTCAATTAAATTACAGCTGTGTTACAATACGAAAGAGAATCAACCAAAACTTTAATTTGTGAGGTCCTTTCTTTGAAACAAATACTTTTAATAGTATTTGTCATACTTCTAACAGGGTGCAGTACAACAGACAAATTATCAAGAATTGAAAATTTGCCACTTGTCACTAAGTCGCACACCACGATTAATCATCTCGTTATTGATCCAGTGGGAGAAGATGCAAATACAGACATAGTTGATCGTAAAGATGTCTTTACCGTCGATGGATTGTCAGATATCGAATTACAAAATATTCAGATGCCATCTTTGAAGTATGTCAGCGCGCAACTTTATGAGACAGGTGCGAGTATATCATCGATTTGGAATGAAAATTTTATTCCGATGTATACTGAATATAACTACAATTTATTAGAAATTGATGAAGCTGCAGAAATGATAACAGATTTAAACGAACGTTATAGTGAATTAGAAACTGAGATTTCAAAAATATCAATTCCTACAGAACTCGCTGATAATGAAAGAGAACACCTATCGAAGATGAAAGAAGATCTCTTGCTCGCAATATCGAATCGAACACTTGCTATCTTAGAATTTAAATCAATGATTGCCAACAAAAAAGAAGCACATAAGGCATTCATGGATGTTCATATTTCAAATAGTGACAGATACATAAAGCATGTCGAAGAAGTTAATAATGAGTTACAAAGTAGTGATGATTCACTTGTCACTTCTAGTGAATAGAGTAAATACCCTAAAAGTTTATCTTAAATTTTTAGGGTATTTTGATACTTATAAAGATGTTTAAAAATATTGTCTACGGGAATATTATCTAATGCAAGAAATCATAACGGAGGAATGTTACAATGACTAAAAATATTGCTGTAATTATGACAGACTTAGTAGAAGATATTGAATATACTAGCCCTAAAGAAACGATGGAACAGGAAGGACATAAGGTTGATCTTATCTCTCCAGAGGGTAAAACAGTCGAAGGTAAAAAGGGTGGTCAATTTGAATCAGATCACGCTATTGGAGATGTATCAGCGAGTGATTATGATGCGCTTCTTATCCCAGGCGGATTCTCACCTGATAGCTTAAGAGGGGACAAAGAAGACCGTTTTGGTAAATTTGCAGCACATTTCTTAGAAAATGACAAACCCGTATTCGCGATTTGCCATGGTCCACAATTATTAGTAGATACGAATCTATTAAAAGATAGACATGTAACAAGCGTGAAAAATGTAAAAAACGATTTAATTAATGCTGGTGCAAACTGGGACGATAAGGCACTTGAGGTTTGCGGTAATTTAGTAACAAGCCGTACACCTGCTGACTTAGATGAATTCAATGGTGAAGTCAAACGTCAATTAGCCCAGTAAGTAAAAAGACTGCAGATTATCTGCAGTCTTTTATTATTGTACTGTAACTGTACGTCCGACAGCATTTGGGTTGCCAAAGATGTCAAAAACAGCATAGGCAATTGTATATTCACCCGGTGTTTGTGTGTCAACTTCGCCTGATATATAGAGCTGATCACTAATATCAGTACCATCGACATCAGTGACTCTAACACCACTTTTAGCATCAAATTCTTCTCCTGCTGTTATCGTGAGGTCATCTACACCTTCAAATAGGACTTCAGCATTATTGCTTTCATTGGAATTTTCATTGTCTGATTCACTTGAATCATCACTTGGTGGTACTTGTGGTAAACTATCAGATGGAGCCTCGGAAACTGTAATCACACGAACATAGGTGTAATAGCCACCATTTGAGTTTTCTACTCTGTAAGATACATTATACGTACCATTTTGTGAGGTGTTTACATTGTTTTCAGTAATCTCAATTTCCTCAGTCAGGTTACCGTCTGTATTATCGACAGCGTAGACACCTTGTAACGGATCAAAATCATCACCGTTTTGTACATTAACATTTTCAACATTTTTAATGGCAGGTAAATTACCTGTATGATTATTTATTTCTTCTTCCATGGTTGGCCCGTTGTAATCTTCAGGCGTTTCTTCGGAAGTGTTTTGTTCAGTATCTTGATCTAGGTATGTATTTACTGCTGGAGCAAGTGGTAAGATACCGATCATGAATTTTATAAGATTTTTAGAGTTCATATATTATACCTCCAGAGCTAGTAATAGAATTGTTTTAATTTTATCATAATGGTATAGGGACGACCAAGAATAACAAAAAAGGAGTGAAGTATATGGAATGGATTTTATTAGTTATTGGCTTTTTACTTTTGATAAAAGGTGCTGACTTTTTTGTCGATGGCGCCTCTTCTATAGCAGAAAAGCTACATATCTCACCAATGGTAGTTGGTTTAACCATTGTTGCATTTGGCACTAGTGCACCTGAGGCTGTAGTAAGTATCATTGCAGCATTAGAAGGAAATGGAGATATGGTATTAGGGAATATAATTGGAAGTAACATCATCAATATCACACTTTTACTCGGCATCACTGCCTTAGTGTCTACTTTAATTATTGATAGACAGACAAGTACAAGAGAGTTACCTTACTCTTTAATCGCGGCAGGTCTATTATTGATTCTAATGTCAGATGCCATTCTATTTTCTAGTGCCACAAACGTTGTCAGTAGAGTAGATGGTATTATTCTACTAGTTGGTATTGTACTATTTATTTTTTATATTCTTATTAAGACAAAACGCTCCAAACATTTAAAAGAAGAACGTAGTACGGATGATAGTAAGAATATGTCTTGGCTAAAAAGCATCGTCTTATTTGTTATTGGTTTAATAGGAATTGTGCTTGGTGGGGAAATGGTTGTATCTAATGCGTCATCTATCGCAATCAGTCTAGGTATGAGTCAAGCTCTCGTTGGTTTAACTATAGTAGCAATCGGTACGTCACTTCCAGAACTTGTGACATCGATTACTGCAGCACTAAAGGGCGAGGCATCTATGGCAATAGGTAACATTGTCGGAAGTAATATCTTCAATATATTCTTCGTTACTGGACTTACAGCAACGATTGAACCACTAAATGTTAGTGGTGACTTTATCATCGATGGATGGATACTAATAGCAGCAACAGTCTTACTCCTAGTTTTAGCTTTGTGGAGAAAGAAACTTACAAAGATAGAGGGCGTAATTTTACTAGTATTCTACTTAGTATATCTCACTTACATTATTTTAAGAGGTTAGTGAATTAAGGAGCTGACTTTGATGCAAAGAGAAATTGCAGAGAAATTTTCAACAGGTAGATTTAAAGAGATTAATACTTAAAAAGTTAGTATTTATATGAGTCGTTTTAAAATAATAACGCCCGAGTGTTAGGCAAAAGCCTAACACTCAGGCGATTTATTTATATTATTCAAATCCGTTGTGCCATTTAGCCGCAAGAAGTGTGTTATTTAATACCATTGTGATTGTTAATGGGCCCACACCACCTGGAACTGGAGTAATGTAACTTGCAACTTCTTTTGCACTTTCAAAGTCAACATCACCAACAAGCTTATCGTCAACGACTGTGTTACCAACGTCGATGACAATCGCTCCTTCTTTAAGGTCTTTACCTGAAATTAATCCTGGTTTACCTACGGCACTTACGACAACGTCGAAGTTTTTAAGTTGTGCGACCATATCTTTGGTACGTGAGTGCATTAAAGTAACCGTTGCGTTTTCATTTGTAAGTAATTTAGCAACTGGTTGCCCAACGATGTGTGACCGACCCACTACTGCCACGGTTTTACCTTCTAAAGATCCTGTGTGTTTTAATAATTCCATGATACCAAGTGGCGTACAAGGTACGAATGTACGTTGACCAGTATAAAGTCTACCAATATTAACAGGACTAAATCCGTCAACATCTTTATGTGGTGCAATTGCTTCAAGTACTTTGTTTTCATCAACCTGTTCAGGTAGGGGTACTTGGACTAAGATGCCACTCACACTGTCATCATTATTTAACTCATCAATTTTTTGTAGTACTTCATCCTCCGAAGTTTCTTCTGGTAGATGTACAATTGCAGATTCCATACCAATTTTTTCAGCCGCTTTATTTTTAGAACGGACATAACTTAATGAAGCACCGTCATTCCCTACGATGACGACCGTAAGATTAGGTACAACACCTTGTGTTTTTAATTTTTCTACTTCTTCTTGCAATCCGGCACGATAATCTTTAGCGATTTCACGTCCGTTTAGTAATTCTGCAGTCATTCTTAAACCCTCCTAAAAAGTTTCTCTATCTTATTATCTCTAAAGTCATAAGAAAAAGCT
The DNA here is from genome assembly GCF_016313225.1 of Jeotgalicoccus sp. ATCC 8456. Classification (NCBI taxonomy): domain Bacteria; kingdom Bacillati; phylum Bacillota; class Bacilli; order Caryophanales; family Staphylococcaceae; genus Jeotgalicoccus; species Jeotgalicoccus sp. ATCC 8456. Next base: position 851,192 of record NZ_CP066224.1, on the reverse strand, counting down.
ATGAAAATACTAATTGTTTTATGACAAGAAATTAGTAGAGTGCAAAGATTTAAGATATACTGATGTAAAGTTCATATTAAGAGTCTGTAACAGAATTGAAAGGGGAATCACTATGAACGTTGCAGTAATTGGCAAGGGCGGGAGAGAACATGCCATTGTCAAAATGTTGAGTAAATCAGACAGTGTCGATCAAATTTTTGCGATTCCAGGTAATGCTGGCATGAGAGAAATTTGTGAAGTCATGTACAGAGTATCTGAAGATGATTTTGATGCGATTGCCGGTATCTGCATAGAAAAACAAGTGGATTGGGTCATCATAGGGGATGCTAAACCATTATCATTAGGACTTGCTGATTTTTTAATTGATGAATATGGTTTGACAGTGTTTGGTCCGAGAAAGTCAGAAGCTAGAATGGAAACCAGTAAAAGCTTCACTAAAAACTTGTTAAAAAAATACAATATACCGACTGCGGATTATGAAATATTTACAAGTTATGAAAAAGTAAAAGCTCATATAGAATCGAGAGAAACACCGTTTGTAATAAAAAAGGATGGTCTATCTGAAGGTAAGGGTGTCATGATTGTTAAGAACACTCAAGATGGTTTAGAAGCTTTAGAAATGTTGACTTCTGAAGATAGCGAGCAATTCGAACCACTTATTATTGAGGAGTATTTAGAAGGTGAAGAATTCTCATTGATGGTATTTGTAAATGAAGACTTTTCACATGCCTTTGAAATTATTGCCCAAGACCATAAAAAAGCTTTCGGTAAGGATAAAGGACCGAATACTGGAGGTATGGGCGCCTATGCACCTGTCACACATATTAGTGAAACGGTAAGAGAAGAAACTGTCAAAACTATAATCGAACCAACAGTTGATGCTATGGTAAAAGAGGGATTAAGCTATTTCGGAGTGTTATATCTAGGTGCTATGATTACCGATGATGGCGTTAAAGTTTTAGAATATAATGCAAGATTTGGAGATCCTGAGGCTCAAGTGCTTCTTAATATGATCGAGAGTGATTTTGCATCACTACTTGAGGACTTAAAGGCTAAACGGCCCTTTACAATAAAATGGAAGTCTGGATACACTGTTGGAGTCATGCTTGCAACTGAAGGTTATCCATACGAGTATAAGGAAGGCTTAGCCATTCAGTTTGACGATAGCATTATGGAACGAAGCTATGTTAGTGGTATTGCCCAAACAGAAGAGGGTGACTATATTTCAAAAGGTGGGCGTATCATGCTTGTTACTGGAACAGGGGATACGATTGAAGATGCTTTCAAGTCTGCCTATGACAGTATTAAAGAAATAAAATTTAATGAGGGTGAGGTCTTTTATCGTACCGATATTGCACATCGTGCATTATTATCAAATTAGGACCTGATTTTAAGGCATGTTTTCTAGTCAAAGGGAACATGCTTTTTTTGTTAAAAAAAGCATCCCTATAAATTATAGGAATGCTAGGTAAATTCAGTTTCTTTTTACATGAGTATAGAGTACAAAAATGGTATAATGACACATTGTAATCATTATAGCTCATATTTTCTTGCAAAACTTTTTGGATATGTAGATATCAATTATATTATTTTCTGTTAATTAATATATATCCAGTTTTATAGCTTTTAAACACTAATATTGCATTAAATGAAATTTATGTTGATATTTTATATACTGTAAGTCTAGAGGTGACCACATGATAAGTAAATTAAGAAATAGTAGTGAAGTATTAATCAGCTATGTATTAGGTGTATTTTTTATAGTTTTAGGTATTTTTATTTTGTTTAACACTGGTGCACTACGCGGTGAGGAGCAAGAAGTCAATGAGAATAGCATAGAGACAGTCTTCGATTTAATCAATGCCTTCTTCCTTGAAGTGTTAAACATGCTTTCAACAATGATTGGAGGCTTTCCAATTATCGGAGGAATATTAATTATTGGCTTTGGTATTTTTATGTTTAAGGTCGCTTCCTGGATAAAATCAACGACAAAATACGATGTTGTTCTGACATTTTTCTATTTAGGATTATCTCTAGGATTATTTATCATTACAACTATATTGATGACAGAAGTATATGGCTTATGGGCCTTTTTATTCTTATTTGCTTTTATTATTCATCTATTATTTAGTATTTTTAATGAGTACTTAAATCCAGCACACCGTAAGGAACATTACATGATTATCTTGTTCTTCTATGGTATTGCATATTTCTTTACACAAAACTCAGTGTACTCAAATATAGAATCGACTATCACGCCAACCGATGTCTTATCGATAAATGTATTCTTCGCCTTAGTTTGGGTGTCATCTTATATGGCCTTATGGGTCGGAGTGTTTTTATTGAAGTCCACGAACATACTAAAAAAACCTGGTATAGAAAAAGAAGACCAGCTATCACGCTTAAATAAAAATCGTAAATCGCTTAACACGTCTAAAGTCGATAAGTACTTAGGCTTCTCTAAGAAATTATATGATTTTAGAAATCGACTACTCGATAAATTGAAACAATTCTTTGAAACAGATCTACCTTCATGGTTTAAGGTGTCTTACTTAGAATTACTTCTTGGTTTCGTGTCCTTATTCTTTATTTTCTTAGAGTTCAACAATCGTAACGGTGTTTTTGTTGAAGGGTATTTCAAACTAAGTGATATGCAGACAATTTACGAATGGGTAAATCTCTTAATCTCACTTGTTTTGATTGTGCTATATATCTACTTTACGGTCTTGGTTTTACTGAGAAATTCTCATTACCATAGACAGATGATCACCATCTTCATACTTTGGTTAAATGTGACAGTCAGTCTTTACATTACATTATTTAAAGACGTAGAACTTTCACTCTTTATTTTACCGTTCAATGTATTCTTGGTATTGATTCTGACACCGTTGTTAATCATTAGTATTTTTAAAGAATTTAAGGGAGGTCGAAATGATGCACGAGATAAGGAAGTATAAATATTCTGGCCGTGTTGACACGGAAGACTTAAATGAGCGTATTCACCAACAAATTCAGGATTTTAATGGTCAAACTAAGGCGCCCGTCATTATTGGTTTTAGTTCTGAAGAAGGTATAAAAAGAAACAAAGGTCGCCTTGGTGCAAAAGAAGCACCGTTTAAAGTGAGAGAAAAACTATCATCATATGCTTATAACGATACACTCTATGATGCAGGTACAATTATTGGGGATGAAGATTTAGAAGCCTCTCAAAAATCTCTTGCTGAGAAATTAGCTGAGATCTACGAGGTGAGTAGTCGCCCGATTATCATCGGTGGTGGACATGAAACCTTGTACGGACACTATCTCGGTATAAGGCAGATATTTGATGGTAAACTTGCCATCTTAAATTTCGATGCCCATTTTGATTTACGAGATGAAAGACCGTCATCCGGTACAATGTTTCATCAAATACTAACTGCTGATAATGATGTGGATTATTATGTATTAGGGCTTCAGAAACAAGGAAACACAAAAACTTTATATGATACTGCTGACCGCTTTAATGTTAACTACTATTCTATTGATGAGGTCAGAGAAACGGCGGCAGCTGATACTGTATTTAAACAACTTCGAGATTACGATACAGTGATCATGACCTTATGTATGGATTCAGTAGAAGCGGCAACTGCACCAGGTGTAAGTGCAATGACGCCAAATGGTTATACAGCCATCGAAATTCATAATTTGATTGCAAAATTCTCAAAGCTAGACAACTTGAAAAGCTTTGATATATCTGAAGTTTCTCCACCACTAGATGAAAATGATCGAACGAGTGCACTCGCGGCAAGTATTATTTATAAATTTTTGTCTGTGAATCCGTTCAATTAAGTTCAAACTTTTATAAAGTGGGTATAGTACTTAATAGAACTTTTAAAGGAGAAGATAAGTATGTCTACGACGTTAACTAAAGAAGAAATAAATAATCGTGCAGAAGAAGCAAGAGAATTAGTTAGATCTAAGGCTAGATATTCTGCACTTGCTGCTGCTTTACCGATACCATTACTTGATGTAGGTACGGATATGAAGATGATGAATGAAATCAATGATAATATTGAAGAAATTTTTGGTATAGAACATGAAGATATCACAAAATATACAGACGATATGAAGACACGTGCAGCTGTTATGGCTTCGAGTGTAGTCGGTGAATTTGTCGCAAGGAAATCCATCGGTTTTGCTGTGAATAAAATCAGCAAGAAACAACGAAAATCCAACGGCCAGTTTGGTATTATTCCAATTGCTACACAAGGAACGACTGCTTTAATTTCTTATTTCCTAATGAAAAAACTCGGTGATGATCACATTGAGAAATGCGTTTCGTATTTAAATGCACAAATTGTTGATAGTTCAATGCAAGAATCTTAAAAATATTGTAAAATGAATGTAATCAACAGATAAAATATCACCTAAAGGAGAAAAGTCAATGGAGAGCAGGTCTTTTTTAATTATAGATGAAACAGGTATTCATGCACGTCCAGCTACAATCCTGGTCCAGACAGCAACTAAATTTGAGTCGGACATCGAACTTGAATATAAAAGTAAGAAAGTTAATTTAAAATCAATTATGGGTGTCATGTCATTAGGGGTAGGTAAAGGTGCAGAAGTGACTATTTATACTGATGGCAAAGATGAAGAAGAAGCAATTGAAGCAATTTCAGAAACTTTATCAAGTGAAGGACTGACTGAATAATGCCCGAAATTATTACAGGGAATCAATTGAGTGAAGGAATCGGCTTTGGAAGCATAATTATTTCAAATAAAGTTGATGTTGAAATTACTAGAGAGAAAATAGCAAGTAATCAGGTTGAAACTGAAATAAAAGCATACAAAGATAGTGTTCAAAAAGCTCACGTCCAGCTAAGAAAGTTGAGAGAAAATGTAGGAGAAAATCTCGACGAAGATAGTGCCGCCATTTTTGATGCGCACATTATGATGTTGGATGACCCGGGATTCAATGAACAAATAATCGAACATATCAATGCACTGAATAATGCTGAAAGTGCAATTGAGGCAGCAGGAAAAGTATATGTCGAGAAATTTGAAACCCTTGAATCAGAATATATGCGTGCTAGGGCACTCGATGTTAAAGATATATGTCTCAGACTGATCAATAACATTCGAGGTGTTGAAGTAACAGATTTGACGCATATGACAGAACCTGTAGTAATCATCGCTGAAGAGCTAACACCTTCAGCTTCCGCGCAACTAGATAGTAAATATGTAAATGGTATCGTAACTGCAAAAGGCGGTATGACGAGTCATGCTGCTATTATTGCTAGAAGTCTAAATATCCCACTCGTCTCAGGGATTGAAGATATAATAGAGAAGGTTACTGAAGGTGACGACATTATTGTAGATGGCTTCAGTGGAGATGTTGTACTCTCTCCGACAGAAGTTGAGTTCGCTGCCTACAGTGAAAAGCAAAAAGCTGAAGAAAGAAAGATTAAAGAATTACAGAGGTTAGTGGGCAAGGAAACAACAACATTAGATGGTATTAAAGTGAATTTATTTGCCAATATTAAAGGACCAGAGGATGTCGTTGATGTAAGTAACAACGATGCTGAAGGTGTCGGACTTTATCGTACAGAATTCTTGTACATGAACCGTATGAACCTACCCACCGAAGAAGAACAATACACTGCTTATAAGACGGTTTTAGAAGCTTCAGAAGATAAGCCAGTTATCATAAGAACACTAGACATCGGTGGAGACAAGGAGCTAGCCTACTTAAACCTACCTAAAGAAGCAAATCCATTTTTAGGTGAGCGTTCTATTCGCTTCCTGTTAAAAAATGAAGACATTTTTAGAACACAGTTACGTGCTTTAGTGCGTGCCAGTGTTCATGGGGATTTAAAAGTTATGTTTCCAATGATTACAACTTTAGACGAATTTAATCGTGCGAAGGCCTTGTTAATAGAAGAGAAAGAACGATTTGAGAAGGAAACAGATGAAACACTAAAGTCAATATCTACTGGGATTATGGTCGAAACACCATCTGCTGCTATGATCAGTGACCAACTTGCAAAACATGTTGATTTCTTTAGCATAGGATCAAATGACTTAATTCAATATACGATGGCAGCTGACCGTCTCAATCACCAAGTGAGTGATTTGTATCAAACTTATCACCCAAGTGTTTTAGGCTTAATTAAAAAGGTGATTGATAGTGGTCAGAAGTATGATAAATGGGTTGGTCTTTGTGGTGAAATGGCATCAGACTATAAGTCCATAGCATTATTAATTGGTTTTGGTATTGATGAATTATCCGTTCCTTCAAAAAAAATATTATCGATTCGTGAGTATATTTCAGGTGTTAAAAAAACTGACATGGAGCATTTAGCTGAACGTGTATTAAACGTAGATAGCGGTGAGGATGTACTTTATTTAATAGAAGAATATACAAACTTAACTTAAAATTAAATATTATATTGTAAACTGGACATGCAGAGGAGACTGCATGTCTTTTTTAAAACATAAAAATTTATACAACGAGGTGCGATATGCAAGAACGAAATAGAAAACCAATCGCTTTATTTCTTTCAATGCCAATATTGGCATGGGCACTTTATGACTTTGCCAATACTATTTTTTCAGCGAATATCGTGACGCTTTTCTTCCCGCAATACATTACAGAAATCGTTGGGACTAATGCACGATTAGAACAGATATCTTCTACGGTTATTGCCTATGCAAATGCAACATCTGCAATTCTCTTAATCATATTCTCACCGCTGTTTGGTGTGTTGATGGACCGAACAAAGAAAAGACAAAAATATGTTGTTATATTTACTATTCTTACAGTAGTTGCTTCAATTCTTATGGGGTTCTTTGGTGGTATAAATAGTGGCACAATTTTTGGAATACCAAATGGCCTATTCTTAACAATCTTATTCTTTGTATTTGCTAAGTTTACATATGGATCAGGTAATGTTTTTTACGATGGTATGTTGTCCTCCTTAGGGAGTAAAAAGGAAGTGCCATTAATTTCTGGTTTCGGTGTTGCCTTAGGTTATTTAGGGACACTTGTTGGTATTTTCTCCGTCTTAATCATCGTTGGTGATGCACCGATTCATAATGCATTTTGGTTAAGTGGAATCTTATTCTTGTTATTTTCACTGCCATTGTTCTTTGTAAATAAAGACCGTGTTAAAAAGCAAGCTAAAACAAAAGCGTCGTTTTTAACAGGCTATAAAGAAATTTATCAATCATTTAAAGAGGCAAAAAAACATCCATCTATTTTCTTTTTCATGATTGCTTACTTCTTTATAAATGATGCACTGGCTACAGCAATTGCTATGATGCAGCCTTATGCAACGACTGTTGTCGGTTTTGAATCATCAGCTTTCTTAATTGTATTCATGGTTGCAACTTTATTTTCTATTATCGGTGCCTTAGTATTTGGCTTTATAAATCAAAAGTACGGCTCTAAACCAACCTTTAGTATTATCGGTATTATTTTAGCAACAGCCATATTAATTGCAGCGTTGCCTTTACCGATGTGGACTTTCTGGATTGCTGCCAGTATGTTTGGTATCGCCATGGGTTCTGTCTGGGTCGTATCAAGAACGGTTATTATAGAACTAGCGCCAAATGGACATGAAGGACAATTTTTTGGTCTTTTCGCTTTTAGTGCCAAGATGAGTGCTATCGTTGGACCATTTATTTACGGAAGTATCACTTTAGTACTAAGTGATTTCGGGACCATTGCATCAAGAATAGCAATCACGAGTCTATTACTCATGGTACTAGTTGGACTTTATTTCCATAGTAAAGTAAAATTACCCACTCCTAAAGTATAGTTGAAGTTAAATGTTAATAATTTCACAAATATGTCAATGTTTCTTTTCGCTTTCCATTTAAGTTAATAAGGAAAAGCGTTTATAATGGAGAGTATGAATACGGGGTGAAAATTATGGATGATGTTTTAATTGGTCGCTTACTCACGGGAATGACGTTAAGTTTTCATATTATATTTGCCACCATCGGTGTAGGTGTACCAATTGTATTTATGGTTCTCGAATTTTTGGGAATTAGAAATAGAGATGCACATTATTTAACCATGTCAAGAAGAATTGCCAAAGGTTATACAGTAACAGTGGCTGTTGGTGTTGTGACAGGTACGATTATAGGTTTGCAACTGTCATTAATATGGCCTGATTTTATGAGACTTGGTGGTCAGATTATCGCGCTACCATTATTCATGGAAACATTTGCCTTTTTCTTTGAAGCAATATTTTTAGGCATATACTTATATACATGGGATCGTTTTAAGAATCAGTGGTACCATTGGTTATTAACTATACCGATCGTGCTCGGATCGAGTTTATCTGCAGTGTTTATTACGACGGTGAATTCATTTATGAATACGCCTGCCGGTTTTGATTTTGTCGACGGAGAATTTCTAAATATTGATCCGCTTGCTGCAATGTTCAACCCATCAACATGGGTAAGAGTATTCCACGTTGTAGTGACAGCATATATGACAATTGCTTTCTTACTCGCAACTATTAGTGCAGTTAAATTACTAAAAGCTAAATTTACAGAGGATAAAACCTATCATAAAAAAGGTCTAAAAGTCATGATGTCAATCGGTGTTGTGATGGCTTTACTAACTATGCTTGCAGGAGATTTATCTGCGAAATTCTTACACGAAGAACAACCAGAAAAACTAGCAGCTTTTGAATGGCATTTTGAAACAGAGGAAAGAGCAGACTTAGTATTATTCGGTATTTTAGATGAAGAGACCCAAGAGGTAAAATATGAGCTAAGGATTCCATGGGTGCTTAGCTTCCTAGCAGGTAACTCTTTTGATACTGAAGTCAAAGGTCTAAACGATATACCAGAAGATGAACACCCACCTCTAATCATTCACTACTTCTTCGACTTAATGGTGTTCTTCGGTATGTACGGACTTGGCGTTGCGATCGTTTACTTCTTAGTAAAATGGACGAAACGATGGACTAAAATTAATGAACACCACCCGCTCTTACTCTATCTCTACGCTTTAACTGGACCACTTAGTTTCTTAGCGATTGAAGCAGGCTGGTTCCTAGCGGAAATGGGACGTCAGCCATGGATTGTTAGAGGATATATGAGAGTATCAGACGCGGTGACACAAGCAGACGGTCTCGGTATTACACTTATTGCATTCGCAGTGCTGTATGTCATCTTAGGTATTACGTCAATCTACGTGTTAATTAAGATGTTTAAAGATAAGTCCGCTGAAGAAGAGAAGCTAAATTGGTACGGTGAAACTGGCATCGAGTCTGAAGATGTGACGGGAGGTCGTTTACCATGATGAGTTTAGATTATGAAATTATTGGTATTACGGTGCTCTGGAGCTTTTTATATTTATATGTAATCATTGCTTCCATAGATTTTGGTGCGGGGTTCTTTAACTTTTATTCTAAACTAACTGGTGATGACAATATCATTAGCCCGATAATCTCAAGGTATTTGAACCCAGTGTGGGAAACAACCAACGTTTTCTTTGTCTTCTTTTTCGTTGGAATCGTCGGTTTTTATCCTGATACTGCTTATTATTTAGGAACTTCCTTATTAATACCAGGATCCTTAGCACTCATACTGTTATCGATCAGGGGGGCATATTATGCCTTTAACTCTTATAATACTGAGAGTAAATTGAGTTGGGATGCATTATATGGTCTAACAGGACTTTTAATTCCTGCCTCATTGTCAATTGCACTTGTAATTTCAGAGGGTGGCTATATTGAAGAAACTGCTGAAGGTCTCACGTTAAATGTAGAAGAACTTCTATTTTCAACTTATGGTTGGTCAGTTGTTTTCTTAGCGATTATTTCAGTATTATATATTTCAAGTGGTTTCCTAACATTCTATGCCAACAAGGCAGAAGATGAAAAGGCGAGCGAGCTTACAAGAACTTGGTTCTTAATATGGAGTTTACCTACCTTGGTCATCACACAGTTTGTATTCTTAGGCTTAAGAGACCACAACCAGGTACACTTTGAAAATGCACAAAACTATTGGTATCTATTTGGTTTAAGTTTACTATCAATGATCCTAGCGGTCTTCTTAGTATGGAGACGTCGTAATTACGGCACAGCGTTTATTTTAATCATGCTGCAATTTGCCTTTGCATTTTTCGGTTACGGCATAAGTAAGTTACCTTATATCCTGTATCCTTACATCAATATAAACGATGCAGTCGTAAATGAAAACATGGCTTTTGCATTGACAATCGTCTTTGTTTTAGGTTTACTAATATTGATTCCTTCACTTGTTCTCTTAGCGAAATTATTCTTATTCGATAAAGACTACGTTAAAGGAAATAAAAAATACTAGTAAATAGAGTAGGTTGAAAGCATGAAAAAAGAAATTGCGGTAATTGGTCTAGGAAGATTTGGCGGAAGTATTGTTATGGAACTTCACGATATGGATGTTGATGTATTAGTAATTGACTCAGACGAGAATAGGGTCAATGAGTATCAAGAATTCTCTACTGAAGGTATTATCGGAGATTCAACAGATGAGGCAATGCTAAAAAAAATTGGTATTGATAATTATGATAATGTCATTGTAGCAATTGGTGACAATATCCAGGCAAGTATTTTAACGACCTTAATTTTAAAAGACTTGGGTGTAAAGAAAGTAACATCTAAAGCACAAACTGCCCATCACGGTAGAGTGTTAGAAAAAATTGGTGCCGACTCCGTGATTCATCCGGAGAGAGATATGGGGAGACGTGTTGCTCATAGGTTGGTCTCATCATCTGTTGTAGAGTATCTAGAAGTTTCTCACAACCATTCAATAATTGAATTTAGTGCAAATCAAAAATTTGAAAACAAACAAATTTCGGATTTAACATTAAGAGAGAAGTTTGGGATTTCAATCATTGCTATAAAGAGAGACCACGACATTATCGTCAGCCCCGATGCAAATACAACGATACTAGATGGTGACATATTAATATTAATCGGTACAGATGAACAATTAGGTCTATTTGAAGATAAGATGGATCGGTTGAAATAAACAAAAACCTGCGAATATTATTCGCAGGTTTTTTACTATTTATCGTCATTTACACGCATAATGACTGGTAAGATCATTGGACGACGTTTCGTTTTGTTGTATAAGAAGCCACTTAATTCTTCAATGATTAGTTGTTTGACATTATACCATTCCACATTGTCTTTGGTACTAAGTAATTTATTGACTTCATCTTTAATTTTCTTCTCTGCACTTCTAATTAAACCGTAAGACTCTCTCATATATACAAATCCACGTGAGATGATGTCTGGTCCACTTAATAAATCGCCGGTAGAGAAGTCAATTGTTAAGACAACAACAGCCAGGCCTTCTTCGGAAAGTGATTTACGGTCACGTAAGACGATGTTTCCAATATCTCCGATACCATTTCCATCCACGAAAACAGTACCTGCCTGAACGCGGTGAGAAAATCTTGCGCTATCTTTAGTGAGTGCGAGTACATCTCCGATTTCAAAGACGAAGATGTTATCTTCTTTAACTCCAGTTGAAATAGCAAGTTGTCTGTGGAGATCCAACATTCGGTATTCACCGTGGATTGGCATAAAGAACTTCGGCTGCATTAGACGCAACATTAATTTCTGTTCTTCTTGTGAACCATGGCCTGATGTATGAATGTTAGAAAGTTTGCCATGAATTACATCAGCACCAGCCTTATAAAGTGCATTAATTGTTCTATTCACACTTAAGGTATTACCTGGAATTGGTGAAGAACTAAATACTACAGTATCTTCTGGAATAATACTAATCTGTCTATGTGTACCGTTAGCAATTCGTGATAGGGCAGCCATTGGTTCACCTTGTGAACCCGTACACAAAATCATCACCTTATGCTTATCAATCTTATTAATCATTTTTGCTTCTATAAAAGTTTCAGGTGGTGCAGTGATATAGCCGAGTTCTTGACCGATTTTGATGTTATTTTCCATGCTACGACCAAAGACGCAAATTTTACGGTCAAATTTCACGGCAGCTTCAATTGCTTGTTGTACACGGTAAATATTAGATGCGAATGTCGCGAAAATGATACGCCCTTTACATTTTCTGAAGATGTCTTCGACGTTCTGACCTACTTCCTTTTCACTAATGGTGAAGTTAGGCACTGTTGCGTTGGTAGAATCGGAAAGTAAGCATAGTACCCCTTCTTCACCTAACTGTGCCATCTTAGATAAGTTGGCAGGTTCACCAACAGGAGTAAAGTCAAATTTGAAATCACCTGTGTGCACAATGTTACCTTCAGGTGTACGGATAATAACACCGTAAGCCTCTGGTATAGAGTGTGTCGTTAAATAAAATTCAACATCCATATGTTCAAACTTAAGTACACTGTCTTCATCAATAGGAATAAGCTCTGTACGACTTAGTAAGTTATGTTCTTCCAATTTATTTCTGATTAAGCCTAAAGCGAGTGGGCCTGAGTAGATGGGTACTGAAATTTGGCGCAGTAGGAAAGGAATGCCACCAATGTGGTCTTCGTGACCGTGCGTTACGATTAATGCGCTAATTTTGTGTTCGTTCTCTTTTAAGTAAGTGTAATCAGGAATGACATAGTCTACGCCAAGTTCGTCATCTGTAGGGAACTTAACACCCGCATCGATGATGATAATTTCATCTTTGTATTCGATACAGTAAGTATTCTTCCCGATTTCTCCGAGTCCCCCGAGAGAAAATACACCAACTTCATTTGTTTCTAATGACATTAGTCGATAGACTCTACTTTGAAGTCTTCATTATTGTTTTTTTCATATTCCAGATGCGCGGGACTAAGTGCCTGGACAAATTCTATGTTGCTGTTAGTGTCTTTAAGTGACTTTCTAACTTGTTCTTCTGTTTCAGCTTCGACATATAAGATCTGAGTATCTTCTCTAATGATACGCGTATCTTTGTCTTCTTGATATAATACTTTAAATACTGTCATAAATGATGACTCCTTTATAAATTAGATAATTGTATATTTTATGTCGTCTACACAATAAAAATATGTGCCTTTTTATATGTTTTAAGGCACATTATTTCATATATTCATTGTGCAATAAACCCTTCCTGCCTAGGATGCCTTTCAACTTTTTCTTAAGCCTATCGAGTAACTTTTTCAGCATACGATCACACCCTTATATACTTAATTTCATTTTACCTTATAGACCGAGTACTTGCAAAGACTTTATAATGGACTCAAAAGGAGGATGAAAGATGAATGCAGAACAGATTATGATAGGGGTAGAAAGGCAACAAGAACGTACAGATAAGGTTTTTACTGGTGTGGAGTTTAACGTAAGGGACAACACTATTGTAATGAACTATGTATACGATCAAGATCAAAATACAGAGCAGGGAAGTGGTGATGACCTCATCATCCCACATGATAGTGATCCGGTCTTTATGAACGAAGATGAAATGAATGAACTTCTAGATAAATTAAAAGATAAAAATATTTTTTATACGATTAGAAAAGATGAATTTATATAATTGGCCAAAATTAAACCGTCCGTTTTCCCTAAAGGGAATTAACGGACGGTTTTAAATTAAGTACTTTGTTATTCGAGTGGTTGAGCACCATTTTTCGCTTCAAACGGTGCATCATCGTCTATGTGGTCATAGAACATAACGCCATTTAGATGATCAAGTTCGTGTTGGAGCACGACTGCTAAAAAGCCTTTTGCTTTAATCTCAATTTTTTCACCTTCAATAGTTTGTGCTTCTACTCTTATGCGTTTTTTTCGTTGCACAATGCCTTCAATTTCCTTATCAACACTCAGGCAACCTTCACCATTTGGTAGAAAAGTTTCTGTAACTGAATGGCTTTTTACTTTTGGATTGATTAGCATATAATCATATTCCGGTTTACCATCTTCACCCTCAACATAAATTGCCAACATTCTCTTATTTAAACCGATTTGAGGTGCTGCAAGACCAACACCAGGTCTGAGTGAATATTTTTCACTCATCTCAGGATCTTGTGAGTTAACCAGGTACTCTCTCATACTTTTTAACTCGGCAATTGTTTCATCATCTATGATTTCAATCGGTTCTGTTTTAGTGCGGAGTATCGGCGCTCCGTCTTTTACAATGTCTGCCATTGTCAGCATGATATAACCTCCTCAATTCAAACACTTGTTTATTATACAATATATTTAAGTTAAAATGATATTGTCAGATTTAATATATTTTAAATGATACTAACATTGGAGGTATATAGTCAGTGAAAAAATTCAGTATATTACTATTAGGCGCTTTGCTATTTTTATCGGCATGTAGCAACGCGGAATCAGAATTAAATGATTTCTACGATGATTTTACTCAGAGTTTAACTGAAGAAAAAGACTTAGCAGATATTAACGAGGAATATAATACGCTTGAAAGTGAAAAGTCAGAGCTTCAAGAACAATTAAATGATGCAAACTTAGAAGAAATTAATAATATTAGTCCAGACTTGATTGAGAACACTGAACAACGTCTCGAATTATTAGATGAGGAATCAGAGATGATGGCAAGTGCTAAAGAGGCATTTGAAGACGCAAAAACATCTGTAGAAGAAATATCTGATGAATCATATAAACAAGAAGCAGAATCACTAGTTCAGTCTATGGCGGCACGTTTTGAAGCTCATGAAACGCTAAATAATACATACAAAGAAGCTTTAGCTAGCGAGATGGAATTATTTGAATACCTTGGTGAAGAAGAAGTGACACAAGATGTGATCGATGAACACCTAAATCAGATTGCAGAGTACAGCGAACCGATTAACGAAGCATCGTCTACATTTACGGAGGAAACAGAGAAAGTAAATCAGATTAAAACAGAAATTGAGCAAATTTTAGAAGCGCAATAAGGCTAATTCCAGAGTGTTACTATAACAGATTTAACTGTTACATTATTACAACCCTTGATATATAAGACCTGTATCATTCTGTTATAGTTATATAAGTTTTACTGTTATAACAGCCTTATGTTAGAATGAAATTAATTAATCATATCAAGAAGGGATTGTGAACACACATGGCAGCAAATGAAAAGTTTAACCCGGTGGATGTTCTATCAGATATTGAAGCTAAATTTGAAACATTTCAAGTTCTGAATGAAAAAGGGGAAGTCGTTAACGAAGATTTAGTTCCAGATTTATCTGACGATCAACTCGTTGAGCTAATGACTAGAATGGTTTGGACGCGTGTATTGGATGCACGTTCTACTGCTTTAAACCGCCAAGGTCGCCTTGGATTCTTCGCACCAACAGCTGGTCAAGAAGCATCACAAATTGCAAGTCAGTACGCATTATCTGAAGGGGATTATATATTACCAGGCTATCGTGACGTGCCACAATTAATCTGGCATGGATTACCGTTGACAAAAGCTTTCTTGTTCTCACGTGGACACTATAAAGGTAACCAGTTCCCTGAAGGCGTGAACGCCTTAAGCCCACAGATTATTATCGGTGCTCAGTTTGTGCAAACGACAGGTGTTGCACTTGGCCTTAAAAAACGTGGTAAAGAAAATGTAGCGATTACTTACACTGGTGACGGTGGTTCTTCACAAGGTGATTTCTACGAAGGTATCAACTTTGCAGGTGCCTATAATGTACCAGCAATATTCGTAATACAAAATAATAATTATGCGATTTCTACACCAAGAGAATTACAGTCTAAAGCAAAAACACTTGCTCAAAAATCAGTAGCAGCAGGTATCCCTGGAGTCTTAGTAGACGGTATGGATGCGCTTGCAGTCTATTCAGTGGTTAAGGAAGCACGTGACCGTGCGGTTAACGGTGAAGGCCCGACATTAATTGAAATGTTAACTTACCGTTATGGTCCACATACTATGGCTGGTGATGATCCAACTAAATATAGAACTTCTGACGAAGATTCTGAATGGGAGAAGAAAGACCCATTAGTAAGATTCCGTACCTATCTTGAAGGTAAAGATTTATGGACTAAAGAAAAAGAAGACGAAGTTATCGAACGTGCGAAAGAAGAAATTAAAGCTGCTATTAAAGAAGCAGACGCAACAGAAAAACAAACTGTTACAGGATTAATGGAATTAATGTACGATGAAATGCCATCTAACCTAAGTGAACAGTACGAGTACTACAAAGGGAAGGAGTCAAAATAATATGGCACAAATGACAATGATTCAAGCGATCACTAATGCTATGGCAACAGAGTTAAAAAACGATGAAAATGTTTTGGTTTTCGGTGAGGACATTGGTGTTAACGGTGGTGTATTCCGAGCTACAGAAGGCTTACAAAAAGAGTTCGGAGAAGATAGAGTATTTGACACACCATTAGCAGAGAGTGCAATCGTGTCACTCGGTCTTGGTTTGACTCTAGAAAACTATCGTCCAGTCATTGAAATTCAATTCTTCGGATTCCTATTCGAAGCAATGGATGGTATTGCTGGTCAAATTGCACGTCACAGAATTCGTTCTGGTGCATCAAAAACAACACCTATCGTAGTACGTGCACCATTTGGTGGCGGTGTTAACACACCTGAATTACACGCTGACTCACTAGAAGGTTTAATGGCACAAACACCAGGATTAAAAGTTGTTATTCCATCTAATCCAATTGACGCAAAAGGGCTTTTAATTTCAGCTATTCGCTCAGAAGATCCAGTCATCTTTTTAGAGCACATGAAACTTTATCGTTCATTCCGTGAAGAAGTACCTGATGAGGAGTATGAAGTTGAAATTGGTAAGGCGAGCGTAAAACGTGAAGGTGAAGACGTAACATTAATCGCCTACGGTGCAATGGTTCAAGAAGCAATTAAGGCAGCGGACGAACTTGCTGAGGAAAATATCAGTGCTGAGGTAATTGATTTACGTACGGTTTCTCCTGTTGACTATGAAACTTTAGTTGAATCAGTGAAGAAAACAAACCGTGCTGTAATGATCCAAGAAGCACAACGTCAAGCTGGTGTTGCAGCAAATGTTGTCTCTGAGTTATCAGAGCGTGCGATATTACACTTAGAATCACCAATATTACGTGTGACAGCACCGGATACGGTATATCCATTTACTCAAGCAGAAAGTGTTTGGCTTCCAAATAAGGATCTTATTATCGAGCGTGCAAAAGAAGTTCTAGATTTCTAAACTCTATTAAACAGGAGGAATTACTATGGCATATGAATTTAAATTGCCGGATATCGGTGAAGGTATTCACGAAGGCGAAATTGCTAAGTGGTTAGTAGCTGAAGGCGATTCAATTAGTGAAGATGATGTATTAGCTGAAATACAAAATGATAAAGCTGTGGTTGAAATCCCATCTCCTGTAGATGGCACAATTTCAAAAATCCATGTTGCTGAAGGTGAAGTAACGACTGTTGGTACAACTATTGTAACCATTGATGACGGTTCAGAAGACAGTGGAGATTCATCTGATGAAAGCGAATCTTCTAAAGAAGCACCTAAAGAAGAAATTAAAGAAAGTACTGAAGTCACTGACGATGCAAACAAACCTGCTGATGAAGATAAGGTGTCGGAAGAATCACCAAATAAAGCAGCAACTCAGACAGAATCAAAAGCTAGATCAGACAAAGATGATACCATTGTTATTGCTATGCCTGCTGTAAGAAAATTTGCACGTGAACAAGGTGTGAATATCAAGGAAGTTTCAGGCAGTGGTAAAAATGGCCGTATCTTAAAAGAAGACATTGAGAACTTTGGTAGTGAAGAAAGTAATGCTGTTGACCAAACTTCTGAAGCTAAAGAAGAGAGCAAGGTTTCTGCTCCAGTTCAAAATACTGGTGATCTAGAGTCTAGAGAGAAAATGTCAGGAATGAGAAAAACGATTGCTAAAGCAATGGTGAATTCTAAGCAAACTTCTCCACACGTGACGCACATTGATGAAGTTGTTGTGGATGAATTATGGGCACACCGTAAGAAATTCAAAGAGATTGCAGCTGAACAAAATGTTAAATTAACGTTCTTACCTTATGTGGTGAAAGCACTAGTTTCGGCTCTTAAAAAATATCCTGTACTTAATACTTCTATTGACAATGAAACATTTGAAGTCATTCAGAAATATTACTATAATGTAGGTATTGCAGCAGATACTGAAAGAGGATTAGTTGTGCCAGTTGTTAAAGATGCAGATAAGTTATCTATGTTTGAGATTTCAGATGAAATCAACGACTTAGCAACAAAAGCACGTGACGGTAAACTGACGTCTGAAGAAATGAAAGGCGGTTCAGTTACTATTTCCAATCTTGGTTCTGCGGGTGGTAAATGGTTCACACCTGTCATCAACCAGCCTGAAGTTGCGATTTTAGGTATCGGACGTATTGAAGAGCAAGCAATTGTTAAAGATGGTGAAGTTGTACCAGCGCGTGTACTTGCCTTATCGTTAAGTTACGACCATAGACAAATTGACGGGGCAACTGCTCAAAATGCATTGAATCACATTAAGCGCCTGCTTAATAATCCGGATTTATTACTTATGGAGGGATAGTAAAATGGTAGTTGGAGATTTTCCTATTGAAACAGACACAATTGTAATCGGTGGCGGACCAGGTGGGTATGTCGCTGCAATTAGAGCAGCACAGCTTGGCCAAAACGTAACATTAGTAGAAAAAAATAAAGTAGGTGGTGTTTGTTTAAACGTTGGATGTATTCCATCTAAAGCAATGATTTCATCAGCACACCGTTACCACGAAACACAACATTCAGAAGATATGGGTGTCATTACAGAAGGTGTAAAATTAGATTTCTCTAAAGTGCAATCATTCAAGGAAAGCGTAGTTAACAAACTTGTTGGTGGCGTTGAAATGTTACTTAAAGGTAACAAGGTAAACGTTGTTAATGGTGAAGCTTACTTTGTAGACAGCAATAAACTTAAAGTAATGGATGAAAAACAATCTCAAACTTACGAATTTAAAAATGCTATCATCGCAACAGGATCACGTCCAATTGAAATCCCTGGATTCAAATTTGGTGGAAGAGTATTAGATTCTACAGGTGCATTAGCACTTGAAGAAGCACCTGAGAAACTTATCGTTATCGGTGGCGGTTACATCGGTACTGAGTTAGGTTCGGCTTATGCGAACTTCGGTACAGAGGTAACAATCCTTGAAGGTACTGCAGATATTCTTGGTGGCTTTGAAAAACAAATGACACAGTTAGTTAAGAAAAATCTTAAATCTAAAAATGCGACTATCGTTACAAAAGCCATGGCTAAATCAGCAGAAGAAACTGACAATGGCGTTAAAGTAACATATGAGGCAAAAGATGAAACTCATGAAGTTGAAGCCGACTACGTATTAGTTACAGTCGGACGTCGTCCGAATACAGATGAAATTGGTCTTGAAGAACTTGGAATTAAGATGACGGATCGTGGAATCATTGAAGTAGATGAACAATCACGTACAAATATTCCAAACATCTATGCAATTGGTGATATCGTTGATGGATTACCACTTGCACACAAAGCAAGCTATGAAGGTAAGGTTGCTGCAGAAGCAATTGCAGGAGAAAAATCAGCAGTGGACTATATTGCGATGCCAGCAGTATGCTTCACAGAACCTGAATTAGCAACTGTTGGACTTAACGAATCACAAGCTAAAGAAAAAGGTTTCGAAGTTACTACAGGTAAATTCCCGTTCCAAGCAAACGGTCGTGCTTTAGGACTTAACAAAACTGACGGTTTCGTTAAAGTTGTTGCCCGTAAAGAAGACGGTTTAGTACTTGGTGCACAAGTTGCAGGAAACGGTGCTTCAGACATCATTTCTGAACTTGGTTTAGCAGTTGAAACAGGCATGACACTTGAAGATATTGCACTGACAATTCATGCTCACCCAACACTAGGTGAAGTACCTATGGAAGCAGCTGAAGTTGCACTAGGACGTCCAGTTCACTCTATGTAATATATAAACATTAAAGATCAGGGTATTTACTCTGATCTTTATTTTTTTAGGAGAGGTTAGATGGAAAATAAAGAATACACATATCCCTTAGACTATGATTGGTCGACTGAAGAAATTCTTCACGTTATGTCTTTCTACCAGGCTGTTGAGATTGCTTATACAGAAGGTGTTCTCGCTGGTAAATTTCAAGAAGCATATGATGATTTCAAAGAAATTGTACCGTCGAAAGCTGAAGAAAAGACACTATTTAAAGATTTTGAAAAAGCGAGTGGCATGGTGCCATTTAAAATTATTAAACAGCTAAAAGATAGTGAGCCCAAAGACATTTTAAAACCATAAAAATTTGATTGTCATATCAATACCTTCTCGCATATAATGAATTGTACTAATTTTAACGAGGAGGTATATATGACAACAATTAAACTAGAAAACGTCGCTTATACATATGGAGATACACAAGTTCTGAAACATATAAACTATACATTTGAAGATAATAAATTTTATACAATTCTCGGGCCTTCTGGTTGTGGTAAAACGACAATATTAAAACTAATTGGGGGTTTTATCGAACCGAATAGTGGTGAAGTGCGCTTTGATGATAAGGTGGTGAACAAGATTCCAGCTAATCATAGAAAGGTGAATACTGTCTTTCAAGACTATGCCCTTTTTCCGCATCTAAATGTCTTAGAGAACATTGTTTTTGGTCTTAAAATTAAAAAGACTTCAAAAAAAGAAATGGATAAAAAACTCGATGAAGTCTTGAGATTAACAAATCTAGAAGAATTTAAAAATAGAAATATCGGTGATTTATCTGGCGGTCAGAGACAGCGAGTTGCAATCGCGCGTGCTGTGATTAATGAGCCAGATATTTTACTGCTCGACGAACCACTGAGTGCTCTGGATTACAACTTGAGGGTCGATATGCAGTATGAGTTAAAAGAAATGCAAAAACGTCTAGGTATAATCTTTATTTTTGTAACACATGATCAAGAAGAAGCGCTTGGACTGAGTGATGAAATTATTGTCATGGACCGAGGTAATATCGTCCAAACAGGTTCACCTAAAGATATATATGATGAACCACTCAATCGTTATGTTGCAGATTTTATTGGGGAATCCAATATAGTAAGAGGTACGATGATTAGAGATAGAGTGGTCAGTATTTATGGGCGCTCATATGACTGCATTGATGGTGGGATTAAACCTAATACAAGTGTAGATGTCATGATTAGACCTGAGGATATTTACTTTGGAGAACACAATAAAGGTAAACTTAATGTCACGGTAGACTCAGTACTTTTTAAAGGTGTCCACTATGAGATCTGTTGCCTTGACGAAGATGGTTATGAGTGGGTGATGCACTCCACGAAGAATGCTTCATTAGGGAGTAAGATTTCTTTAAATTTTGCTAAGGAAGATATCCATATTATGATTCCAGGTGAAGATGAAGAGAACTTTATAGAGAGACTGGAATCTTTTCAAGGTGAGGACGAATGAAAAAGTTATTGCTGATTCCATATGCGCTATGGATGCTAATTTTTGTTGTCTTTCCCTTGTTGCTCATGGCTGCATATAGTTTTATAGATTTATCCGGCAATATCACTTTGAACAACTATGCATCCTTTTTTTCAAGTAATTATATACAGATGACCTTATCGTCATTTTGGTATGCATTTTTAATCACGTTATTCACCCTGATCGTAAGTTATCCACTTGCACTAGCTTTAAATGCAACGAAACGTAAGACAATATGGCTGCTGATCATTATCTTACCTACCTGGATAAACCTACTACTAAAGACCTATGCATTCATCGGGATTTTTGGGAAAAACGGTATCTTAAATGACATTTTTGCTGTATTTAATATCGATGAAATACAGTTACTATTTAGCGACACAGCATTTATTATTGTCAGTGTTTATATTTTCTTACCCTTTATGCTTCTACCATTATTCAATGCAATAAGTGGTATCGATAATAATTTATTAAATGCCGCTAAAGACCTCGGTGCAACACGTGTACAAGTATTTAGTAAAATTATCCTACCGTTAACAGCTGATGGCATAAAAGCAGGCATACAAGTTGTGTTTATACCTTCTTTGAGTCTGTTTATGATTACAAGGCTAATTACAGGTAACAAGGTAATTACTTTAGGAACTGCAATTGAACAACAATTCTTAACAAATGAGAATTGGGGAATGGGTTCCACAATCGGTATATTTCTAGTGATATTTATGCTCTTAATCATGGTGATAACGAGTGGAAAGTCTGATAATCGGGTGATGAAACTATGAAAAAGATTGCGAATATTTTCTTGCTTGTCTCGATATTATTATTGTACTTTCCGATATTCTACCTGATGTTTTACTCATTTAATAGTGCAGGTAATATGAGTCACTTTGACGGCTTTACGCTTAATTATTATAAATCAGTACTCACAGATTCGAGGATGCTTGTCATCATACTAAATACGATTGCTGTTGCCTTAATCTCTAGTAGTATAGCGACTTTAATCGGACTATGTGGTGCTTTGTACCTGTACAATATAAAAGAAAAAAGTAGGAAAATGCTACTTGCTGTTAATAATGTCATGATTGTATCGCCTGACGTTATTATTGGTGCGTCATTGTTAATTCTTTTTACATTAGCTGGGATGAGTTTAGGTTCAGTGAGTGTAATTTTAGCGCATATTGCATTTTCAGTACCGATAACAGTTATATTAATTCTCCCGAAATTATATAGCATGAATCCATCTTTAGTTGATGCAGCAAAAGACCTTGGTGCAGATACAAAGACGACGATTATAAAGGTTATCATTCCATATATTAAACCCGGTATTATTGCAGGATTTTTTATGGCACTGACTTATTCCTTAGATGATTTTGCAGTTACATTTTTTGTAACGGGTAGTGGATTTTCACTCTTATCAGTTGAGGTATACTCAATGGCACGTAGAGGTATTACGCTTGAAATTAATGCAATCTCTACTATTGTATTTGTCGTTGTTTTCACATGTGTCTTTATCTATTATTTAATCAGTAAAAGACAAGAAAAGTTGAGAGGTAGGGTCTAATGAAAACATTTATAACGCTAATAATCTTACCGCTTGCAATAGGGCTATTACTTTTAGTGTCAACGAACTTTACAGATGATGCCGATAGTTCATCAAATAATACTATTCATGTTTACAACTGGGGTGAGTACATCGACCCTGAACTATTAGATAAATTTTATCAAGAGACAGGTATAAAGGTAATCTATGAAACATTTGATTCCAACGAAGCGATGATGGTGAAGGTCAATCAAGGTGGTACAAATTACGATGTGGTATTTCCAAGTGAATACGCAGTAGAGAAAATGATTAAAGATGATATGTTGATGCCGATAGATTACGAACAGCTAAATAACGATGACAATATTGACCCAGATATTATTGAACGATTAGCGCCCGGTCTAAGTGATTATACTGTTCCTTATTTTTATGGCACTGTAGGTATTCTATATAACGAAGAAGCTGTGTCTGATTTAGATTTAACCACTTGGAACACATTATGGGATGATGATTTAGAAAATGACATACTCATGATAGATGGGGCTCGTGAAGCGATTGGTATGTCTTTAAATAGTATGGGGCAGTCTTTAAATGAAACTGACCGAGATGTTCTTAACTCGGCACAGCAAAAACTTTTTGAATTAGCACCAAACATTCGAGGTGTTGTTGGTGATGAAATTTCATCTATGATGGCTGAAGATGAAGCAAGTTTAGCAGTTGTATGGAGTGGTATGGCTAAAGATACCATGGCCGAAAATGAGAATTTAAATTATATAGTACCCGACGAGGGTTCTAATCTGTGGTTTGATGGTATGGCAATTCCTAAAAATGCTAATAATCCTGAAGGTGCACATCGTTTTATCGATTTTCTTTTAGAAGAAGAAATTGCGGCAACTAATACAGAGTGGGTGGGCTACTCCACGCCTAATGAAGCTGCTTTAGCAATGATGGATGATGACACACAAAATGATGAGCGCTTTTATCCGGATGAAGCAGCCCTAGACTCATTAGAGATGTACAGAGATTTAGGCTCTGAAATGATTAGTTATTATAATGAACTTTTTTTAGAATTTAAAATGAAGCTTGATTAACTTTAGTCTTTAGTGGGTATGAACAATACAAAGACATTTTAGGAGGATTACTATGGCAAAGGAGTATGTACAAACTGTAAAACCAGCTAGCCGTATCGCTGAAAGAATTTTTGGATGGCTAGGATGGCTTATCTTACTTGCTATTGCAGCAGGACTACTGTTTTTTTCTTTAGTTTATATGAACGATCAGGCAACAATTGATCAATTTACATCACAGATGGAAACTGAGTTAGCGAATTATGATTTACAAGGGACTGATCCACAAGCATTAATTGATGCTACTGTTGATACCCTAGGTAATTTCTGGGCGATTGCTTTATATCTAGCCTTACCTTTAATAGTCGCTATTCTTGGTCTAGTGAATATGAAACGTAGAATTCTAGCTGGTATTCTCTTACTTATTGCAGCAATATTAGCAGCACCATTATTTGTTACATTAATTTCATCACTATTCTTTGTAATTGCAGCTATTCTATTGTTCGCTAGAAAAGATACTGTAATCAAACATGAAGCTACTCCAGAGAGAGAAAGTGCGCTAGATAATAACTACCGAGATCGTCAAGCTGTCAGACATGAAGATGAAGATGTTAAACGCTATGAAAATGAATCGGATAACTCAGGCTATGTCGATGAGACAACCTCAAATGATGATATTGAAAGTACTCGTAAATTCGATCGTATAGATGAGTCAGATTATCAACAAAATGACACAAGAGAACATCCAACGATAGATAAAGAGTATGATTATAATAATGAAAGTAAGTTAGATGATTTTGATGATATCGATAGGGAAGACCCGTCACAAACAAGACGAAATAATGTAGATCGAAGAAATAGAGAATAGAATTTTACAGAAAACCAATCCTAGTATGTGCTGGGATTGGTTATTTTTATGTGTAAATTTATACTTAAAGGCAAGAGGATTGTAAACGATAACAATGCTATAAAATCAAATGATTTAAAAATAAAAGTGTAAATATAGTTATCAGAATTTAATAAATAATCAATTATTATCATTCTAAAACTCATAATTTTCTGATATGATACCTTTTATAACTGAATCATATCGCCATGGAGGTCATCATTTGAATACATTAATTCGTTTTAGCACATTTATAGGAAATACTTTTGCAGTATGGGTCATCATATTTGCAATCTTAGCTTTTGTCGTACCTGGTGGTTTTCAATGGATTTCACCGTACATAAATATCCTGCTTGGTATCATTATGTTTGGTATGGGTTTAACCTTAAAATTTAAAGATTTCAAGCAAGTCATCACAGCACCTAAAGAGGTCATTACTTTGGTTGTTGCACAATATACAATCATGCCACTCATTGCAGTTGGACTTGTCTATTTATTCCAATTACCTGCTGAAATTGCGATTGGGGTTATATTGGTTGGTTGTTCACCAGGTGGAACATCATCAAATGTTATGACATATCTTGCCAAAGGAAATATGGCTTTATCGGTAACTGCAACAACTGTTTCTACGTTGTTAGCGCCGATTATAACACCGTCATTGACTCTCTTACTCGCGAGTGCATGGTTACCAGTGTCATTTTCCTCAATGTTTGTTTCTATAATACAAATTGTCTTACTACCCATTGCCCTAGGTATATTAGTGCAGTATCTACTTGGTAATAAAGTAGAAAAAGCAATAGGTATACTCCCACTGATTTCTGTTATCGGTATTATTGGAGTGTTATCAGCAGTGGTGTCTAACAACGTAGAAAACATTATCAGCTCAGGCTTGTTAATTTTTGGCGTTGTTATCTTGCATAACTTATTAGGTTATTTAGTTGGCTTTCTACTAGGTAGAGTTTTACGTTTTGACTTAAGTGACACTAAAACTGTATCTATAGAAGTTGGCATGCAAAACTCAGGATTAGCAGCGACACTTGCAACAACACACTTTTCTCCAATTTCAGCTGTACCGGGTGCACTATTTAGCGTATGGCACAATATATCAGGTTCACTCGTAGCAAACTGGATGAGTAAGATGAAGCAGAATCCACAAGATAGTAAACAGGAGAATAATATGTCAGAAGAAAACTTAAATAATATTAAGAATTAATAAGGTGGGGCTAATATGACAGATAAGAAAGATATCAGAATCAGATCACATGTTTATTCAGAAAGTAATGTAAAAGCACCCAACAGAGCGATGTTAAGAGCAGTTGGTTTTACTGATGAAAGTTTTGAAAAACCACAAATTGGTGTCGTTAGTAATTGGGCAGAAACGACACCGTGTAACATTCACTTGAATGATCTTGCGAAATTTGCCAAGGAGGGTGTTGCAGAAGCCGGCGGTGTGCCAATTCAATTTAATACGATTACAGTCGCAGATGGTATTGCAATGGGGACACCTGGTATGCGTTTCTCCCTACCGTCCCGTGACATTATTGCTGATTCAATTGAAACAATGGTTCAGGGTCAGAACTTTGATTCTTTTGTTGCAATTGGAGGGTGCGATAAAAATATGCCAGGTTGTGCAATTGCAATTGCGAATACTAATATCCCAGCAGTCTTTGTCTATGGTGGTACAATTGCACCTGGACGTCATAAGGGTAAAGATATAGACTTAGTATCTGTGTTTGAAGGTATCGGTAAATGGAATAACGGTGACGTCACAGATGATCAGTTAAAACGTGTAGAATGTTCTGCTTGTCCTGGACCAGGAGCTTGTGGTGGGATGTACACTGCAAACACAATGGCAGCTGCAATTGAAGCTATGGGGTTAAGTTTACCAGGGTCTGCTTCAAATCCTGCGGTAACTAAAGAAAAGGAACAAGATGTATATGAAGCTGGTAAGGCGGTAATGAATTTACTTGAAAAAGGTATCTACCCGAGAGATATCTTAACGCGTGAGGCTTTTGAAAATGCGATTACTGTCGTTTTAGCACTTGGTGGTTCTACAAACGCTATTCTTCACTTACTTGCGATTGCACATGCTGCTGAAGTAGATTTAACAATTGAAGATTTCAACACTTTCCAAGAGAAAGTTCCCCATCTTGCTGACTTAAAACCATCTGGCAAATATGTATTCCAAGACTTATTTAAAGTCGGTGGTGTTCATGGAGTAATGAAATATCTTTATGATAGAGGATATATCCACGGTGATTGCTTAACAGTAACTGGAAAGACTGTCGCTGAAAACCTGAGTGAAGTAGAAGATCTAACACCTGGTCAAGATGTGATTATGCCTTTAGAGAATCCTAAGCGTAAAGACGGGCCACTTATCGTACTAAAAGGTAACCTAGCAACTGAAGGTGCTGTTGCCAAAGTATCCGGGGTAAAAGTACGACGTCACGTGGGCCCTGCAAAAGTTTACGATACAGAACAAGAGGCGATTGAAGCTGTTATGGCCAATGAAGTCGTTAAAGGTGACGTTGTAATCGTCCGCTACGTTGGTCCTAAAGGTGGTCCAGGTATGCCAGAAATGCTTTCATTATCTAGCTTAATTGTTGGTAAGGGACTCGGCGAAGATGTTGCGCTCTTAACGGACGGACGCTTTAGTGGAGGAACCCACGGCTTAGTCGTCGGACATATTGCACCAGAAGCACAAGATGGAGGGAATGTTGCTTTAATTAAAACAGGTGACATCATAACAATCGATCAAGATAAAAAAGAACTGTCCTTCGATGTATCTGATGAAGAACTGAGTCAACGTCGTGCAGCTTTAATTTTACCACCATTGTTCTCTAAGGGTGTGCTAGGTAAATATGCACATATCGTATCGTCGTCATCTAAAGGGGCAATTACTGACTTCTTTAATAGAGATGATCTAGCAGGTAAAAACTAATTTTATAAAACTTAAAAAATATCACTGCTACTAGACGTTTGTTGTCTAGTAGCAGTTTTTTATAGTCCAGCAGAGCATTATAATTTGGTGTAAACATACACAAAAACTTTTAAAATTTTAAAATATTGATATAACAATGTTGTAAACGATTTCATTTTCAGAAATGTTAGATAATTTAAAATTATCTGGATTTAGCAGTTGCTTTTACTAATTTAACGGGTTATTATACATTCATTAAGAAATTTAAATAGTCTAATAATTCAAAATTAAAAACAAAGCGTTGAAGGGAACGTCGAAGCTGAAGTGTACTTCACAGAGATCGGATGGTTGGTGGAAATCCGAAATACCGCAGTTTTGATTCTCATCCCTGAGTGCCCGGCTGAAAAGCAGTAGGCTGGGACGGGTTAAAACTCGTTATTTATTTTAACTAGTCATTTTGGCTAGTTTCAAAGGCATATATCTTAAGGTATATGTAAAGTTGGGTGGTACCGTGGAAATCTCTTTTCTCCCCAAGATTGTCGTTATGACACTCTTAGGAGAAAAGAGATTTTTTATTTTAAGTTTATGCTATAAGGAGGAAAACAATATGAAAGTTGAAGTTGAACGTGCCGAAGAAGTGATGACGAATATAAAAACAGGGGCAGACCTACTTGTCGAAGCACTCGCTGAACAGAATGTTGATACAGTGTTTGGTTACCCTAGTGGTGCAGTCTTACCAATCTACGATGCTTTATATCGCCAGGAGCGTTCATTTAAACACATTCTTTGTAGACATGAACAAGGCTTAATACATGCAGCGGAAGGTTATGCAAGAGTAAGTGGTGAGCCTGGTGTTGTTATCGCAACGAGTGGACCAGGTGCTACTAACCTTATAACAGGTATTACGGATGCCATGATGGATTCATTACCGATTGTCGTTTTCACTGGTCAAGTATCAACGAAAGTAATCGGTACAGATGCCTTTCAAGAAGCGGATATCATCGGCTTAACGACACCCATCACTAAACATAATTATCAAGTAACTGATGTAAAAGACTTAAAACGGACAGTAAAAGAAGCCTTTCATATCGCATCTACTGGTAGACCAGGTCCAGTAGTTGTAGATATACCGAAAAATATTTCAGAAGCAGCTGTAGAAAGTGATTATCCAAGTGACATCCGTTTACCAGGTTATCAACCGACAACAAAGCCAAACCCTTTACAGATTAACCGTTTGATGGATGCCTTAGAAAAGGCTGAAAGGCCAGTAGTCTTAACAGGTGCAGGTGTTCAATTTGCTAAAGCCTCAGATCAATTGAAAGAATTCGTTAAGCAGTACAACTTACCAGTAGTATCGACTTTACTCGGTCTTGGAGTGTTTGAAGCAGATGATGACCACTTTCTTGGAATGGCAGGAATGCATGGAACATACACTGCTAATATGGCAATCCATGAATCAGATTTACTCATCAACATCGGAGCCCGATTCGATGATAGGTTAACTGGTAAGATTTCAGACTTTGCCCCTCATGCCAAGGTCGCACATATTGATATAGATCCTGCTGAAATTGGTAAAAACATTGAAACACAAATACCAGTTGTTGCAGATGCTAAGGAAGCTTTGGAGATGATGAACAAAGAATCCTTTGAAATGAAAAACACAGATGCTTGGATGCAGTTAATCGCTAGAAATAAGAGTGAGTATCCACTCTGGTACGACGAAGATAGAGATTTACTATCACCGCAAAAATTTATCGAAGATATTTATAAGGCGACGAATGGTCAAGCAATCGTGACAACAGATGTTGGACAGCATCAAATGTGGAGCGCACAGTTTTATCAGTTTAATCAACCAAACCATTTTGTTACTTCGGGTGGCCTTGGCACGATGGGCTTCGGATTACCCGCAGCAATTGGCGCTCAGCTCGCGCGTCCAGATAAGAAAGTAGTTGCAATCGTTGGTGACGGTGGTTTCCAGATGACGATGCAAGAATTAGCAACCTTAAAACAATACAATCTACCAGTTAAGGTTGTCATCGTTAATAATGAAGCGTTAGGAATGGTTAGACAGTGGCAAGAAGCGTTCTATGATGAGCGATATTCTGAGTCATTGATGCAGACTAATCCTGATTTTGTAAAACTTGGTGAGAGCTTCTCAATAAAGTCTTATCGCTTTACTAAGAGTGATGAAGTATCAAATGAATTATATAAGGCTCTAAGCTCTGATGAACCTGTATTAATCGATGCAAGAGTAGAAAAACTGGATCTTGTTTGCCCGATGGTACCTGCAGGTAAAGGGAATCATGAAATGATAGGAGTGAAAAAATGAGAAGAGTGATCACTTTAACCGTTCAAAACTCCAGTGGGGTTTTAAACAGAATTACAGGCATGTTATCAAAAAGAGGATTTAACATCGAAAGTATCACTGTAGGTGCATCAGAAAGTGAAGGTATATCTAAAATGACAATTGTCGTCGATATGCTAAATGATAAATGTGCAGAGCAATTAACAAAACAATTGCACAAGCAAATTGATGTACTGAAAGTTGATGACATAACTGAATCGAAAATAGTTGCGAGAGAACTTGCCTTAATCAAGGTGGGTACAAATAATACTTCAAGGGCAGAGATTCAAAGCATTATTGAGCCTTTTAGGGCCAGGGTACTTGATGTCTCGAAAAACTCATTAATCATTGAAGTCACCGGGAAGCCTGATAAGGTGGATGCTTTAATTGAACTCTTAACACCATATGGATTAAAAGATTTATCACGTACAGGTGTCACAGCCTTCAGACGTGGGCAGCAAAAGCATATTCAGGATTTAAAAACACTTAGTGTTTAATCAAATAAATTATATATATAAAAGGGAGTTATTATTATGACTAAAGTTTACTATGACAAAGATATCAACAATGAAGTATTACAAGGAAAAACAGTAGCGATTGTGGGCTATGGATCACAAGGACATGCTCACGCTCAAAACCTTAGAGACAGTGGTCATAATGTAATTATCGGACTTCGTCAAGGTAACTCATTTGAAAGAGCTAAGGAAGATGGTTTCGACGTAAAAGCTGTTAGCGAAGCAGTTAAAGAAGCAGATATCACAATGGTACTTTTACCAGATGAGGGTCAACCAAAAGTATATGAAGATGAAATTAAAGATAACTTAAAAGAAAATAGTGCCTTGGCATTTGCTCATGGATTCAATATTCATTTTAACCAAATCGTACCTCCAGACAATATCGATGTATTCTTAGTTGCACCGAAAGGACCAGGTCACTTAGTCCGCCGTACATTCCAAGAAGAAGCGGGTGTGCCAGCTTTATACGGTGTATTCCAGGATGTGACAGGTCAGGCGAGTGAAGTTGCTAAGGCTTATGCAAGTGGTATCGGTGCCGCTAGAGCCGGTGTATTAGAAACTTCTTTCCAAGAGGAAACTGAGACAGATCTATTCGGAGAACAAGCTGTATTATGTGGAGGATTAACATCATTAGTAAAAGCGGGTTTTGAAACTCTAACCGAAGCGGGCTATCAGCCTGAAGTTGCTTACTTTGAATGTCTTCATGAATTAAAGCTAATTGTTGACCTTATGTATGAAGGTGGTCTTGAAAATATGCGTTATTCAATTTCTGATACAGCGCAGTGGGGTGACTTCGTAAGTGGACCTAGAGTAATCAATGAAGAAACGAAAGAACGTATGGGTGAAGTGCTTAAAGAAATTCAAAATGGACAATTTGCTAAAGGTTGGATCTTAGAAAACCAAGCAGGCAGACCACAATATAACGCAATCAACAATAGTGAATACAAGCACCCAATTACAGAAGTAGGGCAAAACCTAAGAGAACTTATGCCATTTGTCCAAAATCCAATTAGATAAAAAACACTGAAGAGAGGAAGTTCGTTATGACTGATATTACTGACATTAAAATTTTTGATACTACACTTAGAGACGGAGAACAATCTCCTGGAGTGAACTTAAATAAAGAAGAAAAACTGGAGATTGCAAAACAATTAGAACGACTCGGAGTTGATGTCATAGAAGCGGGTTTTCCTGCCTCTTCAGTAGGTGATTTTCAAGCAGTGAAACTCATAGCCGACACAGTAAAAAATTCTACTGTAACCGCACTTGCAAGAGCAAAGAAAAGTGACATCGACCGAGCTTATGAGGCATTGAAGAATGCTGAGAGATCAAAGCTTCATGTATTCTTGGCTACAAGCCCCATTCACAGGGAATTCAAACTCAAAAAAACACAACAAGAAGTGCTTGAGACCTCTGTAGAGATGGTAAAATATGCGAAGACATTATTTGATGAAGTGGAGTGGTCTGCAGAAGATGCTTCAAGAACAGAACTCCCGTTCCTCGCTGAAATTATAGAAGCTGTAATTGATGCGGGTGCGACAATCATTAACTTACCAGATACAGTTGGGTATTCGACTCCAAAAGAATACGGCGAAATGTTTAAATACGTGAGTGAAAATGTACCGAACATAGAAAAGGCTATTTTATCTACGCATTGTCATAACGATTTAGGTATGGCAGTTGCAAATTCTATTGCAGGCATCGAAAACGGTGCACGTCAGATTGAAGTTTCAATTAATGGTATTGGTGAAAGAGCAGGCAATGCAGCATTAGAGGAAATTGCAGTCGCACTTCATATTCGATCGGATGCATACAATTTTAAGACGAATCTTGTATTAAATGAGATTAAACGTTCCAGCGATATTGTTGCTAAATTAACTGGTATGTCAGTTCAGCCAAATAAAGCAATCATCGGTCGAAATGCTTATGCACATGAGGCTGGAATACACCAAGATGGTATGTTGAAGAATTCTGAAACATATGAAATTATTTCACCAGCTCTAGTGGGTGTGTCAGCAGAATCTGCAAACACGCTCTTCCTAGGTAAACATTCTGGACGCCATGCTTTTAAAGATAAAGTGAAGTCGTTCAAAATTGAATTGACTGAAGATGAACTTACTGAAGCTTTTAATAACTTCAAGGTTCTAACGGACCATAAAAAAGAAGTAACAGATGATGATATCTATGCAATTATAATGGAGATTAAAACTGATGCAGCAAATCTTGAACGCTACACGTTAAATAATTTTCAAGTTAACTATGAACAGGATGGACAGACGAGAGCGAGTATAGTCGTTACGACACCTAAAAATGAAGAAACGACACATGAAGTTACAGGAAAAGGTAGCGTTGAAGTGCTTTATGAAGCAATACAAGGCATTTTAAGTGAACAGACTAACCTCCTAGATTATCAATTGTCTTCAGTAGGTGGAGGCAAAGATGCACTCGCCGAGGCAAGAGTTCAGATTAATGTTAATGGTAACCGATTCTCTGGTCGAGGGACTGCTCAAGATGTGTTAGAAGCATCAGCAAATGCTTACTTTAATGCAGTAAATCGCTATTTAATGAGTGAAAAAGCAAATAATCAAATTGAGACGGTTCAATCGTAGAAGGAGCGTATAAAGTGAAAAAACATATAGCACTACTTCCTGGCGATGGTATTGGACCAGAAATAATGGCAGCTGCGAAAAAGGTCATAACTGCAATATCAGAGAGAGAACAAATTCAATTAACAACGTCAGAACATGACATAGGAGGCAGCGCCATAGATAATCATGGCGCGCCACTACCAGAATCAACAATTAATGCTTGTGAACAAAGTGACGCAATCCTACTCGGTGCGGTTGGTGGACCTAAATGGGCCGACAGTACTTTAAGGCCGGAACAAGGTCTTTTACAAATCAGAAAACATTTTAATCTCTATGCAAATCTCAGACCCGTTGCAATTTTTGATGCACTATTACATGCCTCACCACTAAAAGAAAGCATTGTGACTAATAGTGATTTGATGATAGTTAGAGAACTGACAGGTGGACTGTACTTTGGTCAACCTAGTGAACGTCGCGATGGTGGAAATAGTGTCGTGGATTCTCTAACGTACACCAGACAAGAGATGGTTAGAATTATAGATACCGCCTTTAAAACTGCTTTGGCAAGATCAAAAAAACTAACATCCGTGGATAAGGCGAATGTTTTAGAATCGAGTAGAATGTGGAGAGAAATTGTTGAAGAAGTCAGTCAGAACTATCCTGAAGTGGATGTTCATCATGAACTTGTTGATGCAGCAGCAATGAAATTAATCACTAATCCAACATCCTTTGATGTGATTGTTACAGAAAATTTATTTGGTGATATTTTAAGTGATGAAGCCTCTGTCATTACAGGTTCTCTAGGGGTTTTACCATCGGCGAGTTTAAATGAAAATGACTATGGTCTTTACGAACCGATTCATGGTTCAGCGCCGGATATTGCAGGTACAAATAAGGCAAATCCGATCGGCATGATTCTTTCTGTTGCTATGATGCTTAAATATTCTTTTGGCTTACATGAGCAGGCTAAAAATATAGAAGACGCAGTAGATAGAGTGCTGAACGATGGTTATGTAACGACAGATTTGAAAATTGAAGATGCGACAGTTTTATCCACTACGGAAATGACAGAAAAAATAATTAGCTACCTAAAATAAAGTAAAGGAGAAGGTTAACATGGCAAAACAGAAAACAATCATCGAAAAAATCTGGGAAAGACATATCGTTCATGAAGAAGAAGGAAAGCCGGATTTATTATATATTGATCAACATCTCATCCATGAAGTGACTTCACCTCAAGCTTTTGAAGGGTTAAGGCTAAATAATAGGAAAGTACGACGTCCGGACCTTACTTTTGCAACTATGGATCACAACGTGCCTACAAAAGATAGAGAGAATCCCCAAGATGAAATCGCTCAAAAGCAAATGGATGCTTTAAAGAAAAACTGTGCTGATTTTGGTATTAAATTGGCGGACATGTATCACCCAGATCAAGGGATTGTTCATGTCATTGGGCCACAACTCGGTTTAACACAACCAGGGAAAACGATCGTTTGTGGAGACTCTCATACGTCAA
Organism: Jeotgalicoccus sp. ATCC 8456; assembly: GCF_016313225.1. Taxonomy (NCBI): domain Bacteria; kingdom Bacillati; phylum Bacillota; class Bacilli; order Caryophanales; family Staphylococcaceae; genus Jeotgalicoccus; species Jeotgalicoccus sp. ATCC 8456. The sequence continues at coordinate 816,429 of NZ_CP066224.1, read as the reverse complement.
CACATGGTGCCTTTGGTGCCTTAGCCTTTGGTATTGGTACAAGTGAAGTAGAGCACGTATTTGCTACCCAAACATTAAATCAATCAAAACCAAAAACGATGAATGTTAAAGTGGTTGGCGATCTTGGGGTAGGCGTAACTGCTAAGGATTTAATTCTAGCAATCATCTCTAAATTTGGTGTCGATTTTGGTAATGGTCATGTTGTTGAGTATACTGGCCAAGCGGTTCGTAACCTCACAATGGAAGGTCGTATGACTGTATGTAATATGTCCATTGAAGGTGGGGCAAGAGCGGGTCTGATTTCACCAGATCAGACGACAATTGACTTTTTAAGAGGGCGTCGCTACGTACCGAGAGATGAAGCCGAGTACAACGAGCTTGCCAAAGACTGGTTAAGTCTAGCGACTGATGAAGGCGCAGAGTATGATACCACACTTGAAATAGATGCCAGTCAAATCGAACCCCAAGTCTCATGGGGAACAAACCCAAGCATGGTTGTACCGATTAGTGCAACCACACCGTCAATTAGTGAGTCAAAAGATCGAGATGGTACTAAGCGTGCACTGGAGTATATGGGACTTGAAGAAAACACACCGATTACTGACATAGAAATCGACCACGTCTTCATCGGTTCTTGTACTAACTCTAGAGTGCTTGACCTACAACGTGCATCAGACATCATCAAAGGAAACAAAGTTAAAGAAGGTGTCAAAGCGATTGTGGTACCAGGATCCTTCCTTGTTAAACAAGAAGCAGAGGCACTTGGTATTGATAAGGTATTTATTGAAGCGGGATTTGAATGGAGAAATGCAGGATGTAGTGCTTGCCTTGGTATGAATGATGACCAAGTCCCAGCTGGTGGTCGTTGTGCTTCTAGTTCAAATCGTAACTTTGAAGGCCGTCAGGGTAATGGTGCAAGAACACATCTTGTCAGCCCTGAAATGGCAGCAGCAGCAGCGATTAACGGACGCTTTGTAGATGTCAGACGATATCAACATAAAGTAATGGCGTAAGGAGGAGGAGAATAATGGAGGCAATTTCATATCATAGTGGGAAAGTGTATCCTCTAAATCGTTCGAATGTCGATACCGATCAAATTATTCCAAAGCAGTTTTTAAAACGTATTGAACGTACAGGTTTTGGAGAATTTGTATTTCATAATTGGCGATTCCACGATGACGGTACTAAAAGAACTGATTTCAATATGGATGACCCAGAGTTTGACGGTGCTTCTGTACTAATTGCAGGAGATAATTTTGGATGTGGTTCTTCAAGAGAACATGCACCTTGGGCATTGTTGGACTATGGCTATAAAGTCATTATTGCACCGAGTTTTGCCGATATCTTTTATTCAAACGCTTTTAAAAACGGCATGATATTAATAAAGCTAGGGGAAGAAAAAGTAAACGAATGGCAAGGTAAAGCTTTAGATGGAACATTTACTTTAGATGTAGATTTAGAAAATCAAACAATTAAAACTTCAGATAGTGAAGTAATTGAATTCGACATACCAGCCTATCATAAAGAAAAATTAATTAATGGTTGGGATGATATTTCACTTACTTTACTAAATGAAGATAAAATAAATCAATATGAGGAGCGTGGTTCTTTGGGAATTCGTTAAATGGTGACTTAGTCAGAGATGCTATGGAATACTTGCGAGGAAGTGTGCACAAAACACCTGTTATTACATCACAAACGACAAATAGAATGACAGGTAAAAACGTATATATGAAGTTAGAGAATCATCAAAAAACGGGAGCGTTTAAGTTCCGCGGCGCATCTTATAAGATATCTAAACTAAACTTAGCTGAAATTGAAGCTGGTGTAGTAACTGCCTCAGCAGGAAACCATGCCCAAGGTGTTGCATTAGCGGCTAAAAAAGTCGGTGCCAAAGCGACAATCTTTATGCCAGAAGGCACGCCAAGTGCTAAAGTAGTGGCGACAAAAGGTTACGGTGCAGATGTTAATCTAGTTGGTCAAAGTTTCCAAGAGGCCTACACAGCTTCTTTAGAGCATAAAAAATTAACGGGTGCGACCTATATACACCCTTTCGATGATTATGACATTATGGCGGGGCAAGGCACAATTGGTTTTGAATTCTTAGAAGATATACCAGAACTCGATACTATCGTTGTTCCGATTGGTGGTGGTGGTTTAATCAGTGGGATTGCTGTAGCGGCAAAAGCGATTAAGCCATCTATTAAAATCATTGGTGTACAAGCAGCAAATGCACCTTCAATGTTTAAGTCTTATTACACAAAAGATGATCATGTCATGCTTTCCTCAGCTTCAACTATTGCAGAAGGAATTGCAGTTAAAGCCCCAGGAATGCTTACCCAACAAGTTGTAAGAGACTATGTTGATGAAATATACTGCGTTTCTGAAAGTCAGATTGCGAATGCGATGATTTATCTCTTAGAGCGTACGAAATCATTGGTTGAAGGTGCAGGTGCATCTGCACTCGCAGCGCTCTTAGCATATGGAGACAAGATTGACTCAACACACACTGGTGTAATCGTGAGTGGTGGAAATTTAGACCTAGCTAAAATGGCTGAAATTCAAACCTTAGCAGCTTCATGTGATCACACATCAGTAGAAAAAGAACGAATCTCATTGACCTAAATTATGAATCTATTAAAAAGGGACAATCTCGATATCGAGATTGTCCCTTTTTAAGCTTTAATATGTCTAAAATGAAAACTATAAAGATTAATCTACATTATAAAAAGGTAGTAAATGCTTCATTACCTTTTCAAGGTCTTTAATGAAGGCCTCATCAGTTTCAAATGCTTTGTCACCGGGTTTATATACTTTACCGACTAAGAATTCGCCTTTTTTAACGTCTCTTAGACGAATGAGTCCTGCTTCTAATTCTTCTTCGCTAAGCTTATTTAGTGGCGTTTTTTCTGGCTTCATATGATCGAGTGATATCTGGTATGTTCTAGGAAGTTTGTCGAATTTATCTATATTTTTCAACCAATTTTTAGCCAGCCTTTCCTTATCTTTAGATTCATATATAATACCGTACATACAAAATGCATGATCTTGATAAAGTCCGATTTGAAAATGTGGCATCATTTTATATCCTCTTGGATTGGTACTAAATGCAACCCAAGTGTCATCTGGTGGGTTTGTCGTTCTCCGTGCATGTTTTGCGACGTGAGCGATTGTTTCATCACCAGTTAATTCAGTTAAATAATTTTCAAAATACTCACCTAAATTTTCTAATTTAGGTCGTGTCTGTTCGATTAGTTCTCCCATTCGATTATCGAGGCCATCGATTTTAAATACATCAAAGTCAGCTTGTGTAAATGCGTATTTCATCTATATGTGTTCTCCTTTCAAAAGGTCTCTCTTATGATAAAATAAAGATGCACGGCAATCAAATAATTGAGGTGTCTTTCATGGATATATATGACTTTGGTAAAGGCTTAATTGTAGAAGCTGGTAGTTTTATCGAAAAACGTATGTTGGAAAGCTTTCATATAGATAGTAAATCGAATCCAAATGACCTAGTAACCGATGTTGATAAAGAAACTGAGAACTTTATATATAATCAAATTTTAGAAAATTTCCCAGAACACAGAATAGTAGGTGAAGAGGGACATGGTGAAGATATTAACGATGATGAAGGGGTTATTTGGATTGTCGATCCGATCGACGGCACTTTAAATTTCGTTCATCAAGCTGAGCATTTTGCCATTTCAATTGGTGTATTCATTGATGGTAAACCTTATTGTGGATTGATCTATGATTGCATGAAACACGACTTATATCATGCTAAATTCGGTGAAGGTGCTTATTTAAATGATGAACCATTACACCGAGCAAAAAATGAACCATTAAACAGTTCTTTGATAGCAGTAAATCCTAAACGAATCTTAGGAGAGGCAACAAGAGACTCATTTTTCAATATTATGGCGGAGTCAAGAAGTGTACGATCATACGGTTCTGCAGCTCTAGAATTTGCGATGTTAGCCAAAGGACAAATCTCAGCGCTCTTGTTCTTTAAATTGTACCCTTGGGATTATGCAGGCGGCATTATTCTTACTAATGAACTAGGCTATATCTCAAGTGATATTTACGGCGCATCATTACCGCTATTTAATTCAACAAGTGTAATCAGTGGTAACCCTAAAATTTACGAGGAAATTTTACAGTATTTCAAAGACGATAAGGCCCTCCATGAGTATCACGATAACTTTCATAACTTATAGTGATAGTGTTGTCCATATTTTGATTCCTTATAAAACAAGGACGTAATGTATTTTAAGAGCGTGTATTTACTGAGTGGTAATCCGATATGAGTCTTTACCTCCTTTTTTGAAAAAGAGAGTGAGATGTTTGTTGTGGAAAGCGTAGTGAAATAGTCAACGATGAGTGCTTTAAGGTTATGAATTGTATGGCAAGCTGAACAGATTACTAGTTTGCTACTGAGCGTCGAGAGATTAAAGTTGTGGCAATCTGTACATTTTAAACCATGTTTGAATTCTCTATAGCGTGCAGCCGGTAGATTAAGGGGAGTCTTTACTTTGTTAAATCCGGCTGCAAGTGCTTTTTTCTAATGACTGCACTATGTTCTATGGCTCTTAAATAGAAGGGTAAGTTTTTTAAGGAAAGGAAGTTCTCACTAGGGCGTCTGTTTAACTTAAATGTTTCATTTAATACGACATGTTTAACGATGATAGGACGCTGATAATTGCCTTCATCAATTAAGGTTTCCTTAAATTTCTCATAGATTGATATAGATCTGTTAAGATCATAGACTGGCTCGTGGGCTTGATTAACTAATATATTGAATGGATTAATATAATGTTCACCAGAGAAATCATGGAGTATAAATAAGTAATAGCAGTATTCTGTTGCGAGTAGCACATTTATAAGTTCATGTTGTGAACCAATGTAGATTTCAGAGTGCCAGTGAACCTCAATATTTGTTAAATCAATCTTTCTTAAATACAAATCGAAGTGTTCTTCAAGAAGTTCCATTTTTTGCAAGGCTTCGTACTCTTCAGTTTCGTCGTTGTTAAAGGGCAGTCTGTTATAAAGAAATTCGTAAACCTTCAATTTTTCATTTTTGGGTTTCATAGATAGTCTCCTTATTGATGATAAGGCCATTATTAATTTTTTAGAAATTGTCGTCAAAAGACAATAATTTAAAAAATGCAAAAAAATATAACAGTTTTAGCAGAATTTCGGTATAAATTCTTAAAACTGTTATGTTTTGAACACAATTTTATAAAATTAGTATTAAAACCAACCATTTTCACGATATTTCTTTTTTAATGTAAAGCCGACGCCAAAAATACCGATGAAAATCAGCGCTGACAAGATTGCCATTATAACCATTTCTTCAGCTATAAAAACAGAAAATGCAACCATAGTTGCCACTGCTAAACAGGCAAGTATAAAAAATATAGATTTAGATTTCTTTTTCTCCATTTGAAACGTAGCCCCTAAATTTTTGTCTTATTTAAAATTATATCATAAAAAAATTGCATGAGAATATATTCAGATATGTAAATTATATGATATAATGTTACGGTTATAAAGTAACTCTATATACGAAGGGAAAATCCTCTTGATGAACCTGAGAGAAAATGTAAGAAATATTGCAATTATCGCACACGTAGACCACGGAAAAACGACTCTAGTAGATCAGCTATTAAAACAATCAGGAATCTTCCGTGAAAATGAACATGTAGAAGAACGCGCTATGGACTCAAATGATATTGAGCGTGAGCGTGGAATCACAATACTTGCTAAGAATACAGCAATTGACTATAACGGTACACGTATCAACATCTTAGATACCCCAGGACACGCCGATTTCGGTGGTGAAGTTGAACGTATTATGAAGATGGTTGATGGTGTCATTTTAGTTGTAGATGCTTATGAAGGTACAATGCCTCAGACGCGTTTCGTACTTAAAAAAGCTTTAGAACAAAACTTAAAACCAGTTGTTGTAGTAAATAAAATTGATAAACCGAGTGCACGTCCGAATGAAGTCGTTGACGATGTGTTAGAACTATTTATCGAGCTTGATGCAAATGACGACCAGTTGGAGTTCCCAGTTGTATATGCATCAGCTATGAACGGGACTGCAAGTCTTGAATCTGATAAGCAAGATGAAAACATGCAATCTATCTATGACACAATTATCGATTATGTACCAGCGCCTATAGACAATAGTGATGAACCCTTACAATTCCAAGTTGCGCTACTGGACTATAACGAATATGTTGGACGTATTGGTGTAGGTAGAGTTTTCAGGGGAACAATTGAGGTCGGCCAAACCGTATCACTACTTAAAATCGATGGTTCTATTAAGAACTTCCGTGTCACTAAGATCTTTGGCTTCTTAGGTTTAAACCGTGTAGAGGTTAACAGTGCCAAAGCTGGTGATTTAATTGCAATCAGTGGAATGGAAGACATCAACGTTGGTGAAACAATTACACCTGTAGATGCCCAAGAAGCATTGCCGGTCTTAAGAATTGATGAACCGACCTTGCAAATGACTTTCTCTGTAAATAACTCACCATTTGCAGGTAGAGAAGGTAAACATGTTACAGCTAGAAAAATTGAAGAACGTCTTGAACTTGAATTAGAAACTGACGTTTCACTACGCGTTGATCCAACTGATCGTCCAGATTCATGGAGAGTTTCGGGACGTGGTGAACTACACTTATCCATTTTAGTTGAGAATCTTCGCCGTGAAGGCTATGAATTACAAGTGTCTAAACCTGAAGTCATTCACCGTGAAATAGATGGGGTAACATGTGAACCGTTTGAACGTGTACAAATAGATGTGCCAGATTCAAATACAGGTAGCATTATTGAGTCCATGGGTGAAAGAAAAGGTGAAATGTTAGACATGGCGTCAACTGGTAACGGCCAGACACGCTTAGTATTTATGATTCCTGCTCGTGGTTTAATTGGTTACAGAACTGAATTTATGTCTATGACAAGTGGATATGGTATAATGAACCATACATTTGAGGATTACTGTCCAGCAGTTAAAGGACGCATCGGTGGTAGAAGAAATGGTGTACTTGTATCAATAGATAAAGGTGCAGCAAGTACTTATGCAATCTTAGCTTTAGAAGGTCGAGGTACAAACTTTACTGAACCTGGAACTGAAGTTTATGAAGGTATGATCGTAGGGGAAAACTCTCGTGAAAATGATCTTGCAGTAAACATTACTAAAGTTAAAGCAGCGAATAACATTCGTTCAGCGACTAAAGAACAAACTTCAACAATGAAGAAACCAAGAACTTTAACGCTTGAGGAAGCACTAGAATATATTAACGACGATGAGCTTGTTGAAGTTACACCAGAATCAATCCGTATGCGTAAAAAAATTCTTGAAAAAAATGCACGTGAAAAAGCGAATAAGAAGGGTAATTAATTATCTGAAGTGGAGTGAGGCAGTTGTTAAACCAACTCATTCTCCTAAACGCATCGGATGTTAGTAACGTCCAAGAGAGATTAACGTTTTTCGGGAGATTATATGGTCTGGATTCAAATCCTGATACTGGAATGTGGTACTTGTTAATCACAATATTTGTACTTTGTGCGATTGTTTATCACTTAGGCTTCGCACGTAAAGTAAAATGGTGGCAAACCATTGTGATCTATATTTTGATGTTTATTGGTGTCATCTTTTTAACATTCTTCGGTGCCTTTTACCCGGTAGCGGAATGTCTGATTGTGATTGCAATCATTCTAGCGGGTTATCGTTACAGACTGCATAAGGAAAGAAAAGCAGGTAAAATTGCATCGCCAAAAAACCCGCCAGGGCAATAAAAGAAGCTCGGACATTTGTCCGAGCTTCTTTTATTATTCGAATTCGATGCCTGTAACATGTGATAGTTTTGCCTGTTGGTTACCATTAGTTACAACTAGTAGGTCAAACATACTGTCGTCATAAAGTCGTTTCCCCTCGTTTGAAAAATGAGCATAGAAGCTATGACGATCCTTGTAGTCTAACTGAGTCGTGCCGTCTTTATGTATGAAGTTGATTTTTGCATCTTCTCCATTGTGCGGTTCAGTGTATTCAAGGAAAGGCTGAAGACAAATGACGAAAGAACTATCCAATAATTCTCTTTTTTTATATTTTTTCTCTGATTTTAAAGTTGGGGGTTTCGTTTCACCTTCAATAATTTGTCGGTTCCATTCTGTCTGATCCTGAAAGGTGATTTCTTCACTATCCGCATCATTTTTAAGTAGTTCTTCTAACTTAATCTTTCTATCATCAAAAATCCACGTTGATGGATCTAGTGTAATTTGAAACTTAATATTTCCCTTTAATTGAATAATCATAATTAATCGCTCCCTCTATTAAAAAAGTATAGCAAAGATTGTAGAAAAATTATAGAATGAATAGTATACATCATGATACTCGCTTACATATCTGCTTGATTTTTTTAAGGTCTTGAGATAAACTTTTATGAAGAGTAATTGAGGGGGGAACCGCGTGTCTGAAGTAAAACAAATGAGCAAAAATGCTTATGACCAGTTAGATAAGGACGCCGACAGAATTCTTCAGCTGATTGAAGTTCAGATGGAAAACTTAACGATGCCGCAGTGTCCTGTGTTTGAAGAAGTTCTTGACACTCAGATGTTTGGCCTATCGAAAGAAATAAACTTTGCTGTTAGATTAGGCTTAGTTGACGCACAAGACGGACGTGCTATTTTAGATCACCTAGAAGTAGAAGTATCTAAGGTACACGAAGCATATATGGAAAGAGAAAAAAACCAAGTCTAAAGAAAATTTCTTTAGACTTTTTTAAATGAGGGACCAGCCCAGATGAAGTACATAAAAAACTTTATCAACTACGTGAAGTCATATTCTAAGTATGTTGATTTTTTAATAATAATCGCTTATGTTGCCCTATCTTTAATTGGTCTGGTGATGGTCTATAGCGCAAGCATGGTACCTGCTGAGATGAATGAAGGTAGTTCAACTTTTTACTATTATAGGCACCTCGCATTTTTAATACTCGGTTTTATTATTGTATTTTTCATGACGTATTTTATGAGTGGGAATTTCTTTAAAATGAAGGGTGTCCAAATACTCATGATAACAATAATTGTTATACTCCTACTTCTAACTATGGTTATTGGTACTGAGGTAAATGGACAGCGAAATTGGATACGATTTGGACCATTCGGTCTACAGTCATCTGAGTTCTTTAAAGTAATTTCTATTTTATATCTCGCGTATATATATTCAAGACGTGAAAAACGCTTAGGCAGTGCGAATGAATCTAGTACTGGCCCCTTAATTTTTATATTAGCAATTTCTGGACTTGTCATCATCAATGATACGGGAACATGGTTGGTTATTGCAGCCATTATTATCAGTACATTTATGTACTTAAGAATACCGTTTAAATTTATTTTTAGAGCTGGACTTGCAATCGGCGGTGCCTTATTAGTTGGTGGCGGGATAATGTATTTGATTAACGGGCAAATTCTGTCTAATTATCAAATGCAGAGAATCGAAACATTTTTACATCCATTTAGTGATCCAGCAGGTAGTGGCTATCAGCTGACAAATTCATTGATGGCAATATCTAACGGTGGCATTTTTGGGACAGGTATCGGTAGCGGTGTTATTAAACTTGGTTATTTACCTGAACCACACACAGACTTCATAATGGCTGTAATTGCTGAAGAGTTAGGATTGGTCGGTGTACTGCTGATCGTCGGTCTATATCTAGTAATCATTATTAAAGCGATGTCCTATGCTAGACGGTCAACTGACACATTTTACCAAATTGTATGTGTTGGGGTCGCGATGTATATTACCATGCAAGTGTTCATAAACGTCGGTGGTATTTCTAAGATTATTCCACTGACGGGTGTCCCATTACCATTGTTAAGTTACGGTGGGTCATCATTCTTAAGTGTATCTATAGCAATTGGTCTATTAGTCATTGCAGCAAAACATGTAAAATCTGCTGAAATTGAATTAAAAGGTCGTTAAATATAAAAGAACTTTTAACCGGATGTTGCTCAATTTGAGTGACATCCGGTTTTTTGTTTAGAATTAGTGACAAAAAAACAGGAATCTTATTATAAGATTCCTGTACTAATTCCATACTAGCCCTTGTTTCTTGATAGTAACATGATGAAGTAACATAATACTCCAAATAACAAGGTGATAAACAAGGCATGGAATAAGGCAATAAATATATTGACATGAGTGATGACTGAAAGCATACCTGTAATGACTTGTAAAATCAGTAAGGTAAATGCGATAAGCCAACCATTTCTGATGATTTTTGAATCACTGTAATTTCTTAGGACATGGATGACGATTATAACCATCCAAATGAATAGAATTCCAACGAGGAACCTGTGTCCCATTTGTACGGCTTGGTAAAAATTTCCTGGCATGACTTGACCTGGCATACAATGTGGCCATTCTGTACATGCTAATGATGAGTCAGTGTGTCTAACAAGTGCACCGCTATAAATAACAAAATAAATATAGATCGTTATCAGTATAGTGTTATATCTTAAGAATGGTCTGACAAAAATTTTACGGTCCTCATGACCATAAGATGTTTCGAAAATTAATAAGGTTAATAACAAGACAGCTGAAAAACATATTAATGATATACCAAAGTGTGCTGCTAGGACAAAGTCTCCTTCCCAGATGCCAATTACCGCTGCCGCACCAATTAAAGATTGGATGAGTATGAAGCTTAAAGAAACGTAGATAAGAAATTTAGCTTCTCTAACATGACCAATTTGTTTCCAAGCCATGTATGCAAGTAATATCAGAAATATGATCGCTATACCTGAGACACCACGGTGCGCAAGTTCAATAATTGTGTCGATGGGCCAATCTCGTGGGATAAGCTTACCATGACACAAGGGCCAGGTTTCACCACAGCCATCTTCTGAACCTGTTTTTGTAACCAGTGCGCCTCCGATTTGAACGAAGACCATTATCAGTGTAGTGATCACGGCTACAATTTTTAAATTTTTATACAAATAAAACACCTCAAAACAATCGTGTATCTGTCTCTAGTACAGTTACTAAATATATATCAGAATTGCACTCTTTGCAATCCGCAAAGTTGTGAAATACCCTTAACAATTCCGTAAACTGTGGTAAAATTTAATAGTGTAGGGAAACACTTATACTATTTGAGTATAAAACAGTTTAGGGCATTTATTCATACATATTGATGAATAATTCTTGAACAATGCAAAATGTAACAATTTTATTTCAAATATGTATAGAAAATATGTCCCAGATAATCTATTATTAAATATAAATGTGTTTGTTAATGAAAGGGGGCGAATAGATGCACAGTGATGTATACCAAGAGGAGATACATCAGTCAGCACGCAGTAAAAAATTTAAGGCAATTAAAGCACTCATCAAGGACGGCATAATCAAAGCGAATTTAATTCCAGCTTTTGCTGCAGGGTTTTTAGCGGTTATGTATTATAACATTTCATTTTTTGATGCAATTCCAGTCATGCTGCTGATGTTAGTAGGTACAGCGCTGGTCATCGGAGGTGTTTGTGCCCTAAATAATTATTATGACAGAGATATTGATGTGCTAATGAAATCAAAGAGTAAAAGACCGAGTATTGATGGCACTTTTTCCGGTAAGGAAATATTAATCATCGGCTTTTCTATGTTAGCAATTGGGCTTGTCATGTTATTTTTCATTAATACTGCTGCTGGTGTACTCGGATTAATTGCAGCCTTCGGATACGCAGTTGTGTACTCGATCTTTGCCAAGAGACATCTTGTGGCAAACACAGTTATAGGAGCAATACCTGGAGCAATGCCACCGCTTATCGGCTGGGCGATTTTCGATCAAGAGCTACATATTTTAGCGGTTGCGATGTTTATTGTAATGTTCATCTGGCAAATGCCTCACTTCTATGCACTTGCCATTAAGAGAAGTGAAGAATACAGTCATGCAGGTATACCGATGCTCCCTTCTGTAAAAGGAAATAATCGAACTAAGCACTCGATGATTTTCTGGGTGACACTTCTTTTGTTCACACCACTAATGATGTTTGAGCTGGGGACTTGGTTTGTTCTATTAGTAACAGCATTAAATCTCGTCTGGTTCTATTTGGGTGTTAACCAGTTCAAACAGATTACAGACTATAATCGCTATGCCGGGCGAATATTTGTCTTTTCACTCAACTACGTTGTGATTTTCTTTGTCATGGTTATCGTAGCCGGCTTACTTGTGAATGTTTAGTAAAGTAAATGAATGAAAGAGGGGTCTAACACAATGAACTTTAGTTTTCTTAAAGGAAAAGGGCTATTATTAGCGTCTGTATTAACACTTTTCCTTGCAGGTTGTGGAACAAATGAATTAAGTACACTACGTCCTGCAGGTGAAGTTGGACAAGAACAGTTCAACTTGATGTTAATTTCTATCATCATTATGATTTTAGTTATTGTTGTTGTAACAGTATTATTTACTATTTCGGTATTGAAGAGTCGCAGAAGTAAAAAAGGTGAAGATTTCGAACCGAAAGATGTTTCAGGTAATCATACCTTAGAAATTATTTGGACTTCTATACCAATCCTGTTACTACTTGTCTTAGCTGTTCCAACAGTTTATTTCGTGTTTAAACAAGCAGATACCGAAGCGAGCACAGATGCCGAGGGTAACGTTAACGCGGAAGAAACAGTGATTAACGTAAGAGCTTACCAATACTGGTGGGAATTTGAATATCCGAATGAGCAAGTCGTAACATCACAAGAACTTGTTGTTCCTACTGATAAGAAAGTTTACTTCAACTTACAAGGTGCAGACGTAAAACACTCATTCTGGGTGCCAGCTGCTGGTGGTAAGATGGATACCAATATCGATGGAATCAATAGTTTCTACTTAGTATTTGATGATGAAGCATCACAAGATGCGGATCGATTATTCTATGGTAAATGTGCGGAATTATGTGGACCATCACACGCATTGATGGACTTTAAGGTTAAAGCATTACCTGAAGAAGAGTATGATCAGTGGTTAGCGGACATGAAAGCAATTGAAGAGCCAGTTCAAGCATCTTCTGAAGACGCACAACGTGGTGAAGAAATCTTTAATAACTCATGTATGGGCTGTCACGCAACTACTCCAACAGGATCTGGCGCAATGGGTCCTAACTTAACTAACTTTGGAGACCGTGAATTAATTGCTGGTTTCTTAGAACACAACCAAGAAAATCTTGAAGCTTGGATTTCTGATCCAGAATCATTCAAGCCAGGAAACAAGATGACAGGACAATATGAATTATCTGATGATGAAATCGAAGCAGTTGCATCTTACTTGATGGAACTGAATGTTGAAGAAGGTTCTGGAGACGTTTCTACATTAAGAGAACCTGCTGAAGAAGAAGCCGCTGAAGGTGAAGAAACTTCAGATGAAGAAGCTTCTGAAGAGTCAGAAGAGGGGGGTAACTAGTAATGTCTGAAGCAACAGCGAAAAAAACTGGTTTTTGGGCAACAATTTGGGAATACATGACCACTGTTGACCATAAGAAAATTGCTATACTTTACTTGATTGCCGGTGGATTTTTCTTCGCACTCGGTGGTATTGAAGCAATGCTTATTCGTTTGCAACTTGCAGTACCAAACAATGATTTTCTATCTGCAGGGTTGTTCAACGAAGTAATTACAATGCATGGTACAACGATGATTTTCCTAGCAGCGATGCCACTCTTGTTCGCATTTATGAATGCAACAGTGCCGCTGCAAATCGGGGCTCGTGACGTAGCATTCCCATTCCTAAACGCTCTAGGTGTATGGTTATTTATCTTTGGTGGTATCTTCCTAAACCTTTCATGGTTATTAGGTGGTGCACCTGATGCAGGGTGGACAAGTTATGCGTCACTCTCTATATCATCACCTGGACATGGTATTGATTTCTATGCACTTGGTTTACAGGTATCTGGTGCAGGTACTTTAATTTCAGGTATTAACTTTGTAACAACAATTATTACAATGAGAGCGCCTGGTATGACATACATGAGAATGCCACTAATGACGTGGACTACACTTGTAGCATCTGTTCTTATCGTATTCGCATTCCCGCCGCTTACAATTGGATTATTCTTATTAATCTTTGACCGTATGTTTGGTTCTAGCTTCTTCATTGTAGAAGCTGGGGGTAACACAATTATCTGGGAGCATTTATTCTGGATCTTCGGTCACCCGGAAGTTTATATATTAATTCTTCCAGCATTCGGTATTTTCTCTGAAATATTTGCAACATTTGCACGTAAGAGATTGTTTGGATACTCTGCCATGGTATTCGCTGTTGTATTGATTGGTTTCTTCGGATTCATGGTTTGGGCTCACCACATGTTTACAGTAGGCCTTGGACCAACAGCTAATGCTATTTTTGCACTTGCTACTATGGCAATTGCAGTTCCGACTGGTATTAAGATATTCAACTGGATCTTTACTATTTGGGGCGGTAGTATTGAATTTACAACACCAATGATGTATGCACTCGCGTTTATTCCATCATTCGTAATGGGTGGGGTAACTGGTGTCATGCAGGCAGTAGCGCCAGCTGACTATCAGTACCATGACTCTTACTTCATCGTTGCTCACTTCCACTACGTTATCGTTGGTGGGGTAGTATTCGCATTGCTCGCCGGCTTACATTATTACTGGCCATTGATGTTTGCAACAATGCTCAGTGAAAAACTTGGTAAGGTTACGTTCTGGTTATTCTTCATTGGATTCCACTTAACATTCCTTATCCAACACTTCTTAGGTCTATGGGGAATGCCAAGACGTGTATTCACATACCTAGACGGGCAAGGTTATAATGTAGCGAACATGACATCAACAGTGGGTGCCTTATTGATGGCCCTAGCAGTTATTATTTTACTGATAAATATTGTAATGACAGTTGTCAAAAACCAAAAGGTTGGACGTGACCCATGGGGTGACGGACGTACACTTGAGTGGTCATTACCACTTCCAGTGCCGTATTACAACTTTGCACAGATTCCACTTGTTCGTGGTTTAGATGCATTCTGGTTAGAGAAAAAAGAAGGTAATGGAGAAATGCTTCCAGCTGAATCATTGGACGACTTCCATATGCCAAACAACTCAATCATTCCATTTATTATGTCACTTGGTTTATTCATTGCATCATTTGGTGCATTGTACTTTGCCGCAGGTAAAGATTGGGCAATTGATGCAGTATCAGGATTACCAGAAAAACCTTGGGCAGTATGGGTATTAATCATCGGTTTAGCGATTACCGTAATATCAATGATTGTACGTTCATTCAAAGATGACCTTGGTTACTATGTGAAGAAAGAAGAAGTATTAAAAGACCTTGAAGAGCTTGAAAGGGGTGCAAAATAATGGCGGAAATGAAATATAATGTACCTAATGAACAATGGCCTGAGCACCCGGAGACAGCAACGCAAGAAGGTAAGAATAAATTCGTTGGATTTTGGACTTTCCTTGGTGGAGAAACTGTACTATTCGCATCACTATTTGCGACGTACTTAGCACTTAAAGATAGCGTGCCAAGTGAGGGTCACTTACTGGCAGCTGATCTTTTCCAACTAGAACTTGCTTTTGTTATGACAATGTTACTTTTAACATCTTCATTAACAAGTGTATATGCAATCTATCATATGCGTAATAACAACTTTACTAAGATGCAATTATGGTTAGCCATTACAGTATTACTCGGTGCAGGATTCTTAGCTTTAGAGATATATGAGTTCTATGAATATGTACATTTAGGACACACATTTAGATCTAGTGCTTTTGGTAGTGCCTTTTATATTCTAATAGGTACACATGGCTTCCACGTTATAATTGGTCTAGTATGGATTACAAGTTTAATTATCCGTAACGCGACTCGAGGTTTATCAGTGTACACAGCAGCTAAAGTTAATACTGCTGCCTTATACTGGCACTTCATCGATGTTGTGTGGGTATTCATCTTCACAATTGTTTACTTGTTAGGAGTGTTATAGATGGCTGAACTAAATAACAAACCAATGAGCGATATTAAACTTAGAAATATACGACGTCAAAGAACGAAAGAAATGCGTTTACAGCTTACCGGCTTTGCCTTTATGATTTTCTTAACATTTATGGCATTTGGTATGGTTGCTCTAGACTTTAATGCAACTTTCATAACTGGATCTGTAATTCTATTTGCATTCATTCAGGTAATTTTACAGTTCTACTACTTTATGCACATTAAGGATGAGGGGCATGAATTTGTAAAATTATTTATGATAGTTGGTATGTACTTTGCAATAGCATTCTGTGTAACATTTATTTTTATAGTATGGATTGGACAACCAATCTAAAGAATGACCCCAACAGGGGTCATTTTTTTATTCATTACTTTGTCACTTTGTTACTTTTTAGCGCCTTGTCTTATAAAGTCAATGAATTTATACTAGGTATATAGGTTAAACTCGAGGTGGTATGTATGGAGAACATAACTTCTATAAAGATTTTCGGTTTCATGGCAAACTGGAGTCCATTCTTTATGGCCTTTGTTATTATGCTTACAGTTGTGTATTTTCTTGTTACTGTAAGGTGGTATAAAGACTTTGAAGGTGGTCGTCCACTGACTCCAAAAGAAGGGTCACTATTTGTCGTAAACATGATTCTTTTATACTTAATGTACGGTGGACCAGTAGATATTCTGAGTCATATATTATTTACATTCCACATGATTCAAATGGCCTTTGTGCTATTTTTAATTGCACCGTTACTATACTTTTCAATACCAGAGTACTTACAAAAATATATAGTGAGTCTTCCAGTTATTGGACCTGTATTACGTTTAGGTGCAAAGAAACCATTATTTTCATTGATGCTACTTATTGCAGCATTTTCTATCTACCATCTTCCAGTGGTTATGGATAACTTAAAAATGAGTGCGACTTTACATACTTTAGTACTCGCAATAATGTTTTTAACTGCAGTAATGGCATTTTACCCAATGTTTAATAAGGTAGAGCCTGAAGAAACACACATGGGTGGCTTGTTTAAATTATTGTATATATTTGGTATAGGTGCCTTTGTTACACCAGCATGTGCGTTAATTATCTTCTCTAGTGAACCGTTATATGCAACGTTTACAGAAGGCGAAGCTTGGTTAAGTGCCATGGAGTTATGTGTACCAGCAGGTGTGTTAGATAGCATTGCAGGATCAGGGATGATATCAGGACCTGAATATTTCACAAATTCAACACCACTCAATGATCAACAAACTGGCGGAATTATTATGAAAGTATTACAGGAAATAATATTTGGTGTTATGCTAGGTTTTATCTTCTCTAAGTGGTATAAAGATGAACATAGAGATGAAGACAAAATTACTGAGCAGGCACTCATTAAAGCACAACAACAAAAAGAGCTATACAATAGCCACAGAGTTTAGGAGGAAGTTAAGTGGATATACATTTTATCCTACCTACAATTAGTACATCATTTATAATATTGAGTGCGATTTTGATGGGTGTAGGTGTTTATCATATTAAAAAAGGCAATGTCCAAACACATGAAAAAGTCATGACTATAGCAGCTTGGTCAGCCTTAGCATTCTTCGTTATTTACGTATCGAAGACGATCTTTTTAGGTAACACTCAATTTGGAGGACCAGCATCATTAGAACCTTATTATGTGACATTCTTAATCAGTCACATTTGCTTAGCTACAATTGGTGGTATTCTAGGTGGAATACAAGTCTTCACTGGTAAGAAAAACAAATTAAAAACCCATAGAAAAATGGGGATGACAGCTGCGACTATATGGTTCTTTACGGCCATAACTGGTGTCATGGTTTATGTCATCTTATATATTTTATACCCAGGTGGAGAAACTACTGGTCTTTGGGATGCTATCTTCCATTAATATAAAACAACGATGAATCTATTTTTAGATTCATCGTTGTTTTTATGTATATGAGCGAATACATAGAAAAAAATAACGACACCTTGTTATTTAGAGAAAGTGCCGTTATTAAAGTATTAAGCTTCAGCAAGTGCTGTAAGTTCAGTAGAAATTGTTCTGATTTTATTAATTGCATGTTCAACAATACGCTCTGGGAATACTTCATCACTACCGTATTCGATACCTGTTGGATAGTAATGTTTACCCATGTAAGGATCCATTAATTGAAGTGTGGCATTGTTCGCACCAACGTCACCATCAATTGCGTAACCAGGAAAACGCAAGTAATAAATTCCTTCAGGAATTTCATATTTATAGTCGAAAGTCATACGTTCATAGTCCCAGCTGCCTCCGAGTACACAACCATTGTGGTTCATGACTTCTTGCAGTGAGCCCTGTGGAATGACTACTTTTTCAATACCTGAGTTTTCAAAAACCATCATTTTGCCCCCTATCATTTTTCCATTACCCTAATTTTAATCTATTCCCTATGGACTTGCAAATGGTATTTCTAATATAGTAACAAATGTAACGGTATGATAGAATAGTTTTTGAGAGGTGATTAAATGCAAACAATGGTAGATTTTGAAATAATGGATTTGCTCGACTCTCTTAATGAAATGGTCACTGACACTGAGGAATATAATAATTATTGCTACTATAAGAATCTTCTTGAGACAGACAGTGAAGTCTCACAAATGATTAAAGACTTTGTCATCCTAAAAGAGGATTTTGAAGAAGTGGAACGCTTCGGTAAATATCATCCTGACTTTAGTACAAAGCGTAGGGAAATTAACCAATTTAAGAAGAATTTAGATATGAACCCTATCGTAATGGAATATCGTCGTGCAGAGTTTCAACTTCAATCTTTACTTGATGAAGTATTGTTCCATATCGGGCAAGCTGTAAGTCCTCATGCAAATATTGTCAGCAGCAATCCGTTTTTCGCAAATAGTTCTAATAGTGGATGTGCAACCGGCGGAAATTGTAGTTGTGCAAGCTAAATATACAAATGATCCCCGTGGAATTTATTTTCCACGGGGATCACTCTTTTTAATATCTGTCTTTCATTAAGTGGTAACTAATATCTGGGTAATCAGTCACAATAGTATGTGCACCTTTTTGAATAAGTTCATCCATCTTGTCCATCTTGTTAATATTCCAGAAACCAACAGCGATATTTAAACTAGTTAAAAACTCAATGAATTTCTCAGTATCTAGTGGGATACCATTATATTCAGTTGGCAGTTGGAAGGTATCTGCTTTTGGTGTATACATATGACCAAAACCTAGTTTTTGTAAGAAGTAGGCTTTCGATACTTGATCAACACCTGCTCCTAGAGCAATTTTATTGTCTGCGTATAAGTTAAATTGTTTAATTTGAGAATCATAGAAACTTGTCACAAGAATACGGTCTTCTGCACCAAGCTCCGTAATTAATCGGTAGAGTAGGCTAGGTACCAAACTACCAGCATATGTTTCTGGATCATCTTTAATATCAAGGTTAATCAATTTGTCAGGATATTCTTCGATGAGTTCTTTCAATGTTACAATTTTTGCTTTCTCATGATTTCTGTATGGGTGTTTGCCTTCGACATCTGTGAAATGATATCCGAAATCTAAAGCACGTAAGTCTTCAAGTGTTAGATTGCTGACTTTACCAGCGCCATTAGATGTTCTATCAACATATGCATCGTGGAAGACAACGATTTCTTCATCTTTAGTCAGACGAATGTCTATTTCAAAACCTTCGACATTAAATTCTGATGCCTTATCAAAAGCGAGTCTAGTATGTTCAGGTCTTAACCCCATACCACCTCGGTGTGCAAAGACATAAGGTGAACGTTTTTTGAAGTATGGTTTGATATCGCGTACTGTCACATCAGCAGTCAATTTAGTACTTGCCCATACTCCTAATGTTACCCCAGCTACAACACCAGCAGCTGTCATTAATTTCTTAAAGCAATTTGCCATGATATAACCTCCATGAGATATTCATTTAAAAAACTCTTGTATAATGTGTTATTATAACCATAAAGATTCAGATAGGTGGTCAGCCAATGATAGTAAAACGTATCGGAATATATGTTTATTTTAAACAAAATAAATTCATTCGACAATTGAAACGACACGGACATTTAATATATGTTAACAAAGATAAGAAATACGCCTTAATTTACGTCAATGAAGATAAGCTTGAAAACACCCTAATCGAACTCGGTAAATTAAAATTTGTTACAGATATTACAACATCCGAATATCATAATATTAGCCGAGAATATAGCAGTGAAGACTATGAAGAGAAAGATTATCGAGTCATTTAAGTCATCGGTAAGAGTAAATGATTGAGCCTCAATAGACCAGTTAAATACTGATAAAATTGTTCTTGTTCATAGAAATCTTCAGGTGATTGTGTTTTTATCTCAATCACATTGATGTTATTATCATCACACCATGATTTTATAAGTTCATATTTTTTACCTGCACCTGCTTCATATTTGATGCCATTGTAAATTGTGTAGACTGCTTGCACATTTTGTTCTACAGGTTTCATAATGAGTAAAAAACTTGCAGGTGATTTGTCATTGTAGCAAAATACTGCATGTTCTACACGTTGGTGATTATATTCGATGAGGGCATGTAACTCAAATATTTCACGGTAGCCTTCTCCCATCGTTATAAATTTTTGCATATCATCAACTCCTATCAAGTATTTTATATGAGTAGGCTAGTAATTGAAAGGGCAGACAGATGAGAATAATAAGCGGTAAATATAAGTCAAAAAAAATAAACACACTTAAGTCTAGTGATACACGACCAACAAGTGACAAGGTTAGAGAAAGTATTTTTAGTATGCTTGGAGTAGTAGAAGGAGATGTTTTAGACCTATTCGGTGGTACTGGTGCACTAGCAATTGAAGCAATAAGCCGCGGAGGAACCTCTGCAATGATTATAGACGGTGCAAAGGATGCAATTCGTATAATCAGAGAAAACACCGATAGTATTGAGGAACCTATTGAAATATATAGAAATGACTATAGAAGAGCACTGAAGGCGATGAGTAAAAGAGAGAAAAGTTTTAATCTAATATTTCTAGATCCACCATATAGAAAGAAATTAGTGGATAAGAGCTTAGAGATAATTAAGTCAGAAAGTTTACTCAAACCCAACGGTAGAATTGTCGTTGAAACTTCTGCTGACGAAACTGTGAATATTGATGGCTTCAAACAAATTAAAACACACACTTACGGCACCATGAAAGTACAATTACTCGAATTGGACAATCATTAGGAGGATATTATGGCGAGAAATAAAGTTGCAGTTGTACCTGGTAGTTTTGACCCGATTACATATGGGCATTTAGATATCATTGAAAGAGCATGTAAAATTTTTGATAAAGTCTATGTATCAGTTTTAAGGAATTCATCAAAACAAGGTCTATTCTCACCGACAGAACGTATCGAACTAATTAAAGGTGTAACAAAACATCTTGATAATGTTGAAATCATCCAGTTTGATGGACTGCTAATCGAATTCTGTCAGCAAGTTCAAGCAGATGCGATTATTAGAGGTTTAAGAGCTGTCAGTGACTTTGAGTATGAGATGCAGTTGACCAGTATGAATAGGAAACTAGATAGTAAAATCGAAACGATGTATATAATGACAAATAATAACTATTCATTCATATCCTC
This sequence comes from Jeotgalicoccus sp. ATCC 8456, assembly GCF_016313225.1. Lineage (NCBI taxonomy): Bacteria > Bacillati > Bacillota > Bacilli > Caryophanales > Staphylococcaceae > Jeotgalicoccus > Jeotgalicoccus sp. ATCC 8456. The sequence goes on along the minus strand of NZ_CP066224.1, from coordinate 794,793 downwards.
ATCTATTGTCAAAGAAGTTGCAAAATACGGCGGCAAAGTCGAAGACATTGTACCGCCGTTAATTGAAGATGCCTTAAAAGAAAAGTTCAAGACTCAATAATTACAGGTGTATTGAAATCATTTTTAGTACCACCTGTAAAAGTGTTATATACTTCCGTAGCTGTCACTTCATGTGATACTAAGCTACGGTTGTTTTTATTTACGTTGGTAATGATTTCAACTTCATCTAACAATTTTAAATGGGCTTGACCGGTCTTATTCATACCAAGCACACGGACACTGTTAGATAACCGATGTTCTTCCATTATTTTGTTTGTAATATTCATGAGGATAGCGATCATTAATCTACTTAGGCGAGTCCATGTATATCGCTTCGTTTTTACTTGACTGATGAAATCACTGTAGCTATGTGATGTTTTAATCTTATCCTTAAGTCGATATTCTAAGCCCTCTGTCATCATGTAAATTTCTCTAAGCTCACTTAAACTTTTAGTTAAAATGATTGTTTTTAACGTTGTAAATACATCTTCGTTTGATGCGAGGTGACTAGACATTATTTCATCAACTAAAGCTGAAGGCATAAATTGTTTTGCATCGTCGATATCATGATTAAATAATGTGCGTCTTATACTTGTGGCACTAGAAAAAGCCTGATTTGATAGTTCTTGATCACTATAATGATTTCCGGTTCTCTTTGTCGTATCAACTTTAATTTTTAAGCCCATTTCTTCTACCGTTTTAATATAAGCGATCCCCAAAGTATTATTCGGTGAGGATAGAAAATCTGACTGACTTAATTCATCCATAGCCCTCGGATAGCTTTTACCAGCTCTTAATAAGTCATGGAATGCTTCAGACTCACTTAAATCGTTGGATTCTTTAGCAGCTTTACTCAAGCCGATGATGTCACCTGACTCACTGCCAAACACCAAATCTGTAGCGCCCATCAAACTGGCTATATGAACACCACCTCTGGCAAAATCATCGGCAAAACTTACCGCATTTAAAAATGGTAGCTCACAGACGAGGTCTACATGTTTTAAACATGCTTTAGTACGGGTGAACTTATCTGTAATTGCTAGCTCACCTCGCTGAGTGAAATTTCCAGACATTATCGCAATAGTTACATCAGGATTTACGAGTGCCTTGGCACTTTCTATATGATAAATGTGACCATTATGAAATGGATTATATTCTGTAATTAATGCTAAAATTCGCATACAAAACCCCCCGGAAAATGTTATACTTAGTGTACCAAAATATTGAGCATTTAATAGTGATTTGTTAAGAAATAAACTTGACACTTTTTCTTTATAATTGTACAATATCTGTTGTGCTCATAAGAGGTGGAATTATATGAAATGGTCACTTTCCCAGTTAAGAAAGTATACCAATGACAAATTCACTTTTAATGAAACTGTCCAAATAGACAAGTTGTATGATCGAGAAGACATATTAGCGATTGAAGATATAAATGTATCTGCTAGTATGCTTATAGGGACTCAACGTATAAACGTTGATTTACTTATATCTGCCACTGTTAAGATGATCGACAGTCGGACTGGTAAAGTAGTAGATTACCCGCTTGAAGTACAATCCGTTGAAGTGTTCGATGAGAACCTTGATGATGAGGAAATTGAAGATGACAATCTACACGCAGTCGATCATACGATTGACTTAGAACCGATTGTTAGAGAATTAATTATCGTCAATTTACCGACAGTTTATACTGAGAGTGATGAACTACCCGGGTCATCAGGCGCAAGTGGTTGGACAGTACTAGAGGAAGCGGAGGCTGACAGTGAAAAACCTGCAGTTGATCCGAGATTACAAAAACTAGAAGCTTTAAAGCTGAACGATGAGGAGGAATAATAATGGCAGTACCTAAAAGAAGAACTTCTAAAACACGTAAAAATAAACGCCGTTCACACATGAGAATTTCAATGCCAGGTATGGTAGAATGTCCAAACTGTGGTGAGGCTAAATTAGCACACCGCGTATGTAAAGAGTGTGGCAGCTACAAAGGTGAAGAAGTCGTAGCTAACTAAGATAAGTTAAAAAAAAGACCTGGAAATCAATTAAGATTTCCAGGTCTTTTTTTATTGTGGGTACCACATTAGAGATTCGTCTGCTAAATCACGTTCAATATCGTAATCGTGCCCTTGAAAGTTATGTTTTTCGAAGAACTTTCTAGAGTTTTCAAAACGACTAATTGCTTTAATTGGTAAATTAAAAGACTTAGCGTAGTCAATCATAGCACTTCCAAAACCACGACCCTGGTATTTTTCAAGCACCTCTAATTTCCAAATTACCAGGTAGTCACTCGTATCTTCATCTATTGGATGATTAGTATCTTCACGGCGATATAAACACATACGCGCTGCTAGCTCATCACCCTGGTAAATACCGTAGAATGGTGAGTCGATATTCGCGTCGATTACATTAGCTTCAAGCTCATTCATCATATGTAATTCCTGAGAACCATATTCTCTAAATTTCTTAAACTCTTCCGCTGTTTTGTAGTTGATTGCTAAATTATTTACTTTTACCATTTTTAAAACGCCCCTTTTCTCTTAAGTATATTCATAATTCTTAAGCCGTTCAATTGTTTTATATTTAAATAAATTTTATACTTTTAATAACGATATGTTGAGGAGAAATATATATGCGATTTGAGACTGTAGATCAAGCTGTAAAAGCAGCTGGTAATAAAGACAAGAAACAATTTTATAGTAGTTTATCGTACAATAAAAATGATATAGATACCATTTTTGATAGCCCCAACCATGCACACACAGAAGCACTAGCTGATCTTATTGAAGCCGATATGGCACAGTACGGTTTAAGCGATGCTCAAAGGGGTAACCTAAAGCGCCTTAGAGAAGGCAGAAAAGTTGTTATCGGTGGTCAACAGGCTGGTTTATTTATGAGTCCATCATATATCATACATAAAATTATTTCACTCTTAATTGTAACTAATGAGTTAAACACAGTGCATAACAAAGAAGCTGTACCCGTTTTTTGGGTTGCTGGTGAAGACCATGATTTTGAAGAAGTGAATCATACTTTTGTTTACGACAGTTACTACAGAAGACGGGTTAAAATTTCCTATAAACCAAACTTGAGTGTACCGATGAGTGTGGGTTTCTATGAGTATGATAAGAATGCGATGAAGGAAAGTTTGAATAAACTAGTGGCTTACCTAGGTGATTCGACTTATGTAACTGAATTAAAAGAGTCGGTCAGTCATCAAATAGAGCGATGTACAAGCTGGACTGAACTTTTTCATTCACTGGTACATGAAACCTTTAAATCGCATGGACTTATCATTTTTAATTCACATCTAAAAGCAGTAAGAGAATTGGAGAAACCGATTCTTAAAAAGATGTTTAAAAATCATCAAGCGATAGATTTAGCATTTAAAGATGGGCAGAAGCAGTATAATTTAGCAATGAAAATGGCGCCGGTTATTGATACAGAAACGACAGTTCATTTGTTTGGTAATGCAGATACTGAACGTGAATTACTTCTCTATAAAGACGGGTCTTATCACTTAGGTGGTGAGACGTATAGCCATGATGAGGTACTCGCTTTAATCGAAGAGAAACCTGAAAGTTTTTCCAACAATGTCGTCACTCGACCACTAATGCAAGAAGCATTGTTTAATACTGCTGTGTTTTTAGGCGGGGGAGCAGAGGTTAAGTACTGGGGTGAAATTCACAAAACCTTTGAGGTCATGGATTTACAGATGCCCATAGTTCTAAAACGTATGGAATTTGTTTACCAGGATGAACGGATTCAAAAGTTACTAAATAAGTATGAACTCAACTTTGACGATGCACTCGTTCAGAACATCAATGAATTAAAACGTACTTTAATTGATAATCACACTGATGAAGCACTTTTAAAAGAGGTAGATCATATTAAAGAAACGATAGACGAAGCTTTTGAAGTCTTATACAAAAAGAAGGATGAGTATTTCAATAGTCAGTTAATCGACAGCAATAAGAAACAACATCAACTACAGCTGGATTACTTAAAGAACAGATATAATATTGAAATTAAACGTTCATTAAGGCAAGATCTCCACAATCTTGAAGAATTGAGTGAAAAATTATTCCCAAATGGTGTGCTTCAAGAACGTATCTACCACCCATGGCAATTATCTGCTGAATTATGGGATTACTCCCCACTTTCTTACACGGAAAATTTAGTCATAATAAAAAAATAAAAAGGCTCTATATCAAGCGATTTCCTTTAATAAGGGAATCGCTTTTTAATTTTGCAATATTTTTTTGGATTCTTTTTTATAAATTGTGGAGGATTGTGGGGAGATGTGGTAAATTAAATGTATAGCGGGGTGAGATATATGTTCATGGGTGAATATAAACATAATTTGGATACTAAGGGACGCATCATTGTGCCGAGTAAATTCAGAGATTTGCTCAGTGAACAATTCGTCATTACCCGCGGTTTGGACCGTTGTCTTTTCGCATATACGATGGATGAATGGAGCCGAATCGAAGAAAAACTAAAAACTCTACCACTCACTAAAAAAGACGCTAGAAAATTTACGAGATTATTCTTCTCAGGTGCCACAAACGTAGAAATCGATAAGCAAGGACGTATTAATATACCGCAGAATCTAAGAGACTATGCTGGTCTTTCGAAGGATTGCACGGTTATTGGCGTATCGAGTCGCATTGAAATTTGGGACACGGAATCTTGGGAAGATTTTTATACAGAATCTGAAGATAACTTTGAAGAAATAGCAGAAGACTTAATCGATTTTGACCTTTAGGATGTGACACTTTGTTTAATCATACTTCAGTTTTACTAAAAGAAACGGTCGACGGTTTAAATATTAAACCGGACGGTATATATGTGGATGCCACACTTGGTGGGGGCGGACATACTGCTTATCTTATGTCCCAACTGGACACTGGACACATTTATGCTTTTGACCAAGACATTACAGCAATTGAAAATGCGAGTAAGAAATTTGAAGGGTCAAACAAGGTGACTTTAATACACACAAACTTTGAAAATCTAACTTCAGCACTAAAGGAATATGGTGTCACAACGGTCGATGGTATTTTGTACGATCTAGGCGTATCTAGTCCACAACTTGATGTCACAGAACGTGGCTTTAGCCATTCAAAAACAGCACGTTTAGATATGCGGATGGATCAATCACAAGACCTCGATGCCTATGAAATTGTCAATCACTATTCTTACCAAGAATTAGTCAGCATATTCTTTCGCTATGGTGAAGAAAAGTTTTCAAAAAAAATTGCTAGAGAAATAGAACGCCTTAGAGAGATTCAACCTATAGAAACAACGACAGAATTATCAGAGATTATAAAATCTCAAATTCCAGCGAAGTTTAGACGAACAGGCGGGCACCCAGCAAAAAGAATATTCCAAGCTTTAAGAATTGCTGTCAATGATGAACTTGGAGTATTTGAACGTTCTCTTGAACAGGCGATTGACTTATTAAAAAAAGGCGGACGTGTCTCGGTAATAACCTTCCACTCATTGGAAGATAGAATTTGTAAACAAATGTTTGTCGAATATGAAAAAGGCCCAGAACTTCCAAAGAATATGCCGATTATTCCTGAAGGATACGTGCCTTCCTTAAAAAGAGTGAATAGAAAGCCGATTACTGCACAAGGTGAAGGTTTAGAAAATAATCCACGCGCACGCAGTGCAAAACTTCGGATTGCTGAGAAACAAGTATAGGAAGTGTTGACATGGTAGTAGAAAGATATACTGAAGTCCATCCATCCCCTAAGACGACCAGACGCCAGGAGAGCCGAACACATATAAGAAAAAAGGCTAAAGTCGTCGGCATAAAACGATTTGAAATGGCAGTATACATAACGCTAGTTGTTCTGATTGCAGCAGCCTCAGTGTATGTGCTATCTTTAAAAATGGAAGCTCACAACTACCAAAATGAAAAATCATCAATAGAACAATCCATCTCTGTAAAAGATGGTGAAATTAGTGAATTACAAACTGAAGTCACTTATCTTGCTTCCTACGATCGCATATATGAAAAAGCTCAAGAATTGGGCTTAGATCTGAACAATAGCAATGTAAAGGTTGTAGAAAAGTATGGTCAAGAATAAAAGAAAAATCAGCCTGAAGAATATAAAGACCACACCTGGTGCACTCCTGATATATATCGGTATAGGAGTGCTTTTTCTATTGATAATCGGTCAATTTATTAGATTGATGGTGTTTCAAACAATAGATGACGAAGACCTAATCGCACGCGGTGAGGATAAGTATGCTGTTTCTTCAGTCACTGAAGCAGAGAGAGGGGATATTACAGACCGCTCAGGTAATGTCCTTGCGTCAGACATGGAAGCTTATAGACTAGTGTTGATAACGGATGATAATTATCCAAACCATGTATCTAACCCAGAAGAGACAGCATCACTTGTCGCAGAAGTCATAGATACGGAAAAAGAAGAAATACAAGAGCAAATTGAAAAGAGTGTAAAAGAAGGACGATTCCAAATGGAACTTGGACAAGCCGGGCGAAATATTTCTTACAATGATAAGAAGTTTCTAGAGGAGTCTGAAGCAACGGGTCTTGTCTTTGAACCAGAAACAAGAAGGTTTTACCCGAATGGTCAATTTGCTTCTCATTTAATTGGCATGGCGGAATTAAATGAAGAGACGAACGAACTACAAGGTCAGCTAGGTATAGAAAAAATTTACGATGACCTACTAGCTGGAGAAGATGGATCGATTGACTATAACCAAGATGTTTGGGGTTCTATAGTGCCAAATTCTGATAATGTTCAACCGCCGGTTAATGGTAATGACGTTAAATTAACAATTGACTCAAACATTCAACTTTACCTAGAAGATTCATTAAATGATATGGAAGAACACTTTAAACCTGAAGAATTAATGGCAGTTGTCGCTGACGCAGACACTGGTGAAATTTTAGCAAGTGGTCAAAGACCGTCATTTAACCCTGAAACGAGAGAAGGCTTTGGTAACTCTTGGTTGAACATGCTCTATGAATATTCATTCGAACCTGGTTCAACATTTAAAGTATTTGGTTTGGCTGCCGCTATTGAAGAGGGCGTCTATGATCCCAATGAAGTTTATACATCCGGTTCTATGGATGTAATGGGTTCAACTATTTACGACTGGGAAACAAGTGGATGGGGAGACATTACATACAACGAGGGAATGCAGTACTCATCAAACGTATTAATGATGATTTTACAAAATAAAGTTGGCGCCGATAAAATGTTGGAATATTATCAAAAATTTGGCTTTGGTCAAACGACAGGTTCTGAGTTACCAACAGAATCTCCTGGTCAACTTGCATGGGATAATGAACTTCAACAAAAGACCACATCTTTCGGACAAACTTCAACGGTGACTCCAATACAAATGATTCAAGGTATGACTGCTTTATTAAATGAAGGTCAGATGAAGAAACCTTATGTTGTTGACGAGATAACTGATGAAGATGGCGAAGTGGTTTATGATGGCAAGGAAGAAAATGTGAGACAAGTGATTTCCAAAGAAGCTGCGAATAAAACAGTTGAAGAAATGAATACTTTAATCGATGGGTCCTTAGATCATAACTCACAGTACAAATTAGATGATTACGAAGTGACAGGTAAATCAGGTACGGCTCAGGTATATGATCCAGAAACTGGTGGCTACTTAGACGGAGATTATGAATTTTTCACCTCCTTCCTTGGTTACGCGCCAAAGGATGACCCTGAGGTGATCATCTATTATGGTATTAAGCTAGCGAGTGAAAATAAAAGCGAAACTTGGGACAACGGTGTTGCAAGAGGATTTAATCCACTTATGGAAAGAACTTTAAAATATTTAGAAGTATCAAATGCTGATGTATCGGAAGAGCACAGTGTCATTGAAATCGGTGATTATACAGGTAGTGAAATCGATACTCTAGAAGAAGAATTAAATGATACAATTGAAGTAAAAATAGTCGGTGAAGGCACTGAGATTACTGACCAGTATCCTAAGGATGACACACTATTACCATATGACACTTTATTTATTAAAACAGACGGTGAAGCTACTGTTCCGGATATGTCCGGTATGTCTAAGAGAGAAGTATTACTACTTGGTGACTTTATGGGAATCGATGTCTCGGTAAGTGGAGAAGGATATTCCAATGAACAGTCTGTAGAACCAGGAACAGTCATAACTGAGGATACTGCAATAGAAGTAACTCTATCGTCAAATGACCCGAATGATTAAGGAGGACCTATGAATTATATATTTCTTATAGCAGCTTTTGTATTGACTGCTATACTCATCCCATTGTTAATTCCCTTATTAAAAAGAATGAAGTTTGGGCAAACGATACGTGAAGAAGGACCAGAGAGTCACCTGGTTAAAACGGGCACACCGACAATGGGTGGTCTATCATTTATTTCAGTGACTGTAGTACTTTCAATTATTGGGCTTTTCTTTGTAGATGATGTCTACAAATTACTTGTCTTGATTATTGTTACTTTGGGATTTGGTTTAATTGGTTTTGTTGATGACTATATCATTGTAGTTAAGAAGAACAATGCAGGCCTATCCTCTAAGCAAAAATTTATTTTCCAAATTCTTGTTGCGATAATAATTTACATTATAATGATTAACTGGATTCCTGATATTGATGCTGGCATAAGAATTCCAGGAACAGATTTCTTAATCCCACTCGGAGTATTTTTCGTTGTGTGGATTGTCTTCTGGCTAGTTGGTTTCTCAAATGCTGTTAATTTAACTGATGGTTTGGATGGTTTATCGACAGGTACATCCATTATCGCCTTTGGTTCATTCTTGGTCATTAGTTTAATTTTAGGTGAAATGGAAATTGCCCTGTTCCTATTTATATTAATCGGTGGATTAATTGGCTTCCTAATCTACAATAAGTACCCTGCCAAATTGTTCATGGGTGACACAGGGTCATTAGCACTCGGTGGGATTATAGCTATCGTATCAATCATGTTGAATAACAGTCTCTTGTTACTTTTAATTGGCCTAGTGTTTGTCATTGAAACACTGAGTGTCATGATGCAAGTGACATCCTATAAACTGACTGGTAAGAGAATCTTCAAAATGACACCGATCCATCATCATTTTGAATTATCGGGATGGAACGAATGGAAGATTGTTATTGTGTTTTGGTCATTTGGGCTAATTTGTGGTGTTATCGGTGTTATTTTAGGAGTGATGTAAGGTGAAAGATTATAAAGGTTTTGAAAATAAAAGTGTCGTTGTCCTAGGTTACGGTAAAAGTGGTAAGAGCGCTGTTAATGCTCTGGTTACTTTAGGTGCCAATGTAACACTGACTACAAATGAAGTTTTTTCTGATGAAGAGAGCGAACAAAAACTGAATGGATGGGGTGTAGAAATTGTAGATGGGCACCACCCCATACATCTATTAAATGATGCTGATCTCATCGTTAAAAACCCAGGTATACCCTACTCAATTCCATTTTTAGTAGAAGCGACAGAGAGAAATATACCGATTGTTACAGAAGTTGAAATTGCGCATCTGTTAAGTGAAGCACCAATCTACGCCTTAACAGGTACGAATGGTAAGACAACTTGTACTCATCTTTTGGGTGAGATGCTTGAAAACGGCGGCTCTCATCCAATTCTGTGTGGTAACATAGGCTATCCAGCAACAGATGCTGCCATGGAAGCAACACCAGATGATACTTTAGTAATGGAACTATCATCATTTCAGCTCCTCGGGACAGAAACGTTCCGACCTAATATCGCAGTGATTACAAATATTTATGAGGCCCATTTAGATTATCATGGTTCAAAAGAAGAATATAAAAAAGCTAAACTTAGAATATTTGAAAACATGACAGCAGATGATCTATTAATCTTTAACAACAACCAAAAAGAATTACTCGAAGGCCAAGATATTTCCTGTCAGGTTCAATACTTTGATATTAAAAACAAGGCAGATGCATACTCAGATGGTGAGTATTTAATTGTACACGATGAGAAAATCTTGCCTATAGACGAATTGGTGTTAAAAGGGAATCACAATATTGAAAATATACTCGCTACCTTGCTGGTTGCAAAAGCACATGGTGTGAGTGATGAGGCAATTATTAAAACCTTGCAAACCTTTGGTGGTATACCACATCGTCTTGAGCGTTTAGGAACGGTCAACGATGTCACGTATTATAATGATTCAAAAGCGACCAATAACTTAGCGACTTCCTTTGCACTCCAAAGCTTTACAACACCAGTGATATGGATTGCAGGTGGATTAGACCGTGGACAATCACTGGAGGATTTAACGCCTTTTACGACTCATGTTAAAGAAATTATCACCTTCGGTGAGACTCAAAGAAAATTTGTTGAACTTGCCAATGAACTAGGTATTCAGGTAGAAACAACAATCAATCCAAATTCAGCAATCGCCTTAGCACAAGCACATGCTGTAGCTGGAGATACTGTACTATTCTCACCAGCTTGTGCAAGTTGGGATCAATATAAGGATTATGAAAGAAGAGGCGATCACTTCAAAGAAGGCTTTAGCCAATTAAGATGATAGGGGGATAGCCGATGTCAGAGAAAGACAACAATGTTGATGATATAAAAGAAAAACTGAAGAAAAAACGTCAAAACACCGAGTACACCGGCTATACCCCGAGGTCATTAAGAAATAAGGATAAGTCTGGTGAAGAAAACAAAGATGTTGAAGTTAAAGTCCCAAAAGATAGTGGGTTAAAAAAAGAGGCTAAAGCGAATCAGTCAGAGAAAGACATAAAATCAACACCGTCTGATGACTTGAAAGTCGAACACTATAAAGATTTTGACAATGATGAGAATGCAAAATCACCGGATACAAAAGAAAAAAGTAATGCTAAAGATCAAGAGAAAAAAACTAAGAAAAAAGAGAAGACGAACAAGATTAAGTCTGACAAGAAAGATAAACCTCCGAGAGAGAAGTTTCAGTTTAAAAGAGTGCATGCTTATATCATTGGTATTGTGGTCTTGGTAATTCTCTTAGGGACTTTGTTATGGTATGTCTTTTCAAGTGCAAGTGATGTAAAAGAAATTACCTTCACTGGTAATAGTATTGTTTCTGAAAGTGAGCTTGAGGAAAGAATTGGTTTTCAAGAAGGTGATAAGATGTTCAGTATCTCATTAGGTAAGGCAAGTGAGAACATCGAACTATTGCCTGTTATTAAAGAAGTCAATGCTAGTCGCGATTGGCCGAACGGCGTTACCATTGATATCGAAGAATATAAAGCAGTGGCCTATATAAATAGTGAAGATCTTTATTTCCCAGTACTTGAAAACAGTAGAATTCAAAGAGGATATCCAAGTGCACCAAGAAATGCCCCCATCATTTACAACTTTGAAGGTGAAGAATTTGATGCTTTAGTAGAGGCATTGAATAATATAGAAGGCGATATTCTAGAAAATATTTCAGAAATTTACTTTAGACCGACAGATAATTCAAGAAGACGGATTCATGTCTTTATGAATGACGGCCAGGAAATTGTTGCTGATTATGAGACCTTTAGTGAAAAGATGAACTACTATATTGGAATTCGTCAAGAAATTGGTGAAGATGCTGAGGGCATTATTGATATGGAGGTCGGTACTAGCTTCTTACCTTACGATAGTGCGGATGCTAGAGAAATAAAAGAAAATATTTATAATGAACCGACAAGTGCAACTTACATTGAAGACATTAATGAATCACTTAATGGCGTACGTGATACACTTTCTGGAATGGACCAAGAAGAAGAATCAGAAACTGCTGAAGAAGCTGAAACAGAATCTTCTGAAGGTGAAGAATCAGCAGAATAATGGATAAAAGTAAACAAATTTTTTGAAATAGTTCACATTAATCAGAGTATAATGTAAACTAGTATTAGTATTATGAAAATGGCTGTGTAGGAGGCAATAAGGTGAAGGAACATTATTATGTTGCCCTTGATATCGGCTCATCCAGTGTCAAAGTAGTTGTCGGAGAAAAATTTCACAATGGTGTGAATGTAATCGGTACCGGCCAAACCTTCACTGATGGAGTTTCTAAAGGGATGATCAATGATTTTGATCAGGCTAAAAATGCAATTATTGATACAATTAAAAAAGCTAAAATTGCTTCTGGTATAGATATCGATGAAGTATTTGTAAAAGTTCCAGTTGCTGATACACGTATCAGATTTACTGAAGATGTCATTCGATTTGGTGGACAGGCGACTGAAATAACCGGTGAACATATTGAAGAGTTACTTGAAAATGTACGTCAAAGTGGTTTTGAGAGTAATGAAGAGGTTGTCAGTGTTTACCCTGTTTCCTTTATCGTAGATAGTTTACATGAAGTAAGCGATCCAAAAGATATGGTTGTAGAGGAAAGCCTAGCTGTAAAAGCAGGCGTGGTTACAGCAAATCGTTCATTATTAATCAATCTTGTGAAATGTGTAGAAGCAGCTGGACTGACGATTTTAGATGTTTATTCAGATGCTCTAAACTATCAACACATATTAACTGATGCAGAAATTGAGCTCGGCGCGGTTGTTATTGATATTGGAATGGATCTCACACAATTTGCTTACTATGAACGAGGCGCACTTAAATATGCAAATAGTGTAGCGCTCGGCGGTAGAGATATTACCTTAGATATTGTCGATGAGTTTAACACTTCATATGATGAAGCGGACCAAGCAAAAGAACAATATGGTCACGCATTCTTTGATCACGCGAGTGATGATGAGAAAGTTACACTCAGTCAGTCTGACTCAGATCAACCACTTCAAGTGACATCTAAAGACTTAGCTGATGTAATTGAGCTAGTGATTGAAGATGCCTTTATGAGCGTCTTTGAGAACATTGCAGCTAATGGCATTAACAAAGTTCAAGGTGGATTTGTAATCACTGGTGGTACGGCAAACATCAGAGGGGTTAAAGAGCTTGCTCAAGATTTGGTTGCTGAAAAAGTAAGAATTCATATACCAAATCAAATGGGTGCTAGAAAACCCGAATTTTCTAGTGCGATATCAACTTTATCGAGCGGAATTATGTTTGATGAGTTGCTGGATTATGTTACAATTGATAATTATGATGACTATCCTGAAGCATCATCGGATAATGAAGAAAATGAAGTACAGGAAGAGCAGTCAACGAACTTCTTTACTAGCCTTTTCAATAAGCGTAAAGAAGAGAATGAACTGCAAGTCAATCGTGATGAAGAAGCAGCAGTTGAAGTAGAGCGTCAAAGAGACGAAGATGACTATGACTACCCTGAAGAAGAAAATTCTTACGATAGGGAAGATGATTACATCGCTGATGATGATTATGAAGATTACGAAGATGACCAAGAGGAATCAAGGCGATCTTCAGAGTCAAAAGAAGCCAAAGAAGAAGGCAATATTGGCGGTAAAATGAAAAAAATACTGAAAAACTTATTTGAGTAGAAGTACATTTGGGAGGAAAGATTAATGTTAGAATTTGAACAAGGTTTCAACCACATGGCAACGTTAAAAGTTATCGGTGTCGGCGGCGGCGGTAATAACGCTGTTAACCGTATGATCGATGATGGCATGTCCAATGTTGAATTCATTGCAATCAATACTGACGGACAAGCATTGAATTTATCTAAAGCTGAATCAAAAATCCAAATCGGGGATAAATTAACACGCGGACTTGGTGCCGGTGCAAATCCTGATATTGGTAAGAAAGCTGCTGAAGAATCACGTGAACAAATTGAAGACGCAATCCAAGGTGCGGATATGGTCTTCGTAACGGCAGGTATGGGCGGTGGAACAGGTACTGGTGCTGCACCAGTAGTTGCAAAAATCGCTAAAGAAATGGGTGCCTTAACAGTGGGTGTTGTAACTCGCCCATTCTCATTCGAAGGACGCAAGAGACAAACGCAAGCTGCTGCTGGTGTTGAACAAATGAAAGCTGCAGTCGATACGTTAATTGTCATCCCAAATGACCGTCTATTAGATATCGTTGATAAATCTACTCCAATGATGGAAGCATTTAAAGAAGCAGATAACGTTCTTCGTCAAGGTGTACAAGGTATTTCAGACCTTATCGCTGTAAGCGGGGAAGTCAACTTAGACTTTGCTGACGTTAAGACAATCATGCAAAACCAAGGTTCTGCATTGATGGGTATCGGTATTTCATCAGGAGAAAACCGTGCGGTAGAAGCTGCTAAAAAAGCAATTTCAAGTCCATTACTTGAAACTTCAATCGTTGGTGCACAAGGTGTCCTAATGAATATCACTGGTGGAGAATCACTATCACTCTTTGAAGCACAAGAAGCTGCAGACATCGTTCAAGATGCTGCTGACGAAGATGTAAATATGATTTTTGGTACAGTGATTAACCCAGAACTTGAAGATGAAGTGGTCATTACTGTAATTGCAACAGGATTTAATGAAAAATCAATTCAGCGTTCAAGTGAACGTCCTGAAGTATCTGAAAACAATACTCAAACACGTGGTGGAGGTTCAAACTTCAGTCAGGGTACTTCATACAATCAAAGAGACATCTTGGAAGAAGATACACTTTCACAATCTAACGATCGATTTGATGATAGAGGCAAAGATGAGCCAGATGTTCCAACTTTCTTAAAAGGTAATAGTTCTAGAAGAGAAAGACGCAGAAGATAAGCGAATTTTGATAGATTTTAAAGGAGATATTGGCAGCCCAATGTCTCCTTTCTTTATAGGTGGGGTTTACTGTGATTGATAATTTTTCTTTTAGACATTTCGATAATTTTGTTGGCTATGTAACTGACGAACTCACACTGGGTTATACAAAACGTGTGGATGGTTTCAGTGAATATCCTGAAAAAAGTTTTAATATGGCACTTTACATCGATGATGAAGAGAATAATGTCCACCGCCATCAGGATATATTAGGTGAAAAAATTGATTTCCCTGTAGAAAATTGGGTCTTACCTATTCAACGTCACGGCGGTAACATTAGAGAAGTTAAGTTAGTTGACCGAGGAACCAATATTAGATCACTCAGTGAGTCATTTTATGATGTAGACGGTGTCTATACTTATGATAGAGATGTTCTGTTAACGATGAACTATGCGGACTGTATTCCAGTCTATGTATGGAGTGAATTGGATGACTTTATTGGTTTAGCTCACGCGGGTTGGCGTGGGACACAAGCCCATATTACTAAAAAGCTAATCGAAGCTTATAAAGGTAATATAGAGAACCTTAGAGTTGTAATTGGTCCAGGTATTAACAAGGACCATTACGAAGTGGACGACAAAGTTATCGATGCACTTAGCCCCTTATCAACCGAGTCATATAGCCAGACATCTACAGGTTATTTATTAGATTTAAAAAGTGTGAATAGTGAACAAGCTCAGCATGCAGGAATTGATTCAAACCATATTCACGTGACTGATTTTGGCACAGAAGAAGCGGAATTTTTCTCCTATCGGTTAGAAAAAGGGAAAACTGGTCGTGCACTTGCTTTTATTGGAAGGAAGCGTAAAGATGATTAAGGAAAATTACGAACAGATTAGAAATGAAGTTGGCGATGGTGTGAATATCATTGCCGTGACGAAATATCATAGTGTAGAGGAAACACTTGAAGCTTATAATAGTGGGGTGCGTCATTTTGGTGAAAATAGGGTAGAGGGCTTTATAGAGAAAAGAAAAGCCTTACCTGAAGACGCTGAAGTTCATTTCATCGGTACGATGCAATCCAGAAAAGTTAAAGATGTGATTGAAAATTTAAACTATCTCCATTCACTTGAGAGAGAAAGTGTTGCAAAAAAAATTGAACAGGCAGCACATCATGTTGTAAACTGTTTTATACAGGTAAATGTGTCCGATGAATCTTCTAAGCACGGGATCGCACCTGAAGCTCTTGAGGATTTTTTAGAGACCCTACAAGCCTATGAGTATGTCAATGTCATCGGATTGATGACGATGGCGCCAGCAACAGAAGACCAAGCTGTAATTGATGATACATTTAAAGGTTTAAGAGACTTAAGAGATCAAGTTCAAGTTAAATATCCAACTGTCACTGAGTTGAGTATGGGTATGAGTAACGACTATCCTAGCGCTGTAAATTTTGGTGCGACTTTTATACGCATTGGGAGTAAAATAATGGGGAACTAGGTGATTATATGGCTATTACAAAGTTTATAAAGGACTTATTTGTCGTCGATGTTGAAGAAGAGGTACCAGTTCAAAAAGAACAATCTTCAGTATCGAAAGTTACTAATCTTAAGACTGATAAACAGAACAATAGTCGTCACAAAGCGGCGGCAGAGAAGAGAAAACCTGAAACCAAATCTAAGTTGATTGATGTCAAAGACAGCGATAAGAAAGAAAAAATGATTCAATCGAAAAGAAAGCAAAGTCATCAAGGAAAATTTGAAGATAGGTCACAATCGAACCGCGGGGAGAATCGTGCAATGTCAGCAAATAATCAAAGTACAAAAGTCTGCTTATTTGAACCAAGAGTGTTTGCAGAAACACAAGATATTGCAGACGAATTAAAAAGTAACCGAGCAGCACTTGTGAATTTAACGAAGATTGATAGTGTGGCTAAGAAGCGAATTGTGGACTTTCTAAGTGGTACGGTATATGCTTTGGAAGGTGATATTCAAAGAGTCGGCACTGATATCTTTTTATGTACACCAGACAGCTTTGGTGTTGAGGGAGAAATCTCCGACAAAGAAGCACTTTTCGATGAAATGTAAGGAGAATATATTTGGATAATTCATTACTAATACAAATACTTATTTATATCGTCCAGTTTTTTAATTTTGTTTGGCCGATATTCACCTGGGGACTTATTATTTATATATTATCCTCATGGTTTCCAGCTTTACGAGAGTCTGCATTTGGAGAATTTCTAGGTAAGGTCTATGAGCCACTCTTAGAACCATTTAGAAAACTTATTCCACCACTTGCTGGCATGATTGACCTATCTCCAATAATTTTAATTATCATTTTGAATTTATTCGGACGAGGCATGAATGAAATATTCCAAGTCATCTTTTCTTGGCTTGCTTAAGAGTGTAATAGAATGTAGGACTTGTACCCGCGCTTGTTTATAAATCTAAGCGCGGGTCATTATATTTAAGGTGTGATCTGATTGAAAGGCATAATGCAACATTTTAGAAAGGACGAGCATGAAATGCTCTCACTTTTAAATAGTAAATTTGAGACAGCTGACCGTAATTATTATGCTGTTATCACGGATTTTTTAAATCCGAGAGAAAGAAAGATGGTCGAGAGTTTGAGTGGCTCATTTCCTGATATAAAAGTAGATTATTACGGAGGGGGTAATAATGCGGAACGTGAAAGAATGCGCGCATTGTTATCACCAGAGTTTATAGAAATCACTTTAGACGACTTTGAAATTACGGTGTTTGAAGTATCCTATCCAGAAAAATTTGTAACCTTAAGTCATAGAAATATACTGGGTGCAGTGATGAATTTAGGATTGGATAGAGGGATTATTGGTGACATCATAGTTGGTGAAAAAATACAATTTGCAGTGTCATCACCATATAAGGACTTATTTATTAACGAGTTAACAAAAATAAAAAATGCACCAATATCTTTAAAAGATATTCCGCATCAGTCGTTTCAAGACAACAAGTTGTCTGTTAAACATGTATCTATAATGTCTAGTTCATATCGACTTGATGCTATCGTTTCACATGTTTTAAAAGAGGGAAGAGCAAAGTCTAAAGAAAGAGTACAAAAGGAAAAGGTGAAAGTGAATCATTCGATTGTCGATGAACCATCCTTTATAATAGAATCTGGTGACATCATATCAGTTAGAGGTTTCGGACGTTTTATAGTCTCTGAGCAACTCGCTGAAACTAAAAAAGGAAAGTATAAAGTTGATGTTAAGATTGTCACTGATAATTGAGGTGTAAAAATGAACAAAGAAGAAATTGTTAATAAAAAATTCACCACGGTCTACCGTGGACTTGATGAACAAGCTGTCAGACAACATTTATCAGAAATACAAAATTTAATAGAAAGTAAAGATGAACGTATCAGACAACTCGAAGAGATGTTAAATGATAGACAGGAAAATTTAAACAGCTTTAAGAGCGTTGAATCTTCAATAAATGAAGCGATCCTGAGCGCAACAAAAGCAGGTGATGATATTAAACTAAGAGCACAAAATCTTGGGGATAGTATCGTAGAAAAAGCACATAATGAAGCGGCTCAGATTAAAGAAAGAGCAGAACGTGAAGCAACTGAAGCAAGGTCTTATACTGATAACTTAAGAAGAGAAGCAAAAGTATTCCGAGCGCGATATAAAATGCTGATTCAAGCACAACTAGATTTGATCGAAACAGACGATTGGGAGCAAATGTTGAAACTTGATGATGAGAACCTTGACAAACAGTAAATTTACATTGACGAATGAAGAGAAATTTAGCATAATTAGTATGTATTATTAGACACGGAAAGTGTTCATAAGATGTTCAGCGAACGAGGGAAGGTGAGAGCCTCGACAAACAAGAACGCAGTCTATCACTAATGATTTATAATGAATATATATAAAGAGGACTCTAAGCAGTCAAAAAGGGTGGTACCGCGGTTATTCGTCCCTTGTTTTGCTTAGAGTCCTTTTAATTTATAAAAGGAGAATTTACATGGATTATAAAGATACCCTGTTAATGCCAAAAACAGCTTTTAAAATGCGTGGCGGTTTAGTCAATAAAGAACCAAAAATGCAAGATCATTGGCGTGATATTGACCTCTATAACAAAAAGCTTAAATTGAATGAAGGTAACACACCATTTGTATTACATGATGGTCCACCGTATGCGAACGGTAATCTTCATATGGGGCATGCCTTGAACAAGATCATCAAAGACTTCATCATCCGTAATAAACAAATGCAAGGTTATTATTCACCTTACGTACCTGGTTGGGATACACACGGTCTGCCAATCGAACAAGCCTTAACAAACAAAGGTGTCGACAGAAAATCGATGTCGATTGAAGAATTTAGAAATAAATGTATTGAGTTTGCAAACTCTCAAATTGACATCCAACGTGAAGGATTTAAACGTATGGGTGTTGATGGTGAGTGGGACAACCCTTATTTAACTTACAAACCTGAATTTGAAGCATCTCAAGTCCGTGTCTTAAAAGATATGGTTGAAAAAGGTCTTATTTATAAAGGGAAAAAGCCAATCTACTGGTCTCCAACAAGTGAGTCATCTCTTGCAGAAGCTGAATTAGAATACAAGGATAAAAAATCACCATCTATTTATGTTGCCTTTGAAGTCACTGATGGTAAAGGTATTGTCGATAACGGCGTTAAATTTGTCATATGGACAACCACACCATGGACAATTCCATCTAACCTAGCACTTGCTGTTCATAAGAACTTAAACTATGTTCAGTTTAACTATCAAGGTGAAGAATACATTGTTGCTGAAGACCTATTAGATTTCTTCTGTGAAGAAGTAGATTTCGATAAGGAACAAGTAACGCGTTCAAAAGAGTTTAAAGGTGAGTCACTTGACCGTCTGGTTGCGCGTCACCCATTAATTGACCGTGACAGCTTAGTGGTTCTTGGTGATCATGTAACTACTGAAGCAGGTACTGGGGTAGTTCATACAGCACCTGGCCACGGTGATGATGACTTTAAAGTAGGGCAACAGTATGGTTTAGACGTCTTGAGTCCTGTAGATGACAAAGGTGTATTTACGAGTGAGGCTGGTAAATATGAAGGACTCTTCTATGATGAAGCTAATAAGGTGATCACTGAAGATCTAGAAGCTGCTGGTGCACTCTTGAAACTTAGCTTCTATACACACTCATATCCACATGACTGGCGTACGAAAAAACCGGTTATTTTCCGTGCTACACCGCAGTGGTTTGCATCAATCGATGGTGTGCGTCAAGATATCTTAGATGCTTTAATGGATACTAAATTCCAAGTGGAATGGAACCGTAAACGCATGTACAATATGATCAAAAATAGAGGAGACTGGGTCATTTCTCGTCAGCGTGTCTGGGGTGTGCCTCTACCATTCTTCTATGCTGAAGATGGTCAAGAAATCATTGATGCAGATGTTATTGAGCACATTGCTTCACTATTTGAGGTGCACGGTTCAAATATTTGGTTTGAATGGGATGCGAAAGATTTACTCCCAGAAGGCTATAGTCATGAAGGCTCACCGAATGGTGAATTTACTAAGGAAACTGACATCATGGATGTTTGGTTTGACTCTGGCTCAACACACCGCGGGGTTTTAGATTACAGAGATTATCTAACTTATCCTGCTGATCTTTACTTTGAAGGTTCTGACCAATATCGTGGTTGGTTTAACTCATCACTGATAACAAGTGTGGCAACAAAAGGTCAATCACCATACAAAGAATTACTATCTCACGGTTTCGTCATGGATGGCCAAGGTAAGAAAATGTCTAAATCTCTAGGCAATGTTATCCTACCAACTAAAGTAATGCAGCAAATGGGTGCGGATATTATCCGTTTATGGGTCATGTCATCTGACTTCCAAGAAGATGTTAGAGTGTCTGACGATATTCTTAAACAAGTATCAGAAGTTTACCGTAAAATCCGTAATACATTCAGATTCTTACTCGGTAACGTCAATGACTTTAATCCAAATGTTGATGCAGTAGCTTATGAAGATTTATTTGAAGTAGATAAGTATATATACAATCGCTTTAATAAATTAAAAACATTCATGCTGGATTCATATGATAAGTATGATTATGTAACGATGTATCAAACTGTACAGAACTTTATCAATGTAGATCTTTCTAACTTCTACTTAGATTATGGTAAAGATATTCTTTACATTGAAAAAGCTGATGCACCAATCAGACGTAGTTTACAGACAGTATTGTATAAGATTCTTAAAGAATTGAACTTATTATTAACTCCAGTTCTTGTTCATACAGTTGAGGAAATTTATGAGCATACACCGTATACAGAAAAAGAGAGTGTGCACTTAGAACACTATCCAGAGCGTGAAGACATTGATCAAGCACTCGTTGAAAAATGGCAGAAATTCATGGCAGTTAGAGATGACGTATATAAAGCTTTAGAAGTTGCAAGAAACGAAAAAGTCATCGGTAAATCATTAGATGCGAAAGTGACGATCAGTCAACCAGAAAACTTAGACTTAGACGATATTCGTGGTAGTCTTGCACAGTTCTTCATCGTGTCACAGGTTGAAGTGGTTGATGAACTGACTGACGGTACAGCTTATGACAACGTTAACGTTAAAGTTGAGCATGCAGAAGGTGAACGTTGTAACCGCTGCTGGAACTATTCAACGGCAGATTCAATTGTGAACGGTGAGGATGATATTTGCCCACGTTGCCGTGAAGTTGTGGATGCACTTTAAGTTATGGAAAAGTATAGAATTGGTCCAATGTTAATCTTAGCCATTGGCATTCTCATCTTTGACCAGGTCACTAAATTCTTAGTCACGACACAGATGTCGCTCGGAGAATCTATACCGGTTATTGGAGAAACTCTACAGATTACTTCACATAGAAATAGTGGCGCTGCCTGGGGCATGTTTGAAAATCGTATGTTATTCTTTTACATCATCACAGTTATTGTGATTGGATTCTTAATTTACCTATATAAAACAGAGGCAAGCAACAATCTGATGATGCAAATCGGTATTGCTATGCTATTAGCAGGTGCTATAGGTAACTTTATAGACCGATTACTGTTTCAAGAGGTGGTCGACTTTGTCGATGTCATGATCATCAATTATGATTTTCCGATATTTAATGTAGCGGATAGTGCTTTAACAGTCGGTGTCATTATTCTATTAATCGAAGTATTTATAACGGGGAAAGGTAAGGAAACAAAATGACATTAATTATTGAAAGTTCCAATCAAGGCGATCGTCTAGATACGTTGCTCTCTAATACCAAACCCGATACGTCTCGAACAGATATTCAAAATAGAATAAAATCTGGCCATATTACAGTCAATGGTCAAACTGTAAAATCAAATTATAAGGTGAAAACAGGCGATGAAATTGAGTTTCTAGAGAGAGAAACGATAGTGTCTGATATCACGCCTGAGAATTTAAATTTGAATATAATCTATGAAGATGAAGATGTAGCCGTTGTGGATAAACCACGCGGTATGGTGGTTCATCCTGCTGCTGGTCATGCAACAGGCACACTCGTTAATGGCCTGATGTACCAATTGGATAACCTCTCTGGTATTAACGGAGAACTCCGCCCTGGCATTGTCCATCGTATAGATAAGGATACGTCCGGCTTATTGATGGTTGCTAAAAATGATGTGGCACATAGAGCCTTGGTTGAACAACTTATGGATAAGACAGTGACGAGAAAGTATACTGCCCTTGTTCATGGTGTGATACCACATAACTTAGGTACAGTTGAAGCACCAATTGGGCGAAACCCTAAGGAACGTCAAGATATGGCAGTTGTCGATGACGGTAAGGATGCGGTTACGCACTTTAATGTTATTGACCGCTTTAAAGAGTTTACACTAGTTGAATGTATTCTAGAAACAGGTCGTACACACCAGATTAGAGTACACATGAAGTATATTGGTTATCCTTTAGCTGGAGATCCTAAGTACGGACCAAGAAAAACGATAGACACTGACGGACAGCTACTCCATGCAGGTGTGATCGGTTTTAATCATCCTAAAACAGGTGAGTATTTAGAGTTTAAACAGCCATTACCTGAGTACTTCACAAATGAACTGGATGAATTAAAACGAACAGAAAGTTAAAAGTTTTGTTGACTTAATATAAGTCGATTGTTATGATAGTTTCAATCAAATGAATACGAGGTCTTTAAATTTTAGTCCTGTGAGGCTAAGAAGACGTGACGCGCACATGGAAAACTACCTAGGATAGGTGTGTCTTTTCCATGTGATAATAGAGCATATCTATATACTCATGTCTTCGGACATGAGTATTTTTTTTGTAAAAATGGAGGGAATTAAATGTCAGTCAAGATAATAATGGATGAAGCACAAATTAATCGGGCAGTTACACGCATGTCACATGAAATTTTAGAAAAACATAAAGGGCCTGAGAACATCGTCATCCTTGGTGTAAAAACACGAGGCGAGCACTTAGCGAAACGCATCACGGAAAAAATAGAGTCTATAGAAGGCGTAAAGATCCCAACAGGAACAATCGACATTAGCGGTTATCGAGATGATCGACCAGAAGATGCAAAGTCAAGTGATGCAGTGATTACTGAGGCAGATTACACAGATAAAAATGTAGTGATTGTCGATGACGTATTAGAAACAGGACGTACCATTAGAGCAGCTATCGATGCGATTTTAAATTTAGCTCGACCAAAGACAATTTCACTTTCCATATTAGTTGATAGAGGACATAGAGAACTACCTATTCGTCCTGACTATATCGGTAAAAATATACCGACATCTAAAAGTGAGAAGGTCATTGTAAAGGTTCACGAAGTTGACGGGGAAACGAGCGTCACAATCCAATAGTAAAAGGAGATGTACACATGTCAGGTAAAACGTCCGAAGATGCCTTATTTGAAAGAACGGTGGAACCAAAGTTAGATGTTCATGAAAGGCCGAAACTACTACAAGGGCTATTGCTCAGTTCACAGCACCTCTTCGCTATGTTCGGTGCCACAGTACTAGTACCCTTCTTAACTGGGTTACCAGTCAGCGCGGCACTGATTGCAAGTGGATTCGGGACACTGATTTATATTCTGGTCACCAAGGGACAGATACCAGCTTACCTCGGTTCAAGTTTTGCTTTTATACTTCCGATTACGATTGCACTTGGAGCGAATAGCCTTGGTGAAGTATTGACCGCACTATTCTTTAGTGGTGTGCTCTATGTATTAATTGGCTTCATAATTAAGCTTGCTGGTACTGATTGGATCATGAAAATGTTACCACCGATAGTTGTTGGACCGGTCATTATGGTAATTGGACTTGGCCTAGCACCAGTTGCAGTGGATATGGCCATGTACACGGACTCAGGGAATCAAGAAGGTTACAGTATAACTTATATTACAGTCGCTTTAATTACCTTGGTGATTACAATATTAGCTTCTATATTCTTAAAAGGTGTACTCGGTTTGATACCGATACTAATCGGTATCGTCGGAGGGTACATTACAGCCTTAATCTTCGGCATCGTCGACTTGAGTATTATCAGAGACACGGGTTGGTTTGTTTTACCTGACTTGTACGTTCCGTTTGTAGATTACACACCGGCGATGAATATAGGACTCTTCATCGTCATGCTACCGATCGTCTTTGTAACGATTTCAGAGCACATTGGACACCAGGTAGTCATCAATAAGATTGTCGGAAGGAACTTCTTTAAAAAGCCTGGTCTTCACCGTTCGCTCCTAGGTGATGGCCTTGCGACCATGTTTTCGAGCACGATTGGTGGCCCACCAACAACGACTTACGGTGAAAATATCGGAGTCTTGGCCATTACGAGAATTTTTTCGATCTGGGTTATCGGCGGGGCGGCTGTACTTGCAATTATCCTCGGTTTTGTTGGTAAATTTACAGCCGTAGTTCAAAGTATCCCTTCACCAGTCATGGGTGGGGTATCCATCCTGCTATTCGGGATCATCGCAGCTAGTGGTTTACGCATGCTCATCGATGCGAAAACTGACCTTGATAACAAGAGAAATCTCGTCATCGCTTCGGTCATACTGGTCATCGGCATCGGTAAGGCGCATCTAGATTTCACTATAGGAAACATTCCTTTTAACTTAGAAGGTATGGCACTCGCAGCACTTGCAGGCATATTATTAAATCTAATTTTACCTAACAAGGAGATGGACTAAATGAAAAACTTATTATCAATGGAAGAAGTTAACGTAAATGAAATTGAAGCTTTAATTACAAGGGCATTAGAGATTAAATACGGTAAGCCAGTGATGAAGTTAAACGATAAAACAGTCGTCAACTTGTTCTATGAAAACTCTACGCGTACAAAAGTGAGCTTTGAAATGGCAGAGAAAAACTTAAACCTAACCCAGCTACCTTTTGATATTGCAACGAGTTCAGTGTCTAAGGGTGAATCGCTCTACGATACATGTAAAACACTAGAAGCAATTGGAGCGGATGCACTGATTATTAGACACCCAGATAATAAGTACTATCAAGAATTAGAAAATATTAATATTCCCATCATCAACGGCGGTGACGGCAGTGGTTCACACCCAACACAGTCACTATTAGATATGATGACTATATATGAAAACTTAGGTAGAATTGCAGGATTAAAAATTGCGATTGTCGGTGATATCAAGCACTCAAGAGTTGCTAAATCTAATGCACAGGCGCTATCTAAAATGGGTGCAGATGTCTATTTCTCAGGGCCAGAAGTCCTACAAGAAGCGACACTCAATGTGCCTTATATCGATTTAGACGAAGCAGTTAAAACATGTGATGTTGTTATGTTATTAAGAGTACAGCATGAACGACATGAATCTTTTGAAGAAATGGATAAGTCAGAGTACAACCGCTTATACGGCATGAATGAGGAACGCTTAAAAGAAATGAAAAGTCATGCTATTATTATGCACCCTGCACCAATGAATAGAGGTGTTGAAATAACAGATAGCCTGGTTGAATGCGAAAAAAGTGTCATCTTTGAACAGATGTCAAACGGTGTTTTCATGCGTATGAGTATTTTAGAACGTGTACTGGAAGGAGAAGAATCATATGTCAATGCTACTAAAGCACGCTACGCTCTTATATAAAGGGTCTGAAATTACGAGAGATGTTCGTATAGAAGAGGGTATTGTCACTGAAATTGGTGAATCATTAACTGGCGGTGACAAAGAGATTGATTGTTCAGGGAAACTATTATCTGCAGGATTTGTCGATGTCCATGTTCATCTAAGAGAACCAGGTTTTGAACATAAAGAAACGGTTGCAACAGGATCAAAAGCAGCTGCTCGGGGTGGCTTTACAACCATCTGTCCAATGCCAAACACATCCCCAATCATTGATTCTATCGAAGAACTTAATAAGCTTAATGCAATTATAGAAAGAGATGCAGTGATTGAGGTATTGCCTTATGTTTCGATTACAAAAAGGTTAAAAGGAGATAAGCTTGTTGATTTCCCTGCCTTAAAGAAAGCTGGCGCATTTGCATTTACCGACGATGGTGTCGGTGTCCAAAGTGCGGATATGATGTACCGTGCCATGCAAAAGGCTGGTGAAATTGATATGCCGATTGTAGCGCATACAGAAGAGAATTCTCTTATATACGGTGGTGTCATTCATCAGGGTGAGACAAGTGAAAAATTAGATATTCCTGGTATCCCATCGATTACAGAAACAGTCCAAATTGCGAGGGACGTGCTCTTAGCTGAAGCGGCAGATTGTCATTATCATGTCTGTCACGTTTCAACGAAGGAAAGTGTGCGAGTGATTAGAGATGCGAAACGTGCAGGAATTAAAGTGACTGCAGAGGTCACACCGCACCACTTAGTATTAGACGAAAATGATATTACAACGCGAGACCCTAACTTTAAGATGAACCCACCACTTAGATCATCAACAGACAAACAAGCTTTAATTGAAGGGCTCTTAGACGGGACGATTGATTTTATTGCCACTGACCATGCACCCCATCATGAAGATGAGAAGAATGTAGGCATATTAAAAGCACCATTTGGCATTACTGGAAGTGAAAATGCCTTCCAGTTACTATACACGAGACTAGTACAAACAGACGTATTTACACTCGAACAACTGCTTGATTGGTTGACAGTAAAACCTGCCGAAGTTTTCAACTTAGATCGCGGGAAGTTAGAGGTTGGTCAACGTGCAGACTTAACTTTAATTGATTTAGAAAAGACCTATACGTTAAATAAAAAAGATTTTTTATCGAAATCACAGAACACACCTTTTGATGGTGTGGAACTAAACAGTGATATTGTCTTAACTATATCTCAAGGTCGTATCGTCTACGAAAATATGTGAAACAGGGGTGCCTCATGCTTAGAGAAGGTAAAGTGGTTGCTAAAAGTTACATAGCAAGAGATGTGTTTGAGTTTGTTATTGCAGTCGACCTCAAAAATATAGAAATTAGACCTGGTCAGTTTGTCCATGTACGGGTCTCGGAATCGACAGAACACGTCTTAAGACGACCGATTTCAATTTCTTCTGTCGATACAATCAATCATACAATCACACTTGTTTTTAGAGCTGGTGACCAATCGAGCGGTACTAATAAAATAGCACTAACTGCTGTCGGTGAGCATCTTGACCTATTGCTACCTCTAGGAAATGGCTATAAGTTAGATGATGTCAACCAAGGAGATAGTGTCCTCATTATCGGTGGAGGCATTGGTGTACCGCCACTCTACGAATTGGCTAAAAGATTGAATGATAGAGGGGTAAGGACGACACATATTCTCGGCTTTAACAGTGAAAAAGATGTGTTTTACGAAGATAAGTTTAAAGCGCTTGGGGAAACTTATATTGCCACTGCTGATGGCTCTTATGGCAATCCTGGATTCGTCACAGATGTCATTGAAGAAATTGGTGACGCTTTTGATAAGTTTTACGCTTGTGGTCCAAAGGTAATGTTAAAAGTCCTAGATGAAACCTTAGATATCGATGGCTATATTTCCCTAGAAGAACGAATGGGTTGTGGCATCGGTGTTTGTTATGCCTGTGTTTGTCAAAGTAGGAAACAAGGGCAGCTTAAAATATGTACAGATGGACCAGTATTTGAAAAGGGAGCGATTATTCTATGAATCACAAATTAAACGTCTCTTTACCTGGTCTAGACTTAAAAAATCCTGTCATGCCTGCTTCTGGTTGCTTTAGTTTTGGACAGGAATTAAGTAAACTATACAATTTATCTGAGCTTGGTGCAATTATGATTAAGGCAGCGACAGAAGAAGAACGAGAGGGTAATTTAACGCCTCGTGTAGCAGAAACATCAAGTGGTATGTTGAATGCAATTGGTCTACAAAACCCCGGTGTCGATCATATTATCGAAAATGAATTAAAGTTTCTAAATACATACGATGTACCTGTCATTGCTAATGTTGCCGGCACTACAATTGAAGATTATGTTGAGGTCGCAAGAAAAATTTCAGCTTCACCTACAGTAAAGGCTTTGGAATTAAATATATCTTGTCCAAATGTTAAAGAAGGTGGCATCCAATTTGGAACTGATCCAAAGACGGCAAAAGAATTAACACGGGCTGTTAAAGAAGTTAGTGAAAAACCAGTTTATGTTAAGCTTTCACCTAATGTAACGAGTATTGTTGACATGGCGAAAAGTGTGAGTGAGTATGCTGATGGCCTAACGATGATCAATACCTTAGTGGGTATGAAGCTCGATAGTAATGGAAAACCATTGCTCAATAATAAGACTGGCGGGCTCAGTGGGCCAGCTATAAAACCTGTTGCAATCAATATGGTCTATCAAGTCCGTCAAGCATTACCTGATATACCGATTATTGCTATGGGTGGGATTAGTAACGTTGATGATATCATTGATTTCATCAGTGTAGGCGCAGATGCCGTTGCAATAGGGACAATGAATTTTACAAATCCCTTTATTTGTAAAGAGCTAATCGAGCTTTTATCAAAAAAAGTGAGTGATATGAATTTAAAACACATACACGATATTAAAGGACGCGCATTTGTCTAAGAGGAGAAATATAATGACGAATTCACTAATTATCGCTTTAGATTATCCAAACTTAAAAGAAGCAAAAAAATTTTTAAAACATTTTGATGAGCCACTCTATGTCAAAGTCGGCATGGAATTATACATGCAAGAAGGTGCGAATGTTATTTCTTACTTAAAGGATGCGGGCCATCAAGTGTTTTTAGATTTAAAACTACATGATATTCCGACAACTGTAGAGAGAACGATGGCTGTCTTAGGTCATTTAGATGTTGATATGATCAATGTGCATGCCCAAGGTGGCTTCGACATGATGTACAGGGCAAGTATAGCTTTTAAAGCTGCTAATCAAAATGGCAAGATTATTGCAGTGACGCAATTGACATCTTTTGATGAAAAAACGATGCAAAAAGAACAGCAAACATCACTTTCTATGACAGACAGCGTCTTACATTATGCCAAGCTTGCCTATAAAGCTGGTTTGGATGGGGTGGTGTCATCACCATTAGAAAGTCGCTTGATTCATAATGAGATTGCTGAAGATTTTTTAACAGTCACACCAGGCATACGCTTGACTGACAATAGATCGGACGATCAAGTACGTGTTGTCACGCCAGAACGTGCGCGACTGTTAACTTCAGATTATATTGTCGTCGGTCGACCAATTACTGAAAGTGATAATCCAAGAAGTGCATATCATCATATTAAACAACTATGGGAGGGTAAGTAAATTGTCTAAAAAAATTGCCAACATATTACTAAAACTCGGTGCGGTTAAGCTATCGACACTTGAACCCTTTACCTGGGCAAGCGGGATAAAGTCTCCAATCTATTGTGATAACAGACAGATTTTAGGAGATGTTAAGTCGCATAGAGCAGTTATTGAGAATTTTAAAAGTTTGGCCGGAAGATACGGCGCTATTGATGTAGTAGCCGGAACAGCAACAGCGGGCATACCACATGCAACCTTGCTAGCAGATCGATTAGATTTACCCTCCGCATATGTGAGAAGCAGTAAAAAATCACATGGTACAGGACGTCAAATAGAAGGGTCGCCGGTCGATGGTAAAAATGTATTATTAATTGAAGATTTGATTTCGACCGGCGGCTCTAGTCTAAACGCAGTTGAAGCTTTAAAAGAAGAAGGTGCCAATGTTGTCGGCGTACTTGCTATATTTTCTTACGGTATTGCAGGTGTAGAAGAAAAATTCTCCAGAGCAGATTGTAAATTAGAGGTGCTGACTAATTTAGATACGATTTTAAGTGAAGCGGTTGATTGTGGCGTCATAAATTCAGATGAGCATGTTCAGATTTTAGAATTTAGAGATGGTTTGTAAGGTATCGGCTCAATGTGAGGCCGACAGCGGTCCGGTAGAAGAATACCGGCTTAATGTGAACCTGACAGCGGGCCGCAAAACAAAAATCGGCTCACTGTAAAACACACAGTGAGCCGGCCTAAAATAAAATCTATATTTATTTTTCCATTGCTTTAACTTTGTCGCTATCTGGAGTCACATTGACTGTCGTCTGTTCTGAATAGCTAACAAAGCCTGGTTTCGTGCCAGGTATGTTTTTAACATGTTTGATTTCTGTATAGTCAACCGGTACTCCAGCAGATTGACCTGCCTTAGAGTAATATGCAGCTAACATTGCTGCCTCTAATATATCTGCTTCTTCTATATCATTTGCATTATGTGCAATAACGACGTGTGAACCTGGAATATCTTTAGTGTGGAACCACAGATGGTTGTTCTGAGCTTGACGGTTAGTCAAATAGTCATTTTGTTTATTATTTTTACCGACAAAGACAGGTAGGCCGTTTGAAGTCACAAATTCATGTAGCTGAATCTTTTTCTGTTTCTTTTTCTTTTTAGATTTCTGTGCTTTTATAATTCGCTCTTCAACAAGCTCTTGTCTAACTTCCTCTACTTCATCTTCTGTCGTAATATTCTCCATCTGATGCAGTAAATTATTAAAGTATTCAACATCTATATGCGCAATTCTTAGCTGTTCTTCAGCAATCTTTTCCCTATTTTTCAACTTATTATATCGGTTGTAAAAGTACTGTGCATTTTCAGACGGTGACCGTTGTTGATCTAAAGGAATATCAATTTCTTCATTTGTGTAATAGTCGAGTACCTTAACACTATCTTGAAATGGTTTAATCGTGTGCATATAGGCCGTTATCAATTCACCATACTTTTGATATTTGTCTTTTTCTTTTGCTTCTTTTAAATCATCTTTAAGCTTATCAATCTTCCTAAGTGTCTTATCGTGCTCACGTTCAATAACTTGATAGTAGTCAGACGCTTTTTGTTTAATCATACTTTTTTGAGCTCTCTGATGGTAAAAGTCATCCATAAGTTCACTTAAACTATTGTAAGTTTTAGTTGGATTTCCAAGATGGTGGAGCCTAGTAAAGTAAAATACAGGTTTGTCTTGATCGTAAAATACTGGTTCCACTTTTTGACTGTCATCTAAGGCATCTTTAATCGCGTCGACGATGTTATCCTTATTAAAGTAGGTCACCTTAGACTCAACTTCTTTTACAAAGAGTGGGCTGAAGCCCTCAATTTGATTTAAAATTTGCTTGTTGACCTTACCCTTATTCCAATCGATAAACTTCGGTAGCTCATTGATTTCAGAAGTTCTCGGATTTAATTTCTTACCTGTCGGCGGTTTTTCATAACTAAAGCCCGGCATGATGGTTCGGGCATTGTTGTTTGGTGTGAGGTGTTTGATGCTTTCAATAATTTTATATGTTTGATCAGTTAAAATGATATTGGAATGACGTCCCATGATTTCTAAAATTAAAATTCGTTCGATATCATCACCAATATCATTTATAGCACGTATATGAATATGAACAATTCTATCGTTACCTTGATGTTCTACTGAAGTGATGATGCCACCCTCGATGTGTTTTCTTAATACTCGAGTAAACATTGGGGGTTCAAATGGAAATTCATATTTTTCCCCTGTAATATGAAATCTTGAGAACATCGGATGACTACTGATTAATAATTGATGATTTTTACCAGCCGCGCGCATTTTAAAGAGAAGGGTAGTCTGGTCCATTTGATGTATTTTATTAATTTTACCACTCACTAGAAATTGTAATTCGTCTACAAGTGCATGTGTAAAATTTCCGTCTAAAGCCATGTGTATTCCTCCTCAAAATGATTACATATTATTTTATCATGAATGTCGGGTCAATGTCGGCAATATTGATGAAATTTCAGATGATCTATGATACATTAAGAAGTAATCAAAATTAGAAAGGTTACATTCCATGGTATCTGATAAAGGATTGCTCATCGTACTCTCAGGACCGTCTGGTGTCGGAAAAGGCACAGTTCGTAAAGCTATTTTCGATCATCCTGAGACTAACTTTAAATATTCAATTTCAATGACAACAAGAAACAAAAGAGAAGGCGAAGTTGATGGTGTCGATTACTTCTTTAAAACTAGGGAAGAATTTGAAACATTAATTCGTCAAGATAAGTTTATCGAGTACGCAGAATACGTCGGTAATTATTACGGTACTCCAGTGGATTATGTAAAAGAAACGACTGCCAATGGTCATGATGTCTTTTTAGAAATTGAAGTGGAAGGTGCCAAACAAGTCAGAGAAAAATTCCCTGAGGCCTTGTTTATCTTCTTAGCACCACCAACACTTAGTCAATTAGAACAACGACTCATCGGCCGTGGAACAGATTCACAAGAAGTCATCGACCACCGCATAAGAGAAGCGAAACGTGAGTTGAACATGATGAATCTTTACGATTATGTCGTTATTAATGATGATGTTACAAAAGCAAGAGAGAGTGTACAATGCATTGTTGAAGCGAGTCATCTGGAGCGGTCACGTGTAGAGAATAAGTTAAGAAAATTATTATTGGAGGCTGACAATTAATGTTATACCCAGCAGGTCACGAATTAAAAAAACATGTTGATTCAAAATATCTAGTAGTATCTATGGCAGCGAAACGCGCCAGAGATTTACAGGAGCATCCTGATCGTAAGCTTTTAGATTCATATCGTTCTAAGAAAAATGTTGGCTTTGCTTTAGAAGAAATTGCAGCCGGCAAAGTGACAGTAGATAAATAGTTCAAAAAATAACGCTGACAATTCATTGTCAGCTTTTTTTTAAAGAGGTGGGAAATTTGGCAAATATCGTAATCGGTGTTACAGGCGGCATTGCCAGTTACAAGGCGATTGATTTAACGAGCAAACTCGTTCAAAGAGGCCATGCTGTTCGAGTCGTTTTAACAGATAACACACAAGAATTCGTTACACCACTCGCTTTTCAAGCTATCAGTCGTAACCATGTTTATACCAATACTTTTTTAGAAGAGGACCCAGCCTCCATTGCACATATTAAAATTGGTGAGTGGGCTGATGTAATTGCAGTTGTTCCAGTGACTGCAAATACTATAGGGAAATTTGCGAATGGTATCTATGACAACATGTTACTCAATGTACTCGCAGCGAATACTAAGCCGGTATTAATGGCGCCAGCAATGAATGTACACATGCTACATCAGCCTTCAGTACAAAACAATATCGATAAACTGCGTGCACAAGGCGTAACGTTCATTGACTCAGAATCAGGCTTTTTAGCATGTGGCTATAATGCTAAAGGACGTTTGGCAGACGTATTTAAGATCGTGGAGAAGCTTGAAGAAATGGTGACAGCAAAACAAGATTTTCTAGGTAAGAAAGTGTTAATTACGGCGGGCCCAACGCGTGAAAAACTCGACCCAATACGTTTCTTATCTAATTTTTCAAGTGGCAAGATGGGTTATAGTATCGCTGAAGCCTTTCAAGCACAGGGAGCAGATGTCACTTTAATTAGTGGACCGGTCAATCTACCGACACCTACTGGAGTCAGAAGAATTGATGTGGAATCAACAGAAGAGATGTTTGAGGCTGTAAAAGCACACATGAATAACGATATAGGTGTTTTCACTGCGGCAGTTTCTGACTATACAGTAAAAGATGTAAGTAGTAATAAGATGAAGAAGGTCGATGGCAAGTTACCTTCAATTGAACTTATCGAAACACAAGATATATTAAAATATGTGGGTCACAATTCAAAGAATATGTATGTTGTCGGTTTTGCAGCAGAGACACATGACGTTGAATCATATGCGCTTGGTAAGCTTGAAAATAAAAAGGCTGACGCAATTATTATGAATGATGTGTCGAATCCTGAAATTGGCATGAATTCGGATGACAATGAAGTAACAATGCTATTTAAAGATGGTACAAAACACCCATTACAAAAGATGAGTAAACGTCAATTAGCCAATCAAATAATAGAAGCTTTAAAAGAACGGGTGAAGGATTAATGTATGCATCTGTCATCGTGAGTGTGACTTCAAAAGATGTTAATCGTTTGTTTGACTATAAAGTACCTGATCATTTAAAAGATGTAATAAAAGTCGGGCACAGGGTCTTTGTCCCCTTTGGCCCGAGACATATTCAAGCATATGTCATGGCGTTAAATGAATATAGTGATGTTCCTGAAAATAAAGTCAAAGAAATTGTTAAAGTCATGGATGTCGAGCCGGTTCTAACAACAGAATTAGTCGCCTTATCAAAAAAGCTTGCGAACTATTATATAGAACCCTATATATCAGTGATTGAAACGATATTACCAGCAGCCTTGAAGACCAAAGCAAAAAAAGTCTTACATTTAAATGATAATGCGACAGCAGAAGCTCGGTTCATGTATGAATCCTTAAACAATGGTCAACTTATAGAGACGAAAAGTTTATCAACGAAAGAACTTGCATCACTTTTACCCTATATAAATCAGGGTGAGGTTTATGAGGATATTCAACTGAGTCAACATACGAGAAAGAAAACCCAAAAAGCGGTGGAGTCACTCTACCTAAATAAATCAACATTGGAACGTGCACCCAAGCAACTTGAAGCGCTCTATGCTGTTGAACAAGCTGAGGAACCTGTATTATTAAGCGATCTTAAGGACCAAGGATATTCTGAAGCAATTGTTAGAGAATTAGAGAAAAAAGGTTTTGTTAGAAAGTTAGACGTTGTCGTTGAAAGAGACCCGTTTGATGGGAAGGTTTTTGAAGCAGACCAGAAGAAAACTTTAACCAAAGAACAAGATGAAGCATTTAAGTCGATTAACCATGCAGTTATAGAGGGCCAAATTAACACCTATCTCTTACACGGTGTGACCGGTAGTGGGAAGACTGAGGTATATTTACAACTCATTGAAACAACACTAAAAGAAGGAAAAGAAGCGTTAATGCTCGTACCTGAAATTGCTTTAACACCGCAGATGGTTAACCGTTTTAAGGCGCGTTTTGGTGATGATGTTGCTGTACTGCATTCCGCCTTAAGCCATGGTGAAAAATACGATGAGTGGAGAAAGATTAGTGATGGACGTGCGCGTGTTTCAGTAGGTGCACGTTCTTCCATATTTGCACCTTTTAAAAATATAGGGTTAATTATCATCGATGAAGAGCACGAAACGACCTATAAGCAATCTGAAAGACCGATGTATCATGCTGCTGAAGTGGCAAAATTAAGAGCGGAATTCCATAGTTGTCCAGTCGTCTTAGGCTCAGCGACACCGTCATTAGAAAGTTTTGCTCGTGCACAAAAAGGTGTGTATGATTTATTTACTTTAAGCGAACGTCCAAATATGAATCCATTGCCGACCGCAGAAATTGTCGATATGGCTGAGGAACATAAAGAAGGTAATGCTGGAATTTTATCGGCACGTTTAAAAGAAGCGATTCATTCGAGAATAGACAAAGGTGAACAGACCGTGCTCTTGTTAAACCGACGCGGTTTTGCAAACTTTCAAATCTGCCAAAATTGTGGTCACGTACCACAGTGTCCTAACTGTGATATTTCCCTAACTTATCATAAGACGAATCAGAGTTTGATGTGTCACTATTGTGGTTATGAGGAAGCGGTCAAGAAGCAGTGTCAAGACTGTGGCGCGAGTGATGTAACCTTTAGAGGGACTGGGACACAAAAAGTTGAAGAAATTTTAAGAGATACTTTTGGTGTCGATATCGTCAGAATGGATGTTGATACTACCCAAAATAAAGGGGCACATGAACAATTACTGAAAACTTTTGAAGAACAAAAAGTTCCCATTCTCCTTGGGACTCAGATGATTGCTAAAGGTTTAGACTATCCCAATGTGACCTTAGTCGGCGTCCTAAACGCAGATACGATGTTAAATTTGCCAGACTTTAGGGCGAATGAACGCACCTTTCAATTGCTCACTCAGGTTGCAGGGCGTGCAGGGCGCCACAGTCTACCTGGAGAGGTCATTTATCAGACGTACAATCCAACGCATTATGCAATCACTATGGCTAAGGACAATAACTATATTGATTTTTATAGTAAAGAGATGGACTTTAGAAAGTTTGCGCGTTATTCACCGTATTATTTTCATGTCCTATTCACCATATCTAGTGAGCAGATTAAGGATTGTTTAAATGCAACGACAGATATTCATCAAACGCTTGTTGATAGTGTATCCACTTCTGCTTATATTATCGGACCGTCACCAAGCCCAATTGAAAGGATTAAGAACAAGCTTCGCTTTCAAATCCTGTTAAAATATAAGAGAGAGCCTGCCCTGATGGATGTATTAAATCAGCTTGATTTAAAATATACTGAGTTATATAAGAAAAGTGGTATATCATTAAAAATTGATGTCGATCCACAATTCATAATGTAGGAGTTTAATTATGACAAAAATAATATTTATGGGTACACCTGATTTTTCGGTGCCAATTTTAAAAGAACTTCAAAAAGAATACGGTGTTGATTTGGTTATATCTCAACCTGCTAGACCAGTCGGCAGAAAAAAAGTGATGACAGATCCACCCGTTGCAGTTGCAGCTAAATTGCTCGGTATAGAGGTGTATCAACCAGAAACAATGCAGACTGATGAAGCCCTTCAAAAGGTAAGTGACATTGAGCCAGACCTAATTATCACCGCTGCATTTGGGCAATTATTACCTGAAAGCGTTCTAGAAGTACCAAGATACGGTGCCTTAAATGTGCATGCTTCACTCCTACCTAAACATAGAGGGGGTGCACCCATTCACCGTGCGATCATGAGCGGTGACTCACATACTGGTGTGACGATTATGTACATGGCGAAAAAACTAGATGCAGGGGATATTATTAGTAGCGAGCGTATTGAAATCAAAGATGAAGATGATACGGGTACCTTATTTAATAAATTAAGTTATGTCGGTGCATCTTTATTGATGAAAACTTTACCTTCAGTTTTAAGTGGAGAAAATGAGAGAACAGAACAAGATCATGACGCAGCAACTTTCAGTCCTAACATTTCTAAAAAGGATGAAATCATTGACTTTACTAAAGACGCAAGATATGTCTTTAATACAATTAGAGGCTTAAATCCATGGCCTGTTGGACATACGACCTTAGATGATAAACGCTTAAAAATATTTAGTGCGTCCTTAACAAATGAAACAACAAACAAGCCTGCTGGAACAATTGTCAAACTGTCTGACGATGGCTTTTTAGTAGCGACAGGAGATGGTTTACTCATCAATTTAACAGAAGTTCAACTCGCTGGTAAAAAGCGTGTAAAAGCCTTAGATTTTATAAATAATCAAAAGAACCTAATAGGGGAAAGACTAGGGGTGGATCATGACAGTTAGAGCAATTGCACTCGACTTATTCGAGGCTGTAATAACCGATAAGGCCTATAGTAATATCGCCTTAAATGAAGTCTTAAGATATGAGGACCTATCAACTGAAGATAAGGGACTTTTGACTGAAATACTATATGGTACCTTACAAAGAAAGTTGACTTTAGAGCACTTTATTAAGCCATTTATTAGGACTAAGTTAAAACGTTGGCAAAGACACTTACTCCTTATAAGTGTCTATCAATTAGAATATCTAGATAGAGTACCGGATTATGCGGTTATCAATGAAGCGGTGGAAATCGCTAAAGATGAAGGTGGTCCGGGCTCAGCTAAACAAATTAACGGGATATTAAGAGCTTACTTAAGAAGTGAACGTCCTGGTTTTACAAATATTAAAGACGATGCACACAGGTTATCATTAATGTATAGCATGCCTAAATGGATTATTAGACATTGGTTTAAACATTATAGTTATGATGAAACTGAAAAGATTTTAGACGCCTTGATTGAGCGTCCACAAATGTATTTAAGAACGAATAAGAAATTAATTGATAGAGATGATTTAATCAAAACATTAACCGCTGAAGGATACATGGTGGCACCATCAGACTTGCATCCCGATGCGATTCGTTTCAATGGACAAAATATTACTTTATCCCAAAGTTATAAAGATGGACTGTTTGCAATACAAGATGTTTCTTCGATGTTTGTAGCTATGGCGCTAAAACCAGAAGATAATGATGTAATATTAGATGCATGTAGTGCACCAGGCGGTAAAGGCATGCATGCTTTAGAGTCGATGCATGGTGGAAAAGTCGTTTTCGCTGACTTACATGACCACAAAATTACATTGATTAACAATGAAGCAACACGTCTAAAACATACCAATTATCAAGCGTTATCAGCAGATGCGAAAAGTTTTGATTACGGTAGACAGTTTGACCGCATTATTGTTGATGCACCGTGTTCAGGACTCGGTGTAATTAAGCGAAAACCTGAAATTAAATATGAACGATCTTCTGACAGTATAGAAGAACTCGTTGAATTACAATTAGAAATACTGGATAATGTAAAAAAACACTTAAAACCTGGTGGGATTTTAATCTATTCAACGTGTACCATTCATCAGTTGGAGAATGAAAATGTTGCTTTTACCTTCAAAAAGAAACACGACGACATAGAGTTTGATGATTTCTCCATTCCAGCTTTTGATTTTACCGGACCGTACCGACAAATCTTACCCTATGAACATGATACAGATGGCTTTTTTATAGCAAGATTTAAGAAGTCACAAAGTTGATCAACGGAAGTGAGGGTTTACCTTGGAAGTAACTTCGAAAAGTATATGTGGACAATTCAGAGAAATAAATGAAGATATGACAGGTTATTTTACCAACCAAACCGGCCAACAACTGCTGTTAATAGCTGATGGTATGGGCGGGCACCAATATGGTGAAGTGGCGAGTCAATTCGTACATGATAAAATTAAGCACGCTTGGGAAGAGAAGAATTTATTTAATATAGATGAGGCTGAAGCATTTTTAAGAGACCTCGTTGTAAAGACCAACCGTGAACTGTATGACTATCAGGAAGAAAATACTAAGTATAAAGGTATGGGCACGACCTTGGTATTAGTTGCTGTTATAGAAACGAGTATGCTCGTCTTGAATGTTGGTGATTCGAGGGCTTATGTTATGAACAATCGTAAGATTGATCAGATTACAGAAGATCATACTTTCGTTAATGTACTTGTTGCCAGTGGTGAGATTACTAAAGAAGAAGCTTTATCGCACCCGAGACGTAATTTGATTACGCGTGCTATGGGTACTGAACCGATGATTCAAGCCGATGTCTTCCGATTAAGAGCACGTCAATATGACTATGCCTTACTTGCGACAGATGGATTAACGGATATTTTACGACCGGACGAAATTCATAAGTTGATGTACAGTGCTAAGCTCAACTTAGAAGAAAAGGCAGAACACCTAGTTCAATCAGCAGAGGACAATCAATCTCGAGATAATATTAGTATTGTCGTTGCTGACTTGAGACGAGGTGACGGGAATTGATCGGAAAAGTAGTGTCAGAGCGTTATAAAATAGAAAAATATCTCGGCGGCGGCATGAGTTCAGTCTATCAGGCTAAAGATATAATTTTAGATAGAGACGTCGTTGTTAAAATGATTAAATCTGATCCGTTAGACAAAGAGAAGTCAGTAAGAAGATTTCAAAGAGAAGTGGAGAGTACAATCCAGCTTTCTCATCCGAATATTGTGAGCGTAATCGATGTGGATGACACTGAAGAATATCATATTCTTGTGACTGAAGTTGTCCACGGGCCAAACTTAAAAGCGTACATTATGAAAAATAATCCTTTAGATATCGATGAAATAGTCAGTATTGCAATGATGACTTTAAAGGGTATAGAACATGCTCATGATAGAGGGATTATTCACCGAGATATCAAACCTCAAAATCTACTTTTAGATGAAAAAGGCAGAATCAAAATTACTGATTTTGGTATTGCTAAAGCACTGAGTGAGACGCGAATGACTGAAACCAATCAAGTCATAGGGTCGGTACAATATATTTCACCTGAACAGGCGAAAGGGCAAAATACTGATGAACGTACGGATATATATTCTTTTGGCATTATGCTATTTGAATTGTTAACAGGACGTTTACCATATGAAGCTGAGACAGCTGTTTCCGTTGCTTTAAAACACATCTCAGATCCTTTTCCGGACATCAATGATTACAGAGAAATTCCAATCGGTTTAAAAAATATTGTTATGAAGTGTACAGAGAAAGATCCAAGAGATCGTTATCGTCACGCAAATGACGTACTTTCTGCACTCGTACATTATAAAGATATGACAGAACCATATCAGCCGGTTAAAAAAATCACCCAAGACAAGACGGTCGTAACTCCGCCGGTTGTCCCAGTTAAGAAAGAAGAGAAAACAGCGCCAAAACAACAAATGGCAAACTCTCAAGTTGTGAATGAACCAAAAGAAGAAAAACTAAAAAAGAAAAGGCGTAAGTGGCCTTGGATTGCTTTACTTATCTTCTTGTTGTTAGCAAGTTCAGCAAGTGCAGCCTTCTTCTTATGGGATAGAATACCGCCTACTGTAGAGATTGAGAACCTACAAAATATGACAGTCGAAGAAGCTGAATCTTACCTTGAATCGGAGTCTCTGGTCTTAGGTGAGATAGAGGAGACCTATGACGATAACTTTGAAGAGGGTACAATTATAGAAACGACGCCAGTTTCTGGATCCGAAGTTGAAAGAGAAAGTGAAATCGATCTTCTAGTAAGCTTAGGAAAACAACCATTTACAGTTGAAGATTATACAGGTGCGAACTTTGAAGAAACCAAAGCTGCTTTAGAAGAAGCTGGTTTTTCAAATGTGGTCGCTGAGTATGAATATTCTGATCAAGAAGTGGGTACAGTCCTTAATCAATCTATCGAACAAGATGAAGAAGTTTATCCAGAAGAAGAGACGATGACTTTGACAGTTTCAGAAGGACATGAACCAATACCAATCACTAACTATACAGGTACGGACTTTGACACTGCTAAGTCAGAATTAGAAGCTCAAGGTTTCATCGTAAATGTGACAACAGAAGTTTACAGTGATTCAGTAGCAGAAGGTGCGATAGTTTCTCAAGACCCTTCTTATGGAGATTTTTTACCTGGATCACAAATTAATGTTATCGTGTCATTAGGAGAAGCACCGCCAGAAGAAACAACCTATCAAATTTCACTAAATCTACCATATCCTGAATCATCAACATCTGGTTCTGAAAGTTCAGATTCAAAATCAGAATCAGAGAGTGACTCTGAAGAAGAGGAATCTGAACCTGTGGATGCAAAAATTTATATTGACGATAAGGATAATGATATAGGTGAAGTAGCAGAGGCGATAGAAATTACCGAAGATACGAATCACACAATTTCTCTAGTCCTTGAAGAAGGACAGGATGGATCATACAAAGTAGAAGTTGATGGTGAAGAAGTTATAAATGAAACAGTTGAAAATTAAGTAAATATTGGCATTGGCTTTACTGTTTATATATAATGGTAGAGTACATTCGAATTGGAGGAATGAAATTATGGCAACACTTAAGAGGGATAAGGGCTTAGATAATACTTTGAAAGTATTAAAGCAAGGTTATCTTTACACAACAAATCAGAGAAATCGTCTAAACACATCAGTTTTCCAAACTAAAGCACTCGGTGGTAAACCATTCGTAGTTGTGACTGGTAAGGAAGGCGCTGAAATGTTCTACAACAATGATGTTGTTCAACGTGAAGGCATGTTACCAAAACGTATCGTTAATACGCTTTTTGGTAAAGGTGCAATCCATACGGTAGATGGTAAAAAACACGTAGACAGAAAAGCATTGTTCATGAGCTTGATGACTGAAGGTAACTTGAATTATGTACGAGAATTAACGCGTACATTATGGCATGCGAACACACAACGTATGGAAAGTATGGATGAGGTAAATATTTACCGTGAATCTATCGTACTACTTACAAAAGTAGGAACACGTTGGGCAGGCGTTCAAGCACCACCTGAAGATATCGAAAGAATCGCAACAGACATGGACATCATGATCGATTCATTTAGAGCACTTGGTGGTGCCTTTAAAGGTTACAAGGCATCAAAAGAAGCACGTCGTCGTGTTGAAGATTGGTTAGAAGAACAAATTATTGAGACTCGTAAAGGGAATATTCATCCACCAGAAGGTACAGCACTTTACGAATTTGCACATTGGGAAGACTACTTAGGTAACCCAATGGACTCAAGAACTTGTGCGATTGACTTAATGAACACATTCCGCCCATTAATCGCAATCAACAGATTCGTTTCATTCGGTTTACACGCGATGAACGAAAACCCAATCACACGTGAAAAAATTAAATCAGAACCTGACTATGCATATAAATTCGCTCAAGAAGTTCGTCGTTACTATCCATTCGTTCCATTCCTTCCAGGTAAAGCGAAAGTAGACATCGACTTCCAAGGCGTTACAATTCCTGCAGGTGTAGGTCTTGCATTAGATGTTTATGGTACAACGCATGATGAATCACTTTGGGACGATCCAAATGAATTCCGCCCAGAAAGATTCGAAACTTGGGACGGATCACCATTTGACCTTATTCCACAAGGTGGTGGAGATTACTGGACAAATCACCGTTGTGCAGGTGAATGGATCACAGTAATCATCATGGAAGAAACAATGAAATACTTTGCAGAAAAAATAACTTATGATGTTCCAGAACAAGATTTAGAAGTGGACTTAAACAGTATCCCAGGATACGTTAAGAGTGGCTTTGTAATCAAAAATGTTCGCGAAGTTGTAGACAGAACATAATAATTATAGTAAAAGTGGCAAGCCCCTTTGGGAGCTTGCCACTTTTTTATGATTATATAGTTTTTGATTGGTTGTGTGCTTCGGATGATAATGAAGATTGCTCATCACCCCTTCTGTATCTAAAAATAACTTCTCACACCATGGTATTCACTCATACCGCCTTCTATATTGTTAGCATTGTAACCATGTAGAAGCATGTGGTCCTGAACACGTTTTGATCGGCCACCTGATTTACATACTAAGTAATATTCTTTACTCTTATCCAACGTGAGTTCATCTAGATTAAAGGTACTTAATGGGTAGTGTACTGCTCCAGGAATAAATCCTGTTTCTTTTAATTCTTCAGTTTCTCTGACATCAATGACAACTTTCCCATCTTTACCGAGTACTGTATTAATTTCATTAATATTAATATCCATTTTAAACCTCCATAATCATTATCCATTTACATGTACCAATCATTT
Source organism: Jeotgalicoccus sp. ATCC 8456 (assembly GCF_016313225.1). Classification (NCBI taxonomy): domain Bacteria; kingdom Bacillati; phylum Bacillota; class Bacilli; order Caryophanales; family Staphylococcaceae; genus Jeotgalicoccus; species Jeotgalicoccus sp. ATCC 8456. The sequence continues at coordinate 751,598 of NZ_CP066224.1, read as the reverse complement.
TATCATACATAATAAATTGATATAATAGACTAGTACTTATAATAAACTGAGGTGTTGTATGCAAAAAGGGAAAATTGTAAAAGCTTTAAGTGGTTTTTATTATGTATTATCAGATGACAAGATATATTCGACTAGAGCACGTGGTCTCTTTAGAAAGAATGATGAAAGTCCCTTAGTGGGCGATGAAGTTAAATTTCAAATCGAAAATGAAGATGAAGGCTATATTACCGAAATTTTGCCTCGTAGAAATGCTTTAGTTCGTCCACCGGTTGCAAACATCGATCAGCTCTTGGTGACGGCAAGCTTGAAGTCTCCGGATTTTAGCTACTATTTACTCGATCGTTTCATTGCCTATAGTGAAGCGAATGACATTGATCCTGTCATCATTGTGACAAAGAACGACCTTAACGATGACAAGGAATTGATTCATGAAATTGAAGAAACTTATGGTCATATTTATGAAGTTCACTTTACGGATAAAACACATATCAGAGATGATTTACAGGACCTTTTCTCAGGGAAAACAAGTGTGCTCGCTGGGCAATCTGGTGCGGGAAAATCAACCTTACTTAACACACTACTCCCTGAACTTGAACTCAAGACAGATGAGATTTCCAATGCTTTAAACCGTGGTAAGCATACGACCCGTCATGTAGAACTAATTGATCATGATGGTGGATATATTGCGGATACACCGGGATTCTCAACGATTGAATTTATGAATATCGACAAATATAATATCAAATTTTGCTTTATAGATTTTAATCAATATAGCTGTAAATTCCGAGAATGTCTCCACATTAATGAACCTAAATGTGGTGTCAAACAAGCGGTTGAAGATGGTGAACTTAAACAGAGTCGCTACGACAGTTATGTCAAAATTTATAATGAAATTGACAATAGAAAAGAGAGGTACTAAATATGGCAAAGGTATTACCGTCACTTTTAGCAAGTGATTTTTCAAAGTTAGCTACAGAGATAAAAGAAATGGAAGATGCAGGCGCTGATATTTTTCATTTAGATATAATGGATGGTCAGTTTGTTCCTAATATTTCTTATGGTATTCCTGTGTGCCAAGCAATCGCACAGCATGCGAGTATACCATTGGATGTCCATTTGATGACCTATGATCCCACTCAGTTTGTAGAAGAATTTAAAAACATGGGTGTAGACATGTTGTCGTTTCATATAGAGGCGACACCACATGCGCATAGAGCAATTCAGTTGATTAAGTCTTCAGGAATGAAGGCAGGGATTGCACTAAATCCACAAACACCAGTTGAAGCTGTAAAACATTTACTAAAGGATCTTGATTTCGTTTTAATCATGACAGTGAATCCAGGCTTTGGAGGACAGGCCTTTATTGACATGTGCTTAGATAAGTTGGACGAACTTACAACCATAAAGCATAATTCTAACTTAGACTTTGATATTGAAGTAGACGGCGGTATTAATGATAAGACTGGCTCACTTTGTAAAGCGCACGGTGCAAACCTACTAGTGAGTGGGTCATATTTATTTAAAGCAGAAGACAAACAACAAACGATTAGGAACCTAAAGGAATGATCATATGCCTCACATCAATGTGCTCTTACGGGATATAAAGGTTAAACCCTTATTAGAAGGCCCATGGGCTGGAGTCGATGCTGGTGTTTTGGGTCTACATAATAATAATTTTGACATCATGCATCTCTATGGTGACTTTGATAGTGTTTCAGAGCTTGAACTTGAAAAGTTACAAGAAAAGCTAGACTTTGAAATTTCACCAGCGGAAAAAGATTTTACAGATTCTGAAATTGCTTTAAAGGCACTTGCTGAAGCGGGTTATACGAGTATTGATGTTTACGGTGCACTCGGTGGACGAATCGATCATGAGTTAATTAACATTCAACTGTTAAAAAACCATCAACTTAGAGAATTAAATATTAGACTTATCGATGACAAAAACATCATAAGTCTGTTACCATCAGGTAGGCACAATCTGTCAAAGACGTCGTTGACATATGTCTCATTTGTTCCGTTTTACGATGAGACTTGTTTAACCTTGTCAGGTTTTAAATATAACTTAACGGATAAATATATTAGTATTGGTGAAACATTGACCGTCTCAAATGAGTTTCAAAACGATGAAGCCTTTGTTGAAACGAGTCATGATTTATTAATGATAAATTCTTCAGATTAGAGGTGGATGAATGATATTTGCAGGTGCAATTGTCAACGCATTAGCGATTATCGTTGGTGGGTTACTCGGTATGGTATTAACCTTTATACCTGAGCACATTAAAGATGCAATAATGAAAATACAGGGTGTTTTTATTATTGCCATGGGTATACAAATGGTTGTCGGTGCGACCGACATTTTGACAACGCTTATATCACTCATTATTGGTGTAGTTGTTGGTGAAGTGATTCAATTGGAAAAACAATTAAACCGCATGGGTCACCTACTAGAGTATAAACTTGGTGACAAGCATGGGGGTAATATCTCTCAAGGTTTAATTTCAGGGATGTTAATCTTTATAGTCGGTGCGATGGGCATTGTCGGTGGTTTGGATGCAGGTCTACGCGGGAACAATGATGTCCTGTATACAAAATCAGCGATGGACTTCTTCATTGCCTTAGTTATGACAGCGGCCTACGGTCGTGGCGTTATTTTTTCAGGTATTCCTACATTTATTTATACAGCACTGATCATTATTAGTGCACGTCTAATTGCTGCTTTTATACCTGAAGGGACACTCAATTTGATGATAGATCAAGTGAGTGCAACTGGAGGGGTAATTCTACTTGCTATCGGTTTAAATATGTTAAATGTGACCGCAATGCGAGTAGGGAATATGATTCCAGCAATCTTTATTGGCATGATTTTAGTTTGGATGATTTCATTCTTCTAAAAAAAAGCCGTCAGATCAATTGATTTGACGGCTTTTTTAATATTAAACGCGTTCTACTTTACCAGATTTTAGTGCACGAGCTGAAACCCAAACTTTTTTAGGCTTACCGTCAACTAAAATTCTTACTTTTTGTAGGTTAGCTCCAAAAGTTCTCTTATTAGCGTTTAGCGCGTGAGAACGGTTGTTACCACTTCTAGATCTGCGTCCAGTTACATAACATTCTTTGACCATGTGTCCCACTCCTCTACTTAAAATTACATAATCATGTTCTTTTATACTTTATGCATACTCTAATATGGTACACTAAGACAGATGATAAGACAATAGAAATTTTTAGAAAATGTTTAGAAAAACTGTAATAACACTTGTATTTGACTAGTGGTTTTGCTTATAATTATATGATGTATTGGAGGCGAATTAAATGGCGCTAGAAATTGTAAATGATTTAGGTAAAATTGAAATTTCAACGGATGTAATTGCGAATATCGCTGGTGGTACTGTCGTAGAATCTTACGGTGTTGTTGGAATGGCATCTAAGAACCAAGTCCGCGATGGTTTTGCTGAACTCCTAGGTAAAGAAAACTATTCACGTGGAGTAATCGTTGAAAATAATGAAGGTAAGTTGACAATTGAGTTATATATAATTGCCGGTTACGGTGTGAAAATATCAGAAGTTGCTTCAAATGTACAAACTTCAGTAAAATATAAATTAGAAAAAACATTGGGCTTAAATATAGAAGCTGTGAATATACACGTTCAAGGCGTGCGTATTATCTCAACAGATGAGTAACCAGGGAGGATTTACAAGATAATGAACAAAATAGATGGCGTAATGTTCCGACAAATGATTAAAAACGGAGCACAAAACCTAAAAAAGAATGCAGATTATGTTGATTCATTAAACGTATTTCCGGTCCCAGACGGCGATACAGGTACGAACATGAATCTTTCGATGTCTTCAGGTGCGAGTGAAGTCGAACCGGTAGACGATAAGCATATTGGTACAGTAGGTAAGCACTTTTCAAAAGGCTTACTTATGGGCGCACGTGGAAACTCAGGTGTCATACTATCTCAATTATTTAGAGGCTTCTCTAAGGCGATTGAAGATAAGGATACGGTCGATACAGATCAGTTTATTGCAGCGTTTAAACAGGGTGTTAAAACTGCATATAAAGCAGTGATGAAACCAGTTGAAGGTACAATATTAACTGTCGCAAAGGACGCATCTAAAAAAGCTGCTGAATTTGAAGGCCAAGATAAGTCAATTATCGAAGTGATGCAAGCGACTTTAGAAGAGGTAAAAGCTTCATTGAAGCGTACGCCTGAATTGTTACCAGTCTTAAAAGAGGTTGGTGTGGTCGATTCTGGTGGACAAGGTTTAGTCTATGTTTATGAAGGTTTCTTAAGTGCTTTAACAGGTCAAGAAATCGAAGAGGACGAAGATCAATTAAACAATGAGTTATTAGTGGATTCTCATGACCACGACAATGATTTCGATGACTTTATGAGTGTCGATGATATCGAGTTTGGTTATTGTACAGAATTCATGGTGCGTTTCGAAGATGGTAAACGTGCCTTTGATGAAGATGAATTCCGTCAAGAGATGAGTGACTTTGGTGATTCTTTACTCGTCATTTCTGATGATGAAATTGTAAAAGTTCACGTCCACACTGAAACACCTGGTGAGGCGTTCACATATGGTCAAACATACGGTGAATTAATTAAACTTAAAGTTGAAAACATGCGTGAGCAGTTCAGAACAGTTCACGGCAATAAAAATGATAAAGTAGCTGAGAAACAATCATACGATACTGCCATAATCACAGTATCAAGTGGAGAAGGCATAAACGAGTTGTTTAAGAGTATCGGAGTGACTCATGTCATCAACGGTGGCCAAACAATGAATCCTTCTACTGAGGACATTGTCAATGTCATTAAAGATGAAGATGTAAAAGAAGTCTTGATACTACCTAATAATAAGAATATTGTGATGGCAGCAGAACAAGCGACTTACATGCTCGATATTCCTTCAGCAGTGGTTTCGACAACATCAATCCCTGAAGGTTTAGCTGCAATGCTTAGCTTTAACCCAGAAGCAGAATTATCAGAGAATAAAGCGCAGATGACTAAAGCATTTGAATTTGTCCAAACAGGACAAGTGACATATTCAGTCAGAGATACTAAAATAGATGGCATAGAGATTAAAAAAGACCAGCATATGGGTATCGCAAATGGTAAAATCATTACTGCTAGTGACTCAAAACATACGACGCTAAAAGATCTAATTAACAATATGATTGATGAGGATACTGAAATCATTACTGTACTGATCGGTGAAGAAGGTACAGAAGAAGAAGTTGAATCAGTGATTGAAGAAATAGAAACAGAAAATGAAGATGTAGAATTTGAAGTTCATAACGGTGCACAGCCCGTATACAGCTACTTAATTTCTGTTGAATAAAGAAGACTGGCCGCATCGGTTAACCCGATGCGGCTTTTTGAACACGGAGGGATTGTATGAAATTTAAAAGTGTCTTTGACATAATCGGCCCGGTCATGGTCGGTCCATCATCATCACATACGGCAGGTGCGGCGAGAATCGGCTTACTTGCAAGAAGTCTCTTCGGCGGACAGCCAGATAAGGTAGACATTTATTTATATGGTTCCTTTAGGGATACATATCAAGGCCATGCGACAGATGTTGCTTTACTCGGTGGTCTCCTTGGTTACGACACGGATGATGAACGTATTATCAATGCAAAAAAAGAAGCAGAATCACACAATATGACTTATAATTTTATAGAAATGAACGAAGAACGTTCACACCCGAATACTGCGGTCTTACACTTATTTAAAGGTGAGGAAGAGCTTGTGATCGAGGGTGTCTCCATCGGTGGCGGTAAGATAGAGCTCGTTAGTATAAATGGTTACAACATTAATATATCTGGTAACTATCATGCTTTACTTGTCTTTCACAAGGATGAGTTCGGTACGATTGCACGTGTGACAACTAAGCTGGGTGAAGAACAACTCAATATTTCTCAGATGAGCGTTTCACGTAAGGAAAAAGGCCAAGTAGCCCTAATGACTGTTGAACTTGATGACACAATTTCACAAACCGCAATAGATGAAATTCGTGCTGTAAAAGGTGTCGACAGAGTCATAGAAATGATTGGAGGATAAGAAATGTTTAATAGTATAAATCAATTAGTAGAACGTGCCTTATCTGAAGGTATTTCTCTTTCAGAAGTGATGATTCAACAAGAGATGGAACAGACAGGTCAATCGTATTTAGATGTTTATAATTTGATGAAAATTAATTATGAAACGATGGAAAATGCGGTTCAAGAAGGTATTGCTGGTGTGAATTCTACAACAGGATTAACCGGTATGGACGCTGTGAAGATGCAGAAATATATAGATTCAGGTAAGGGACTGAGCGGTGAACTTAATCTCCTTGCAATTGCCAATGCAATTTCAACAAATGAAGTTAATGCGGCTATGGGTAAAATTTGTGCGACACTGACAGCTGGTTCTGCAGGTGTTGTCCCTGGTGTTTTATTTGCTATGGTAAAAAAAGATCCGACGATTACTGAGGAACAAAAGATTCGCTTCTTGTTCACTTCAGGTGCCTTTGGTTTTGTCGTTGCGAATAATGCGAGTATCTCAGGTGCAGCAGGCGGCTGCCAAGCAGAAGTGGGTAGTGCCAGTGCGATGGCTGCAGCCGCACTTGTAGAATTAGCAGGTGGTACACCAGAAATGAGTGCGAACGCCTTCGCCATCGCTATGAAAAATATGCTCGGGCTTGTATGTGACCTAGTTGCTGGTTTAGTAGAGGTACCATGTGTCAAACGTAATGCAGCAGGTGCATCTAATGCTTTAACAGCAGCAGATATGGCATTAGCAGGAATTGAATCAAGAATTCCAGCAGATGAGGTCATTGAAGCGATGTACAAGATAGGGTTAACAATGCCATCAGCGCTCCGTGAAACTGGTCGTGGTGGTTTAGCGGCTACACCAACAGGAGAACGTCTTAAAGCAGAACTATTCGGTGCAAAATAATGACGCGCATTCATCAGGTACAGACACCAGATCAAAGTATAACGGGTTTAAAAGGTGTCGGGGATAAGGTCAAAGAAAAACTTTTTAGTATTGGAATAGAAGGTGTGAATGATGTATTATTTCACCTTCCTTCATCCTATACAGATCAAAGTGTGGTTAATATAAATGAAGCTATAGACGGCGCAAATATTACCGTAGAAGGTACAGTGAAAACTGAACCTCAATTAGCTTTCTTTAGAAAAGGTAAGAGCCGTCTTACTTTTTTTATGGATGCAGATGGTATTTATGTTAAGGTAACTTTCTTTAATCAACCCTATCTTAAAAGTAAAATTATTAATGGTGAATTTGTTAGGCTCTTCGGGAAATTTAACCGTAATAAGCTTGAGATTAACGGTAGTAAATTAATCTTTGAAGCTAGTGGAGGCATGTCGGTAAAATATCCACTCGGTGGCGTGATACAGTCGAAAACCTTTCAAAAAATAGTGAGAAGTGCCTTTGACACTGCTATTTTTAACTTAGATTTACCACAACACTTAAAAGCAAAATATAAGTTGATGGCTGTACGTGACGCCTTGTTCGAACTTCATTTTCCAACGAGTCAGGTTATGACAGATCAAGCGAGACGTACAATTAAATTCTTTGAGTTGTATAATTTCCAACTTAAGATAATGGATAAACGACAAAAAGAACGCGTGAGAAGCGAGCGTTTTATAGTCGATTATAATATAGATGAATTAAAGCAGTTTATAGAAACCTTACCCTTTGAATTAACAGGAGATCAAAAGCGTAGCGTCAATGATATTTGCCGTGATTTTAAGCAGAATATTTCCATGCACAGGCTACTACAAGGTGATGTGGGTAGTGGGAAGACGATTGTTGCTGGAATTGCTGTTTACGCCGTGAAGACCATCGGTGAACAAAGTGCAGTAATGGTCCCAACAGAAGTGCTTGCTAACCAGCATTATCAGAGTTTTAAAGATACTTTTGGTGATAAGCTAGTTATTGAAAAACTCACAGGGACGACCAAACCTAGAGAAAAAAGAGAAATTTTGGATCGACTGAGTAGTGGTGAAATTGATCTCTTAGTAGGAACGCATGCGATCTTTGAAGACGACGTGGTTTTTGACCGTTTAAGTTTTACAATTATAGATGAGCAACACCGCTTTGGTGTAAGACAAAGGCAACGCTTAAACGATAAGGCTTATAGAAAAAATGTGTTGTACATGACAGCGACTCCGATTCCAAGAACTTTATCGATTACTGCTTATGGTGATATGGATATCTCTCTAATAAGAGAAATGCCAGCAGGACGTTTGCCAATTACAACAGAATGGCGACGCTTTAATGAGTTAGATCAAGTGTTAAGCTCAGTAAAAAATGAAATAGATAAAGGCCATAGTGCCTATATTGTCGCACCGTTAATTGAAGAGTCGGAAACCTTAGACTTAAAAAATGTCTACGAGATTTATAGTATTTTTGAAGATTACTTTGGACATGAAGACGTCGTACTTGTACACGGGCGAATGAAGCCTGAAGAGAAAAATGATGCAATGAAGGCTTTTGAATCTCTGAATAAAAAACTTTTAGTATCGACAACAGTGATTGAAGTAGGTATTAATGTGCCTAATGCGACATCCATAGTGATCTTTAATGCAGAACGATTCGGGTTATCTACTTTACATCAGCTTAGAGGAAGAGTCGGTCGGAATAATAAACAAAGTGCATGTATTTTAGTCAGTGATGCGGCGACAGATAATGCCAAATTACGAATGGAAATCATGACCTCTACGACAGATGGCTTTATTTTGAGTGAACGCGATTTAGAAATGCGTGGACCAGGTGATTACTTTGGTGTCAGACAAAGTGGTTTACCACAATTTAAAGTTGCTGACATTACAGAAGATTATCGTATACTAGAAGTAGCGAGAGAGGAAGCAGCAAAAGCCTATCTTCAAGATCAGTTTTAATCGGAGGAAACCATGAGAATTTTATTGAGAACACTCGGGGTGTTGATGATTGTTGCCGCACTAGTCTTATTTTTCTGGCAGGATATTAGAGAATACTTTACAGATCAAGTCAATGATAAAGTCATTACTGCCTACCAAGACGGTGATGATGATGTAAAGATAAATCCTTTAGAGTCCTTTGTTTCTGGTGTTGAAGCAACTGAAGATACATCACTTAATATTTCAGATAATATGGCTGGTGTGCTGGAAATTGAAAGTGCTGAAATCTTTGAACCATTATATAAAGGCGCGCTGACTGAAGAGAAACTTCGTAATGGTGTCAGTTTACTTGAAGAAACGGATAATCTAGAGATGCAGAATATCCCGATTGCTGGTCATAGAGTTGAAGGTGCAGGCATCAGATTTAACTACATCGACCGTGCAGAAGTTGGGGATGAAGTCAAAATCATTACCCATGATGATACGAAAGTGTATAAGATTACTGAAATGTTTGAAGTTGAACCTACAGAAGTCAATGTCCTCGACCAAAAAGAGGGCGAGCCACAAGAACTGACATTGATTACATGTGAGGATTACAATCCAGACACGTTACTCTTTGAGAAGCGGTTAATCGTTAAAGCTGAAATAGTTCAATAATAGCGCACTTCCTCCCATGGAGGAAGTGTTTTTATGTGCCGTCGACCTTATAACGAAGGCGAGTATTTTGATTTACGTGCCGTCGTCACCCGTAATAAATGCACTTTTTTATCATTGAAACTAATTGAAAAAATGGTAAGGGTTTAATATACTAAGTTTAGTGTTATGTTTAGATATTAATACCAACTACTAAAGTATAGAAGATTAGAGGAATCGACATGGGGAAATTAAAGAAAGTGGAACGACAATCAAATCTAGAAGCACATCTAGAAGAAGATCCATTTTTAACTGATGACCAGTTAGCAAAGATTTTTGACGTGTCTATCCAAACGATTCGTTTGGACCGTCTCGAATTGAATATACCTGAATTAAGAACGAGAGTTCAACACGTTGCTCGTGAAGGGGCAGATAAGATTCGTGCGTTATCTGTTCAAGATGTAGTCGGGGAAATAATCGATATCGAACTCAATGACAATGCAATTTCTCTGTTTATCATTGAAAGCGGGCATGTCTTTGAAAAAAACGAAATTGCCCGAGGGCATTTTTTGTTTGCACAAGCAAATTCTCTTTGTGTCGCTTTAATCGATGAGCCACTAGCATTAACTTCAAAAGCAGAAGTAGATTTTAAACGACCTGTTATGTTAAATGATAAGGTTATCGCCAAAGCAAAGGTGATCTCGATGGATAAGAATAGGGCACAAATTGAAGTGGAATCAAAAGTGAATGGTAAAGTGATTTTTACTGGAAAATTTGAAATGTATTATAAAGATGAAGATGGAGCTGAGTAGAACATGGCTAAAATTGCGATTGATTTAATGGGTGGAGACAATGCCCCTAGAGCGATAGAAGAAGGTGTACTCGAAGCGGTAGAGACATACCCAGATGTAGAAATCCTAGCATTTGGAACAAAAGGTAGCTACACACAGTCCCATCCAAAAGTGACGTTTATTGAAGTAACAGAAGTGATTGAATCAGATGATGATCCAGTCAAAGCGGTCAGAAAGAAAAAAGATAGTTCACTGGTTCGTGCAATTAAAGCGGTCAGTGATGGTGAGGCGGATGCGATTGTATCTGCAGGAAATACAGGTGCCTTGATGAGTGCAGGACTCTTTGGAGTCAAGCGCATAAAGGGTATCGAACGTCCGGCGATTACTTCGATGATTCCGACCACTTCAGGTGAAGGTATGATGTTACTTGATATGGGTGCGAATTCTGAGAATAAGCCGAACCATTTACTGCAATTTGCACAGATGGCAAGTGTCTATATGGAAAATATAGAGGGCAGAGAGAATCCTTCAATCGGGCTCATTAACAACGGTTCAGAAGAAATTAAAGGTACTGAGCTAACTAAAGAAACCTATCAGCTGCTCAAAAATAGCGGCTTAAACTTTGCAGGTTTTTTTGAGACGAGAGATATTTTATCTGGAAAAGTTGATATTGCAGTAACAGATGGTTTTACAGGTAATATCGTCTTAAAAACCATTGAGGGTACTGCCAGTGCGCTCATGAGTGAGCTAAAGAAAATTATGTATAAAAGCACGTTAAATAAAGGTGCAGCCCTAGTCTTGAAAAACGATTTAGGCGACCTTAAAGATATGTTGGACTACCGACAGTTTGGTGGTGCGCCATTAATGGGCTTACGTGGAAACGTGCTTAAGGCACATGGCTCTTCTGACTCGACAGCGATCGTTAATGCTATAAAACAAGCAAAAATTATGGCGGATTCTGGTACGATTGAAAAAATTCAAGAATTGATAGGTGAATCAAATGAGTAGATTACTAATCTTTCCTGGCCAAGGCGCACAGTACGGCGGTATGGCTAAGGATCTATACGAAAATAACGACAAGGCAAAAGCCATTCTCGATAAAATTTTCGACTTATCAAACTACGACTTAAAAGAAATTATGTTTAGTGAAGATGATGACAGATTGAACGACACTAAGTATACACAGCCAGCTCTTTTTGCTCATAGTCTAGCAGTCGTTGAAGCAACAGGTATAACAGGCGATTACTTACTTGGGCACTCACTAGGTGAGCTTCCAGCATTGGTACATGCTGGTGTTGTTTCATTGGCAGATGGTGTTCGTCTTGTAGAAAAACGTGGGGAACTAATGAGTCAAACTGAAGATGGCGCAATGGCTGCCATCATTGGTATGGACTATGATGCGCTTAAAGAAACTTGTGAGGCAGCCTCAACGGATGAGGAAAGCGTTGCACCTGCAAATATTAATGCGCCAGACCAAGTTGTCGTTTCAGGTGACAAGGCTGCTGTGGAATGTTTTAGAGCACTCGCGAAGGATGCTGGTGCGAGACGCATCATACCATTAAAGGTATCAGGCGCTTTTCACTCGCACTTAATGGCACCTGCGAAAGATCAGTTCAAGGCTTTTGTTAAAGATATTACTTTCAACGATGCAAAAACACCTGTCATTCAAAATGTGTCTGCTAAAGCTGAAACGGATAGTGAAACAATTAAGGCAAATTTTGTTGAACAAATCACGCATCCAGTCCGTTTTGTAGAATGTGTGGAAACTGCAGCGGCACATGGTGTAACAGAATCTGTAGAGGTTGGACCGAAGAAAGTTCAGTCTGGCTTAGTACGTAAGATCACTAAGGAAATCTCAACATCAAATATTGATACGATCGAACATGTGGAGGTGTTTTTAAATGAGTAAAGTTGCATTAGTCACAGGCGCATCTCGAGGAATTGGTCGTGCGATTGCATTGACATTAGCTGAAGAAGGGCACACTGTAGTCGTCAATTACTCTGGTTCAAAAGACAAAGCAGAAGAAGTTGTTAAAGAGATTGAAGACAAGGGTGGGAAAGCGACAGCCTATCAGTGCCAAGTCCAAAATGCTGATGAAGTGAAAGAAATGGTTAAATATATCACGGATACTTATAGTTCTATCGATGTTGTTGTAAACAACGCAGGTATTACGAAAGATAATCTATTGATGCGCATGAAAGAGGAAGAGTTTGACGCAGTTGTGGATGTTAACTTAAAAGGTGCATTCAATGTCATTAAGAGTGTATCAAGACCGATGATCCGCCAAAAATCAGGGCGTATTATTAATATTTCAAGTATCGTTGGATCACTTGGGAATGCAGGGCAAACAAACTATGTTGCAACGAAGGCAGCGATCGATGGCATGACGAAGTCAACTGCGAGAGAACTTGCAGCTAAAAACATTACAGTGAATGCTGTGGCACCTGGATTTATTAAAAGTGATATGACAGATGTTTTAAGTGATGACATCAAAGATGGTATGTTACAACAAATTCCTTTAAAACATTTCGGTGACACGAAAGATATCGCAGATGCAGTGAGTTTCTTAGCAAGTGACCGTGCATCGTACATTACAGGCCAAGTATTACACGTCAACGGCGGTATGTACATGGGGTAGAGCTTATGATATTATTTAAGGGAGGTGAATTGAATAATGGCTAACATTGACAAAATTAAAGATATCATCGTTGACAAACTTGGAATCGATGAAGAAAAAGTAACTAGAGAAGCTTCTTTTAAAGATGATCTAGGTGCTGACTCACTTGACATTGCTGAATTAGTAATGGAACTTGAAGACGAGTTTGATATGGAAATTCCTGATGAGGAAGCTGAAAAGATTAACACAGTAGGCGACGCATTAGATTTCATTGATAAAATCGAAAAAGAGCAATAATAAGCTTCGAAAAATCCACTCCGGAGAGTGGATTTTTCTTTGTAATTAAAAACTAAGAAAGTAAAATATAAGAGGTGATTAAATGGACTTTAACGTTGTCTTAAACAAGGTGAAAACTGAAGACAGTGCTAGGGAAAAGCTAAGAGACTTTAACCAACTATTTAAAGCATTTACAAGTCAGTTGAATATAACAGTAGAAAATTTAATGCTCTACCAACAAGCCTTTATGCATAGTTCATATATCAATGATTTAGGCTTAGATAAACGCTATAATAATGAGCGTTTAGAATTTCTAGGAGATGCGGTACTAGAATTGATGGTTTCAGATCATATTTTTAATAAATACGAAGCTTTACCTGAGGGCAGATTAACAAAACTTCGTGCCAATATCGTATGTGAACCTTCACTTGTAGTATTTGCCTCAAAAATTAACATGGAACAACTCATCTTACTGGGTAGAGGTGAGGAGAAAACAGGGGGTAGACATAGACCGTCTATTGTTAGTGATGCCTTTGAAGCCTTCTTAGGCGCCTTATACTTAGATCAGGGGACCAAGGGTGTCTTTCAATTTTTAAGCCAGGTTGTCTTTCCAGAAATACAGACGAGTGATTATAATGCAGTGGTGGATTACAAGACAAAGTTACAAGAATATGCACATAGTGCTTATAAAGATAGTGTAACTTATACACTGGTTAGTGCATCTGGACCGAGCCACCATAGACAATTTGAGACCACTGCAAACCTAGGTAATAAAGTCCTCGGCCATGGTCAAGGTCTAACTAAAAAAGAATCAGAACAACAAGCAGCTAAAAGTGCATTGCTGGCACTTGGCCAAGAGGTGTAAATGAATGGTATTTTTAAAGCGAATCGAAGCTCAAGGTTTTAAATCTTTTGCAGATAAAGTAAATATTAAATTCGATAGCGGAGTCACAGCAGTTGTCGGGCCTAACGGTAGTGGTAAAAGTAACATCACTGATGCTATACGCTGGGTGCTTGGAGAGCAGTCTGCACGTGTCATGCGCGGTGCCAAGATGGAAGATGTCATCTTTGATGGAACTGAAAACCGTAACCCTATGAATAGTGCTTCTGTTAGTTTAATATTAGACAACAGTAAAAAAGTACTTGGTGATGAAGCGGAAGTCGTTATATCTAGGAAATTATATAGAAATGGTGACAGTGAGTACTTCATTGATAAGGAAAAGGTTAAGTTAAAAAATATTACCGAACTCTTTATGGATTCAGGACTTGGCAAAAATGCTTATAATATTATCAGCCAGGGTCAGGTCGATGAAATACTTAATGCAAAACCATTAGAACGTCGTAAGATTATCGAAGAAGCTGCAGGTGTCATGAAGTATAAAAGTCGTAAAATCGAGTCTGAGAAACGTCTCGAAGAGACCAAGCAAAACTTACTTCGCGTTCATGATATTATCGAAGAAATTTCTTCACGTGTCGAACGTTTAGAAAGAGAAAGTGCTGTCGCTGAAGAGTACTTGGCATTAAAAGAAGAAATGACTGAAAGCGATATTGAAGTAACAGTCTATGATGCGAAATTACTCGCTAGTGAACTCAAAGACTTAAAGACAGCTATAAACAAAGAAGAAACGACGTTAAAGACTTCTCGTGAAAAATTAGAGTCAGTTTTAAATGAACAAACAGAGTTAAATAATGAACGTGATGAATTAGAGGCAAAATCAAAGTCATTAAACAACCAATTATTAGAAGATGCACGTACCCTTGAGCAAATTGAGGGGCGCATCGCCTTGTATGCTGAAAGAGAGACAAATAAGGAAACCTTAAGAGAAGATTTAAACAGTCGTCTTGAAAAAAATAAGGCTGAAATTACTACACTAAAAGAGCAGTTGCAAGAAGAAACAACTAAAAAAGATGAATTAGCATATGCTTGCACTGAACTTGCTACAAAGATTAAAAATAAGGAAAGAGAAATCAGTGTCATAAGAGAAGGCAATGATACTGATATAGAAGAGTTAAAAGATCAGTATTACCAGCTCATGGTAGAAAAGACAACCTTAGAAAATGATAAACGACGCAATCATGATGAGCAGTCTAAAATCGAAAATAATATCCGCTATAAATCCGAACGTTTAGAAACGCTCTTAAATGAAGTGAGTGAAGCTGAGTCGAAACTTAAAGATTTAAAAGCAGGAGCTGAAACGACAGGGCAGAATCTAAATAGAGCGAGACAAGCATATAAGGATACTAAATCAAAGCTTGATTCCTTAAATGAAAATTACGACCAGGCAAAAAGTGATTATAACCGAGCCGAAAACTTCATCCAAAACCAGCAATCAAAGCTGGATATGCTTAGAAATATGGAAGAGAATTACCAGGGGTATTACCCTGGTGTTCGGGCAATTTTGAAAAAAAAAAAGAGTATTCCTGGTGTTGTCGGTCCAGTGGGTGAATTGATTAGTGCTAATCCAGAGTACATGACTGCTTTAGATACTGCACTTGGTCAAGCGAGCCAGAATATTGTTATGGATGTAGAGTATAATGCAAGAACTGCGATTCAATTTTTAAAACAAAAGAAACTCGGTTTCGCAACTTTCTTACCACTTGATACCATTAAGGAGCGCCACCTATCGGTGGATATAGAAAATGCACTACAGTCTTCAGGTGTGGAATATCAAATATTATCAGAAGTGACAGATATTGACCGTGCCTATAGAAAAGTGATTCTACATTTATTAAATACGACGATTGTCGTGAAAAACTTAGAAGATGCTTCTCGTATATCTCGAGCGAGTAATCAAAGAGTTAGAATTATTACCTTAGACGGCGACATTATCATGCCTGGTGGGGCAATGAGTGGTGGTTCTAAAAACCGTAAGGGATCCATCATGGAAACTAAAAAAGAAATCGCTGATATCACTGAAAAAATAAATGCTTATAAATCACAGACAGCGGAGCTTGAAAATAAGGTCAATCGCTATAGGGAGCAAATCTTACAAGCGACAGCAGAATTAAAAACACAAGAAAACAGTGGCGTACAGCTCGCAGAAGTGTACGATGAAGAAGAAAGAGAAATTGCTAAACTTGAATATGCGCTTCAGTCAAAAAATGAAAATGCTAAAGAGATTCAAAAGGAAGTCGATGGTTTATCAGCAAGTACTAACGAAGAAAACCTCGATCAGCAAATTGAAAACTTAACGTCTAAAATGGCTGATATTGAAACTTCAATTAACATGATGAGTCGCTCTAATGATGAAAAAGATAAGGAAATAGAAACATTATCACACGAGATTCAACAGCTAAATAATGATAAAATAAGTAAAGACGGTGATGTGCGTTACACACGTGCATCGATTAGCCGAATTGAAGCGTCAATTGAAGATCTTGAAAATCAAGTTGCGAATATTGAAAGTGAAATCAGCATGGTGGATGATGACTTATCTGCTATGAATATTGAAGAATTAGAGACGAACAAAACCGAGTTAACACAAACTGTCGCGACCATTAAATCTTCTCAACAAGAGAATGATGAAAAACTGGTCACTGTTAAGGACGCACTAAAATCTATCGCAAGTAAAGAAACAGCGCTTCGTGCAGAAATTGATGACTGTCAATCCAGACTCCGTGGACAGTCAGCAGAATTAGAAGGTGTCGATACTAAATTAGAGAACAAACTGACTTATATTAGTGATAACTACAAGATGACTTATGAGTTAGCACTCAGTAAGTTCGATAGTTTTGAAAACATTGAAGAAAAACGTCAAAAAATCACTTTAAACAAGAAGAGTATTGAAGAACTCGGACCGGTTAACTTGGGTTCAATCGAAGAGTTTAAGACAGTTAATGAACGCTTTACCTTCTTAAAAGAACAAGAAGCGGACTTAATTGATGCAAGACAAACCTTATTAGATGTTATTGCCGAAATGGATGAAGAAGTTTCGGTTCGTTTTAAAGATACTTTCATTCAAGTCAATGTTTACTTCCAAGATGTCTTTAGTGAGATGTTTGGCGGTGGGCGTGCTGAACTCAGATTACAAGAACCCGACAATTACTTAGATTCTGGTATAGAGATTTTTGCGGAGCCACCTGGCAAGAAGTTATCCTCCCTATCTTTATTATCCGGTGGGGAACGTGCTTTGACAGCAATCAGCTTACTCTTTAGTGTGCTGAAAGTTAAGGTAAGTCCGTTTATAATTTTAGATGAAGTTGAAGCGGCACTCGATGAAGCAAACGTGATAAGATATGCAAGATACTTGAAAAAACTATCTCACGATACGCAGTTTATCGTTATTACTCATAGAAAAGGCACTATGGAAGAATCAGACCGCTTGTTTGGTGTAACCATGCAAGAAAAAGGTGTGACGAAGTTAATCAGTGTCGATTTGAAAAACTATGTTGACCCTGGAGTTAATGAAAAGAAAGGAAGAGTTTAATGGGTATTTTTGATCGTTTCAGACGTAAGAAAAAAACAAGTGAAGAAACCCCAGAAAATTTAGAAACACAGACAGACAAGCTTGATGATGGGCTGATTAGTTTAGATGAATTTGAAGAGTGGGAACAAGAACAGCTCAGCTATAAATTTGAACAAGGGCTTAAAAAGAGCCGTGATAAGTTCCAAGCAGATATCAATGCTTTGATGTCACGTTACCGTAAAGTCGATGAAGACTTCTTTGAAGCATTAGAAGAAGTACTTATCTCAGCGGATGTCGGTTTTAATACTGTACTTGAATTAACTGAAGAACTACGCCGTGAAGCACAGTTGAAAAATATCACAGAGACGGCTGACTTAAGAGAGACCATCGTTGAAAAAATGGTAGAAATATATGAGCGTAACGGTGACTTATCTGAAGAGATGAACATTCAAAATGATGAGTTGACCGTTGTATTAATGGTCGGTGTAAATGGTGTAGGTAAGACAACTTCAATCGGTAAACTTGCCTATAAATACCAACAAGAAGGCAAGAAAGTAATGCTCGCTGCGGGTGATACTTTCCGTGCCGGTGCAATCAACCAACTGCAAGTTTGGGGTGATAGAGTCGGTGTAGATGTCATTAAACAGGCAGAAGGCTCTGACCCCGCAGCAGTCATGTTCGATGCAGTAAGTGCTGCAAAAAAACGCGGTGCAGACATCCTTTTATGTGATACTGCAGGCCGTCTACAGAATAAAGGAAACTTGATGAATGAGCTCGGTAAGATTAAGAAAGTCATTCAAAAAGTTGTCCCAGAAGCACCTCATGAAGTCCTCTTAGTACTCGATGCAACAACTGGGCAAAATGCACTGAGCCAGGCCAAAGCCTTTAAAGAAGTCACTGACGTTACCGGCATTATTCTTTCCAAATTAGACGGGACGGCCAAAGGTGGGATCGTTCTAGCGATTAAGAATGAACTCGGTATACCAGTTAAGTTTGTAGGACTCGGTGAAAAACTGGATGATCTTCAGCCTTTTGATGCAGAAAACTATGTTTATGGTTTATTTGCTGATATGATTGAAGACTCGGAAACGCTCGAAGAAAAATTAGAGGAAGATGCTGATGACTAATGATTTAGAGCGCACGATGCGCATGAATTATCTCTATGATTTTTATCAGACCTTACTCACAGAAAAACAACAAAAATATATAGAATTATATTATCTTGAAGACTTTCAGTTTTCGGAAATTGCAGAAGCAATGGATGTTACACGTCAAGCAGTCTACGATAACTTAAAGCGGTCGAGAGATCTTTTAGAACATTATGAAGAGACACTCGGTATGTATAAGAACTTTAATAAGCGACTTGAACTCTATAAGGATTTAAAAGAAGCGCTTGGTGATGATACGAGTGCAGAAGTAAAGGATATATTAAATCGTCTAGAAAACCTAGATTAAGGAGGCCACATACATGGCATTTGAAGGACTTGGAGAACGACTGCAGTCCACAATGGACCGTATTAAGGGTAAAGGTAAAGTAACCGAATCCGACGTCAAAGTAATGATGCGTGAAGTAAGACTGGCTTTACTTGAAGCAGATGTTAACTTCAAAGTAGTCAAACAGTTCATCAATGATGTTAAAGAACGTGCCTTAGGCTCAGATGTTATGCAGAGCTTAACACCTGGCCAACAGGTCATTAAAATTGTACAAGAAGAATTGACAGCGTTGATGGGTGGAGAAAACCAACGGATTAACATGGCCAACAAACCACCAACAGTTATCATGATGGTCGGCTTACAAGGGGCAGGTAAAACAACAACGGCTGGTAAGCTCGCACTTCATTTACGTAAAAAACATAACAAAAAGCCACTCTTAGTTGCTGGTGATATTTACAGACCAGCTGCTATAGACCAGTTAGAAACTGTAGGGAAGCAGATTGATATCCCAGTCTTTTCACTTGGTGATCAAGTCAAACCTGAAGAAATTACAGAACGTGCCTTGGCTCATGCTAAAGAAGAACACTTAGATACAGTCATCATTGATACTGCGGGTCGTCTGCATATTGATGAAGCACTGATGAATGAATTGAAAAATGTTAAGGAAATTGCTAATCCGAACGAAATCATGCTCGTCGTCGACTCAATGACCGGTCAAGATGCGGTCAATGTTGCCGAGAGCTTTAACGATTTACTGGACATTACAGGTGTAACTTTAACTAAACTCGACGGCGACACACGTGGTGGTGCCGCACTTTCCATTCGTTCAGTCACAGAAAAACCAATTAAATTCATCGGTGTCTCTGAGAAGATGGACGGCTTAGAAGCCTTCCACCCTGAACGTATGGCATCTCGTATTCTCGGCATGGGTGACGTACTGTCAATCATCGAAAAAGCACAGGATAATATCAATGAAGATGAACAAAAAGCACTTGAGAAAAAGTTGAAAGATTCATCATTCACACTCGATGACTTCCTTGGACAAATGGATCAGGTGAAAACACTTGGACCATTAGATGAACTATTGAAGATGATGCCTGGTGCCAACAAGATAAAAGGACTAGATAAAATGCAGTTCAGCGGCAAGGAAATCGATCACGTACAAGCGATTATACGTTCGATGACTCTAGAAGAAAGAGAGCACCCTGAAAAGCTGAATGCGAGTCGTAAAAAACGTATATCTAGAGGTTCTGGACGTTCCTTACAGGAAATTAACCGCCTCTTAAAACAGTTTAACGACATGAAGAAAATGATGAAACAAATGACAAGTGGCAAGAAAAAAGGTAAGAATCCGTTTGGTAATATGGGCTTACCATTCTAAAAAAATAAATGTGTAAAGAAAAAACTCTTTACACATTTATTTTGATTTGTTATGATATATAAGTCGAAAAGATAGTAAAGAGAGGAGTTTTCAAACATGGCAGTAAAAATTAGATTAACTCGTATGGGTTCTAAAAGAAATCCTTTCTACCGTATCGTTGTTGCAGATGCACGCAGCCCAAGAGATGGTAGAATCATCGAGCAAATCGGTTCATACAACCCGGTTTCAAAATCTGAAGATAACGTTGTTTTAGACAACGACAAAGCGCTTGATTGGTTACAAAAAGGTGCTAAACCAAGCGACACTGTAAGAAATATTTTCAGTGACAAAGGCATTATGGAACAGTTCCACAACGCTAAATTCGGGAAATAATTCCTATGGACAAATTACTTCAAACAATTCTTGAACCGATGCTAGATTATCCGGAGGCGCTCGTTATTACAACGGAAGATACGCCAGCGAAGATTTCGTACAAAATCAGTGTTCATGAAGCCGATGCAGGTCGTGTAATCGGTCGAGGCGGTCGTACAATTAAGGCGATTCGTGTCATCATGTCAAATGCTGAAAGAGATGCATCAAAGAAAGTGTTTGTTGATTTGCATTAAGAGACACACTTTTCTAGTGTGTCTTTTATTTTTTACTAAGAGGTGTATATCTTGAGCATTAAAATTGGTAAATTAGTCAATTTTCACGGCGTTAAAGGTGAAGTTAAAATCATGAGTGATTCTGACTTCTTAGAAGACCGTTTCATAAGCGGTGAAACAGTTGAGATTAAAGGTGAGACCTACACAATAAAATCTTACCGTAAACATAAAAATTTTCACTTACTAACCTTTGAAGGTGTGAGTAATATGAATGATATTCTGCACTTAAAGGGTGAAACAGTTTTTATCGATGAAAATGCAGATGACTTAACACTAGACGAACACGAGTTCCACGTAAAAGATATCATCGGATTAAAGGTCATTAACTTGGATGATAATCAGACGCTTGGGACGGTTAAAGATGTCATGTTCACTGGAGCAAATGATGTTTGGGTGATAGAGGGCGATAAGGAATATTTGATTCCTTATATCGAGCAAGTTGTTCAGACAGTAGACCTCGATAAAGGTATTATTGAAATTACACCACTTGAAGGATTGTTAGACTAATGGATATTTATTATTTAACCTTGTTTCCTGAAATGTACCAAGGGGTCCTAGGAACATCTATTTTAAAACGTGCTGAGGACAAAGGCATTGTGAATTATCACCTCATTAACTTTAGAGATTTCTCAAATGATAAACATAACAAAGTCGATGATTATCCGTACGGCGGTGGTGCAGGTATGGTTTTAAAACCAGAGCCTGTCTTCAATGCCATGGACAGTTTAGAGTTAGAAAACAAGCGCGTGATTTTAATGTGTCCTCAAGGTAAACCCTTTGATCAAAAATTAGCGGAAGAGCTGGCTCATGAAGAGAATATTGTTTTCATCAATGGCCATTACGAAGGCTATGATGAACGCATACGCTCACTTGTTACAGACGAAGTGTCAATCGGTGACTACGTATTAACCGGAGGCGAACTTGCTTCTATGACGATGACAGATGCAATCGTACGTCTAATTCCAGATGTATTAAGTAATGAAAAAAGTCATCAAGAAGATTCGTTCTCTACAGGAATGCTTGAACATCCGCATTACACTAGACCTAGAGAGTACCGCGGTATGAAGGTACCCGATGTTCTATTAAGCGGTAATCACAAGTTGATTGAAGAGTGGCGACAAGCTGAAAGTTTAAAACGCACGAGAGAAAGACGCCCTGATTTACTAGGGGAGTAAAAAGTTAATTTTATTTCTAAAAGTGATTGAATGGTCACCGCTTGTATGGTAATATAATACGAGTGTAAATACACGTAAATATCACAGTCATCCGCTGCCAAAGTTCGTCGGCAAGATAACTGGAAGAATGGAGAAGATATAATATGTCACAAGAATTATTAAATTCTATTGTCAAAGATCAGTTAAAAACTGATATTCCTGATTTCAAACCAGGAGACACTGTAAAAGTTCACGTACGTATCGTTGAGGGAGATCGCGAAAGAATCCAGCTATTCGAAGGTGTTGTAATCAAACGCCGCGGTGGTGGAATCTCAGAAACATTCACAGTCCGTAAAGTATCTTACGGTGTTGGTGTTGAGCGTACATTCCCAATTCACACGCCAAAAATCGAAAAAATCGAAGTTTCACGTCGCGGACGCGTTCGTCGTGCTAAACTTTACTACCTACGTAACCTACGTGGTAAAGCTGCACGTATTAGAGAAATCCGCTAATAATGCTTTAAGAAAACCAAACCTCAGCCGAGGTTTGGTTTTTTTGTTGGGAAAATTTCTGTTTTTAAGCGAAAGAGGAAATGCCTCTAATACATATGGTCAAACGTTAAATAATGTTGTATAAATGATATGTAAATGAAAAATGGAGGTTAAGTATTGTTCATAACAGAACGTCATCGTCCCTCTGAACTTTTGCACATGGAAGCTATGTTTAGCCGCTCAAAATTAGATGATAAAAACCACAATCAGTTAGAAAATCTTCGGAGAGGTTATGAAGGTGAATGTATCTATGACAATATCTTTAATGAAGTTGGTCATGATAATTCATATATTTATAGAGATGTCTATTTGAACATTGAAGACAGCACCACTCAGTACGATAGTTTAATCGTTACCGAAGAAGGTGTCGTCGTCAACGAAATTAAAAACTTTAGCGGGACTTATACCGTAAGTGATGACAGCTGGGCAAAAGGAAATTTTGAGTTACCCGACGATCCATTCGCACAGCTGCGTCGTGCTATTGGTAAGATGAGACGATTATCTTTATCGTCCGATTTACAATTTAAAGTCAGTGGCAAGTTAATATTTCCTAATGAAGAATGTACTTTAATTATTGCCGATGAGTCCTTGAAACAAAATATTATAATTAGAAGTAATTTGAGACGATACTTAGCTCGTTTTAAGAACAGTTTTAGCGGAAATTTCGCTCGGGAAATTTGTGAAGTGATTACTGAACATATCGTTGTCAATCCCTACTTCAAATCAGCAGTCGACTTTGATGACGTCCGTCACGGTATCTACTGTAGTGAATGCGCCGGGTTTGAGGTCGATTCTGAGCGATTTCATTTTAGGTGTTCATCCTGTGGCTCATATGAAACCAAAGAAACTCATTTTGTCCGTGCAATTAGTGACTATAAATACTTGTTCGGAAAATTGCCGATGACAACAAATCGTATGATGGAATTTACAAATTATAAGTTCAGCAAGCGTTCTGTTCAAAGATTGTTGGCTAAGTATTGTGATCGAGAGGGAATTTATAAATCGACGAGTTATAAATTTAAATACTACGATTTCGAAGATGCGATGTCGAAACAACCTAGAAATATACGATATAAGGATAGAATAGATTAGGTGATCTACGATGTGCGCCAATGAGAGAGCACCGTTGGCGCGCAAACAGAAATACGCGCCAATGAGCAGACGCTGTTGGCGCGCAAATGGAAATACGCGCCAATGAGAGAGCGCCGTTGGCGCGCAAATGGAAATACGCGCCAATGAGAGAGCGCCGTTGGCGCGCAAACAGAAATACACGCCAATGAGAGAGCGCCGTTGGCGCACAAACGGAAATACTCTCGAGCGCCCAATCAATCAAGGCGCGTAAGCTAAAAAAATGATAAAATAAAGGACATGAAATGAAGAAAACGGAGGGAAAAGTATGTCGATTAATTGGTTCCCTGGACATATGGCAAAAGCACGTAGGCAAATCGAGGAAAGTTTAAAAAAAGTAGATGTTGTCATCGAAATTTTAGATGCGAGGATTCCATATGCATCACAAAACCCGATGCTGGACCAAGTTATTGGTGAAAAGCCGAGAGTCATTATTTTAAATAAGAAAGATATGGCGAGTCAAAGTGAAACAGACCGCTGGATGAATCACTATAAGGCAGAGGGACTTTATCCTGTTGCAATAAATGGTAAGGAGCCTAATATTTTAAAGAAAATTGAAGGTGTCGTCGTAGAAGCGACTAAAGAAATTTTTGAGAGAATGGAACGTAAGGGCATCAATCCACGCGCCATTCGTGCAATGATCGTCGGGATCCCGAATGTTGGAAAGTCAACGATTATCAACAATATTGCAAAGAAAAAAGTTGCGAAAACAGGAAATACACCAGGTGTGACAAAGGCTCAACAATGGATCAAAGCTGGAGGTAAGATGGAACTCTTAGATACCCCAGGCGTACTTTGGCCAAAGTTTGAAGATGAGACGGTAGGCTTAAAATTATCACTTACAGGTGCGATCAAAGACAATGTGGTTAACCTAGATGAAGTGGCAATCTTCGCCTTAAAATTTATGCAAGCACACCATCTAAAGGCTCTGAACAAATTTTATAATATCAATATAGACGAAGACTCAGAAATCGTCGAAATTTTCGATGCTATCGGACAGTCTCGCGGTTTCAAAATGAGCGGAAACGAAATCGACTATGAGCGCGTCACAGAACGTGTCATTTACGATACCAGAGACGCTAAGATTGACCTCATGACGTTCGACTTCCCGGAGGATAACTAATCTAATGAAGATTTCAGATATAAAATTAGCCCTCAACAAGATAAAAACCCTGGACGATTTAGCGGCCTCTGAATTTCATTTAGATGAAAGAAAAGGGGTTCAAAACGCGCTTAAATCAAGGGCTCGCACACTTCAAAAAGAAGTCGAATTAATTGAAAAGTATAAAGAAATGATGCGATACGAAAACCAGCACTACGGCAAGATCATTGCAGGCATTGATGAAGCGGGGCGAGGTCCACTTGCAGGGGAGGTTGTTGCAGCAGCAGTGATTCTCCCTTTAGAACATGATTTCTTAGGCCTTGATGATTCAAAGAAAATCCCAGCAAAAAAACGTGCAGCGCTACGTGAAGAGATTATGAAATATGCGGACTATGGTATCGGTGTAGCAACTGTTGAGGAGATTGATACGTTCAACATTTACGAAGCGACCAAACTCGCAATGGACAGGGCTGTAAAAAATTTGAAACACACCCCAGAGCATCTTCTCATCGATGCGATGACCCTGGATAATGGTATTGAACAAACATCACTCATTAAAGGGGATGCGATTTCTAATTCTATTGCAGCAGCTTCTATTATTGCTAAAACGACGCGTGATGAAATGATGATTCAGCATGCAAAAAGATATCCTGATTACGCCTTTGAAAAGAATATGGGATACGGGACGAAAGACCATCTCGAAGGGCTGAAAAATTATGGAGCATGTAGTATTCATAGACGTTCTTTTGAACCGATTAAGAGCCATTTTTAAGCTATTTCGTTTTTGAGTAACTTATTACATATAAAATAATAAGGAGAAGGATTTGAAAGTTTACAATCTACATCAATTTTCTTATAATTGAGAATGTAAGCTTTATTAAAAAGTCTTAGGAGGAAAACCATGAATATCCATGAGTATCAAGGAAAAGAAATTTTTCGCTCTATGGGTGTAAACGTGCCTGATGGCGGCGTTGCACTTACACCTGATGAAGCAGTTGAAGTTGCAAAAACACTTGATTCAGATGTCTATGTAGTAAAAGCTCAAATCCACGCAGGTGGCCGTGGCAAAGCTGGCGGTGTAAAAATCGCTAAATCGTTAGATGAGGTTAAAGCATATGCTGAGGAACTACTTGGTAAAGTATTAGTGACTCATCAAAACGGTCCAGATGGTACTGAAATCAAGCGTCTTCTTATTGAAGAAGGTTGCGATATCGACAGCGAATACTACTTAGGTTTCGTTATCGACCGCGCGACGAACCGCGTTACATTAATGGGTTCTGAAGAAGGCGGAACGGAAATCGAAGAAGTTGCAGAAAAAACTCCTGAAAAGATTTTCAAAGAAGTTATAGATCCTGCAGTTGGATTACTACCATTCCAAGCGAAGAGACTCGCTTTTAATATCAATATTCCAACAGGTTCAGTAAACAAAGCTGCTAAATTAATGCTTTCACTCTACGATGTGTTCATCAGTAAAGACGCATCAATTATGGAAATTAACCCACTTGTAACTACAGGTGATGGTGAAGTAATCGCGCTTGATGCTAAAGTAAACTTCGACGCGAACTCACTATTCAGACACAAAGATGTTGTTGAATTACGTGACTTCGACGAGGAAGATGAAAAAGAAATTGAAGCATCAAAACACGACCTTGCTTACATCGCACTTGATGGTAATATAGGTTGCATGGTAAATGGTGCAGGTCTTGCGATGGCAACTATGGATACAATCAACCACTTCGGTGGTAAACCAGCCAACTTCCTTGACGTAGGGGGCGGCGCGACTGCTGAGAAAGTTACTGAAGCATTCAAACTTATCTTAAGTGACAAATCAGTTGAAGGAATCTTTGTAAACATCTTTGGAGGAATCATGCGTTGTGACGTAATTGCACAAGGTGTTGTAGAAGCTGTAAACAACGTTGGTCTAGAAATTCCTTTAGTCGTACGCTTAGAAGGTACGAATGTTGAAGAAGGTAAGAAAATTCTAGCAGAATCTGGTCTTGCAATTACTCCAGCTAGTACTATGGCTGAAGGTGCAGAAAAGATTATCGCTGCTGTTAACGAAAATAAATAATAACGGAGGAATATATTGTGGCTGTATTTGTTGATAAAAATACGAAAGTAATTGTTCAAGGTATTACTGGTTCAACAGCACTCTTCCACACTAAGCAAATGTTAGAGTATGGTACTCAAATCGTTGCTGGTGTTACACCTGGTAAAGGTGGACAAGAAGTTGAAGGTGTACCTGTATTTAACACAGTAGAAGAAGCTAAAAAAGAAACTGGCGCAACAGTTTCTGTAGTATACGTACCAGCTCCATTTGCTGCAGACTCTATTATGGAAGCTGCGGATTCAGAAATTGAATTAGTGATTTGTATCACTGAGCACATTCCTGTTTTAGACATGGTTAAAGTTGTCCGTTATTTAGAAGATAAGAATACACGTTTAATCGGACCAAACTGTCCAGGTGTCATCACTGCTGATGAAACTAAGATTGGTATCATGCCTGGTTATATTCACAAAAAAGGACATGTTGGTGTAGTTTCACGTTCTGGTACATTAACATATGAAGCGGTTCATCAGTTATCTGAAGAAGGCGTTGGTCAAACAACGGCTGTCGGTATTGGTGGGGACCCTGTTAACGGTACTAACTTCATCGACGTACTTAAAGCGTTCAATGAAGATCCAGAAACATACGCTGTCGTTATGATCGGTGAAATCGGTGGTACTGCAGAAGAAGAAGCTGCTGAATGGGTTCGTGACAACATGACTAAACCTGTTGTTGGATTCATCGGTGGTCAAACTGCCCCTCCAGGAAAACGTATGGGCCACGCTGGTGCGATTATTTCTGGCGGTAAAGGTACAGCAGATGAAAAAATCCGCATCATGAACGAATGTGGAATTGAAACTGCTGATACACCATCTGAAATTGGTGAAACATTAATCAACCGTATCAAGAAAGAAGACGGTTTATACGAAAAATGTCTAACAGTAAAATAAATGAAATATAAATCAGTTAAGTGATTTAAAAGAGCGGTAATCATCATGGATTACCGCTCTTTTTTGTATTTTTATGGTAGTGTTTGTCAGTAAATTGAAAAGTAAAATGAGACAATTTTCTACTATAATATAGGGGATAATATTTGTCAGGAGGAAACATGTGGATCTATTACTTTTATCGTACGCTGGGGTGACTGCAAAAGAATTTTTATCCATAACAAACCATGAATATATTAAGCCTGATTTAAGTAAAAAATTAGCCTATGCAAAATCTTTAAATCGTGAGGAAATATTAGGTAAACTACAGTCATTCAATGTGAATTTCATGACCTATAAACATAGGAAATATCCACAACTCCTAAAAGAAATTTATGATTTTCCTTACATTATATATTACAGAGGTAACATCAATTTGTTACAAACAGATATGTTAGGGGTAGTAGGGAGTAGAAAGGCGACGCTTTATACGAAAAATGCTCTACTAGATATTCTTCCAAAACTAAAGGATATTACAATTATTTCAGGTCTGGCATATGGAGCTGATGAAATGGCACACAGTATCGCAATCAAGAATGATTTAAAGACTATTGGCGTGCTTGCATTTGGCCATGATATTCATTACCCTAAAACAACTGAAAAAGTACGTGCTCTGATGGAAAAGGAACATTTAACAATCAGTGAATATCCACCAGGTACAAAGATTGAAAAATGGAGATTTATAGCTAGAAATAGAATTATTGCAGGTTGTGCTAAGGGTGTTTTAGTGACGGAAGCTGAAGAGAAAAGTGGAAGTTTGATAACTTTAGAGATGGCATTAGATGAAAATAGAAATGGCTATTGCCTACCAGGAAATATTACCTCTGACTTTTCAAGAGGTACAAATTTGAGAATAAAAGACGGTGCAATGCTTGTTTTGAGTGCTGATGATATACTTTTAGATTACAATTAAATTGTCACTTATAGAACGTGATTAGAATTATTTTAATTGACAAAGTAAAATTTATCTGTGTATCATTTGGACTTGAGTGGATAATAACGAATGGAGGTCGTGAGTGTGGCAGACAATTTAGTGATCGTGGAATCACCCGCGAAAGCAAAAACGATTGAAAAGTACCTCGGTAAACGATATAAAGTTGTCGCATCTATGGGACACGTGAGAGATTTACCACGTAGTCAAACTGGAATCGACACAGAAAATAACTATGAACCAAAATATATAACTATACGAGGTAAGGGCCCCTTACTAAAAGATTTAAAGAAAGAAGCTAAAAAAGCGAAGAAAGTATTTCTCGCAAGTGACCCCGACAGAGAAGGAGAAGCAATCGCATGGCATCTCAGTCATGCCCTTGGTGATAATAATGATTATTACCGAGTCGTCTTCAATGAGATTACTAAAGATGCGGTTAAAGAAAGTTTTAAAAGCCCGAATGAAATAGATATGCAATTGGTCGATGCCCAGCAGGCTAGACGCATTTTAGATAGACTGGTAGGGTATAACATTTCTCCAGTCCTATGGAAAAAAGTTAAGAAAGGTTTGTCTGCAGGACGTGTTCAATCAGTCGCACTTAAGCTAATTATCGACCGTGAAAATGAAATCAGAAACTTTGTTCCAGAAGAATACTGGACGATCGAAGGCACCTTTAAGACAGGGCGTTCGAAGTTTACTGGTAAGTTTAACAAGTTAAAGAGAGATAAGGAAAAAACGAAATTAAAAACTAAAGCCGATGTTGATAACGTATTAAAAGAGCTTAGTGGTAAGGATTATTTAATCGAAAAAGTAGAGAAGAAAGAAAAGAAACGTTACCCAGCACAACCATTCACAACTTCTTCTCTACAACAAGAAGCAGCACGTAAGTTGAACTTTAAGGCACGTAAGACCATGATGCTCGCCCAGCAATTATATGAAGGTATCGATATTAAAAAAGAAGGTACAGTGGGTCTGATTACTTATATGAGAACTGACTCAACACGTATCTCAGATTCAGCTAAAGCAGAAGCTTACCAACTTATTAATGATACTTATGGTAAAGAATATACAGGCGTGCAAAAGGAAAAAAAAGCAGCCCAAGATGCACACGAAGCCGTGAGACCAACATCTGCTAATCGTACACCTGAAAATATGAAGCAATATTTAAGCCGTGACCAACACCGTCTATATAAACTGATTTGGGATCGTTTTATTGCGAGTCAAATGGCACCAGCAGTGCTCGATACGGTAAAAGTTGATTTGAGTAATAATGGTGTGCTGTTTAGAAGTACCGGACAAACAATTAAATTTAAAGGTTTCATGACAATTTATATTGAAGGCACCGATGATGCTGAAGATGATTTAAATAACCGTTTACCAGAATTAAAAGAGGGTGAAACGGTAACAGAAGAAAAAATTGAACCTTCTCAGCACTTTACTCAACCACCACCAAGATATACAGAAGCGAGGTTAGTTAAGACTTTAGAAGAGTCAGGTATTGGTAGACCATCAACGTATGCCCCGACAATTGATACGATTCAAAAGCGTAACTATGTAAGAATGGATCAGAAGCGATTTATCCCTACGGAAATTGGAGAAATTGTCAACGAGCAAGTTGTTGAATACTTCCCTGATATTATCGATGTTGCCTTTACACGAAATATGGAAGATAGTCTAGATGCTGTAGCAGAAGGCGAAAAAGAGTGGCGTCAAGTCATCGATGAGTTCTATAAAGGCTTCGAGCCTCAGGTTGAACGCGCAGAAGAAGAGATGGAGAAAATTGAAATCAAGGACGAACCCGTTGGTGAAGATTGTGAAAAATGTGGTTCACCAATGGTATACAAGATGGGCCGTTATGGTAAGTTTATGGCATGCTCTAATTTCCCAGAATGTCGCAATACAAAAGCCATCGTTAAATCGATTGGTGTGACTTGCCCAACATGTAAGGAAGGCGACGTGGTTGAAAGAAAATCTAAGCGTGGTCGAATCTTTTACGGTTGTGACAAATATCCTGATTGTGATTTCGTCTCTTGGGATCGCCCAATTGGCAGGAACTGTCCGAAGTGCGAACACTACTTAGTTGAAAAGAAAAAAGGACAGAAGGCACAGGTTAAATGTACCAACTGTGATTACACAGAAGATGCAAGTTAATTGATTACCGTGATTCTTAATAGAATCACGGTTTTTTTAATTGAATAATTAGAACTGTTTTACTTTGTGGCTGAATTATAAATATTTGTACAATTTCGTGCAATTTATATTCAAATGGTTTAGAATTACTAATGGAATTAATGGGAACGAATCATCTGACATATAATTTGGATATATTTTCTTAATTATGATAAAATTCAGACAAAGATAGAGGTGGTTATTATTTACGTCAAAGATTTTCTTAAGATGTTAGAATTTCAACGTAATTTTTCACCCCATTCTATTAAAAGTTATGATCATGATATTCATGAATTCATAACTTTTTTATGGACTGAGAATTTATCTGTTAAAGAATTTAAATATGATGATGCTAGAAGCTATTTGTCTAGTCTATATGACCGGGGCTTAAAAAAAGCGACAGTATCTAGAAAGATATCGTCACTTAGAAGCTACTATAATTATTTATTAGATAGAGATGCTGTTGAAATTAACCCATTTTCTAACTTACCATTTCCTAAAAAAGAAAGTCAGTTACCTGATTTTATGTATGATAATGAGATTAATGCTCTTTTTGACTCGATGGACACTGGTCACAAAATGTATCTGAGAGACCGTGCAATCATCGAACTCTTATATGCGACGGGCATTAGGGCAAGTGAGCTAATTAACATAAAATTGAGTGACATTGATTTTACTGCTCAAGCACTCAAGGTATTAGGGAAAGGTCGAAAGTGGCGTGTTGTTCCTTTTAACAACAGTACACGTGAAAGTCTTAAAGACTACCTTGATGAATTTTCTACACCCATTAAAGGAATCGATACAATATGGATCAACCAACGTCAAGGTCAGTTAACTGTACGTGGCTTAAGACACATTATTGATATGGTTGTTAAGAGAAGTGCCTTACATCTAGATGTACACCCACACACCTTCAGGCACACATTTGCAACCCATCTATTAAATAACGGTGCAGATTTACGTGCTGTACAAGACCTCTTAGGTCATGAGTCTTTATCGACAACTCAGCGCTATACCCATGTGACGACAGAACAAATAAAAGCGACATATTTAAATGCCCATCCGGGCAATAAGAAGAGGTGACAAGATGACAACGATATTTGCATTAAAACACAAGGGCCAAGTCGCCATGGCTGGAGACGGTCAGGTAACGCTTGGTAATCAGGTTGTTATGAAACATACAGCTAAGAAAGTCAGACGCCTATTCAACGGCAAGGTCGCTGCAGGATTTGCGGGTAGTGTGGCCGACGCGTTTACACTATCTGAAAAATTTGAAGCGAACCTCTATGAATATAATGGGAATTTAACTCGTGCTGCTGTAGAACTTGCTAAGGATTGGCGAGGGGATAAGATGCTGCGACAACTTGAAGCGATGCTCATTGTGATGGATAAGGATAATCTTCTCCTAGTCTCTGGTACAGGAGAGGTCATCGAACCAGATGATGGTATATTGGCCATTGGTTCTGGCGGTAACTATGCACTTGCTGCTGGACGTGCGCTTGTGAAATACGGGGATCATCTAGATGCTAAAACAATTGCCAAAGAAAGCTTGGAACTGGCAAGTGAGATTTGTGTCTTTACAAATGGCAATATAATAGTAGAAACAATTGACTAAATATAAAGGTGAGATGTATGTCTAACAGAAATCTTTCTCCAAAAGAAATCACTAGTCGTCTCGACGAGAGTATTGTCGGACAAAGTGAAGCAAAAAGAAAAGTTGCAATCGCTATGCGTAACCGCTATAGACGTATGCTTTTAGATGATGAGCTACAAGAAGAAGTTATTCCTAAAAATATTCTAATGATAGGACCGACAGGTGTCGGTAAGACGGAAATTGCTAGACGGATTGCAAAAATTACTGGCAGTCCTTATACAAAAGTTGAAGCAACTAAGTATACTGAGGTCGGCTATGTTGGACGAGATGTTGAGTCCATGGTCAGAGATTTAGTCGAAGCATCTGTCAGAATGATTAAAGAACAGAAGAAAAATGAAGTCGAGGACGATGCTTTGAACCTTGCGAATGAAAGACTTGTTGGGCTATTAGCTCCAGGTAAAAAAATTAAAAAGCCTGCTTCTAATAACCCTTTCGAAATGTTGATGAATCAATCCAATCAAGATGAAGAGATTGAAGAAGTCGATGATAGTGTTAGAACAAAGAGAAGAGATATCAAAAGCCAGCTTGAAGCTGGTCAGTTAGAAGATGAAAAGGTTACGATCGAAGTGACTGAAGAATCCAACCAACTTGGTATGATGATGCCAGGAATGGATAATAACGGTATGGGGGACATGTTACAAAACCTGATGCCTAAGAAAAAACAAAAGCGTACAATGACAGTTAAAAAAGCACGTCAGTATTTAAAAGACGAAGAAGCTGAGAAGTTAATCGATGGTGAAAATGTAAATGATGAGGCAATCGAATTAGCTGAAACAACGGGTATTATTTTTATCGATGAAATAGATAAGATCGCTAAAGGTAGTCAAAACTCGGGTGACGTTTCTCGTGAAGGTGTACAAAGAGATATTTTACCGATCGTCGAAGGATCACAAGTCCAAACGAAATACGGTACGATTAGAACGGATTACATTTTGTTCATCGGTGCAGGTGCTTTCCATGTTGCTAAACCAAGTGACTTAATTCCAGAATTACAAGGGCGTTTCCCACTAAGGGTTGAGCTGAACAAGTTGTCAGTTGATGACTTTGAAAAAATCTTAAGAGAACCGAAAAACTCTCTCTTAGAACAGTATCAAGCCTTACTACAAACTGAGGATGTGACAGTCACATTCACTGATGAAGCAGTAAGAACCTTAGCTGAGATTGCCTATAATGTGAACACATCAAATGATGATATTGGTGCGAGACGCTTGCATACAATTTTAGAAACCCTGCTTGAAGAATTGCTATTTGAAGCAAGTGATATCAAAGGGGCACAAGTTGAAATAACTAAGCAGTATGTTGAATCTAAGTTATCGCATATATCAACTGATAAAAACTTAAGCGAATTTATATTATAACTAATAGGAGTGAATGAAATGGTCAGTTTATTACAAAAAACACGTGAGATTAATACTTTAATTCAAAGCAGTTCGAGTATTAAGGTAGATTTCGAAGAGGTTGCAGACAAAGTCAGCCGTACTCTAGAATGTAATGCCTTTGTCGTATCAAAGAGAGGTAAGTTACTTGGTGTAGGCCAAGTGGAAGCAATAGATAATGAACGTATCGTTGAGATGTTAGAAAACAGACAGTTCCCTGAGTACTATGTCAGCCAAATTATGCGTTTAACAGAAACACGTGAAAATATTGCTTTTGAAGATGAGTTAACAATTTTCCCGACAGAAGATTCCTACCAAGATTCAGAAACATGCATCGTACCGATATACGGTGGGGGTAATCGCTTAGGAACTCTAGTATTAGGACGTAGTGAAACAGAGTTTTCTGAAGATGACTTAGTGTTAGCAGAATATACAGCGACTGTTGTTGGTATGGAAATTCTCCGAGAGAAAAACGATGAGATTGAACAAAAAGCCCGTGATAAGGCAAGCATCTCTATGGCAATCCGTTCATTATCTTACTCAGAAAGAGAAGCAATTGAGCACATCTTTGATGAGCTAGATGCGGATGAGGGCTTACTCGTCGCTTCTAAGATTGCAGATAGAGTGGGCATTACGCGTTCTGTAATCGTTAATGCACTTCGTAAGTTAGAAAGTGCAGGTGTGATCGAATCACGTTCACTTGGTATGAAGGGTACATTTATTAAAGTTAAAAAGGAAGACTTCCTACCTGAATTAAGAAAAGAAAGCTAAGCTTGCACGACTTTTAGAAATATGATATTATATAAAACGGTCATTAGACCAAATACGCACAACTTTGTAGGGGCTTGACCGGTGCCTTTTTAGGTGGTCACGTAGCGCAAAGTTGGAGGTATAAACCATTTAGGAGGAAACAAATCATGGCAGTAATTACTATGAAACAATTGCTTGAAGCAGGTGTACATTTCGGACACCAAACTCGCCGTTGGAACCCTAAGATGTCTAAATACATCTTTACGGAACGTAACGGTATCTACATTATCGACTTACAAAAAACAGTTAAGAAAGTTGCAGAAGCTTACGATTTCGTAAAATCTGTATCTGAAGAAGGCGGACAAATCCTGTTTGTAGGAACTAAAAAACAGGCTCAAGACGCTATTAAAGAGGAAGCTGAACGCGCTGGCCAACTTTACGTTAACCAACGTTGGTTAGGTGGAATCTTAACGAACTATCAAACAATCAGTAAACGTATCAAGAGAATTTCTGAAATCGAAAAAATGGAAGCTGACGGTACATTTGACGTACTTCCTAAAAAAGAAGTCGTTGAACTTCGTAAAGAGTATGCACGTTTAAACAAATTCCTAGGCGGAATTCGTGACATGAAGAAAATGCCAAGTGCAATCTTCATCGTTGACCCACGTAAAGAACGTAATGCAATCGCTGAAGCGAAAAAATTAAACATTCCTATCGTTGCAATGGTAGATACAAACTGTGACCCAGATGAGGTTGACTACGTAATCCCAGCAAACGACGATGCAATCCGTGCTGTAAGATTAATGACTAGTAAGATGGCTGACGCTGTTTTAGAAGGTCAACGCGGAATTTCTGATGAAGAAGTTGCAGAGGAACAAAATATCGACTTAACAGAAGAAGAAGCTTCAGCTGAGACTTCAGAAGATAACGAGTAATAAGTAAGAACAATCTTGGTGATAAGCGTCAAAACTTATCACCTTTTTTTAAAACAAAGTTATGGAGGACTGAGAACATGGCTATTTCAGCAAAATTAGTTAAAGAACTACGTGAAAAAACTGGCGCAGGTATGATGGATTGTAAAAAAGCGCTCATGGAAACAGATGGTGACATCGACAAAGCAGTAGACTACCTACGTGAAAATGGTATTGCTAAAGCTGCTAAAAAAGCAGATCGTATTGCTGCAGAAGGTGCTGTTTACATCACTTCTGAAGGTAACGATGCTGTAATCGTTGAAGTTAACTCTGAAACAGATTTCGTTGCGAGAAACGAAAGCTTCCAAGAACTAGTTAAAAAGATTGCTTCTCACATCCTAGCAACTAAACCTGCAGATGTTGAAGAATTATATAACTCTGAAATCGATGGTGAGTCAGTAACTTCTGTAATGAACAATGCTGTTGCAACTATCGGTGAAAAATTAAGCATCAGACGTTTTGCAGTTGAGTCAAAAACTGATGATGATGCTTTTGGTCAGTACATGCACATGGGTGGACGCATTGGTGTACTTACAGTTGTTGAAGGTACAACAAGTGAAGATGTAGCTAAAGATGTTGCAATGCACGCAGCTGCATTAAACCCTAAATATGTTTCACGCGACCAAGTTAACCAATCTGAGCTTGATCACGAACGTGAAGTATTGCGTCAACAAGCCTTAAATGAAGGTAAACCTGAAAATATCGTTGACAAAATGGTTGAAGGTCGTATCCGCAAATATCTTGAAGAGATTTGCTTAGTAGACCAACCATTTGTTAAAGATTCAGACCAAACAGTACAACAGTACTTAGATGCACAAAAAGCGTCACTACGTACTTTCGTTCGCTATGAACTCGGTGAAGGTATGGAGAAACGTGAAGAAAACTTTGCTGACGAAGTACTTGGTCAGGTTAAAAAATAAGCTTTTTTAAAAGACACTTCGGTGTCTTTTTTTCTAAGTTGAAAATTTAAGGAAAAGGATTGAAATACATGGCTGAAACTTCTAGATTCAATCGTATCGTTTTAAAGTTAAGTGGTGAGGCACTTGCTGGTGATGACGGCTTTGGTATCAACCCTGTTGTCATTAAAAATATTGCAGAGCAAGTTTCAGAAGCACAAAAACTCGGTGTAGAAATGGCAATCATCGTCGGCGGTGGCAATATTTGGCGAGGTAAAATCGGTAGCGATTTAGGTATGGACCGTGGGACTGCTGACTACATGGGCATGCTTGCAACTGTAATGAATTCTTTAGCACTACAAGATAGTCTAGAACAGCTCGGTCATGAAACACGTGTGCTGACTTCTATCGAAATGAAACAAGTCGCGGAACCTTATATTAGAAGACGTGCGATACGTCACTTAGAAAAGGGTCGCATTGTTATCTTTGCGGCTGGTATTGGTAATCCATACTTCTCTACAGATACTACAGCTGCACTTAGAGCAGCAGAAGTAGAAGCTGATGTTATCCTAATGGGTAAAAATAACGTTGATGGCGTGTATTCTGCAGATCCTAAAACAAATAGTGATGCAGTTAAATACGAGAAACTAACGTATATGGAGATGCTACAAAATAATTTACAGGTGATGGATTCCACTGCATCATCGTTCTGTATGGACAACAACATTCCGCTTGTGGTATTTTCAATTACAGAAGACGGTAATATCAAACGTGCTGTATCAGGAGAAACGATCGGTACAACAATTACAAAGTAATAGGAGAAGATATTATAATGAGTGAAGCTGTGTTAAAAACGACAGAAGAAAAAATGGACAAGTCTATTGATAACCTACAAAGAGAACTTGCTGGCATTAGAACAGGAGCTGCAAACTCAAGCATGCTTGACAGAGTATCTGTGGATTACTACGGTGCACCAACACCAATCAACCAATTAGCAAGTATTTCAGTGCCTGAAGCACGTATGCTAGTTGTTCAACCTTATGACAAAAGTTCAGTAGATGATGTCTTAAAAGCAATACAAATTGCAGACCTTGGTGTTAACCCAACAAGCGACGGGACATTAATCAGAATTACTGTGCCTCAGCTTACAGAAGAGCGTCGTAAAGAGTTTGTTAAAGATGCACGTAAAGAAGGCGAAAATGCAAAAGTTGCCATCCGTAATGTACGTCGTGATTCTAATGATGAATTAAAAGCAGCTGAAAAAGCAGGCGATATTTCTGAAGACGAATTACGTAATTACACAGACGATGTTCAAAAACTCACTGATAAGTTTATCGCTAAAGTAGATTCGTTATGTGACGATAAAGAGAAAGATATCTTAGCAGTTTAACTTTCAAACAGGTAAGGGGACTTACCTGTTTTTTTATTGATTAACTATGTTAAAATTAAATAATTGATAAGTATATAAAAATGTACAAAGCAACATATACAGCACGGAGGATCGTCATGTTTAATTCCGAAAAAATTAAAGCAGAGACAAATAGACCACTACCTGAACATATCGCTATGATTATGGATGGTAATGGCAGATATGCGAAGCGTATGGGAATGCCTAGAATTAAAGGGCATTATGAAGGGATGCAAAATGTTAAACGCATCGTCCGGCACGCAGCTAACATCAACATAAAGTACTTAACACTATATGCCTTTTCAACAGAGAATTGGACACGACCAAAGAGTGAAGTGAAATACCTGTTAAAGTTGCCGACTGACTTTTTAGGTACGTTTTTACCTGAGCTCATGGAGAAAAACGTTAAGGTCACAACAATTGGTGATTTTAATGCTTTACCTATACATACGAAGAAGGCAGTACAAACCGCAATAGATAAGACTGAGAATAACACAGGATTGAATCTAATCTTTGCCTTGAACTACGGCAGTAGAGACGAAATTCAAGACGCTCTAAAAGCGATGATTAGAGACGTAGAACAGGGGCACTTATCTATCGATGATATTGACAATCAAAAA
This sequence comes from Jeotgalicoccus sp. ATCC 8456, assembly GCF_016313225.1. Lineage (NCBI taxonomy): Bacteria > Bacillati > Bacillota > Bacilli > Caryophanales > Staphylococcaceae > Jeotgalicoccus > Jeotgalicoccus sp. ATCC 8456. The sequence continues at coordinate 712,770 of NZ_CP066224.1, read as the reverse complement.
ATTGACGATTATTTGATGACAAGAGATATACCAGACCCAGAAATGATTATTAGAACGTCTGGGGAATATCGCTTAAGTAATTTTCTATTATGGCAATCCTCTTACAGTGAATTATTTTTCTCGCATACGTTTTGGCCAGAGTTTACTACTGAAGAAATGGATGAACTGATTTCCCAGTACCAAAACAGAGAAAGGCGTTTTGGAGGATTGAATGAGGAGGAGGATGTGAATGAGGACTAGAACAGTAACTGCAGTTATTGCACTGTTGTTATTTATCCCAATTGTCATTATTGGCAATTGGCCATTGTTGATTCTTGTTTATCTGATGGCAATTACTGGCCTGTATGAGATATTAAAGATGAATCGCATTCATATCATTTCATTACCAGGTATCTTATCCTTAATCGGACTCTGTATGATTTTAATACCTAAGGAATCTTTCTCTCCCTTAGTCGGTGAATTTCAACTGGAAATCATTGTTGGACTCGCACTGATTATGCTATCGACAACGGTGGTCTCTAAAAATAGATTTACTTTTGTCGACATGGGCTTTTGTGTTCTAGCAGTCGCCTATATAGGGATTGGTTTTATGTACTTTTATGAAACTAGAGAAGCAGGTATCTTTTATATTCTATATGCGCTATTAATCGTTTGGTTAACAGACACCGGTGCTTATCTTTTCGGTAAGGCATTTGGTAAAAGAAAATTATGGCCACAGATTAGCCCGAACAAAACTATTGAAGGCTCACTTGGTGGTACATTGATTTCCACACTCATTCCAATCATTTTTGTTTCTTTTGGATGGTTAGAAGGATCATTATGGTTTCTTATTCCATTTACAATAATTCTTAGCATATTTGGCCAGATGGGGGATTTAGTTGAGTCAGCCTTAAAACGTCACTTTGATGTTAAGGACTCTGGTAATTTTCTACCTGGCCACGGCGGTATTTTAGACCGTTTTGATAGCTTTATATTCGTGTTACCACTCATGAATATTCTGCCGATTATTTCATAAAATAGGTGAATAAAATGATTAAGACAATTTCTATATTAGGTGCGACAGGGTCTATTGGTACTCAAGCGCTTGATGTCATAAAAAATAATCCGGAACACTTTAGACTCGGGGCCATATCTATCGGGCGTAATATAAATCGTTTAAGAGAAATTTTAACTGATTTCACGCCACACTTGGTATCTGTACAAGACGAAAGTGTAGTAAAAGATTTAACATCAGATTATCCACACATTGAATTTACCTATGGAGAACAAGGTCTTTTGGATGTTGCGTCATCCTCATGTGATATACTACTTACCGCTATCATGGGAAGTATCGGCTTAAAGCCGACCTTAAAAGCCATCGACAATAAGACAACCATTGCGCTTGCTAACAAGGAAACACTCGTTGCAGCCGGCGATATTGTAATGCGTCGTGCTAAGGAAAATAATGTATCGATTATCCCCGTTGATTCTGAGCATTCTGCACTCTTTCAATGCCTAAAGGGTGAGAACATTAAAGAAGTTGAACAGTTAATTATCACTGCGAGTGGTGGATCTTTTAGAGATTTAACACGTGAAGAACTAACGCATGTCACCTTAAAAGATGCCCTAAATCATCCAAACTGGTCTATGGGACAAAAGATTACCATTGATTCAGCGACGATGATGAACAAAGGTTTTGAAGTCATCGAAGCCAAGCACCTCTTTGATTTACCGACAGAAAAAATCCAAACGGTACTTCATAAGGAGAGCATCATTCATTCAATGGTAGAGTTTATTGATAATAGTATGATTGCGCAACTTGGTAATTCAGATATGCGTACAGCGATTCAATATGCCTTCACGCATCCAGAGCGTCTACATAAGAACAATCCATTAAAACTATCGGAACTACATCAATTGAACTTCAAACCAATGGATTTTCACCGCTTTAAAATGTTAAAATTCGCATACGATGCACTCGAGGCTGGTGGGACGCTAGCGACTGTTATGAATGCAGCGAATGAATTTGCTGTTGGTCAATTTTTACAAGGTCAGATTAGCTTTTTAGAAATTGAAGAAATTGTTGAACGTCGCATGATGATGCATGACAATATTCAAAACCCAGATCTTGAGACAATCTTAAGCCTTGACGCTCAGTATAAAACTAATATGAGGTGACATAAGTGGCTGGAATTTTAGCATTTATAGTAGTCTTTGGGCTCCTCGTTACCGTCCACGAATTTGGTCATATGTTCTTTGCAAAAAGAGCGGGTATAATGTGTCCAGAATTCGCAATCGGTATGGGTCCGAAGATTTTCTCTTATAAATATAATGATACACAGTACACCATTCGTCTATTACCGATTGGTGGCTATGTAAGAATGGCTTCAAAAGATATGGAAATCAATCCATTAAATGCAGGCATGAGAGTACAAGTTAAGTTAAATAACAGAGATGAAATTACACATGTTCTCCTAGATGATAAACACAATTTCCAATTTGCAGAAGAGCTTGAGGTGATCGATAGCGACATTTCAGAAGAAATGTACATTCGTGCTTACAGGCTAACAGACAATCAAGAAGTGACTTATTACTTTAGCGAAGAGACATACTTTGTTGAGGATGCAGAACTTGAACGTATCGCACCACTTTCCGGTCGATTTGAATCGAAGTCAGTCTGGCAACGTTTCCTCACTTTATTTGCTGGACCACTTTTCAATTTCTTACTTGCCTTTGTCTTATTTACAATTCTGTTTTATATACAAGGTAAGGCAAGTGATGAACCGATTGTTGGTCAAGTAGTTGAAGACACACCCGCTGAAGAGATTAATCTTGAATCGGGAGACCGCATCTTAGAAATTGATGGTCAAAAAGTGGAAAGCTGGTCTCATATGACTAGCCTAATTCAACAAGGCCAAGGTGAATCTCAAGAACTATTGATCGATTCAGATGGACAACAGAGAACTGAAAACCTTGAACCTGTGATTGAATCAACAGAATTTCCTGACGGAACAGTAAATGAAAGACTGATTATCGGCGTTGGTGCTTACTTTGAAAATGGTATTATCGCTCCGATATGGTGGGGGATTCAAGAAACTGTCTCGAGTATGAGTTTGATCTTCGAACTTGTTGTAAGAATGATTGGTACTATTTTTGCGGGTACATTCAGCTTTGATATGTTGAATGGTCCAGTTGGAATATATAAGGTTACAGAGACAGTTGCTGCACAAGGCATACTTGTTTTAATGAGATTTACCGCACTCTTAAGTGTGAATTTAGGTATAATGAACTTATTACCAATTCCTGCTTTAGACGGTGGACGTATTTTATTCGTTTTATATGAAGGAATCTTCAGACGTCCATTAAACCGTAAGGTAGAATTGAACATACAACTTATCGGCGTACTATTCGTCTTAATCATCATGGTGCTGGTCACCTGGAATGATATTAAAACATTTTTCTTATAGGAGTGGATTTAAATGAGGCAATCACAAATGTTCATCCCAACTATGCGGGAAACACCAACAGAAGCTGAGAGTTTAAGTCATCGCCTGATGCTAAAATCCGGCATGATTAAACAACTCGCACGAGGTATTTATGCCTACTTGCCGATTACCCAATTAGTATTAAACAACATCCAAGACATCGTCCGCGAGGAAATGATGGCAATTGGTGGTGCTGAAGTCCACTTACCTGTACTGCATCCACAAGAACTCTGGGAAGAGTCAGGCAGATGGGATGCTTATGGTAAAGAACTCATGCGTTTAGAAGACCGTCATGGTAGAGGATTTGCACTCGGACCGACTCATGAAGAGGTCATTACAGATCTTGTACGTGATGAGTTAAAGAGTTATAAGAAATTACCACTGACACTTTTTCAGATTCAGACAAAATTCCGTGACGAGCTAAGACCAAGATTCGGACTCCTACGTGGACGTGAATTTATAATGAAAGATGCTTATTCATTCCATATTGATGAAGCATCATTAGACCAAACATACAATGATATGTACAATGCATATTCACGCATTTTTGACCGTTTAGATTTAAACTATAGAGCGGTTGAAGCGGATGGTGGTTCTATTGGAGGTAGTCATACTCACGAATTTATGGCCTTAGCCGATATTGGTGAAGATACGATTGTCTATACAGATGAGAGCGATTATGCTGCAAATATTGAAAAGGCAGTATCACCAAAACCAACAACGGTGAGTGAAGCAGAATTAAAAGATGTAGAAAAACTAGAAACACCAAATATTGCAACTGTTAAAGCGTTAGCAGAACTTTTAGAGACTGACTTAACACTTACAACCAAGACAATGGTGGTTAAGGTCGATGATGGTCTTAAAATGATAGTCATTAGAGGGGACCAGGAACTCAACGATGTTAAAGTGAAAGCCTTCTTTAATTCAGTTATCGTTGAGATGGCTACTGATGAAGAAATTCGACATGAATTAAACGCTTCACCAGGGTCCCTTGGCCCAGTTAATGCAACAATTCCAGTTTACATCGATTATCAAGTTGAAGTGATGAAGAACTATCCAGTTGGCGCAAATGAAACGGGTTACCATCTATTAAACGTTAACCATGGCCGTGATTTTACTCCAGACGGCACAGGAGATTTCCGCTTTATTAATGAAGGGGAAATGGTTGAAGATGGTTCAGGTCCAGCAAAATTCATGCGCGGTATTGAAGTTGGACAGGTCTTTAAACTCGGCACTAAATATTCAGAGTCGATGAACTTTAACGTCCTTGATCAGAATGGACGTTCAACACCAGTCTTGATGGGTTGTTATGGCATCGGTATTTCACGTGTATTATCAGCTGTCGTAGAAAGTCATCATGACGATAAAGGTATCTTCTGGCCGAAGTCTATTACACCATTTGATATCCATATCATTACAGCTAATACAAAAGATCAGACTATCGTAGACACAGCAGCGGAGCTCTATGACATTTTATCGAAAAACTATAGAGTACTTTACGATGATCGTAACGAGCGTGCAGGTGTTAAATTTGCCGATTCTGAATTGATTGGCTTACCAGTAAGAATTGTCGTTGGCCGCGGCGCTAAAGATGGCGTTGTTGAAGTAAAAGGTCGACGAGACGAAGAATCTACTGAAGTGCAAATCGCTGACTTAACATCATACCTTACTGACAATAACTACGCGTAAATCCTTGATTTACGCGTTTTTCTAAGGCGTGTATATAGAATTTTTAACCGGGAGTGTTATGTAAGTGGAAGGACAAGATAAATTAAGTATTTTGCTTCAGCGGGCGAATATCCAACAGAATAACTATTTAGAAGATGCATCACTGACAAAAGTTGTTGTCGATGATCAGTCTCGTAAGTGGCAGTTTCATTTGAAAACGTCTAGAATCATTCCGAGCACACTCTATCAGCTCATGAATCAAAATATTAAAGCAGCTTTTAAAGATATCGCGACAACAGAATTGATTATGTCATCGGCAGATTTTGATGAACAGACTGTCTTAGATTATTTTGATATTGCAGTAGATAGTTTAACTATAAACGACAATATAAAGCATCAGTTAAAGGGAACTGCAAAAAAACTACAAGATGAAACCCTTTTTATTGCGGTTAAGAATAGTATTGAAGAAGCGCACTTTAACAAACATATCAACGGCAACTTAACGACGGCCTATAAATATTTTGGTATTCATCTACAAGGTGTAAAAGTGACCGTCGATGATGAACTTCAAAACACTCGTACAGAAGCGCTAGAAAATAGAATCAATGATGAAAGAGAAGCGCTGATATCTGAATTCATTAATAGACGTGAACAAGAGAGTGAAGCAGAAGACACTAAAAAAGATGTTCAAAAACAAATCGGTAAACCGCAGACATTTGACGGAGTACGGCCATTAGAAAACATTTTTGATGAGGAAAACAGTGTCAAAATAGAAGGTCATATTTTTGATAAGGAAATCCGTGAGCTAAAAAGTGGCCGTCAAATTTTACAATTAAAGCTAACGGACTATACGGATTCTATTATGGCTAAGATGTTCTCTCGCCATGGTAAAAACGATGAGGATGTATTCGGTGCTTTAGAAGTGGGAGATTGGGTGATAATTGAAGGCCGTGTTGAATACGATGAATTTACACGTGATATGGTCTTAAATATTAGAAATCTTACCGCAGTCAATAAGAAACCGAAAAAAGATTACGGAGATGAAAAACGCGTAGAATTACACCTTCATTCTGCCATGAGTCAAATGGATGGTATGACGAGTATCAGTGAATACATCAAACGCGCGAAATCTTTCGGACACGATGCTCTAGCGATTACAGACCATAATAATGTTCAAGCCTTCCCAGAAGCCTTTAATGCAACTGCAGGTGATGAGGACTTTAAGATGATTTTTGGCATGGAGGGCATGCTCGTCGGTGACGGTGCACCAATTGCCTATAGACCTCAGAATTATAATTTAGACACACATGATTTTGTGGTCTTTGACGTCGAGACAACAGGACTATCATCTAAATATGATCAAATTATCGAACTTGCTGGAGTTAAGGTAAGAAACGGGGAAGTTGTAGATAAGTTTGAACGTTTTGCAAATCCAGGTGAAAAATTAACTGAACTGATCAAAGAATTAACAGGTATCACAGATGATATGCTTGTCGGAGCCCCTGATATTAGTGAAGTCATTACTGACTTCAAAAAATGGGTCGGAGATGCAATTTTTGTTGCTCATAATGCGAGCTTTGATGTGGGCTTTATAGATGAAGCCTATGAAAAACAAGGTTTTGGTGAATCTACAAATGGTGTCATTGATACCTTAGAGTTGTCACGTACAATTAATACGAAGATGAAAAAGCATGGATTAAATATCTTAGCCAAGCACTATAACGTAGATTTAACTCAGCACCATAGAGCCATTTACGACGCCGAAGCGACAGCTTATATCTTTATTAAGATGATGGCACAGCTAAAAAGAGACTACGGTGTAACGAATCACCAGGATATTAACCGTAGCTTATCGAATAGTGATTCATATAAACGTGCTATGCCTTCTCACGTGTCGATTCTTGTAGAAAATAATACTGGCTTAAAGAACCTCTTTAAAATAGTCAGCCTATCATTAACGGATAATTTCTATAAATCACCTAGAATTAAAAGACAAGTACTAGAAGAGCACCGTGAGGGCTTACTTATCGGTAGTGCGTGTGATAACGGTGAGGTCTTTACTGCTATGATGCAGAAGTCTTATGAAGAAGCGAAGAAAAAAGCGTATTTCTATGATTATATAGAAGTCTTTCCAAAACCACTCTATCAGAGACTTTTAGACCGTGAAGTTGTCAGAGATGAAGCGGTCTTAGAAGAAATAATAGAAAACATGATTAAGCTTGGTAAGGACCTTGACAAACCAGTCGTTGCAACAGGTAATGTTCACTACTTAGATGAGTCAGATAAGCTTTCTCGTGATATTTTAGTCAAATCAAATCCTGGTAATCCCTTATCAAGAGGGAACCTACCCGATGCTCACTTTAGAACGACAGATGAGATGTTAGAGCTGTTCGACTTTTTAGATGAAGATACAGCCTATGAAATCGTTGTGACGAACACACGTAAAATCGCGAGTAAAATTGATAGAGTTGAAGTGATTAAGAAAGATCTCTTCCCACCTAAAATTGAAGGAGCAGAACAAGAAATTAGAGATATGTCATACAACAATGCTAAGGCGCTTTATGGTGAAGATGTGCCTGAAATTGTTGTCGAGCGTTTAGAGAAAGAACTTGAGAGTATTATTGGTAACGGCTTTGCCGTCATCTATTTAATATCACATAAACTTGTAAAACGTTCACTTGATGATGGTTATCTCGTAGGTTCAAGGGGTTCAGTTGGTTCAAGCTTAGTTGCCACTATGACCGAGATTACGGAGGTTAACCCTTTACCACCGCATTACGTTTGTCCAAAATGTAAGCAGTCTGAGTTCTTTACAGATGGTTCAGTCTCTTCTGGTTATGATTTACCGGACAAACAGTGTGAAAACTGCCAAGTCGACTTGATTAAAGAAGGCCAAGATATTCCTTTTGAAACCTTCCTTGGCTTTAAAGGGGATAAAGTTCCAGATATTGACTTAAACTTCTCTGGTGTTTATCAACCTAAAGCGCACAACTATACGAAAGAATTGTTTGGTGAGGACTATGTCTACCGTGCGGGAACGATTGGTACAGTTGCAGAAAAAACGGCCTTTGGTTATGTTAAAGGGTATTTAAACGATAATGGTCTGCATAAGCGTGCTGCTGAAATTGACCGGCTCGTCATTGGCTGTTCTGGTGTAAAACGTACAACAGGTCAGCATCCAGGTGGGATAATTGTTGTTCCAGATGACATGGATATTTATGACTTTACGCCGATCCAATATCCTGCAGATGATATTGAAGCAGAATGGAAGACGACACACTTTGACTTCCACTCTATTGATAATAACTTATTGAAACTGGATATACTTGGACACGATGATCCGACTATGATTCGCATGCTACAAGACTTATCTGGTATCGATCCAACAACAGTACCAACTGATGACAAGGCAACGATGGGGCTGTTTTCATCACCGAGTTCACTCGGTGTGGACCAAGATCAAATTTTATGTAAGACCGGAACCTTAGGTATACCAGAGTTTGGTACAGGGTTCGTGCGTCAGATGTTAGAGGACACGAGACCGACAACGTTCTCAGAACTCGTACAAATTTCAGGATTATCTCACGGTACCGATGTTTGGTTAGGCAATGCCCAAGACCTCATTAGAAAAGGGATTTGCGACTTATCTAATGTAATTGGTTGTCGTGACGATATCATGGTGACCTTGATGTATAAAGGACTTGAACCGAGTCTAGCCTTCAACATTATGGAGAAGGTGCGTAAAGGTAAGGGACTCACTCCCGAACACGAACTTGCCATGAGAGAAAACGGCGTTGAGAGCTGGTACATCGATTCTTGTAAGAAAATCAAGTACATGTTCCCGAAAGCCCATGCCGCAGCTTACGTATTAAACTCAGTACGTATTGCTTATTTTAAAGTACATCATCCACTCTATTATTATGCATCGTACTTTACAGTCCGAGCATCAGACTTTGATTTGTTAACGTTCGTAAAAGATAAAGATACGATCCGGCATAGAGTCAAAGAGATGAATGCAAATTTCCAAGAACTCTCTAAAAAAGAGAAAGATACATTAGTCGTCTTAGAGCTTGTGAATGAAATGACGCAACGTGGCTATAGAATGCAGCCAGTCAACGTCGACAAATCACATGCGACGGACTTCATCATTGAGGGTGATACGCTAATTCCGCCTTTTGAATCTGTTCCAGGACTTGGGCGTTCTGTGGCGAACCGTATCGTTGAGGCAAGAGAAGATGGTGGCTTTATATCTAAAGAAGACTTGAACAAGAAAGCAGGTGTATCTCAAAAACTTATCGACTACTTAACAGAGCTCGGAAGTTTAGATCACCTTCCAGACAAAGCGCAGTTGTCAATCTTTGACATCTAGTGTTCTTGCGGTCGTTAAGCACGTGTGATATAATATTATTGATTTAAATAATCAGTCGTGAGGAGAAGAGCGGGTTTATACCGTTCTTCTCTTACTTTTGAAAGGGGATTTTGACATGAACCGAACTGAACAGGAAGTATATAACCATGTCGAGCCAATTGCCAAAGAAAATGATTTAAAGCTAGTTGAAGTTTCCTACGTAAAGGAAGGACCTGATTTCTTCTTGCGCGTTTACCTAGACAAAAAAGGCGGTATTACACTCGATGATTGTGCAGCATTTTCGGAAATAATCAGTGCGAAACTTGATGACTTGGACATCGTTCAAGGGGCCTATTATTTAGATGTGTCGTCTCCTGGTGCAGAACGTCCGATTAAAGATGATGAGGACTTAGAACTCACTTTAGAAAAAGGTATTTATATCAAAACTTATCAACAAATCGACGGTGAAAAAGAGTGGACTGGTGTCTTAAAAGAATACGATGACAAGTCTGTGACTATTGAATACAAAGTGAAAACTCGTAAGAAAACCATCACCGTAGAACGTGAAAAAATTGCAACGATTAGAAAAGCTGTACTGATTTAGAATGGAGGAAAATTGAGTGAATAAAGAATTGATCAATGCGGTTGAATATATCCATAAGGAAAAGAATATCCCAATGGAAGTCTTAGTGGATGCGATTGAAGCTGCTTTAATTACCGCTTATAAAAAGAATTACGCTGACCATAAAAATGTCTCGATCGATTTAAATATGGAATCTGGAAGTTATAGAGTGATTTCTAGAAAAGATGTTGTTGAAGAAGTAATGGACCCAACAGCAGAAATTGATCTCTTAACTGCAAGAGAATACAACCCAGCATATGAAGTCGGCGACCCGTTTGATGAAGACGTGACGCCTAAGGACTTTAATCGCGTTGGTGCACAGGCAGCGAGACAAGCAGTCATGCAGCGTATTAGAGATGCTGAACGCAGTATTCTATACGATGAGTTTATCGACAAAGAAGATGAAGTCTTAACTGGCTTAATCGATAGAGTCGACCACCGCTTTGTGTATATTCAACTAGGGAAGACAGATGCGGTATTAGCTGAATCTGAGCGCATGCCAAATGAGTCTTATATTCCAAATGAGCGTATTAAAGTTTACGTTAATAAGGTGGAACAAACGACTAAAGGGCCACAAATCTTCGTATCTAGAACGCATCCGAATCTATTAAAGCGACTATTTGAAGATGAAGTTCCTGAAATCTTTGATGGTACAGTAGAGGTTATGAGTGTTGCTCGTGAAGCGGGTGAGCGTTCGAAGATTAGTGTCCATGCAGAGAACCCAGATGTTGATGCTGTCGGGTCTTGTGTTGGTTCACGCGGTGCGCGTGTAGAAGCGATTGTGGATGAACTTCACGGTGAAAAAATTGACATCGTCTTATGGGATGAAGATCCTAAAGTATTTGTGAAAAATGCTTTAAGTCCTTCTCAAGTTGTCAGTGTGACTGTAGATGAGGAAAACAAATCAACTGTAGTTGTTGTTCCGGATCACCAACTATCATTAGCGATTGGTAAGAAAGGTCAAAATGCACGTCTTGCTGCGAAACTGACGGGCTGGAAAATTGACATTAAAAGTGAATCTGATGCTGAGGCAGAAAGCATCGAAAACGACTAGAGGTGTATACAATGGCACGGAAAATTCCGATGAGAAAATGTATCTTAACGAATGAAATGCATCCTAAAAATGATTTAATCCGCGTCGTTAAAACGAAAGAAGGCGAAGTTTTCGCTGATGCTACAGGTAAGAAAAATGGCCGAGGTAGCTATGTCGTTAAAGATTTAGAAAAAGTTAATAAAGCGAGAGAGAAAAAAGCTTTAGAAAAAGCGCTGGGTAAAGATACAGAAGCTTTAAATCCGGTCTATGATGAAATTATCCGTTTGATCTATAGAGAGGATATTCCGAAGCGATGAACGATAAAATACTAAATTATGTCGGTCTAGCAACAGGCGCTAACAAGACAATCAATGGAGAAGAAAAAACAATTGAAGCGGTCAAGTCAAACAAAGCTGCCCTTGTGTTTTTAGCTTCTGATGCGGGTAAGAGTACAAGTAAGAGAATGAATGATAAGTGTAAGAGTTACAATGTCACAATCATTGATAAGTATACAAACGAAGAGCTCTCTAAAGCGACGGGTGCCTATAACCGCGTTGTTCTTGCCATTACCGACCATGGTTTTGCACGAAAGATTAAAGAGCTCTCATAGAAGGGATTGGTTCAATGAGTAAAACTAGAATTCATGAATATGCCAAAGAAATTGGCTTATCAAGTAAAGAGGTCATCGACTTCTTAGTATCACAAAATGTCGAGGTTAAGAGTCATATGTCTTCAATCGAAGACGATGTCTTAGTAATGCTTGATAAGAAATTTAAAAACAAAGAATCAAACACATCTAAAGAAACTAAGCCAAACAACAAAGAAAACAAACCAAAGCAAAAACAAAATAACCAGAAACAAAATAACAAAGGCAGACAACAAAAAGCTAAAGAAAACAATAAAAATCAAAAACCCGCTAAAAAAGAATCATCCAAAAAAGAAGCGCCTAAAAAAGAGGAAGCTGACAGTAAGCATTTCACTTATGAAGAAGGTATCACAGTAGGAGAGCTTGCTGAAAAAATCAATGTAGACCCTTCTAAAATTGTTAAAGACCTCTTCATGCTTGGTATTGTAACAAACATTAATCAGTCACTTGACCAAGATTCAGTTGAAATTGTGGCTGAAAACTACGGCTATACTTCAGAGCTGACAGTTGAAGTCGATGATAGTGATCTGACAAACTTCTTCAATTTAGAGGAAGAAAACTTAGACGAAGAACGTCCAAGTGTAGTAACAATCATGGGTCACGTTGACCATGGTAAGACGACTTTACTTGACTCTATTAGAGATACGAAAGTAACAGCAGGTGAAGCTAGTGGAATTACTCAACACGTCGGTGCCTACCAAATTGAACATGAGAATAAGAAAATTACTTTCTTAGATACACCAGGACACGCAGCGTTCACTACAATGCGTGCGCGCGGTGCACAGGTAACTGACTTAACAGTACTTGTAGTGGCTGCAGATGATGGTGTAATGCCACAAACAATTGAAGCAATTAACCACGCTAAAGCAGCTGAGGTACCAATTATTGTTGCAGTAAACAAAGTTGATAAACCAACTGCTAACCCAGACCGTGTTATGACAGAACTTGGTGAACATGGTCTTTACCCAGAAGACTGGGGCGGCGACACAATCTTTGTTCAATTATCAGCACTAACAGGTGATGGAATCGATGACTTATTAGAAATGATTAATCTTGTTTCTGAAGTGTCGGAACTTAGAACAACGAGTGATATGCCAGCAGTCGGTACTGTAATCGACGCAGAATTAGACAAATCTCGTGGACCTTCTGCAAGTTTACTTGTACAACATGGTACTTTAAAAGTGGGCGACTCTATTGTTGTCGGCTCAACTTATGGTAAGGTCCGTGCAATGGTAAGTGACACAGGTCAGCGTATTAAGTCCGCTGGTCCATCTGTACCTGTTGAAATTACAGGTATCAATGATGTCCCTGAAGCAGGCGATCGTTTTGTAGTCTTTAAAGATGATAAGAAAGCGCGCCAAATCGGTGAAGCGCGTCACGAGGATAAGATTATGCGTGACCGTGAAGTCAATCAGAAAGTGTCTCTAGATAATCTGTTTGAACAGATGAAAGAGGGCGAAATGAAAGACTTAAACGTTATCATCAAAGGTGACGCTCAAGGATCTGTAGAGGCACTAGCTGCATCACTTATGAAGATTGATGTTGAAGGTGTCAATGTACGTATCATTCACACAGGTGTTGGTGCGATAAACGAATCTGACGTCACTTTAGCAAATGCATCAAGTGCGATTATTATCGGTTTCAATGTTCGTCCTGATGTCAACGCGAAACGTGCAGCAGAACAGAACCAAATCGATATGAGACTACACCGTATCATCTACAAAGTAATCGAAGAAATCGAGTCAGCAATGAAAGGAATGCTAGACCCTGAATTCGAAGAACAAGTTATTGGTAATGTCGAAGTTCGTGAAATCTTTAAAGTATCTAAAGTGGGTACCATTGCAGGTGCTTATGTAACAGATGGTAAGATTACACGTGATAGCGGCGTGAGAGTAATTCGTGATAGCATCGTTATCTTTGAAGGCGAACTCGACACACTGAAACGTTTTAAAGATGATGCCAAAGAAGTGACTGCAGGATATGAATGTGGTCTGACAATTAAAAACTTCAACGATATCAAAGAAGGCGACCAAATAGAGCCATTCATTATGGTAGAGATTGAGAGGAAATAATATGTCACAAAGAAATGAAAGAATTGCAGAAGAAATAAAAAAAGTACTCAGTGAAGAAATCCGCACAACAGTGACAGAGAAAGAACCTGACATTGGTATGGTGACAATCACAGAAGTCGAAGTCACTAAGGAAAACGAATTAGCGACAGTATATTTCACTGCCCTTAACAATAATAAAGAATTCGTCCAAGAGACGCTTGATAAGTTTAATGGCTTATTTAGAAAAACTGTAGCGTCAAACATTCGTTTAAGAAAAGCACCCGAAATTCAATTTAAGTATGATAATTCAATTGAATACGGTCAGAGAATTGAGTCACTCTTAAGCGATATTAAGAAGCGAGACGAATAATTTTAAAGTGCCGCAGCCGGTGGATCGGCCGCGGCTATCTTTTTATGGAGGAAACCTTATGACAAACCAAAAACATGGTGTTGTGGTGGTGGACAAACCGAGCGGTATGACTTCTCATGATGTCGTCTTCAAGATGCGTAAAGTCCTGAAGACAAAACGTGTTGGTCACACAGGAACACTCGATCCAGATGTCACTGGTGTCTTACCAATCGTAGTGGGTGATGCCACTAAGCTCACTGAGATCTTACAAATGAGAGACAAGCGCTATAGTGCAACAGTTACATTAGGAATCGCAACAGATACTGAAGATGCATCAGGGAATGTTACTGCACGTCAAGTGGTAGGTGAAAACATGAGTATTGACACAGTCAAAGAGGCGATTCAATCATTCATTGGTGGTTATAGCCAAATGGTACCTATGTACAGCTCAGTCAAAGTCAACGGAAGAAAACTTTATGATTACGCGAGAAATGGCGAAATTGTTGACCGTCCTGTAAAAGATATCTACATCGAGGACATAAAATTGACTTCTGACATTAGAAAGGATTCGAGTACTTTATCTTTTGATATTGATGTGAAGTGTTCTAAAGGAACCTACATTAGAACACTTGCATTTGATATTGGTAAAGCGCTTGGCTATCCTGCACACATGTCTTATTTGAGGCGGACGGCTTCTTGTGGATTTTCCCTTGATGATGCGACGCCACTTCAGGATTTAATTGAAAACCCTGAGGCAGTTAATGTTATCCCGGTTATTGAGATTTTAGATGATCAAGTTCATTTTGATATTAGTGATGACCAAGCTTTACAATTTAAAATCACTAACGGGCAAAAATTGGTCAAAAGTGATATATTAAATGTGCTAGGTTTAACTGAACTCGACACGGTTTTATTTACGCATCAGAACGTGCCGATTGGCATCTACAAAACGCACGTAGATAAGCCGGATCAGCTTAAGCCATTTAAAATGTTTAGTAACTTATGGGGGGCTTATGGAAATATTTAGATTGCACTATCCAAATGAGCAAGACTTATCTTCAATAGAGCCATCGGCAGCGGCGATTGGATTTTTTGATGGTTTACACCGTGGACACCTTGATGTCATTAATACTATGAAGGGCATTGCTGAAGAAAAAGGCCTAAAAAAAACGGTCATTACCTTTGATCCGCATCCGTCGGTTGTCTTAGATCCGACACGCCAGCGTACAACTTATCTCACACCGATCGATGTGAAGATTAAAAAACTTGAAGCACTAGATATCGACTACCTATTCATCATCAACTTCTCAAGTGCTTTTGCCGGTCTAGATAAAGATTTCTTTATTCAGGAATACATTATCAATACACAAGTAAAAGAAGTCATTTCTGGATTCGATTATACTTATGGTAAAAAAGGTAGCGGCACAGTCGAAGATTTAAAACAGTATACTGAGTTCAACACGACAGTCGTTGACAAACTTGATTTTGATGGTGAAAAAGTATCAACGACAAAAATTCGTGAGTATTTGGAAACAAAAGCGCTCGCTAAAGCGAATCAAGCACTCGGCCGCGCTTACGATATCGAGGGCATTGTCGTACAAGGAGAAAAGCGCGGCCGGACCATCGGCTTTCCGACTGCGAACATTGAACCGAACTATCGTTACTTCATGCCGGCGAACGGTTCCTATGCAGTGACGGTGACGATTGATAACGATGACAATGTTTATAAGGGCGTTGCAAGTGTAGGTGTCAAACCCACTTTCCACGACAACGCACGTCTAACGACAGAAGTCTATCTCTTTGACTTCAATAAAGATATCTACGGTGAAAACGTCACAATACATTGGCACCATTTCGTTCGTGATGAAGAAAAATTTGATGGTATCGAACCGTTAATAGAAGCAATCGATTCAGATGCCAAGATTGCACGCGAACTGCTGAGCGATATTTAACTCAAGGTGACTTTCGAAAAGGATGGGTTTCTATCGAAAGAATACTTGAACTTAGAGTAGAAAAATTGTATAATACTACGAGTACCTTATCTTGGCATTGTTGAAACTCCGACGCATGCTCGGATATTGGTGAATATAATTTTATTAGGAGGAATTTTCATGGCAATTTCAAAAGAAAGAAAAAATGAATTAATCGAAGAATACCGCGTACACGAATCTGATACAGGATCTCCTGAGGTTCAAATTGCAGTATTAACTGAAGAAATCAACACATTAAACGAACACTTACGTTTCCACAAGAAAGACCACCACTCAAGACGTGGACTTCTTAAAATGGTAGGTCGTCGTAAACACCTACTTACGTACCTACGTAATAAAGACGTTTCTAGATACCGTGAATTAATCGGTAAATTAGGCATCCGTCGTTAATTTTAATTGTGCATATTCATCCCCTCTCTGTCTGAGAGGGGATTTTTTGTTTATGGTTTTGTGACGGTTACGATAAAAAGGGAAATCGCGGCGCTGTGGCGGTGACAGCGTCCAATTAAGGCAATATCGGCTCCCTGTGGATCTGACAGCGGTCCGCTAGCAGAATATCGGCTCTCTGTGGATTTGACAGCGACCCGCCAACGCAATATCGGCTCTCTGTAACGACCATAGCGGCCAAATAATACAATATCAATCTAAATTATAGCGATATGCCACAACACACCAACCTCTTTTTATATATATATTTGTAAAAAAAAATGATATGATAACTATAAGTGCCAAGCTAAGGAGAGAAAACAAATTATGAATGAACAAAATAAACAAGTTTTTGAAACGACGTGGGGCGGCCGACCACTAAAAGTTGAGTATGGTGAAATGGCTAAGCAGGCAAATGGATCTGTGTTGGTACGTTACGGAGATACAGTTGTACTCTCTACGGCGACGGCTTCTAAGGAACCTAAGGATATTGGATTTTTCCCACTTACTGTAGGTTACGAAGAGAAATTATATGCTGCTGGTAAGATACCAGGTGGCTTTAATAAACGTGAGGGACGTCCGAGTGAGGATGCAACGTTAACGAGTCGTTTGATTGACAGACCGATTCGTCCACTATTCCCGGATGGTTATAGACATGATGTTCAAGTCATTTCGATTGTTTTATCTGTCGATAATGACGCATCTCCACAGATGGCAGCGATGCTAGGGTCTTCTATGGCCTTAAGCGTATCTGATATTCCATTTGATGGGCCGATTGCTGGTGTAACGGTTGGCTTAATCGATGGGGAATTTATTATTAACCCGACAGCAGAACAGATGGAAAAATCTGAGTTAGAGCTTCAAGTAGCAGGGACTAAACATGCGGTGAACATGGTAGAGGCTGCTGCCGAGGAAGTACCTGAAGATGTCATGTTAAAAGCGATTCTCTTCGGACATGAAAACATTAAGGAACTTGTTCAATTCCAAGAAGAAGCGATTGCACAAGTTCAACCTGAAAAACGTGAAGTCATTGTTCACGAAATTGATGCGGACTTCCGTACGAAGATTACAGCTGAAATTGAAGCGATGGGACTTTACGCTAAGATCCAAGAAAACGATAAGCAAACGCGTGAAGCAAACATTTCAGAAGTTAAACAAGACATCATTGCAACACTTGATGAAGAAGCGGAAGACTACGAGGCTCAAGTTCAAGATGTTTCTGCGATTTTTGATGATCTCGTTAAGGCTGAAGTACGTCGATTAATTACAGATGAAAAAGTGCGTCCGGATGGTCGTGAGCCAGCTGAAATTCGTCCGCTTTCTTCTAATGTAGGCCTGTTACCACGTGCACATGGTTCGGCTTTATTTACACGTGGTCAAACCCAAGCCTTATCCGTTGCCACACTTGGTGGTTTAGGAGAACACCAAATCATTGATGGTTTAGGCACAGAAGAGAACAAACGCTATATGCACCACTACAACTTCCCGAATTTCTCGGTAGGTGAAACTGGACCGATTCGTGGACCTGGCCGTCGTGAGATTGGTCACGGTGCCTTAGGTGAACGTGCATTATTACAAGTTATTCCTTCAGAAGAGGAATTCCCGTATACAATCCGTGTCGTATCTGAAGTATTAGAATCCAATGGTTCATCATCTCAAGCATCAATCTGTGGTTCAACACTTGCACTAATGGATGCAGGTGTACCGCTTAAAGCACCGGTTGCAGGTATTGCAATGGGGCTTGTTAAGAAAGGTGAAAACTACACAATTCTATCTGATATTCAAGGTATGGAAGATGCTCTAGGTGACATGGACTTTAAAGTTGCAGGTACACCTAAAGGAATCACTGCCATTCAAATGGATATTAAGATTGATGGATTAAGTGAAGCGATTCTTCAAGAAGCACTTGAACAAGCACGTCTTGGTCGTCAGCACATTTTAGATCATATGCTAGCAACAATTGATAAACCGCGTACTGAGCTATCAGCATATGCGCCGAAAATTGAAGTCATGCATATTAAACCTGCTAAAATCCGTGACGTGATTGGACCAGGTGGTAAGAAAATTAACGAAATTATCGATGAGACAGGCGTTAAGCTCGACATCGAGCAAGATGGGACGGTATTTATCGGTGCAAGTGATCAGGGAGCCATCAAGAAAGCTCGTGCCATTATCGAAGATATTGTCAGAGAAGCTGAAGTTGGAGAAATTTATAACGGTGAAGTGCGCCGTATTGAGAAGTTTGGTGCCTTCGTTCAACTCTTCCCAGGTAAAGATGCACTCGTTCACATTTCTCAACTTGATACAACACGTGTCAACAAGGTTGAAGATGTCGTTAAAGTGGGGGATAAAATCCTCGTTAAGGTAACGAATATCGATAACCAAGGTCGTGTTAACGCTTCACGTAAAGAGTTATTAGAATCAAACAATGAAGAAGACAAATAAATTGCCGAAAGAAATTGGAGGACAACACTGTGAAAAAAAAGCAAAATGATGCACATGTGAAAATCGTTCCTCTCGGCGGCGTTGGAGAAATTGCGAAGAACATGTACATTGTTGAAGTCGACAACGACATGTTTATCCTCGATGCAGGATTGATGTTTCCGGAAGATGAGATGCTCGGTATCGACATTGTCATCCCGGATATCTCCTATGTTTTAGAGAATAAAGATCGTCTTAAAGCGATTTTTGTAACTCATGGACACGAGGATTCGATCGGCGCAATTCCATATATTATCCAAGACTTAAACGTGCCAATCTATGGTTCACGTTTAACAATTGCATTAATTAAAGAACGTCTGAAAGAGAAGAACGTTAAAAAGAAAGTTAAATTTTACGCTATCAATAGCGAATCTGTTATGAAATTTGGGCAGACGAATGTGGAGTTCTTTGAAACTTCTCATAGCATCCCGGACTCATACGGTATTAGTATGAACACACCATATGGCTCGATTGTCTATACAGGTGAATTTAAGTTCGACCAGAGCTTAACAGGAAACTATGACTATAATATGGCGAAGATGTATGCCTTAAGTCAAAAGAATAAGACACTCGCTTTAATCAGTGACTCTACTGAAGCTGAGAAAATGGGCTACAATACGGCTGAGAACATTATCGAAGAGCACATTCTCGATAACTTCCAAAAGTCTAAAAAGCGTATTATCGTGTCATGCTACGCTTCGAACTTTGTTCGCATTCAACAAGTTTTAACAAATGCTGCCAAAGTTAACCGTAAAGTTTCCTTCCTTGGACGTACATTAGAATCATCGTTTAAGGTTGCTAGAAAACTGGGTTACTTCGACATTCCAGAAGGTTTACTTGTACCAAGCCATGAAATTAAAGATTATCCGGATAATGAACTTGTCATTATCGCGACAGGCTCACAAGGTGAGCCAATAGAAGCACTTGGTAAAATGTCACGTGGACAACATGAAGTGACCAACATTAAAGAAGGCGATGAAGTATACATCTTAACGACACCTTCTTCTAGTATGGAAGTCGTTTTATACTCTACTCAAAATGAACTTGTTAAAGCAGGTGCGACAATCAAGTCACCTGAATCAAGAATTCATGCCTCAGGACATGGTTTAGCTGAAGAATTAAAAATGATGCTAAACGTCTTTAAACCGGAATATTTCGTTCCTGTTCAAGGTGAATTCAAAAACCAAATTGCCCATGCCCGTCTTGCAACAGAGACAGGGGTTAAGGCAGAGAATATATTCCTACTTGAAAAAGGTGACGTCGTTCAGTACGACGGTACGAAGATGTATTCTAAAGATAAGGTTGAAGCAGGCAATGTCTTAATCGACGGTAGCGGTGTTGGCGACGTTGGTAACATCGTCTTACGTGACCGTAGACTTCTTAGTGAGGACGGTATCTTTATTGCTGTTGTCACAATTGACCGTCAGACACGTCAAATTATTGCAGGACCTGAAATTCAATCACGTGGATTTGTCTACGTCAAAGAATCTGAAGAATTATTAAAAGAAGCGGCTGGCCGCGTTGGTGGTATTGTTGAAGAAAACATTAGCGCCGGTAAGATTGAATGGAGCGTCTTAAAACAAAATATCAGAGACGACCTCGGAAAATTCTTATACGATGAAACGAAACGCCGTCCAATGATAATTCCAATCATTTCTGAAATATAATAAAGTTAGATCCAACGGAGATATGAGGTTATCCTAATATCTCCGTTGTTATAATTATTCTGTTAATAAAGGTGGTTAACCATGGCGACCAAAAGAAAGCGCACCACAAAGAAGAAAAAGAATGATAAAAAAACATACTATGCTAGTTTTTCATTAATACTTATTATCCTACTTATCATTACGGTGTTTAGCCTAGGTGTCGTCGGTGAATATTTAGATGCAGGATTCAATTATTTATTCGGCTCGAGTCGATACTTTACTTACTTCGTACTCCTACTCGCAGCCTTTTATCTTGCGACAAACTTAAAATTCCCATTCACGAAACGCATGTTTGGCTACACCCTAATGCAATTCGGACTCTTATTTTTCCTACATTCCATCCTGTACCTAACAAATCGAGCACTTACAGACAGCTACTATAGCTTCCAAGAAATTCTCGAATTAACAAGAGCTTCGGGCTTTGAATTTACAGGCGGTGGCGTGATCGGTCAGACACTTTTCAACTTCTCATCAACAGGAATCAGCTTCTTTGGCACACTCTTAATCAGCTTGATCTTTATCTATTTAAGCCTGATTATTGTGCGTAATAAGAGCATTGAAGAATCACTAAGAAATGATTTCACCTTTGTCATTAAAGGACTGACAGCTATCGGTGCAGGCATTGCCTCATTATTTAGCATAATCAATGAGAAAATTAAAAATAGACCGGCTAAAGAGAAGAAAACCAGTACTGGAAAAACGGCCCCTGTCATTGAAGAAGCGAACGCCGAAGCACCCTTACCAAAAAGAAAAAACAAAAAACGTGAGGCGAGATTTAATCAGACGGATGAATCAGCAAAAGAAGAAGTTTCGGATACAGACTACGAGGAGACTTATATCGAACCAGAAGTCTATGCATCCGATGAGCTCGTCAGTGAAGAACCTGAAACCAAAGACGAAGTTGGACGAGCTGATTCAGAATCTGGTTTAACAATAGAAGAGGAAATTAGTGAGAAAAAAGAAATAGAATATGAAGATGATGATGCGGATCCCCTTCACGATATTCCAGAAGGCGAAGTCGGTGATGATGAGTTTGAGGAATTTGACGCAGAAGAGTTAAGAGAACTGAATGCCTACAAACTTCCACCAATCGATATTTTAAATGACGCTGAACAGACTGCTAAAGTCAGTAATAAGGAAGTTATTCAGCAAGGTAAAGTGCTGGAAGAGACGCTTAAGAACTTTGGCGTCAATGCGAAAGTTTCTAAGATTAGAATTGGCCCGGCAGTGACACAGTTTGAAATTCAGCCAGATATCGGTGTCAAAGTTTCCAAAATTATTAACCTTCAAAATGATATCGCCCTGAGTTTAGCTGCAAAAGACATACGTATTGAGGCACCAATACCGGGTAAATCAGCTGTTGGTATTGAAGTGCCAAACTCTGTTGTCAGTATGGTGACCTTAAGAGAAGTCATTAAGAGAAGATCATCCGACAATCCACTTGAGGTTGCCCTCGGTAAAGATATTTCTGGTGCGCCGATTATGGCAGAGTTAAATAAGATGCCGCACTTACTTGTTGCTGGGTCAACAGGAAGTGGTAAATCAGTATGTATTAACGGCATTATAGTCAGTATCTTACTCAATGCTAAACCGCATGAGGTAAAACTGATGATGATTGATCCGAAAATGGTAGAGTTAAATGTCTATAACGGCATTCCTCACCTCTTAGCACCTGTAGTGACTAATCCACAAAAGGCGAGCGATGCCTTAAATAGAATCGTGAGTGAAATGGAAAGACGTTACGATTTATTTAGTCACTCTAATACAAGAAACATCGAAGCTTACAACCAGTATCTAGAACGGACTGCTGATAATCCGAAAAAAGTACAAAAATTACCGTACATTGTCGTCATCGTCGATGAGCTCGCTGACCTTATGATGGTCGCTTCAAAAGATGTAGAAGCATCGATTACTCGTATTGCCCAGATGGCTAGGGCTGCAGGTATTCACCTTATCATCGCAACACAAAGACCATCAGTTGACGTCATTACTGGTATAATTAAAGCAAATATTCCTTCCCGCATCGCATTTGCAGTCAGCTCTCAAACAGACTCACGCACAATCATTGACTCTATGGGCGCAGAAAAACTGCTCGGGCGCGGTGATATGCTCTTCTTACCATCAGGCCGCTCTAAGCCATTACGTGTTCAAGGGGCCTTCCTAGATGATGAAGAGGTCACAGATATAGTAGAATTTATAACAGAGCAGATGAAAGCAAACTATGAGAAATCAGTCATCATGAATCAAAAACAAGCAGAAAAAACAGAAGTTGAATCCGATGATGACCTATATCCAGATGCGAAGTGGTTCGTCATCGAAGAACAACGCGCGTCTGCCAGTCTATTACAGCGCCAGTTCAGAGTCGGATATAACCGCGCCGCTCGCCTCGTTGATGACTTAGAGGCTAACGGTGTAATCGGGCCGGCGAGCGGGTCGAAACCACGGAGTGTCCTGATTGAAAACCATGAAGATTAGTTAGGAGTTTTTCTTATGCAAGGTGTAGAGAAAAAAATTATTAATAATGTACCCATCGTAAAGATATATACCGCAAAGTTTAAGACAGTTGTCGTCAGCATCTACTTCCGTACGCCACTGACTGAACAAGGGGCAACAACAAGGAGTTTACTCAGTCGTATGATGGTCAAAAGAACAAGTGAACATCCGACGAATGCCAAACTGCTTGAGTACTTAGCTGAGCATTACGGTGCACACTTAACTTCTAACGTCATTAAGAAGGGTAGTGACCACCTATTAAAAGTGTCAATTGAATTTGTAAACGATAAGTTTATTCTTGAAGATATGGATATGCTTGGTGATATTACAGCACTCTTAAAAGATGTGTTGTATTCACCGTTCTCTTATAGTGAGGAAGATCAGGCATTTTTCGATAGAGAGAAGCGACTTTTAAAAAATCGTCTGACGAGCATGAAGGATAACTATGCCCAACGTGCCTTTGAGTCTCTCTTAGAGACTATGTTTGATGATGAGCCGTACCGGATTTTATCATTTGGGGATATTGAAGTCTTAGAACAATTAACGCTAGATGATGTTAAAGCAGCTCATGCTGATATGATGGCTAACAACGACATGTCAATTCTAGTTGCCGGTAAAGTGGATGATAAGGTATTTGATGCCTTAGCGAACGTTCATCAATTAGAAGAACCTAAGCTCTATCCTTATAAAGGCTACCCAATACAAGCACCTGGGGACGTGAAGTACAAGACGACAGAAAGCCGTATTGAACAAGCGAAAGCTAACCTAGGCTTTAGGGTACTGTATTCTGAACCTGGTGATGTCATGGCATTGAATGTCTTCAACCAATTGTTTGGCGGTTCTGCTTCATCACTTTTATTTACGAATATTCGTGAGAAGATGAGCTTAGCATATTCCATCCATTCACAAGTGGATATTAAAAATGGTTATCTCTTTGTTCTAGCAGGGGTAGATAACGACAATATCAAGGTCTTTGAAGATGCAGTTAAACGAGAACTTGATCGCGTTTTAGATGGTGATTTTGATGAGCGCTTCGTCGAAGAAATCAAGCGTAATATGTTATCTTCAAGAAAAGAGTCCATGGATAAGCCGAGAGGCTTGATCTCTTTAAATTATAATCGCTTACTGAGAGATCAATCGACGACTAAAGAAGTTAAAGAATGGACTGAACAATTAAAAGCAGTCACTAAGGCAGATATCATAAACCTTGCTACTAAGATTAAACTGGACACAGTATATACGCTGAAAGGCGGTAATAATGATGACTAAGTATACAAAAACATACTATGAACACGTTGATGAAACCGTCTATAAACAAGTAATGGATAACGGTTTACAAGTGTATATAATCGACAAGTCAGGTTATAATAAAAAGTTTGCAACGTATACAACTAAATATGGTTCGACTGATAATCACTTTAAGTCAGGTGATAAGGTTTACAATGTGCCAGACGGTATCGCTCACTTTTTAGAGCATAAGATGTTCGACAAAGAATCAGGTGACGTCTTTACGAAGTTTTCTGAAATGGGTGCCAGTGCCAATGCCTTTACTTCAGTGGACCGGACATCATATTTATTCAGTGCTACGGAAAATTTTGAAGAGAACTTAACGCTCTTGATGAACATGGTTGAAATTCCATATTTTACACCTGAAAAAGTGGATAAGGAAATTGGTATTATCAATGAAGAGATAAAGATGTACCAGGATAATCCAGGCTATAGACTCTACCATGAGACCCTAAATTCAATGTATGAAAACTCACCTGTTGCAATTGATATTGCAGGGACTTTAGAATCGATTTCTGAAATTACTGCAGAACACTTATATCTATGCCATGAGACATTCTATGCACCGGATAATATGGTCATGATTTTAGCAGGAGATTTCGATATCGAAGCAACGTTTAACTTTATCGAAACGCATCAAAATAAACGTCCGACAACGACACCATCAAACATTGAACGCTTCCTACCAGAAGAACCTTATGGTGTAAGTCGTTATAATCAAGAACTTCAACTGCAAGTGACCACACCAAAAGTGATGCTCGGTTTTAAATCACTCCCGGATGATGCAGATAGTCATTTACGATCAAAACGTGATGCAGCGATGTTATTTGCCTTAGATATGGTCTTTGGCGAACAGTCTAGTTATTATGAGGATCTTTTAGAACGCGGCATTATAGATGATTCCTTTAATTTCTCTTATCAAGAAGATAATCTAGTCCGTCATACTTTGATGGCTGTGGAAACTGAACATCCAGAAACATTTACACAAGAAATAATCCGCATTATTAAAGAAGTTAAAGACTCAGATTTCTTCAGCGAGAAGCGATTGCAGAGTCAAAAGCGAGAGTTATTAGGTGATTACTTAACGAGCTTAAACTCTCCAGAATACGTTGCGAATCAGTTTACTAAGTATCTCTTTGATGGTGCCGATCTCTATGAAGTGCCAGATCTAATCAATAGTATTAGCTTAGATGACTTGAAGGAATTCTTTAATAATTCTATCGATGAAATGAATGTCTCAAGTGTCATCGTGAAGCCACATGACTAAGGTTGTCATCGTCGGTGCAAGTGGTGATATCGGATCATCGGTCCATAAGAAATTTAAAGATGATGATGTCATCACATTCTCAAAGACACAGGCGCCGAAATTTCAAAGTACCCATCATTATTTAGACTTGAGTCAGCCAATTGAAAGGGACGATCTAGCGTCATACTTTCAACACATTGATGTCATCGATACATTAATCTACACTCCAGGCGAAGCTTTGTTTGAACTCATCCAAGATACGGATTTAAGCACTGTAGATAAACAGTACAATATAAACATACGTAGTTTGGTCGCTTTTATTCAGATATTGCTTCCTAAGCTGAGAGAAAGTGAGCAAGCATCGATTATCGTCATGTCCTCGGTATGGGGAACATACGGCTCAAGTATGGAAAGTGTTTATAGTGCCTTTAAAGGTGCACAGGAGACCTTGGTCAAATCCTTGGCCAAGGAGTTTGCACCGTCAGGAATTTCAGTAAATGCTATAGCACCTGGTGTGGTCCGTGGTAGAATGACATTAAAGCTAAGTAAAGAAGACATAAAGTATATGTTAGAAGATTTGCCGCAAGGCCGTTTAATTGAGCCTGAAGAAGTGGCAGACCTCACTCTTTATTTAGCATCTAGTAAAGCACGAAGCATTACGGGAGAGGTTTTAAAAATCAACGGGGGATGGTTTACATGAATCCAACACAACCTGAATTTTATCCTGAACGTACAGTAGAGGTGTATTTAGAATATAAAAATTTAGATGACAGGCCAGGTTTACTGGGCGATATTCTAAGTCTTTTAGGTAATATTGGTCTTTCAATTAAAACGATTAACGGTGTTGAAGTTTCACAGCGTGCACTGTTGATTCGTACGGACGATATGTGGAAGTTAGAACGATTTAAAAACATCGTCAGACACATCCATGAGATTGAAATTATAAAGATTAGAAAACCGACCATTACTGACCGTTTGACCCTACGTCATGGCAGATTCATCAAACGTGCTGAAGAGAACAAGAATATCTTTAGTTTTACACGTGATGAAATTAGTATTGTTGTTGACTTTCTAGCGAGTTTATTTGAGATTGATGATACTTTCTTAATTGGTGTCCGCGGC
Source organism: Jeotgalicoccus sp. ATCC 8456 (assembly GCF_016313225.1). Classification (NCBI taxonomy): domain Bacteria; kingdom Bacillati; phylum Bacillota; class Bacilli; order Caryophanales; family Staphylococcaceae; genus Jeotgalicoccus; species Jeotgalicoccus sp. ATCC 8456. Next base: position 685,837 of record NZ_CP066224.1, on the reverse strand, counting down.
ATGCCAAGAGTTGGTAAGACAGAATCCGTAGTTGCGGGGAGCGTGACAGCTGGTGATAAGTGGTTGTTCTTATCGTCAACAATGTTAAAACAGACGGAAAGAACGAGTCTTCACAAACAGGAATACGACAAAGGTAACGTCTACATTATAGACGGTGCTGTCACGTCTAAATCAACAAATAATGAACATAAACGTCTGGTCAACGAAATTATAAACTACGAGGGTACGACTGTCGTCGAACATCCTGACTTACTAATGGAAGATCCTTACTTTAAACTGACTCAAGATGATTTTGATTACATTATTGAAATACGTGAGTACGAAGGTCAAGAAATTACTTATGAAAAACATAAGAAGCGTCACTGGTTTGAAAGTGACAACATGGACTTTTTCTAATTGGAGCTAAAGATTATGAAACTAGGGACTTACTTAAAAAATAAAAGGGAAAAATCCGGCATCACTTTAAGAGAGATGGAAAGTGGCTCAGGTATAAAAAAATCAGTCATCTTAATTATCGAAGCGGGTGACTTATCAAAACTCCCTGAACCGAAACATACCAAACACCTTATTAGAAAGTATGCTGATTACGTAAAACTCGATGCTGATATGCTCTTTGAGCGTTTTAGTGATGAGCTTCCAAAAGCGACAACAGATCAGCAGAAGAGAAATCAAAAAGAAGATCAGGACTTTAAATACTTAAAGAAAATTTTAATCGGTTTTATTACGATGATCCTAGTCTTGTTTGTTGTTTGGCTTGTACTTTTGCAAATCGGTTCTGAAGGTGACCTCTTTGAAACTAAACGGGTCTATGAAACAGACTCTGAAGTTATTGATGACATTGCTTCATCAAATGAAGAAGAATCGACCGAAGCACCAGAAGAAGAAGCTGAATCTGAAGAACCAGAAGGAGAAACAGCTGAAGAAGAAACAGAGGAAACAAGCGAGGAAGAAGCTGAAGAAGCGCCGACAACCGATGTGAGTTTTGTCAATCGTGAAGGTAATACTTTGATATACAATATTACGACGAGTGACACTTTTTCAGTGGAAATTTCAGGAGATGAGCCTTCTTGGGTTAGCCTAACTGATGACCTTGAAAATTCTTATCTATATGAGGAATCTGAAGGTGGCACTTTTGATATTGATCCAGAAGCGTCTGTATTAAATTTGGCACTCGGAAACTCTACGAATTTTGATGTCTCAATTGATGGTCAGCCACTCGACAATTCCTTACGTGGTGATACGGTAACAATATATTATCAATTTAACATAACGAGGGAGTGACAAAATGAATATACCTAATTGGTTGACTGTGTTTCGAGTCATCCTTATTCCAGTCTTCTTAATCTTTGCCTTAGTCGATTTCGGTTTTGGCAATACGACCTTCCTCGGTGGGGAAGTTATCCGTATTGAACAGCTCATTGCTGCTGTTACCTTTGTCGTTGCCGCATTGACTGACTTTTTAGATGGCTACTTAGCCCGTAAATGGAATCTCATTACCAACATGGGCAAATTTTTAGATCCGCTTGCCGACAAACTCCTCGTCACGACCGGTTTAATTGTCCTAGTTGAATGGCATGTTATTTCATCCTGGATTGCAGTCGTCATCATCGCACGTGAATTTGCAGTCACAGGTTTAAGACTCTTACAAATTGAGCAGGGCTACGTGTCAGCAGCAGGCCAGCTTGGTAAAGTGAAGACGGTCTTTCAAATGTTTGCACTAGTATTTTTACTTTTCGGTGATATTATGACAAGCTTCCTACCATTTTCACCAGGTATGGTATTAATGTACATTGCAGTCTTCTTTACAATCTTATCTGGAGTCGAATACTTTGTTAAAGGCCGTGCTGTTTTTAAGGCAGACCATAAATAAAAAATTGTCGATAAAAACCAACAGAAAAGTGAAGTTTAGTAATGAATCCTGGCGGTAATTAGAAAATGGTCAGCAAAAATTAAAATTTTGTATTTAAAAGCGAACATATATTCGCTTTTTTATTTTATGAGTGATATAATAAATATGAAATCACGACTGGAGGTACATTATGGACGAAAGACATAAAGCGATAGATACAGTAATTAAAAATATGGAAAAATCATTTGGTAAAGGTTCGGTAATGAAGCTAGGAGATGACGTTGGACGTAAGGTACAAACCACTTCATCAGGATCAGTCACAGTAGACAGAGCACTCGGTGTAGGCGGTTATCCTAAAGGCAGAATTATAGAAATCTATGGACCGGAATCTTCAGGTAAGACGACAGTATCCCTACACGCGATTGCAGAAGTTCAGAAAAATGGAGGCATCTGTGCCTTCATTGACGCAGAGCATGCGCTCGATCCAGAATATGCTAAGAATCTTGGTGTAGACATTGATAATTTATATATTTCACAACCAGACACAGGTGAGCAAGCACTAGAAATTACAGAAGCTTTCGTACGTAGTGGTGCTGTAGATATGGTCGTTATCGACTCTGTAGCAGCTCTAACACCTAGAGCGGAAATAGAAGGTGAGATGGGTGACTCTCACATGGGTCTTCAAGCCCGTCTGATGTCTCAGGCACTACGTAAACTTTCAGGTGCCATTTCTAAGTCAAACACAACTGCCTTATTCATCAACCAAGTTCGTGAGAAAATTGGTGTGATGTTCGGTAACCCAGAAACAACAACCGGCGGACGTGCCCTAAAATTCTATAGCTCAGTACGTCTTGAAGTCCGCCGTGCGGAAAGTCTTAAAGTCGGTCAAGATATCGTTGGTAACCGTACTAAGATTAAAGTTGTAAAAAATAAGGTTGCACCACCGTTTAAAGTGGCAGAAGTCGACATCATGTATGGTGAAGGTATTTCTCGCGTCGGTGAAGTGATTGACCTTGGTGTAGAAGAAGACATCATTGAAAAAAGTGGTGCTTGGTATTCTTACAATGGTGAAAGACTTGGCCAAGGTAAAGAGAATGCGAAGAATACACTAAAAGAAAACACTGAACTATACGAAGAAATCCAAAGAAAACTGCGCTCGGCACTCGGCTTTGGGGAAGATATTGAAGTCACTGAAGAAGAGGATGAGAAAGAAAGTACACTCTTTGATGAAGATGAATTAAAATAAGCTTATATAGCAATTTATTAAAAGTCGGCAAGCACGGGAAATGTAAATTCTCGTGCTTGCTTTTATGTAACATTATATTTAAAATTGTAATATATAATATTTTAATTCAACTCATATTATATTTAACACACTTTAGAACCGAGATAGGGAGGTGTTTATTGTGGACTTAATGAACATTCTCTTCATCCTAATTGGTATTATTCTAGGTGTTGTTATCGGATATTTTATTGTCAATAACATGTTGACGAAAAAGCAGCAACAAGCGAGAACATCAGCTGATCATATAATTTCAGAAGCAGAGAAAGAAGCTGACAATCTCAAGAAAGAAAAGCTGCTCGAAGCGAAGGAAGAAAACCAAAATCTGAAGGAAGCTTTCGATGATGATATGAATCGTCAACGCGCAGAGATGAAAGCATATGAAAACAGATTAATTCAACGAGAATCATCCTTAGATCGTAAAAGCGAAACGCTAGATAAGAAAGATGACTCGTTGGAACAAAAAGAAGCTAAAATTGAAGAAAAACAGCAGATGGTAGATGCCAAGGATGACGAGATTAATGAAAAAATTAGTCAACAAGAAACAGAATTATCCCGCATCTCCGGACTGACTCGTGATGAAGCGCGAGAAGAGTTGTTCTCTCAAGTAGAACAAGAACTGTCACATGATATGGCTGTAATGGTAAAAGAAAAGAAAGAAGCAATGACCCGCGATGTAGAAAAAGAAGCGCGTGAACTGCTTGCCCTAACGGCACAGCGTTACGCAGCAGAATATACAAGCGAGTCCACAGTGTCGGTAGTCAACCTACCAAATGATGAGATGAAAGGTCGCATCATTGGCCGCGAAGGTCGTAACATTAGAACACTTGAAACGCTGACTGGAGTCGATCTCATCATCGATGATACGCCAGAAGCAGTAATCTTATCAGGCTTTGATCCGATTCGTCGTCAAATTGCGAAAAGTGCCCTAGAAGCACTCGTAGAAGATGGCCGAATTCATCCAGGACGTATTGAAGAAATGGTTGATAAATCCCGTCGCAATATGGAAACTGAAATTCGCGACGCAGGTGAAGCTGCTGCATTTGAACTCGACATTCATAACTTACATCCAGAACTTTCTAAGCATTTAGGTAAGATGAAATATCGTCTAAGCTACGGACAAAACGTCCTCAAGCACTCAGTAGAAGTTGGATATCTTGCAGGTATCCTAGCAGCAGAACTCGGCGAAAACGTTGCACTCGCTCGCCGTGCTGGACTACTTCATGATATCGGTAAATCCATCGACCATGAACTAGAAGGATCACACGTTGAAATCGGGGCTGAACTTGCTAAACGTTACAAGGAAAAAGACACAGTTATCAACGCAATTGAATCACACCACGGTGATGCTGAACCAACAAGCGTCATTTCAATCCTTGTTGCAGCGGCAGATGCCTTATCAGCTGCCCGTCCAGGTGCAAGACGCGAAACACTCGAGAACTACGTTAAACGTTTAGAAAAACTAGAGCACATAGCAGAAAGCTATGAAGGCGTTGAAAAAACCTTTGCAATTCAGGCCGGACGCGAAATTCGTGTCATGGTAAGTCCTGAAAATATCGATGACCTTAAAGCCCATCGATTAGCAAGAGACATTAAAAAACAAGTAGAAGATGAACTACAATATCCAGGACACATAAAAGTGACAGTTGTCCGTGAGATGAGGGCCATAGAATACGCTAAATAGTATTTAGAGAATCCCCCAGACTAATTCCTAGTCTGGGGGATTTTTGTATGGTGCTTTTTACCATTTTTCAAATAAGTACTTACACTTTCGCCATTATTGTATTTGTGAGGGCTTTTAGCTGAAAAACTATATTTTCCATGTATAAATAGAAGTGAGGAAATATACAAATTGGAGGAAAAATGTTCTTAAATCATCGTAAGCAACCATTCGAACTTTTACATTATGCCGCTTTAGGAAAACGTCGAGTATTGACAGAAGAAGAACAAACCGCCTTGAGAACAAGTCATAAGGGGTTTATCAGAGAAAAGAATTACGATTTGATTTTGGATGAAACCGGCCACAGAAATATGCATATATTTCGTGATGTCTTTTTGAAAATCGGTAAAAGTTATACCCAGTTTGATAGCATCATCATCGCTGAAGATAGAATATCACTCAATGAAATCAAAAACTACAGCGGTGAATATAGATTTGAAAATGGTAATTGGTATCGAAATCAAAGGCAGATGAGTGATAACCCTTTTGTTCAAACAGTGCGAGCAAAAAACAAACTTCAGCGACTAATGACAGAGAACAACATTCAATACAATGTTGAGTCGGCCACCGTCTTTGTGAATGATGGTTTTAGGTTGATTAGTGACGACGATAAGATCTGGAAGACCACCGTGTTACGAAATTATCTTAGGTCATACTTTTCAAGTCGGGGTAGTAGTTTTGTGGGCAATCGTACAAAGAAGGCAGCTGAAATAATTAAAACTGCTATAGCTGAAAATCCCTATTTACCAGATGCTATAGATATAAAGACGTTGAAGCTGGGTCTTTATTGTGGGGTTTGTGGGCACTTTGATTTGGAGAAGGGTCAATTCCATTTTTTGTGTGCAAATTGCGGGACGAAGGAGAGTAATAGTACCCACGTTTTACGTACCTTTAGCGATTTTAAATTCCTCTTCCCTAATGAAAAAATGACTAAGAGGAAGGTGCTGCAGCTGGCGGATCATCAGTTGTCCGATACTACCATTAAACGTTATTTAGCAAAATTTTGTACTAGAGATACAAGTGTGAAAACTGCTTGTTATAAATTTAAATTTTATGATTTTGAAGAAGCTATGACGACGATAAAGGACATAAGATATAAAGATTGGGTGAAAATTGTTGAATGATGGAGGTAGTTTGTCTTTATCGGCTCGCTGTGAAACTGACAGCGGCCCGCAAGAGTTGTATCGCACTGTTCTATCCCAAACATCGACACGGAAATCAGAAATAATGTATAATACTAGCAGTAGATAGGGTGGTTTTGATATGAGAATATTATTTATCGGAGATGTGGTCGGAAAAGTTGGCCGCCGCATGTTAAAAAATTATTTACCTGGGTTAAAAAAAGAACACGGCGCGCATTTCACAATTGTCAATGGTGAGAATGCTGCACACGGTAAGGGGATTACCGAGCGAACGTATAAGGAAATACTAAGTGCGGGTGCGGATTTTATCACGCTAGGGAATCATGCTTTCGCTAAACGTGAGGTATACGATCTCCTCAATACAGATGTGAAAATGGTAAGGCCGGCAAACTTCCCAGAAGGTACACCGGGTGAAGGGGCCAAAGTGGTCAACATCAATGGTAAGAAGCTGTTGATCGTTAATCTTCAGGCGCGTAGTTTCCTTGAGCCAATTGAAAATCCTTTTAAAGTTATCGATAAAATTCTTGATAGTCATGAATACGATCAAGCTTTCGTCGACTTCCACAGCGAAACGACGTCAGAGTCAATCGCCATGGGTTATTATTTAGATGGTCGGGTGAATGCTGTCGTTGGTACGCATACCCATGTGCAAACGAATGATGCGACCCGATTAGAAAATGGGACAGTTTACATAACGGACGTTGGTATGACTGGCTTTAAGGATGGAATTCTTGGTATTCGAAAAGATGAAGTCATCAGAAGGTTCATAACAAATTTACCTGAAAGACATGTGGTACCTGATGAAGGAAAAGGTGTCATCAGTGGCGTCATTATCGACATAGATCAAAAATCAATTAAAAATTTCAAAGTAGAAGAATAACTATGAAGGGTTCAGTTCAAATATAAACTGAACTCTTTTTCTTTATTCCAATCAAATTTAGTGAAAATTTCGTCTGTTTTATGGCATAATATAATTAATTCGGTTTTCGAAATAAGTATGTGGGATTGAAACAAGGGGTGCGTGTGTATGTTAACTGTCTACCGTTATGCAACGAAATATAAATGGCTGATTATCGTTGCTTTAGTGTTTATGTTTATTGAACTGATTGTTGAATTAATTCAGCCACTGTTTATTCAGCAAGTCATCGACCAGGGGATACTTGCCAATGATTTAGATAACGTCATATTTTATTTAATTGTGATGTTTGCAGTATCGCTGATTGCCTTTATATCAGGGATTCTGAATACATATTTCACTAGTCATTTAACCAATATGTTTGGTTATGATTTAAGAATGGCAATTTTTACTAGAGTCCAGCACTTTACTTTAGCAACATTCTCGAAATTTCCAACTTCAAGCTTGATTACACGACTCACACAAGATGTCCTTCAAACAGAAATGCTCTTGTACATGAGTTTACGTATATTACTTAGGGCACCACTGCTCGTTATTGGTTCCTTGGTCATGTCATTTGTAGTCAATCCGACACTTGGTTTTTATCTATCAATTCTAACGCCAGTCCTTGCGGTATTCTTATTCATTACTGCGAGAAAAGGGGCAAAAGTATTTTTAAGAGTGCAGCACTGGCTTGATAGAATTAACCGTTTTATTCAGCAAAATTTAGAAGCTGTTAGGCTGATAAAGGCCAACGACAGAGGGAAATTCGAAGCAAATAAATTCGCCAAGGTCGCAACCAAGTTAAAGACAGACACGACTTATGCTTTACGATTGATGGAATCGATATTACCGGTCTTACTTTTAATCATGAACGGCAGTTTACTACTGGTCTTATGGGTGGCATCTGACATTCTACAAGATAACGCTGTTGCTGTCGGTGAGATTGTAGCCATCATTAACTACGCCTTAAGAATGCAGGGTGGATTCTCAATGTTTGCCTTTTTAATTATCGCGACATCTCGTGCTAAGGCGTCAAGTGACAGAATAAGTGAAGTCCTTCATTCACCAATTTCAATAGATGGAGAACAGACGTATAAAGAGAGTGAAGAAGAAGGTTACGTTAAGTTTGAAAATGTATCATTCAAATATCCAAACGCCTCGCGATATGTACTTAAGAACATATCATTTGAAATATACGACAACGAAAACTTTGTCATCATGGGCGGGACAGGTTCAGGTAAGTCCACTTTGATTAGCTTGATTCCAAATATGTATGACCCGACAGACGGGAAAGTCTATGTCAATGATAAAGAAATCAGGGACTGGGAAACTGCTGACTTAAGGCAAACAATCGGTTATGTGCCGCAGAGATCTATGTTATTTACAGGTAGCATCTACGATAATCTCCTTTGGGGTAACATAAAGGCTGAAGAAGAAGAGGTCATGACTTCTTCAGAGAAAGCACAAATTCACGATAATATAATGAGCTTTGATGATAACTACGATACGCCAGTGGGTCAGATGGGTGTCACTTTATCAGGGGGGCAAAAACAAAGACTCTCTATTGCACGTGCCTTGGTAAGAAAGCCGGCTATTTTAATTTTAGATGACTCAACATCAGCACTTGATATTAAGACAGAAAACAACTTGTGGGATGCCTTAAAAGATGAAAATGTGACGCGAATCGTCATCACCCAAAAGATTTCTACAGCCAAAAATGCTGACCGTATTTTACTTTTAGATGACGGTGAAATTGCGGGGCTAGGTACACACGAGGAACTGTTAAAATCGTCACCGCTCTACGGAAAGATCAACGAGTCACAGATGAAAGGGGGGCACATCGATGAGTAATTTTTTCAACAAGCCTTTTGGTCATGAACCTGTCTTAAAGAAGGAAGATATTGGTTCAAAACAGAAGCGTACGAGGGCAGATAATATGGGGCAGACGCTCCTGAGAATCTGGCAGTTCATGAGAGGTGAAAGAAAGTTATTATACCTCATCATACTACTCGTCGTTGTGACCAGTCTTTTAAGCATCGTTGGTCCATTTTTAGTTGGCCGTATTGTTGACTTTTATTTTATACCGAGAGAATTCGATGGGCTATTTAGAGTATTAATTATACTTTTAGCTTCCTATATCTTACTGTCATTAACAACATTTATTCAGGCCTACCTAATGGTCGGCTTATCACAAAGAACAATCTATAACTTAAGACAACATTTATTTGATCATATGCAGGAATTACCAGTCACTTTTTTCGATAATCGCCAACACGGGGAATTGATGAGTCGGATGACAAACGATATTGAAACCTTGTCTCAAACAATGAACTCTTCATTTATTCAATTTACGACAAGTATTGTGACCTTGCTCGGCACGTTTTCGGTAATGTTGTACCTAAGTCCAATTATGACATTTCTAACGGCATTAATTATTCCTTTACTTATCATTGGTGTCCGCTATATTACAAATCGTACAGGTCCGATTTTTAAAATGAGACAGAGACGTACGGGGGAACTTAATGGCTATATAGAAGAAATTGTCTCTGGTCAAGAAATCGTTAAAGTATTCTCTCAAGAAAAACGAGCGATTGATAACTTTGAAGAAAAAGCGAGAAATTTAAGAGAAGTTACTTTCTGGGCAAACTTGTACTCTGGCTTTATACCGAAAATAATGAATATGTTAAATAACTTATCCTTTACTATAGTTGCAGGTGCTGGAGGCATTCTTGCACTGACGACAAACGGTATCGTTACTGTTGGTACTATTGTTGTCTTCGCTGAATATGCGAGACAGTTTACAAGACCGCTCGCTGACCTATCCAACCAACTCAACCAGGTACTATCCGCCATTGCCGGTGCTGAAAGGGTCTTTCAGATTATAGATACGCCAAAAGAAAAGGATAATGGAACGATTGAAAATTTACAAATTGAAGGAAATATAGAATTTAAGAATGTCACATTCTCATATTTAAAAGAACAAAAATCACCAACTATAAAGGATCTATCGTTTTCAATTCAGGCTGGTGAATCAGTTGCTTTAATTGGTGCCACTGGAGCAGGGAAGACGACGATTATGCAGTTACTGGCCCGTTTCTATGAGACAGATAACGGGGAAATTTTAATCGACGGTAGAAATGTTAAAGACTATAAACGGCATGCCATACGCTCACGTACCGCATTTGTCTTACAAGATCCTTATCTTTTTGAGGCAACAATCAGAGAAAATATTCGCTATGGACGCTTAGATGCAACAGATGAGGAAGTCATAGAAGCTGCGAAGACCGCCAATGCACACGACTTCATTATCTCCCTTGATAACGGATATGATACTGTACTTGATTCGGATGATGGTGTTGTTTCAGAAGGACAAAAGCAGCTGATATCTATTGCGCGGGCTTTAATTACCGATCCTGCAATCTTATTATTAGATGAGGCAACATCTTCAATTGATACGATTACAGAGCTTAAAATCCAAGAATCACTTGAGCGGCTGATGAAAGGGCGAACGAGTATTATTATTGCTCATAGACTCAATACTATAAAAGCAGTTGACCGAATCTTTGTACTTGAACACGGTAAAATGCTTGAATCGGGTACTGAAAAAGCCTTGCTCGAAAAGAAAGGGAAATATTACGATATGGTGAATCAGTAAGTTCATGAGATTTACATTTAATTCGTGTAAGGATTCATATATAATGGTGATATATAAACTTAAAGGTGGAACGTTTCATGTATACTAAGGAACAAATAATAGAAGAAGCAAAAAAGCTCGGTAAGATGATGGCTGAAACCGAGCAGGTTGAGTTTTTCCAAAAGGCAGAAGCTAAAATTCATGAAAACCAGGAAATTCGTGAAAAGATGGCAAGCTTAAAGAGTCTTCAGCAACAAGCCGTTAACTTCCAAAACTACGGTAAGGAACGCGCTTATAAGATGACTGAAGAAAAGCTCGCAAAAATTGAAGAAGAGTTAAACGACATGCCATTAGTCGAACAATTCCAAGCATCCCAAGCGGGTGTCAATGAACTATTACAAATGGTGTCTCACGCGATCAGCTCAACTGTTACTCAAGAAGTGATTGAAAGAACGGGTGGAGATGTGCTCCAAGGTGAAACTGGAGCTGCTGTTAGAAACAGACCGAACCAAAACAAAGATCAATTTAAATAAGCAATTTTTAAAGCCGATAACCAACTGATGTTGATTACGGCTTTTTTCTTAAAAAAAGGGGGATTTATAAATGAATAAATTGACGAGAAATTTAACCTTAACTTCTGTTTTTGTTGCTTTAAATGTGGTCTTAGGTGTATTTATAACAATACCACTCGGTGTAATTAGAGCCGCACCAATGCAACATTTAATTAACGTACTCGGGGCAGTATTCACAGGTCCATGGGTCATCGTTCAAGCCTTCGTGTCCTCGACAATTCGAGTACTCTTAGGTACAGGCACAATATTTGCTTATCCCGGATCTATGATCGGTGCTTTATTGGCATACCTATTATATCGATATACTAAAAAATTGGCACCGACTGCCTTAGGTGAAGTGCTTGGAACAGGTATCATTGGGGCTCTAAGTCTGTACCCTTTGATGTTGATATTAGACCTCGACACTAATGTATATGCCGTTATTGCACTTGCATTTTTAGTGTCGAGTGCGATCGGTGCAACGGTGTCTTATTTTATCTTAAAAGCGCTCGAAAAGCGTGGAGTTTTAAACCGACTTTAAATGCTTCACATGTTATAATAATACGACAAGATTATCTTAGGAAGTGGAATAGATGGCAGAACTGACGCCGATGATGAAACAATATTTTTCGATAAAAGACCAACATCCCGATAGCCTATTATTCTTTAGGTTAGGTGACTTTTATGAGCTGTTTTACGATGATGCAGTGACTGCAGCAAAAGTGCTGGAAATCACACTGACTTCAAGAGATAAAAACAGTGACAATCCAACGCCAATGTGCGGTGTACCTTATCATTCTGCAAGAAATTACATTGCTAAACTCATCGACCATGGTTTTAAAGTCGCAATCTGTGAGCAGATGGAAAACCCGCGTGAAACTAAAGGCATGGTGAAACGTGAAGTCGTCCGAGTCATTACGCCAGGCACTTTAATCGATGATTTTGGAATGGAAGACGGCGCGAGTAACTATATTTTAGCGCTCAGAGAAGTGAATCAAACATATGAGGTCGCTTACGGTGATATTTCAACGGGAGAAATCCATGCCTTCTCAACCGCGAACCAGGACGATTTGAAGAGTGAAATCGAGACAATCGGTGCAAGTGAATTAGTCGTGGATTCAAGTTCAGAGTACCTGCTAAGTAAAATATATAGTGATCCACCGCTATATACTGTCTTTGAAGCGGTTGATAAGAAGGATTACGACTTTGAAGATGATGTCGTTGAACATGAGGCGATTCAGCTCCTCTTAAACTATATTCGTGCACAAAACATGAGAGATTTAGAGCATTTAAAACCGGTGACTAAACACCAGTTGAATGCTCATATGAGATTGAATTATGCAGCCGTGTCGAATTTGGAATTGCTTGAAAATATTCAGACTAAAAAGCAAAAAGGGTCACTGTTTTGGTATTTAAATAAGACCGAAACACCGATGGGGAAACGTCGTCTAAAAAATATGATTGAACGTCCGCTCGTTTCTAAAAAAGAGATTGAGAACCGCCAACAAATTGTGACCGTTCTAATCGACCATTTCTCTGAACGTGAACAGTTGTCTAAAATATTGAATCAAGTATATGATATTGAACGTTTGGTCGGGCGTTTATCGTTTAATAATATTGATGTGAAGGACTTTGTCCAATTAAGAGACTCGCTCGAAGGCTTACCTGAATTAAAAGCACTTCTAGAATATCTTTCATTAACTGACAATCAATTATTTAGAAATTTTGATAGTTTAGAAGATGTCTATGAGCATTTAACTGTATTTACAGATCAACCACCTAAGACGATTCGAGAGGGTAATATCTTTAAAGATGGGGTCTCTGATGAATTGGATGAACTTAGAGACATTTCAAATAATGCGAGAACTTGGTTGAATAATTACTTAGAAGATGAAAAAGAACGTACTGGCTTAAAAAATCTAAAAATTGGTTTTAATAAAGTTTTTGGCTATTACTTAGAAATTTCTAAAGGGCAAGCTGTAAACTTTGATGCGGATAAGTTCTCTTACAATCGTAAACAAACATTAACGAATGCAGAGCGGTTTATTACCCCAGAACTTAAAGATATGGAGAGCAAAATACTGACTGCAGAAGATGATAGCATCATGCTTGAGTATAAGATGTTTACTGAAGTTAGAAATCATATGATGACCTACATCGATCGCTTGCAACATACCGCTTCACACTTATCAATGTTAGATACATTGATTTCATTTGCTCATGTTTCAAATGAGCATCACCTTATTGCACCTGAATTTTCTAGTGATCGTACATTAGAACTTGTTGAAGCACGCCATCCAATTGTTGAACGCATGTTAAACGAAAGTACTTATGTACCGAATGATTTAAACATGACAGATGATGACTTTATCTATCTAATTACCGGACCGAACATGTCAGGTAAATCGACCTATATGAGGTAAGTTGCTTTGATTATCATCATGGCTCAAATTGGTATGAGAGTACCTGCAAACAAAGCAGTGCTTCCAATATTCGATGCAATCTATACTAGAATTGGTGCGAGTGATGACCTATCTAGTGGAAAGTCGACTTTCATGATTGAAATGATGGAAGCAAATACTGCCCTTCAAAATGCGACTAAAGATTCTCTATTAATTTTTGATGAGATTGGCCGAGGGACGTCGACTTATGATGGTATGGCGCTCGCTCAAGCCATGCTATCGTATATACACGATGACATTGGAGCTAAGACCTTATTCTCTACGCACTATCACGAATTAACAGCCTTAGAAAATGACTTATCTGGGCTACAAAATGTACACGTTAAAGCGACTGAATACGATGGTAAACTGGTCTTCTTACACAAGGTGAAGCCTGGTGCAGTAGAGAAAAGTTATGGTATTCACGTCGCAAGACTCGCTGAACTGCCAAATAAGGTGACAGAGCTTGCAGAATCTTACTTGAGTGGTTTTGAAAATAAGAGTAAAGAAGCGCCAGACAATACAATTTTCCAACTTGAACTTCCGTTAGACGATTCAGAAGAAAAAGAGAGAAATATAAACAGTGATCTAATTGAAAAATTAGAAAGTATCGACTTAAATGAAATGACACCAATCGAAGCATTGAATACCCTAGCAGAATTCAAAAAACTATTGAAATAGGAGGCATATAAAATGAGTAGAATACACGTGCTTCCTGCTGATATACAAAACAAGATTGCAGCAGGTGAAGTGGTCGAGCGTCCATCATCGATCGTTAAAGAAATCGTTGAAAACTCACTCGACGCTGATGCCTCTGTTATAGAAGTCATGGTCAAAAACTCTGGTATGGAATCTATTAAGGTCATCGATAATGGATCCGGAATTGACTATGAAGATAGACACTTACTTTTTGAACGTCATGCGACGAGTAAGCTTGATACAAGCTATGACCTATTCGAAATACGTTCCTTAGGCTTTCGAGGAGAGGCCCTGAGTAGTATTGGTGCTGTAGCCAAGGTCACTTTAGAGAGTATGAGTCAAAATTCAACACCTTTTAAAATTGTCTATTCAGCCGGGAAGTATGAAAGGGATACAGTTTGGCACGAAAGACAGGGGACGATAATTGAAATAGAAGATTTATTTTACAATACACCTGCACGGTTAAAATATATAAAAAATCTTAGAACTGAGGCCGGTAAGATTATTGATATCGTCCAAAGAATGGCTTTAAATAATCCAAGTGTAAGTTTCCGTTTAGTCTTTGATGATAAGGAACGCTTTAAAACGACAGGTAATGGCAACTTAAAAGAAGTTATTCATATCTTGTACGGTATGCAAGTATCGTCCAATACCTTAGAAGTACACGGGGTGAGCCCGGACTATGAAATTACAGGCTACGCAGTTAGACCAGAAATTACTCGGTCCAATCGAAATTACATCAATATAGCAATCAACAACCGTCACATTCGTAATTTCAAGCTCACTCAAAGCATCATCAATGCCTACCATACTCTTCAAGCGAAAGATAAATACCCGCTTGTCTTTTTAGATATTAAGATGGATCCGAAATTACTTGATGTCAATGTGCACCCATCTAAGGTTGAAGTTAAATTATCAAAAGAACGAGAACTGTTAGATTTAACAGAACAAGCTGTCAAAGATGCATTAACAGAGACACAGTTAATTCCAGAAGTTCAGCATAAGTCGAAAGAAGAGAGACAACAAAAACCAGAACAGTCATCGATAGACTTTAGTGAGGACCACTTAAAAGCCATAAAAGAATCAGCGAGTCTTTATCAGAGTCCACCCAAGAAGAATAATTTCTTCAAGGAAAGAGAAATCGAACAGACGAGTGACCGGGCCTCAACAAAGCAAGAGCGTCCGACCGAGACTAAACCAAAAGATCAACCGACTTATATCAATACAGAAGACAAGCTAGAAAAAGAAAAACTACCGTATTTGGAAATTATCGGCCAACTTCATGGAACCTATATCATCATGCAAAATGAAACCGGCATGTACTTAATGGATCAGCACGCCGCTCAAGAACGCATCAAATATGAATATATTTATGAAAACGTAGTAAAAGAAAATGACGGCGTACCATTACTGATTCCATATACCTTCGAATTTTCATTTGACGACGTAATTACCATAGATGAGAAACTGACTGAATTAAGAAATCTAGGTTTTGAAATTGATAAGACGGGCATGAAACAATATACAGTATCAGCATATCCATCATGGATTAATAAAGATAATCCAGAAGCGGATATCAATGACCTCATAGATTTTATATCCCACACTGACCACTTTGATATCAACAAATATAGAGAAGAAATGTCCATCATGATGAGTTGTAAACAATCTATTAAAGCCAATCACTACCTCGATAAAAAACAGATGGAAGCCCTGTTAGAAGAACTCGGTAAGTGTCAATCACCCTACACATGTCCGCACGGCCGCCCAGTTATCATTCATATGACGACCTATGAGATCGAAAGACTGTTTAATCGGGTGATGAAGTAAGGTAGATTGTGGGAATATGGTGTTTGGTGAACTGGCCCGGCTTCGAAACCAAAACGAAGCGCATGTACAGAACAAGAACCGCTAAGAGGGGGGTAGTGCATGAAGATTATTAACAAAACAATGAAAAATAAAGGCAGGACGATTACCGTGACGCATTATGTACCAGTTGAACCGAAGGCGAGTATTCAGATTTTACACGGTATGGCTGAACATAAGGACCGCTACAAGGAATTTTTAACTTATTTAACTTTAAATAATATTCATTGTGTTGTTCACAACCATAGGGGTCATGGTAGTGATGAGAAAAAATCTAATTTAGGTCACTTTGATTCTTTTGAAGATTTAATCGACGACGCTATGGTCGTCTATCGTTCTATGCCGAGAGATTTACCCAGGTTCGCACTTGGTCATTCCATGGGCTCAATCATATTAAGAAGACTGTTAATTGAGGATTTATATGACGGTGCGATTATTGTAGGTACAGGCAGTAAGTTATCTTTTAAAGATGCGCTGGCTACAAATTTCTTAAAAGTGCTCGCTAAAGTAATTCCAAAAACAAGATCGACACTCATCAACAAATTAGCATTCTTTGGCTACGACTCTAACTTCAAAGGGAATCATAAGAATCGATGGCTATCAAAAGAAGATAGCAACGTCATCTCCTATAACGAAGATCCACATGCTGGTCAAAAGATGAGTGTGAAGGCGCTCAGTGAGATTTTATCGAATATACGTCAAGTGGATTCATCAAAGGTCATCAGACAATATAAAAACATTCCATACTTATTAATTGGCGGCAATGATGATCCCTTCTCTCATTTCGCGAGAGATTACGAGATTATACGCTATCGGTTAAAGCGCTTATCTGATCACGTTGACGTCATACTGGAACCGAATGCACGTCATGAGGTGCTATTTGAAGAAAATAGAGGGGCGGTTTTTTCTAAAATCGTCAACTGGGTATACTTACATGGGAAAAAGTAAATTATTAATCCTTGTCGGTCCAACAGCAATCGGTAAAACTGATTTATCTATAAAAATCGCAGAACATTTTAATGCAGAAATTATCAGCGGAGACTCCATGCAGGTTTATAGAGGTATGGATGTCGGTACAGGAAAAATTACTATAGATGAAATGAATGGCATTCCACATCACCTAATCGATATTAAAGACCCGGATGAAACTTTTTCAGTATCTGACTTTCAAACAATGGTGGTAAACTTAGTGAAGGATATTGAGAGTCGAGGTAAAGTACCCTTCATTGTTGGTGGGACAGGTCACTACATTAAAGCCCTGATCGATGGCTATAAATTTAACGAAGAAGAAAAAGAAGATATCGATAAATTCACCCAATACTATCAGCAATTTACAACTGAAAATTTATTCAAGATGCTCAGTGAAATGGTGCAAGATGTTGATATTCACCCCAACAACAGACAGCGAATCATTCGTCGTCTGGTAAAGGAAAACCTAACAACTACAGAAAAGAAAGCGTATACACAAGAAGAGAAGTATGATACATTCATAATAGGACTTACAACACAGAGAAGTGTGATATACGATCGTATCAATTTACGTGTAGAAAAAATGTTTTTGGCTGGCCTTGAAAATGAGGTTAGGGGATTGTATGACAAAGGTATGTCTAAGACAGCGAGTCAGGCAATAGGCTATAAGGAATTCTTGCCATATTTTAAAGGGGAGGCGAGTATTTCTGAAGTCATGGAGCGTGTACAAGCACATTCTAGACAGTACGCTAAAAGGCAATTAACTTATTTTAGAAACCAGCTTGAAATTCATTGGTATGATATCGCACAGACAAACACGGATATTATCTATAATGATATATATCAATTCTTACAAACAAAAGGGGAGAATTAGATGAATTTACAAGATTCGTTTCTAGGGGAGTATAAGGAGTCGGGGCAGGTGTTAACCGTCTTCTTAATGAACGGTTTTCAACTGCAAGGTAAGATCAATGATTTCGACAAATATGTGATAGAACTGGATTCTGATGGGAAAATTCAAATCATATATAAGCATGCAATTTCAACTTTTGTACGTGCTTAAAAAAGGGGAAACCGACTGTGAAATCTCTACGGAGAAACTTTACAGTCGGCTTATTTTTTACCCAGCTAGATAACGTTTGATATCTTCTTCTATATCTTTAGGATCTTTTTGAGGCGCATAACGTTTCGCAACAACACCTTCACGAGTGACTAAGAATTTTGTAAAGTTCCACTTAACTGCACTAGTAATAAGTCCGGACTTTCCTTCAGTTAGGAATTTGAATAATGGATGAATGTTTTCACCCTTAACATCGACCTTCTCCATGACAGTGTACGTCGCACCAAAATTGTTCATGTATTCATCACGTGCTTCTGTCGCAGAACACGGTTCTTGATTCATAAAATTATTAGACGGGAAGGCAAGAATTTCTAAGCCAATTTCATGATACTTTTCGTATAATTTCTCTAATTCTGCAAGCTGGTTATTAAAGCCGCATTCACTTGCGGTGTTAACAATAAGTACGACCTTTCCTTCGAACTGTCGCATATTTATAATATTTTCATCTGCGTCTTTTGCAGAAAGATCATAGAATGTCGTTTTCATTATATGATTCACCTTTCTTATTCAGAAACTTACTTAACTACTTTAATATAGCCTTATTTATAAATGCAAAACATGATATCGTAATATTAATAAAAAAATTTGGGGGTGTTTGTCATAGAAATGACGCATACCGGAATCATCATTGCAGCAAATTTACCTCAGACGAAGGATGTTGACGCTGAAGTCAAAGAATTAAAAGAACTTTCTGAGTCTATCGGTATCGAAATCCTTGGTATACATATACAAAATAGACAACGGGTTGATCGTAAATCATATGTAGGTTCAGGTTTTTTAGCAGAAATAGTAGCGCAATATGAAGACCTTGATTACTGCATTGTAAATGATGAAATTTTAGCTAGTCAGAATAGAGCAATTGAAACTATGTTAGATACAAGTGTCATCGATCGGACCCAAGTCATCTTGGATATATTTTCTTTAAGAGCGCAGTCGAAGTCAGGTAAACTTCAAGTCGAACTCGCTCAACTTGAATACTTGGTTCCTAGGCTTAAAGGAGAAGGCATAAACTTATCACGCCTTGGTGGGGGAATTGGCACAAGAGGTCCCGGTGAAACAAAACTTGAAACGGACCGTAGGCACATAAACTCACGTATCTCTGATATAAAGAGGCAATTGAAAGTTATCGATAATCACCGCCTAAGATATAGAAATAAGCGTCGTGAAAATCAAGTGACGAAAGTGTCTTTAATCGGTTATACCAATGCTGGAAAATCGACACTTTTCAATAAATTGACTAAGGCAGAGGCGCTTGAGGCAAATAAGCTTTTCGCTACACTAGATCCACTAACCCGTGAGATGGTGTTACCATCCGGTTTCCAGTGTATTATCTCAGATACTGTTGGATTTATTCAGAAACTGCCGACGACCTTAATCGAGAGTTTTAAATCGACACTAGAAGAAGCGGCGGACAGTGATTTTATTATACACGTGATTGATAATAATGCTGCAGATATCAACAGTCAGTATGATACAGTTGAGCAATTGATTCAGTCACTAGATATGGCGGATATTCCACAGCTTGTCTTATTTAATAAGAGCGACCTGAACGACAGTAAAAAATTATTACCACCTGTGCCTTATAACTTTGTAAATAAGAATATGAACTCAACTGAACTACTGTCTTATATAGAAGACTTCATGATTAAGTATTTCAGTGATTATGAAGTCAGTGTACCAATATATAGACAAGATAAGATTTATAATCTTAAACGACAAACGGTGGTTAAGGATATAGAAATCGAAGAAGAAACAGTGAAGATATCCGGCTTTGAACCAGATGGGAATTTTGTAAATAGAATAATTGCTAAGGATGAAGATAGTGAATAAAGAAGAAAAAATTATAAGCATCATAAATGAGGCAGAAGAAGCGTTATCACCTCATTTTAAAAAGAACAAAGATTTAGCCTACAAAAATTTTAAGAAGGTCATGCAGGCTTTTAATACACATTCAGTTATGGAGTCAGACTTTAATGGTACAACGGGTTATGGCTATGACGATACTGGGCGTGACAAGTTAGAGGATATCTATAGAGATGTCTTCAAGGCTGAAGATGCTTTAGTAAGAACACAAATTATTTCAGGAACGCATGCAATTAGTCTTGTGCTACTTAGTATTTTAAGAGAGGGAGATGAACTGCTTTATATTACTGGCCAACCTTATGACACCTTAGAGAAGGTCATCGGAAATAGTAAAGATGACGTAGGAAGTCTCATGGAATTAGGCGTTAAATTCAATACTATAGACTTAAAAGAAGATCAGTTTGACACAGAGAAAATTCTCAAATCAATTACGGATCAGACAAAAATAATTGGTATTCAACGCTCACGAGGGTATTCTGCACGTAAATCAATGTCAATCAACGAAATAGAAACCATCATAAAAACCATCAAAGAAAAGCATCCAAATGTGATTGTCTTCGTAGATAACTGTTACGGTGAATTTGTTGAGAGTAAAGAACCCCTTGAAGTCGGTGCAGATATCATCGCTGGTTCCCTCATTAAAAACCCAGGCGGTGGCATAGCTAAAATGGGTGGCTATGTCGCAGGTAGACAAGACCTTGTTGAAAGAGTAAGCTACCGCTTAACTGTACCAGGTGTCGGTAAGGAAATGGGCGCGAGTTTAAATGCTTTAACAGATATGTACCAAGGATTCTTTATGGCACCCCATGCAGTTATAGAATCTGTAAACGGTGCACTCTTAATGGCTTATGTCTTTGAACAATTGAACATGACAGCATCACCGTCTTATAGAGATAAGAGAACGGATCTAATCCAAAGTGTGAGCTTCAATACAGAAGAAGAGATGATAACATTCACACAAATGATTCAAAAAGCAAGCCCAGTCAATTCAAGATTTTTACCTATACCAGATCAAATACCAGGTTATCAAAACCCACTAATCATGGCTGCAGGTACCTTTGTACAAGGTGCATCACTAGAACTATCTGCTGATGGTCCGATTCGAGCACCATATACAGTCTATGCTCAAGGTGGTCTACATATTGAACACGTTAAATATGCTTTAGAGATGACTCTGAATGAAATGCACGATAAGGGTATGATTCAACTCTAGGCCTTGTATTTTAAAGGCTAGTGACACAATAATAGTTTAAGAGTATAATTAACTTCGATCTTACAAATTGGAGCAAACCATATGAAAAATGTATTTGCGTTATTAAAAGAAAACTTCGAAAACCTGCCATTGATTTGGAAGTTGAGTTTATATAACTTGAAGGCTTCATACGCCAACCACTATCTTGGTTTACTTTGGACAATTTTAATGCCAGCTGCCCAAGTTGGCGTATTTTATGTTGTCTTTGGACTTGGACTAAGAGGGGATAGAGGAGATGTACAGAATGTACCTTTCCTCGTCTATTTGATTACTGGTATATTTGCCTTTGGTTTTATATCAGGCTGTGTCAATGCATCATCAAATGCCATTAGTAGCCAGATTAACTTAGTGACAAAGATGAAGTTCCCTTCATCTATCTTGCTTTCGATGTCGGTCATGAATAATGTAATTTCTTTTATAATTATGACTTTAATCGTACTAGTCATCAGTTTAGTGAACGGTTATTCTGAACCAAGCCATTATTTAGTATGGTTTTATTTTATGTTTGCCACCATTGCCTTTAGTTATAGTATTGGTTTAATAATGTCTTCAGTGAACATATTAATAAGGGACTTTAAAAATGTTCAGGCAAATGTAATGAGAATGTTTTTCTTTGTAACACCAATTTTCTGGGAGCCAGAAGGTAGACCACCATTGATGTCTATAATTATGGCTTTTAACCCATTCGCTTATCTTCTCATGACATTCAGAAATGCGCTCATATTTGATGGACCAGCATTTTATGGTACAGCTGCTGACCATATCTATTTCTGGTCGATTACATTGTTCTTATTCTTTGTTGGAGTTCAGGTTCATTATCGCTATAAAGACAGATTAGTCGATTATCTGTAGAGGTGAAATTATGTATAAAGTAAAAGTAGATAATGTCTCAAAAATATATGATATAAATCGCAATAGAATTCAAAAAGTCTTATCCTTAATTTCATTTGGTTGGCTATATAAAGCTAAACCATTCTATGCATTAAGAGATATTAATTTTGAAGTACATGCTGGTGATTCAGTAGGTATTTTGGGTTTGAACGGTTCAGGTAAGACTACACTGTCTGACTTAATTGCTGAAGCGACGGTACCGTCTAAAGGGAATATTCATATTAATGGAAGAACATCACTTATTGCAATCAGTGCAGGTTTAAATAATGAGTTAACAGGCGAAGAAAATATTCGTATTAAATGCTTAATGCATGGTCTGTCTGAAAAAGATATTAATGATCGTTATGATGATATCTTAAAATTTTCTGAGCTTGGTGATTTCATCAAACAACCAATCAAGAGTTACTCTAGCGGAATGAGGTCAAGACTTGGTTTTGCGATTGCTATTCATACAGACCCGGACATTCTCATTGTAGATGAGGCTCTGTCTGTTGGTGATGAGACTTTTGCTAACAAATGTATTGACCGAATGAGAGATTTTCAAGCACAAGGTAAAACTATATTCTTCGTGTCTCATGCAACTGGTCAAATTAGACAGTTTTGTAATAAGGCAGTTTGGGTACAATATGGAGAAATGAAACAATTTGGAGATATGCAAGATGTAGTAAAAAGTTATGCTGAGTTTGTGGGTCAATATAAAAACTTAACACGTGATGAACAGATTGAGTATAAAGATAAGATGGTTGCCGAACAAATGGCGAAAAGTCAAAGATTGGTTTTACCGAAAGAGAAGATTAATATGTTGAGTGTTGCTGTCGGTAGTGGGCTGTTCTTACTAATGGTGCTCGGTATACTAATACAAGTATTCACTGTTTTTAATTAAAACAGCCTTTTTAAATATAGCAAAATATTGTAAGGTATAATATTAGTTCATTTCTGATAGACACATAGGAGAATTGCCATGAGATATCTTCAAGGAGTTATATCATACTTCGCATTAAAATATAATATGCCTGTTGTCTCTAGACACATACTCAAAATAAGTCTGACTAAAAAGATTGGTAAAAAAGAGCCGGGTTTAAGTTACTTTTTGAGAAAGTCAGGACACTTAACGCTACTTGACTTGATTGATCGTATGCGATTAGCCAATGATTATGAAGCTTATTTAAAGGCGCTTATTTTACGTCATGAGAAGGATTATAAAGGGTCTTTAGAGATGGTTGAAAATGACCGTAATAAGGCACTTGTACCTTTTAAGACCAAACTTTATTATAATTTAAAGCGTTTTGATGATGTTGAAGATATTGCAGAATCTGGACATGATGTACTCGGTGACTTAACAAAAGACCAGCAAGAGGTCTTAGTTCGTAATTTCTTAAAGTCAAATCAATACGATACGATTGAACGTATGATTAACCGTATGAGTAGAAATAAACAGCGATTGGTAGAATTATATAACGAAGAAAAAGATGATTTATTCTACCAATACTCTTGGACAAACTATAGACAAAATGTTTTAGAAATTGATGACCCTGATGTTCAGTTATCCGATTTAAAAGTAGTGATCGATCAAGAAGATATCAATTTAAAACATCTCGGTTATGTTTTAGTAATTAATAATCACTTCCAAAAAGAAGAATTAGTTGAACAATTAAACGATTTATTTGTCGATCACATCAACAATAATAGTCAGTTATTTAAATACATAGATCCAATCGCAGTCGATGTATTAGATTTCAATCTAGCTTCGACTGACAAAAAATCTGACCAACTCCAAAATCTATTAAATTATTATCACTTTGGTAAAGGTACGAAAGTGTTAATGAATAAAATTTTAAAATTGTTGCCTGAAGTACCGCTTAATGCACAGCATATTATGAGTTTACGAAGACTCATTATAGATCAACAGATACAATTTAAGGACTCAAATGCAATTCGTTTGTTTAAGTCAGATAAGCGTTTAGAAACTGTATTTCAAAGTGCAACGCTATTTTTAGATGAAGACACTAATGATAATACAGATTGTTTTGTCTATGACAATTTTTCAAATAAGTCTAGAGCGAGAATATATAATGCAGTGATTGCACAACTCCAAAGGGTAAATAAGTTATATAATTTACCACCATATCTTTTTGCTTATTTAGAAAAGACTGCAAGTAAAAAATATAATCATGCCCTCATACTCGGTCGATTTTATGCTGCTGAAAATGATACTGATAAGTTAAACCAGTTAATTAAGCGCCATTTACCGGAAAAGAAATACAAGTTACATATTAATCTTTCAATGTACTTGTTTAATTTAAAACGATTCAATGATTCACTCTATCATGCACAAGAAGCGTATAAGATTAAACCTGCCAGTGCAGATGTTTTAAGGGCATTGATCAGAGCAAATCATGCAATCGGTAATATTACTGCTTGGTATAAATTTTTAAAGGAAATGAAAAAGCACTTTCCTTCAAGAATATATCCTGGTGAATTTAATCTAGCGGAACAAGAATATAAACTGATGCAAAAAGAATGGCAACCGAAGCCCTTACCTTTAGATTCAAAATTCAATAGTGACGGCAAGACAATACTTTTTGTACTAAACAAAGGAATGCCAGTGATTAATGGTTATACAATTCGTTCAAATGAAATTATTTCTAGAGTAAAAGAACTCGGATATCGTCCAGTGGTGACCACACGCCTTGGCTGGTCTCCAGAACATGAGAGTTATGAAAAACCCGGTCTAGATGATGGGGATTATCGCATATATTATATTGATCGCTCAGATAAGTACTTAACAAATCGAACACCTTTAAAAAAATACTTCGATACTTACAAAGATGAACTTTATAAGATTGTCATGGCGGAGCGTCCGACAATTATTCATGCCGCTTCAAATTTCCAAAATGCCCTTCCAGCTATACGTTTAGGAAATCAGATGGGTATTAAGACAATTTATGAAGTTCGAGGCATGTGGCATCATACACAAACATCTAAAATTCATGAATTCTATCAGTCAGATAGATTTAACATGCAAGAAGAGTACGAAGTTATATGCTGTTCATACGCTGATGAGGTCGTTGTAATTAGTGAGAGCTTGAGAGAATATTTAATTTTTAAAGGTATTGATGCTTCTAAAATTACTTTAATTCAAAACGGCGTGAACACAGAGAAAATCTACCCAACAGAAAAATCAGAATCAATTGTTAATCAGTATAACCTTCAAAATAGTATTGTATTCGGCTTTATTGGGTCAATTACTAATTATGAAGGTATCGAAATGATAATTGATACTATTAAAGAATTAAACGAAAGTGATTATTATGATAAGCGCTTTAAGTTCTTAATTGTTGGAGATGGTCAATATCGCGCGACGCTCCAAAAGAAAGTGCTTGAGGCTCACTTAAGTGAGGATGTCATCTTTATAGGTAAAGTTCCATTTGAAACGGTTAAGGACTTCTATTCAGTTATAGATATCGCACCATTCCCTAGAGTGGATGAGCTTGTGTGTCAGTTGGTGACGCCAATCAAGACATATGAGGCGATGGCGATGGCTAAGAAAGTGATTGTCAGTGATGTCAATGCGCTTAAAGAAATGGTGATTGATCAAGTTAACGGCGTATACTTTAAAGCAGATGATCAAGAGGCATTCAAAGAAGCGGTGGTCAAAGTACTAACAAATGACTCTATCGGTGAATCAGCGAGAATGTGGGTTGAAGAAAATCGTAATTGGCAAGTATTAATCGATCGATTAGATCGTTTGTACAAAGAAATGATAGCTTAAAAAAATTGTGCCTAAGGAAAGCCTTAGGCACAATTTTTAATTTAACTTACTAATATAATCCTTAATCGCATTTGATGCTGAATTAAGAGCATCTTGATTATCAACGATGAATGTTTCAAGATCGTCTTTGTTTAAGTCATAAAGAATATTTAAAGCCATCTCTAATAAGTCTTCTTTTTTAATATAGTCTGCGTTTACTTCTTCTTTTAGAAATACGTCTAGACCGTTATAGCCATCCACATACCTAAATGGGTTACCCACTAGTCCTTTGAAGTTCGAAGTTGACAATATCAAATTTAACATCCATAAGTTTTCATCACTTGGCATTTCAACATATTGGTATGACTTACCTTTTGCTGAAATAGTTTTTGGATTATACACAAATGTATCGGAGAACCTAGGCTTAATATTATCTACTTCAGCTGTTACGCGGATTCGGTATTTTCCAGCTTCATCTAAATGGAACTGACAATAGCGTGAATCAGTACGGTGAGATTTTTTAAAAGGGCGACCACCTTTATATAATTCATAGATATAATGACGTTCTTCTACATAGTTCATAAAAACAGATAGAATATTATCTTCTAATTTTTCGTCAAAGAGTAGTTGATTTTCATAGTTGTCTGAATTAATTTTTCTAAGCTGTTGGTTAACTGCATCATAGATTTCTAGTGGTGCGTTAAGTATATCTTTAACTGCATCATTCCCTGCACTGATTACTAACTTATTTTCTATATTATTATAGAGTAATTCATATAGGCCTGAAATAAAGCTGTCGTAATCATTATTAGGTAGTACATCGATTAAAATAACTTTGTCATATCTTTGTGCCAAGGTTAAAATATCTTTGATTCTATCCCTTAAAGCTCTAAACTGATCAATTTTTCTAACTGTTTGGTAGTCGATTTCATCATCAATCAATTCAAATGAACGACGATTAAAGTAATCGCCATTATAGACGACGATATCATTTAGCTCACTGAGTAAATCAATCATTAATACTTCAGAGTTAGATTCTTTAAGTTTTTCCAGGTTTGCTTTATTTAAATCTCTATGAGCCGTAGAGATTTCAACGATATCACTCGTGTTAATATCTTTCATTGCCTTAGGGTACGGCTCTGAAAACAATGACAATAAGCTAGTACCAGCTATGAAGTTATTAACTGAGTAGGGGAAACTTCTGAATTCTGTTAGTTTGGAAGAAAATTTACTTCCGATAATATCAATTTTCATTACTTGCACCTCTAGATTTCGATAGAATGTTTTCTATTTGCATGCCTTAATAGTATAATATAATTTGAATCACGAATTAAGGAGCAGACTTATGTACTTTTTAAAGAAAAACATTCTTAATATTATTATTTGCATGCTTAGTTTTGGCGTGCTTGCTACAGTGGTTAACTTCTTCATTCCACCGTCCAGTACAACATACGAAGAATATTATACATTAGAAACTGCTCTAGAACCAAATTCTATTGCAGATTTAAATATTTTACTAAATGACACTATTAATAATAGTTCTGATAATATTCACGTAGCTGAGTTGAATGGACAGACAAATTCTAATCTGTTACAACTAAATATTACAACAGAAAGTGGAATTAACTATGATTCAATTCATGCACAGGTAATTGATATCATAGAAGCAGAAGGCTTCGTTGTACAAGAGAATTTAAGTCAACTGACTTATGAAACATCGAATGAAGCCTTACAGATTATAATTGTTATGTTAGGGTTAATCATTGGTACTGTTGCAGGGATCCTTCTCGCAGTCAACAATAATAACATTAATACTGAAGAAGATATCCAATACTATCTAAACGAAAGAACATTGGGTACATTCTAGGAGTGAGAATATGAGTTCAAATGAACAAAGTGGATCAGTATTTGACAAAGATCTTTTAAATACTTTATACGATACTGCGATTGCAATAAGAAAAGAGAACAAAGATAATCCAAAAAATAAGACGATATTTTCATCTTTAACAAAGCAAGCGGCAACTGTTGAAGCAACAGTTCATATTGCTTACTTACTCGCCAGCCTAAAAGATCGTGTGTTAATCGTTAACTTAGATGGAAAATCGTTTAACCAGGTTGAAACGTATATAAATTCAAAAGCCAAGCCGAATTTATTTACAACATTGAAGACTTCCATGTTTTTAAGTGAAGCCATTCAACCGACATCTGTTGAACGATTAGATGTCATTCATATTGAAGATTTAAGTGATGAGGAAATCGTTACAAAATTTAATGAGTATAATGTATTATCAAAATTAAGCCCGTTAACGAATTATTATGATCATATCTTCATCATTGGTCCTCAAGTGGATGATATGGAAAATTACGGAACATATTTGGAATTAGCTGACAGTGCTGTCACAATTATCAGTGCCAAAAAGAATGACAAACATGAATTAAGTAAATATTTACAGAAAATTAATCTTTTTAATGTAAAAAGTTTTGGTATACTAAGAAAAGAATAAATTTAAATTTGAAGAAGGTAAGGTGTTCCATAGTGAAACTAACAACAATTGGATTAGGATATATTGGTTTACCTACATCTATTATGTTCGCTAAACACGGCGTAGATGTGTTAGGTGTCGATATTAAGCAAGAAGCTGTTGATATGCTTAATGGAGGCCAAATTCATATTGAGGAGCCTGGACTACAAGAAGCACTTGAAGAAGTGTTAGAGTCAGGTAAATTTAGAGCGTCAACGGTTGCAGAAGAAGCAGACGCATATATTATTGCGGTACCAACACCAAACAATGATGATGAGCATAAATCTGCTGACATCTCTATTGTTATGGCTGGTGTTGAGTCAATCGTTCCTATACTTAAAAAAGGTGACACTGTAATCGTAGAATCTACAATTGCACCTCGTACTATGGATGATAATGTAGCGCCTTATCTAGAAGAACAAGGCTTTAAGATTGGTGAAGACATTTTCTTAGTACACTGTCCTGAACGTGTATTACCAGGACAAATTATGCATGAGCTTATTTATAACAACCGTATTGTTGGTGGAATGACTCCAGCATGTGTTGAAGCTGGTAAGAAAGTATATGGTACTTTCGTTAAAGGTGAAATGATTGAAACAAATGCGAAGACTGCTGAAATGTCTAAGCTAATGGAGAATACTTATCGTGATGTGAATATTGCATTAGCGAATGAATTGGCTAAAATTTGTAACCATTTAGATATCAATGTACATGAAGTAATTGAAATGGCGAACAAGCACCCACGTGTTAACTTACACACACCAGGACCTGGTGTAGGTGGTCACTGTCTAGCAGTAGACCCTTACTTCATTATTGCTGAAGCACCAGAACAGTCTCCATTAATTCAGTTATCACGTTCTATTAACGTGTCTATGCCTGAGTATGTTGTTAATACTACTAAAGACATTCTTGGCAAACTTGGTGGTAATAAAATGAGTGTCTTTGGTTTAACTTATAAAGGTGATGTGGATGACATTCGTGAATCACCAGCGTTTGATATTTATGAGTTATTACGTAAAGAATCTGGCCTAGAAGTTAATGCTTACGATCCACACGTTAAGATGGATTTTGTGGAAAAAGACATGACTGAAGCGATTAAAGATTCTTCTTTAGTCCTAGTATTAAGTGATCACAGTGAATTCAAGACATTAACTGATGTAGACTTTGAAGGTATGAAAGATAAGGTTATCTTTGATACTAAGAATGTTGTACCTAACAACTTCGAAGAAGTGAAATACTTCAACTACGGGAACATCCAAAAATTCTAGAAATTATATATAAATACAAAACTGTAGACAAAGTTAATATTTGACCTGTCTGCAGTTTTCTTTATACATAAAATAATTGAACATTGTGAGGTAAATGTATGGAACACAAATTAGATAAGTTTTTTAGACATGTCAAAGAATTTGATGTCAGCCATTATGTATGGATTTATGAAAAAGGGGACAAATCATTATTACAATCGGTTCAATCAATGAAAAAAATAGGTGATTTAAAAGATTATCAAAAACAAATTGTTCGTGTACTAGCCCACAGAAAAGTAAACAAGAAGAATTTCTATTACCTTGAACATAATGAAAATGAACTGGGATGGGCAGAATTAAGAACATCTATAGTTGTATATTCGAAACCACGTGAACATGTCAGATTAGACCTTGATAAATTTATGGAACAACAGGACAAGCAGATATTTGTGGTGGCTAAAAATAATTTGAGACTACTAAAAGATCAGATGCTTGATTCTAGGTTTGTAATGATTAAAGATGGCATTGAATATGAAGCTTTATTTAAAAAGCATCGTCTTCAGGGATGGTTTTCTTCAGATACTTTAATTCGTTCTGAGAAGGCAAAAATTAATGTAATTAGCTATTCAGATGAATTAAAGCTTTATGAATTCAATAATTTAACAAGTGAAGTAAAAATTGATGAAAAGAAAATTTATCCAATTACAATTGTACACATGTTTAGAGATATCAATCTGGCTAAAGTTAAAACGGGGATGGGTAATTTTTGGACTGATATGACTACACTTGAATATGATAAGAACACTTTACCTGAATATGAAAGACCATATACATTCGATGAGATAGTAGTTTATGATTTGATTCAAAACATTTCTGAAGAACGCACTATGACCAAAGCATTGGTAGAAAGACTGAATAGTCAATTTAAAAATACAGACATTGAAATTGAGCCCTCTAATAAAGAAGAAATTGTTGAACAAGAAATGGATAACAATCAGAATGTCGAATTATTAAAAGCAGAGTTAGCTGAAGAGAAAGAAAAACGACAAAATATTGAGAAAAGATATAAAAATCTAAAACAATCATTCTTCGGTAAACTTCAGACGAAATATTGGCAGATGAGAAAGTAGGTAGATTATATTGAATTCAAATAATAATGAATCAGTCTTGCCTTATGTAAGTATGTCTAATAACTACTTACTGGGTTTATATCATATGGCAAAATTTCATGATGTAGATACATATGGAGATTTATTTAATAAGGATGTATCGACTTCTGAACAATATCATGATTTAACACTAGAAGAGTACTATAAATTATTTAATCAACAGGGTAAACCAAACTTAGTGAATGAAATTGAAACACTTTCTGAACATGTCGTAGACTCTAATGGTTCTAGAATATTTAAGAAAATTAATCTTAATGTAGGGATTATTTGTGACGAGTTCCTATATGAAGCATATAAAGATGTTGTGAATTTGCAGTATATAAATTACAACAAGGATTATATCGATACAAATTTTGATTTTGTTATTATTGCTACTACATGGAAAGGTATTGATGGTAGTTGGCAGAATGTTGCCAAAGATAAATCAGAGGAGAGACATCATCTTTATGATTTAATTTTAGAACTGCAGGACCGAAAGATTCCCACGTTATTCTATTCAAAAGAAGATCCTGTAAACTACGATCAATTCGTTGAAATTGCCAAGAAATGTGATTATGTATTTACTTCTGCTGAAGAAATCATTCCGAGATATGTCCAGGCTGTTGGTCACGATAGAGTGTATAAGCTGGAATTTGGTATTAATCCACATAAACATAATCCGATTGGTATTAATGTACCTGAATTTAAAGATTATAAAAGTGATGTTATTTTTGCAGGCAGCTGGATGGTTAAATACCCAGTACGAAATCAGGAGTCTGCAATGGCATTCGATGGTGTACGACAATCGAATAATCAACTGACTATAATTGACCGTAATTTAAAGTTAGAAAATAAGAGATATCATTTCCCACCGAAGTACATGGAGCATCTATCTTATCCATTACCACATGATTTATTAATGAAATCACATAAAATATATAGGAATGCAATCAATGTAAACTCAGTTAAATACTCAAATACTATGTTCGCGAATAGAGTGTATGAGTTACAAGCATTCGGAAATATTCTGATGTCCAACTTTTCTGTGGGAGTTAATAGTAAGTTTCCACATATATTTATTTTCAACTATAAAACAGATGTACCACAGTTTCTAAAATATACTTCTGAACGTGCAATTAGAGAAATATCTTCTGCTGGAATCAGACAAACTATGAATAATGAAACAACTTATCACCGCATTCAATATATCTCTGAGATACTTGGTCATAAAATCGATGTAGACAATGCTAAAGTATTAGTCGTTCTTAAATCCAATAAAAACAATGCTGATCAAATGGTTAAAGCTCAGTCATATCAAGATATTGATTTCATTAATAGGGATGAATTAAAAGATATTGGTCTATCACCGTACCGCTTTGTTGCTTATTTTGATAATGAAAAATATTATTATGAAGAAAACTACATTGAAGAGCTGGTTAGTGGTTTCAAGTATGCTGATGTAGATTTCGTTACCAAAGACAATCAGCAGGAAAAATATAACTTTACAGATAATTTTAAAGATCTTGCTTTAACTATGTTTGATTTAACAATCATGCCTGATGGAAGTATAGATACAGTTAAAGATAAAGTACTTTCTGGATTAAATATTGATGATACGGAAGTTGTGGAACATAGTAGTCTACCAAGAAAATCAGAACGTACAAACAAATTAAGTGTGGTAGTGCCAATTCATAATAACGGAAGATATCTTGAAAACAAATGTTTAAGAAGTCTAAAACGCCAATCAGTTTATAATGATATGGAAATCATCTTTGTTAATGATGGTTCAACGGATGAGCAAACAATCAATATTATCAATCGTTTAATTCGTCGTAATCCTGATATTGTTTACCATGAGTTTGAAAAGGCGTCGGGTAGTGCATCAACCCCAAGAAATAAAGGTGTTGAATTGGCATCAACTGAATTAATAACCTTTCTTGACCCTGATAATGAAGCCACAGGAGATGGCTTTAGTAAGCTGCTCTCTGAAATTGAATCAGATGACACAATAGATATGGTCGTTGGTAATATGGTCAAAGAAGACCAAAATGAGAAAAGTGTTTTCAATTATTATAAAACAGTTCAACACTATAACTTTAAAAATGATGTTATCGATGATACGAAAGGATTTCTTAAACGATCTTATCTAAAAGCACAAAGTATTCAAGCTATGATTATTCGTAAATCAGTAATTATAGAGAATAATATTAAAATGGTGGAAGGTGCCATTGGACAAGATACTATATATTACCAAGAATTATTATTAAATTCTAATAAAGTTAAGGCAATTAATGAAGTAATCCATATGTACTATGGTGCGGTCGCAGACTCTGTAACCAACACAGTTGGTCTGTCATTCTTTGAGAAATATTTGAAGTTAGAAAAGTATAGAATTCATTTCCTTGAAGAAAACGATCTTATAAACGAGTATATTGAAGATCGTCTGGAGTACTATCTGATGAACTGGTATCTACCGAGACTTGAAAGAGTAGATCAATCAAAACAAAGTGAAGCGGCTGAAACGCTACAAGAAATCTTTAACTTATATGAAAAATACGTTGGAGATGAATACGAAATTGTTGAAGAAAAAATAAAAGATTACATTCAGACCTAATAGTAACACTTTAATCAGTCTTACTTTGGTAAAGTCGAATCTAAGAACAATATTAACTTGAGCAATGCAGAAAATTTGTATTGCTCATATTTTTAAATTACAAGTTGAGGTGCGTTATATGGCTTTTAAATATCTGCTTTCAAGCGAAAAAAATAATAGATATAATTTTAGCAGTCAGTTGAACGATGAATTTATATTAAATTATGATAATGAAGAGTTCTTTACAGAAGCAAATACAGGCTCAGGTAGAATGATTTGTTATGGTTTTTGCTTTGACGTAAGAAATCCAGAAAATTCTACTGAAGATACAATCAAAAAAATATTAAACAATAAAAATTTTAATGAGACTGTCGGATATCTAAATGGACAGTTTATTTTGTTCTACATTGATAAAAATAACAATCTATACTCAACGATTGATGCCACTTCTCTGATACCAGTATATATCGATAAAAAATTATCTATAATTTCTACAGATGAAATTGAAAACTTTAAAATATTTAATCCAAATTACATATTAAATTTAACGAACAAGTCACTACAACGTATAACAGTAGCTGCTGATTTAACTGATCAGGCTCTTGAAGATTATGTCCTATCCTTACTAGGGAATCAGTACAAATATTTTAGTGAACAGAATTTGATATTAAACTATAAAACAAACAAATATCTTAAAGCTTTAGTATCAGTTATGAAACCTAAATTATATAATAATTATATGGTTATGGATGATTTAGCAGTAGAAGAGAATGATCATTATTTTGCCAAGTCTCTATCAAGTGATTTTTCAATGAAACTTGTAGCTAAAGAGGATATTAAAGAGTTGTCTAGAATTACGTTCTTGAGAAATCAGCTCTTTGATTATGAACAGTTTCTTAAAGAGAATGATGGTTATAATAACGAAGACTTTTTACTAGATGAATCTTTTTCAGCCCAACCCAAATATCTTCAACACGTAGAAATCAATATCATCAGTAGGAAGCGTGCTCAGAGTAAGGTGCTGACAGAAACTGGACTACTGTTTGATCCATTCAATGTTCATGCAATTTATCAAACCTTATTTAAGAATAAGGCTAAAAATAGTAACATTATAACAAGTGTTACACAGACTTTATTACCTTCTTTAAATTTTTATGATTTTAATAAAGGTTATGATTTAAAACAAGTGAATCAGAGTTTACTTGAACAAATAGATGAGCTGAAATTAAAACAAATTACTGCAGATAATGAACAGTTCTTATTAGATACTAAAATGTCATTCTTTAATGTGAGTGATAATGTAGATGGTAAATTGAGTGGTAAGGAGATTATTATTTACCCAGCAAGCCAGTCTATTCAAAAAGGCGAGAAATTTTATGTATCTTATGAAAACCCAGGAGATGGAATGATTTTTATAAAATCGTTCTTTAAAAACAAAAAGAATGGGCAGACTATAGAAGTAACTATCAATAAAGAAAAATACACTATTGATCAACTAAGTAAAGGTATTCACCTGCATGTTCAAAGTAAACTAAATGTTCGTATACAATATAAAAACTCTAGAAATTCATTGCCATGGCAAAAGGCAGGTACTTTATTAATACGTGAGAAATAACTCACATATGGAGGCAAGTATATGGAAGATTTAATAGAAAGATATACAGATAAACTCGACATTAAAAAGCATTTATTCTTAATAGAAGATACATTTGAGATTTATAGTAACGTTCAAAAAGCGGCTAGTAAGATACAAAAATCATCTCTTAATTCTACATTAGTTGAAGTTGTAGATCAGTGTCGTTTGAACGATGAAGTCTTATATTTAGTTTCAGCTAACGGTAACGAACTAGGATGGATGACTACTGAGAAACCTTTATTTATTTTCAACACATTTAATGAAAATGTTCTTGTGACAGATGCGAATACTGATAATGAAATTAATAATATACTAAATTTATATTCAGATATTAATAAGGAAGAAATATATATTAAAAATTTCTTTACTATTTATGAAGGTCACGTTTATTTTGGGCTTACTAAGGAAGATCAGCTAATTACTTTCTTACCTGATGCTCAGATTACAAATGGTGATATTAAGCCAGTTAACTTTAAATTTAAACAAATGAGAAATAACGTATTTGAAGATATTTATCAAAAAGTCTCATCCCATTTCATCAGTAGTGACGTGTCTTATGAATGTATTAAAATCATCTATTTTAATAATGCTTATTTCGGTAAATTTAAAATAGGACGAATGAGTTATTGGTTCAATATCAATGATACGGATATTGATATTGACACGGTGGAATATAAACCATCATTTACAAGTGAGGAATTGAAACTTAGTCATTTGTTTTACACTGTTATGAAAGAAGAATCTGCATCTCCCCAAAAAATAGATGAGAAAGTTATTCAGAATAGATTTAACGAATACAACGAAAAAATCAATGAATTACAAGATGAAATTACTCGTTTAAAAAGTGAAATGAACAATCCAAAGGAAGATGAAATTTAATAATTGAAGTAGGTGTTAAATTTGACGGAATTAAGTGCAAAGCAAATATTATCAAATTCCTTACCGACAATTGAGGAAGAAGACCTGGAGAAGGCACTTTTATTAAAATACTATAATGATGCCATAGTACTTCAAAATAATAAAAAAGTTGAGCTATCTGATTTTAATATTAGTAATGCTCATTCAACAGACTTTAGTATTAAACTTCCAAATAACAAAAATGTTTATTATTACGATAGTAGTATTAAAGCCAAGTATCATACACTTCATGGATCGAAAACAGAAGTTAGAAGTAGATATCTCGAACAGCTTAGAATAATTGATGTGACAGTATCATATGAAATCGATGGTCATCTAGAGGTTACACCATATATTGTTGAATATTATGAATCAGAGATTATTGACATTTTGGAAATGTCGGATAATAATATTAAATTTCAACCAAATTCTCAAACAGATTCATTTGAGATTATGTTTAAATTTGAAGGCAACGGTGTCATTTTTAATTTTGATTTGGAACAGAAAGAGTTGGAAAGAACTGTACTAGGAGAAAAAACAATCTCATTTAACAGTGATGAATTCTTCTTGAATAAAAATCTAGTTAAAATAGCGCCTGAAAAGACTGGTGATTATTTAGATATTTCAGTGGTTCCAAATGATAAAAAACATATTTATGTTTCCTATCTAGAACAAAATAATAAGTATACATCATTACCTGTAGAATCTATATTTTCAGGTTTAGACCTAACAAGTAATCTACTGATTGAAATTGATGTTTTAAAAGATCAGACTTTGGAATTTATTCCGATGCTAATTGAGTATGATGAAGAAGAGAAAATCGGAATAAAAAATCTTAATATACTGAACCCGGATATCATTAAACTGATGGCTGATACCAAAAACGTCAGACTTGCTTTCAGAATTAGTGGAACAGGTGATATCAAGATTGGCAACATTAATATTACTGCATTAGAAGATTTACCTGACAACCCAAGACTTAATTTCCAAGATCGTGCAGATGTCATCAGCCTCTTATCACCTAAAATGAAGTTGAAGGAATTTAAGGTAGCAAGTATCATGGATGAGTTTACTTTCAATTCATTTAACTCTGAAGTACAGATGCATCGCTTAGACAGTAAGAAATGGAAATCTGAACTGTTATTCGTCCAACCTGATTTACTTTTCATTGAATCTGCATGGGTTGGAAACAATGGAATGTGGCATAGGAAAGTTGCTTATTATGATGAGGAGCAACATAAAGATGTCAGAGAACTGATTGAGTTTGCCAAGAATCTAAATATTCCTGTAGTGTTTTGGAATAAGGAAGACCCTGTCCACTATGATCGCTTTATTGAAACAGCGAAACTTTGTGATTATGTATTCACAACGGATAAAGGGCGTGTGAAACAGTACAAGAAAGATTGCGGTCATGACAATGTTGCTGCACTTCCTTTTGCTGCACAACCAAAAGTCCATAATCCAATTAAAATTCAGGAAAAACGTGATCCTAGAGTCAGCTTTGCTGGTTCATACTATCGTCACCATGAGGAACGTTCTAAAGATATGGATATTCTTCTGGAAGGTTCTAAAAAGACCGGTCTTGTTATTTATGACAGAAACTATGAAAAGACTAAAAAAGGTCAGATGCCTAACCATAAGTTCCCAGAGAGATATGATCCTTATATCGCGGGAACCTTACCTTTCAACCTGATTGATAAATCATATAAAGGCTATAAATATATGATCAACGTAAATACGGTTAAACATTCTGAAACGATGTTCTCAAGACGCGTATTTGAAGGATTATTATCAGGAACACCTATTATTAGTACATACTCACTCGGAATGAAAAAAATGTTTGGTGATATCATTAATGCTTCGGGTACAGTCTCTGGTTTGCAGGATCACCTTCAAAAATTAGATAATGATGACGAACTATACAATAAATATGCGCTTAGAGGTATTCGTGAGGTATTGATAAATCATACTTATGAGAACCGTATGAAACAAATTCTTCACAGTGTGGGTTATAGAACCTTATCTACAAAAACTGATGTATACTTCGTGTGTTTTGTTGAAAGCGATGAAGAAATCCAGAAGTATGAAGAGATTTTTGAATCACAGACAGTGTTGAATAAGAAGTTAGTGATTATTCATAAAAATATTGTGAACTACAAAGAATTTTATAATAACTATAATAAGCAGAATGTTATTGGGATTGATTACAAAGCACTTAGAAAATATATTAATATCCGACAGCTTTTAGGCGAAGGATATATTGCAGTTCTTGACAGTAGAAATCATTACGCTGAAAACTACGCGCTTGATTTGGTACTTGCTAAGGAATATGCACAGGCAGAAATTATTGGTAAATCTATGTATTATAAAGCTGACAATCAGGAATTAACAATCGTAAACAATAATAAAGACTATATTTTTTCAAACGAACTATTAGTAGACAGATCTATTATTAATATTTCTGTATTTGATAAATTCAGTGTGGACTCTGCGCTGGAATATATCGAAGGGACATCAGAATTGATAAATCTTGCTCCGTTTGGCTCGAAGCTATTCTCAGCAGATTCATTAAACTTTATAGAATCAGGTGAAGATTTCACAGAGAAGGACAGAGTCACTATATAAAAAGGGGTCAGAAAGGAGTTTTGCATTGAAAATATTAATCGCAGGACACGATTTGAAGTTCATTCAATTTTACATTGACTATCTGGAGAATACTGAACACGAAGTTAAATTAGATGTTTGGGAAAACCACGTTGCTCATAATGTAAAAGATAGTTATGAGTATTTAGAGTGGGCAGATATTATTTTTTGTGAGTGGGGATTGGGCAATACTATTTTCTACTCACAAAACAAAAAAGAAAATCAGAAGTTAATAGTAAGACTGCATAGACAGGAATTGGAAACGACTTATCTGACTCAAGCTAAAATCGATCAAATTGATAGTTTTATAGCTGTATCACCGTATATTTACGAAGAATTTAGCCGTGTATTTCAATTGCCTAGAGAAAAAATGCATTTAATTTATAATAATGTTGATTTAGATAAATTTAAAAACTTAAATTTATCTGGACGAGAATACAATCTTGGTATGGTAGGATACCTCCCTAAATTAAAACGCATGGATTTAGCTCTTGATATTTTTGAAAATTTATATGAGCAGGATAATCGATATCATTTACACTTCAAAGGTAAGAGACCAGAAGAATTAAGATGGTTAATGCGGATCGATGAAGAAAGAGAATATTATGAAGCACAGTTCAAAAGAATTAATAAGGCTAAGTGGAAAGATAATGTGATATTTGAATCCTATGGAGATGTTGTAGAGTTTTATAACCAAATGGAGTTTATTTTAAGTATTAGTGACGTCGAGAGTTTCCATTTGGCTGCTGCAGAGGGAATTGCAACAGGAGCAATTCCTATCATTACCAATTGGGAAGGGTCAGAATCAATATATTCTGCTGATTTCATTATAGAAGATTTAACAGAAGTAGAGGGATATATTACGAAGATGAGAGCTAAAAAAGAGGAAATTGATCAAAGACTTTCTAGTGAAAAGAGTAAATTTGATCAAAGTAATGCTATTATGGAACTAGATGAAATAATATTTGCTTAATTAAGAATTAACTTAAACAATCAAAGCAGGGTGAAAATTATGAGCAGAAATTCCGATACTAAGATACTAAATAAACTTCTCGCAAATATCGATGAAGACCTGGAAAAAGATAGTGTGAGATTTAATCCCGAAAAATATTATGATGTGATTAATAAGTATGGAACGAGTGATAAATTAGATGGAATTATTAATAATTTCAGAGAAATAGATCACGAAGGTTCTGCTCTATACGACAAAATCGATGTGAATATCGGTATTATCTGCGATGAATTTATGTATCACTCTCTAAAAGATGCCGCTAATATTAAATATATACCTTACTCTGACGATATAGAAATAGATCAGACTTTAGATCTTTTCTTGGTCGTCACTAGTTGGAGAGGAATCGATGGGACATGGCAATATATAGCAAACCCTAATGGTGCCAAAAGAAAGTCACTTCTTGACCTCATAGGGAAGTATAAAGCTGCTGGTATTCCGACAGTTTTTTACTCGAAAGAAGATCCTGTTAACTATGATAAATACATTTCTATAGCACAATCATGTGATCATGTTTTCACTTCAGCTGTGGAAATTATAGATAAATATAAGCAGGACACAGGCAATCAAAGTGTTGGATATTTAGAATTTGGAATTAATCCTTTCTACCATAACCCTCTTGGTAAAAATCTTGCAGAATCTGACTTAAATAAAGAAGTTGTGTTTGCAGGCAGTTGGATGACGAAATATCCTGTGAGAAATAAAGAAGCAGAAAATTTATTTAGTGGCGTCATTAGAAGTGACCATGCCCTTAACATAATAGATAGAAATTTTGATCGAAAACTCAAATCATATCAATTCCCTACAAAATATTTCGATTTTATTTCTAAGACAATTCCTCATGATAGACTGATGAATTTACATAAGTCGACAATGTGGGGCATTAACCTGAACTCAGTTAAATATTCAAATACTATGTTTGCCAACAGGGTCTATGAATTACAGGCTATGGGTAATATTATTCTCAGTAACTATAGTATGGGTGTAAATAATCGCTTCCCAAATGTTTTTATAGTAAATGACAGAGATGACGTAAAACGAATTTTAGATGGCCATAATTTTGATGATCAAAAAGAGTACATTGCAAAAGGTATTCAGAATGTCATGCTAAATCACACAGCATTTCATAGAGTAAGTAAAATTTTAAATGCTGCTAATATAAACCATGAGTTAAGTGAACCAAAAATCTTGGTTGTTTTAAAAGATGATGCATCAGAGGAATCATTTAATAGACAGATAATCACTAATGCAGATTATATTCACGAAAAAGATTTTACAGATGATTCTTTAACTGGGTATGATTATATAGCTAAATTTGATGATGATGTCGAATATGAAGAGTATTACTTGCAGACCTTACTATCTGGTTTTGCCTATACTGATGCAGATGTAGTAACAATGAATAAAGACGAGTATAACTTTACTGAAGAATGGGATGAGAAGTTTTCATTACAAAAGATTTCTAACGTAGGACAATCTGAGAAACTCGTTTTAAATATTCCGGTTACTGAAATTTTCAATAGTGCTGAGAAGTCAACAGGAGTATCAGATGACAAAACACTGTCAGTCATTATCCCTGTACACAACAATGGGCGTTATTTGGATAACAAATGTTTCCGTAGTCTCAAACGCTCGACTATCTTTAATAAGATGGAAATTATTCTAGTTGATGATGGCAGTTCTGATGAGATTACTTTAAAGGTCATTAACCGTATTAGAAGAAGACATCCTGATGTTAAATATCATCGTTATGAAGAAGGGTCGGGCAGTGCTTCCAGACCAAGAAATAAAGGTATTCAAATGACTACAACGAAGTATCTTACATTCCTCGACCCGGATAATGAAGCGAGTGGAGATGGTTACGCAAAACTTCTAAATGAATTACAGCAGGACGAGGAACTTGATCTTGTTCTTGGTAACATCATTAAGGAAGACCACCAGAAGAGAACACCATTAAATTACACTAGCTATATGGCAAAATATGATAAAGATTTACTAATAGAAGATCCTAAGGATTTTCTAATCAAGGCTGGGTTACGTGCACATAGTATTCAAGCTCTCATCGTAAAAAGCTCTATTGTTCAGGATAATAATCTTTATATGGTTGAAGGTGCTGCAGGACAAGATACAATGTTCTTCCAGGAGCTTGTATTGAATTCAAATAAAATAAAAGGTATGAAGCTTCTTATTCATATGTATTATGCAGCAGTAACAGGATCTGTTACAACGACCCTAAAGAAAAGCTTTTTTGAAAAATACTATAAACTTGAAAAGGAAAGGGTACCTTTCCTTAAGGAAAATGGTATATATGATATCTACGTTAAAAATAGATTTCCCTTTTACTTTAAAAATTGGTATGTCAAACGAATTGATAAGGTCAATGAAGATGAGAAAGATGATGCGATTGAAATTTTGAAAGCAATCTTTGATATGTATGGTGATGATTATCTAAGTAATGACAGAGAATTAAATGAGATACTAAATGATTTATTTGGATACTCCCATTTTATAGAAATTCGAAAAGTGGAGGATAGCAAATAATGAACATTGATGTATACGGAAGTAGATACACATTAATCCCACTGATGAGGAGTGCCGAAGAATTAGGATTTAATTTAAATAAAGCATATCTGGGTTCTTCTCTTTCAAGTCAGTATACAAAGACACAAAAATTGGATGTAAATTTAGCTGAAACTCGCTTGGGTGAATATGAGCAGTTAGAAGTTTTAAATGATCGATTAAAGTTGTTTAGAAGGTTTAGCAGCCAATCACTAAGTGAAGTCATTGTTATTGATTTTGTATACGAAGCATTTGAAGTTGTTACCTCTGCTCAAGGCAGATTAACTTTAACACCAGCCAATCAAAAATTTGATCGGGAGAGTACTAGAAATATAAGAATGACGAAAGATTCCAGATTAAACTTGGTTAGTGAAAATATTAATTTATTTGTAAAAGATCTAAATAAGTTTGATAAAGTGATATTAAATAAGTTGAGATTGCCAAAATATATTAAGAAAACAGAAGATAAGTTTGAGTTACGATCAGATATAGAGACTGTAAATATAATGAATGCTTTTATAGAATCATTTGAGGATTTATTGATTGAAAAGTTGGACGGTGTCCATGTGGTCCCACTTTATGAAAATCATCATTTAGATGCTTATTGGTTCTCTCAAAATTATCTCCAACATTTCAAAAAACATTCTGGTTTATAGCCTGTTTTAGATTTGAATTGATAAGGAGGGTGCATACACGTATGAAATACAACTATGAAATTGTAAAACCATTATTATATAGGAGTAGAAATAAAAATCCAGTTCCAGCAGCTGATGACATGCTCAGTAAGAATCTATTTGCCTTACCGCCTAATGGAAAAATTGCTATAGATATAGATAATAATTTTAGATTTGAGAATGAAACAAGAAGTCTGTGGCGCTTAATTCATGGCCATACTTTTCTAGGTGATTTATTTGATGCATATTTGCAGACATCAGACATGTCATATATTTATTATGCTGAGTCTATTTTATTTAAATGGTTTGATTATGTTGATCAAACTCCAGAAGATAAGATGATTTACCATGATGAAACTACCGCTCTTAGATTAACTTATTGGTTAAATTTTAACTATTCTTGCAGAGATGTGTTGTCTGAACAAATGATTATAAGGTTAGATAAAGAAATACGAAGTACCGTAGAGTTATTATCAACTAAAGAATTCCATTCCACCAATACGAATCATGGGATGTTTCAGGACATTTCATTAATGGCCTATGCAATCTTATATAATGAAGAACCAGCAATATCTAAAGAGTATCAGTTAGCTTTAGCAAGATTAAAGGATTACTTCTACTCAACCTATACTAGTGATGGTGTACACAAGGAACACTCTCCAGATTATCATTATATGGTTACTGTAAATGTAAAAAAGGTTGTAGATGTAATTACTAGCTTACACAATGAAGAATTATCATTGGATGAGGAAAAACTTATCTCGATTTATAAAAATGCTGAAGAATATGCGATGCACATTCTTGAACCAAGTTTATACCTACCTAAGATATCAGATTGTAGTAACTTCCAATTACCGAAAAGACCAACTTATTATAATTTATTCCCGTCCGAAACATTTCAGTATGTTAAGACGTTTGGAGAAGAAGGTAAAGAACCCACTAAAAAGCAGGTTCTATTTAAAGAAGCAGGTTATTTTATAAGTCGCAGTGACTGGACTAAGCATGCAACATACTTCCTTTTTATAGCCAGTTATAATGCCAGATACCATAAACACTCAGATGATCTAAGTTTTATAGTTTATGACAAAGGTGAACTATTCGTAGACTCTGGACCAAATGGATATGACTATGATTCACCATTTACAAAATATGCTTATTCTGGTTTTGCACATTCAACATTAATTGTAAATAATACTAGCCTGCCTAGAAATGACGATCAATTTGATAAAGTTGGTATAAGTAACGCTGAATTTGAAGATAATGGTGATGAATTTATAGTTACTGGATATAATAATCGTTACACAGACGTAAAACATGATAGAACAATACAGGGGAACCATGAAACTGGATCGTTTATAGTTAACGATGTTGTTGAGTCACCTAATCGAAATGAGTATCAAGTATTGTATCAGCTGAGCAGCAAAGTATCTGCTAGAGTAAATGGTAATATCATATCAATCTTTTCAAAAAAAGATGGTTCTAAAAGAGCCGAAATTGAAATTTCACTTGACCAAAGCATTAAGCATTATGAAATAGAAATAGTCGAGGGCCAGGGTCATAGACAACAAAGTTTTGAATT
Source organism: Jeotgalicoccus sp. ATCC 8456 (assembly GCF_016313225.1). Lineage (NCBI taxonomy): Bacteria > Bacillati > Bacillota > Bacilli > Caryophanales > Staphylococcaceae > Jeotgalicoccus > Jeotgalicoccus sp. ATCC 8456. Next base: position 641,399 of record NZ_CP066224.1, on the reverse strand, counting down.
CCCTAAGATGGGCAGCTATTTAGAATCATCTACAGTTGTTATAAGATTTTATAATGAAGATAATATAGCAAAAGTGAGCTCTGCTATAGAATTAGAAAACTTCAAAGTACAAGAGACTATTATTGATAATGAAGAGGTATACGGGAACTCTAATGTAAAATATAATTTTTACAAGTCTAATAGTAAATCCGACTCCTTACTTGTAGTTTTTTCAGCGATGATGCCTTTATATCAATATAAATATAATTACTATGCAACTTTAAAAGATATTGATATGAATCAGTTATATATAAAAGATGACATAGGTGAGTTTGGTAACTATTTTATAGGTAAAAACAAAGGAAAAGAAACTGAAGCGGACATATTATCCTTGATATTAACTATTATGACTCAAAATAATATTTCTTTTGAAAATATTACCTTAGTAGGTTCATCTAAAGGTGCTTTCGCGTCTCTGTATTTTGGAATGAAGTACGGATTTAAGAATGTAATTGCCGGAGCGCCACAAACACAGGTGGGTAACTTCGTTATCGATGAAGCGCCTCATAAAAATGTTGGTGAAGTAGTATCAGGTGGAACAGATATTGGTGATAAATTATACTTGAATAATTTATTATATGGCTTTAAACCAAATGTGAGAAATTATGAAAATTACTTTATATGTGTGGGAACAAAAGATCATCATTATAAAGGACATATCCTTCCATATTATCGATTGTTAAAAGAATCTGGTGTTGATATTAGATTAGACGAGATTCCTGATGCAAACCATGCAGATCTGAAGATGTTCTTTAAAGATTATATATATCAGTCATTAAATAAAATTTATGGATTGAATCTTGCACATAATTCAATAATAGGTGTGGAAGAGCCGGAATTATCTATTGTTGATCACAACACTGAATTAGTAGGTAATACACAGGTTTCATTAAACTTAGATATACTTGGTAAAGACTATAATATTGTGTATTACTTAATAAGTGATAAAAATGAAGTTAAATTTAAAAGTAGACCTCAAAAGGCTAGCTCTATTGTTTTAGATATTGATCAAATTCTTAACTCGAGAATTAAAATATTTTTACGAAGTAATGATATTGTTAAGAAATATATAACTTCAATTATTAGAAATGTAGAAATGATAGAATTAAATCAAACTATATAAGGGGTTGCTATTATGAATAAAAAATTATTACTTATGTTGGGTGTTTCATTAATGCTTGCAGCTTGTGGAAATGAATCATCAGAAGAAGATGCTGCCAAAACAGAAGGAGAAGTAACTGAGGAATCAGCAGAAACTGACGCTAATGCTTCGGAGGATCCAGAAGAAAACTTAGAATCAACTGAAGCTGAGGATGCTGAAGTTGAGAATGAATCAAGTTATATTTCTATGGATGATGAAACATTAAACAACAGCTATTTATTTACTTCTGACGAACGTAGATCAAATGTTACATTTGACAATGGAATCATTAGATTTTCAGATGGAGATGGCAACCTGCGTTATAGACTAGCAAATGATGGAGATAGATTGGTGATTTCAGGTGAAGAACCACAAGTATACTTATTTTCTGAAAATGACAATGGTTATGAATTAATTAATATAGATAATGAAGGGAAAAGAACAGGTTCGAATATAACATTAGAGTCGCGATGACATATTAATATATATTTAAATAGACCTATACATAGCTGTGAAATAAGCGATGTATAGGTTTTTAAATACTAAAGTCAATATTATAAATAAACTACAATATGATTTATGATTATAGGAGGGTGATTGTATATGTTTACTACACTGGTACATACAAAACAGCATTATGATTTACTAACAGATTATAAAGTAATGGACAATACATATATAATTTCAAAAAATCAACAAAAATTTAATGGTTTTGAAGTGAACGGTTCAGGAATTGTAAATGACAAATTTTTAAAGCATAATCAAAGTTATAGTAAAAATGATGTTCTTTCCCAGAGTTTTGATATTGAAGAAATACAATTTAAAATGAAAGGTTCTGTCTGTTTATTTATATATGATGAAAATGAAACCGTGATTATACCTGATCCACTAGGTGGAGCAATATTGTTCTATTATGATTCACCTGGAATAAAGGTGTTTTCTAATTCTATTGATAATATTATTTCAATATTGAGTGAACTTGGCATAGAAGTGGAAAAAGATTTCTCCTATTTTTTAGAAAATATAGCTACAGGAAACGGTGGTTTAACTCAATCACCATTTAAAAATATTTATGCCTTAAAACAGTTCTCATTTTTAAGAATTGATAAGGAAAAAGTTCACTTTACAATAAACAAAAAAATTAAAGAATACATTAAGAATGCTAACACTAGAAATTATGATGAAGTTCTAAATATAGCGTTACACGAGATAAAATCAAATTTGGATATAGTATCCTCACATAATAATATAGGTAATAAATATTCACATTTAACTGGTGGTTTTGATTCTCGACTAATACTTAGTGGTTTATTAGCAATTGATAAAAAGAATGAGTATAGGTATTTTTGTTCAGGTTCAAAAGGTTCTCCTGATAAAGATATATCTATTGCCTTATCAAAGCATTTTGGTCTGACACAAACTAACGATTCAGGACAATTTATATATAAATATCCTAAATCGTTAAAGCAGGAAGTAATCTGGAGTATGAATTTAACAAGTGGAATAATAAAAACTATTAATCCTAATATAGAACAAAGAGACAATGTAATTTTGAGCGGTGGTTACGGTGAGTTAATGAGGTCTTTCTATACAAGAGATAATAATTACTATAGTTTTAATTCATTTGAAGATATTGTAGATAAATTATGGAAAAACCTAAATAGTAATGGCTTATTTACCAGTAATTTCAAAATGAAATTTGTAGAGAAATTTAGAAATGTTATTAATGATGGGTTGAATCTAGGTTTCCCAGAAGAGAGTATACTAGATTACTATTACGTCGCCATTAGAAATAGATATTTTGTTGGACAAATCTCATTTTATTCAAGTGTCTATAATTCTAGATTTGATCCTTTATATTCATGTAAAATTGCAATAGATACATTATTCATTTATAGAAATGAAAGAAATAATAATTTTCTTGTATTAGATTTATTAAAATTATTGAATGAAGATTTGTTATACCTACCATTTGATACCCCAAGAATCAATAATGACTACAAGAACTCTAGAGAAAATGTTAAAGAAATACAGTTCAAAGATAACTATGAAATTGTTTATGAGAATATTAATTTTGCAGAAAAACCTGATAATAACACCAGAAGACAAGCAAATAAATTAGATCGTGAAAAAGCCAATAAGATGAAGGCGAGATTATGGCAAGTAGTTGAGATGGAGAACATGCAAGAGAGTTTAATAAAAATTTTAGGTGAAGTAGATTCACATGAAATAAAGGAAAACTTAAGAGAAGAAAAAATTAATAATCTTTTACATCAAGAAATTAATAATAGACCTGATCTAAGAACACTAAATTTGTTGTATTCAAATTTAGTTTGGTGGATTGAGAAAGACGAGTAAAACTCGTCTTTCTTTTATTTTTTAAGGAAGTTCTTATATTTATCTATATTTGTTGATATTACTTTAGCTGGGACACCAGCAACAACGCAGTTATCTGGTATCTCATCTAAAACAACTGCATTAGCAGCAACAACAACATTAGAACCTATTTTACCACCGAGGCATAAAGCACCAGGTGCTATATAAACATTATTTCCAATGACTGGTCCTTCTAAAGTACTATTTCCACCAGAGAAACCGATAGTTACATGTTGAGCAATTTTTACGTTGTCACCAATGGTTGCATTTGGATGGATAATAGTTCCAATACCACCTAAACCTAGTCTGAAATTTTGACCTACTATTGTTTTATAACTTATAGAGCAACTCGAGTTTCGTCTCATATTAATCCAAATATAATGTGCCCCTTTTTCTAAGCCAACTAAGTATAATCTTCTAGAAAGTTGTTGAAGTTGTACAACACTTTTACGGCTGAGATATTCATTAAGAACATTATCACTACTTTGTGATAAGGATATATAATGATAGTCATTGTCATGTATTTTAGAACTATCACATGTCAAAATTTTAGAACCAGCTTTTATAGCAGAAGGAAATGAAATTGAATCTAAATCGTTAAAAGTATCATTGTCTGATTTATCACCTAAATAGTGTTCAATATTATACGCGTCTTTTAGTATCGTTGAAATCCACAGTAAGTCAAAGTTTGGTTTGTCAAGAATAAAATTAGTATGTCTAATAGTCGTTGCTGATTTATTTCTAACATATAGAACTTTGCTTGTTTTACTAATAATTTCTTCATCAGTTTTATAAAATACTTTAACGGTATAATTTCCAGGTTGTAAATTCTTAAATTCGTATGAATGGCATTCTTTATATGGAACTCTTTTGATTATTTCATTATTTTTATATAAGTAAAAAGCATAGAGTCCAGTGATTTTTACATCAGTTACTATATCAAAAAAATTTTTGATTTTAGTGGTAAAATTTAGATTATCCATCATATACGACCTTTCTAAAAAATTGTATAATACATACCAATTATACAATACAATCTAACGTAAAGGGGTTTATATTATGCAATTGGACATCTTTGGTGGTAGTGTTAAATTAGTACATTTTCAATGGTACTAATAGTGTAATATAAAACGCTATTATACAAAAAACAACAATTATAATTTTATATTCTAAATCTTTACATTTGAAAATAGGTGATATTAAGCTTGATTCAGTATTCTAACATAGAATTGTATTCTTGATTTAATGGAAGATTTTAGAGCAAGAATCAGAAATACAACATCTAAATTTTTAATTATTGATTCTAGAGATGAACTTAACTAAATAATAAATGTATACTAAATATCTAAAGAAGGAATACGAAATTTTCGTATTCCTTCTTTTAGATATTATAATTACAATAAACATTTATGTAAAAGTTCTTCCAATTTCTTGTTTGTAAGTTCTGAATACAACCATGGACTTACTCGGCCATTTGAGCTTATGTCAGAATAATAATCTTCTAATTTAATATAATTGTAGTTACTTTTTTTGAATTTTAAATGTTCATAAAATGTTTTTAACAAGGCATTCACTTTATTTATGCCATACTGGTTAGGATTGATAACTAACATATTATTTTCGTCTAATGAATAATTGGTCAGGTAAAGTTCTGCTACAATTACTTTTTCATATGAATCTGCAATTTCTGTAAACCGATCTATGTAGGAGGGTATAGATTTTGCACGGTTATCAAGTATTACATTCTTTGTTTTTTCATTTTCCAAAAATTTTCTTATTTCTGTATTAGATGTTAATTTACTTTTATTGTACTGAACAATGTTATTTCTTTCACTTAAGAAATCTACTAACAGGTACTTACCACGAGTCCCATTTAAACGAAATGACTTTTTATATTCATTCTCAACTATACTTCTTTCCATCCCGTTTAGTTGATCAAGTTTAGAGTTAGAAAGAGTAAGCGACGTCGAGAATTGACTTTCCAAGCTAGATGATATTACAGAACTATTAAGTTTTTCAGGACCGATTATATTAGATGTAACTTGGTGGAGTGTCTTTGAACCGAATATATCAATCATTGTAATTGCTCCTTTTTTAATATACTTTCATTATAAAGATTAAATATTAATAATTTGTAAAAACTAAAAGTTTAAAATTATTTTAGTCTATATAATTTTTTCTATTAATTAAGTTATTAGCTTTGAACTTATAACTACCAGAATAAGCTAAAGATTCATCTTTTTCTAAAGTGACCTTATTATTATTTCTGCCAAGGTTATGGGCATAAATTTTTCCGAATTCTCCACCAGTGAAGGTCATTGGTGACTGCGGAAATTCATCAGTACTTTTTGGGGCTAGACTACCGTCACCTATTCCAAAATCTCTATCAATACTCATAATCAACATACTTGAATCATTATATAGAATTGCACTATGGATATCTTCGTATGATTTAGATTTAAGAGTATATCTGCCTTCCTCCTCTCCTTGAACTGTGTATGCCTCTGGTTGTGAAGAAAAAGCAAAGTGATCATAATAATCAGGTTGTATCATCTGTAAACCCGCGTATCTAGTGAGTATCACGTCCTCTAATGCAGTCAGACTGACGTCTACATTATGTTCACCATCAGTAATCTTATATGTTCTCTCTTCTAATAGGCTATCACGAGTATTAAACCCATCGATAGTATTTGAGGCATAAATATAGTGTGACAAATTTAAAGTCAGTTCTCTTCCTTCATAGAAGCCATCCTTATCTAAATTCTGATCATCTAATTTAATTGAATCAAAACCACCAAATCTACTTGTAGGATAATCATTTGCTCCTGTTGTACTGTGTGATCCACCAACTGTGAAGCCTTTATTGTTTACAGTATTATTTTCCGCTAATAAACCATAAGGTGATACGAAATCAGTAGCTGTCTTCATTACTACTTCACCTTTAAAGTCATTTTTGTCACTATCTTTATCTTGTACAATAAATTGACTCATATCAAATGTCTCATTATCTCTGTTCTGATTGTATACTACAATAATATTTTGTTCTTTAGTGAGGGAATGCTTTACTTTAATTTCGGAGCCATCAATATTAACGTAGATATTATTGTCACTTTTATAAACAAAAAAGAGTGTAATTATTACAATGAATAAAAAAGAAATCAGTAATATTCTCTTCTTCATTATTTTCATCCTCTATGTAAAAATTTTAAATGTATTTAGAATGGCCTTTATAAAATGTGTAGGGACTTTAATTATTTCAAATTTATAAGTACAATAATAACATATATATAAATGGTATAATCAAAAGAATATTGCAACCGTTAGGAGCAGAGTATATGAGAGTCAACGAGACAAATTATAACTATTCATACGTCATTACAAACAAAAAGGTAAGCGGTTTCTTAGAAAGTGATAGTAAAAAAATCAATGAAGAATGGTCACTTTATCATAGTAATGATCTTGATGTGGAAGTCTATGAGGAAAATCAAAATAAACTTATCCTGCTAGGCTATGCATTGGATATTAGAAATGGAAGTCTGCAGGATTTAGATATCCTCGAGAGACTAACGAAAGTAGAAAACATTGAAGATGGGCTTGATTTTATTAATGGTCGTTACGTTTTAATAGTAAGAAAATCTGATGATATAAAGATATATACTGATGCAAGTGCATTACTACCAATCAATTACTCAGCGGATAAGAAAATTATTTCTTCACATGACGTCATTATTAAAGACATTATTGAGGCAACAGGAGAAGTTGTCAGTCTTGTTGAAGATGAACTGAAAGGGTCATTTGATTTTACCAGATATAAAGATGTTTTTAAATTTAACCCGAGTCTGTCATTGAGTTTATCTTCCGGTGAATTTAACAGATATTATCCGCAGAAGGAAATGGTAAATAAGGATATAGATTTGATTATTAAAGAGTTAGAAATATACTTTGAGCAAATGCTTATTTGGTTGAAAAATTGGAATAATGATATTGTGCTTACCTTAACTGGTGGTTATGACTCACGAGTATCCTTAGCTTTAACACGTGAAATTAATGACAAGATAGAGTATATAACGTACATACATCCAAATCTCAAAAGGTTAAGTGAACGTGCGCAAGAGATATATGACATTGACATGTTTATCACTAAATCTTTAAGAGACAATATGAATTTAAATCATACGATGGTCAATTTAGCTGATTATGATATACAAGGTGAAGAAAGAGATTACTATAAGAAAGTATTACAGTCATCTCACTCATATCCACTAATTGATTACTTTGAAAACAAAAGAAGATTTAATAAGGTATTACACATCAAATCCACTGTGTTTGGGATGGGTAAGTCAGATTTTCCGTTAATTCAAAGTCACTCTGCTGATACATACGAAGAGATGGGAGATTTTATTCACGGTGTTTCGAAAGAAGCTCAAGAATCGGCTAACTATCCAGAAATAGTGAAATCTTATTTTGAACGGAACTTGCAAAGTGAGAATGTAGGTCGGGGCAGACACTTTTTTGAAATGTTCCACTTGGAAAGCCGTATGGGGAATTGGCATAGTAATGTAACCCAGGAAACGGATCCAGCTCTTCTTGATTTTATCTTCGTGAACACTAGACGAATTATAGATTTGATACAATCTCCATCTATTCAAGAGCGTAGAGACAAGGTCTTATATACAAAACTAATTAATAAGTATTGGCCAGCTCTTTTATTTGTTGGTTTTAATGAAAAAGATATCAATCTAGATTATAATAAAGTTGGTTTAAGTAATATCTATATAAATGGTCTTAAGATTTATGAATTAAATCAGTTAGAACTAGAAAAAACAGATAACACTATAACGATCAAACCGGATTCTGAAATAACAGGTCCTCAGAATCAGTATGTTTTCAAAGCGAAGAACAATACACATCAACCAAAAGTACTGAATATTAAAAGCTTGTTTAATAAAGAGAACGGTCGTAAGTATATAAATGTAAGAATTATGAAGTTGGAGAATAAGACATATAAAACAATCGACATAGTTGATCTATATGATGGTTATGAATTAACACTTGAACCATTTAAAGAATTGATGATTAGAATCGATTACAATCATGGATTTGACAAAACTTCATGGCAAAATGCAGGTAGAGTTCAAATCAGTAATATATAATTCAAATTTTCGGAGGTAATTATGTTAAATAGTTTTGAAGTCTCTAAAGGTGCAGTAGGAGAGTATAGTAACAATGTCGAACTGGGAGAGGGTCTAAACCTCTATTACAATAATAATGATATTTTTTCAAAATATGATCTAGATACTAAATCAATTATCTTATAAATCAATTATCTTATACGGATATTGTTTTGATGTCAGAGAGCCAGAATTAGATACAGAGAATACTCTAAAGAAACTTCTTGTAAACTATGAAAACATTAACGATGAACTGAAATATTTAAATGGCCATTTTATAATTTTATTTAGAAATGATGAAATATGGTCATTAGTAACTGATGCTGTGAGTATGACTCCCAACTATTATGACAAAGAGAATCAGTTGGTTACTACGCTTGAATCAGATAATTTAGCTCCACTGAATGGTTTTATTATTTTGAATTTGAATGATTTCTCAACATCAAGAATTGAAATAGCTAAAAATAAATTAACTGATGAGAGAATTGAACGTACAATCTTTGATTTGCTAGAGAATCAGTATAAGTATTTTACAGATAAAAATCTTACTTTAAATTTTAGAAGAAATAAAATGAATAAAGCTATTCTTGCTTTGATGTATCCAGCATTGGTTAATAAAGTGTTGAACCTTAGAGAACATGATGAAATATCTATTAAAATTGCTAAATGGCTATCACGCGATTACAAAATGGAACTTTTAGATGAAGAAACAGAACCATCAACATTATATATGGTTAATACTCATTTGATGGACTTTGATTCTTTTATAGCCAAAGAAGTAGATGAACACTCTAATGACATTGTTCAATTTAAACAAAATATGTTGCTTGATTCAGATGAACTAAAAAGCAGAGTCAATGCAGAATACAACCTGTTAAATAATCTAAGGTATAGAAATGAAAAGAAAAATCATTTAATGTTTGATCCATTTAATGTAGTTGCTATACAGGAGAGAGTATATGACTATCAAGACAAGAAAAAATTCAAACCTTTAGACCGTATTATTAGTATTCTGCACCCGTCGATTGACTTTTATGACTTTGCAAAAGGTGAAACTCTAATGCAAAAGTATAAGAAAGTTAAAAAGAAGAACAAGAATTTAACTGAAGAAATGAAACAATATAAGATTAATGATCCATTCTTAAGAGAAGCTTCAAACAACGATATTAAAGTAACTGATAATTTAGATGGAAAGATTTTGGATGATGGAGTAACGTTCTATCCTGCCAGAACATCTATAAGCAGTCAGGACAGGTTCGAAATTACCTATAAAAAGAAAAATAATGGGATGGTCTTAATTGAGTCATATTTCGATAATCCTAAAAACTCACATAGAATTAAAGTCGAGCACGGTGGCGAAGAGTTTAATATAGATGAATTCCTCAATGGCAAATTTATAAATGTGGAATCCGAAGTGAATTTGGTTCTCAGATATGAAAGAGATTATGATGCACCTTCTTGGCAAAAAGCAGGGAAGATTACAATTAGAGAAGTGTAAAAATTAAGCGTGAAGAATAATTTTCTTCACGCTTTTTCTATAAAAAGTATGGATTTAGGCTTTTAGATATCTTTTTCTAAGTGTGTCTTCTAGTACAAGTGTTTCATAAATAGTAAGTAGATTTTGATTTAACGAAGAATCTGGATAGTAGTTGGTAGCAATCTGGTATGAAAAATCACCGACTAAATTAATATTTGTAGTATCACTGAGTAGAAAATCTAGATCTGTTTCTAATGAACCATTTATATAATCTTTAAACTTGTTACCATATCCACCGAAGTTATTGTAAACACCTTTTTTCCAATTATCATGTTTAATCAGACCTATAAATTTCTTACTGCCGACAGCAATTGTTGGTTTCCCGCTGGCCATCGACTCAATTGCAGATCTACCGGGTGCAAATATAATATCGCATTCACTATAGGCTTTTATAAGTGACTCATCTACTAGCCATCCGGTAAATTCTATTCTATGTTTGGTACCGTTGAGTAAGTCCTTACAAGACTGAAGAAATTCATCTTGTTTTTTTCCTGTTCCAATTATCTTAAAAGTGAAAGTGAATTCCTCATAATCTTTAAGATATTTCAATGCAATCAAAAAGATATCAAGTATAAATGATTTATCTTCATCAAGTCTTGTAACCAGGCCGATATTAAGATTTTTTTGTGTAGGGTCAAAACTGATTAAATTAGTAAAGAGTTTATCATTATAACCGTTTGGGATTACATAGCATTTATCTCCGATATTCTCTGTTTGTGTTTTAATATAGTCTTTAATTCCTTCTGATACACAGATGATAGAATTGATACGGTCGTGATATAAATGTAAGCTGTCAGCCCACATACCATGAAATGTCATAACTAAAGGAATATCAAATTCTTTAGAGATATGTAAGGCGGCTTTTCTTGACAGCCCTGGGTGGGTGTGAACAATATCAAAATCTACATTAGTATTTCTGATAGCATTTAAAGTTTCACTTATATATTTATAGTCCACAATGATAGTGTTCACACCATTATGTCTTAATCTTTCAGCCAGTGGACCTTCTTTTATAACAATCCATACATTTTGATTATTGTTATTCATAAATAGTGCTGATGAATACAAGTTTTCATGCAAACCACCCATTGGTGCATTAAAGTGTAATAAATAAAGGATATTCATTGTTGTAATTCACTCCTTCTATGTACTTTTTAATTTATGTGCATATAACTTCTATATGTTGTGATAAAATTGTATAAAATGAAGATAAATAATGACCCTATTATAGCATAGGAAATTTCATTATTTTATGAGGGGGATTTTATATGGAGAATCTTTTTAAAAATTATTTAGATAACAATAGTGAAATAGAAGAAAGTGTTGATATAAAAGACTTTGATGTACTTTCACTGACTAAGAGGTCACGATATACAGATGAAATTGTTGAAAGTGCTATGAATAACATTGTTGTTCCATTTCCAAACTTTACATCATTTAAATTAATTGAAACAAAAGACTGGGATACTGTAGATGATAAATATGGAGACAGCTATCAACTATACATTCATTCATTGAGGTTTGTTAATGAATTACTTACGACATATGATAGTAGTAAAGACGTTAAATACATAGATAAAGCTAGAGATTATATTGAAAATTGGATTGAATTCACTACAAATAATATAGGTAGTAATATGGTTTGGTATGATCATCCGACTGCCCAACGTATTCAGGTTATTATTTATTATTTATACTTAGCTAAAGATGTCCATGAAATAAATGAAAATCAATATGCAAATATATTAAAATACCATAGTCAATTTTTGGCTGAAGACAAAAATTACAGAAGAAATAACCATGGATTAATGATGGATAGGTCACTGATGATTTTTGGTAATGTACTTAATGATGATGCGATATTTAATATAGGTTATTATCGTTCCATTGATACTTTTTGGCATAGCTACAGCTATACGGGACTGCACTTAGAGAATTCTCCAGAGTATCATAATATGGTAACGAATATGTATATTGAGCTACAAAAATATTTAAGAAACAGTGGTAAAACATACGGGAAAACCATTGTTGCATTATTGAATAGGGCAAGCATACTTAAAAACATATTTACAAAACCCAACAAGATAATACCTTCGATTGGGGATTCAGGTAATGGTGTAGTTAAGATCAATAAAAATTATGAAAACTTCATTGATTATGCTGCAGGCTTATCAATAATTCAGGAAGAAAGAAATGAGTATTTCCTAACATTTATAAGTGGATATGCCTCAACGACTCATAAGCATATTGACGATTTAAGTTTTAACTTATTCTATAAAGGCAAAGACTTCTTTGTAGACCCTGGTAAGTTCAGTTATTCAAAACATCCCTATAGAAGCTATGTAAAATCTTTCAAGGGACACAGTGGGGTTTTCATCAATCATACAAATTATAAAATTGATGATGATAATCGCTTTAGAAAAAAGGTCAAATTTGATTATCACTTCGAAAATGAGAATTATTTCTTAGTTAAAGGAACAAATAATAGTTATGATGAAGGTAGTCTTTCAAGAACAATTTTATATTTAAAACAGCATCAGGTAACAATTCTAGTAGATGAAGTAACAGCGTATGAAGATATTTCAGTGCTGCATAATTTCAACTTACATCATAAAGTGGAAACTATTAAATTAAATAATAGTTCATACAAATTGGTAAATGGTAACGAGTCTTTAATACTTACAAACCACAATAATATTGCATTTGACAGAGTGATTGGAGATAAAGAGAACGAACCATATAAAGCTATAAATAGTGTTGTCTTTAATGAAGTTGTGGAGACGACACAACTTAGAAATAACCTAAAATATAACACTAACGAATCACCTGTAAATATCTTCAGTATTGTTGATGGACAAGTGGATATACCTATTGAAGTTCATCGGGAAAATAGGACTTTATATGTAGCTTGTGATGACAAAAAATATACTATTAACTTCTAAGGAGCATATATGAATCATACTATTGATAATTTAAATGAAATTGATAACTTGAAATTAGAAGCGGGTGTGGGCAATAACATAACGTATAGAACAGACTTTTTTGAATATAATGTGCTCGTTTATGTCAAAGAAAGATTTGATAATTTAGTTGTACTTTCTAATGGAGCAGTGAATTATGAGAAGAAAGCACCACCCATTTTTATGAGAAGTAAATGGGCAAGAGATATTGATGGGAATCTAATATACCTTGATGATCCAACTATTCATAACACACAGTTAAATCTTGGATGGGGACAAGGTAATTCTAAGGAATTCGCTCTAAGAGTTTATAGTGAGATGGTAAAGAAAATCTCTAAACTTTTAAAAATAGAAGATACTAAAATTTGTTACTATGGTTCTTCAGCCGGCGGTTTTATGTCGATGGTTTTAGCTTCAATGCATACTGATAGTTTTTCTATTGTTAATAATCCACAAACTGATGTGAGAAGTTATCATGAAGGACACTCATACCCATTATTAGAATTAAGTTATGGAAATATTGATCAGGCGTATAAAGATTTTCCAGAACGAGTGAATGTTGCTGAGGCGTTTAAATACACTAACTATGTTCCAAAAGTTTATTATATCCAGAACCAATTTTCACATCATGATTTAAAGTTTCATGTTAATCCATTCATAAAGAGTATGAAAGAGTACGAATTAGATTTGGAGAAAATAATCTTTATTAATTATTTTGATAAAGAAAAGGGGCATACACCTCTAGATAAAGATCCTGCGGTAAATTCAATTAACTTACTATTAAGCAGAGACATATTTTAATAATTTATACTGGATGAGGTTTTAAAAAAGAATATAAACTCTGTTATAAAGGAGTAAATGATGAATATTGAAAAAGAGCGAGAAAAGGTAGAAGCATTTTTAAATAATAAGTTTATTGTAAGAAAAGGTTTCGACCCTATTGATATCTCAAAGGGTATAAATTGGAACTATAAGCATGCTAAGAGTGCTAATACTTATCAAACTTATATGCATGGCTTAGGAATTGTCACGGACTTATTGATTGTTTCTAAGAAAGATGGCAACCCAACATTATTAGAGCATGCCACAAATATAATCATTGATTGGCATAAGAAAAACCCTAAAACTGTTAAAAATTATTCATGGAAAGAACATCCTGTTTCTTCACGTATTTCCAATATTATAGAGTTTCAGGAAAAAGCAGGTGATTATAAGTTAGATAATGATTTATTCGAAAAGATCGTTATTGATCACTGTGAGTTTTTATACGAGGAAAGAAATTACAAGTTCAATAACCATGGGCTGATGATGGATTATGGTTTGCTAAATGCCTGTAAACATATTACGGATAAACGACTTAAACGATTTTATGCAGATAAGGCTATCTATCGTGTGAGATATGCACTACTTCGTGACTTTACAAGAAAAGGCGTACATCTTGAAAACTCACCTGAATACCATAGACTTGTCATTTCAATTTTTAGAAAGTTAGAGAGAGTTATTAAAGAACTTAAGATTAGTATAGGTAAAGAAGAAACAGAGCTTTTAAAATTGGCTGATGGGTATAAAAAAAGAATAATTCTACCTAACAATTATTACCCAATGATAGGAGATACAGGGACCATTCAGGATATTAGAATCAAAAAAAATTATAATGATTTTATTGACTATGATGCTGGAATTGCTGTATTAAATAACAAAAATGTTGTTAATGAAAAAGATAGTACAATGCTCACTTTCAAAAGTGGATATCACAAGAAAACACATAAGCATAATGATGACTTGAGTATTACTTTATACATGACGGGTGAAGAAGTACTGGTTGATTCAGGTAAGTACAGCTATGATAGTAAAGACTTAGTTAGGAAACATCTAGTATCACCAAAAGGTCATAATGCACCATGTATTTCTAATAAAAATTATAAACTAGTCAATCCATTAATCGAACAGGAATTGATGAAAATTACAAAGTATAGTAATAAGAATGGACACAAGATAGTTTCAGGAATAAACAAGTTATATGACGATGTCTCATTGACCAGACATAATATCTTAAGTAACGATGATTTATACTTTGTAGTTGACAGAATGGTTTCTAAAGATAATGATTTGTTCTATCAAAATTTCAATATAAATGAAAATGCAGAAGTAGTGCAAACAGACAAACTCACTTTTAATCTTAAAATCGGTTCTAAAGAATTTATTTTGCGTACTTACGAAAGATTTGATTCTGATCTTGCAACGGAAATTAAACAAGGTTATGTCTCTAGAAGTTTTGGCAATTATGAGAATAACAAACGAATTTTAGTTAAACAAAATCAGATTAACTCGACATTCATTACTGTAATATTACCTAAAAAGAAATATGAAATGTTAGATGATGTTAGGTTTGTAAATAACAAGTTGAAGTATAACTATAAGGATAAGAATTACGAAGTGATTATATAGTGAGAAGTTAACTAAAACACGGTTTATATTTAATAATATAAACCGTGTTTTTAGTTTGAAAATATAAATACCAATATTCAAGATAAAAATATAATCAATTATGGTAATATTAAAGTAGACAAAGATTATTTAATAATAGTTGTAGAGTAAGGAGTTAATTATGAAATTAGCTAAAGAAAGAGAAAAAGTAGAGGCCTTTTTAGATAATCAATTAATTGTTCGTAAAGGTTTTGAACCAATTGATATATCAGAAGGTATAAACTGGAACTACCAGCATGTAAAGAATGCAAATACATATCAGACATATTTACATAGTCTTGGTATTATTATAGATTTATTAAAAATATCAAAAAGCGAAGGCAATCCACAACTACTAGTGTACGCTAAAAATATAATTATGGATTGGTATCAAACGGATCATACTACTAGTCAAAATTTTGCATGGAGAGAGCACCCTGTATCATCAAGGATTTCTAATATAATTGAATTTCAAGAAGGCGCTTTAGATTATAGATTAGAAGATGAAATCTTTGAAAAAATAATTATTGAGCACTGTGATTATTTATATGATGAGACTCATTATAAATTTAATAATCATGGACTAATGATGGATTATGGATTACTAGATGCATGTAAATATGTTTCTGATGTAAAACTTAAAAGAATGTATGCTGATAAGGCAATATACAGAGTTCGGTATGCACTATTAAGAGATTTTACACGTAAGGGAGTCCATTTGGAGAACTCTCCTGAATATCATCGCTTAGTATTAATTATCTTTAGAAAACTTGAAAAAGTAATCAAAGATTTAAAACTGAGTATAGGTAGAGATGAGACTGAAATTATCAAACTAGCTATAAAATATAAAAACTATATGATTCAACCGAATAACTACTATCCCATGATTGGTGATACTGGAACTATACATGATCCAAGAATAAAGAAAAATTATAATGATTTTATAGATTTTGATGCAGGCATAGCTATACTTA
Organism: Jeotgalicoccus sp. ATCC 8456; assembly: GCF_016313225.1. Lineage (NCBI taxonomy): Bacteria > Bacillati > Bacillota > Bacilli > Caryophanales > Staphylococcaceae > Jeotgalicoccus > Jeotgalicoccus sp. ATCC 8456. Next base: position 624,735 of record NZ_CP066224.1, on the reverse strand, counting down.
ATAATAAAAATGAAGGTAATGAGATAGAAAGTTCAATGTTGACTTTTAAAAGTGGTTATCATAAGCAGACCCATAAACATAATGATGATTTAAGTGTCAGTTTATATCTAACAGGTGAAGAACTCTTAGTGGACTCAGGGAAGTATAGTTATGATGCTAAAGATGAAATCAGACAACACCTAATTTCACCACGTGGTCACAGTGCACCTTGTATTGCGCATTCAAACTATAAATTAGTAAGCCCAATAAAAGAACAAAAAGATATGAAAATCACTAGGTATTTTAACAAAAATGGTCATAAATTAGTTTCAGGAGTAAATCGATTGTATGCTAATGCATCACTTACCAGACATAATATTCTCAGTAAAGATGATATTTATTTTGTAGTTGATCGAATTGTTTCTAAAGAAAAAGGGTTATTCTATCAAAACTTCAACTTAAATGAAAATGCAGAGGTTAATAAGATTGATGATTTAACTTTTGAAATTAGTTTAAATAATAAGAAATTTATTCTAAAATCTTATGAAAGATATGATTCTAACTTGATGACAGAAATAAACAGCGGCTATGTTTCCAGAGCATTCGGTGAATACAAAGACAATAAACGAGTGTTGGTAAAACAAACAAACTTGAATTCAACATTTGTTACAGTTATATTGCCAAAAGAAAAATTTGATCTACTATCAGATGTTAATTTCTTAAACAGTTCTTTAAGATATTCGTTTGATGGTAATGAATTTGAAATTATCATCTAGAGGTGTTTGTATGGTCAAAATTAAATTTAATCCTACGTCTGAATTTAATATACAAGAAGAGAGCAGACTTGTAATTTTAGATAAAGAAAGTGCTGAATTCGTTCTAACACAAATTATAAAGAAAGACGATATATTCACTTTTGATTCAAAGATGTTGAAAGCACATTGGAATTATAGATATAAGTATCAGGTTAGACGTAAAGACAGAGATACTGGTTTGATGCGCTGGTCAGACAACACTGAATATAAACGCTTATATCCCGAAAGACAGAGTCAAAGTGGACTAAAGTATTTACTCTATAAAAAACCAAAGAGCAAAAAATTACTGGTAATGTTTCAAGCAATTAATCACAATCCAACTTATAATTATGTAGGCTTGCTTAGAGATTCAAATGTACATCAATTATATATAAAGGATGACTATGGACTAAATGTACCAACTAAAACTTCATATTATTTGAATTATAATACGAATTTTGACGTTGTGACTTCTGTTCAAAAGATTATCTCAAAGGTTTTAAGTGAAGTAAATTTAGAAATGAAAGATGTTATTTTTGCAGGTTCTAGTAAAGGTGGTTTTGCTGCTTTATATTATGCCTATAAATTAGGAAGCGGTCATGTGATTGCAGGCGGACCACAAGTATTATTGGGAGAGTATTTGTCAAAAGGGCATGAAGAAAGTAGTGTAGGGAAAAGTATTTTTAAATCAATGTTCGGTGAGATAAATGAGCAAAATATTGAAAAATCTAACTCTATTCTATTAGATGTCGTTGAAAATAGTGAGTTCAAAAATATAGATGTTAATATTCATGTTGGGTACTGGGAACCACATTTTACGGATCACGTACAACCATTTATGGATATTGCCAAAAATAATGAAATCAATAATATTACACTTCATCTCGATGACTATGACACCCATTCCGGTCTTGCAACTTATTTTCCACCATTTTTGAAACAGACTGTAGAGTCAATAGGCAATTTTTAAAAGGTATGCAAATATGCATACCTTTTTGTTAAAGGAGCCAGCATTATGAATCAAATTAAAACTGATATGATGAAAAAACTACAACAAGAAGAACCCAACTGTTTTAACATGGAAGATCATGTAGTAGCTAATTTTGTAGAAAACGGTGCAAAAAATTTACACAAAAGATATAGAGTGAAGGATAGATTAATAGAATTTTATCATGGTGAAAATACGTATGGTTCAATAAATGGTTTGTTACCAGGAACAACCAGTAATATTGCATATAATATTTGTAAAGATAAGTATAAAACAGAAGAGTTTTTAACATCCATGAATTTACCGACACTCAAATCAAAGTTTTTTACTGTTGATCAAATAAATGAGGCACAATGGTTACGGCCACAAGATTTTACCACTTCTGCCATCTTTCTTACCACTAAATGACATAGTATTTACCACACCCTGCCAACAAGCTTACCAATACATATAAAAATTAATGGTAATCATATGTTGAGAAAGAATTGATGTCTTTTTTAGTCAGTAGTGCCAGACTAGAAACCACCTTCCAAGCCATGACGTTCACGCATAGAGATTTCTCCGTCAATTAATATCTGATAGGAGTCATGGATGATCCGATCTAAAATGGCTTCGGCAATTGTTTCATTACCCAGTTTCAAATGCCAACCACTTGGGTCAATTTGAGAACAGAAAATGGTTGAAGATACCTTATGACGGGCTTCTGTAATTTCCAAAAGCATACTTGCTTCTTCAGGTGTTAAATCAGTGAGTAACCACTCATCCAGTACTAGAACGTCCACTTTTGTATATTTTTTAATACTTCTTCGGTAACTTCCATCTGCGGATAATTTGGCCAGAGATAATTCATCTAATAGCTCGGGTAAACGAATGTACTTCACTTTGTACAATTGACGACATGCCGAAATACCGAATGCGGTGCCTAAAAATGTCTTACCTGACCCTGTGGGTCCTTTTAATATGATGTTGTGCGCGTGATGAATATAAGTGCCACTCGCTAGTTTTAAAATCAAATCTTTATCCAGTCGACGATCTGCATGATACTCAATATCTTCAACACTGGCATTTGAGTTAACGAATGTCGCTGCTTTAATCAAGCGCTGCAGACGATTATTTTTACGACGGGAATGTTCCAAGTCGACCAGTAAAGAAAATCGGTCTTCAAAACTCATCTTTTTAAAATCCTGATTCATCGCTTGTTCCTGGTAGGCTTCAGCCATGCCATTTAATTTCATTTCGTGTAATTTAGTTAAAGTCTGATCATTCATCATTTATCCTCACCTCCATAATAAGATGCGCCACGGGTGAAGCCATAGTTGTTTTCGGTCATTTCTGTATTCTGTTTCAGTGTCTGTTCGGCATCATTCTTCTTATTATTTTTTAAGAGGGTTTGAATGCTTTTGACCGTCGGTCGTTGAGTGAGGGAAATTACCATTTTACACGCTCGTTCAATCTCATACTTTGTATATTTACGTTCTGATCTTTTCAGTGAAAATATCGATTGGAGGGCTTGTTTTTCAATTTGAGCCGTATCCAATATATATTCGATGACCTTCAGAGTACATGAACCAATACTGTTTGCCCACTCAATCGCAGCTTCCGGTGTCTGGTCTACAAATAATTTATGATTATCTGGCATATGGTCCCGCATAGTAGATAGTTGTCCAAATTTCCCATATAATCGTTTGTGAGAGGCCACTCGCATATGATTGAAATAAACTTCTACCAGGGTCTCTGAGAGTCTGATGTCAACTTGCCGATTAATGTACTCATAAGGCACAGAATAAAACATACTTTCGACAGAGACATGGTAGTCTGGACGGACTTTCGCTGTTCTCCATACAGAAAGTTTATACGGTGTGGCAGGCAGAGGGGAAAGCGCAAATTTCTCCTCTGTTTCAAATGCTGACAGTCGGTTCCCTTGTTTACGTGTAAATGCACGTTGATTGAAGTCAGCCAACTTTTGTTCAATTGCTTCATTTAATTCATCGATACTGAAGCACTGAGTATTTCTGAGTGCGGCAATAATCCATGTAGAAACCGTACTGACTGAGCCCTCAACACTCGACTTATCTTTAGGTGCCCGCACACGTGCTGGCATGACGACTGTATTATAATGCTCAGCCATTTCTCTGTATGTTGGGTTTAAAATAAGCTCTTGAGACGTGTGCTTTGTCACGCTCGCTTTCAAATTATCTGGAACAATAATCTGTGTCGTCCCGCCAAAGTAAGCATACGCATGATTGTGTACTCGAATCCATGACTGTAAGTCCATCGACAAGGTCGCCTCTGCATAAGACAATTGACTGCATGGTAGAGTGGCGACAAATACATACGCTTTTAACTTTTCACCCGTATCTCGATCAATGATAAAAGCTGTGGATCCTGCCCAATCCACCTCCATGATTTCCCCTGGTTTTCTACGGATGCGTAAAGTGGCTTTATGCTTATCTGCATACTTACTGTAGTGCCGGACAAAGCTCCGATATGAATACGGTATTTTTTGATTCGTCCGACACTCCGCCTCATATTCATGATGAAGGAGTGAGAGCGTCACATTGGGTTTCGCTAATTCCTGATGAATATAATCAAAATCTAACGGTTGTCTGCCTGATGCCTCCAATGTCTTTTCCGGATATAAAAACGCCTCAATCCATACATCTGTCATTATTTCATCTAATGGACAGACTAATTCTTTCTTCTCCGCCAAATCAATAATTTCTGTCACTTTTTGTCGAGAATGATTCGTACTGGTCGCGATGCCTCTAAGACTGATGCCTTCAGCACGTAATTCTAATATCTTTCGATAATGAATCATAAAAATACCTCCGATATAAAATGTCACACCTATTGGTGTGCGCATTAATTATATCGGAGGTAGTGGTAAACATACTGACATGACTTGGTACATTCCTTGTCATTTAATGGTAAGAAAGATGGCAGAGGTGGTACATTTTTCTGGCCGTAATCACACAAGAATTTTTGGAACAACATAATGATGAAACATTTGTATTGAAGCCTTTGAGTCTTGGTTCAGGTAAAGGGATAGTATTTGATGTTAATTTTGATAATTTCAAAGATGCGTATGAAGAATCTTTAAGAATTCAAAAAGAGAGGCTAATTGAAAATCCTTCCTTCATTCTGCAAAGCTATCTGGATGGTTTTGATATTAGAATTTGTGTAGCAGAAGGGAAGTATTCTTGTGCACTCTGGAGAGTACAACCCCATGTAGTTGGTAATGGGATAAATACAATTGAAGAATTAGTAGATCAAAAGAATACACAAAGAAAAAAATCCGTTTATTTTAATAAATTTCTTTATAATATCGATGGGAATTTATTGAAGTTTTTATCCAGTCAAGGAAAAGATATAAAATCGATTTTGGATAAAGATGAAATAATTTATCTGAGTAATCTAGGAAATCTTGCGGCAGGAGCAGAAAGTGTTGATATAACAAATTCTGTAAGTGAAGAATTAGTTGATTTAGCAATAAGGGCTGTTGCTTCAGTACCAGGTCTTCATACAGCAGGGGTTGATATATTAACTGATAGCTTAACGTCTAAGCAAGGATATATTATTGAAATAAATACAAATGCTAATCATAAAGTGCACTACCTACCATATTACGGATCTATTCGTACACCATATCAAGATATGATTGAGAATATGTTTATAAAATTTAAGATTAATTATGGGTATGGACTTACACAAGAAGAACGTAGAAAGTCTAGGAAGATAGCAACCTTTAATGAGTATAGAGCATATTATCATAATCTTTTAGGAAGAACTATATATGAAAATAAACTATAAAAATAATCGATTATTAAGATAGCCTAATCTTAATAATCGATTTGTTTATAGATTGAGAAACATATTGAATGAGTTAGATAACGACTTTTGTTTATTAAATAAATACTTATATCTATCTAAGATAGTTTTTAATTCATCTTCTGTTATATTATTAACATTAATTTCATCATTGAGAATTTTTCTATCTATTTGACAGTTTTTGAATATATCGTAAAGAGGCATTGTCTTTTCACCAGTCATTGGATAGTAATGAAGCTGTAGTGCTGGGTTAAGATTCACTTCAATAACAGTACCTTCCGTAGCATCAAGATCTTCAACAAAGATATCTACACCAGCAGTATGGGCTCCAGGGATAGCAGTAACTGCATCGAGTGCTTGATTAAAGATATTTGTATCTAAATATTTACTTACTTCAAAAACTTCTCGACCTGTTGCAATATCTGACTGCGAGTATAATATACAATATTCTCCGTCTGCTAATACTGTTTCTAAGGTTAGGTTTTTATTTTTTAGATTCTCTAATAAATTATCGTTAATTTTAAGTGGGTTACGATTTAAATAATTATGTTGCGAACGTTCAACGTTCTTAATCTCGATTAATTCTTGGATGGTGTGTTGCCCATCACCTTTAACATTACCAGGACCTCTAAATACCGCCGAATCAACTTTACCCTCAACTACAAGTACTCTTAATTCTAAACCTTGAATTTGCTCTTGAATTAATATTCTGGGGTTTTCAACTTTATATTTTTTCTGTACGTTAAAAGATCTTTCCCAAGATGATTCAAGGTTACTTTCATCAACATTTAAAAAAGTTCCGAGAGACATACTCATGCTTACAGGTTTAAGAACATATTTTGTTGAAGAATTATTTGAGATGAAAGACTTGGCTTCCACTAATTCATCAGGTTTGAACAGTTTGCCTACAGGCGTTTTCACACATGCATTATCTAAAAATCGTTGAGTTAAAAATTTGTCAGCACAAATACTTTTCCCTAGTCGGGTATTATTCGGATAAAAGCCTTTAACATATCTAAGTGGGCTATCAGAATCACTATAGAGATGTAACACATTTTCGCTTTTACTATCTTTTTTATATGGTATTGCTAAATTTTTAAATTCGTCCATTGCAACTTGTATCAGATTTACTTTAATGTTCGGTGAATATTGGATTGGTTGGTCATTGCTAATTTTTTTGAAAAAATTTTTAAGTATGATTTCGTTCAATTATATGCACTCCGGTCTAGTTTTTTCTTAATATCATGTCCTCATGTGGATGATCATCCATAATGTAAACATCAGATGTTGATACGAATCCTAAAGAGTTATAAAATTTTCTGAGATAGCTCATCGCTACTATTTCAATGTTTTTATTTGGAAAATGATTATCGCAATATTCAAGTGCTTTCGTTAGTAGTTGTCTACCACTACCATTTCCACGTTTTGCTTTGTTAACAGTTACCCTGCCTAAAATTATCTTATCATCGTAAATTAATAATCTTACATATGCCCAAATATTATCATTTTCTTTATTGAATATATGAATTGCCTTTTTATCATTTCCATCAATATCTTCAAAGAAACTTTTTTGTTCTAAAATGAAAATTGACTGTCTCATTCTAAGAATTTGTTCGAAGTCATATAGGTTGAGCTCATCAAATTGTCTTATGTACCACATGTAATGCCTCCAATTTATTTATAATATAATGATACTATAGTTTAATATTATTATGTGAAATTTTTAGAATGAAAGTTGTATACTTAATGTAAAGAAGAAAGAGGGTAATTATATGACAGCGAAGATTTACATTATATTTATAGCAAAATTAATGGGATGCCTAAAACTGAGTATCCAAGTAATATAAGTATTGGAACCCGGGGAATACAGTTGAATTATTTACGTACTAATAAAATATAAAACTTATAAATTAAATAATAGAAATTACATAGATATATTAAGAAAAGATAATAGTTATCTTACAACTGTCTCTGATAATACCTATCCAACCAATAGTAAGACTGCTATTAGATTGGGTATGGATAAAGTAGCCACTGAACAATACTTAAAAGAAAGAAATATAAGGACACCATTATCAAATCTATATGATCCTGACGATGCACAAAAAGCATTCGAGGAAACATTTATTAACGGTGATGAAGTTGTTGTGGTAAAACCCTCAACTTCTACTCTTGGTAGGGGAGTTGTTGTTGGCGTTAAAAAAGATGCATTTTTTGAAGCTTGGGAATATGCAAATGAAGTAAAATTAAAGGATAAGAAGATAATAGTACAAGAGTATTTAACGGGGTTTGAAGCTAAAGCTACTGTTATTCAGGGAGAACTTCATTCAATGGTATTAAGGGTTCCACCTTATGTAATTGGTAATGGGAAATATAGTATTTCTTATCTAATTAACAAGAAAAATGAAGAAAGAGAGAGCCATAGTCACCTTAAAATTGGTCCCATTCCAAAAAATGAGAGAATAAAATCTTTTCTAAAATCACAAAATTTAAGTTTAAATTATATACCTAAAAAAGGCGAGTATGTGTTACTAGTGTCAGTTTCGAATTTCTCACTTGGAGGGGAATTAGTGAACATCACTGATATGGTGTCAGATCATATAAAAGAAAATGTTTTAAAAGCAATTGCAGCAATGCCAGGATTATATACTGGAGGATTAGATGTTATGATGAAAAATTTTGATGATCCGGATCCTGTAATTTTAGAAATCAATTCGTTTCCTGCTCTAAGTTTAGCCACATATCCTACTTATGGTAAACTAGATAACCCTTTTAAATTATATGTTGAATCAATAGTAGCTGTTGATCAATTTTTAAATCCAAGACAAGAAAATTACGATATTGATAACAGTAATGATTATATTAGAAATTTGCTAAATTTTAACAATCTTAGAAACGAAGTTGATCATCAAAGAACTGATTTATGATAAGCTCTTATTTATTCTTTAATATTATTTTCTTGGATGTATCTATGTTTCATTGAAAAAAGTAATTTGTAGACTGGGGATTTGGGAATGCCTCTTAGGGGGAATTGGTGCATCTTATAATTGGCTGAGGTGTTGATTTCCAAAACAATTGGTTCCTGATCTTCAAAAGAGTTGTATAAAATATCAACACCAGCAGAGTTTATACCAGGTATAGCTTGAACACTTTGTTCAGCTATTACCTTCATTTTATCTGACACAAGGGTACTGATCTCTATATTGTCTCCTCCCTGAGTCAGATTTGAGCTCGTTTTTAAGAAAATAATCTTATTATTTTCAAGTACAGAATCACATGATAAATTCTGGCTTTCTAGAAACTTTATAGTTTGATTGTCGATTTTAATCAAGAGTTTTCTTAAGTAAGGATTTTTTGATCTTAGGAGATTTTTATTTTCGATTAGTTCTTTGATGGTACTTTTACCATTACCGATAATATGTGCAGGAATTCTTAACACTGCTGAATAAAAATTATTATTTATAACTAAGAATCGTGATTCTATACCATCAACAAAATCTTGAATGATGATTTCAACATCTTTATCTTGATCTAGACAAGCATCAGTAGCAAATTTCCAAGCTTCCTCGAAATTTTCTGATGTAACACCTATTGTTACCCCACGTCCACCGCTTAAGCTATTAGGTTTTAATACTAAAGGATAACCTTTAGTTTCCACAAAGACTTTAGCAAATTCATAAGCATCGCTTTTAAACAATATTGATTTTGTGGTGTTAATCCTGTTCTTACGTAATAAATTTTCTGTTTCAAATTTATTTCTTGTGATTAAAATTCCTTCTCTTTCATTCAGTGAAGAAATTTGACCTTTAATATAGCCAATATTGTGTGAACCATAAAATATATTTAATTTACCATCTTTATTTTCTATATAGGAGAATTGGTCTAGACTTTGTATAGTTGATTTAAATATGTTGTTATTGGTTTGAGTAACGTTAGGGTATTCATTTAGTTGCATACTTGTAGTTATATCTCTTATTATTATGTTTAGAAAATTTTCGTCTGAATGTTTGGTCTTTATCTTCTTGTTATTTTTTGATAAAAACTTTGTTAGTATATTCAATTTCTTTTCAACCTCCAGATCAATTATATTTCTAAAATCATACTAACTAGAATTTAATAAACATTACTTAATAGATTATTAAAATTTAATTAAATAACATAATTTTTGATATAAAGGTATATTAAATTGTATGATTCATATGAAAATCCCATGGAGGGTAAATATATGAATTTTTATAGAATAACAAGCTTATTAGTCGTCATACTATTTTTCTTATCAGCTTGCGATGGGATTGTTTCTTCTAATTCTTCGAATAATAATCTAATAAATAAGGTAAATATCATAGAGGACCGCTGGATAAATTATGAGGGAACTTCTGAAAATAATAAAACGATGAATCAATCCCAATATATTCCTATTGATACAGAGAACACATATGAACTAGACACAGACGCCTACATCTCTTATTTCAATGGAGATGAATTTCTAGGGACGATTCTTCACGAAGATACCCCTCAGGAAATAGAGATGATGGAAGAAGCAGATGGAATCATACTTAGTTTTAACAAAGAAAATATTAATGGTATAAAGCTGGTGGAACATAATGAATAAGCTCTTAAGAGCAATGACCAAACCAAAAATCGCTATTCCATTAACTATTATTCTGACCTTAATAATGGTTGGAGTAATTGTAGAAAGTTTCATTCATAATGATTCGGAGAAACCAGAAGACAGTGATGTTATTGTTGTACTTGGTGGCGGCGATCAGGGCAGGATGAAAAGGGCTGCAGATTTATATGAGTCTAGTTATGCAGAAAAGGTGATTGTTACACCCGTTGGTGATCGTTATAACACGGAGGAACTAACGAATATTGCCAGACACTATGGAATCGAAGAAGAAGATATTATAGTTGATTCAGAATCTACCAGCACATATACAAATGCACAAAGGACAATTGAGATTATGGATGAAAATGATTTTGAATTAGCTATGATTGTGACAAGCGACTATCATGTAAAACGTGCAAAAATTATCTTTGATAGATTAAATGATGGGAGCAAATCGTTTACTTACATTGCAGCAGGCAACTTGGAAGGTGATATCTGGATTGATAGGGAGGATGCTATAAGACATTGGCTTTCTGAATCAATTAAGGTTTGGGGATATCGATTTGGTTTATATAAATTCTTCGGTTAAAAGTTATCTATTTATGATACGATTACATTAAATTCTTCAGAAAAGGGGATTTATATGAAAAAAAGAATGTCTTTTATGAGTTTACTATTCGGTATTGTATTCTTAACAGCATGTGGCAACAGTGATGGGAATTTAATTGACACAGGTTCACTTACTGAAGGCAGTTGGATGGGCTATGACGGTGAAGCGGTAGAAAACGAAGAAATGATGACCACTGAATCGATTGATTACGACCCTGCAACTACATATGAAATTAACAGATCCAGTTATGTTTCATATTTTAATGGAGAAGAGTTTATTGAAACGATTCAATACAGTGATGATCCACCAATGACACTAGATACAGTTGAAGAGGCAGATTCTATCCATGTCAGCTTTAACCAATACAATGAAGATACAATCAGTTTAACTGAAGCTGAATAACAAGTACCTCCAAACAACATTGATTGGAGGTTTTTTACATGTTCTTAACTGACTTTAAATTCAATCTAAATATGCCCTTGTTAAGCTTAATTTAAGAATGAAGAAAGGGTGTAAATATGTCTTTTGAAAACAAAACATTAATTGTATACCTTGACGGTGATTATCGTAGATTCAAAGCAGTCGCAGATTTATACCAATGTTTTGACAGAGGAGACGCACACATTCTGATTACTTCATTTAATGACCAAAACGAACTCAGAGGTCAGATCGATTTATTAAATTCAAACTATGATTTCATCGATGAAAGACATATTTTAACCGAATACTATTCAACAACAACATACAATAACGCGATTGAAATAGAAGAAATCTTAAAAAGATTAAATTATGGTCATGTTATTGTTGTAACAAGTCAGTATCACATATTCAGAACAAAAATGATTTTTAAAGATAGATTCAAATATAACGATAAATTTAAATTTGTTGGTGTACATCATGATACGACTTTTATAGAATATGCTTCTGAAGTCGTGAAATTAGGCTTATACCTCATGAGAAACTACAAATTCTTTACAAAAGATAAATTATTATATAGTAAGAGTAAATATAGAACAAAATCCCGGTTAACCTACCAGTAAAAATAGTAGCTGATATGTTAAACTAGACTAATAAGAAATATTAGAATAGGGGATTACATGAAGAGCTATAAAGAAACCAAAGAATATTTAAAGCAACTAGAAGATTTTAGATCATTCAATTACAGAGCAACACGCTTACCAGAAATGGTCGCTAATGAAACAAAACACTTCGAGGATGTTCAAGAATTCTTTAAAGAAGAAGGATTCAACCATCTATCAGTCGTAGAAATTATACGTTCATTCATTAAAATGGATTTATTAAAGTTATCCTTAATGCAAAGTACACACGGCATATATGTGAATGACAATACACCACAGTATCCTTCAGAAGCTGAAACAGTTGCGAAGTTCACTTTAGAAAACTCAGATATCGACTTCTACCCACTCATACTTCCAGATGAGTTAGAGAAAGTGAATAAAGACACAAGAGATGCAATTATCTCTTATAACAAGAGTATTGAACCATTCTTACAGAGCATTGAAAAGAATGCAGGGGATATAACTGAAACAGTTCAAGCAGTTATTACAGAATTATTTGATTCAAATACACACATCTTAGATAAGATTTATGATGAAACATATTATAATACTGTATTGAACTACATGATCGACAATGCATTCGAAAACACATGGAAGAAACAAAAAGTACAAACACCGCTTGTATCGTTCTATGCAATGTTTACACTATCATTTTATGACAACGTTTATTTAGATCAGTTAGTATAAGATAAATGGCCACCTTAGGGTGGTCTTTTTAATTTGTGAATTTAATTAGAAAACTAATTAAAAATGTAATAACTTTGAAGAAATTGTTATATAATATATGTATTAGTTTATATATTACATATTGTAAAATATTTGCAAATTAATTAGAAAGGCAGGATATTAAATGCTGTGTCCAAATTGTAAGAAAGAAGTATTAGAGAGTGATAAATTTTGTGGTCACTGTGGTCTTCATTTAGGTTCTGAAACTCACACTCAAACAAATCCGAAACTTAAAGTTGGTTCTTATACATCAACTTTTGTGAAGACACCATCAAAAGTCATTGAAACACCAAGACTATTTAATATATATACAATGTTAACGACTGTTGGGATATTAATCTTATTAATCGGATTTCTATCATTTGTATATCTTGAAGGATTTTACCTTAACTTCGGTACTAGCCTTGGGATATTTTTAAGAGCAGTTTTTATATATGTAGGAATATTGGTTTTATACCTTTTTGCACTACTCTTAACATCATATATTTCATCTAGTAAATCAATTGATTTTAAAGATTTATTTAAAAGCTATTTGAGTTTGTCTGTAATTGCTTTAGTAGCTTTTACAGTATCACTCGTTTTATCTATTTTAAATGTTTCATACATACCATTAACATTTAATATTTTTGCCTTAATGAGTCTTAGTATTGGGACGTATTATATCTATAAGACTCAAAATACTACATCAGAAAAATTTGATTCTTTCTATGTATTAATCATACACATCGTTATAGTAGGAGTTGTTACACATTTAATTTATAACTATTGGATTAATCAAATATTTACTAATGCATTTAATTTATAAGATTAGGAGAGAGATAATGAAATATTGCAGTAATTGTGGACATGAATTAAGAGAAGGGACTACAGTTTGTACGAATTGTGGTCATAGTATAGAAGGTAAAAGAACTGAATCAATTAAAAGAGGGATGTCAAAGAAAAGTAAATCAATAATATTTGGTGCAGTTATTCTAGTATTACTTATAACCATTGCTCTAGTAGTATTTAGTCAAATACTTTCACCTAAAAATCAGCTGGACAATATCAGCCAGGCTGTCGAGGGGGAAGATCCAGCATTACTAGTAGAAAATATCGATAATGAAATTACTGAGGTTGATGCAGAAGCATATTTTCAGTATATTAATGAATCAGGTGGAAAAGATTCTATTATTGAAGACCTAAACTCATTAAAGGAATCTGCTGATAATTTGGTATATGACGAAATATCAGATGGAATGAATACTCTACTGACAGTTGAGGAAAATGACAAACAGTACCTTCTATTTAAAAATTATGATATAGAAATTCCAAAAGTATCTGTTTATAGTTATGAAGACTACAATATTGATGAATTTACATATGATTATAATGAGAAAGAAAGAAGATGGAATGGTACAACAGATAAGGTAATGGACCTCATACCAGGTATCTACAGTTTTGAGGGTATTTCTAGAATTGATGACACTGATTATAGTGAGACTATGCAGGTCGATTTAACAGATAGTGAACATATTTCATTCAACCCAGGCTACTTCAATATAAATTTAACAGAGAATATTTCATATTCTAGTTTAGACGTAGATTTTGATGATATTGCGATTAAAGTAAATGGAGAAGATACACCAGCAGATTTTAGTCAGTATGAAGTTACAATTGGACCATTTAAATATGGTGATGAAATAAGTATAGAAACAATTGTAAATGCAGGTGGAAAACAACTTACATCAGATCCTCAAGTCCTTAATTCAGAAGATGCGGAAATAAACTTTGAATATCAGACTAATGGTACTTTGGAACCTGTAGCAAGATTAGAATTAGAACACGATCAAGACGAAATTAGAGAAGTAGCAGATGAGCAAATGAATGAAGAAATGAAAGAAAATGCCCGAAAAGATTTTGAAGAAAACTTAGAAGATAATGCAAAACTTTTTGTCGAAAACTATTTATATGCACTTGAAACAATGTACCTTTATGAGGATATTAATGAAGTTGAAGATTATATTGAAGAAGGAAGCGGCGCATATAATACACTATCTAATAATATAAGTAGTGGAACATTTGAAGGAATGTTTATCTATAATATCAGTACGACGAACTATCAACGTGAAGACAATTTCATAACTTTAACAGCTAACACAGAAAGAGAATATGATGCTCTAAGTGAATCACAATCATTTAAGACAGTCTATACACTTGAGTATGATCCTGAAGCATTAACATTTACTATTGTAGATTTCAGAGATATTTAAGCTAGGTCATTTGACCTAGCTTTTTAATTTGATTTAATCATACTGAATTTTCATTATATTTAAAACTAAGCTATAATAGTATTCATCTTTAAAACATGGGGGAAAATAATGTACTGGTACATTACGTTATTCATTTTATACTTCGGGGCAATGTTTGGTATTGCCTGCTATTATTTCTACAAGATTAAAACATATGAGGATTACATGATATCCTCTTGGTCAACAGGATTTTGGAAAATTACAGGAACGATTATCAGTACAAACGCTGGTGCAGCTGTATTTGATTATTTCGCATTAATAAGCCCACCTTTTCACAGAGTGGGGTCCTAAGATATTCAATTGGAGTCCGGTAACACGCAAGTGGAGTCCACTTAAAAAGTGGGGTCAGGACTTTTGTCCCAGCCCCATCATTCATCAATTCATTTTTGCTTCAAATTCTCTGATGTTCTTATCTTCCGTATCAAACCAAACCGCATTATGAACGATACGGTCCATCATCGCATCAGCGTGGACACCCCCACCGAGTCTTTGATGCCAGTCTTTTTTCATAAATTGTGTGCAGTACATGGTCGAACTGTTATCATAGCGACGTTCCGTGAGTTCAAATATAAAATGGATTTCCTCTTCATTCAAATTATCCAGTAACCACTCATCTAAAATGAGTAAGTCAAAATTCGCATATTTGTTCAAAAGTTTAGGTACACCTTTGGGTATGAGTGAGGCTTCATCCCGTTCAACGAGTAAATCTGGGAGGCGAATATACTTGGTTCGGATGCCAAGTTTACATGCTTCTTTACCTAATGCACATGCACAATACGTTTTTCCAGAGCCTGTGAAGCCTGCAAATATCACATTCATATTATGTTCGATGAATTGGCAAGTACTGAGTTCCTGAAATTGACTGCGGTTGATGTTTCTCTGTTCATAGTAAATGCTGGACACATCCGCATTGGGGATCCGGAACTTTGCGCGTCGGATTAATCCATGGACTTTCTTATTGTACTTCTCTTGATGGACATAATCGACAATCGATTCAAATCGTTCTTCAAATGTTTGGTGCAGTGTATGCGCCTGTTTCTGTTGTTGATCAATCAGCTGGATCATTTCTTCTAAATTCAATTCTCTGAGTTTTCTTCTTGTGTCATTGTTCAACATTATTCATTCCCTCCATAATAGTCAGCACCTCTGATATAACCTTGTTGAGATTGTGTATGTGTGTTTGTGTGTTCTGTCGTTTCACTCTCCTGATTCAGCACACCAGAAGACAGTATTGTCTTCAACTGTTTGTATCGGGGAGTGTGCAACTTTGTCAGTGCCAGTCCACATGCAGCCTCCAGGTCATGTTTTGAATACTTTTTTGACAGATTGAGTACAGACAGTATTGAACGATAGGCCTGTTCTTTTAACGTGACGCTATCGAAGATACGGTCGACAACAGAATGAGTGTAAGGACCAATAGATTGTGCCCATTGTTTCATCCTGACATCATCCCATTCCGGTTGATTGAACTGTTCGGGTAAATGTTCCGGCAAGGTGGCCCATTGATATTTCTGATACAAACCGAACCGACGATGGCTCGCAATTCGTTGATCTTGGTGGTAAATATCCAATCGTTGTTTAGTTATTTTAAAATTGACGGCTTTGCGTACATATTGATATGGGCATGAATAGTAGTTATTCTTATATTGGATATGGCAGTCTAAATTTACTTTTCTTCCGTAGACCCACTCGGCAACTTCATACGGAAATTCAGGCAAGGGTCTCAGGGCTGAGACTTCTTCCTGTTGAAAAATGTCATAACGGCTGCCGGTCCGTTTTTGAAATGCTTGCGCATTGAAGGCAGTCAACTGTGCATTGATGGCACCGGACAGTTCATCTAGAGAAAAGAAGGACTGATTTCTGAGTGGCGCAATGACCGACATCGCAATTTTACCGACATTGCTTTCAACCGATGCTTTCCGCTTTGGTTTTCTCACAGGGGCCGGCATGATCGCTGTTAAATAGTGTTCACCCAGTGCCTCATACTGTGCGTTGAGTACGATGTCCCCTCTTTCGGGTGATGAATCACACCCGTCTTTAAATTGTCGCAAATGAGCCGAACAGTCGAACCACCAAAAAAACGATACATATTCACGTGACACTGTAACCATGTCTCACTTTTTTGATTAAATGTCGCCTCGACGTAGGTATACTGACTGTAAGGCAGTGTACCGACAAATAAGTATGCCGTTAAAATCTCTCCGCTCGCACGATCGATGACCGTCATTGTACTGCCACTCCAATCGACCTCAGTTGTGATTCCTGGTTTATGTTTCAAATGATTCGTGAGCTTATAACTGAGGATATGTGCCTGGTAGCCTTCACAAAATTTGGTGTACCCCATTGCGATGGTTCCTTTCGCCTGGCACTGATCTTTGTACTCCTGCCATAGTAGCTTCAACGTGACACCCACCCGTTTCAATTCCTTGTGAATATACGCATACTCCGGCACATCATACAGGGTCTCTGATTGATGGCGTTCAGGGAACAGCTTATGGTACACCTCAACTTCTGATAAAGATTCAACATCCTCTGCAGTTAATCCCAATTCATCGGCACGTTTGAAGACATCACTCACAGAGCTGCGTCCCACTTTCTTCGTTTTTGAGATGAGGTTTCTGGATAACCCCATCGCCCGATACTCCAGAATTAACTTTGCTGGAATTTTTCTAGCCATTAAAAATAGGCCTCCTTTTCATTTAATTAGAAAGCATAAGCTTTCTAATTAAATATACCGAAAAGAAGACCTGGGCGGACTCTTTATGCGAATCAATGGACTTGAACTGCGTATTCAAAAAATAATCACGTGGACTCTTTGTCATGAATTGGTGGACTCCAATTGCGTATTGATGGACTTCAACTCGCGAAATAATCAGTATTCATTGGTTGGGTAGGATTAGGCTTTACAGTCGGCTTATCTGGTTACGTTAAATTTGCTATGGTTGCCTACATATTTAGTTTGATTTTAGTCATATTCTTCGCAAAACCATTAAGAAGGCAAAAACTTTTTACATTAGCTGATTTATTTACTGCAAGATTTGGTGGTCGAGCTGGAATCATTCCATCGATTTTATCTGCAATTATCTATTCAGTTCCTACACTAGGTTTACAACTCATTGGTATGTCAACAGTATTTAACATCACTTTAGGCTGGGATCAATCAACTGGACTTATTGTGGGTACTATTCTTATTTTAATATTTTCAATTTTAGGAGGCTTACCTGCAACGATTATTACAGACGCGATGCAGTCGATATTAATATTAATTGGTTTAATTGTATTAGCCATTACAGTTGTTATGCACGTCGGTGGCTTTAGTGAACTGTTTGCAAATACATCTTGGGAATTTCTTAGTCCAATCAGTGCAGATGGTGTAACAGATACATTATTATATGCACTTTCAGTTGGTCCATTCTATTTAGTATGGCAGTCAACTTGGCAAAGAATATTTGCGGCTAAAGATGAAGAGACAGCTTTAAAAGCAGGAGTTACTGGGCACATCATTGTTATGGTCATATCTTTCTTACCATTCTTAATTGGTGTATCTGCAAGACAATTTGTTGATTTAAATATGCAACAAGATTTAGTATTCTCCTTTGTAACAAATGAATTGTTACCTACACCTATTGCAGCAATTGTTTTTGTGGCACTGCTTGCAGCTTTAATGACAGGTGCAACTTCATTTAATCTACAAGGTGCAAGTAACCTAACAAGAGATTTATACCAAGTATTGATCAATCCTAAAGCTTCAAACAAGAAACTATTACTGATATCCAGAATATCAGTTGCGATTATGACGCTCTTAGGCCTCGTCGTTGCTTTCTTTATTACGAACATTAATGACGCCTACCGCTGGGCACTCATGGTAAATGGTGTCATGTTGGTATTCCCATTCCTAGCAATCATGTTTTGGTCTAGAGTCACTAAGAAAGGTGTACTGATCAGTATGGTTGGATCACTGATTATTGTAATAATCTATCCATATCTAGGGCTACCTTTTGACCAGGCACTGGTCGGTTATTCATTATCATTGATTTTAGTAGTTGGAGTGAGTTTATTAACCAAACATGACAAGAGTGAGATTCCAAAAGCAGCATACAAGTATAAATTAGAAGATTACAAATAGGGGAGAACTAAATGAGTATTAAAAAGATTACTAATGCCAATGTACTAAACGTTGAAGATGGTTCTGTACAGTTAGCAACTGTTATTATTAGTGATGGAAAAATTAATGCTATAAATGAACAGACTGATCTGATAGTTGAAGATAAAGATTTAGATTTACAAGGGCAATTTCTTTCACCAGGTTTTATAGATACGCATAGTCATTTGGTGATGTATTCAAACTTTAGAAGACAATTAAATTGTTCACCTGAAAATACTAAAAGTATTGAAGAGATTATTGAGAAATTTAAGGAACAAAAAGATGAAATTTTAAGAGATGGATGGTTGAGGGGGTATGGCTATAATGAATTTGAACTTCAAGAAGGACGCCACCCAAACCGTTTTGATTTAGACAAAGTATCAACAGAGATACCCATTTATATTCAACATAGTTCAGCACATATGGGAACAGTAAACACAAAAGCCTTAGAAATTATGAAATTAGATTTAGATGCACCAGACCCTAAAGGTGGATCATTTGAACGAGATGAAAATGGTCAAATCAACGGTGTATTATTTGAATTTCCTGCACTTGATAAGGTTAAGGCAGTTTTACCAGATATATCTGCAGGGGATTTGGCTGAGGATATTAAAGGTGGGGTCTATGACTATCAAAGTAGAGGCATTACGAGTGCGACGGAGATGTGTGTCAGTCTATTAAATGGTATAAACGATTATAAAGCATCTTTAAAATATCTTGAAGACAAGGAAGAACAAGATTTTAGAATTCGATTTGCGATTGATTATAAGCTATTACTTAATGATCCAATGTTTGAAAATGAAACAGCTGATTCAATACGAGTAAAATTAGAGACCTTAAGTAACGGATTCTCTACATTAGCTGGGGCTAAATTCTTTAATGATGGCAGCATCCAACTCCATACTGCAAGCTTAAGAGAACCATATTATGATGGCACACCGTCAGCAGACACCCAGTTTACACTTGAAGAGTTAGAAAAACTTTTCATTCACTTCCAAAAATTAGGCTATCCACTTATCACTCATGCAAATGGTGACAAGGCAGGAGAAGATGTTATTAAAGCCTATATCAATACAAGTAATTATAAAAAAACTAAGCAAATGCATCGTGTAGAACACTTACAAATTGCTTCCTTAGAAGATATTCAAGAAATGACAAAAAACAATATTGGTGGTTCTTTCTTCATCAACCACCTTTATTACTTCGGTGATGTGCACAAAAATACATTTTTAGGTCCGGATAGAGTAATTAACCAAGAACCTGTACGCTGGGCAGAAGATGAGGGAATGATCTTTACAATACACTCAGATTGTCCAGTCACTGATATTTCTCCACTAGATTCAATTAGGTTTGCAGTAGAAAGAAAAACAAGAAGCGGTGAAACATTAGGAAATACACAGAAACTTACGAGAGTTGAAGCCTACAAAAAGATGACAATAGATGCTGCTAGGCTAAATCAAACAGATGATTTAGAAGGATCTATAGAAGTAGGGAAGTATGCAGATTTTGTCGTATTAACAGAGAACCCATACGATGAGAAAACTCAGTTATCTGATTCATTAGTGAATCGTACGATTGTGAATGGTAAAACAGTATATGAAAAATAAAAGCTAGGTCATAGACCTAGCTTTTTCTATTGTAAGGATTCGGTTAAATTAAGGGGGTTTATTTCAAACTTATACTTATTGAAGTTATAATTAAGGTGTAAATAATAGAGATGGAGTGACTTTATATGATAGATATTCATAATCACTTATTAATCAATGTGGATGACGGACCAAGATCAAAAGATGAGACTTTAGATTTATTATTACAAGCACAATCACTAGGCATTACAGATATTATCTGTACGCCACATCATCACAGTCCAGCACACATTACACCATCATCCGTTGTATATGAAAAATTATCAGAAGTAAAAAATATTATAGATGATAATAACATCAATATTACCGTACACCCAGGTCAGGAAATTAGAATCAATGATGATATTATTAGTGAATTAGTCAATGGAGAAGCAATTACACTAGCAAATGGAAAGTATGTACTCGTAGAATTCTCCTTTACAGAGTTAAAAGAAGATATTGAAGCAATTTTTGAAAAGCTAAGACAACTAAATCTGACACCTATTATTGCCCATCCAGAACGTTGTCAACCTTTAGTAGAACAACGTCACATTTTAAGGAAATTAATCAATGACGGTGCCATTGCACAAGTTACAGCTGCATCAGTTTGTGGAGATCTTGGGACAGAACTTCAAACAATAGCTTTAGACATGATAGAAAATGGTGACATTCATATCGTGTCAAGTGATGCACATCATGCTGAAGTCAGACCATTTAGGCTAAAACAAGCCTATGACATTATTGAGGAACAACTTGGAATTTCATATGTAGAAGAAATGAAAAAACAGGCAGAAATAGTATTAATGAGTAAAAAAGTAGAAGTAGACTAAAGCTAGTCTACTTCTACTTTTCCTTTTTCACTTTAAAGTAATTCCCACTATTTTTCTGAGTCTGTTCTTCATGACTCACTTCTCTTAGCTCTGGAATATGCTTAGAACAGTGAATATATGCTTCATCTACAGTGACGACCACCCAGCGTTCAGCTTTACCTTGATGCATGTCTTCCAAACGCCCGACGAGATCTTTATCTTGTAAAATAAATTCGAGTTCACTGTTTTCAACGATTTTTGCACCGCCGTTTATATGTAAGCCCACTTGGTCTTCTAAAAAGTCTATTAACAACAAGCCGATATGCGGGTTTTCACTGATATTACCTAAGGATGCCATGACACCATTGCCTCTATATTCCGGATACATCAATCTATAATCATCAATCACATAGACAAAACCTTTTTGTCCTGATCTAAAAGTTGAATCACAATTTCCATGTCTATCACTTGTAGAGACAAACATAAATTGCTGTTTATTTATAAAATCCTTCATCTGCTCATTAATATAATCAATCATTTGATTATCATAAAAAGCCGTTGCACGTCGTTTTGTACCAAATTTTTCTTGTAACTCACGTTCTCCTTGTGACATATAATTCCCCCTCAATATAAAAACCTTAACATTTTTTAAAGTATTAAAATTTGGGTATAGGTTACAAAGAGGTGAAA
Source organism: Jeotgalicoccus sp. ATCC 8456 (assembly GCF_016313225.1). Classification (NCBI taxonomy): domain Bacteria; kingdom Bacillati; phylum Bacillota; class Bacilli; order Caryophanales; family Staphylococcaceae; genus Jeotgalicoccus; species Jeotgalicoccus sp. ATCC 8456. Next base: position 602,566 of record NZ_CP066224.1, on the reverse strand, counting down.
TAAATGAAAAAATCATTACGATTCATTTTATTGGTGGCTCAAACATAGAAGTCAATAAGACAGAAGCGGTCGAAACCTTACTCCATCATTTAGAAGGCACAGAAAGTCAGAGACAATTTATTAGCCTACCGAACCGAAGCGGCCAAGAGATTTACATTAATTTAAAGCTAGTAACATCTATCGAAGTTAAGAGTATATAAAAGAATACGTAAAAGGAGCGGTGTTCGCCGCTCCTTTTTTTGAACAAATCTATGCCTGTTTTTCACTTGAAATCATAACTAGTTCGTTTCTTATTGTTAATATGTCTTTAGGTGTAGGATAATTCTCAACACAAACTACCGGGGTCTTATAAATGTTTTCATATGGGAAATTCGTTACGACTAAGTCGTATTTACCACTCGGGCAAATATCTTTGATTTGGGATATATCATATCCGATATATGCATTAAGTTGTGAATGAAACTCATCTGAAATTATACTCGCCAACATTGTAGCATGTTCGTAATCATTATTACTCATAAAGAATACATCATATTTCGGTTTAGTTTTTCTCAAGTGAACAAATAAATCTTCCCAGTGTGTCATGAAAGTGTAAATCATGTGATTTACTATATCAGGATCACACTTACTATTATTGTCTAGGAATTCTTTCACATAGGACTGTAAATCATCGTAGAACGATGGGAATTCTAATTGTACGTTGTCTAGGAACTGCTGTTTTTTATCGAAAACGAGATAGTGTGAAAATGGTTCACTAGAACCAAGATAATAAGTGGAGTGAATGCCCATAATCAATTGGTCCTGATTAGGAATTGGAACATTATATTTATTAGATAAGTTTCTACATATACTCAAAGCCTCGAAGTATGAATCAGAAATCGTTTGGTTAGAATGAGCATGAGCAATCAACTCATCTGGTGTATACAGTACATTGTCATTTAAGAAAGGTGTAAAAATTTCATATATAAGCTCCTGGTCAACTTTTAGATCCAGAGCTGATTCATAGTCTTCTGAATGTAAATCTGCATGTAAACGTTCGATAATATCGAGCTTAGTCTCATTTTGATTTTTGTAAAGACGTTTTCCTTGTTTATAACGTGTAAGTGCAATTGCTGAAATAAATCTCATATGACGTCTAAATGAAAAATCAAAATCCAAGTCTAAAGTATCTAAGACATCGTCAACGAGCTGATGTGAAAGAGATCTAGAAATCACCTCATCAAATGGCCATTCAAAGATTCCATATTTCTCACTAAAGAAAGTGTTATAAAAATTACGAATCTCTTTTTCATTACCTTCGACTCTACAAGGATTTGTTTCAAAAGATAAGTTAAACTCAGTCGATAAGATGCTCTCAATCTTATTGAAATAACGATATAAGGTAGATGGACTAACATACAACTGTTCAGATAGATCATCTACGCTCATATCATTATTAAAGAATAGTATCTCCAGCATTTGGAATGAAAAATTATGGTTTATAAAGTAACGAGTCAGAGATTCCATTCCCGTATTCTTATGGAAATCAATTTGTACACGATCATGATGTAAATCTACTTTGAGAATATCTGAGAGCTCTATAAGCTCATTTAAATTTTCCCTCAAGTTTCTTTCAGATGTTTTGAAGTTTTTAGTCAGCTCAGAGATATTTGTATAGTCATTAGAGTTATTAAGTATCTCAATTATCTCTAATTTTCTCTGTTCAGTTTTTGACAATAATCTCCTCATAGACTGTAGCTCCTTTTCAACAAATCATAATGTTCTATTTTTCTCACTTTTTTTCTTATATACCCATTTTTTTAAAAAATATTCATAATGTGTGGGTCTGAGACGACCATCATGCCAATACTTCTTGAAAATAAGCAAGTATTTAAACATATTTAAAGTAGTAGAAAACTACTCTTTTTCATATTTTCGTAATTAAAAAAATTGTTTTAATAAAAATTGACAAACATACATATTGTTTATTAACCATTTGCGAATATTAATGAACTTTAATGTATAAATATTTATATGAGTGTGAAGAAGGATTTTTGAAAAAGATTAGACAATAATCATTTAAGAAAAATACTTAAAATTTACCGCCTCGAAATGCTGATAACAAAGGGATTTTTGAAGTTTTTTAATTTTAATGTTTTTTGCGAAAAAAGGTGGAATGGGTATTGCTACGCTCCGTTGCTAAAATATTATTGTTGAATTAGATATTGTTTTTAAATAAGGAGCGTAATATCTTTGAGTAAAATAAAAAAACGTAAATATTCCCAATTTGTTGATAAGCGTGTGAATCGTTATTCAATACGAAAAATGAAATTCGGTGCAGCATCAGTAATGGTAGGCTCATTCCTATTCTTAGGTTTTAGTGGTGACACTAAAGCAGCAGAAACTGATGTAGTAGATGAAAATGCAATAGTAGATGAAACTGGAGGCGTAGACACCTCCAGTTCGCAAGAGGAAATAGAAGAAAGTACCGTCGAAACTGAAGCTATAGAAGAAACGACTCCAGTCGAAGAAATCAAAACATCAGAAGTTACGCCAATAGAAGAAACAGAAGAAGTCAATGATGATACTGAACTAGAGAATCGTCAGTATGAATTAGAGCAACAACTACAAAGTGAAAAAGAATCAGCTAAATCACAAATTAATCAATTAGGATACTTAGAGAATGTTACACGTTCAAATTTTATTACTCAAATTGATCAAGCAAATGACTCAGCGACCATTGATACGATTATTAATAATGCCAATATTGAAAATGATAGATTATATCAATTAGAACTAGAGGCAGAAGCACAAGCGGCTGAAGAAGCGGCAGCTCAGGAAGCTGAAGAACAAAAAGCAGCTGAAGAAGTAGCTGCTGCAGAGGGAACTGAATCAGAAGAACCGACTGAAGAAGTAGTTGAACAAGAAGCAGAATCAGAAGAATCGACTGAAGAAACAGTTGAAGAAGAAGCTGATTCAGAGGAAGTAACTGAAGAAACAGTTGAGGAAGAAACTGAGTCAGAGGAAACTTCTGAAAAAACAACTGAGAAAAAATCTAAGTCTAAAGAATTGACAGAAGAAACAAAAGAAGAATTGGAATCAGAAGAAATGACTGAAGAGTCATTAGAGCAAAATGAGCTAGAGGAAACGACTGATGAATCAGTAGAAGAAAAACCAGAAGATGCTGTTGAAAATACAGAAGAAGTACTTGTAAATACTCAGCCTAACGACGCAGAAGTAGATAATGGAAGCACAAGTAATTTTGTATCAAATAAAGACAATAGTTTAGCCTCTGATATTGATCAAGCATTTAATGAATCTGGAAACAAAGAAGAATTAACATCATCTTTATCCAAAGTTGTTGAAGATACCCTTAGTGAAGAAGAAACTACAAAATTTATGAAGTCAATTGATAGTGAGATAGAAAATTTAAACCCTAATGAAGTTAAATATATGTTATTTAGACTCGCATCTGAGAAAAAAGATCAGACTTCTATTGAAGTTACAAGAGAAAACATGAACTCTAAATCAACTGAGATTCAACTATTTGCAGCAGAAACAGCATCAGAGTTGGCAGCAAATATAGAAGTCGCACGCGGACAAAGTAAACGTGACGTTAATATAATGTTTTATTTAACCGATGAACAGAAAACTAGCTTTGAAAACAGATTAGATGGTGCGGAGGATCATGAAGCGTTATTAACTATCCTTAGTGAAGCGGATGAATTAAATGATTCACAAACGCCAGAAAAGGTTGGTACTGGGCAATATCCTTCAAGTAACACACAACCTTTATTATCACTTGATAAAGAGAATAATTACACATTCCAAACACTAAATTTTGATGTTGAGAACCTTGAAAACTACTTAGATCTAAATTATATCCCATTCGAATTAAATTCTTATATGGTTGGTTCAAACTCACTAGAAAGATTTAAAATTAACATTCAACTTGATGAAAGAATTGCTCAGCACGTAAGTGGCATGAGTTCTAGTCCACATGCACGACCTAACGAAACACGAGAGTATACAAGATTAAGAGATGAGTACGGTGACTTAAGAAATGTCTGGGAAGTTAATTATATTAGAGCTGAAAATGGACTGTTTCCTGGTGCGGAAATACTTGCTGGAAAAACCTCTCAAAATGGGCGTATAATGCTAGATGATACTTTAGGCAATATTCTTTCCCAGTACAATGATTTGGATACAAATAAGCTTAAATTTGAAACTGCTGTAAGAAATGATGTTACAAATAAATTGATTAGAACAACAGTATCTTCAGGATATTTAAGAACATCTAATGATTCATCAACAAATTTAGAAGTTTCGCCTAACCAAAGTGATTTCTTTAGAGGTTCCTTAGGAAAAGTTAATTACCATGACTCTGAAGCCGTTGGTAATCAAAACGGTGCTCTAGTTGTTGACCATGAGCTAGTTAAAAGAGCAATAGGTAGTTACAGTAATAGTAATAATTGGACTTATAATTTTGAGATAGATCCTAGCTTAGTTCCGTATATAGAATCTGTAGAATTACACGAACATGATTTTGTTGGTGTAAGTGGCTTTAACTATGATTTTAATTCAGATAATAAAAAAGCAGATTTAACTATTGATGAAAATGGAAAAGGTAGTATTACTTCTAATCGCTTAAGAGAATTAATTGAATTTAATAATTCATTACCTGAAACCGTTGGTGTTAGAGTAGTTTACAAGCTAAGAGAAAATGTAAATGAAATATTTAAAGAACAATATGGTAGTGGAGAGCCTGCAGTTGATAATTACTTCAATGGTTACTTTACGGATCCGCAAGGACGACTAATTTCAGATTCATATATGAGCGGTACACATACTATGTTGGATACTGATTTAGATGGCGTAGTCGATTCTTTTGAAAGTACATCAGTCGGTACTGACAAGATGGTTGCGAAACCAATATCTACTGATATTTATGATGTAGATACTCAAGTGAATGGTGTAGTAGATATTGATTATAATACCAATGGACAGACAGTTAGAATTATAAATACAACGACTGGTGAGACGATTGCAGAAGGTACTGTTGTGGATAATGTTATTCGAATCCATGATTCTAGTAATTTAGAAACACATGAATTCAATGTTGACATCACAGAACAACTTCCTGGTTCACAGTTAAGAATAGAAATCTTGTCACAAGATTTCTTAACTCCTGAAGTTACAGAAATTAACGTTCTAGAATCACCAAAAACTGTAGACATATTACAGTTGGAGATGGGTGAAGTAGTTGACCCACAGTCATCAATTGTTAATATGCAGAATCTTCCAGAAGGTGCCACATATGAGTGGATAGTTGAGCCAGACACGACACAAATCGGATTTTCAGAAGCAACAGTACGTGTGACTATTGGTAGTCGTATTTTTGATTTAAATGTTCCTGTTAATGTTGTAGATACCGAAGCACCTGTAATCAGTGCAGAAGGATTTACGGTTATAGAAGGACAAGACATAGAACCTAGAATTATAAATGTCGCAGATAATTCTAATGGACCAATTACAACAGAAGTGACTGGTCTTGTAGAAGGATTAACTTTTGATTCAACTGACAATCAAATTAGTGGAAATATAGATTCCAACATAATAGATTGGGAAGACACTGAAGAAGAACGTAGTTTTGAAATTGTTATCACGGCGACCGATGAATCAGGAAATACTTCAAATGAAACTGTAACAATCACAGTCCAAAGAGATACTGATGGCGACGGGGACCCAGATGTGACAGATCCAGATGATGATAACGATGGTTACACAGATGAGGAAGAAATCGAAGCTGGTACAGATCCAAAAGATCCAAATCAATTCCCATGGACACCAATCAACCCAGCACCAACAGTAGATCCGATTGATAATCAAACAGTTAATGAGAGTACTCCAATTGAAACAATTGTTGTGGATGCAGACGACGATGGTGAAGTAACAGTAGAAGTATCAGAACTTCCTGAGGGTGTGACTTTCAACCCAGAAACAAATGAAATCAGTGGTACACCAATCGTTGAAGATTGGGGACAAACTGAAGAAGAACGCACAACAACAGTTACGGTTACAGTGACCGATGAAGACGGTGCGACTGTTACTGAAGTGTTTGATATCACAGTCCAAAGAGATACTGATGGCGACGGGGATCCAGATGTGACAGATCCAGATGATGATAATGATGGATTCACGGATGAGGAAGAAATTGAAGCTGGTACAGATCCAAAAGATCCAAATCAATTCCCATGGACACCATTGAACCCAGCACCAACAGTAGATCCGATTGATAATCAAACAGTTAATGAGAGTACTCCAATTGAAACAATTGTTGTGAATGCAGACGACGATGGTGAAGTAACTATAGAAGTGTCAGAACTTCCAGACGGTGTAACATTCAATCCTGAAACTAACGAAATTTCTGGTACGCCAACAGTTGACGATTGGGGCACAACTGAAGAAGAACGTACAACGACAATCAACGTTACAGTCACTGACGAAGATGGTGCAACTGTTACTGAAGAATTCACAATCACAGTTCAACGTGATACTGATGGCGATGGTGATCCAGATGTGACAGATTCAGATGATGATAACGATGGTTACACAGATGAAGAAGAAATCGAAGCTGGTACAGATCCAAAAGATCCAGACCAATTCCCATGGACACCAATGAATCCAGCACCAACTGTAGATGCGATTGATAATCAAGAAGTTATCGAAGGTAATGCGATTACACCGATTACAGTTAATGCAGAAGATGATGGAGACGTGACGGTTGAAGTATCAGAATTACCAGAGGGTGTAACTTTCAATCCGGAAACAAATGAGATTTCTGGTACACCAGTTGTCGAAGATTGGGATTCAGCTGAAGAAGAACGCACAACAACAGTTACGGTTACAGTCACTGACGAAGTTGATGCAACTGTTACAGAAGAATTCGTTATCACAGTCCAAAGAGACACTGACGGTGATGGAACACCTGATGTGGATGATGAAGATGATGACAACGATGGTTACACAGATGAGGAAGAAATCGAAGCTGGTACAGATCCAAAAGATCCAAATCAATTCCCATGGACACCATTGAACCCAGCACCAACTATTGACGCGATTGGTAATCAAACAGTGAATGAAGAAACTCCAATTGAAACAATCACAATCAACCCTGAAGATGATGGTGAAGTGACAATTGAAGTGTCAGAACTTCCTGAGGGTGTGACATTTAACCCAGAGACAAATGAAATTTCTGGTACACCAGTTGTCGAAGATTGGGATTCAGCTGAAGAAGAACGCACAACAACAGTTACGGTTACTGTCACTGATGCAGATGGTGCAACTGTAACTGAAGAGTTTATTATCACAGTCCAACGTGACACAGATGGTGATGGCGATCCAGATGTGACAGATCCAGATGATGATAATGATGGCTACACAGATGAAGAAGAAATCGAAGCTGGTACAGATCCAAAAGATCCAAATCAATTCCCGTGGACACCGATCAATCCAGCACCAACAGTAGATGCGATTGATAGCCAAACAGTTACGGAAGGTAATGCGATCAATCCAGTCGTTATCAATGCTGAAGACGATGGTGAAGTGACAATTGAAGTGTCAGAACTTCCTGAGGGTGTGACATTTAACCCAGAGACAAATGAAATCTCTGGTACGCCAACAGTTGATGATTGGGGTGCAACTGAAGAAGAACGTACAACGACAATCAACGTTACAGTCACTGACGAAGATGGTGCAACTGTTACTGAAGAGTTTATTATCACAGTCCAAAGAGACACTGATGGCGATGGAACACCTGATGTGGATGATGAAGATGATGACAACGACGGTTACACGGATGAAGAAGAAATCGAAGCTGGGACAGATCCAAAGGATCCAAATCAATTCCCATGGACACCAATCAACCCAGCACCAACTGTAGCTGCGATTGATAATCAAGAAGTTATCGAAGGTAATACGATTACTCCGATTACAGTTAATGCAGAAAATGATGGAGACGTGACAGTTGAAGTTTCAGAACTACCAGAGGGTGTGACATTCGATCCAGAAACAAATGAAATTTCTGGTACACCAGTTGTCGAAGATTGGGATTCAGCTGAAGAAGAACGCACAACAACAGTGACGGTTACAGTGACTGACGAAGATGGCGCGACTGTTACAGAAGAATTCGTTATCACAGTCCAACGTGACACAGATGGTGATGGAGACCCAGATGTGACAGATCCAGATGATGATAACGATGGTTACACGGATGAAGAAGAAATCGAAGCTGGTACAGATCCAAAAGATCCAAATCAATTCCCATGGACACCGATCAATCCAGCACCAACAGTAGATCCGATTGATAATCAAACAGTTAATGAGAGTACTCCAATTGAAACAATTGTTGTGAATGCAGACGACGATGGTGATGTGACAATTGAAGTATCAGAACTTCCTGAGGGTGTAACATTTGATCCAGAAAACAATACAATTTCTGGTACGCCAACAGTTGACGATTGGGGCACAACTGAAGAAGAACGTACAACGACTATCACCTTAACTGTTACTGACGAAGACGGTGCAGTTGTAACTGAAGAATTCACAATCACAGTACAAAGAGACACAGATGGTGATGGTGATCCAGATGTGACAGATCCAGATGATGATAATGATGGTTACACAGATGAAGAAGAAATCGAAGCTGGTACAGATTCAAAAAATCCAAATCAATTCCCATGGACACCAATGAATCCAGCACCAACAGTCGATGCGGTTGATGATCAAAAAGTTAATGAGAATACTCCAATTGAAACGATTGTTATAAATGCTGAAGACGATGGTGATGTGACAATTGAAGTATCAGAACTTCCTGAGGGTGTAACATTTGATCCAGAAAACAATACAATTTCTGGTACGCCAACAGTAGATGATTGGGACACAACTGAAGAAGAACGCACAACAACCATCATGGTAACTGTTACTGACGAAGACGGTGCAGTTGTAACTGAAGAATTCACAATCACAGTCCAAAGAGACACAGATGGTGATGGAGACCCAGATGTGACAGATCCAGATGATGATAATGATCGTTACACAGATGAAGAAGAGATTGAAGCTGGTACAGATCCAAAAGATTCAAATCAATTCCCATGGACACCAATGAATCCAGCACCAACAGTCGACGCGATTGGTAATCAAGAAGTTATCGAAGGTAATGCGATTACGCCAATCACAATCAATCCTGAAGATGATGGTGATGTGACAATTGAAGTGTCTGAATTACCAGAGGGTGTATCTTTCAACCCGGAAACAAATGAGATTTCTGGTACACCAGTTGTCGAAAATTGGAATTCAGCTGAAGAAGAACGCACAACAACCATCATGGTAACTGTTACTGACGAAGACGGTGCCACTGTTACTGAAGAATTCACAATCACAGTTCAACGTGACACAGATGGCGACGGTGATCCAGATGTGACAGATCCAGATGACGACAATGATGGTTACACAGATGAAGAAGAAATCGAAGCTGGTACAGATCCAAAAGATCCAAATCAATTCCCATGGACACCAATGAATCCAGCACCAACAGTCGACGCGGTTGATAATCAAGAAGTTATCGAAGGTAATGCGATTACGCCAATCACTGTCAATGCCGAAGATGATGGTGAAGTGACAATTGAAGTATCAGAACTTCCTGAGGGTGTGACATTCGATCCAGAAACAAACACAATCTCAGGTACGCCTGAAGTTGAGTGGGATGGAGACGAAGAGACACGTGACATCACAGTAACAGTTACAGTGACTGACAAAGATGGCGCGACTGTTACAGAAGAGTTCACTATCACAGTCCAAAGAGACACAGATGGCGACGGTGATACAGATGTGACAGATCCAGATGACGACAATGATGGTTACACAGATGAAGAAGAAATCGAAGCTGGTACAGATCCAAAAGATCCAAATCAATTCCCATGGACACCAATGAATCCAGCACCAACAGTCGATGCGGTTGATGATCAAACAGTGAATGAAGGCAGTACGATTACACCAATCACAGTTAATGCTGAAGACGATGGTGAAGTGACAATTGAAGTATCAGAACTTCCTGAGGGTGTGACATTTAACCCTGAAACAAATGAAATCTCTGGTACACCAGTTGTTGATGACTGGGGTCCAACTGAGGAAGAACGTACAACAACAATCACAGTTACAGTCACTGACGAAGATGATGCGACTGTTACTAAAGAGTTTGAAATCACTGTACAAAGAGATACAGATGGTGATGGAACACCTGATGTGGATGATGAAGATGATGACAACGACGGATTCACTGACGAAGAGGAAATTGAAGCTGGCTCAGATCCGAAAGATCCAGATAGCTTCCCAGCAACACCGATTAATCCAGTACCAACTGTAGATCAGATTGATAATCAAACAGTTAACGAAGGCACTCCAATTGAGACAATTACTATCAACCCTGAAGATGATGGTGAAGTGACAGTTGAAGTATCAGACCTACCAGAAGGTGTGACATTCGATCCAGAAACAAACACAATCTCAGGTACGCCTGAAGTTGAGTGGGATGGAAACGAAGAGACACGTGACTTCACAGTAACAGTTACTGTCACTGACGAGGATGGTGCGACTGTTTCAGAAGAGTTTACTATCACAGTACAAAGAGATACAGATGGCGACGGAAATCCTGATGTGACAGATACAGATGATGACAATGATGGATTCACTGATGAAGAAGAAAAAGATGCTGGTACTGATTCGAAAGATCCAAACAGTTATCCAGAAGATGACGACGTGGATAACGGCAATCCAGTGATTACACCAATCGATGACCAAGAGGTCAACGAAGGTAATCCGATTGATCCAATCGTGATTGAAGTCAGTGAAGATGCAGATATCGAAGTAGATGGACTTCCTGATGGTGTGACATTTGACCCAGAAACAAACACAATTTCAGGTACACCTGAAGTTGAATGGACTGATGACAAGGAAGAACGTAGTTACGAAGTCATCATCACAGCGACTGATGAAGATGGTAATACAACAACAGAAACTGTTATCATCACAGTTCAAAGAGATACAGATGGTGACGGTGACCCAGATGTGACTGATCCAGATGATGACAACGATGGATTCACTGATGAAGAAGAAAAAGATGCTGGTACTGATTCGAAAGATCCAAATAGTTATCCAGAGGATGACGACACTGATAACGGCAATCCAGTAATTACACCAATCGATGACCAAGAGGCCAACGAAGGTAATCCGATTGAACCAATCGTGATTGAAGTCAGTGAGGATGCAGATATCGAAGTAGATGGTCTTCCAGATGGTGTGACATTTGATCCAGAAACAAACACAATTTCAGGTACTCCTGAAGTTGAATGGACAGATGACGAAGAAGAACGCAGCTACGAAGTCATCATCACTGCGACGGATGAAGATGGTAATACAACAACAGAAACTGTTATCATCACAGTCCAACGTGATACAGATGGTGACGGTGACCCAGATGTGACTGATCCAGATGATGATAACGATGGCTTCACTGATGAAGTAGAAATTGATGCTGGTACAGATCCTAAAGATCCAAACAGCTATCCTGAAAATGAAGTTCATCCAACAACACCAACAGACGATGATAATAATGAAGGTATTGTTGATGATTCAGATGATACGACTGTTGATGCACCTGTAATCAACCCAGTTGATGTTGATGATCAAACAGTATCAGGTACTGGAACTCCTGGCCATGAAGTGACTGTAACTTTCCCTAATGGAGAGACAGTAACGACGACAGTGAATAACGATGGTACTTGGACAGTAAACATTCCAGGTTCTATTAATCTTGAAGTCGGTCAAGTTATCACAGCAGTTTCTACTGACGAAAACGGTAATGTTTCTCAAACAAGTCAAATCACTGTTACTGATAATAATCAATCTGCAGCTACAACAAATACCGCTGATCAAAGTGGTATTGGTGAAGATGGTAGTAAAGTAGAAAGTCTTCCAGATACAGGTATTGCAAATGATGGTAAAACAGGCATCTTTGCAGCCTTCCTAGCAGCTCTAGGTACAATCTTTGCTTTCAGAAGAAGAAAAGATGAAGAGGAAGAAAATAAATAAGTAATCAAATGGCTATGAATACTCGTTCTCAGTGTTCATAGCCATTTTTAAGTTTTTAATAGATGATTTGTGAAAGAAACTTATACATTTCTACTGGTATAATCGAATTATCAAATACAATAAATCTAGGGTGGGTAAAAATGAATATCAATGACTATGCATGGAATGATCACGAACGTAGCTTAAAAGAAGATGATAAGATCAAAATTCCAACACCATACAAGATATCCATCAAAGATAATCTCGATAAAAGAATCGAACTTGAACAAATTTTAGAAATTTTACATCAAAGAGAGCTTGCAAGATGGGCTATAGAAAATGCTGAAAGATTTATTGAATACATTGATATAGACAATGAGGATTTTAAGTACTCAATAATACAAAGTAGTCGAGAAATTTTATTTAGAAGAATTAATAATGAAGTGAACGATTATCACTTAAGACAGGCCGGATTTTTATCCAACACTCTTGCTAAAAAATCAGTAAATGAGATCAGTAAGTATTCATCAAGAGTATTTGCTCAAGCAATTTCGACAGGACATATGCGTGGACATGCGATTGTTTCCTCTGATTATGCAGTGAAGGTAAAGAATTTGATTAGTGATTGTGACGTCAGTTCAAGAGAAAGAGATATACAAATCGAAATTGCTAGTAAATACTTAAAAATTCACAAATCTTAACAGAATTTAAACAAATATAGTATGTATTTTAAACATTTACATAGTATAATTGAATCACTAATATATATTGGGCTTAATCTATAAATGGAGGTGAAACTGATGAAAAATAGAAAGATGAACAAGCATACAAATGTCAATCAAGTAAAACAACGATTCTCTATTCGTAAATATAAAAAGTCTGTGTCATCGGTCATGGTTGGCATGTTCTTAATATTTGGATTTAGTTTCGATACCGATGCCTCTGAGAAAAATAAGGTAGATGGAGTTCAAACTGAGGAACGGACAGAGACAGAAAATAAAAATGAGGAAGATCAGACCAATGAAGCTGAGCTTGTTGAACAAGAAGATGCTTTATTGGCTGAACAAGAAAATGCAGAGCTCCTTATATCAGCTTTAGAAAATATATCAGCCGAAGACAAGTCTTCTTATATCGGTGAAATTGAAGTCGCTTCTGACATTGAAACAGTACAAATCATTCTTGAAGAAGCCATTGTAGAAGATGAGGCAATCTATCAAGAAATATTAAAAGAAGAAGAGGCTAAAAAAGCTGAAGCGGAAAGATTAAGAGCCGAACAAGCTGCTAAAAAACAGGCAGAACAGGAAGCAGCTAAACAAGCCGAAGCAGAAAAGGCTGAACAAGAAGCAAAGGAATTAGCAGAAAAAGAGCAGGCTGAACGTGAAGAGGCTGAGCGTAAGGAAAAAGAAAAAGTTGAGGAAGAAACAGATCAACAAGATCAAGATCAACAACAAGATAATGATGAATCTAAATCTAAAGAAGAAAATGATGAGGATGAAGTAGAAGACAAACAGTCTGAACTGGATACTGATACAGAAAATGATGATAGTGAAAATAAAGATGATGTAGAAGATTCACAGTCTGAACATGATAATACTGAAGAAACTGAAGATTCTAAAGAACCGGTTGAAAAACAACCAAAAGAAACAGAAGATGAGGTTGTTGAAGAAACACCTGAACAAAGTGAAGCGTCTGAAGAACCTATAACAGAACCGGTTCAACCAGAAGAGGAAATTGTAGAAAAGGCGCCCGAATATGTCGAACCTGAACAACCAGTTGTAGAAAAACCGGTTAAAGAAGAGGTCGAGATTGAAAAACAACCGCCTGTAAACTTCCAAAAAGGAGTGAGCGATGCTTATAAAAAAGCTGATGACAAGGCACAGTTAGAAAAACATCTCACTAACGTTGTCAACACGACCTTTAAAATGAATGATACGGAAGCCTTTATGAAATCGTTAGATGTGAATTTAGAAGACTTAACACCAGAAGAATTCACATATATGCTGTTGAAATACCTCTCTGAAAACATTGATGCAAAGAGTGTTGTTGTTACGAGAGATGATAGCGATGATATCTTAATTGCTGAAGGTGTGAAAGACTTATCAAAAGATTTAGGTCAGGCAAAGGACGATAGTAAGAATAATCTCAGCATGATGTTCTACTTAGACAATGAAGCAAGAGCTGCATACAAGCATCAAATTGACCAGGCAAAAGATCATAGTCAAATTACTGCGATTATGTTGGTGGCAAATGCATTTAATAATATGAACATGCCAGATTATGTTGCATATGGTAATCATCCATCACAAAATACTAAATCAATCCTGAATAATGATACAGAAGTGTCACCATCTGTTAAATCATTATCGATGAATAATGAAGCATTAAGTGGAATTAAAGATTTAAACTATGTTCCTTTTGAACTGACAAGTGAGCGTGTTAATGATGAAGGGACCTATAAGATTCAGATACAGTTAGACGAAAGACTAGCCCAGCATGTAACAGCAATGACTGTCCATCCACATCAATCATTTATTACGAAGCCGTTTAAGAGACTTGTAAATGATGCTGGACAACTAACAAATGTATGGCAAATTGACTACGACCGTCTCTTTAATAGTGAAGATGACACTTTTATGACAGCTAAAAATGGTTTAATCATGCTAGAAGATAGTATCGAGAATATTATAAGTTACTATAATGATTTAGGTATTAATCCACTAACTTATCAAAGTGCAGTGATTAATGAAGGTACTGGTAATCTTATAGACTCAACTGTAGGAAGAAATATAATTTAACATTCCAAAAGCCGTGAAATCTTGTTAATGAGATTTCACGGTTTTTTGTATAAATAAATTGTTTAAATATCTAAAATATTTTGGTCAAAACTTCGTTGAATAGAAAACATGAAAAATTGTCCATAACTCATGATTCAAGTTATGAGTTATGGACAAACTATTAAATATAACTTATATGCTTGTATCTAGATCTTACAGCTCATTGTTATCGTAAAAATCGATTAAGGCTTTTAGGCCAGCTGAAGCATCTATATTTTTAACACTTTTACTTTCAAGGAATACACCGAAAGCTGAAATGAAGTTTAAAAGATTTTGTTTTTCAGCAACATATCCCATCGTACCAATACGCCAAATTTTACCTGCAACTGCACCAAATGTTCCTGCAATTTCAATTCCGAAACGTTCGAGTAACTCATTACGGAAGGCAGCATCCTCAACACCTTCTGGAATGTTTACACAAACAACCATCTGCATTTCGTGTTCTTGATCACCGAATATTTCAAGTCCCATAGCAGTCACTGCTTGTTTCATTGCTTCATGGTGATAGGAATGGCGCTTCGCCCTTTGTTCTACACCTTCGGCAAGTGCAAGTTTTAATCCTTCATATAAACCGTAAACATTAACAGTGGCTTCAGTGTGATGGTTAAGGCGTCGATTAGACCAATAACCTTCCAGTTGCGTTAAGTCTAAGTAGTTACTTGTAATAAAACTTGATCGATTTTCTTCATCCGATTCTGTACGGATCCCTTTTTCAACACGCTGACGTTTATTTATTTCTTCACTAAATCTATCATTGTAAGTAATAGGGGTAATACCTGAAGGTACAGACAAGCATTTTTGTGAGCCACCGATAACAGCATCAAGTTGCCATTCATCAACAGGAATATCTTGACCCATATAAGTCGCAACAGCATCCACAACAGTAAAGGCACCACGTTCTTTAGAAGCCTTACCTAATTGATCAATCGGTTGTGAGCGACCAGATGATGTTTCACCATGTATTAATGCTAAAACTTTAGGCTCCAACTTATCCATTTCGTTAATGATATCTTCTTGCGGAATGACTTCTCCCATAGGTGCTTCAATTGTGTGAACTTCACCGCCAGCACGTTCAACGAGTTCGATTAGTAAGTTACCAAAACGGCCGATAACAGGTATTAGAACCTTATCGCCTGGTTCTACAATAGATGAAATCACTGCTTCTATACCTGCACGACTCGTACCATCAATGGGGTATGACCATTTATTATCTGTTTTAAATGAGTCACGAATTAAATCCATCGTTTCATTCATGATATTTGTAAATTCGGGATCGAATTGGCCAAGTATGGAGTTGCTCATTGCTTGTGAAACACGAGGGTCAACTGCAACAGGTCCTGGGGTCATGATTAATCTTCTGTTTATTTTTAAACTTGACATATTCTATCATCCTTTTTAATTTTTATTTCTATATAATATAACCGTTATCATGAGATAGCAAACAATAAATCTAAAATTGTGATAAATTGAACATAATATAATAGTGAATTTATACATATTGTATAATGTTTTGATTGAGGAGAAACAGAATAATTATGAGTGATAAAAGAAGTATTAAAGAAAAGAGGGAAAATATTCGAGAACAAACAGCTTTCAAACAATTACTGGATTAAAATTGTTATCGTGTTTACGCTCGGTTGGGTCGCAATTTATGCAACACGTACAATTTTAAACCCGATCATGACAAACATCCAAAGTGAGTTTGCAATTACGACTGCACAACTAGGTTTAATTTCAAGTTTATTCTTCCTAGGTTATACAGCTACACAGATCCCATCAGGGGTTTTTAGGGGATAAATTCGGGCGTAAGAAAATGATCATCCCAGCATTTATCGGTTTTGGTATTTTAGCAATTTTATCTGGACAAATGTTCACATTCTACATGTTCTTAACAATGTGGTTTATGACAGGGATGTTCCAAGGGGTATTCTACGGACCACAATATGGTCTATCTTCAGAGGCAATACCTCAAAAGCGTTTAACAATCGGTTCATCAATCATTAACTCAGGTATGGCGCTTGGTATGACAGCAGGTTACTGGATTTCTAGTATTACAGTTCAAGAGATGGACCTATCTTGGAGAACACCATTCTGGATTATGGGTGTTATCGTTATCATCATCGGTATTATTATGTGGATTGTTGTAAAAGAACATCCTCCAGGTTATCAAGCACCAAATGAAACTGCAGGCGAACAAGAGAAACTGAAAGTTTCAGAGCTATTTAAAAATAAAAACTTACTTCTAGCATTTATTACTATATTCTGTTCTATCTACGGTTTCTTCGTAATTTTAACTTGGTTACCATATTACCTTGAAACAGCAAGAGGAATTTCAGGAACTAGCGTCGCATTTGTATCTTCATTAGTACCTTGGGCATCTATACCTGGTATGCTCCTATTTGGTTGGATATCAGATAAGCTCGGTAAACAAAGACCAGTACTACTTGTGATGGTCCCGTTAGCATTTATCTCAACAATTTCTATAGTATTGTTTGATCAAATGTGGGTACTCTATTTTGCTCTAATCTTATATGGCATCGTCGGTAAATTACCAACTAACCCAGTACTGATTGCAGTAGTGGCAAACAACGCACCAGGTGTCGGACTAGCAACATCTTTTGGTATTTATAACTTTATCGGAATGTCAGCCTCAATATTGGCACCGTACATTACTGGCTTCATTACAGATGTAACTGGTAACTTAGATATGGGATTCTATTTAGCAGGTGGATTACTTCTGATCGCAGTCATAGCAGTATTCTTCATCGATGAATCAGGCTATAAAAGAGTCGTAGATATAGAGAAAGTTAACTAATGTATAGAGAAAAACTGATGCACTGAAACCTTACGGTTTCAGTGCTCTTTTGTTTGGTAGGATGGGAGAGTTGTTATTTGCTGGTGTATTTGGGTTGGGTGATTTCAATGGAATGGGATTGCTCCGCTTCGAAATAAAAACGAAGCTGATGAATGGTACGAGCTCCGCTTAGAAATAGAAATGAAGCACACCTACTCAAATCAACATCCAACCAAAACTCGCATAAGGACCATTTAAAATGGATATTTATTACATATAAGCGCTTACAATGAATATATGATAAGTTAAACTTATTGTTATCATTAAATATTCTATAGATTAATCAGAATATTTGTGATAGATTATTAATGTGTTTTATTTAAGGAGGGGGTATTTGTGAGCGAGTTTAAAGATAAAAATATCGTTCAGAAAAGTTATGATAACTTATGGAGTGAATCCAAAAGAACAAAATCATTACTGAAGTTTTTTAGTGCAAAAGATTTAAGGGACGCGGCAACAGGCGCACCGGTGCCTGAGCCTAATGCAACATCATATACTAAGGTCCAGCTGATTGGACTTCTGCTCGGACCATTATTATTTGTATTAACTCTGTTGTTTTTACAAACTGAAGGCTTAGATCAGAATGGAATTTTCGTCGTTGCAGCGGCTTTATGGATTGCAACTTGGTGGGTAACGGAAGCAATTCCGATACCAGCTACATCTTTACTACCATTAGTATTATTCCCGATGGGAGGAATAATGACGAATCAGGATACGGCAAGTTTTTATGGGGATGACATTGTATTCTTATTCTTAGGTGGTTTCTTATTAGCAGTTGCAATGGAGAAGTGGAATTTACATACACGTATCGCGCTTTCTATTATTAAAGCAATCGGTACGACAACAGCGACAATTCTTTTAGGCTTTATGATTTCTACAGCGCTGTTATCAATGTTTGTATCGAATACTGCAGCAGTTATGATTATGATTCCTATAGGACTCGCAATTATTAAAGAGGCACACTCTTTATCTACTCCGAGTGTTCAAGAGGATGTTAAAATCTTTGAGAAATCTTTAGTACTTGCGATCGGTTATGCGGGTACGATTGGTGGACTCGGTACTTTAATTGGAACACCGCCACTCATTATATTAGCTGGTCAGATGAAGCAAATCTTTGATGTTGAGATGAACTTTGCCCAGTGGATGCTAGTCGGGGTGCCTGTTGTTATTGTTTTACTGGCTCTAGCATGGGCATACATGAACTTCTTCCAGTTCAAACATGGTATGAATCAATTGCCTGGTGGGAGAAAAATTATTGTTGATGAGCTAGATAAGTTAGGGAAGATCACAAAGGAAGAAAAATGGGTACTTGCAGTATTTATTTTAGCTGCATCACTTTGGGTCCTTAGAGGCTTCTTCTTTGATCAGTTTGCATTCACAGAGCTATTAGGTGATGGCTCAATTGCAATGCTCGCTGCAGTCTTACTATTCATCATCCCTTCTAAGAGACAAAATGGTCGTGTACTCGACTGGGGTGTTGCAAAAGATCTACCATGGGGTGTTCTATTACTCTTCGGTGGTGGTTTAGCGCTTGCTGGTTCAATTGTTGAAACTGGTGTCGACCAATGGATCGGTGAAATGCTTTCAGGTGTAGGCGGTATGCCATTGATCTTAATGATTGCAATCGTTGCACTACTTATTTTGTTCTTGACAGAATTCACATCAAACACAGCAACAGCTACGATGATTCTACCAGTTCTAGCTGGTCTAGCTATTGCTTTAGACGTTCACCCATTAGCATTAATGGTACCTGCAGCTATGGCTGCAAACTGTGCCTTTATGTTACCGGTTGGAACACCGCCAAACGCGATTGTCTTTGGTACAGGTAAGGTAACAATTGGTGAGATGATGAAAGCAGGATTCGGTTTAAACATTATTGCTGCACTTATGATTATTATCGTCGTTTACCTTTGGGTACCGGTTGTTTACGGTATTGACTTACTTGCATTTCCATTTTAAATAAATAAATAAGCACTCAAGAAATTTAATTCTTGAGTGCTTATTTTTATATTGTCTTATGCGTGTTGTGAATTTTTGCCATCTCTTAGGTAGATTACTAAGAAGAAAAGCAGTGCTGCAACTAATAGTAAAACAGTTCCAATATAGAAACCAATAATTTGTGAACTTGTAGTATCACCAATGAAACCAGTTAACCATGGTGCGACAACTGATGATGCCATACCGAAGAAGTTAAACAAGCCAAGTGCTTTAGCTGTTTTGTGTTCTGGTACAGAATCTGAAACATAAGTAATTAATACAGGGTCGATTGCTAGTTTACCAAATAGTCCGTAAAGGATTAATGCGATGTACAGAATCCATGGTGATGGATAGTACACTGTCAATCCAATCATGACTGTAGAAATGATTAATAGGGCTAAGATATATTTCAAACGATCTTGCTGTCTTCTGTCTAGAATACGAGCGAAAATTAAAGCGCCCGGAATACCTGCGATAGCAACAAGTGCTGAAACATAACCAACGTCTGATTGTGCGAATCCTTTTTCTGCTACTAGGAATGAAGGTAACCAAGTTACAATCATGTAGTAACCGTAACAAACAGCGAAGTATACGAAGTAAATTGTTAGGTGTTTACTTGAGAATAATGACACACCATCATCTTCTTTAACAACATTTTTTGTATCTGTTGTTGTTTTTGCAGTTTGATCTTCCATAGCTGCAGGTTGCTTATCACTCTTGATGTTGATGTAAAATACAAATGTTACACCTAAGATGATAAGTGCAGTACCGTAAAGCATCCAGTTCCACTCAACGTTCAAGCCACCAACAAGCACTGATGAACCGATTAGACCGATCACCATACCGACAGCAGAACCAGAGTTGATTACGACGGCATTAGCAAAAGCTTTCTTTTCTTTAGGTACATGCTTAGCAGACAAGCTATAAGCCGAACCGTAGTAAGAACCTGTTGCTAGACCTGCAATCAATGAACCGATATATACTTGCGGTAAAGTTGTTGAAGTACCAAGTACAACTGCACCAACCGCGAAACCAATAAATGCTGGAATTAAGACTGTTTTTTGACCGAACTTGTCGACCAAGGCACCTGCAGGAATCTGCATACCTGTATACGCAAAGAAGTAAACAGAAGCAATTAAACCGATTTCTGCATTCGATGCATTACCTAGTGCATCTTGGATTTGTGGGTAAATTGGAGTCAAGATTGTTCTATATATCCAAATTGCTACCCAACCAAAGACTAAGGCAACTATAATTTTCTTATAATTATTGGATGTGAACAAGTTTTAAGCATCTTGGATATGTTGGGAAATGAACAATGCCAACCTAATATTTAATGAATGAACAGGATCCATGACATTCACTCTTAACATTTCTTCACATTTATTTATACGATATTTAACAGTATTTCGGTGTACGAAAATTTCATTTGAAGTCTTCGTAATATCACACTGATTATTCATGTATATTTGTAGGGTCTTCTTAAGTTCCTTATCCTTGGTGTTTGTTGGAAAAGCGAGGTCCCCTAAAGTATTCACTACAAATGGCCTGACCTTATCTGGGCTGATCAGTTGTAACAGTTCCTCAAAATTTCTCGGACGATAAACTTCCAAGAACTCTTTGTCACCGCGATTATGACTAATATCATAGGTCTCTTCTGCCTCGACGAATGATGAATGGATTTGGGTGAAGTCGGACACTTCATTTCCTATACCAAACGATAAGGATTCCCTAAAGAATTTCTTATATTCTTTTTGAAGATGGCGACAGTATGCCTGGTAATATTCATGACGTTCTTGTAACAAGATCGCAAAGCGATTGGAGTCACCAAAACCGAATATACTGATATTTGGGTCGAGTGAGACGAGCGCGTTTTGTAGCCATTCAAAAGTGAGTTGATAACGTTCATTTACATATTCTGAGTTTTCTATTTCATCGGTTTTATCGATTCCGCAAATCATGACTTGGTAGTATGACGAATCGATTAAATGATAACGTTCAAAAAATTCTGGATGAGAATTTAAATTAATAGGCGTACCATCTGTTGAATTGATAATAGAGCTAAACAGTAAGTTCACATCCTCTTGTTCTGTCGCTCTAATTTTAGAATCCTTATAAATTGCAAACGACAAGGTATTGATCGCTTGTTCAATTGCCAAATGGCTAAACGGATAAGATATCTTATCCAAATTAGAAACGATTAAATAGTAAGGGAAATACGTGAAGGCAGGCACTTTAAATACTGCAGTTTTCGTATTGAAGTCATTGGTGAAGTCTTCTTGGTTATTCAAATAGACATCATTAAAATATCGTATGCTTTCTTTATATAATTTCTGGTCGTTTTTAAAATTATTACTCATTACATCTACCTTGTAAAAAGGGTTAATTAATATAATCGGCAATCTTAAAAACTGACTGAGTTGGTTGACCATACGCTCAACACTAAACTCCTTGATTAACATTGAGTTCATGCGTTGTTGTACTTCTAAGGCATAATACAATTTTTCAGTTTCATCTTGTGAAATATATGTCGCGATACTATGAGTAGCTTGACCGAGTTTCCAGTTGTTTGGAATTTCAATTAATGGGAAACCGAGATTATTTGCGTAGTCGATTACGCTCTTATCAATCTCATGAATGAAGCGTGATAATTTAATTCCCAGTGCAGCAACAGGTACATCGTTTAAATCTCTAATGAATTTAATCAGTCCATCTGGGTCATTCTTAAAAGTCATTGCTGTCGTTAAGAGGATTGTGTGCTCCGTAGTGTAATCTTTGACATCTGGAGTCTCTGTTATATCGACATTGGTGACGGTTCTCTCGAGATCCGCTTTATGATTAATTACTTTAAAATTACTAAAGCGCTCCAAAGATAAAATTTCCTTAATTGTTACCATCTATTAATCACCTGTATTTTAAAAATAGGTTTTTGTACAAAATGCACAAAAATAAATTATTAACATTATAATTTAGACAATTTATATTTCTCCACTTAATAGTACACTAATAACAAAATAAACGTAAATATATTTGACTAATAGTATGTTTTAGAGCGTGCAACATGGGTATTGCCTAAAGTATGCTATTATCTTGTTTTGCGTTATTATACACCTAGTGTAGGAGGACTTAAAAATGGCTTATGATTTAGTAATTAAGAATGGTTTGGTTATACTTCCTGGCGGTGAACAAGAAGTTGATATCGCTGTTACTGATGGAAAAATCGCTCAAATTGGTACTGATATTGAAATAGGTGACGCTCGCGTTGTTGATGCTAAAGGTTTAGTTGTTTCCCCAGGTATGATTGATGCACATGTTCATATTAGTGAACCAGGTGGAGGCATTCGTGACCACTGGGAAGGCTATGATACAGGTACGCGTGCAGCAGCAAAAGGTGGGGTAACATCATTTATCGAAATGCCTTTAAACCAGATTCCAGCTACAGTCGATCACGATTCAATTCAAGAAAAATTCAAAGCCGGTGACGATAAGTTATCAGTTGATGTATATAGTTATGGCGGTCTAGTACCTTTTAATTTAGACGGCGGCATTCAAGAATTGGATGAAGACGGTGTAGTTGCTTATAAGGCATTTGTTGCAACAGCTGGTGACCGTTCAATCGAAGGAGACTTTATGAATGTTGATGACTACTCTTTATATGAAGGTATGCGTCAGATTGCTAAGACAGGTAAAATTTTATCAATCCATGCTGAAAATGGTCCAATAACAGATAAACTTGGTCAATTAGCACAAGAACGTGGTGAAAAATCACTAGCAGCTTATGTGGATACAAGACCTGTATTTACTGAAGTTGAACCGATTCAAAAGATTATTTTATTTGCTAAAGAAACAGGTTGTCGTGTGCATATCGTACATGTTGCCAATGCTGAAGCAATTGATTTAATCAATGAAGCTGCAAATGAAGGTGTAGATATTACATGTGAAACATGTACGCATTACCTATACTTCTATAAAGAAGAACTTGATGACATCGGACCAGTGGTTAAATGTTCACCACCAATCCGTGAAAAATCACGTTTAGAAGGTATGTGGGAACGCGTCTTTGACGGTAAAGTGATGTTCGTTACGAGTGACCACTCTCCATGTACACCAGATCTTAAAGATACAGATGATGCCTTTAAAGCTTGGGGTGGAATTTCCGGTATCCAAAATAATGTCGATCTTTTATTTGATGAAGCTGTACAAAAACGTGGTATGTCATTGACGCAGTTTGCAGATATCATTGCATCAAATGTCGCAGACCGTTTTGAGCTCAAAGGAAAAGGACGTATTGAAGTCGGTTACGACGCAGATTTCGTATTAATTAAAGGTGATTCACCTTATACTGTAGAAAAAGAAGCATTAGAATATCGCAATAAGATCAGTCCTTATATTGGACGTGAAATTGGTGCGCAAGTTGCCGGTACTATTTTACGTGGTGAAGAAATTTATTCACTAGATCAAGGTGTAAGTAATCTTAAAATTGGACAATTCTATAAATAAATAAAAAGTCAGGGAGGTGCCTCCCTGACTTTTCTTATGTATGCTGGTCATTCATAAAAGTAACTGCTGTTTCATAGAGTTTGATATTGTTTTCATTGACTGTTTGATCAAAATTGTGAGTATTTGTATCGACCTCAACAAATTTTACAACTGGTGCATTTTTATTTAACTTTCGACTGAAGAAAACAGGTACATCAGGATCTCCCTTCCCATGGGCGACAAAGATAGGTGGCAATGCTTTTATATCCTCATTGGTTAATCGGTATTTATCGTTCTCTAAATCGATGCCAAGGGTTTTTGCCCATTCACCAATATGCCTATAGTAAAGATATAAAAGATATCTTGGATCTGGATTTTCTTTGACGGTCACATAGTCACGTATGTTTGGTGTGACAATATCTTCAGTCAGCATTGAAGCTAGGTGCTTTTGATCGTGTGGTAGGTAATTGAAGTCACTATGACTGAAATTAAAGTAACCGTAAAAATTGATGATGCCTTCAATATTAAAATCGCGTGCCATCATTAAGCTTAAGTAACCACCGGCAGAGCGTCCCATAATATATATTTTTTCGTGTTTCAAAGTTGTAGCGAAGTGATATATGTCTTGTAAATCGATGAAAATATCATCGATAGTAGATTCAGGTGCGAGACGATAGTCGGCACAAAGGACTTCGAAGCGTTTACGTAGTATTTCAATATACTCATTAGGGAGGTCTGTGCGTTCACCAAAAACTAAACCACCACCATGTAAGTAGATTAAAGTACCTAAAACATCTCGGCTATTTACAGCAGTACTTTTGTAATAATCGCCTAAAAGCGTATATGAGTCAGCAATCTTAATTGTTACAGTTTCCATAAGCATGTCTCCTTTACATTAATCATTATACAGACTAAGCAATTTTAGTGTATTTGTCTAAAGTGAATAATTTGAATAGACATGATTGTTGAAACTGTCAATGCTAGTTGATGGTACTAATTTTATAATTGTAATTGAAAAATAATGAGTGGAGTGGATTTATAATGGACATTCTTGAAACTTTTGAAAAACTGGACAAACAGTTTACAAGTTATGGCGGTTTAGACCCTCGTGGAATTACACGCCTACTTTATTCAGAAGAATGGCGCAAAGCAGTTGACGCTTTGAAAGAAATCTTTGAAGAAAACGGACTAGAAGTATCAAGTGATGCTGTAGGTAACGTTTCAGGGCGACTAATTGGTTCAGAAAAGCCTGAAGAAACAATTATGTCAGGATCACACATCGATACTGTTGTAGAAGGTGGACACCTTGATGGACAGTTCGGTATTTTAAGTGCATTAATTGCAACACTTTACTTGAAAGAAAAATATGGTCAACCAAAACGTACATTAGAAGTACTATCTATTGCAGAAGAAGAAGGTTCTCGCTTCCCATACACATTCTGGGGTGTTAAAAACTTCTTCAACCTTCAAAACAATGATGACGTAAAAGACATCACTGATGGTGAAGGTGTTAAATTCGTTGATGCAATGAGAGAATCTGGTTTTGACTTTAGAACAGATGATAAGGTTCGTGATGACATCAAGGCCTTTATCGAAGTGCACATTGAACAAGGTCAAATCCTTGAAAAAGAAGAGAAGAAAATCGGTGTTGTTACAGGTATCGTTGGTCAAAAACGTTACACTATCAACCTAAAAGGTGAAGCAAACCATGCGGGAACAACACCTATGGGTTACCGTAAAGATACGGTTGTAGCCTTTACTGAAATCGCACAAGCGCTTGTACAAAAAGCACAAGAGATTGGTGATCCACTTGTTGTAACATTCGGAAGTGTTAAACCAGTTCCTGGTGTTGTTAACGTTGTACCTGGTGAGGTTGAATTCTCAGTTGATACACGTCACATCGATGAAGCGGAATTAAACGATTTTGCGAAAACTGTTGAAGACACAATCAACGAAGTTGCTGACAAGTACGGTATGACTGCGGACATCAACTTATGGATGGAACAATCTCCAGCCTTGATGGATGAAAGTATTGTCAACATGATTCAAGAATCTGCAGACAAAGTTGTCGGTGATTCATATAAAGTAATGCCATCTGGTGCAGGACATGATGCTCAAATATTCTCTAATTACATGCCAACAGGTATGGTGTTCGTACCATCAATCGGTGGGATTTCACACAACGTTGAAGAAGAAACAAAAATCGAAGATTTAGTTAACGGTATTGAAGTACTTGCTGAGACACTTTATAAATTAGCTTATTAATATAAATAGACTTAATTTAAGAGAAAGGGAGATATATAAATGGGTTACTTAAACCATCAACAAGGATATAGAGAAGGCTTATTAGAAACACGTTCAATCGTTAAGAAGGATGATTTTGCAGTATTAACTCCAGACGGACTCGTTAATAACGTTGTTCCTGGGTTTGAAGATTGCGATATGTCAATCTTAGGTTCACCAAGAATGGGTGCACGTTTTGTTGACTACCTAGTTACAGTTAAAAACAATGGTGGTAACAAACAAGGATTCGGCGGAGAAGGTATTCAAACTTTCTTATATGTTGTTTACGGAAACGTGACTGCAACTGCAGATGGACAATCTTATAATCTTTCACAGGGTGGATACATCTATGTGCCACCACACTTAGAACTTACATTTGAAAACAACAACAACGGTGAAGATAGCCGCCTCTTCCTTTACAAGAAGCGCTATCAAGAAGCTAAAGGTGTAGGTAAACCTGAAGTTGTGACAGGTAATGTTAACGATATCGAACAAAAAGCTTACGAAGGTATGGATGAAGTACTTGTACAAGACCTTTTACCAGCAGATATTGCTTATGACATGAACTTCCACATCTTATCATTCAAACCAGGTGCGTCACATGGTTATGTTGAAACACACGTACAAGAACACGGTGCTTATATCTTAAGTGGTCGCGGCATGTACAACCTTGATAACAACTGGATGCCAGTTGATAAAGGTGATTATATCTTCATGGGTGCTTATGCATTACAAGCAACTTATGCAGTCGGCCTAGATGAGCCATTTGCTTACATCTATTCTAAAGATGCAAACAGAGACGTTGAACTATAAAACATTCATATAGAGATAGGAGGTTATGGCATGTCAGAAGAATTAGTCATTTCTAATTCAGAAGAACTGCGTGAACTATTTAAAGCCAAATTTGTCCTTAATGGTATGCCTGAAACATTTGCAGATCGTGCTGCAGATGTTCTGGTTTGGGCAGATGCACGCGGTATTCATTCACACGGCTCAGTTCGTATGCAGTACTACTCAGAGCGCTGTGCAAAAGGTGGTTTTAACCTAGAGCCAGAGCTTAAATTTGAAAAAACTGGTACGTCAACTGGTGTTTACCACGGTGATAACTCTGTCGGTCATTACGTCGCTTTTGAAGCGATGGAAGAAGCAATCAAACTTGCTAAGGAATCTGGTATTGGTGCAGTTGGTGTAAGTGAAATGAGTCACTCTGGTGCGATTGGTTACTTCGTACAACATGCTGCAGAACAAGGCATGGTTGCTCTATCAATGTGTCAATCAGATCCAATGGTTGTACCATTTGGTGGCTCGGATCCTTACTTTGGTACAAACCCAATTGCTTTCGCTGCACCAAGAAAAGATGGACAGTCTCCAATCGTTTTCGACATGGCGACAACCGTTCAAGCTTGGGGTAAAATCCTCGATGCAAGAAGTAAGAATAAGGATATTCCAGATACTTGGGCAGTCGATAAAGACGGTAACCCAACGACGGACCCTTACGCAGTAAACGCACTCTTACCAGTTGCTGGACCTAAAGGTTACGGCTTGATGATGATGGTTGATATCTTATCAGGTAGTCTGATGGGATTAAATCACGGTAAACATGTAACAAGTATGTACAAAGACTTAAGTGAATATCGTCGTCTAGGACAGTTCCATTTAGTCATCAACCCTGATTTCTTCTCAACTAGAGAAGCAATGGAAGAGAAGATGGAAACGATGATTGAAGAGTTACATGCTAACAAACCTGCAACAGGTTTCGATCAAGTGTACTACCCAGGTGAGTTAATGGAAGTTACAAAGGCTGAGTACGAAAAATCAGGTATTCCAATTCCTAAAGACATCATGGAATTCTTAAAATCAAATACACCATACTAAAAGGTGGGATGTAAGAAATGCGTGTTTCAAAAGATGAACTATTTCAACTCATGAAAACTAAATTAGCTAAAGCTGGTCTTACAGAAGAGGCTGCGGATGCTGTCAGCGATGTACTTACTTTCGCTGACCACCGCGGTATCCACTCTCACGGTGCGGTACGTGTAGAATACTACGCTGAACGTATCGCTAAGGGCGGCATAACTAATAACCCAGAATTTAAATTTGAAAAAACAGGACCATCAACTGCATTACTTGACGGAGATAATGGTGTCGGTCACCAAGTTGCTAAACTTGGCATGGACAAAGCCATTGAAATGGCTAAAGAGAATGGTGTAGCTGTCGTTGGAATGACGAACATTTCACACTCAGGTGCACTCGGCTATTTCGTTGAAAAAGCAGCAGAACAAGATATGGTTGCTTTATCAATGTGTCAGTCGGATCCTATGGTTGTACCATTTGGCGGTACTGAACCTTACTTTGGTACAAATCCAATCGCTTTTGCAGCACCGACAAATGATGAACGAATCATCACTTTTGATATGGCGACTACTGTACAGGCATGGGGTAAAGTTTTAGATGCCCGTTCTAAAGGGCAGGATATTCCAGATACTTGGGCAGTAAATGCTAAAGGTGAACCAACAACAAACTCTCGTGATGTTCATGCATTAGTTCCAGTTGCTGGACCTAAAGGTTATGGACTGATGATGATGGTTGATATTCTTTCTGGTTCCTTACTTGGATTGCCGCACGGTGTGCATGTCTCAAGTATGTACAAGGACTTGACTGCTGGTCGTCAATTAGGGCAGCTACATATTGTCATTAATCCGGCGTACTTCACAGATGTGACAGCTTTCAAAAAACAATTATCTACAATGCTAGATGAACTAAAAGAGCAGTCACCTGCACCAGGATTCTCTGAAGTTAACTTCCCAGGAGAACGCGGAAAACAACGTGCCGAAAAATATGATGAAGATGGCATTGAAATTGTTGATGATATATATGATTATCTCGTGAGTGACAACATTCACTTTGATCGTTATCACGGTAAAAATAGATTTGCAGAATAAATATTAATGGAGGTTTATGATGTTATATACAATTATTAAGGGAAACACTTATCAAGATTCCATCGTGCTTATGCTTTTAAGTCAAAAACTTAGTGCTATGGAAGGTGTCAACAAAGCATCAGTAATGATGGGGACACCTGCTAACAAAGACATTTTCAAAGGATCTGGTTTAGGTACACCTGAATTAAAAGATGCAAGTGCAAATGACATTGTTATTGTTATCGATACTGACGATGAGTCTAAAGTTGATGAAGTTGACCAAGCAGTTGAAACTGAACTTGCTGGTGGTAGCGGTTCTGACGACAGTCAAAAATCTTCAGAAGCTCATAACTGGAAACGTGCTTTAGAACTTGCAAACAATCCTAACCTTGCATTAATTTCCATCCCTGGTACATACGCTGCGATGGAAGCAGAAAATGCTTTACGTAACGGTCTTCACGTATTCATGTTCTCAGATAACGTACCTAAAGAAGACGAAGTTCGTCTTAAAGAACTCGCTCATGAAAAAGGTCTTTTTGTAATGGGTCCTGACTGTGGTACTGGTATTATCCATAGCGTGCCATTAGCATTTACAAACACTGTTGCACAAGGTGACATTGGTGTTGTTGGTGCATCTGGTACAGGTATCCAAGAAGTAACAACAATCGTTGACCGTATGGGCAAAGGTGTCACAAATGCGATCGGTACTGGTGGACGTGACCTTTCAACAGAAGTTGGTGCGATTACTATGCTAGATAGCATTAAAGCTCTTAACCAAGACCCTAAAGTTAAGGTCATTACTGTAATTTCTAAGCCACCAGCTAAAGAAGTACAAGAAAAAGTTGAGAGCGTATTACGTTCAATCGACAAACCAGTTGTTGCTCTATTCTTAGGTGCGAAACCAGAATATCAAGAGGATGCAATTTATCATGCTTATACACTTGAAGAAGCGGCAGTTGCGTCTGTACAACTTTCAAATGGTGAAACAGTTGACTTCAAACCATCTACAATTGAAGGCTTATCTGTAGACTTTGATGCGAACCAAAAAGGAATCAAAGCATACTACTCAGGTGGTACGCTAGCAAGTGAAGCGGCAATGATGATTAGACATTCACTTGGTGAAGAAGAAGTTAAAGATGAAGGATTCACTTATAAATCTACTTCACACGAGGTGATTGACCTAGGTGATGATATGTACACTC
Source organism: Jeotgalicoccus sp. ATCC 8456 (assembly GCF_016313225.1). NCBI lineage: Bacteria > Bacillati > Bacillota > Bacilli > Caryophanales > Staphylococcaceae > Jeotgalicoccus > Jeotgalicoccus sp. ATCC 8456. Next base: position 571,911 of record NZ_CP066224.1, on the reverse strand, counting down.
AAGGTAAACCTCACCCAATGATCGACCCTGAAAAACGTATTGAAAAATTAGAAACATCTGCTGACAGTGAAGATACAGCTGTTATTATGTTAGACAACGTTATTGGTTATGGTTCTCATGCTGACATGGCTTCTGAACTTGCTCCGACTATTAAACGTATCACTGACAAAGCTAAATCAGAAGAGCGTTCACTTGTAGTACTTGCAACTGTTGTAGGTACTGACAAAGATGCTCAAGGTTACGATAAACAACGTCAAATCTTAGAAGAAGCTGGTGCAGTTCTTTGTGATACTAACGACCAAATGGTTCGTACTGCTATTGAACTTGTTGGTGGTAAAGTTGAACAGCCAATACTTGAAACTAAGAACTTTGACAAAGGTTCAGAAGACTTATCAGTAGATGAAAAAATGATGAGCCTAATTTCAAACAACCCAAGCGTAATCAACATCGGTCTGAAAAGCTTTACAGAAGCTGTTGAAAACAGTGGAGCAGAAGTTGTTCAATTCAACTGGCGCCCAGTTGCTGGTGGAGATGAGAAGCTTATGAAAGTACTTCAATTCTTAAACAATTATGAAGGAGAGAATGTATAATGGCTTACCAAAATATCGAAGAAGCAAATAAAGCAGTCGTTCAAAAAATGATTGGTGCAGCACCTTTCTTAACTGATGTTGTGCCTGCACACACGGTAATCCCAGAATTAAAAGAACACGTTCTTTTACACGCTGGACCACCAATCAAGTATGAAAACATGACTGATCCTATGCAAGGTTCTTGTGTCGGTGCAATCCTTTTTGAAGGATGGGCAAAAGACGAAGCAGGTGCACGTGAATTATTAGAAAATGACAAAATCACTTTCATTCCGTGTCACCATGTAAACGCTGTTGGTCCAATGGGTGGTATCACTTCAATGAACATGCCACTTGTAGTCGTTGTAAACAAAGAACACGGTAACGAAGCATACTGCACAATGAACGAAGGTATCGGTGCGGTACTACGCTTCGGTGCGTTCAACGACCAAGTTATCAACCGTTTACACTGGATGAAAGATGTCCTAGCTCCAGTTTTATCTGAAGCACTTAAAACTATGGACGAAGGACTTAACGTTAACGTTCTAGTTGCTAAAGCAATTGCAATGGGTGACGAATTCCACCAAAGAAACATTGCAGCTTCATTAGCATTCTTAAAAGAAGTTGCACCAGCAATTACATCATTAGAAGATGTATCTCTAGAAGACAGAGAAGCAGTTATGCAGTTCTTAGCTGATACTGATCAATTCTTCTTAAACATTGCGATGGCTACGGGTAAAGCAATGACAGATGCTGCACGTACAATCGAACACGGAACAATCGTTACAGCAATGTGCCGTAACGGTGAAAACTTCGGTATACGTATCGCTGGTATGGGTGACGAGTGGTTCACTGCGCCAGTAAACACACCACAAGGTCTATACTTCACTGGTTACTCAGCTGAAGATGCAAACACAGATATCGGTGACTCAGCAATTACTGAAACAATCGGTGTTGGTGGTATGTCAATGATCGCTGCTCCAGCAGTTACACGTTTCGTCGGTTCAGGTGGTTTCAATGACGCACTTGAAACTTCAAACAACATGGCTGAGATCACTCAACAAGAAAACCCTAACTTCATCATTCCTACTTGGGACTTCAAAGGTGCACCAACCGGAATCGATGCACGTAAAGTTGTTGAAAGTGGAATCCTTCCTGTAATCAACACAGGTATTGCACACAAAGTTGCTGGTTTTGGACAAATTGGTGCGGGTACAGTAAACCCTCCAATCGAATGTTTCGAAAAAGCAATCACAGCTTATGCCAAGAAATTAGGTTTTGAAGCTTAATGATATACCAAGCAAGTGCGGTCGGATCGATCGCACTTGACTTATTAAATCAGAACAATCACATGCGTGTGCATAGTATTTTCAACAATGGTTTTAATATTGTTAATGAATCTAACGATTTAATTTTCGTTGGAACGACTAAAAATGGATACTTTCCATTCGGTGTCACAATCGATAAAAACACCATGCATTATGCTAAGGAATTTCTGTCTGTTGGTCATATAGTCAAAGTGAGCCGACGTGGTATTGACTATAAAGATTTTATGATTATGTTGAATCAGGCAGACTTAGTTAAATATGACAAGGTTGAAACCGGATACACTACTGCTATAAAAAATGTAGTGAATGACTTTAATTTTGAAAAATTTAATGATAGTGATTTTTATCCTGAAAAAATGAGTGAGATATTAGACGCTCTAGCTGATGAAAACTCAGACTTCCCCCTTAAATATTTAGTGGGGAGAGGATCTGGCTTAACACCATCTGGTGATGATATGATTACAGGTATATTATATGTGGATGCACTAGATCCCTTTATCAGTGAAGTGCATAAAAATTCCTTAGCTTCATATCTATCGGAGACGGTAACGACTATAGTCAGTGAAAATTTTATTAAGCTCGCTCTAAAAGGTATATTTTCTTCGAAAATTACCGAACTTGGTGAGAACCCGAGTAAAAAAGCCGTTGAGGCGTTATTGGCTTTAGGATCTTCTTCTGGCCATGACACACTCTACGGAATTTATATGACATTAAATAGGAGATGAAATAATGGGTAAAAAAGTAGTTTTAGCTTTAGGTGGTAACGCCATCTTACAACCAAAACAAGAAGCAACATTTGAAAACCAATACCAAAACGTAATTAATGCGGCAAACCGTATGGTTGAAATTTCAGAAGCAGGTCACAAAATCGTAGTCACTCACGGTAACGGACCACAAGTCGGAAACATCATCGCTCAAAACGAAGCGGCAAAAGAAGAAATTCCTGCAATGCCAATCTTCGTTAACAACGCTGAATCTCAAGGTATGATCGGTTATATGATGGAATCAGCATTGAAAAACCGTTTAATCCAAGGTGGAGACAATACAAACGTTGTGACTCTACTGACTATGGTAGAAGTAGACAAAGATGATCCAGCATTTGAAAACCCAACAAAACCAGTAGGTGTATTCTTCGACGAAGAAGAAGCTAAACGCTTAACAGAAGAAAAAGGTTACCAAATGGCAGAAGATGCTGGACGCGGATTCCGTCGTGTTGTACCTTCACCAGAACCTAAAGTCATCCATGGTGTGGACGAAATTAAATCTCTTATTGAAACATCAATCGTCGTATCATCAGGCGGTGGCGGTATTCCAATCTACCGTGACGAAAAAGGTCAAATCAACGGTGTTGAAGCCGTAATCGATAAAGACCGTTCTGGTTTAAAACTTTCAGAACAAACTGATGCTGACGTATTCATGATGCTTACAGACGTACCAAACGTCTACATCAACTTCGGCAAAGAAAACGAACAAAAACTAGAAGAAATCACAGTTGCAGAAGCAGAACAATACGTTGCAGAAGGACAATTCCCTGCCGGTTCAATGCTTCCTAAAATTGAAGCAGCTATTGCCTTCGCTAAACACGAAGGTAAAGAAGGTATCATCTGCTCACTAGATGAAGCTGTCCTTGCCCTAGAAGGTAAAGCAGGTACAAGAATTAAACTATAATATTATTAGTTGATTGCCAACGACCGCTTGGTCGTTGGCTTTTTTGTGTAGGTATATGGCTGGTGTTGAGGTGGTGGCTTAATGTATGGCTGTAGCTCCGCTTCGAAATAAAAACGAAGCGGAGCATCGTTCACCCCCCAAAAAACACAACAAAAAACCGACCCAAGAAGGGTCGGTGCCAAGACACAAAATCATTAGAGTAGTTTTTTCTTGGTAATTTTGTTGATAATCCAACGAATCAATAGGCCGAGTGATATAGCAAGGCCGATGTAGCCGAGTATTGGGTAAACGATGTTGACGAGCTCGACGAAACCGACTTTAGAAATTAAGAAGGCTCCAATGAGTGACACAACTAGGAGCATTTTGTACTTGCCTGAGTAGGGCTCGGTGAATCTTGAAAGGAACGGGTACATTAAACCTACGACTGAATTAAATATCAACAGTATGATTATGATGGAGTATACTGTTCCTAACCAGGGTGCCATATTTTCTGCCATTAACATTGCTGGTAATGGGACTTCATTGGCATCTGGCATAATGGAGAGTACACCAACATTAACGAGTACCATTAATAAGAGGGTGATCAGACCGCCATAGATTGCCCCACGTCTTGCGATAGCGTGTTTGGCAGCACCAGCGCCCATAATCGATAAAAAGCTAAACGCGACTGCGAAAGCTAAACCAGCGTATGTGATTGAATCGAACCACCAAAATTTTGACGGTGCACGTGTTGGATCAACATAATTATTAACTTCAGAATAAGGTACTGTTGGATTTAAAATATTATAGGTTGTAATAATAACGACAGCGATGATCAATAGGGGCGTAATACCTCCGATTATATTGACGATCTTGTCGAAATTAAGAAGTAAGGTTCCTGCAGTTATGACGATCAATATTAAGACTCCGATATCAGGTGAGATACCAAATGCTTGATTAAAGGTAGCACCACTACCGGCAATCATTACGACTGCAATTCCATATAAAAAGAAGACTAAAGTGTAGTCGATAATTAATCCCAATCGCCTACCGAATAAAGCTTTAACTGGCCCTTCATGTGACTCTGCATCGAGTCTATAGCCAAGTTTTGCAGCCTGACGGCTGACAAACATTAATATAAATGCAGCCATGATGATACTGACAATACTGATCAATCCATGGCTGGCGAAGAATTGCAAAACTTCTTGTCCTGTTGAAAATCCGGCACCGACAACGATACCGGCATAGGCGAATCCAATTCGCCATGACGCTCTGTTCTTTCCGTTTGACATTCTCACAACTCCTATTATCTTGTTTACATAACTAATATAAACAACTAAGCGACTAATAAACATAGTATAGTTGTAAAAATACATATATATATAAATATCACTCTATAGTTTACGAATATACAAACTATAGAGTGATTTATATTAGTCTTCATCTGAGATTTTTTCAGCTAAATGATAAGCTTTACGTTTTAAGAAGATCCATCTTACAGTTAACATAAGTCCAATGGTCAATCCAACGTAACCAAACAATGGATAGATGATATTAACAAGTTCTACGAATCCCACATATGTCGCTAGATAACCAATTACTAACGATGATATCAAGAGTATCTTATATTTCCCAGATTGTGGTTTAGTAAAACGGCTTAAGAATGGATATAAGAAACCGACTACTGAGTTAAAGATTAGTAAGATAATAATAATAGAATATGCTGTACCGATCCACGGTGATAGATTATTCGCCATCTGCATTGTCGGTAAGGAAACATCATATGCTGCTGGCATAATAGATAATATACCAAAATTAATCAAGAGCATAATGAAAGTGATTAAGAGTCCACCGTATATTGCGCCGCGTCTTACGATGGATTGACGTGCACTTTCTGAACCCATTATGGATAAAAAACTGAAGGCTGTCGCTAGTGTAAAGCCTGAATAAGTTATTGCATCAAACCACCAGCTACCTGTTGGTGTGTGGCTAGTATCATTATATTGATTCACTTCAGAAAAAGGCACCATAGGGTTAAATATATTGTAGATTGCAATAATAAATAAAGCGATGACTAATACAGGAGTAATAGAACCGATAATTGAGATAATCTTATCGAAATCCATTAGTAAGGTGACGAAGGCAACAATAATTAAGAAAATCGCACCCACTTGCGGGTTGAGGCCAAAACCTTCATTGAAAGTTGCACCACTACCTGCAATCATTACAACGGCTAAACCATAGAGAAAGAATGCAAGGATGATGTCTACGACCTTACCAAGTTTGACACCAAATAAGGTGTTAAGCGGTAGGACGTGTGATTCAGCATTTGTAGAATAACCAAGTTTTGCTGCTTGACGTCCAATAAACATTACAATGAGTCCTGTTAGTATGACGCCGATAATACTAATTAAGCCATAGCTTGAAAAAAACTGAAGTACTTCTTGGCCAGTTGCAAAACCAGCACCAACAACGATACCAGTATAGGCAAAAGCATACTTCCAAGACGCTCTTCTTAATCCGTTTGACATGATTCCAACTCCAATATAATTTAAAATGTTACTATATTATTACACATATATTATAACAAAATTCAATTATCCGTAGCTGAATTTTACAAAAATAAAATCATTTTATAGTATACTTGTCTACTATAGAAATATTAGGAGGTTTCCTATGTATAAAGGCTTGAACTTTAGCAATGACTACAAAAAATTACCACGTACCTTTTGGGCACCTTATGAACCTGAAGAATGTGAAGCGCCTAAAATGATCTTATTTAATAAACACCTTGCCAAGCTATTAAAGCTTGAGGATGAGGCTTTAAGTGATGATGCAGAATTTTTCTCTGGCAACCATCTACCTGATGAAACAACACCGATTGCTCAAAGTTACATGGGCCATCAATTTGGTGTACTGAATATGTTGGGTGACGGCAGAAACGTCCTCTTAGGTGAGCATAATACACCTGAAGATGAAAAAATGGATATTGTTCTAAAGGGATCTGGGGCGACCAAGTTCTCTAGGAATGGGGACGGACGTGCACCCGTCGATTCAATGCTAAGAGAATATATCATCAGTGAATACATGGCGAATGTTGGTGTTTCAACAACGCGTGCACTTGCCGTCGTTGAAACAGGAGAATATTTACAACGTCAGTCCATCGTTAAAAGCGGAATTTTGACTCGGGTCGCAGAATCTCATTTAAGGGTCGGAACTTTTGAGTTTGCATACCATCAGTCTAGAGATAAGTTGACGACTTTAATTGATTTTGCCATTGATCGTCATTACCCATATTTAAAAGATATTGAAGCACCTAAACGCTACGAGTTGTTCTACGATCATGTCATAAGAAAACAAGCGGAACTCGTAGCAGAATGGCAAGCGCTCGGCTTTATTCATGGTGTGATGAACACTGACAATATGTCGATAGCAGGTGAGACTTTAGATTACGGTCCCTGTGCCTTTTTAGACACTTATGATCCAGATACCTATTTCTCATCTATTGATACAAACGGTCGCTATCGTTATAAAAACCAACCTTCAATTGCTCAGTGGAATTTAAGTAAGCTCGGGGAATCTTTAATTCCGGTATTAGCAGATGAACAAGAAGAAGCGGTTAAGCTTGCACAAAATGCCTTAAATCATTTCCCACAGTACTACAATAGAAAGTATATTTCTTTAATGGGTGAGAAGTTAGGGATTTTGGATATGAACCATGAGGATGTTTATGATCAGAGTCTAATCAATGATTTTCTAGAGCTTATGTTTAAACATAAGGCAGATTATACTCGAACGTTTCGTGATTTTTATCTTACAAATTATCATCTTTTACCTATGTTTGATGATAGTGACTTTATTTTATGGTTTGAAAAATATCAGGCTAGAAAGAAAAGTCAAACTGCTAAGCAAGATGAGATCGAGCTAGTAATGAATAAAAGAAACCCGAGTATGGTACCTAGAAATCACATCGTTCAAGAAGCATTAGATCAAGCAATAGAAGGACATTACGGTGAGGTTAAGCAATTGCTTAAGGCAGTGTCTAAACCTTATAATGATAAAATCGGGGGCAAATATACAGATGCACCTGGTGATGATGATATCGATCCGAACTTTAAAACATATTGCGGGACATGATTAAATAAAGAATGAGGACATTAAATAAATGCAGAGTATTTTAGAAGATTTAATTAATCAGTTTGGCTATTTTGCGATTGTCTTTTTGATTGCACTAGAGAATATTTTTCCACCAATCCCATCAGAAGTCATCCTGACTTTTGGTGGCTTTATGACAGCGCATACCGAAATGTCGATTTTTGGCGTCATCATCGCCTCGACTGTGGGTTCAGTTGGTGGGGCTATTGTCCTTTACTATCTAGGGAGTATCCTCGGCAAAGACCGAATGAAGCGTATTGTCCTAAGATATGGTAAGTGGCTACGTGTGACAGAAAATGACATTGAAAAATCTTATAATTGGTTCGGTAAGTATGGTGGTTGGACTGTATTTTTCTGTCGCTTCGTTCCACTGATAAGAAGCCTCATTTCCATTCCTGCAGGGATGAGTAAAATGTCTATGCCACTTTTTCTAGTTTTGACAACAGTTGGGACGCTGATTTGGAATACCGTTCTTGTATATCTCGGTGCTTCAGTAGGTGAAAACTGGGAGGACATCGTTAGCGTAATGGATGTGTATTCAAATATCGCATATGTCATTATAGCTGTAGCAGGTATCGCCTTCTTAATCTGGTTCTTTTATTATAGACCGAAGAAAAAAGCGAGAAGTTAAATAGAGTACACTTGGTTTGACATAGCCAAGTGTACTTTTTAATTGTCCCTAATTTCATAAGCTTTTAGTAACAATGTTACAGTATCTAAAATAGGTGTATGGATTGAACAATTTCCCTTTAGAGTCATTAAAAATCCTTGAATATATTGAAATTCAGTTGGCTTGTCTTGGATGACATCGTAATACATACTCGTGCCCATATGAGCTGGATAGCCTAAATACATATTCATTGCCGTGTCGATAAAATTCTCATCAATGGTGACACCATCCGGATTACAATTGTTAACAATATCGATTGCTTCATTTAAGAGTTGTCTTGTAAACATAACGACAGACTGGTCTTTAAATATACGAGCAGTGTTTTGACTGAGTGCAGTGACAGTGTTAACGCCTGTATTGACAATGAGTTTTTCATATCTTATTCGCTTAAAGTCTTCAGTCTTTACTATTTGAAGTTCGACTGAAGGATTCTCCTGCATCTGTTCAATGAGTGTATCAAGCGCTTTATATTGTTTATTTTCAATAAGCAACTTTTTATTTAAGAAGTGTTCGATGTAATCTTCTTTTTGTTGGCCGCTAATATACACAACAGCTGGAACACCATGTGAAAACATATTGTCATAACCCATACCATTCAAGGCGAACACAATCTCAGTATCCTCATGCATGAGCGTCGGGATTTTATCTTGTAAATCTTTTAAGGCGGGGGTCTTTGAGGCAATAAATATTAAATCGAATTTGTCGTCGACTGTGTCAATATCATAAACTGGTATCTTGTGATACTGCACGGTTTCACCAGTTTTTATAGTTAAGCCATCACGGTTAGATCTTGCCATTAGTTTTAATTCGACATCTAGATTTGATAGCTCAGTTGCGATGATAGCTCCGACAGCGCCAGCACCGATTATACCTATTTTCATACGGTCACTCCGTTCTTTGTTTCCGGTGATTATGTGGTAAAATTAAGTATAACTAATTTCAGAAAGTAGGGAAACTATGAAATCGACTGCGGACTTAATCAACATGAAGCACGATGACAAAATTGTCATGGTAACTGCCTATGACTATCCTTCAGCTAAGTCTTGTGAGGCGGCTGGTGTCGATATTATACTTGTTGGAGATTCACTAGGCATGGTAGTGCTTGGTTATGATTCTCCTGTTAAGGTGACCTTGGCTGACATGATTCACCATACTAAGGCAGCACGCCGTGGTGCAAATGACACATATATTATTGCAGACATGCCTTTTGGATCTTATCATGGTGATGTTAATCAAGCGATTAGTAATGGTATACAGCTATACCAGGAATCGAATGCGAACATGCTTAAATTAGAAGGTTCGGCGCGTGTTGATGTTATTGAAGGTCTAATTAAGGCAGGCATACCGGTATGTGGTCACCTAGGTTTAACGCCGCAACATGTCGGTATTACTGGCTTTAAAATGCAGGCTGGAGATACAGATCAGGCTGAACAATTAATAGAAGATGCGAAAACTTTAGAGTCAATTGGTGTATCAATGATGGTTTTAGAAGCGATTCCGAGCGATCTTGCTAAAAGAGTGACAGAGGCAGTCAGAATACCGACTATTGGTATCGGTGCAGGTGTTGACACAGATGGACAAGTACTTGTCTACCATGACTTACTTCAGTATGGGTCAGACAGATTACCGAAGTTTGTTAAAAAATTTGGTAATCTAACAGAACCAGCGGTGTCCGGCTTAAAAGCCTACCGAGATGAAGTAAAGAATGGCACTTTCCCAGATGAAGAAACCACTTATAAGAAGCGGGTGTACGAAGCGTGAAACACAGTGTAATGATTGACGAAACTAGAGAAATTTTAAGTGAATATAAGGGTCAGACTGTTGGCCTTGTTCCGACAATGGGCGCACTACATGAAGGACACGGAGCCTTAATCCAAGCTGCCAAAGAAGCTTGTGATATCGTTGTCGTCAGTATCTTTTTAAATCCTTTACAGTTTGGACCAGATGAAGATTTTGAAAGCTATCCCAAAGATTTAAAAGGAGACTTAGCTTTATGTGAAAGCTACGGCGTGGATCTTGTCTTTGCACCTAGTGAAAAGGTGATGTACCCATGTGAAATGGAATTTAACATCGGTATTAAATCAATGGCAAATCTACTTGATGGTGTAAAACGTCCGGGTCATTTTGAAGGTGTCGTCACTGTAGTGAGTAAGTTGTTTAATATTATTCAACCAGCTATGGCGTTTTTTGGAGAGAAGGACCGCCAGCAACTTATGATTATCAAACGTTATGTTCAAGATTTTAATGTGCCAGTTAAAATTCAAGACGTTCCAACAAAAAGAGAAGAGAGTGGACTTGCAAGAAGTTCAAGAAATGTGAATTTAACAGCAACGGAATATCAAGAAGCACCGAACATTTACCAAGCATTAAAGATGGCGAGTCTGAAAATTAAAGACGGTGAAACCAATGTCGATAAAATCCAATCATTGATTAAGATCCATATCGAACAAAATACAAGTGGGTCAATTGATGATTTAGCAATCTACAGGGCTGATAATCTTGGTGAACTTAATGAAATTGACAGTGATGTTATCATATTCATAGCGGTACAATTTTCTAAAGCACGTCTCATCGATAATTTATACGTCAGTATTTAGAGGGGAATAGTTTGAATGAATTGGATACGACGCGCACTTGGATTAGTAATTTTATATTTGGTAGTGGTTTTTATCGTACCAGTCATTCAATCTTATGATTTTAGAAATGGGTTGAACGAAGATTACTTCAGTCATTGGTTTGAAGGCCACTTCATACCCAGTTATGATACGACGAAGATTGAAAAGGTTTATGGTAGTCAAGAAACCAACATTGATTATTCCTTAGGTTCTTCAGTGACGACAGAAGGGGAAACTGTTTTAAACTCCGAGTACGAAGGTGTTTTTGTGATTAAAAATGAGCCTGGTGCTTTTCACATGTTACTCGTAAGAGACGGAGAACTGACTGGTGGATATACTAATTCACCAAACGTATCACTCGGCAAGATGAGTATAGACAAGATGACTCGAGAAAAGGCCAGAGAAACTTACGGTGAACCGGTGGAGTATGTTAGAAAGCAGTGGAAACGACTGAAAGTAGAAAATGAAGAATATGATGTCTTTGATGTCGGAAATTACTATGTCTACTTCTTTTATGATATTCATGAAGGCTATCAAGCCAATGGTATGCTTGTCTTACATAAGGACGAGATTATTGATATCAGTGAACTGTATAACCATCCATCAATAGAAGATAATGAACTCATGCACTATTATCTCTTAAATGCTACACGTTATGAATACGGCTATGGCATGTTAGATAGAAATGCCGAAGTGGATAATGTTGCTTACTATCACAGTGTAGACATGGCGGAACGTAAGTTCTTTGATCATGATAATCCTGATGGAAATGGTCTAAAGGAAAGGTTGGAAAGAGAAAATGTGAGGTATACCTATGCTGGTGAAAATATCGCAACAGGACATACTTCTCCAATATTCGCTCACCACAGTCTTTTAAACTCACCATCTCACAGAGTGAATATTTTAAATGATAAGTTCACATCAGTGGGCATAGGGATTGAGTATGATCAGGAACAAGTGCCTTTTTATACTGAAAACTTTTTACAATAATAAATAATGTATAGAGAAACACTCAGAATCTTTTCTTTAAGATTCTGAGTGTTTTTTGTTAAATAAATTCTCTAAATAAACCAACCACTTTGCCTAAGACACTCACATTATCAAGGAATATTGGTTCCATTGTAGAATTTTCAGGTTGTAAACGATAGTACCCTTTTTCCTTATAGAAACGTTTAACTGTTGCTTCATCTTCATCAGTCATGGCAACAATAATTTCACCGTTATGTGCAATGTTTTGCTTGCGAACAATGACTCTGTCACCATCATGTATGCCAGCTTCAATCATACTATCACCAACAACATTTAATAAGAAGATTTCACTATTATGGTTGGCAGTAAAATGTTCTGGGAGGGGGAAGTATTCTTCAACATTTTCCACGGCTGTTATCGGTAAACCAGCTGTGACCTTACCAAGGACAGGCACGTGAATAACCGGAGATTCATTTACATCTGATTCTTGCACGATTTCAATCGCACGTGGTTTGGTAGGATCACGTTTAATGTAGCCCTTACTTTCTAGTTTAGCGAGATGGCCATGCACGGTTGAGCTGGATTGTAGACCTACTGCATTACCAATCTCTCTAACGCTTGGTGGATATCCCTTATCGTTAACGTTTCTTTTTATAAACTGAAATATATCTTTTTGTCTCTCTGTTAAATCTTTCATCATTTTACCTCCAACCTTATGTTAATTAAATTTTACCATATTGTAAGTACGCTTACAAACATTTGTTCGTATAATTGTTGACTAAGAACAAGTGTTCTGTTATATTATTAATACAAACATTTGTTCGAAGGAGAGAATGTAAATGACAATTAAAGAATTGAAATCATTGATGGGATTGTTTACCGTGACGTTGAGTCTAGTGCTTTTATATAGTTTTACTAATACGGAACAAGTAGAGGGAGAGAACGTTTATTCTTCTGAAACTACAGCGAGTACAGAAGTTGTAAATGAAATGGATAGCGAACAAAAAACGAACACAATGTTATCTGGAGAAAGTGAAAGTATCATAGAGGAAGAACTCGTGAGTGGTGTGGTTCACACAGGTCTATTGGCAAATCGAATGATGGCACATTTCCAGAATTATGAAGTTTCTAGTTTAAATTAGATATATTGTGAGTTTATTCTCAAAATAAGTGCAGGACCGTTTGGTTTCTGCACTCTTTTTGTGGTAAATTATATGAGAAAGGATGACGCTTATGTTAGATGATGAAAAGATTAAACAGCTCAATGCACTTGCAAGAAAGAAAAAAGAAAATAACATTTCTGAATCTGAAATGCGAGAGCTGACTAAATTGAGAAAAGAATATTTATCAAACTTTAGAAATTCTTTTAGAAATCACATTGAAAGTACTAAGGTCATTGATCCGGAGGGTAATGATGTTACGCCTCAGAAGGTCAAAGATATAAAAGCACAAAAAAACAATGATAGTAATAAAGGAGACAAATGATATGTCATTTGATAAGACGGATTTACTCGCAATTAATACCATTAGATCTTTAAGCATTGATGCAATTGAGAAGGCAAATTCAGGTCACCCCGGTTTACCTATGGGTGCGGCACCAATGGCTTATGTGTTATGGCAGAAGCACTTAAACTTCAACCCTAAAAATGTAAATTGGTTCAACAGAGACCGCTTTGTTTTAAGTGCTGGTCATGGTTCAATGTTGATTTACAGCTTATTACACTTATCGGGTATTCTAGAAATGGATGACTTAAAAGAATTCAGACAGTATGAATCTAAAACACCAGGACACCCTGAATTTAAACATACAGAGGGTGTCGAGGTAACGACTGGCCCACTTGGTCAAGGTTTTGCAATGAGTGTCGGTATGGCGATGGCAGAAACTCATTTAGCTGCAACATTTAATTCTGAGGATAATAATGGACTTGTTGATCACTATACATATGTACTTGCATCTGATGGTGATTTAATGGAAGGGATCTCTCATGAGGCTGCTTCTCTAGCTGGTCACCTAGGTTTAGGTAAATTAATCGTCCTTTATGATTCTAATGATATTTCCTTAGATGGTGATTTAGACAAGAGTTTCTCAGAGAACGTAGCTGAGCGTTTCAAAGCTTACAACTGGGACTATATCCGAGTCAATGATGGTAACGATTTAGATGAAATTGACCGTGCTATTGAACATGCTAAAACAACAAATCAACCTTCATTAATTGAAGTGAAAACTGTCATTGGCTACGGGGCACCGACGAAGTCTGGTAAGTCAGATTCACACGGGGCGCCACTTGGTGAAGATGAGCGTCGTGGTGCATTTGAAGCATACGGCCTAGATCACACACAAACATTTGTCGCTGATGACAGTGTTTACGAACGTTTCAAGGAGACGTTAGCTGCTCGAGGTCAGGAAAAAGAAGACGCATGGAATTCATTAGTGGATAACTTTAAGAATGAAAATAGTGATCTTCATCAACAATTTATGGATGCAATTCACCGTAAGCTTCCAGAAGGCTACAGTGATGAACTACCAACTTATGAAGCAGGAAGTAAAAAGGCAACACGTGGTAATTCTGGAGATATGATTCAAGCATTGTCTAAATCAATCCCAACTTTCTTCGGTGGTGCAGCGGACTTAGCAGGTAGTAACAAAACAAATGTTAAGGATGCAACAGACTACTCAAAAGACAATTACGCTGGGCGTAATGTTTGGTTTGGTGTGAGAGAGTTTGCAATGGCGGCTGCCTTAAATGGTATGGCTGCGCATGGTGGCGTTTATCCATACGGCGGTACATTTTTCGTATTTTCTGATTACTTAAAACCAGCGGTACGTTTAAGTGCCTTAATGAAATTACCTGTAACTTATGTATTAACACATGATTCAATTGCTGTAGGGGAAGATGGACCAACCCATGAACCTATCGAACAGTTGGCAGGCTTACGTGCAATTCCAAACTTAAACGTGATTCGTCCAGCTGATGGCAATGAAACACGTGAAGCATGGAAAGTTGCATTGGAATCAGAAGATACACCGACAGCATTGGTGTTAACACGTCAAGATATCGAAGTGTTAGATGTATCAAGTGAAGCTGTATCTGAAGGTGTTCAAAAAGGTGGCTATCTCGTCTATGATGGTGGAGATGATGGGATTGTCTTTGCGACTGGTAGTGAAGTGGCCTTAGCTGTTAATACAGCGAAACAACTTAAAGAAGAAGGCATGAATATTAAAGTAGCATCTATACCTAATGTTCAAGCATTCTTACAACAAGACGAAGCTTATATTGAGTCAGTTCTAAATACAAATATTGAAAATCGTACAGCAGTTGAAATGGCTGCAAGTCATGGTTGGCATAGATTTGTTGGTATCAAAGGAAAACTACTGACGATTGATACTTTTGGTGCGAGTGCACCTGGCGGTGAAGTTGTAGAACGTTACGGATTCACAGTCGATAACTTAGCTCGCATTATCCGTGACAAATAAACATTGAATTTAGATGTTTGATATTGTAAACTAAATAGTGGTTTACACGGGAAAGAGGTGAGCATTTTGGCGACTTGGATATGGATACTAATTGTAATTGTAGCCCTCATTGGTGGTTTTGCATTAGGATTTTGGATCTCTAGAAAATACATGATGGATTATTTGGAGAAGAACCCTCCTATTAATGAAGACATGCTCAGAATCATGATGATGCAAATGGGACAAAAACCATCTCAGAAGAAAATTAATCAGATGTTGAGCATGATGAATAAATCATCTGAACAAGCAAAAAAAGGCACAAAAAAGTAAATTAAAATGAGTGAGTAGGCTCATGAGTAAAAGAAGCCCTGAAATCCGTATGGATTTCAGGGCTTCTTTCATTCTATTATATTTACTTCTGTGAATTTTACAAATATATTGAAAATTGGTAATAAACATGCATATAATAGATTATCAAGCAAAAGGGGGAAAACAGCAATGAATAAGCAAAAGTTTTTGGCGTTTTTTGTAATCGCTTTCTTGTTTATTTTATCAGCATGTTCGAGTGATGAAAATGTAGATGAAGCAGCAAGCGGTGAAGAAGGGGCTGAAGGTGGAAACACGGGTGATTTAACTGTAGGGACATTGGCGGATGTTGTATCGCTAGATTTACATGGTTCTAACGACTCTGCATCAAGTCAGGTAAGAACAAATATCTATGAAAGATTATTAAATCAAGATGTGAATATGGAATTACAACCAGGGCTCGCAACAGAATTTGAACAAGTCGATGAAACAACATGGAATTTCAAATTACGTGAAGAGACAACTTTCCATGGTGGTGAAGACTTTACTGCTGAAGATGTAGTTGCTACTTTTGACAGAGTGAGGGATGAAGCACTTGCTTCACCGGTTTTATTCTTGTATGAAATGATTGATGAAATTGAAGTAGTCAATGATTATGAAATCAATATACATACCACAATTCCATTTGCACCATTAGCTAGCCACTTAGCACATAGTACTGCGGGAATTATGCCTAAAGAATTAATCGATAGTGATTATCAAGCAGCCCTAGATGCGGCTGGAAATGATATGAGTTTAGAAGAGTATTATGAAGCACGTGATAGTGGAAGTGACGCATATGAAGAAATTAAGGATGACTTAGGTGAGCACTTAGGTACTGTAATTGGTTCTGAACCTAACGGTACTAACCATATGCAATTTGTATCACGTAGTGCAGGAGATTCAGTAACACTTGAGCGCTTTGACGACTTCCAAGGTGGCGATCGTTACTTTGAAACTGTTGAGTTTAGAGTCATTCCTGAAACTGGTTCTAGAATTGCAGAATTAGAAACAGGTGGTATTCAAATAGCGACAGATATTGATTCTTCAAACGTAGACCGTGTTGAAAATGGATCAGACACAGCTTTAGAAATTAAAGATTCAGTACGTATGTCATACTTAGGATTTAATACAGAGAAAGAGCCTTTCAATGATCCAAAAGTAAGACAAGCAATTTCATACGCTATTGACCGTGAAGAAATCGTAGCCGGTGTGTATGATGGTATGGGAATTCCAGCGAAAGGACCATTGGCGCCTGATGTATGGGGCTATAATGAAGACCTTGAAGGTGTTGAATTTGATTTAGAAAAAGCGAAAGAACTACTAGCTGAAACAGATGTGGCAGATGGATTCTCAACAACGCTTTGGGTAAATGATGATCAGCAAATTATTGATACAGCTGTTTATATCCAAAACAAACTTTCAGAGCTCAATATCGATGTTCAAGTTGAGCAATTTGAGTGGGGTGCATATCTTGAGACCTTAGCAAATGGTGATCACGATATGTTCATCCTAGGATGGACGACTGTTACAGGGGATGCGGACTATGGTCTATATGCCTTGTTCCACTCTAAGAATATTGGTGCTGCAGGGAACCGTTCATTCTATGCAAACGATGAGGTCGATGAATTATTAGACGCTGGCCGTGCTGAAGTCGATGAAGCTGCCCGCCAAGAAGTTTATACTGAAGTCGAAGAAATCTTAGTCGAAGAAGTTCCAGCATCATATCTTTTCCATGCTCAATTTGCTGTTGGTTATAATAGCACAGAAGTGAGTGGGGTGGAGATTGATCCGACAGGTCGAATTCACTTTGATAATGTATCATTTAATTAAAAAGTGTAACAAGACTCTCGATAACCGAACAGGTCGTCGAGAGTTTTTGTTATTGAGAATAGTATACCTATTTAACTCTAGAAAACGTTTTCAACAATTAACATAGTATTACTTAGTAGCGAAAAGTAAGTACCCTGTGTATAATATTTAGTATTCTAATAATGAGGAGCTTTCTATGAATAATTCACTTAAAGAAAAACGCTCTATTTTAGATTGGATTGAATATGGGGGAAATAAGTTACCACATCCTGTTACTATATTTTTAATTTTTACATTACTCGTAATTATTATTTCTCATATTGCTTATCTATTTGGAGTCACTGTATCGTATACAGGTGTAAATCCTGAAACTGGAAATCAAGAGAAACTTAATGTTGAAGTCGTTAGTCTACTAACCACTGATGGCATTCGCTATATTTTTACTAGTGTTGTTGAGAACTTTACGACTTTCGTCGCTTTAGGTCCTGTACTTGTGGCTATGTTAGGTGTTGGAGTAGCTGAGAAAAGTGGTTACATAAGTGCCTTAATGACTAATGTTGTAACGAAAGCACCTAAGAAATTTATCACACCAATTGTTGTTTTTATGGGTGTAATGTCCAACGTTGCAGCAAGTGTAGGTTATGTTGTTTTAGTGCCACTTGGAGCAATCATCTTCCTAGGGTTTAGACGTCATCCATTAGCAGGACTTGCAGCAGCCTTTGCAGGTGTTGCAGGCGGCTATTCAGCAAACTTACTCATCGGTACAAATGATCCGCTTTTAGCAGGAATTACAACAGAAGCGGCAGCAATTTTAGATACTTCATATATTGTTGAAGCGACTGATAACTGGTATTTTATGTTTGCATCGACTTTCTTAGTTGTAATTTTAGGTACAATTATTACAGATAAAGTAATTGAACCAAGATTAGGTGCTTATAATTTTGATAAAGATCAAAATAGCCCAGATGATAATCTTACAAGTAGAGAAACTACAGCATTAAGATGGGCGAATGTAGCTGCAGTGTTAACTATAATCGGAATACTTGCACTTGTTGCCTTCCCTAATTCACCTTTACGGGGTGATGACGGCGGCATAATCGGTTCACCGTTCATATCAAGCATCATTTTCATTATGATGTTAGTATTCTTAATACCAGGTTTGGTTTACGGTTTTATTAATAAGACGATTAGAAACGATAAAGACGCAGTACAGCTAATGGATTCATCTATTTCGACTATGGCAGGCTTTATTGTCTTGATATTTTTTGCCGCACAGTTTGTTGCACTCTTTACTTATTCGAATTTAGGTACAGTTATTGCTGTTAATGGTGCACAACTTTTAGAAAGCATGGATATTGGTGTGATTCCTGTGCTTGTTACATTTATCTTGGTCTCTGCAATTATTGACATCGTAATCGCTGCAGACTCTGCTAAATGGGCAATTATGGCGCCGATTTTTGTGCCGATGTTTATGCAGCTTGGTATCGCTCCGGAAGTGAGTCAAGCCGCATATAGAATTGGAGACTCAACTACGAATGTTGTTTCACCACTCATGCCGTTCTTCCCATTAATTGTCGCTTTCGCACAACGATATGGTAAGAACAACGGTATTGGTACAGTTGTGTCGCTCATGCTTCCATATTCAATTATTTTCTTAATTGCTTGGATTATCTTGTTTGTTGTTTGGTATCTATTTGGTATTCCATTTGGACCAGGTGCAAGCATTTCATATTAAAGTTTTTCCCACTTGGTGATTACCAGGTGGGATTTTTTGTTTCAAGCATTAGCTGTGCTTGGATAGAGAAACGACGGCACGTATTCTGATTTAGTGACCTTGACGAAGGTCCACTTTAATAAGGTTGGCAAAATACAGAATATCCATCTCAAGTATTATTTCATAATCCGAAATATATGGTAAAATTTGAAGTGATATTGGGGTTAAAAAGGGGATGGTTTTCATGAGAGTATTCAAGGATTTATGGTGGTTTTTTTCAAGTGAGAATAAAAGTTATTTGATAGGCTTATTGATGCTGATTTTAGTCGCTTTATTAGAACTGGTACCACCTCAGATTATCGGGCGCTTTATAGATGATATTACAATGGAGACGCTCACAGTAAATACATTGTTCATGTTCTCCGGTATATTGCTGTTAGTTGCAATACTGGCATACATATTTAGATTTTTCTGGCGGGTCATGATTTTTGGTGCGGCAAATAGACTGGGAAAATTGTTAAGAAAGACCTTATTCAAAAAGTATTCTGATATGTCTCCGACATTTTTTGGTAAAAGACGTACGGGTGACTTAATGGCACATGCAACAAATGATATTAATGCTGTTCAAATGACCGCAGGTCAAGGCATATTAACCATAGCGGACTCAATTATTATGGGCACTGCAGTCTTAGTCACAATGGCAGTGACAGTGAGTCCTAAATTGACCTTAATTGCTTTGATTCCACTTCCCTTTATGGTCATACTAACGAGTTACTATGGTTCAGTATTAAGCCGTTTATTCAGAGTGGCACAAGCTGCTTTTTCTTCACTGAACGATAAAAGTCAGGAATCTGTCGCGGGTGTCAAAGTGATTAAAACATTCGGATATGAAAAAGATGATTTGAAAGACTTTGAAGACTTATCTGAAGATGTGGTAAATAAAAACTTAAAAGTTGCGAAAGTAGATGCATTATTTGATCCAACGATTACTTTAATTATTGCAATTTCTTATTTTCTATCCATATTTTTCGGGGCGAGGATGGTAATCAATGAAGAAATTAGTCTCGGTCAATTAGTCACTTTTACAACTTACTTAGGTATGATGATTTGGCCGCTTTTAGCACTCGGTTGGTTCTTTAATCTAATGGAACGTGGAAAAGCTTCTTACGACAGAATCGAAGAGGTGCTTCAAACAAAAAGTGGCATAGGAACGAATTTTACTACGCGTCAGCTACCTAAGGGCGACATCGTATTTGATATTGATCAATTTAAGTTCGATGGGTCTGATGACAGTGCTTTAACGGATATATCCTTCACATTAAAGCCGGGTCAAACTTTAGGGATAGTCGGTAGAACGGGGTCTGGAAAGAGTGCGATTATCAGACTTTTACTAAGAGAATATGATACCGACTCAGATAGTCTTATTTCTATAGGTGGTGTCAATATTAAAGATATTGAGATTTCTAGCTTAAGAGAGAAGTTTGGTTATGTACCACAAGATAATTTCTTATTCTCAACAACCATAAGAAATAATATTGCCTTTACTGATCCAACATTAAACGATAAGACGATCCATAAGGCAGCAGATTTAGCATATATTCACAATGATATTATGGATTTTCACAACGGTTACGAAACCATCGTTGGTGAACGTGGTGTGTCCTTGTCGGGAGGTCAGAAACAAAGAATTTCAATTGCGAGAGCACTGATTCAATCACCTGATATTTTAATCCTTGATGATTCCTTATCTGCAGTCGATGCGGAAACTGAAAAAGCGATTTTAGCTAATATTAAGAAGGTAAGAAGTGATAAGACAAATATTATTACTGCCCACCGGATGAGTGCAGTCAGAGATGCAGATTTAATATTAGTCATGGAGGATGGACACATTGCTGAACGCGGCAATCATGAAGCTCTGATGCAGAACAATGGTTGGTATCAAGAAACCTTCCGTGCCCAGTCATTAAAAGAAAGTTTAAATGATGCGCTAAATGACTCTCTAGAAGGGGGGAGAGATTAATGGAAGCACAAACTGAAATCCTTACATTAACACTCAAAGATCAGCTGAGAGTCTTGTTAAGACTACTAAAGTATACACTTCCATTTAAAGGATTAATCGCACTTTGTGTATTAATGCTCGTGACATCCACAGTCATGGGTGTAATGACCCCTTATTTGGTCATGATTTTTATTGATAATTATTTAACATTATCATATTTTCCTGAAGCGGATATAATGTGGCTGATTATTGCCTTTATTATGGTAAACCTCATTGCAATCGTCACAACCTACGCTCAAATCTACTATTTGCAAAAACTGGCCTTAAAAGTTATACAACAACTGAGAATTGATACGTTTGAAAAGGTCGGTAACCTTGGTATGAAGTATTTCGATAAAGTGCCGTCAGGTAGTGTGGTTTCTAGATTAACCAACGATACCCAGGCCATCGTTGATATGTTTACCAATGTACTTGGAACATTCCTAATGGCATTGTTTATGGTCGTTTCATCTTTTGTGATGATGTTTATATTAGATTTAAAGCTCGCATTTATTGCACTAATTTTTATGCCATTAATCATCTTGATTTTACTCGTCTATAGAAAATATTCTGCTAAATATTTCTCGCATGCTAGAGCACTTTTAAGTGATATGAATGCGAAGATTGCAGAATCAATAGAAGGTATGATGATCATTCAAGTATTTAATCAGGAAGCACGTTTACAACAGGAGTTTGAAGCAATCAATGAATCTCACTATAAATATAATATGCAAAACATAAAGCTCGATGGGCTTCTATTAAGACCAGCCATCGATATGATTTATATTCTATCAATCATTGTCATTTTGACTTATTTTGGTTTTCTAAGTTTTGAAACATCTGTTACAGCTGGTGTAATATTCGCCTTTATTCAGTATATGGAACGCTTTTTTGAACCGATTAATCAGGTGAGTATGAGTTTAAATATTTTCCAGCAGGCACTTGTTGCAGCGAGTAGGGTATTTACCTTAATGGATGATGACAGACTAGAACCCGCTCAAAATAATGAGGGAACAGGACAAATTACTGATGGCGTGGTCGAGTTTAAAAATGTGACATTCTCTTATGATGGTAAGAATGATGTGTTAAAAGATATAACTTTCACCGTTCCAAAAGGGACGACAACTGCACTCGTCGGTCATACGGGCTCTGGTAAAAGTTCGATTATTAATTTAATCATGCGCTTTTATGAATTTAATCAAGGTGAAATTTCAATTGATGGCACATCGATTAAATCATTCGACAAACAAGACATGAAGAATAACATCGGTCTCGTCTTACAAGATCCCTTTATCTTTTACGGGACAGTACGTTCAAATATAGAATTGTATGATAGTCAAATGACTATAGATAAAGTTCAATGGGCAGCAGATTTTGTTAATGCTGATAGTTTCATTAATAAGCTACCGAACCGCTATGATGAAAAGGTCACGGAGAAAGGTACTGACTTTTCTAGTGGGGAACGTCAATTACTGGCCTTTGCACGTACCATGGCTAAGGAACCAAAAATATTAATATTGGATGAAGCAACAGCGAACATTGACTCAACGACAGAAACCGTCATACAAACATCTCTTCAAAAGATGCGCACGGGACGAACGACCTTGGCGATTGCCCACCGACTTTCTACAATTCAAGATGCTGATGAGATACTTGTTTTAAACAAGGGGGAAATAGTTGAAAGAGGCAACCATGATGAACTGGTGAAATTAAATGGTATTTACTTTAAAATGTATCAATTACAAAACAGTCAACAATAATTTGTCATAAATAAGCTCGAATAAGCATTCATCACCCCCTTTAGATTTGATATAATATTTCTGAATGGGGGTATTTTTAATGGGTTCAGAAGTAACATTCTTCCTCGCCTTTGGTGCTGGTGTGCTAAGCTTTGTGTCCCCTTGTGTACTGCCGGTATTTCCTGCATTTGTGTCGTATATTACCGGAATGAGCTATAACGAGGTTGAGAAACAGCAATTCAATGGAAGAGCCATTTTACATACATTGTTTTTCTTAATAGGATTTAGCTTAATCTATATTGCCTTAGGATTTGGAACATCATTTTTAGGTGGATACTTAGTTGAGTACGGAAATCTCATTAGACAAATTGGCGCAATACTTATCGTCGTTTTCGGTCTAGTGATTACCGGCGTCTTAAAGTTTGATTTCCTAATGAAAAACCACAAGGTGGAATTTAAAAATAGACCGTCAGGATTTATCGGGTCTATATTAATTGGTATGGCTTTTGGTGCAGGTTGGACACCATGTAATGGTCCAATTATTGGTGCAATATTCGCCATGAGTGCAACTGAGCCTAACAATGCTTTGATGTTAATGCTCGTTTATTGTGTTGGTTTTGGTATTCCATTCTTTGTCTTAAGTTTCTTTGTATCTAAGACGAGATGGATGCTCAAGTATTCTGGTAAGATTATGAAAATTGGTGGCGTCATCATGATCTTAATGGGAATCTTGTTATATTTTGATGGTCTAACTCAAATTATCATTTGGTTACAGCCATTCTTTGGAGAATTCCAAGGATTCTAAGATGCTAGAATTTTTAAAATCAATTGAAGATACATTGTTCATGATTGCATCGTTAGGTGCAGTCGTGATGGGTATCTTAGTCATTGTCATTCGCCAAAAGGCAAGTAAGACGCCATTGACAATGAAGA
Source organism: Jeotgalicoccus sp. ATCC 8456 (assembly GCF_016313225.1). NCBI lineage: Bacteria > Bacillati > Bacillota > Bacilli > Caryophanales > Staphylococcaceae > Jeotgalicoccus > Jeotgalicoccus sp. ATCC 8456. The sequence goes on along the minus strand of NZ_CP066224.1, from coordinate 547,926 downwards.
AGATACTGATTCCACCTGTTGCAATGTCAACTGGTGCATTAATGTTTGTCTTCCCATACTTTAGATTATCACCACTTCATATCTTTGAGTCAGTTTTAATCGGTCTCTTATTTTCTATTGTTATTATATGGACGACGAAGTATGAAGTTAAGGCTGATGATCTATATGTGAGAACGACAAAAGCTTTTCCAATTATTTTAATGTCATTATTAATTCTAAGAATTGCTTTAAAATATATATTTTCACTGTCCACGACACCAGGAGAAATGGGCGGCATGTTTTTCTTACTTGCCTTTGTAATGATTCTATTGTGGCGGTTATCCATGTTAATGAAATTAATGAAATTCAAAAAACAGCAGGCCCTATGAGGGTCTGCTGTTAATTTTTTCTGTCTGTTCGAATATAGAGAACTTCTGTTTCTCATCATCTGCATATTCAAAGAGATCTAAGTACGGTGTGTAATCTATATCAAGTTGCTTTAATTTTTTCTTCATGAACTTATGGTCTTTTTTAGGTGTTGCAATAATATAACCCTTCATGATCTGATCGAGTTCTATTGTTTTAACTTTCTCATCTAGTGCAATCTTAGAAATCCTACCCGCAATTCTTTCTTTAGCGACATCTCTAAAGAGCTCTGGAACTGGACTGACTAATTCATTCAACAAGGCTTTAGCATCTTCATTCCATAAGGGAAGCGCCTGTTCAATATAATAGTCCTGCCAATCTAATTCTGAGTATCCGTCACCTTTTGGCATTCTGCGAAGAAACTTTCGGAACATGAAAAATCCACCAATGGTCATTAAACCCAACATGATAAAGGTCCAGATTGCGATTAGAATCATAAAAACATCAAATGACATCTTCTTCACCTCTCACTTATCTCACATTATACCGTCTTTAAAATCTTTTTGTCCATTTAATAATTTGTGACGATATATAGAGTGAAGGGAGGTGAAGACATGATAAAGAACATGAGCCTTAAAATGTTTCATTTTGTCACAGATGAGTCGGGTAAAGATGTGACAAAATCAAGAAGTTTGAACAACCTGAACACTGATGGTACAGATGCGAATTTGAATGCCTTAGCTGCAGTCTATGAAAGTTTAACAGGAGAATCTTATTACAACATTGAAAAAGTTATCACACATGTAGTCTAAAAAATAAAAAGGAGAAATTAAAATGACTGAAAAATTAGTATTAGTATTTACCACTAACGAAGACAAACGTTTTACATTAACGATTAATAACCCTAAAGAAGGTATTACGGCTGCAGAGGTTGAAGCTGAGGCACAAAAGATTATTGATGAAGATATCCTACGTCCAAATCAAGGCATTCCAGTTTCTCTATATTCAGCTAAAATTGTAAACACTGCAACAACAGTCCTTAAATAATGGATTGGTTACCATTCGTCAGTGATTTGGGCTTCCCTGCGGTCATTACATTCTTTTTACTCCACAGAGTGGAAAACAAATTGGATGATTTAATTATTACGATTCAAAGTCTCAAATAAACGACGCCACACTCAATAATATATTGAGTGTGGTTTTTTATATATCTTCATATCGTTTAAACATATAAATATGTATAATGACTGTAAGAGGTGACCATCATGCGAATATTACATACTGGGGACTGGCATATCGGTAGAAAAATGAATGGTTTAGATTTAATAGATGACCAGCGTTATATATTAGACCAACTACAAGTAGCAATCGAAGACAATCAAATTGATACTGTTGTCGTTGCTGGTGATATATTTGATCGTGTAAACCCTTCACAAAGTGCTTTAAAGCTAGCTAACGATACGCTATATAAAATAAATATAGAACTCGGCAAAAATCTTATCGTTATATCAGGAAATCATGACAGCCGTGAAAGAATCAATTACGGTAGTGAGTGGTTTAAAGCAACTGATTTTTATATAAATACAGACCTTTCCAACGTTGCTGAGCCTGTGACAATTGACGATGTTGATTTTTATCTTGTACCGCATGTTGAAGTGCTAGAAGCACGTGCGTATTTTAATGATGATACGATCCAAACTCATCAAGATGCATATGAAAATATCGTAAAAGAAATTAATAAACATATGAATAAAGAACAGACAAATGTTTTAGTTGGCCATTTATATCTAAATGGAAGTATAGAAAGTGACTCTGAGAGACCTTTATCTATGGGTCTAAGTGAGGCAGTGAGTTCGGATGTCTTTAGTGATTTTGACTACACCTTACTCGGTCACTTACACCATCCTTTTGCAGTGGATCATGGGACTGCATTTTATAGTGGGTCTTTACTGAAGTACTCATTTTCTGAAGCGAATCAGCCGAAGGGCTATAGAATTATTGACACTAAGAAAAAAGAAGTGACCTTCGTACCCATAAAACCGCTACATGAAGTGAAGGTGTACAGTGGAGATTATGAGGATTTAATCAAGCAAAAAGTGACTTTCGACGATGACCAAGCCTATTTTAAGTTTGAGCTATCCAATATGTCTTATGTCAATGAGCCGATGAGTAAAATTAAGCTACTATATCCGAACACTTTAGAGTTAAAACCATTAATTGAAGACGTGGCAAGTGACCTTGAAACGGTGGATATTTCAACAACTTCTGATATTGAAATTTATGAATCATTTATAGAACACACATTAGATCGAACAATGACTGACTTTGATAAGGACATGTTCGATCAACACTTTGCAGGTGAAGACAATGAAACTGAGTAAATTATCAATGAAATATTTCGGCCCTTTTGAAAAAGAAGTTGTCGATTTTCATAGTCTAAACGATAGGTTGTTTTTAATCAGCGGACGAACAGGTTCTGGTAAAACGATGATCTTTGATGCGATTGTTACGGCCCTCTATGGTTCAGCATCAACGACAGGTCGGGATGAGGAATCTCTAAGAAGCCAATTCGCACCAGACGATGCGCCGTGTGAAGTAAGTCTGAAATTTGAAGTTAAAGACCGCGCCTATACAGTAGAGCGTGTCCTTAAGTATCAAAAACCAGGTAACAAATCAGCCACACCACCGAAGGCTGTCTTATATGATGACCAAGGGCAAATCATCGCATCATCCTTAACTGATGTGAGGGATGCAATCGAAGATATTGTAAAATTAACAAAAGCTCAGTTTAGAAAAATCTTAATTTTACCTCAAGGTGAATTTAAGGAACTACTGGTCTCAACAAGTCAGGAAAAACAAGACATATTAAGAACACTCTTTCAAACAGAACGCTTCTTAGATTTTGAGAATAATCTTAGAGATGAGTTAAAGGAACGCTCGAGTGCAGCAGCCCACCTTGATACTCGAATTTCTGAGCTGATTAAATATATAAACACTGAAGAAATTGATATTGATGAGGTCACTGAATTTCCGAATTACGATATGGTTGTGGACTATGTCGACGGGGTCATCTATTCATACGATAAAAAACTCGAAGAATTAAGAACACTCGGTACTAAAAGAAAAGAAGAGGCAGATGAGCTATCAAGACGTCTGCAAGAAAAAATTAAACATAATGAACAAATTGACCATCTAAACAATTATAAAGGACAATTGACTACTTTAGTTGAACAGTCGGACTTTATCGAAAAAAATCGTCAGACAGTTAAACAGTTTGATGAGACGTCTAAAATCAAATATGAACTATTAAGAAAAAAAGAGCTTGAGACAGCGATAAGTGAAAATAAGGAAGCATTGAATGAAGCGGTTAGTATTCAAGCGAATATTACGGATACATTGAATACTAAGACTGAGACGCTTGAAAGTATAGAACGAGAAAGACCTGAAATTAATGATAGAGAAAAGGTCTATTATAAGCATGAAAGGTTTTTAACTGATACCTACCGAAACCTAAACGATGTTATAGAGCGGTTGACTAAAGATGTTCAGTCAAGATACGAAGAGATTAAAATTCATCAAGAGAAAATTAGTAAGAAAAATGATGTGATAGAACAGATTAGCTATAAAGAAGCTGACTTTTTTGAATCTAAGAGTTTGTTGACTGACAATGGTCATAAACTTGAAGCTATAGAGGATAAGGTGAGACAGGCTGAAAAATCTGAAGCCTTGGTTAAAGAGAGTCAAGATATTGAGGCCAAACTAAGTGATAATAATAAGGAAATTGAGGAGCGTAAAAATGAGCTCGCAAGTTTTTCAGCAAAGCTTGAAAATTATGATGAAGACACCTTGTCTGTCATCAATCACCTGGTTAGTCACTTAGAAGTTGGATTGACTTGCCCAGTCTGTGAGCAGACCGTCATCGAATTGCCTGAGCACGGTGAGTTCACTCAGCAGCATAAGGAAGAGTTTAATGCACTCAGCGAACGCTTAAAGGCGATAGAAAAAGAGAATCAGTCATTCGTTAATCGTCTCGATGTCATTGAAGAATTATTAAATTCAAGTGAATACCATGATTCGAGTGTGTTTAAAGAAGAAAGAGATAAATTAAGTGCTGACAAAGAGAAGCTAGTCAATCAAGTGGAAACGATTGAAGAGAAACTTAAGGAGAAAGAAGCCTTAAGTCAAGAAGTTGCCGGCTTAAAAGAAGAGGAAGATCAATTGACAAAATCTCTTTCTCAAAAAGAAGCTGACTTAAAAAACGAACAAAATAAGAAAGCTGAATTCACTGAAGTCACAGATTTTGAAGACTATGAATCCTTTAAAAATCATATGGATAGTGAGTATGAAACGCTAAATGCCTATCAGAAAAATTACGCTGAGGTGAAGGATGAGGTCAACCAGCTTTCTTCAAGTTTAAAATTAGCTAAGTCTAAGATTGAATCAAATGAAAAAGAAAAAGTGAAGTACCAAATCGAACAAGATAAACTCTCCACCACTATTAATAATTTCCTAACCTCAAGTGATTTTAACGAAGAAGAGGAATTATACGACCTTGTTCATAATCCAAATATTGAAGATAAAAGGCGAGAGGTCAAGCAGTATGACGATCAGAAAATGACCTTACAAGCCTACATCAAAGAAGTTGAAAGCGTACTGACAAGTAAGGATTCTATCAATATTGAAGGAGATCAGGCCGCCTTAAAAGAAGCGGATGATTCCTTAAGTCGGGCAAGAGAATTTTATGCAGAAGTCAGGACCAAGCGTCAGCAAAACGAAGATATTAAAGTGAAACTGTCTGACTTAATCAATGAACATCGTCAATCTTTTGAGTTCTATATGAAATTAGTAGAACTGACAGAAGCAATTCAAGGAAAAAAAGGCCAGAAGGTGTCATTAGAGCGTTATGTCTTAATTTATTACCTAGATCGTATTCTAGATATTGCCAATATTCGTTTACTGAAGATGACCAATCATCGTTATAAATTACAAAGAAGTACGAAGCGGACGAATCGTTATAGTGGCCTAGATATTGAAGTATTCGATTATTACAATAACCAAGAACGTAATATAAACACACTTTCTGGTGGAGAAACCTTCCAAGCATCGCTTGTCTTGGCACTTGCTCTAAACGAAGCGCTCCAACAAGAGTCTGGTGGTATACAACTGGATACTATGCTCATTGATGAGGGCTTTGGTACTTTAGACCAGGAAACTTTAGAGGTTGCGATAACAACATTAATAGACCTCCAAACGTCAGGCAAAACAATTGGTATTATTTCACATGTTGAAGAACTTAAAGATAGAATGGAGAACATTTTAACGGTCAGTCCGGAAAATGGAAAGAGTACAGTGTCTATCACAAGCTTATAGTCAATGAAAAGTCATAAATATAGTAAAATTGACCCTCTTGTATTCTAGAATTCTGATAAAATTAATTTAGAAATGAAACCGAGGAGGGAGTCACTTGAAAAAGTGGTTACTAGTCATCTTACCGGTCTTATTAATCTTATCGGCTTGTACTTCAGGTGCGATTGAACCAATGAGCCGCTATGGCGATGAAATTCAGTATTTTGAAGTGACGAATCAGGACGGTGAGACCTTCACACGTGAAGACATGGATGGGAAAGTTTGGCTGATGAATTTTATGTTCACAAACTGTGCTACAGTATGTCCGCCGATGACTCAAAATATGACAGATGTAACAAATGCACTTGAAGAAAAAGGCATTGAAGACTATGGAGTAATGAGCTTTTCGGTAGATCCTGAAACCGATCAACCTGATGTATTAACAGAGTATTCGAGCTGGTACGATATACCAGAAAGTACAGAATGGCAATTTTTAACGGATTATGATTACGACTTCATCAGAGGTTTTGCTGAAGATAACTTTAAAACTATCGTTGCACCACCACCAGAAGGTAGTAACCAAGTTACACACGGTACATCATTTTACTTAATCGATGAAGATGGGACGATACTTAAAGACTATGCTGGTGTTGATTCTGGAGATAATCAATTCCCATTAGAAGAAATTGTTTCAGATGTTGAAAAATTAGTTGAATACAACAGTGAAAATTAAAATCTGTAAAGATAAAGCGTGGCTAGGTTCATTAAGAACCTAGCCACGCTTTTCTTAAATATTAAACTAAGTTATCACATTGTCCTGTTTCAATGACTTCATAGAAGTTTTTAAAGCTAGTTTCAATCATATTAGATAAGGCTTCGTCAGTGTTTGAACCGATATGTGGAGTGACGAGTACTCTAGGGTAGAGTGAAAGTAAATCCTCAACGCTTTTATCAGGAAGTGGATTTTCATCAGTGAATTTCTTAAAGAAGACATCTTGCTCATTTGGCATAACATCTGTTCCGAACCCACGAAGTGCACCATTTTTAATTGCCTTTATAATCGCTACATTATCCTGGAGTTCCCCGCGTGCTGTATTAATTAAGATTGCATCGTCTTTCATCTGACTGAGGAAATCTTCATTGATCATACCATCATTTTCATTTGGAATATGTGGAATGTGCATACTGACGATATCGCTATTTTTAAGCAATTCTTCAGCTGAAACAAATTCGACGACTTCTTTTGCTGCTTCACTAGGATATAGATCAAAACCGAGGACTTTAGCACCTAACCCCTTGAATAATTTTGCTTCTGTTAAACCGATTTTTCCAGTTCCATATACGCCAACTGTACAGTTTCTAATTTCTCTACTGAACATTTCTGGTGAGACTCTTAAGTCTTTTTCTTTGGTACGATCTAGTGTGAACGGAAGATTTCTTAGTAAATTCATCGCTAACATAACAGCAAGTTCTGCAATAGCATTAGGTGAATATCTCGGTACTCTTGCGACCTTGATATTTAAGTCTCTTGCAGCATCTAAATCTATGTGAGAGTACCCAACGGTTCTTGTAAAAACATAGTTGATGCCTGCTTCTTTCATATATTCTAGGGCTTGACGGTCCCCTTTACAATTCGCTCTTAGGAGTACAGCATCCTGTCCCTTTACTGATTCTAAGTTATCATCCGTTAGTAATCCCTCGACTAAAGTTAAGTCGAAATTATATTTATTTAATTGCTTAAAATATTCAACTTCATTCGGCCTAACACCGTATGCGATTAGTTTTATCATTATATAAATTCCTTTCTAATTTTAGATTTTAAAATATGCCTAAGTTACCAATGATGTTTAATACCACTAACCAAGTTGGTATCATTATAACTGCTGCTAGTGTAGATAAAAGTGAAGCATTAGATGCGAGTATTGCTTCTTTGTCAAAGTTAATTGCATAGGCGACTGCTACTGTAGCAGCAGGAGTTGCCATCATTACTATCATTGTTGTAACTGCATCAATATCGAACACTAAAATGCCAGTTAGAGTTGTTAAAAAGAATACTGCTAAGTTAATGGCAGGCACTGCAATTGTTTTAACACCTGCGTAGTACCAAGAAGCTTTAGATTTTGCAGCTTGTGAAATATTAATTTCAGCTAAAGTTGCCCCGATTGATAACCACGCGAGTGGTGATGCGAGACGTGCTAAGTATTCCATTGGTGCATACAACCAAGGTAGTGTTTGATCAATTCTTAAGAATGCAACTTCCCTTGCAGCCTCAGTTTCAGTTGCTGCAACTGTAACTTGTGGTAAGTAGTCTTGTAAAAGCCAGATTGCAAGACCTAAGAATGTTGCAATAACAATTGGGTTTAAGAACATTGTTTTTAAGTTTCTAAGCTCCATTTTTAAGCCGCTCATACGGATATATGCATAAGAATATAGGAAAATACGGTATCCAATGTTAAAGATATTTGCATAGATTACACCGATAGGACCGAGTATTGCACTGACAATCGGAATCCCGAAGAATGTTGTTGATCCAAAAATAGATAATACTTCTAAAGTCGTTTTACGGTCTCCAGTAAATTTCGCGTAGAATGGTTTCATTGCAAACATTAATACGATATACATTAATATTCCCCAGATTAAAACGTTTAAGCCTTGTGCGAGTTGCTCGCCATCAATGTCTGTCATAAATGCCGTAAAGGCTAGGGTAGGTAGACCAACAGTTAAGACAATTTTTGATAACGTCTTACCGACAGTCTCATTGAAAATGCCTCGCTTTCTACAGAAAAATCCAAGTAAAATAATAAGAATAGTTGATGCGATGGCACTTAAGAAGCCCATATCAGTAAATGTTAAGACGATAACTTCCCAAAGGTTCATTGTGTTTCCTCCTCATATTGTTATTTTTTTCACAATGTTTAATTCACTTAGTATTCTATACTGGATTATACTTTTTGGGAAGACTTTATGTGAAAAAAATAACAATATTTTTTGTGCAGATGTAACAAAAATTATAGGAATGAATATAAAGGGGGACTTTTTAAAAGACTTATCACCGAAAAGGATTAAAGCGGTGATAAATGAGCGCAATTCAAAGGACTTATCACCAAAACAGACAAAAACGGTGATAAGTGGGCTCTATACTGAGCACTTATCACCGTCTATTATATATTTATTCACTTGCAGTGTTATCTTTGTTCCTAATTTTACCAACTAAGAGCATGATCCCGACTAATATAATAATGCAGAGTACATTTTTCGTAAATAGTGGAATGGGGGCCGCATTAATAAGAATTCCAATAACTAATGCGAGTACACCATAGAGTGGAAACTTACCAGCGAATTGAGCAAGTACAGCCCCGAAAATTGCTGGTAGGACAAATGGAAAGACTTCTTGAACACTTTCTGGAATGACAGTTAGTAGCCAAAGTCCACCTAGTATAACTGGAATCAAAATAATCTTATTTACAAGAGAGGCGGCACTTATACCTAGAGTACCAATAATCTCTCCTTCATCTGTACCTGGTTTTACACCGACAGCTTCCTGACATGATGCAACTGCAGGTAAACACATATTTGAAATATTACCTGTAAAGAAAGCAACGTAGGTACCAGAAACCCCGAGAACAGGGAAGTACATAATTGGTTCTAGGAACCATACAATTGCAACGACCGCAGCATAGGCAAGAAAACTATTTAATATTAATGAGAAACCTGGATGATAACCCATCGCAAAAGATATATATATAGGCAATGCAAATGATATTAAAATTGCAATGCCTAATGTGATTTTTCCCCATTTATGTGAGGCATTTCTAAATTCCTGCATGATTAACCTCCATTTATATAAAGAAGTAAACTGCGACTAAACTAATGAGGATAGAGAATCCTAATGACCATTCTTTTAGCCAGTTAATTCCTTTTTTATTGGCAATATAGTTAAATGTTAACGATGAGATAATTGCTACAATTGCAGTGAATATATATGGTGCGCCTTTAATCATTTCAGCTCCTGTTAGAGAACCGAAAACTGCAATCATTGCACCACTTGCCACAATCCCCATCAGATATTCCCCTTTGGGTTTTGAAGTTAACTTAGTCTGAATCCTACTTAAGTATGGTGTCGCAAAGAAAGTAAAGATCATCCAACCGGCGCCACCGATACATAAGGTCCATACTACAAGGTTAAAAATCTCGGGAGAGAAACCATCACCTGCTAAGGTCACACCTGCAGATTGCGCGGATAGCTGCGCACCCATACTTTCGATTGGTGCAGAGCCAATCACACCAATTCTCATCATCGTTAATGGATTACCTATGAGTGATATTAAGGAAACAGCAACAATAATAATACCAATGGAAGGTCCGATTGCTGTTATGCTTCCAGTCTTTACTGCACGTTTAATATCTGTTTCAGAAATACCAACATCTCGAGCTGCTTTTTTCGATAAGGATAAAAATTTGATTGCCTGAAATATTACCAAGACTATGATTGCACCAGCAAAAGTCCATACGACTGGTGAATTAGCGAAATCCATTCCTGTCATTTTAGACGCCCCTTTGTTTATATATGTTTTATTTTTCTAAGCGTGCTAAGGCAACTTGACCAAGTACTTTTGCACTGATCAAGAGTGAGCCCTCGTGCACCTTAAATTTAGGGTGGTGGTTTGGATAGACATCCTCTAGTTCAACACCATCTGGTTTGGCACCGACTTGGATGAAAGTGCCTGGTATTTTTTGAGTATAGAATGAAAAGTCTTCTGATCCACTTGAAGGTTTAGGATGAGAATTTGTATGGAAATAGTCACCGACATTTTCACTTAAAATCTCTTCGACTTGCTCGGTCTCTGTTGGATGATTATAAGTTACTGGATAGTCATAGACATAATCTAATTCACAAGATACATCAAATGAACTTTCAATACCTGTAGCAATTTTCTTCATTGCCTCATAGGCAGGCACCTTATTCTTTTCGTCTAGATAACGGACTGTACCTCTTAAGGTGACTGAATCTTGAATCACATTATAGCCACCTGGTGCATCAAAGGCAGTGACAGAAACGACGACACTATCCATTGGATCCATGCGTCTAGAGACAATGGTCTGTGCCTCAGCGACAAAATATGCACCTGCAACGAGTGCATCATGTGTTGTGTGTGGCATGGCACCGTGACCACCATAACCTTGTATTTTAAGATCATAGTTTGAGCGGCCTGCCATAGCATTACCAGATGTAAGACCAATTTCACCAAGTTCTAACATTGGGAAGATATGAATGCCATAAACTTCATCTAGATCACCTAAAATACCTGATTCCACAATACTTTTGGCGCCACCTGGTGGCACTTCTTCAGCATGTTGATGAATGAGTTTAATTTTCCCTTGCCATTCATCTTTTAATTCGATTAAAGCCTTACCTAAATAGAGTAAGTAAGCAGTATGTACGTCATGGCCACACGCATGCATGACACCATCATTTTTCGATTTAAATTCAACATCCGCTTCTTCTTGTATAGGTAGAGCGTCAAAGTCCGCACGTAATCCAATTGTTTGTCCAGGGCCATTACCTTCTATTTCAACGATGATGCCGTAACCGTTTCCAACATGGGTCGTAACTTTAACATCTTCACCCTTATAAAAATCTTCAATAAATTTGGCGGTGTTTTCCTCTTTAAAAGAAAGTTCTGGATTGGCATGGAGATGACGTCTTGTTTCAATCATAGCTGCTTCACTTTCTTCTAATTTTTTAAATAATTTGTCTTTCAAACTCATTTATATATCCTCCTTTATATTTATGAATTTAGTCTATCACTGGATTTTAGAATAGACAAATAATTCTTTATATTTGAATAATATATTTAAAAATAACAAAATTTCTATTTTTGTCTGTAATTTTAAGAAAATTGTCGTGATTTTTAGATAAAACAACGAAACTGTAGTGTTTTTCATACAATTTTGGAATTACTGCTTTTTTACAACAATTTAAATAGAGAATATATTGGATTTAAATCAATTAGAGGAGGACATTTATGCTTTTAATCATGACAATGGGTGGTGTGTTAGCTTCTTTTATGTATGCTTTAACTCAAAATAGTCATATCAACTTTTTAACTAGACGGAGTTCATGTGATTCATGTGACAGAACTTTAAACGTAATAGATCTTATTCCAGTTGTCGGCTTTTTGATAAACAGAGGGAGATGTAAAGCATGTAATACAAAAATATCAATCAACTATTTCTTTGTTGAGCTTATAATGATCAGTTTGTTTTTATTGCCGACTATTACGCCATTAGCCTATGATAATTTAGTTCTATATTACTTACTCGTCAGTATATTAATACCACTCTCAATATATGATTATGAAACGATGTTAATTCCCTTGCACATGCTTTTAATATTGTTAGTTACCGGTTTGTTCCTCACGAATTTTATAAACTTTGATCCTTTCCTTGACTTGATAATCGTTGGCTTACTCCATATCTTTTATTTCATTTTAAAAGATAAGATTGGGTATGGTGACATACAGCTGTTCTCTGTCTTGACTGTAATTACCCCTCTAGATTTTTTTATCTTTTCCTTTTTGTTTACCTATATTATCGGTGGGATTGCCGTTATTGTATTAGATTTAATCTCTAAAAAACGCCTTGTAAAAGTGCCTTTAGTTCCTTTTATTGCGACGAGCCTTATCATTACTTTCTTCTTATATATTGACTACAATGATATTTACTTTGGAGGACACCTATGACCAGCGAATTAATGATTAGAGAAATGCATGATTCCGATAAACCCCGTGAGCGATTGCTCTTATATGGTCCGGATAAACTTACTAACCAGGAATTACTCGCAATACTCATTGCAACAGGTAATAAAAATGAATCAAGTCTATCTTTAGCTGCAAAAATACTTAAAGATTTACCTTCTATTAGAGAATTAAGAGAACTGACTTATGAAGAACTAACCTCAATTAAAGGAATTGGCAAGGTAAAGGCGATTACAATACTTTCATTTATAGAACTTGCTATTCGTATGCATACACATTCTAGAGAGGAAGAAAAATTTATTCGATCACCTAAAGATGTATCAGATATATTGATGGAAAAAGTCAGGTTCTATAATCAAGAGCATTTTATCGTCCTATTTCTAACGACTAAAAACATGGTCATTGAAGAAAAAACTTTATTTATAGGATCTTTGAATTCAAGTATTGTACATCCAAGAGAAATCTTTCGTGAAGCAGTGAAAAGAAGTGCTGCAGCGTTTATTTGTGTGCACAATCATCCCAGCGGAGATCCGACTCCATCAAAGGAAGATATAGAAGTAACAAAAAGATTAAAAGATTGTGGAGACCTTATTGGTGTGGATTTTTTAGATCATATTATAATTGGAGATGGTAAATACATCTCCTTAAAAGAAATGTCTTATATATAAGGAGTATACTATGGGATTAGATATGTATTTAGTACTAGAAGATCGAACGACAAAAGAGCAAATTGAGTATGCATATTATAGGAAATTTAACGCACTGCAGGGTTACTTTGAATCAAATTATAATATTGAAAATCCTGGGGTCATAGAACTTACGATGGATATAATTAATGATGTCTATATCAGGTTAAACGAAATACGTTATGCACCAGAAAAAGCAAATTTAATTCTACCCACCTATGCTGGTCCATTTTTTGGACGAATGACTTACGATCGTTTATATCACTCTTATATAAACCAAGCAGCTAATGATTTTTATCATGCAAAATTCATAGACTACAGTAAATATAAATTATACTATTCATCCAATTGGTAGGATCGAGACCTGTGTAGAACACCATCTACACGGGTCTTTTTAAATGAATATAATCAATTATGAATGAAATATGTCAAAAATGTGATAATTCTGGTTTGTTAGATAGAAATTTAGGGGATTATTTAATATAAAAGTGTATTTTTAAAATATTAAAAGGGGATGTTTGCCATTAAATACTTGGTTCTATTACTATCTAGTTTCTGGTTTTTCGGTGGAGAGGGTGACAGTGATAACACTTCAAACATTTTTGTGCAACAGCTAGACAACAAAGATGATGAAAGTGAGGAAACAGAAGCTTCTAAAGAAGACGAGGAAGCTGAGGATGAAGCCGACCAAGAAACTGGAGTCGTCGGTTCAAGAAAAGTATCTAGTGAAATGACAGAAACTACCTTAACTGGTCCTGATGATAAGGAAATTACAGCACTTTTTGAAAATAATGCTGAACCGATTGAGGCATTTGAAGATGCGGAGGAAGCGGATGTAGACCTTGAAGATGTCTTAAAACCAAAAGATGAAGTCACAAGCTATTATTCTGAGACTTTCATGTTGATTAATGCCTTTGAAGCTGAGTCTGATGAGCCAGCTGATACAGATTTAATCGGTTTGACTGCAGAAATTAACGAGGAGGATGAACTTCAAGTCTACTCAGGGCAGTGGTATCAAGAAGATGAGTTCATCTACCCTTATGCATATGCAGATAGTGACACTTTACTTTATATAACTGAGGATAAATGGACGGATATAACAGGTGAAGCTGAAGCAGAAGAAATATATTATGGTACGTATTCAAGCGTTTACGATGCATTAATGGAAAGTGAAGATGTCATCGAAATTTTTGAAGATGATGATAATTACTACTTAATTAATGTCGGTCAAGAGGAAGTCCTACATGAGACATTTGGTTCGATTTATGACGTAGAGTTCCAAAATGCTGATGAAGAATCACAAAATAATGCAGTACTTGCAATAGTTGATAAAGACTCAAATGAAATTAGTGATCTCACCTACATTAGTAATGCCGAAGGCTTAGCTGAGGGATTAGAACTACAAATCGAAGTTGCAGCTAAGTTTGATAATTACGGCGACTACGACGATGGTGTGACAGAACCTACTGAAGGTGAGGAAATTGAAGTTGGTGAACAGACTGATGAAAATCGAAGTGGTGTTGATGCATCGAGTACTGGAAAAGTTGAAGGAGAAACTTTAACAGGTAAAGATAGTGCAGCGATTAATTCTGTTCAAGAAAATAACCAAGGCTTATCAACAGCACTTGAAGAAGCTGAAGATACTGATGTTGAAATTGATGAAATCTTTAAAGATAAAAACGAGATTTATTCTTATTACTCAGAGTTTGATGCAATGGTACGCTTAATCGGTGAATCTGATGATGAACAGAGGGAAGAAAGGGTTAAAGCAACTGCTGAAATTTATGAAGTCGAAGATGAATTAGAAGTTTACTCTGAAGTTGCGAATAATGGCGAGGACTTAGAACCATCTGTTTATGCAAGTGAAGAAATATATTTCCAATATGATGGAAGTAAATGGAATGATCTGTCTACAGAAGGGAATGTAGAGGACGTTTATAATCCCACATATAGTAATATGTATGATGTCTTCATGGAAAACCAGGAACTACTCGATGTTAAAGTAGATGATGACTATTATTATCTTTATAACATCTCAAATGGTATGGAAATTCATGATACATTTGGTCAGATATTTGGAGCAGAAATCAATAATGGTGTTGAAGATGAACAAGTGAATGCCATCGTTGGTGTTTTAGATAGGGAAACAAATGAATTGAGTCAAGTAACCTATATCTCTACAACACCATCTCAGAATGGTGAGGGTGCAATTCACTTAGAAATGTCTGGTATATATAAAGATTATGGGAAATTTGATGATGATGGTATAACTGTTCCTGACGAGATATACGAATAGGATGAAATAATTATGACCAAGTTCTTAAAATTTAAAGTACTTGGTCTTTAATATTGTATAATAATAATAAACATAAGCAAGGTGGGAGAAAGCATGGAATTCGTGACATTAAATAATGGTGTTGAAATGCCAATAGAAGGTTTTGGTGTCTTTCAAATTGAACCGGAAGAAACTGAGAAATGTGTACTAGATGCAATAGTAGTTGGATATAGACACATTGATACAGCAGCCACCTATGGCAATGAACGTGGTGTTGGTACTGCAATTAAAAAATCAGGTATTGATCGTAAAGATTTATTTATTACTAGTAAATTATGGGTGGAAGATCAAGGTTATGAATCAACTTTAAAGGCATTTGAGAAAACCCTAGAGCGTTTAGGGACCGATTATTTAGATTTATATTTAATTCATCAGCCATTCGGGGATTATTATGGTTCATACCGAGCTATGGAAGCATTATATAAGCAAGGAAAAATTAAAGCGATTGGGGTTTCAAACTTTGATTCTGCACGATTAGTTGATTTGATTATGAATAATGAGATTGTACCTCAGATTAATCAAATAGAACTGCATCCATTTTTACAACAAAAAGAAGCAATCAAGGTGATGAAAGAATATGGCGTTCAAGTAGAGTCATGGGGACCGTTAGCAGAAGCTAAACATGGTATTTTAGAGGAAAAAGAATTACAAGATATCGCAAAGAAGCATAAGAAGACCGTCGCGCAGGTCATCCTTAGATGGCACCTCGATAATGGTATCGTTATTATTCCTAAGTCTGTAAATAAAGATAGAATGATTGAAAATCTAGATATCCACGATTTTAATCTAGACAGTGCGGATATGAGAATTATTGAAGCTTTTGATGAAAGTCAAAATAAAATTGTGGATCATACTGATATCAATATTGTGATTGGTATGAATAAATCAAAGACACCAGAGTGAATGTAAAATCCCTGAATGCCAATATTGGTATTCAGGGACTTATCTTATAAAAAGGAAATTAATATACCACCAATTGCACCACTAACTACAATGAGCCAAGGCGGAGATTTTAAGTAATTCAACATGACAAATAGTATTGCAGCTAAGGCGAAATCTGCTGGTTGGTTAATGGCAGAAGTTGAGATTGGTGTGTAGAGTGCAGCAATTAAAATACCAACCACTGCTGCATTAACCCCCATTACAGCGCCTTTTGTTTTAGCATGATTTCTTATCATATCCCAGAAGGGCAGGCTGCCTAAAATAAGTAAGAATGCTGGTAAGAAAATTGCAAATGTTGCAAATAAGCCACCGATCCAGCCATTCATAACAGTGCCGAGATATGAAGCGAAAGTGAAAAGCGGCCCTGGGACGGCTTGAGTTGCAGCATAGCCTGCTAAAAAGGCCTCTTGTGAAATCCAACCCATTGGTACAAGTTCTTGCTCTAGAAGTGGTAACACAACGTGACCACCTCCAAACACCAAGGATCCTGCACGGTAAAAGCTATCAAAAACCGATATCCAATAATTTCCTGTGAATTCTCTTAACATGGGTAGTAGGAATAACAGTATAAAAAATAAACTTAAACAAATGATGGAAAAAGTCTTGTTAACTGGGAACAAAGTTCTTTTAGTATCAGCTTCATGGTTCTTAAATATTAAAAATCCAAGCAGTGCGGCAATTAAAATAACACCAACTTGTGTAATGACTGATGGAAAGATAAGTATAATAACTACTGCTAAGAGTGCAATCAGTTTTCGACTTAAATCAGGCGTTAAATTTTTAGCCATGCCAAGTATTGCATGTAGGACGATGACAACGGCAACGATTTTTAAGCCTTGAATCCAGGCAGAATCAGCAATATTGAAGGTTGTTAAAAGACTAGCAAAAATGATCAGTGCAATGACTGAAGGTAAGGTGAATCCTAAAAATGAGATGATACCACCTAAAACGCCACCGCGCATCACACCGACGCCGATACCCACTTGACTGGATGCAGGACCAGGTAAAAATTGAGAAAGTGCGACAAGATCAGCATAGCTCTTTTCGTCCATCCACTTTTTACGCTCGACATACTCGGTATGGAAGTAACCAAGGTGAGCAGAGGGTCCACCAAAAGAAGTTAAGCCTAATCTTGTGGATACTAAATATATTTCAAGTAATAGCATGAATCGCTTCATTTAATCCTCCATTAAAACTTGTTTATGTGTAGAATACCATTTAAAGTTATTGAGTACTATAGAAATTCATATTCTTTTACAATTCATAATGTAATAGAAATAAAGTAGGTGAATTAATGAAAAAGAGAGAAATTGCAGCCCTTGGTTTTCAGAAATTAGAATCGAATCTACAGTGTCCGATTTGTAGTGCTGATTTAAATGTCGTCGATTCAAATCGTTTAGTGTGTGTAAATCGTCATAGTTATGACTTAGCAAAACAAGGCTATGTCAACATGTTGCAAAAACAAGTATCATCGATGTATGATCAAGACTTATTTGATGCGAGGTATAATATTATATTAGTTCATAATCTTTACAAAATAATTCATCAAAAAATTGCTGATATAATTAATGCACTTCCAAATGAAAACCACCTTATTTTTGATGCAGGTTCTGGTGAAGGTTCACATTTAAGTTCAATTATAAAACTAGTTGATAAAGATAACACTCATGGTGTTGGATTAGATATCTCAAAAGATGGCGTTTTACTCGCGAGTAAAAACTATAGTCATGAAAACTGGGTGGTCGGTGATTTAAGACATACACCGTTTAAAGAGAGTAGTATAGATGTTATTTTAAGCTACTTATCTCCTGCGAATTATGAAGAATTTCATCGTATATTAAAGCCGAACGGCATACTGATTAAAGTTATTCCTGGTAGCAAGTACTTAAAAGAAATTAGAGAGGCCTTAGCCGGTGATAGTCAAGAATATGAGAATACGGATACCTTGGAATTATTGAGAAATAAAGTAGATGTTATTTCCGAAGAGAGAATCACATATGAAGTTGAACTGGATGATTCTGCTTTAAAAGACTTAATCAAGATGACCCCGCTCGGTTGGCATGTAATTCAGCAAGAGGTTAGAGATTTTACTGAAACAAGCAGTAAAATAATTACTGTAGATTTACACATTATTCAAGCGCAATTTTGAAATAACTGTCATTGTAATCTTATCAAACTGCGTTATAATACTGTTTATAGGCTAATACTTGAAACATTCGGGCATATATTACAAAGACATTACAAACTTAATTATTTCACATTTAGGCTTGAAATAAGCCAAAGATTAAAATATAATGAAAATATATTAAGAAATACATAACAGAACGACCTATTAATTTATAGCTATATTTCATATTATTAGCTCAATCGTTCTTTGATAGTGCCTTTGGCCTAGATATCATATTATATTATTTATCTGTTAGGGAGACTTCGAGTCTCTCTTTTTTTATGACTATTTATAAGTAGTGGTGAGTAAGGTGGACGAAAAAGAATTATTAAAATATGCGGTAACATTCTCAAAAAAGTTTTTTAATGTGGATTTTAATATTCCGCTAAGAATCTCAAATAGAATGACAGCCAAACTGGGCGCTTTTGTAATTAAGACGAGATACAACAGGGTTATTAACGAAGAGATTGTCATGTCGAAATCCTTTATCGACAATAATCCGAGGCACGTAATTCTTGATGTCCTACACCATGAATGTGTGCATTTTTGTCTATATCGAATAAATAAACCTTACCGAGATCAAGATGATTATTTTAAGAATACACTCAAGAAGCTCAATATTTCATTAACAAGAACCTATAGATACAAAGGCATTTTACATCATTATCAATGTATGCACTGTAATTATAAATTTACTAAACGTATGAAGGGCTATGAGAAGCGGTATGTCTGTGTACGTTGTCATTCGAGATTTGCTTATCTCGGTCAAAGTAATGAGTCGCCTTATATTGACTTTTAGAATTAAATCCTATAGTATTACTCTAAATTGAATATGAAATTATCAAGAGAGATGGAGGGTCGGGCCCTATGAAGTCTCAGCAGCGGGCTTATTTAAGTACTGTGCTAAATCCTGCAGGCATCGGCTTGAAAGATAATCAAACATCGCCATTTGTCTACATGATGAATGGTTTTTTTATTTTAAAGAGGAGGTAGATCATGAGCATAAAATTGGAGAGCGTTTCAAAAACCTATCAATTAAAAGGTCGTAAGGTTGAAGCATTAAAAGAAACATCATTAGAAATTAAATCAGGTGAGATTTTTGGTTTAATCGGATATTCAGGTGCAGGTAAATCTACTCTTGTTAGACTAATCAACTTATTAGAACAACCAACAACGGGTTCTGTAACAGTTGCTGGTGAAGATTTAACAAAGCTCACTAAGCATGAACTCAGACAGAAACGACAGAAAATTGGCATGATATTTCAGCAGTTTAACCTCATTGAATCTAAGACCGTTTATGAAAATATTGAGTTTGTCTTAAAAGCTTCAAAATTTGATAAAAAGAACAGAACAGCCCGTATCAAAGAACTATTGGAACTGGTTGGTCTTGGAGACAAGGCTGAAATTAAATCATCAAATTTAAGTGGAGGGCAAAAGCAAAGAGTCGGTATTGCTCGTGCACTTGCAAATGATCCTGACATTTTGCTTTGTGATGAAGCAACAAGTGCCTTAGATCCAGACACGACTAAGAGTATTCTTAAATTATTGAATCGAATCAATAAGGATTTAGGTATTACGATTATCGTTATTACTCATGAAATGGAAGTCATCAAAGAGATTGCAGACCGGGTCGGTGTAATGTCTAAAGGCGAAATTTTAGAAATAGGTCATACTTACGATGTCTTTAGTCATCCTAAGCATGAAATTACTAAAGACTTTGTTCAAGAAATTTATAATTTTGAAGTCCCTAATCAGTTTAAGGCAACGCGTGAGAATCAAGTGATTACAATACAGTTTCTCAGTGAAAATGCAGAGGAAAATTATCTCAACAAACTCTACCGTAATTTTGATTTAAACATAAGCATCTTAAATGGACGTATTGAATACATTAAGGATCAACCACTTGGTTTTTTAATGTTCCAAGTGACTGGTAAAGAAGAAGAAATTAATAGACTGAAAAGTCATATTGACCAGACGAACGGCATAGAAAGGGTGGGTTACATTGGATAGTTTCAGTCAGTTATGGCCAATTTTATATAAAGCATTACTTGAGACCGTACAAATGGTTTCTATTTCAATATTTTTTGCAGTGTTATTAGGCTTACCACTTGGTATCCTTTTATATATTACACAGCATCCACTCCTTTTTAGAATTAAACCTTTAAACAGTGTTCTTGGATGGGTGATGAATATTATACGGTCATTCCCTTTCATTATCTTAATCGTTGCGATAATGCCTTTTGCAACTTGGTTAGTCAATGATTCACATGGGCCAGTATTTGCAAGTGTGGCCTTATCAATAGCTGCAGTACCACTATTTGCCCGACTCGTTGAATCTAGTTTCAACGGTGTTAAGGACGGAGTGATTGAAGCGTGTATTGCTGGTGGCGCTTCAATTTTCTTAATCGTTACGGATGTTTTGTTACCAGAAGCGAAAAAGAGTATTACCCAAGCGATTACGCTAACAATTATTTCAATTATTGCTTTCTCAGCGACTGCAGGCGTTGTCGGTGGTGGTGGTGTAGGTGACCTAGCCATACGATACGGTTATTACCGTTATGACACATTAACGATGATTGTGACAGTGGTTGTCTTAATCATTATCGTACAAATTGTTCAGTGGGTCGGCGACCGACTTGCAAACAGAGCGGAGGATAAGTAATGAGAGGTATTATAACATTTTTAATTGGTACACTTTTTGTCATCGTTCTAACAACAGTTTTACTCCATGAGGATGAAGGTGAAGTGATTACTATTGGTGCATCTAGTGGACCATTTGCTGATATGGCCACATACGCATTAAAGCCTGTACTAGAACAAGAAGGTTATTCAGTTGAAGTCATTGAGTACAGTGATTATATTCAACCGAATAATGCATTAGCCAATGGTGATATTGATGCTAACCTCTTTCAAAATGTACTCTTCATGGATAGTTATAATGAAGAAAATAATACAGAATTAAAAAATATCATTCAAGTACCAACTGCGCCTATGGGGCTATACAGTGGGACATTCGACAGCATAGACAGTATTACATCAGGAAGTGAAGTGGCTCTGCCTTTAGACCCTGTTAACGCTTCACGCGGTTTCTTAACTTTACAAGATGCTGGGCTCATAACAATTAGTGAAGATGCTGACATGTTTGCCATCGAAGAAGCAGACATTATCGATAACAAGAAAAACTTAGAATTTATCTTCCAAGATGCTGGCCAACTGCCTAGAAGTGTCGATCAGATTGGTCTGTCTCTTGTGCCAGGAAACTTTGCGCTTGCGAGTAATATGAAGTTAGAAGATGCCTTGTCACTAGAGAATATGAACGAATATTTTAGAAATCAAATCGTGATTAACGGTGAAGATGCCGGAAGCAAAATGGAAGAAGACCTTATCAATGCTGTAGAATCTGAAGAATTTAATGAAGTCATTGATGCAGATTTCCAAGGTTTCGATAAACCAGAGGAGGATGAATAATGGCGAGTGATTTATTGAATAGTTTAAGTCCGAGCTACTTTTCTAGCATGATGAACAAAAAATTAGAAACAGGGGAAAAACCACTCTTAAATCTAGCAGTGGGTATCCCTGATGGTTTGACACCAAAAGTTATTACCGATGCTGTCAAGGTAGCGATTGATAAGGAAGAAAACCAAAAATATGGTTCTTTTCGTGGGAAAGAAGAATTAAAAATCAGTATTAAAAATTTTTACAAGAGAACTTATGATGTCGATTTAAATGATGAGAATATCGCAATTTTATTTGGTACAAAAAACGGCTTGGTTAATTTCCCACTTGCACATTTAAATCCTGGCTCTGGAATTATGTTGCCAAACCCAGGATATGCCGATTACATTACAGCTGTTGAATTAGCGGGGGCAAAGGCCATCGATATGCCTTTACTTGAAGAAAATAATTATTTACCAGATTTCGATGCCCTTGAAAGAGAACTTAAAGAGACGGATTTAATTTATTTAAACTATCCTTCTAATCCAGTCGGTGCAGTTGCAACAAAAGAATTTTTCGACGAAACAATTGAACGCTTTAAAGGTACGAATACACAAATCCTTCATGATTTCGCCTATGCAGCATTTGGTTTTAACGAACAACATCCGAGCATATTAACGAGTGATAAAAATCTTGAACAATCCATTGAAGTCTACTCACTGTCAAAAGGATTTAATATGTCAGGTTATCGTATAGGATTTGCTGTCGGCAATAAGGACATGATTGAAAGCATTAATAGATTCCAAGATCATACAAATGCTGGTGTCTTTGGTGTCACTCAGGATGCAGCAGTGGCAGCCTTAGATCATGCAGATGAACTGATACCAAAACAAAATGAAATCTTTAACAAGAGAAAGACATATATTAATGAAGCTTTAAGGTCATTAAATATTCCAATTCAACATATCGACGGGGGTATCTTTGGTTGGATTAAAGTACCGGACGGATTTACAGGTGAAACATTCGTTGAGTATTTATTAAAGGAACAGTCGATTTTGACTACGCCGGGTATTCCATTCGGTAGCCGAGGGACGAATTATATTAGAATATCTTTAGCCGTAGAGAATTCGATATTACAAACTTTTGTCGACAGGCTAAAAGAGATTAAAAATCTCTGGTAAGTTTAGTGCTAGTCCCTTATTAAATGTGTTATTATTTATTTCAGATATATTTTATTGGGGGCGGACGGAGAGTGACTAAGTTTTTTAATAGAAACCGCTTGCTCATCGTACTATTTGGGATCATTGTTTTGATTGCCTTAATAGGGTTTTCATTAACAGACCGTAGTACGACGACAAAAGCTGAACAATTTACTGGCGATGCGGTCGCAACTACACAAGAAACCGTTAATGCACCATTTGGTTTTATCGGCAATATATTTTCAAATTTTTTTAATATGTTTGGTGCAGTTGAAGAGAATGAAGAATTAAAAAAACAACTAGATATGTTACCGCAACTACAGGCGGATAATGAGCGGTTAACTGAAGAGAACCAAAAGCTTCAAGAAGCCCTAGACGTTAGTTCTAATATGGATTATGAAACAATTAATGCAAATGTCATTTCAAGATCTCCTGACCAGTGGTTAAACTCTTTTACTATCGATAAGGGTGAGAAGGATGGTCTAAAAGAAGGTATGGCTGTATCAACTTCTAAGGGATTGATTGGTATTGTTAATAGGGTGAACGGTGGTTCAGCCTTTGTAGAGATTATTTCATCCAATGCGTCTCAAAATAACCTATCTGTAGAGGTCAAACATGGTGACGAGACAGTTTATGGTAACATTAGAAATTTTAATACAGAGAAAAATGTTTTAGTTATCGAAAACATTAAAAATCAGGTAACGATAGAACAAGGTGATGAGGTCTATACTTCTGGATTAACAGGTTCTTTACCTGAAGGGATTGTGATCGGTAAGGTAGTAGAAGTAGAAAATGATGAGTATGGTCTGAGTCAAAATGCTTATGTCCAAATGAACAGCGACTTAAATGACGTGGATACGGTGTTTGTTTTAAAACGAGATCCTGAATCATTGGAGGACTAAATCATGCAGATGATTGTCATCTTCATCTTGGGAATTATACTCATGTACATCGATATGACATTTACAGCTTTTAGTCCCATGATGTTGTTTGGTGTTGAGGTATACTTTGTACCTAAGTTCTTATTTATGTATATTTTACTTCTCACTATTTATGCGGGACCAAAAGTAAGCATGTTTTTCGCGCTACTGTTCGGCGTCATGCTCGATGTCTATATCGGTTCGATTTATGGGATCTATAGTTTTGGGTTTATTGCTTTTGTTATATTCATGCAAACAGCATTTCGCGTATTTTACCGTGACTTTGTAGCTATGGCTTTTGTTGTATTGCTGAATTCGTTTTTCTTTGATTTATATCAGTATCTTATCTATCGTATTTTAGAATTTATTTCTATGCCATTCTTTGATTATATTGCCTTAAGAGCAATACCGAGTGTATTGGTTAATGCGATTATGTTTACAATTATATATGTCTTAGCCATACAAACAGCAAAAGTGAGAAAAGAATTACGTAGTAACAATTGACATGGTGGTACAAAATTTGTATAATACAGTAGTTGATGAAAAGTGAACATCAACCGCTCATATATAGGTCTAAGCGGGAAACCCACCTATAATGGCGTGTCTTAAAAAATAGGAGGTGTAAGTATGTTTGCAATCATCGAAACAGGTGGAAAACAAGTAAAAGTTGAAGAAGGACAATCAATCTTCGTTGAAAAAATCAACGCTGAAGAAGGTGCTTCATTCACATTTGACAAAGTACTTTTTGTTGGTGGAGACAGTGTTAAAGTTGGTGCCCCAACAGTTGAAGGTGCTACTGTTGAAGCAACGGTTGAAAAACACGGTCGCGGCAAGAAAATCAACATTATCAAGTTCAAACGTAGAAAGAACTATAGCCGTAAGCAAGGTCACCGTCAGCCGTACACGAAATTAACAATCGGCAAAATCAACGCATAATGATTAAAGTTATCATCGCACGTAACAGTGAGTCACAGATTACCGAATTTACTATGACAGGTCACGCGGACTATGATGTCCACGGTAAGGATCTAGTTTGTGCAGGTGCTTCGGCAGTTGTTTTCGGTTGTGTCAATGCACTATTTGCACTCACTGCAAGTGAACCTGACGTCGACATGGCGGATGATGGCGGATACTTAAGTATGAAACTTGAAAATCCGGATGACGACAAAGTTCAATTGATTTTGGAAACTATGATTGTTTCATTGAAGACTATTGAATCAGAATATACGGAATTTATAAAACTTGAATACAAGTGAGGTGTATTTACATGCTAAAATTAGACTTACAGTTCTTCGCATCGAAAAAAGGTGTAGGTTCGACTAGAAACGGTCGTGACTCAGAATCAAAACGCCTTGGTGTCAAAAGACAAGACGGTCAATTCGTAACTGGAGGATCTATTATCTTCCGTCAACGCGGAACTAAAATTCACCCAGGTGAAAACGTAGGACGCGGGGGAGACGACACACTATTCGCTAAAATCGATGGTGTTGTTAAATTCGAACGTGTTGGACGCGACAAAAAACGTGTTTCTGTATACCAGGAAGCGAAATAAGACTATTGTGGCATCAGCTTCTGCTGATGCCTTTTTTTATGAGTGCTATAATATAAATTAGAGAAAAATACATGGAGGTGAATCTATGTTTATAGATTACGTATCCGTCTTTTTAAAGGCTGGTAATGGTGGTAATGGCTTAGTTGCTTACCGCCGAGAAAAGTATATACCGCTGGGTGGACCAGCAGGTGGCGATGGTGGTAATGGTGCTGACATTATCATGGAAGTTGACGAAGGTCTTAGAACTTTGATGGACTTTAGATTCCAGCGTCATTTTAAAGCAACTCACGGTGAAAATGGTATGAATTCTAATATGCATGGAAAAAATAGTGCGCCGTTAGTATTAAAAGTACCACCAGGTACAATTATTAAAAATAAAGAAACTGGTGAGACACTTGCTGACTTAGTTGAACATGGTCAACAAGCAGTCATCGCTAAAGGTGGACGCGGCGGCCGTGGAAATTCAAGATTTGCGACCAGTCGTAATCCAGCACCTGATTTTGCCGAGAACGGTGAGCCAGGAGAAGAATTAGAAGTTACTATGGAACTTAAAATGATGGCAGATGTGGGTATAGTCGGTTTTCCAAGTGTAGGTAAATCAACATTGCTTGGAACTGTATCACAAGCTAAACCCAAAACAGGCGACTATCATTTCACAACCTTACAACCCAACTTAGGTGTAGTGTCTACACAGGATGGACGTACATTTGTCATGGCAGATATGCCGGGATTAATTGTGGGTGCATCAGATGGTACTGGTCTTGGTCATCAGTTCCTGAGACACATTGAGCGTACAAAAGTGCTTGTTCATGTTATTGATATTGCTGAGGTAGATGGTCGGGATGCGATTAGTGACTATAAGACGATTCGCCAAGAGATGGAACTGTTTAATGCAGAACTTCTAAATCTTCCTGAAGTTATTGCATTAAATAAAGTTGAATTAATCGATCACGATAATGAAATTATCAATCATTTTAAGGCTGGCATTGACTCAGATAGTGATATTGTGGAAATATCAGCAGCAACAGGTGAAAACCTAGATGAATTACTTTATAAAGTTGCAGGCTTACTTGAGAGTCAACCTGTAGTGAAAGAAGAAATCGAAACGGAAAGCCGTGTAATTTACCGACACGAAAAAGATCCTGATCGCTTTGAAATTACTAGAGATGACGACGGTGCTTATGTCGTATCTGGACACTCGATTGAACGTCTCTTCATGATGACTGACTTTAACCGAGAAGCAGCGGTACGTCGTTTTGCAAGACAGATGCGTACAATGGGAATTGATGATGCCCTTCGTGAACGTGGCATTAAAGCAGGAGATATCGTTCGTATATTAGGCGGAGAGTTTGAATTTGTAGAATAGGTGAATATAATGTACCAATATATAAAAGGACAACTCACAGAAGTAAAACCGACAGGTGTCACTGTCGAAAACAGTGGTATTGGCTATCATTTATTAGTCGCGAATCCATTTCGTTTAGAGCAGTATATTAATACGGAAGTTAAAATTTACACTGAGTTTATAGTGCGTGAGGATGCACAGCTACTATACGGTTTTATGGCTGAGGATGAAAAGGACTTGTTTAATTCACTCTTGAAGGTAACTGGAATTGGGCCAAAGAGTGCCCTTGCAATACTTGCTTCGGCTTCGCCGAGTGATATCATTCGTGCCATAGAGAACGAAGATAGTGCCTTTATGCAGAAGTTTCCTGGTATCGGTAAAAAGACTGCGAGTCAAATTATCTTAGACTTAAAAGGCAAACTGCAAATTACTGACAATGTTGAAGAGACTAATAAGTCTGTGACTACGAATGATTATCTAAGTGAAGCACTCTTAGCACTAGAGGCTTTAGGGTACTCAAAGAGAGAACTTACAAAAGTTGAAAAGAAACTTGCTGATGAAACATTGGAATCAGTTGATGCTAACGTAAAACGAGGCTTAAACTTATTATTAAACTAATGGTAGGAGTGACATTATGGATGAACGTATTCTCGATGAACATGAACACGGTGATGAAGCGTCCTTAGAACTCTCGCTACGGCCGGTTAAATTATCACAATATATCGGACAGCATGCCATTAAAGAAAATTTAAATGTCTTCATAAAAGCAGCAAAGATGCGTGAAGAAGCACTTGACCACGTTATCTTACATGGCCCACCAGGTTTAGGTAAAACGACATTGGCAAACATCATTGCTGCTGAGATGGATGTAAACATCAAGACCACCTCAGGACCAGCAATTGAACGGGCAGGCGATCTTGCTGCGATCTTATCTAGTCTAGAACCTGGCGATGTGCTCTTTATAGATGAGATTCATAGAATTCCGAGAGTCGTTGAAGAGGTCTTATATTCAGCTATGGAAGACTTTTTCATCGATATCGTCATCGGTAGTGGTGATGAAGTGAGAAGTATAAGAATTGACTTGCCACCCTTTACGCTTGTTGGTGCCACAACGCGCTTCGGTTCTTTATCTGCACCGCTAAGAGACCGCTTTGGAGTGCAACTTAGGTTAGAATATTACGATCTTGAAAGTCTTAAACATATCATCGAACGTACTGCAGATATATTTGAAGTCACATTGCCGACAGATAGTATGAATGAACTTGCGAGACGCTCTCGTGGTACGCCTAGAATTGCCAACCGTCTACTCAGACGTGTGAGGGATTTTTCTATGGTAAAAGAAGAGGATGAAATTACTTTAGAGACTACGAACCATGCTTTAAAAGTCTTAGAAGTTGATCCAGAAGGCTTAGAACCTGTGGATCACAAAATAATGCGGACGATTATTGACACATACGGTGGCGGTCCAGTTGGACTAGAAACAGTTGCAGTCTCGATTGGTGAGGAAGTTGTAACATTAAATGATGTGTACGAGCCTTATTTAATTCAACGCGGATTTTTAGAACGTACACCGAGAGGACGTAAAGCGACTGCTAAATCCTTCGAATATTTTAAAGACAACAAAACGAACTAAGTTAAAGTGGAGGATACACATGAAGTTAGACGAATTTGATTTCGACTTACCTGAAAATTTAATTGCGCAGACACCTTTAAAAGAGCGTACACATTCTCGTTTACTCGCAGTCAATAAATCGACCGGTGAACTTTCAGACAAACATTTTTATAATGTGACGGATTATTTTAAGCGCGGCGACGTGCTCGTGTTAAATGACACAAAAGTCTTACCGGCACGTCTATTTGGTGTTAAAGAAGATACTCACGCCAAAGTAGAGATGCTACTTTTAAAACCGATAGAAGTCGGTTATGAGGTGCTTCTAAAACCCTCTAAAAAGGTTAAAGTGGGAACGAAAGTGATCTTTGGTGAAGGGCGTTTAATTGCGGAGTGTGTCGAGAAATTTGATGAAGGTATTCATCATATGAAGTTGAGTTATGATGGCATCTTGGAAAATGTCTTAGATGAACTCGGTGAGATGCCTCTACCACCTTATATTAAAGAAAAGTTAGAAGATAAGGACCGCTACCAAACAGTCTTTGCACGGGAGTCAGGTTCTGCTGCTGCACCAACTGCTGGCTTACATTTTACTAAAGACTTACTTAGTGAAATCGAAGAATTAGGCATAAAAATTGTCTACATTACCTTACATGTTGGTCTCGGTACCTTTAGACCTGTTTCAGTAGACACGGTTGAAGATCACGTTATGCATAGTGAGTTTTACACCATGACTGACAATGTGGCAAAAACTTTAAATGAAGCAAAACAAGCTGGAAATAACATAATCAGTGTGGGTACGACGAGTACAAGAACACTTGAGACTATTATGCATGATCACGGGGAATTTAAGGCAGCATCAGGATTCACAGATATTTTTATTTATCCTGGGTTTGAATATAAAGCTGTCGATGTATTGATTACTAACTTCCATTTACCTAAGTCATCGTTAGTTATGTTAGTGTCCGCATTTGCGACAAAAAATAATATTTTAAATGCTTACCACCATGCAGTAAATGAAGAATATCGTTTCTTTAGTTTTGGTGATGCAATGATTTTATATTAAAGAGGTGACAAAATGGCTATACGTTATGAACATATAAAAACTTGTAAACAAACTGGTGCACGTCTAGGAAAGCTTCATACACCGCATGGTGTTATCGACACGCCAATTTTTATGCCAGTTGGCACACTCGCAACAGTTAAGACGATGACACCGGAAGAACTCGCTGATATCGGCTCACAGATTATTTTATCAAACACTTATCACCTCTGGCTACGTCCGGGTAATGAAATTGTTAAAGAAGCGGGTGGCCTTCATAAATTTATGAACTGGGATAAGCCAATCCTTACTGATTCTGGTGGTTTCCAGGTCTTTAGTTTGAGTCATAGAAGACAAATTACTGAAGATGGTGTGCACTTTAAAAGTCATTTAGACGGTAGAAACTTATTCCTAGGACCTGAAGGTGCTATGGATATCCAACATGACCTCGGTTCAGATATCATGATGAGTTTTGATGAGTGTGCTGAGATTCCATCAACACATGATTACGTCAAACAGTCTGTAGAAAGAACATCTCGATGGGCTGAAAGAGGCTTGAATCACCACATTAAAAAAGGACACGATAAACACCAGGCACTCTTTGGTATCGTCCAAGGTGGAGAATATAAAGACCTCCGTGAACAAAGTGCCAAAGATTTAGTGTCTATGGACTTTCCAGGCTATTCAATTGGAGGCTTATCCGTTGGAGAACCCAAACCAACGATGTATAGAGTCCTTGAAGAAACCGTACCCTTATTACCTGAAAATAAGCCAAGATATTTGATGGGTATCGGATCTCCAGACGCTTTAATCGAAGGTGTCATTCGTGGTGTGGATATGTTTGACTGTGTCTTACCGACACGCATCGCTAGAAATGGTACTACAATGACATCACAAGGACGAGTCGTAGTTAAGAACAAAGTCTATGAGCGAGATTTTACACCGCTAGACCCGAACTGTGATTGCTACACTTGTAAGAATTATACGAGAGCATACATACGTCACCTGTTCAAGGCGGATGAAATTCTCGGTTTACGACTTACTACTTATCATAACTTGTATTTTCTGTTAAACTTGATGAAAGATGTTCGAACTGCAATTTTAAATGATAACTTACTAGATTTTAAAGAAGCATTTTTCGAATCTTACGGATTGAATAAAGAAAATCCGAAAAATTTCTAAGCAGGAGGAAGCAGCTAGATGGAATTATTAGTTACATTAGCGCCGATAATCGTTTTAGTACTTGTTATGTACTTCTTGATGATTCGCCCGGCACAGAAGAGACAAAAAGAAGTTCAAAACATGCAAGCTAATCTTCAAAAAGGCGATGACATCATTACAATTGGTGGAATGCACGGTACAATTGAATCGTTTGACCAAAAACATATGTACGTGCGTACAGATGAATCAGTTGTCATTAAATTTGACCGTATTGCCTTAAAAGAAGTAGTTAAATAATGAAAATAAAGTCGACTGTAGTCGGCTTTTTTTATATTTATCTTTCTTTTCATTAGCGTTATAATGAACTCACTGTTGAAACTAGAGGTGTAGTAGTGAAAAAGAAAATTAATAAAATAATAATCGCATTAATGATTGTTGTCGTGTCCTTCACGGCAATTGGTTTAACGTTAAAAGATGTCTTAAAAGACGTCAATCTAGGTTTGGATTTACAAGGTGGTTTCGAGGTACTTTATCAAGTTGATCCTTTAGAAGAGGGGGATACGATTGACGATAGTGCTGTTGAATCGACCGCATCAACGTTAGATTCACGTGTTAACGTGCTCGGTGTATCAGAACCAAGTATTCAAATCGAGGATAATAATAGAATTAGAATACAGCTAGCAGGTGTAGAAGATCAGCAAGAAGCACGTGAATTATTAAGTACACAGGCAGAACTGACCATCCGTGATGTTGATGATAATGTTTTACTTTCTGGTAAAGACTTAGTTCAGGGCGGCGCATCTCAGGGCTATGATGAACTGAATAATGCAATGGTGTCACTTGAACTACGTGATAGTAATAAATTTAAAGAAGTCACTGAGGAAATTTCTTCTAAACCACAAGGTGAAAACCTGATGGTGATTTGGATGGACTTTGTAGAAGGTGAAGATTCATTCGCCGAAGAAGTTCAAAAAGAAGACCCTAAATTTATCTCTGCACCGACTGTTTCACAACCGATTAATTCTTCAGATGTCATGATTTCTGGCGGATTTGACGGTCAAGAAGGTGTAGAACGTGCACAAAATATTGCAGCACTATTAAACTCTGGTTCATTACCTGTTAAATTAACTGAGATTTATTCGACTTCAGTTGGTGCACAGTTTGGTGAACAAGCTCTAGATGAAACGGTCACTGCTGGATTGATTGGTGTTGCTTTAGTATTTATATTTATGATTTTCTTCTATAGAGTACCTGGCATCATTGCGGCGATTACTCTAACAATCTATATCTATCTTACATTAGTTGGCTTTAATGCAATCAGTGGTACATTGACCCTCCCAGGTATTGCGGCAATCATACTGGGTGTTGGTATGGCTGTGGACGCGAACATTATATTATACGAGCGATTAAAAGACGAGATTAGGATTGGCCGAAGCTTAAAACAAGCGTATAAAAAAGCAGCATCTTCATCCCTATGGACGATTGTAGATGCGAACTTAACAACATTAATCGCTGCTATTGTGCTCTTTATATTTGGTACTAGTAGTGTTAAAGGGTTCGCAACAATGCTACTCTTATCAATTCTAATGAGCTTTATTACAGCAGTAGTCTTAACGAGAGTACTTATGAATTTAATCGTTAATTCAAATTACTTTAATAAAAAAATAACCTGGTTTGGTGTAGCTAAAAAGAACATTCATAATATTACTGAAGGTAAAGACATTCAAGATCTTTCATCAATTTGGGATCGTTTTGACTTTGTCAAACATGCCAATAAGTTCTTTGCCCTTAGCGGTTTAATGATTGTAGCGGGTATTGTGATTCTCTTTATTTTTAAACTAAATTTAGGTATCGATTTTACAAGCGGGACACGTGCTGATATTTCGACAAATGGTAATGTGACTGAAAGTGAAGTTACAGAAGAGCTCAGTGACCTAGGGGTTCCAGCAGAGTCAATTACAATGTCAGGTGAGGATACATTTGTAGCACGCTATGCGACTGATTTGAATCAAGAGGAAGTCACTGACTTACAAAATCACTTTAATGAACTTTATGGTTCAGAACCAATGATTAGTACGGTGAGTCCTGTGATTGGTCAGGAGCTTGTACAAAATGCAATAGTAGCCTTAATTATTGCTTCGATTGGTATTATCATTTATACGTCGATTCGTTTTGAATGGCGAATGGCGCTTCCAGCAGTACTTGCGCTCTTACATGACGTCTTTATAATTATTGCAGTTTTCTCTATCTTAAGGCTTGAGGTTGATATAACTATCATTGCAGCAGTATTGACCGTCGTTGGTTATAGTATCAATGATACAATTGTTACTTTAGATAGGATTAGGGAAAATAATAGAAAAGTTAAAGTATACCGAAGTGAAGCTGAAATTAATGAAGTCATCAATCGTTCCTTAAGACAGACAGCGACAAGATCAATTAATACAGTATTGACAGTTATTATAGTTGTCGTCCTCTTGGTACTATTTGGAGCGACTTCAATCTTTAACTTCTCACTAGCTTTACTCATTGGTTTAATCAGTGGTGTATATTCTTCATTCTTCATTGCTATTCAACTATGGGGAGTGCTTAAACGTAGACAGCTTAGAAAAGCAGGTGGAGAATTAGTTGTCTATACTGATAAACCAAAAAATGATGATAAAGTGGTAGTATAATATTAGTACATTCAAACGTCCGGTTACGCCGGGCGTTTTTTAAGAGGTGATTGAGTGTTTACGTCAAAATTTACATGGCAAGTAAGAGAACGAACGAGCCAAATTGAAGATCAGCTAATTAAAGAATATAAATTAAACCATTTAGAGCAGACATTACTAGAAAATCGTGGCTATACATCAAGCGTTGAAGTGGAGACAATTCTAAATCCACAAACTTATAATTGGCAATATATCCCGAACATCCAGCATGCTATCAATATAATTAACACCCATCTTGAAAATAATAGTCGCATCTTAATTTATGGAGATTACGATGCTGATGGTATTACATCTACTGCTATGCTGTATGACGCTTTAAGAGGTAAAAGTGACAATGTATCTTATTTTATTCCAAACCGTATAGAACATGGTTATGGGCCGAACTATGATTTTTTTGAATTTGAAGTTGTGGGCAACGTCGATTTAGTTATTACTGTAGATAATGGTGTGGCACACAGTGAAGAGATCGGTTTATTAAGAGATAATGACATTGAAGTTGTCGTTATTGATCACCATAGTTTTTCAGAAGAAATTCCAAATGCAACCATTGTTCACACTGACTATAATGAGAGTGCCTATCCCTTTAAGGAACTCGCAGCAGCAGGTGTGACATACAAGGTGATTGAAGGTTTAGACTTAATGAAAGACCAATATCTCGGTTTACTTGCTATTGGTACTGTGGCAGATATTGTCTCAATGACAGATGAAAACAAAATGTTAGTAAAAGCAGGCTTAAAAGTGCTGAACGAACAACTTCCACTTGGATTAAAATCATTACTTAAAACGAGTAATCACAGTGGATTGATTGATGAAGAGACGATAGGTTTTACAATCGCACCTAGACTGAATGCAACAGGTAGAATCGATGAGGCTTCTATTGGTGTAGAACTCCTACTCACCGAGGATGAAAACCAGGCTTATGAACTGTCAAGTGTGGTTGATGGTTTAAATACGGAGCGTAAGGCACTTGTAGAAACTATATACAATGAAGCGGTACAACAGATAGATGAGAGTAATGAAATTAATATTGTTATCGGAGAGACCTGGCATCATGGTGTATTAGGTATAGTCGCTTCTAGACTCACCGATGCTTTTGGAAAACCAGCTATCGTCTTAAGCCGAGACTTTGAGCTTTTTAAAGGCTCTGCACGGTCTATAGACGGTGTAAACTTACTTGAAGCGTTGAGGAAGTACCCTGAGTATTTCGAATCCCTGGGTGGACACTCTCAGGCACTCGGTCTAGCGATTTACGAGAGTGGAGCAGAAGAATTTAAAACGACCGTTACTGACCACTTCAACAATTTGAACTTGAAGTTAAAACCAGTTAAATTTATAGATTATAAAATTACTAAAGATAATTTGACCATGAAAGATTTTGAACGACTGTCTAGACTCAAACCGTTTGGTAAAGACTTTAACGTACCCACATTCATGATTACTAATCAAACAATCAAGAGCATTCGCCAAGTCGGTAAGGATAAGACACATATTAAAATTAATTTAGATGATACGGATATTGATATCATAGGTTTTAAATTTGGTCACTTATATAATGAAGTACAAGTAGGAGACCGGATTTCTCTTATCGGCACTTTAGATATCAATGAATTCAATCATAAGAGAAGTCTTCAGATGATTCTTTCAGATGCAAGAGTGGATGACCTACAGATATTAGATATGAGGGCGAAAAATGACCAAGACTTCTCACTAGTATCTAAAGAAGATACCTTTCTAACGTCTGATGTAAATGAGACGGAAAAAGGAAACTATTTTGTTTACGGTGAGGAATTACCTTTAGCAATGGACACACTTGTACTTAGAGATATTCCTTACTCCCTTTCGGCACTAAAAGAAAGTTTATCCGGTATTCAAGCCTCTAAAATCATCGTTATTTTTAACGATAAAAATGAGCTCTTCTTTGAAGGTTTACCTAGTAAACAAATTATTGAAAAGACAGATGCAGTCATTAAAAAAGCCGAGAATGGGTCAATCGACCTTACAATTCATGCACCGTACCTAGCTAGTAAACTTGATATATCTATGAAGAACTTGAAAAATATTATAGATATTTTAGTGGATTTAAGCCGTATTACGTTAGAACATGGTATAGTATATAAGGATAAAATCAAAGATGATATTGATATTGAACAGAGCGTGCATTTAAGACGCTTGACTGATAAAATTGAAGCGGAAGCAAAATTAAAAATGTCATCTGGGATTAAAATGAAAGATTATTTACGGACATTAATTACGACGTAAATGTGGAGGAAATTATGGATTTAAAACAGTATGTATCAGAAGTAGAAGACTGGCCGAAAAAAGGTGTCAGTTTTAAAGACATTACAACAATAATGGATAATGGTCCAGCATATAAGTATGCCACTGATCAGATTGTTCTTTATGCGAAAGAAAAAGATATCGATGTTGTAGTTGGACCAGAAGCACGTGGCTTTATTATCGGATGTCCAGTCGCTTACAGCATGGAAATTGGCTTTGCACCGGTACGTAAAAAAGGTAAGTTACCAAGAGAAGTGTTAGAATATGAATATGAACTTGAATACGGTACAAACGTACTAACGATGCATAAGGATGCAATCAAACCTGGCCAACGCGTCTTAATTACTGATGACTTACTTGCTACAGGTGGGACGATTTTAGCGACAATCAAACTTGTGGAGGCACTTGGCGGTATTGTTGCAGGAATTGCATTTTTAATTGAACTAAAATACTTAAATGGTATGGAACTACTAGAAGGTTATGATACCATTTCCTTAATAACTTACGAAGATTAACTTAAAGCCTGTTTATACAGGCTTTTTTATATAGCAAATGTTTTATTCAACGTTTATTTGTAGTATTATTGTTCTATATCTAATTTAAGAAGGGCGGTCTGATCATGGATAAGGAATACCCATATAGTGCGAAAGACGTATTCAACATGTGCAGTGAATACATAGATGACAGCGATGTCCGTCTTATAAAAAAAGCATATGGTCTTGCAAAAGAAGCTCATGAGGGACAATTCCGTAAAAATGGTCTGCCGTACATTGCACATCCTGTCCAAGTAGCAGGCATTTTAACAGAATTAAA
This sequence comes from Jeotgalicoccus sp. ATCC 8456, assembly GCF_016313225.1. NCBI lineage: Bacteria > Bacillati > Bacillota > Bacilli > Caryophanales > Staphylococcaceae > Jeotgalicoccus > Jeotgalicoccus sp. ATCC 8456. The sequence continues at coordinate 511,283 of NZ_CP066224.1, read as the reverse complement.
ACTAGATGCACCAACCATTATCGCAGGCTTTCTTCACGATGTCGTAGAAGATACGCCGTATACATTTGATGATCTTGTAGAGATGTTTAATGAAGAAGTTGCAGTTATTGTAGACGGTGTAACAAAATTAGAAAAAGTAAAATACCGTTCTCATCAAGAGCAACAAGCAGAAAATCACCGTAAGCTCTTCATTGCTATCGCTAAAGACATAAGAGTTATTTTAGTTAAGCTTGCAGACCGCCTACACAATATGAGAACGTTAAAGGCAATGCCTGAGGAGAAGCAGGTAAGAATTTCTAAGGAGACCTTAGAAATCTATGCGCCACTTGCACACCGACTTGGTATTTCCAGTATTAAATGGGAACTAGAGGATACTTCATTAAGATACATTGAACCTGGTCAGTATTTCCGTATAGTAAGTCTGATGAAGAAAAAGCGTAGTGAGAGAGAAAATGTCATTAATGAAGCAATTGAAAAAATTGACTATGAGCTCACAGACAGTCAAGTCAATCATAATCTGTCTGGACGACCTAAACACATCTATAGTATCTATAAAAAGATGCAAAAGCAGGCAAAGAATTTTGAGCAAATCTTTGATTTACTTGCAATTCGTGTCTTAGTGGACGATGTGAAGGATTGTTATGCAGCGCTTGGTATTATTCATACCATATGGCGACCGATGCCAGGACGATTTAAAGACTATATTGCTATGCCGAAACCGAATATGTATCAATCGCTACATACGACGGTCGTTGGGCCGAATGGAGATCCATTGGAAATACAAATTAGGACCCATGAAATGCATGAAATTGCTGAGCACGGGGTCGCTGCGCATTGGGCGTACAAAGAAGGCGTTGATGCATCGAAAGTATCACTTGATTCTAGGCTAAACTGGTTTAAAGAAATTGTAGGGAATGTTTCTGACAATCCAGATGCCGAAGAATTTATGGCAGCCTTAAAAACTGACTTATTGAGTGATAAAGTATATGTCTTTACACCAGATGGTGATGTCATTGAATTACCTAAAGGTGCCATTCCGATTGATTTTGCCTATCAGGTTCACTCAGAAGTAGGTAATAAGATGGTCGGAGCTAAGGTAAATGGTAAAATTGTTCCGATTGATCACGAGTTAGAAACTGGAGACATCTTAGAAATCAGAACAAGTAAACAATCATATGGACCAAGCATTGATTGGCTAAAAATGGTAAAGACGTCTTCTGCTCGTAATAAGATACGTTCATTCTTTAAGAAACAAGATAAGGCAGTAAATATAGAAAAAGGGCGAACTGCTGTAGAGGCAGAGATTAAAGAACGTGGTTATATTCCTGATGAAATATGGAAAGAAAATTATATTGATGCAGTTTTAGATCGCTATAATTTACGTGAGGCTGATGATCTCTTTGCCATGATAGGATTTGGTGGTGTAACCGTTAATCAAGTAACGAATCGTTTGTTAGAGAAGGTTAAGGCAAAAGAAGCAGAAATTCAATCCAACCATGTTGAAGAGATTGACAGAACTAAGGAATATAAAGATATTGCAACCGAATCCGGTGTCTATGTTGAAGGCATGGATAATATGTTGATCAACTTATCTAAATGTTGTAATCCAATTCCTGGTGATGACATTATCGGCTACATTACTAAGGGACATGGTGTGAAAGTACACGTCAGTACATGTCCAAACATCATCAATGAAACTGAGCGTTTAATTGATGTGGAATGGGTTGGAAACAAAGAAGAAAACAAGCGATATCAAGTTGATTTAGAAATTACTGGTTATGACCGAAATGGCCTGGTCAATGAAATATTAAATTTAATTTCAAGCTTAAAAGTTCCAATTACGAGAGTGAATGGCTTAGCTGATGAAACAAAACAAGCACGGGTAAGTTTATCGATTATGGTACCGAATAAACATGACTTACACCGTGTTGTAGATAGAATTAGACAATTACAAGATATATACAGCGTTGAACGCGTATTTAAGTGAGGGATGACGATGAAGATTGTATTGCAAAAAGTATCACATGCACTAGTTAGCAATAACGAAATGTATAATGAAATCAATGATGGCTATTGCTTATTAGTGGGTGTGAGTCAATCATCTACTGTAGCTGATGCCAAAGTACTCGCTAAAAAAATTGCCAGTGCCCGTGTGTTTGAAGATGCAGAAGGAAAAATCAATCGTTTGATTCAAGAAGTAGGCGGTCAAATCTTAAGTATCTCTCAATTTACCTTATATGCTTCACTGAAAAAAGGGAATCGACCGAGCTTTACCGATGCCGCATCTGGTGACGTGGCAAAAGATCTGTACCAAGTATTCAATGAAGGTCTAAGAGATGAAGGACTCATTGTTAAAGAAGGTTTCTTTGGTGAACATATGGACGTTAGAATTGTAAATGACGGTCCGATTACACTCATCTATGAAGCTGTGGATGGAAAAATAGTCTGATGAATACGATCAAAGCATTTTTTAAAAAAGTAGTTTCGAATATTTTATATTTCTTAAAATATAAAAAACATTTATATGTAAAGCCTTTATTTATTTTAATTATTGCAGTTGGAATTTTATATTTAGCTGTTTATATATATAGAACAGTGATTCATGAACCTGAACAAAAAATTACTATGGATTTTTCAAATGAAACAGAAGCACCAACCTATGATTTGAGTGGGGTCACTGTGGCGCTTGATCCTGGCCATGGCGGTGAAGATCCGGGTGCACCAAGTAAATACGGAGAAAATGAAGATAATGTCGTCTACTCGATTGCTTCTAAATTACAAACTACTTTAGAGGATTCAGGTGCAGAAGTCATTATGACTCGCAGTGAAGAAGAAACGAAGAGTTTAGATGATAGGAAGGTTGAAGCAGATTTATTTATAAGCTTACATAGTGATGCTTTTGATGATCCTGCTATATCTGGTTTTACTACTTTTTATACTTATCCAGAACAAGAGGCCTTTGGTCAACATTTAAACGAATCCTTAGATCGACATTCATTCCTTTATAATCGTGGAAATCAAACTATGAACTATCAGGTCACTTGGCAGTTAGATTATCCTGGGGTTTTAGTTGAACTTGGTTATCTTTCAAATGAGTTTGATGATTATATTTTAAATGAACCGGAATATCAAGATAAGATGGTGACAGGCTTAATAGAAGGCATAAATTCTTATGTTCATAGATAACTTGACATTAACAATAATTCTGACTATTATTAAGAGACTAATTATAAATATTTCATTTGCAAAGAGAGTATCTATATAAAAGCAAAAGAGAAATTCACCTAGGCTGGAAGTGAATGCTTAAAAAGATATTGGCCGACACTTTGCTCATACATCTGAAAATCAGCGGCAACAACCGTTATCTGTCTTGAGAGTACGATACTCGTACTGAACATAGGGTGGCACCACGACCATTTCGTCCCTTATACCATTTTTGGTATAAGGTTTTTTTATATTTAAATAATTTATTTAGGAGAGATATTATGATTCAAGTACCAAGAGGTACCCAAGATATTTTACCGTCGGAATCTTATAAGTGGCAGTTTATAGAAAAAAAACTAGCTGAAGTTGCTAAAAGTTACAACTATAAAGAAATTCGCACGCCTGTCTTCGAATCAACTGAACTTTTTGTCAGAGGTGTCGGTGGATCAACTGATATTGTCAATAAGGAAATGTATACCTTCCAAGATAAGGGTGATCGTAGTCTAACATTACGCCCTGAAGGTACTGCTCCCGTGGTGAGAAGTTATATAGAGAATAAGATGCAACATGATGTTGAACAACCCACAAAACTTTATTATTTAGCACCGATGTTTCGTTATGAAAGAAAGCAAAAAGGTAGATATCGTCAATTCGTTCAATTTGGTATAGAAGCAATTGGTGTAGAGGATCCATTAATCGATGTTGAAGTCATCAGTATGTTGATGAATATTTACCAATCATTTGGATTGAAAAAGCTTAAGCTTAAGATAAATTCAATTGGTGATATCGATTCAAGAAATGAATATAATAAAGCCTTGGTTGAACACTTTTCTCCAAGAATTGGTGAGTTTTGTAGTGATTGTCAAAGCAGAATTAACACCAATCCGATGCGCATTCTAGACTGTAAGAAGGATAAGGACCATGAACTTGTTCAAACTGCTCCCAGAATGTACGATTATCTAAATAACGAATCAAAAGCATACTTTGAGGCAGTAAAAAACAAACTAGATGATTTAGATATCGAGTACGAAGTAGATTATAATCTCGTCCGTGGATTAGATTACTACACGCACACTGCCTTTGAGTTAATGAGTGATTCTGAAGGATTCGGAGCCATAACAACTTTATGTGGTGGCGGTCGCTATAATGGTCTCTTAGAGCTGTTAGATGGTCCACAAAAAACGGGTATTGGCTTTGCCTTAAGTATTGAACGTCTACTCCTAGCCTTAGAAGCTGAAGGTATCACAATTCCAGATGAAAGTGGCATTGAATTATATATTTGTACAATGACTGATGAAGCGCGAGATGTTGCAAGTACTTTACTTCACAAGCTTAGAAAAAACAATATTAGTGCAGAGATGGATTATGAAAATCGTAAACTGAAAGCACAGATGAAAGACGCAGACCGAAAAAATGCACGCTATACCATCGTCTTAGGTGATGATGAGTTAAGTAGTGAAGCGGTTGATATCAAAGAAATGGCTACTGGCGATAGTAAAAATGTGAAATTCGACGAATTAATACAATTTTTGGAGGACCAATAAATGACAAGAATATTTTCAAATGAAGTGACCTTAGACAAGGTTGGTGAGCAGGTTCATATACAAGGATGGGTACAAAAGCGTCGTGATTTAGGTGGCTTAATTTTTATTGATATGCGTGACTTAAAAGGACAAGTGCAGGTCGTCTTCAACCCAGATGTGTCTCTTGAAGCGCTTAAGATTGCAGATACAATCCGCACAGAATATGTGGTGAGTATTCATGGTGAAGTAATCAAACGAGATGAATCTCAAGTGAATAAAAATATTCCATCTGGTGACATTGAAATTTTAGCGAGTGACATTGAAATCTTAGCAAAAGCTAAGACGCCACCGTTTCAAGTGAGCGAAGACAAGGTAAATGAAGATACACGGTTAAAATATCGTTATATTGACCTCCGTCGTCAAAAACTACAAAATATTTTACGTACGAGATATAAAATTAATAAAGCTGTCAGAGATTTCTTAGATAAAGAAGATTTCATGGATATTGAAACACCTGTTTTATCTAAATCATCACCTGAGGGTGCGAGAGACTATCTTGTACCTTCTAGAGTACATCCAGGAGAATTTTATGCACTACCACAATCGCCACAAATCTATAAGCAACTACTTATGCTGTCTGGTTTAGAAAGATATTACCAGATCGTTAAATGTTTTAGAGATGAAGATTTACGAGCAGACCGTCAGCCAGAATTTACACAGATAGACATTGAAAAATCATTTACTAACATTGAAGATATGATTGAGATGAATGAACGGTTAATTCAGTTTGTTATGAAAAAGGTTAAGAATATTGATGTGCCTGCACCATTTAGCCGAATCACTTATGATGAAGCAATGGCGAGATACGGTGTAGATAAACCCGATACACGTTTTGCTTTAGAACTACAAGATATTAGTGATTTTGCTAAGACATCAGACTTTAAAGTATTCTCTTCTGCAGTGGAAAGCGGGGGTAAGGTGAATGCTTTAGTACTCGAAGGCCAAGCTAAAAACTATTCACGTAAGGATATTGATAAGCTTGAAGCTTTCGTTAAAAATTACGGTGCTAAGGGTCTCGCTTGGTTGAAGGTCAGTGAAGAAGGACTACAAGGTCCAATTGCAAAATTCTTTGATGATGAAAGTCAAGCGGAATTATTTAAAAAACTTGACCTTAAAACTGATGACCTTGTTCTATTCGTTGCAGATAAAACATCTGTTGTACATGCAAGCCTAGGAAACTTAAGAAATAAATTAGGTAAGGATTTAGGATTGATCGATCCAGAACAATTTAATTTCATTTGGGTAACCGACTGGCCATTACTAGAATACGACGAAGAACTTGAGCGTTATTTTGCTGCCCACCATCCATTTACTTCACCTAGAGAAGAAGATATTAACAAACTAGAAACAGCACCTGAAGAAGTAAAAGCAAACGCCTACGACATTGTTTTAAACGGCTATGAACTCGGTGGTGGATCGATTCGTATTTCAGACTCAAGTCTTCAAGAAAAAATGTTTAAAGCACTTGGATTTACTGATGAGGAAAGAGACAGACAGTTTGGTTTCCTAATTGAAGCCTTCCAATATGGTGCACCACCACATGGTGGTATTGCTTATGGGTTAGACCGCTTTGTAATGCTATTAACAGGATCTGATAATATCAGAGATGTTATTGCCTTTCCTAAGACGCAAAATGCAAGTGATTTAATGATGCAAGCACCTTCTGAAGTTTCTAAAGCTCAATTAAAAGAGTTAAATATTGATTTAGACATTGGCAAATAAGACGAAAATTGTTTACACTTAGACTGAGATGAATTCATCTCAGTCTATTTTTAAAATTATGGAGGCGGGGAATGCAAACATTTGTTGATCCAAATGCAGCGACAATTGAACTCGGCAGTTTAGAGCACATCATTTATTTGATTGGATTTGCTTTAGTTATTGCATTTTTAATCGAGAACAGATGGCGGGTAAAAAAAGAACCTAAAAAGGCAATGGTGATTATATTGTCATCTGCCGTTTTACAGCGTGTTCTGAGCGTCATTTACTTTGTCGGATTCACTGATTATTCATTAACTGAGTCCTTACCATTGCATATTTGCCGCTTAGTTTGTTATTTGATTATCATTCAGTTCTTTGTAAACAAAGCTTGGTTGGATCAAATTATTTTTTATTGGGGAATTTTTGCCTATGCATCATTCATTTATCCTGTAGGCATTTCATCACCATTCCACATGCTTGGTGTCACATTCTTTATCCTGCATAGTTTAATTATCGTATATCCATATATCAGATATGCCATTTATGGCTTTGTACCAAATATCAAAGGTGCAATAATTTCTGCATTAGGTTTTATGGTATATATGACAAGTGCACACTTATTAAATAAATTAATTGGCAGTAATTACTTCTACACTATTGACAGACCATTCTGGCAAGACTTAGGAGAGTTCGAATATTATATTATTACACTTTCTGGTGTGATGTTTGGTTTTGTTATTGTTGGCATACTGATACAATCAGTTATACCAATGTTCCGTTACATTACAAAAGGTCGATTAAAAGAAAATTAAAGTTTATTTATGAAAAATAATCAGGCAAAAAAAGTGGTGTGAACATCTAATTGTTTAAGATGTTCACACCATTTTTATTTTACTACCATAGCTTAAAGCCTTTAGCACCTGGAATATTTTCAGTAAACATTTGTGTGATAGGTACCGTGTAGGCAATTAGTACTAAAAAGGCTGTAATTATAAAGAGCAGTCTCCAATTATCGACCCATCTGACTGGAGAATCATTCTGATCAAGGAATTCTGCGACAGGAAATTCTTCGATTTCATCTGTTTTTGGTCCAGTAATCAATTTCAGGAACATTAATATAGCGATAATAATTGCGATGAATAAGAAAGAACCCCCCACGGCTTGCATAACCTGATAAGTAATCCATTCTTCTGCGACTGGCGCACCGCCGTATTCAGAGAAGGTTGAACGACGTGGTGCCCCTCTTAACCCTGCAAAATGCATGGCTGCTGACATGATACCCATACCTAGTGCCCATGTGTAAGCGAGCATCAGTCCCAGTCTGTTCGCAATACGGTCGATTTTATGTCCTGTAATATGTGGAAGTAAAAATAACATTGCTGCGAAGTAGGTGAGTACGACAGGAGCACCTACTGTGATGTGGAAGTGACCCACAATCCAAATCGTATTGTGTACCAATTGGTTCATTTGACCAGATGCATTAATAATACCACCAAGTCCACCTGGAACGAAGAAGAGCATACCTATAAATACCAGCACAAATCGCGCATCTGACCAAGGTAATTTTTTAAACCAATCTAATAAACCAGTGGCGCCTTTGTTACGTCCATATGTTTCAAAAACAGCAAACATACTAAAGGCAGTCATTAAGGATGGTATAATAACCATGAAAGTTAGAACAACTTGTAGCCCTTTCCAAAATGCATCAATACCTGGATCAACGAGTTGGTGGTGAATACCAACTGGGATACTAAAGAATAAGAATAATACAAAAGCAAGACGCGCAAGTTTATCTGAGAATCCTTTTGTACCTAATATTTTTGGCATTACTGCATACCATACCATGTAAGCCGGTAAGAGCCAGAAGTAAACTAAGGCATGACCAAAATACCAGAATAAAGTACGACTTAGTGTAATATTTATTGTCTCAACCCAACCAACGGACCAAGGAATAAATTGGAAGAGTACTGTTGATGCGACACCTATAGTACAGACATACCACATTAAGTTATTTACAGCTGTCATGTAGCTAAGTAAAGGTGTCTTTTGTCCTTTATTCTCTTTACGCCAACGGAAGTAACGCATCATTTGGCCTAAAGCAGACAACCATGTACCAACAATAACTAGTGTTAAACCAATATAGAAAATAACATGTGCTTGTAGCGGTGCATAAAAAGTATATAAAACTGAAGCTTCATTAGTCGCAATCATCACCGCGGCCATAAGCGTACCAACAGTCATTACCCAAAAGCCAATCCAACCGAGTCGACGTTCTTTATTGTTTAACGGACCTGCAGTTCTTGAAAGCGCAGCAATTTGGAAGCCCATTATAAAGAAAAATGTCATAACTAAGGCAAGGATAACACCGTGTAATGTTAAAAGTTGATAATAACCGATACCAAAAGGTAATTCGAATTGACCTGAACGTACTAAGGTCTGCAGGAGACCAGCAGATCCACCGATAAGTAGGGCGAATGCAACCCAAAACATGTTTGCTAAAACAAGTTTACTATCTTTAGAATCGACCTTAGTGTGTGGTGCAAACATTCGATCAGTTGTGAAATTAGTCATTCGTTGTACCTCCATCTACGATTTTTAATTTAGATGTCATATCAGCATGACCGACACCACAATATTCGTTACAGAGTATTAGATGTTCACCAGGCTCATCAAAGGTCATATCATATGTTGAAATTAGACCAGGTTCAGCCATCATATTGATATTTGTACCAACGACTTGAAAGCCGTGTACAACATCTGGACTTGTGACATGCACTTTAACTTTGGAACCCACAGGAATTTCAACTTCACCTGGTTCATACATAAAAGCACTCGCAACAAAGTATAAATCGTAATCATGATCTCCAGAAGTTGCCTCAACGAGTCCGGGCTCTTTAAATCGCTCATCATCTCTGACATGTTCAGGATTTATAGTTTCAATACCACTTGCTGCAGGTGTGTGCCCACCATGGACTGCAGATATACCTAAAATAATTAAAAATAGCGCAAGAGAACTGGTCCCAAGCGTAATCCAAATTTTCTCAAACTTATGCATGTGTTAACCTACATCCTTTCCATGAATAAAATAAATGCACCGAACCAACTGAGTAACATTAAACCCCCTAGAAAAAGTACCATCATAAATGTGCCTCTTAAATCCATATTGTGATGGCTATCTTCTTCGTTCTTTTTGTCTAAATTTTTCTTCTCAGTCATACTTTCACCTTCTTTACGAATGTTTTCTATACATAAATTGTAAGCGAGTAGGCCTCAGAAAAAAGTGATATTTGTCACACTTTATGATAAAATTTACTCAAATGACTGGAGGTTAAATTATGATGAACAATACAATTTTTTATCCTGACCAACTCATTAGTCTTATAGAAACTCACGGCTCAAAAATGAGCTTTCACAAAGGTGATTATATTTATCATCCAGGTGATGAAACAACCTACATATACACCATAAAAAAAGGACAAGTATTTATTAGTCGTATGCAACCAGAAGGTGTTGAATTGGCCACAAATTTAATTAGTGAAAAAGGCATATTTGGTGCTGTAACACTCTTTTGTGGACCTAAAGTTCATGCAACTTACGCTAAGGCAAAAGTAAATACAGAAATCTATAAGATTTCTAGAAAGAGATTTGAGACACTAATATTAGAAAATGAAGATATAAAAACAGAGTGGATGCACTGGGTAGAGATTGATCGACAACGCTCAATTACTAAAATGCGAGACAATATCATGTACGGTAAAATTGGGGCACTTTGTTCAACTTTAATTCGCTTATCCAATTCATTTGGTGAAGAGACTGCAAAAGGGATTGTAATTAAAACAAAGATTACGAACCAAGAGATGGGGCAAATGTGTGGCACCTCTAGAGAGGTCGTCAATAGATTATTGAGAGAATTAATTCAGCAGGAATTGATTACAATAGAAAATAAAGTAATTACAATACATAACATCGAAAAACTACGACATATGATCAATTGTGAAGACTGTCATATAGATGTTTGCCAAGTATTTTAAAGCGCTTTCAGACTTTTTAGTTTACTTCTATATATTTTGTGGTATTATTATATTAATAGAAATTCCTGAAGAGTTCGTGACGTGTTGAATTATATTTTGACCTAACACCTTTTTAAACGGGAGCCTAATTGGTTTTCCTTCGAAAAACATGCCTATGAACGTAATAGGACGTTTGGAGTCGGGAACAGGGCACCCACCTGCAAATAGCAGGCCAAAATAATCAACAATAACACACGGCTCATGTTGGGTATTTCGGTAGCCACCAAGTTTTCTTGGTGGTTATTTTTTATGAGAAAAAGCAGTGTGGATTTTCCACACTGCTTTATTTATTTAAATTTTTAAGTTTGTGATAGGTTTCAGTTAAAGTTTGCTCGTACTTACTAATGCCATCATCTTTATAATATCTCTTTTTCTTAATCGCATCAGGTAGATATTGTTGACTAACAACATGGTTAGGATAATCATGTGGGTATTTGTAGCCAATGGCATTACCTAATTCCTTAGCACCTTTATAATGTCCATCCCTTAGATGACGAGGTATTGCACCTGTTTTTCCTTTACGTACGTCAGATAATGCCTGATCAATACTTGTAATTGCTGTATTTGATTTAGGTGTTAAGGCGAGCTCAATTACAGCTTGTGACAAAGGAATACGTGCTTCTGGAAAACCTAGTCGTTCTGCAGCAATTATCGCATCAAGAGTTCTTGATGCGATGTTTGGATTTGCAAGGGAAATATCTTCATAAGCAATGACGAGTATACGTCTTGCAATTGTAACCAAATCACCAGCTTCAATTAAACGTGCTAGGTAGTGCAACGCTGCATCGACATCGCTACCACGAATAGATTTCTGTAAGGCGCTCATTATATCATAATGCATGTCACCGTCTTTATCGTGTAAGAATGCTGATTTTTGCATACAATCTAAGGCATCTTGCAAGGTGATATTAACAGTACCATCTTCTTTGTTAGAACTTAAGGCAGCAAGTTCTAGGGCATTTAAAGCACTTCTTACATCACCATGTGAAGAGGAAACAAAGTGTTCAATTGCATCGTCTTCAATTGTTATATTTAAATCAGCCAAGCCACGTTCACTATCGTTAAGTGCTCTCTGGATTGCGGATTTAATATCTTCTGTTTCTAATGGATTTAGTTCAAAAATTTGAGTTCTTGAGCGAATGGCAGGATTGATTGCATGGTAGGGGTTGGATGTGGTCGCTCCAATTAAAATAATCGTACCTTTCTCTAAATGTGGTAAGAGAAAATCTTGTTTAGCCTTATCCAACCTATGGATTTCATCTAAGAGTAAGATGACACTACCGCTCATTTTTCCTTCTTCTGCAACAATCTGCATATCTTTCTTAGTATCCGTCACTGCATTTAAAGTGCGGAATTTATATTTAGTTGAACCAGCAATGGCACTTGCGATGCTAGTCTTACCAATACCCGGTGGGCCGTATAAAATCATTGATGACAGTCTTTTTGCGTCGACCATACGTCTAATAATACCACCCCGACCGACAAGGTGGTTCTGACCCAAGACTTCATCAATATTCTGTGGGCGCATTCGATAGCTTAACGGTTGGTTATTCATAGTTTTTCACCTTACTTTAAAGATATGTTATATTTAATTATAATATAAATTCTTTATGAACTTAAATTTTAGAGGTGTAACAATGAAAATATCCACTAAAGGTAGATATGGATTATATTTTATGCTGACATTAGCGAAAGATTACGGCATAAAAAAACGTAGTGTCAAATCAGTAGCAACAGAAAGAGATATCAGTGATTTATATCTAGAACAGATTGTTGCTAACTTAAAGAAAGATGGCTTAGTTAAAAGTACAAGAGGTGCGTATGGGGGATATGAACTAAATTATCCACCAGAAGAAATAACAGTAGGACAAGTGTTCTCTGCAGTAGAAGAAAATGTCATGGTAGTTGATGCCGATGATCATGAAAGTAAAAATGAAAGTTTCCTGTGGAAACGTATTGGTAATGCTGTTAACGATGTTTTAGATCACACGACCTTACACGATATTATCGACAATGATACAGATGAATTTGATGGATATATGTTTTATATCTAGGTATATTTAAATATTAGTGGCCGTTAGATTAAATAATCTAACGGCCATTTTTATATACCTATTCTTTAGAACCTACCTGATTTAACGATTGACCAGAGTAGCCAAATAAACATGCCCATTGCAAAAATTGCTGCGATTTCAATGATAGGTATTCTAAAAATAATACTACCTTCACCGAGTATAGCTGAGCCGACTATAAGGCCAACCATAATAATACTAAAGGCAAGTAAAACAATAGAGAAACTAAGTCGGTTTATGACTCTATCTAAATGTTTTGAAAATTGGGAACGTCCTTTAACATCAATTTCAATCGGTAAATTAGAATTTTTTAAACCCTTAGAGAACTGGTGCACATTAGAAGTTACATCTCTAAGTTCTGTACCAATTTGCTGAAGCTCATCGACTTGAAAGTCTATTAAGTTTTTAGGATTATATCTTTCAAGTAATAAGGCCTTACCAAACGGTTCAGCAACGTCCATAATACTAAAGTCTGGATCTAGCTTACTGACGACACCTTCTAAAGTTAAGAGTGTTTTCGCTAGTATTGTGAAGTCTTGAGGTAACTTAATTTTATACTTATTTGCAATGCCAAATAGATCATTGACTGCATCTGAGAAATTTAATTGGGATAAGGGAACATCATAGTATTTATCTCGCATGATTTCTGCTTCACGATTTAATTTCTTCATAGAAACATCAGCTGGGACAACTCCCATTTTTACGATAGATTTAACAACACCTGATGCATCTTTTTTCATTAATGAAATCAGTAAAGAACCGAAGTTATTTTTTAAATCACTCGTCAAGCGACCAACCATTCCAAAGTCTAAAAAGACGAGGCTACCATCATTTAACACACTGACATTACCTGGGTGCGGATCACCGTGAAAATAGCCATCTTCAAATATTTGTTTGAAAATTGACTTAGCTAGTGTGTCCGCCACCTTACTTCGGTCAATATTTAATGCATCGAGCTTGTCGAATTGGTTTATCGGTGTGCCTTTTATAAAGTCCATCATTAAAACTTCTTTAGTCGTATAATCCCAATGAATACTAGGGATGATTACACGACTGTCATGCTTATGAGTTTTACTAATGCGTTCCATATTTCTCGCTTCAATCGTATAATCTAATTCATTGATTAAAGCAGTTGAAAATTCATCGATCATATCGGTTACTTGATAGTTTCTTGCCCACTCAAGATTTGACTCAGCAAGTGTTGCTAAATGCCTGAGAATTTCAAGGTCTGTGCGGACGGTCTTTTCAATATTCGGTCGTTGCACCTTAACTGCAACATCTTCACCACTTAATAACATTGCCCGGTGAACTTGACCAATTGAGGCAGACCCGACTGGATCTTCATCAAAAATCATAAATATTTCATCCATTGGAGCGCCGAGTGCATCTTCAATTATCGTCTTCACCTTGTCACTCGGAAAACTTGGCACGTGACTCTGTAATTTTTCAAGTTCTTTAATGAGCTCTGGTGGGAGTAAGTCACCACGTGTAGAAGCAATTTGACCTAGCTTAATAAAGGTGGTCCCCATCGATTCGATAAACAAGCGAATTCTCTCTGCATAGGTTAATTCTTGAACTTCATCATCTTTTTGACGAATTAGTAATCTTTTTGGTAGGGAAATTACCTTATCTAGGCCGAGCTCCTCAATGATATAACCAAAGCCACTTTTTGAAATTGCAATGGCAATTTCTCTGTAGCGATTAATGTATGACACACGGGTTTGCAGACTCATAAACCATCACTCCTATATGAAAAAACGCTTAAGTCTATTATAGAATAAACTAAAGTAATAGTTAAAGTATAGGACTTAGAAAAACTGATTGAATAATGCTTTAATCGCAGGGACATGATCCTGTGATTGTATGGCAAACATCATACTATATTCAGTCGAACCTTGATTCATCATACGTATATTTATATTGTTGTCAGCAAGTGCGGTAGTCACTCGCTGAACGGTTCCGACCTGCCGAGCCATACCAAGTCCGACAATGAATAAGAGGCTAAGGTTATCTTCAACTTCAATCCATTCAGGCTCTAGTTGTGTGTCGATATCTTTAATGACACGTTCTAAATTGTCGTTACCTGTAAATTGATTGGAACGTATGATGATAGAAATATCATCAATTCCTGAAGGCATATGCTCATAAGATATGTTGTAATCCTCAAGTATTTGTAAAATTCGCTTTGTAAATCCGACTTCCTTGTTTAAAAGATACTTGTGTAAGTTTATAGAAATAAAACCTTCATCACATGAAAAACCAATTATCGGAACTTTTGGATCTAAAGCTCTTTCGGCAACGATTTTCGTTCCTTCAACAGTTGGATCATTTGTATTTCTAATCATGACAGGTATTTTTTCCTGATAGAGCGGCTCAAGCGCTTCATCATGGAAGATACCAAAACCTGCATAGGCTAATTCTCGCATTTCTTTATAAGTGATTTCTTTAATCTTATAAGGATTATCTATAATACCTGGGTGTGCTGCAAAAATATAAGACTCATCCGTATAGTTCTCATAAATATCTGCAGATATACCTCGTGCAATAATCGCACCAGTTATATCTGATCCACCTCTGGCAAAAGTGATGATGTCATCATATTCTGAATAGCCAAAGAATCCTGGAATAACTAAGACATCTTCCTCATAGTCTTTAAGTTTTTTAATTTCATCATAAGATGATTTTAGTAAGCGTGCGTTAGCAGGTGTATTTGAAACGATTATACCCGCTTCTTTTGGGGAGACGTACTTACTCGATAAGCCGAGCGTATTGAGGTATGTACTAATTAATTGAGCATTGAAATCTTCACCAGATGATTTCAGTGCATCGAGTAAATATGCTTGTTCTTCTATATTGTCTAAACGGTCATTTAAGATTGTTTCAAAACTTTCCACTATCTTTGACTCTAGTGAGAGTTCTTCTGCGATTGAACGATAACGATCCATAATCTCATCTATTATCTTAGAAGTATCCATATTTGCGACCTTATTCGTATAAAGTGCAATAAGTAGATCTGTGACTTTAACGTCATCATCAAAACGTTTACCAGGCGCACTAACAACAATGGTTTTAATGTCAGGGTCTTCTTTAACGATTGCTGCAACTTTTTTTATTTGACTTGCATTTGATAAGGAACTACCACCGAATTTAGCTACTTTCATAATTAACACCTTTTTTTATATATTTTAATTAGTTTATTATATTACAAGAAAAGTTTAGAAAAGTGTAGAGTTTTCTGAATAATGTCTTGAAATTTTTTCAAAACGCATCTAATATGAGAATCTATAATAGATTATTGGAGGTCATTATGGAAAAGAAAATTGCCTTACTTGGAATGGGCACCGTTGGTAGTGGTGTGATCAAACTATTCAGAGAAAATGAAGACTTGATTAAAGAAACAACAGGTCTTACCTTTACCATTACACACATTTTAGTGTCTGATACGAAAAAAGTAAGAGACGTAGATGTATCAGACATTCATGTGACCGATAATATTGAAGAAATTAGTTTAGATAACATTGATTTAGTCGTTGAAGTGATGGGTGGTATCGATGATACTAAAGACCTTTTACTACAGATTTTAGAATTAGGCATACCTGTCGTCACTGCGAATAAGGATATGTTGGCAATACACATAGATGAACTTGAGGAAAAAGCTATAGAAGCGAATACTAAGATTCTTTATGAAGCGGCAGTAGCTGGTGGTATTCCAATTATCAATAGTATGAAATATAACTTGAACAGTAACAAAGTTAATAAAGTAATGGGAATTTTAAACGGTACGACAAACTATATGTTAACTAAGATGAGAGACGAGGGTTGGGATTATGAATTAGCCCTTTCTACAGCTCAAGATATTGGATATGCAGAAGCAGATCCTACAGCAGATGTTGAAGGTATAGATGCCGGAAGAAAAATCTTATTGTTAGCAAGACTAGCCTTTCATAAGAAATTTGACTTCAATCAAGTCACAATGTCTGGTATATCTGGTGTGGATATTAAAGATGTTAACATCGCTAAATCTAATGGCTTTACTTTAAAGTTACTTGGGGTAGCTGAAGCGGTAAATGAGGTTTATCACTTATCTGTTTCACCAATACTGATATCAAATAACCATCAACTGAGCAGTGTTAAAAATGAAAAAAATGCAGTGTACATTACAGGTAATGGCATCGGTGAAGCAATGTTTTATGGACCAGGTGCAGGGAGTTTAGAGACGGCCTCAGCAGTTCTAAGTGACATGATTAACGTCTTTAATATCGATGTGAATCAATTAACTTTACCTACAACGACTGCTGTTATTAATAATAGCATAGTTGAAGCAGATTATTACATTCGTTTTAGTGAAGACATTAAGACAGTTCAAAATGTTCTAGATGGTGAAAACGTTTCATATGAGATTTTAGATGATAAAAACTCTGTTTGTATTTTAACAGTTGATGATGAATCATCTTTTATAACAGTTACAAACAAGTTAACATTAAAAGTTTCATACCAAATATTAGGGGCTGATTTATAATGGCATGGCAAGGTCTAATTAAAGCATTCGGAGCATATTTACCAATTACAGAACAGACACCTCAACTCACTTTATTTGAAGGTAACACGCCTTTAGTAAAATTAGAAAAAGTTTCCGATACTTTAGGCATCGATTTATATGCTAAATTCGAAGGTTTGAATCCTACAGGATCATTTAAAGATAGAGGTATGGTACTTGCAGTTGCAAAAGCTAAAGAAGAGGGTGCACACACTGTAATCTGTGCGTCTACAGGAAATACTTCAGCTTCAGCTGCAGCCTATGCAGCTCGGGCAGGACTTAATGCAATTGTTGTGTTACCTGAAGGTAAGGTAGCAGCAGGGAAAATATCACAAGCGATGATGGCTGGTGCGAAAACGGTATCTATTGATGGTAATTTCGACGACGCCTTAAAAATTGTGCGTAAGATCGCTCTGAAAAATGAGGGTGTAGAATTAGTAAACTCCTTGAATCCATACCGTATTGAATGTCAAAAGACTGCAGCTTTTGAAGTGGTTGATGAATTAGGGAAAGCACCAGATTATTTAGCAATTCCGGTCGGTAATGCAGCTAATATTGCTGCTTATTGGAAAGGATTTAAAGAATACCATGAACAAAAACAATCTGGTTTACCAAAGATGTTTGGCTTTGAAGCAGAAGGGTCAGCTGCAATTGTTAAAGGGAAAGTTATTGAAAATCCAGAAACAATTGGTACAGCGATTCGTATCGGTAATCCAGCTTCCTGGACTAAGGCTGAAAAAGCGAGAGATGAATCAAAAGGTAAAATTGATGCTGTAACAGATGATGAAATTTTATCCGCTTATAAATTAGTTGCACAAACTGAAGGTGTCTTTTGTGAACCAGGGTCCGCAGCTTCTCTTGCAGGTGTCATAAAATCAGTGAATAACGGGTCAATTGAAAAAGGCACAACAGTCGTTACTGTACTTACAGGAAACGGACTTAAAGACCCAGATACAGCGATTGATACAGCTATGGAAAAACCGAAGAAACTACCATTAGATGAACAAGCGATTGTTGATTATATTGAGAGTTTAGGTCAATAATATGAGCGAGTTATCATTCAAAGTACCCGCATCAAGTGCTAACTTAGGACTCGGCTTTGACTCAATCGGTGTTGCAGTTGATCTGTTTTTAACTATTGAAACCACTTTAGCAGATGCGTTTAAAGTGGAATTTAAATCTAAAGAACTAGAAGTATTGCCATCTGATGAGACCAATCTAGTCTTTGAAACTGCATTAAAAATAGCGAAAGATTATAAGCGAACATTGCCACCAATCCATATGATTATGGATAGTGATATTCCACTTTCACATGGCTTAGGATCTTCTTCTAGTGCAATAGTTGCAGGAATAGAAATTGCAAATCATTATTTAGACTTAAATTTAAGTGACCACGAAAAAGTACTAATCGGCTGTCAGATAGAGGGACACCCAGATAATGTGGGCCCATGTATAACGGGCGGTGCTTTTGTGGGCTACTACTTAAATAATGAATTGTATTATTATCATATCGATATTGGGGAACTTGGAATAATTATTAGTGTGCCGGATTATGAGATTAATACTATTGAGGCTAGAGAAGTATTACCAAATGCCTATACAAGAGTAGAGGCAGTGGCGCAAAATGCCCTTGCCAATGTGATGATTCTCGCACTACAAAACCAAGATTATCAGTTAATGGGTCATTTAATGATGAAAGATAGCTTTCATGAACCCTATAGACAACCATTAATTCAGGAATTTGAAGAAATTAAGGAAATGGCACTCAAAAATGGTGCCTTAGCCACAGTAATCAGTGGCGCAGGGCCGACAGTTCTAACATTAGTTGAAGAAAATGATACAAGGGCTGTTTTAAAACACCTACAAACTATTCACTCCTGTGAGCATAGAATTGTGAATGTCTATCAGAAATAAAAAATGTGCACCTGACTTAAAATCAGGTGCACATTTGTCTTTTATTAAAGTTTGTTATATTCGCTTGCAACCTCAGCAAACAGGTCGTAGGATTTTAATAATGCATCCATATCATAAATATACGAAGCAACAATCAACTCATCTACATTATATTTCTCTTGGAATTTTTCTAAACTCGCCATCGCGTCCGCCTTGTCACCTAAGAACTGAATTGGGAACTGCTGCTTAATCGTATTTTCTTCCATTGGTGTCCATAATCCTTCCATGGAATCAACAGGTGGTTGAAGTTGTTCTCTTTTATTTCTAATTAGTCCAATAATAGTTTGGTAATGTGTCGTTGCTAGATGCTCTGCTTGAGACGTCGTTTCAGCTAAAATAGCATTAACTGATGCCATTTTATACGGTTTGTCGAGTTGGGCACTCGGCACAAAATTATTTTCATATATAATAAAGGCTTCATTCATCTGAGCAGGTGCAAAGTGTGAAGCAAAGGCATAAGGTAAGCCGAGTTTCGCCGCAATGTGGGCAGAGTCTGTTGAAGAGCCCAATACATATAAGGGGACGTTTGATCCTTCACCTGGATATGCAACTAAGGCAGCCCCGTTATCCGCTAGGTAACGACGGAGCTCTTCTATTTCATCTTTAAATGAAAATACACCTTCGTGATTACTGCGTCTAATTGCATTAGCAGTTAACATATCTGTACCTGGTGCACGACCAAGCCCTAAGTCTAAACGATCACCAAAAATTGCATGGAGTGTACCGAACTCCTCTGCAACAATATAAGGAGAGTGGTTAGGTAGCATGACCCCTCCAGATCCTACTCTAATCTCATCAGTATTTTGTAAGATATGTTGGATGAGTTGTCTAGTCGCACTGGATGCAAGAGATCTCATATTATGATGTTCTGAAATCCAGTATCTTTGATAGGCTGTTTTATCCACATGTTTAGCTAAAGTAATCATATCTTCAAAAGCACCTGTAGCATTAGAACCTTCTCTTACAGGAACTAAATTTAATACAGATATATTAATGTTTTTCGACATTTGTGAACCTCCATGAATTTATATTATTTATTACATTTTCTTATATCCAAACAGAAAAGTATAAATATCTGCTCGAACATGATAAAATCTATAAGAATTATGTATGAGATAAGAGGGATAGTATGTCAATTTATGTAGATTATGCAGCGACAACACCAATTGATGAATCAATATTACAAGAGATGCTAAATAATGCGGATAAGTTTGGAAATCCATCAAGTATTCATCGGATTGGTAAAGAAGCGAAAGCTTTTTATGAACAATCACGACAACGAGTTGCCAAACATCTAAATGCTAGAGCTGACGAAATTGTCTTTACGGGGAGTGCCACGGAGGCGAATAATTTTGTCATTCGTGGGATTAGTGGTTTTTATGAAAAACCTCATATTATTACAACGAACGTTGAACATGCTTCTGTTAAGGAAACTTTTGATGATATAAAAGAGAATGTTGATATTACTTATTTGAATGTCAACGAGACAGGTTTAATAGATGTCGATGAGCTAAAGGCCGCACTTAGACCAGAAACAAAGCTCGTCTCGATAATCATGGTAAACAACGAAACAGGTACGATTCAACCTGTTGAAGCGATCGCGAATGTCTTGAATGAAACTGATGCTCTTTTCCACATTGATGCAGTCCAAGCATTTAAGCAACTACCTATTGATGTTAAGGCATTATCTTGTGACTTCCTCACCTTAAGTGGACATAAATTAAATGCGCCTAAAGGTATAGGTGTCTTATATGTGAAAAACAATACACATATTAAACGCATGATTACTGGTGGCTCCCAGGAAAGGGAACGTCGAGCGGGTACCGAAAATACTTTATATGCTTATGCAATGAGTTTAGCGGTAGAAAAGGCAGCTGAAAATAGAGAGAGAAATACAGAGCAACTTAATCTATTAAAAGATTCATTCATTAAGTCACTAGAAGATGATAAGGTGCCATTTGAAATCAATGGAGACATTTCTAATCAGACAGGACATATATTGAATTTATATTTCCCGTGGAGTGAATCGGAATACTTGTTAACTGCCTTAGATATGAAAGGTGTATATGCCTCTGGTGGCTCAGCTTGTAATGCGGGTACAGTCGTCCCCTCACATGTTATTACAGCCATGTACGACAAAGACCGTAGCAAGCATTCTTTACGTTTTAGTTTCTCAGAACAACTATCCCCCTCAGATATAAAAACAGTCTCGAGCGCTTTAAGTAAAATATATAATAATTTAAATGAAAACGGCTTTATTTAAGCTAAAGAAAAAGAAAGGAAGATTTACAAATGTCTAATAATGACACAACTGTAGTCGTTGGTATGAGCGGTGGTGTAGACTCTTCAGTCACAGCGAAACTCTTATTGGAACAAGGCTATAACGTGATCGGTATTTTTATGAAAAATTGGGATGATACAGATGAGTTTGGTGTATGTACAGCAACTGAGGACTACGAAGATGTGAGGTTGGTTGCCGAAGAAATCGGTATACCATACTACTCTGTTAACTTTGAAAAGGAATATTACGACCGTGTATTCCAGTATTTCCTCGACGAATATAAAAAAGGACGTACACCTAATCCAGATGTGATGTGTAACAAAGAAATTAAATTTAAAGCATTCTTAGACCATGCAATGAAACTTGGAGCAGATTATGTAGCAACTGGTCATTATGCTAGAGTTGAGCATGATGGTGAAAATGTACGTATGCTTCGTGGGGTAGATAATAATAAAGATCAAACTTATTTCTTGAATCAATTATCTAAAGAACAACTTTCTAAAGTGATGTTTCCACTCGGTCACCTTGAGAAAAAAGAAGTGCGTGAATTAGCACATCAATACGATCTAGCAACTAAAGATAAGAAAGATTCAACAGGGATATGTTTTATCGGAGAAAGAGACTTTAAACAATTTTTAAGTAACTATTTACCAGCAAATCCGGGAAGAATGATTAACTTAGAAACTGGTGAAGATAAAGGACGTCATGATGGCTTAATGTACTACACTATAGGACAAAGACAAGGTCTTGGTATTGGTGGAGATGGTGGGCCCTATTTTGTTGCAGGTAAAAACCTAGAAACAAACGAATTGTACGTTGTACAAGGTGATGGGTCGAATGCCTTAACTTCAACGAGACTACTTGCAAGTGAAGTGAACTTTATAAACCCAGTTGAAGATACTTTTGAAGCAACAGCGAAATTCCGCTATAGACAAAAAGATGTGCCGGTAACTGTTAGAGTGATGGGCGACGATCAGATAGAGGTCACTTACGATTCAGCAAATGCTGTCACACCAGGTCAAGCAGTTGTACTCTATGACGGTGATACTGTAATTGGCGGGGCGACGATTGATTCAGTATATAGAAATGATGAGAGATTGGAGTATCTGGCTTAATGTTTGCATATAAGACGCTCATTGAAAAAGGGGACTATGAAGCAGCTTTAGAAGAAATTTTTAAAGCGATAGATGAATCTCCAAAAGAAGACACACACTATATAAACGGTGCCGTTGTTTTGTCAACTATAGGTAAAATAGAAGAAGCAGAACGTTTTTTACAACAAGCACTAGTGATTAATCCAGATAGTTTTAGTGCCTTATATACGCTTGGTAATTTATATTTTGATGCTGAGCGTTATAATGAAGCAAGAACAGTTTATTTAACTGCTTATGGTAGTAAAATGGATGATGGAGATTTAAATTTCATGCTAGGTCGCACACACGTCAATACCGGTGAAATTAAAATGAGCATCCCATTTTTTGAAAAAGCATATCAAAGCATGCCAGATGACACAGATTTATTGTTTAACTATGGTTTAGCATTGTGTCAAGTCGAACAATATGTACCTGCGGTTAAACTATTATCTGCAGTGACAGAAAAAATCGATCATGCAGATGCTGAATATAATCTAGGACTTGCAATATACATGCTAACTGAGGATAAGAGTAAGGCAACTGAACATTTTAAGAAGGCGACTGAAATTCAAGCAGATCATCATCTAAGTCATCACGCCTTAAAAAAATTTAATGAGTTGGAGTAGATTCTATGGCTGATCACGGACAAACTTCAATATATGACGAACTTTATATTATCGGTGATGTGGACCGCGTTATCTTCATGAGCGAAGATTCGCGGTTTCATGTATTGAAAGTTAATATTACAAAGACAAATACTAAGTTC
The DNA here is from genome assembly GCF_016313225.1 of Jeotgalicoccus sp. ATCC 8456. Classification (NCBI taxonomy): domain Bacteria; kingdom Bacillati; phylum Bacillota; class Bacilli; order Caryophanales; family Staphylococcaceae; genus Jeotgalicoccus; species Jeotgalicoccus sp. ATCC 8456. The sequence continues at coordinate 487,983 of NZ_CP066224.1, read as the reverse complement.
CGTGATGATGGTATAGTCACTGGATTCTTTCATGAAATTGAAGAAGGTGAAAGTTACCGTTTTGTTGGTAAGGTAACAAGCCACCAAAGATTTGGTGAGCAATTTGCAGCAGATAGTTTTCATAAGGAAATTCCAGATACTAATGAAGGGCTGATTCAATACTTCTCTAGTGATAAGTTTCCTGGTGTAGGAACTAAAACAGCAGAAAAAATTGTTGAAACGCTTGGTTTAGAAGCCATTAGTATCATTACAAATGATGACGATGCTCTAAATAAGGTTAAGGGTTTAACAAAACAAAAAAGACAGATGATAACTGATACTGTTAGACAGTCTAACCTATCAGATGAAGCTTATTTGTTGATGATTAATTTAAATATAGAACCATCTAAGCGTTCTAAAATTATTGATACATATAAGAGTGATACTTTAAATATATTGAGAAATCACCCTTATCAACTCGTCAGTGATATCTTTGGCATAGGTTTTAAAAAGGCTGACCAAATCGCATTGAATTCAGGTATTAATGCGGATGATCCAGAGCGCTTGGTTGCTGGTGTCATGTATACGATTAGCGATGAAATCAATGCGGTCGGTCACACTTATACGACTGTTGATTTAATACAAGATAAAACCCTAACACTCTTAAATACATCAAAAAATTACTTTACCAAGAGTGATATTGATGTGGCGCTTGAGACCTTAGCTTTAAACAAGAAGCTAATCTTAAAAGATCAACGTGTCACTATGCCGAATATCTATCATTCTGAGTATAAAGCAGCGAATAAGCTTTCTCATATTATGGATTTTAAAATCGATGAGATTGATGTGGATGAAGCTAGACATACCATTAAAGAAATCGAAAAATCATTCGATATAAATTATAGTGACAAACAGCGAACATCGATATTAAATTCAATCACTGAAAAGGTTTCGATAATTACGGGGGGACCGGGTACTGGTAAAACAACAATAGTTAAAGGGATTATCGCCCTGTATAAGGAAATGTATGACTATAAAAATTTCAGTGAATATGAAGATGGGGAATATCCTATTAAACTTGCGGCACCAACAGGTCGTGCAGCGAAGCGGATGGCGGATACTTCAGGTATAGAAGCGAAGACGATTCACAGGATGATCGGCTGGGGTCAAGATACTGAAGCTGACGAGATTTTAGATAATGAGATTGATGCAGAATTAATAATTATTGATGAAATGTCCATGGTCGATACATGGTTATTTTATCAGTTGATGCAAAATGTAATGCCACATACCAGACTCGTTTTTGTAGGAGACAGTGACCAATTACCGTCAGTTGGTCCTGGTCGAGTATTTAAAGATTTAATTAAGTCTAATGTTATAAATACGACAATTCTCGACACAGTTTACCGTCAAGGCGAAGGTTCGTCTATCGTTAGTCTTGCATACGATATTGCTAATGGTAATCCTATGAATATCACAGATAAGTTTAAAGACAGGGTGTTTTTCCCTGCAAATGCGAACCAAATTGTAGAAGTAGTAGATAAGGTCGCTACAAGAGCTGTTGAAAAGGGTTATGACATGAGAGATATTCAGGTACTTGCCCCGATTTACAGAGGACCTGCAGGCATTAATACCCTTAATCAACTACTCCAAGGTATTCTAAATCCTGAAGGTGACGACAAAACCGAAATAGAATTTGGTGATAAAGTATTTCGTAAAGGTGATAAGGTCATTCAACTTGTTAATCGAACAGAAGATAATGTATTTAATGGTGATTCTGGCATAATTTCCAACATCTTTTTAAAATCCGACGGCGAAACTGACAAGGACAAAATTGTCGTTGAATTTGAAACTGGACATATCTCCTATGAAAGAAAAGATTTGATGGAGCTTTCACATGCCTACTGTACGAGTATTCACAAAGCACAGGGTAGTGAATATCCTATTGTCATTATGCCTATCGTCTCTAGTTATTACCATATGTTGTTGAGGAACATTGTATATACAGGTATTACACGTGCAAAGGAGTCCTTGGTCTTATGTGGGGACCCTAATGCTTTTTACAGTGCAATTAATAGAGAAGGAATAGAAAGAAATACGATGTTAGAGGAATTTCTAAGAACGTATTGTAAAACCTTTTTACAACCGACAGCCTTGCCAGACTATCTAACGGAAGAAGTCGTCAACAAAGAATTAGTAGATCCAATGATTGGCATGGAGGGTATTACCCCGTATGAATTTGTTTGACACTTAAACCTTAAGATTTTATAATTGATTTAAATTTACTGGAATTTTAAATATACGGATTGTTTTTTTAGAGACATTGCGGTTGGTGCAAGCAATGAGACCCCGTCTATGTGCTACTTTCCAGTTATACTAATAATGCTAAAGTGATGACTATGTCATAAACTGGGTGGTACCGCGGTAACTATCGTCCCTTTTTTACAAGGGACGATTTTTTTATTTTATAAAATAACAGGAGTGATAATGATGAAGAAGTTAACTGGTAATGAAATTCGTCAGATGTTTTTAGATTATTTTAAGTCACATGATCATATGGTAGAACCAAGTGCGTCACTAGTACCTGTCGATGATGATTCACTATTATGGATTAATTCAGGTGTCGCAACTTTAAAAAAATATTTTGATGGTCGTACAGTGCCTACAAAACCGAGAATCGTTAATGCACAAAAGGCAATCCGTACAAATGATATAGAGAATGTTGGATTTACAGCTCGTCACCATACTTTCTTTGAAATGTTAGGGAACTTTTCAATCGGTGACTATTTTAAAAAAGAAGCAATTATTCGTGCCTGGGAATTTTTAACGCATGAAGATTGGATTGGTTTCGATCCAGATTTACTTTATGTGACGATTCACCCGGAAGATATCGATGCTTATAATCTATGGAAAGATGTGATTGGGCTAGATGAATCACGAATCATCCGTATTGAAGGGAACTTCTGGGATATAGGAGAAGGCCCTTGTGGACCAAACAGTGAAATCTTCTATGACCGTGGTGAAGCTTACGATACGACAAGCCCAGAAAGCGAAATGTATCCTGGTGGAGAGAACGAGCGATATCTAGAAATTTGGAACTTAGTATTTAGTGAGTTCAACCATAATAAAGACGGTTCTTATACACCACTTCCAAAGCAAAATATTGATACGGGTATGGGCTTAGAGCGTATTACGAGCGTTATTCAAGATGCGAAAACAAACTTCGATACTGATTTATTTACACCAATCATTAAAGAAATTGAAGTGGTATCTAAGAAAGACTACGGTGTAAATGATACTTACGATACTGCATTTAAGGTCATTTCTGACCATATTAGAACGGTTGCATTTGCGATTGCTGATGGCGCACTACCATCGAATGAGGGACGTGGTTATGTCCTCCGTCGCTTAATTCGTAGAGCTGTGAGATTCAGTAAAGACTTGGATATTAACCAAGCCTTTATGTACCAGTTGACGGATGTTGTAAGTGAAGTTATGGGTGGGTTCTATCCAAATGTTTCTGAGAAAAAAGACTTTGTAAAAGAAGTTATTAAAGGTGAAGAGGAACGGTTCTTGCAAACACTTGATGAAGGTATCAAAATCTATCAAGGATTACGTGATCGTGCTAAACAAACGAATGGTGTGATTGATGGTAAGGATGCATTTAAACTTTATGATACTTACGGCTTCCCTTATGAGTTAACAGTAGAATATGCCGCCTTAGATGGTTTAACAGTTGATGAAGCAGTGTTCAATGAAGAGATGGCTCAACAAAAAGAACGCGCAAGACAAGGTAGAAAGAGCGGGGACTCTATGCAAGTGCAGTCTGAAACCTTCCATAGCATTACCTCCCCAAGTGTATTTAAAGGTTATGAGACCACATATGTTGAATCAACTTTAGATTATATTGTAAAAGATGATCAACTCGTTGATTCAGTTGAAGAAGGTAAAGTTGAAGTCATATTCAGTGAAACTCCATTCTACAGTGAAAGTGGTGGACAAATTGCAGATACTGGTATTATTTCTAACCAGTTTGGTAAAGCAGAGGTCGACTACGTTTACAAGGCGCCAAATGGTCAAAATGTTCATGTGATTAATGTTGTAGAAGGTCGCTTAACCAAAGGAGAAAGTTATCAACTTCAAGTAAACACAGAAAAACGCCGTTTTGTAATTAAAAATCACACTGCAACTCACTTATTACACCAAGCATTGAAGGATGTTATTGGTGAACATGCCAACCAAGCGGGATCACTTGTACAAGCTGAACGTTTACGTTTTGACTTCTCTCATTTAGAGTCGATATCTAAGGCAGATTTACAACAGATTGAAGACATTGTAAACGAAAAAATCTATGAAGGTTTAGATGTTGTTATTAAAGAAATGCCAATCGATAAAGCGAAAGAGCTTGGTGCAATGGCGCTCTTTGGTGAGAAATATGGTGACATTGTACGCGTGGTAAATATAGATAATTATTCAGTCGAACTATGTGGTGGGATACACGTTGGTAATACTTCTGATATCGGTGTATTTAAAATTGTTTCAGAAAGTGGTATTGGCGCCGGCATTCGTCGTATTGAAGCAGTTACAAGTAAATTTGCAGTCAATGTCTATAAGGAAGAAGAAGATAAACTATCACAAATTGATCAATTACTAAAATCAAAACCAGAAAATACGGTTCACAAACTAGAAACACTATTAACAGATAAAAAAGAATTACAGATTGCTTATGATGGGTTAAAACGTGAACTTCAAGAAACCAAACTCAATGATTTATCTGCATCAACAGTTGAAATTGACGGTATCAATGTAATTCGCCAAGAAGTTGAGGCATCAAATGCCAAAGAATTACGTGAACAAATGGACGTCATAAAATCACAAAATCAGGATGCGGTTATCGCGCTTAGTGCAGTAACGGGTGACAAAGTATCACTAGTTGTCACTGTGCCTAAGGAATTGACAGAAAAATTCCATGCTGGACAAATTATGAAGGGCATGGCTGAAATTGTAGGCGGCAAAGGCGGCGGCCGTCCTGATATGGCTCAGGGAGGGGGAACAAACCCTGAGAGTATAACAGCAGCATTACAATTTGTTGAAGAGTATATTAAAGATAATGTATAAAACGCTGTAAAATGTTATAATATGAACCAAATATAGATGTATGAATAGGAGTGCTTTTAGTGGACCAGTTCGATAAAACTATGAAGTTCAGTGTAGATGAACGTAAGGAAGAGAACGTTAAAAAAGTCTTAACTAACGTTTATAACACTTTGGAAGAACGCGGCTATAATCCTATTAATCAAATTGTCGGTTATCTGCAAAGTGGTGATCCTGCCTATATTCCTCGCCATAATGAAGCACGTAATCAGATTAGACACGTTGAACGTGATGAGATTATGGAAATTTTAGTGAAGAATTATGTCGACAAAGAGATAAATGGTTAGAATTCTCGGGCTCGATGTAGGCACAAAAACAATTGGTGTGGCCATTAGCGATGCTTTAGGTTGGACTGCTCAAGGACTGACTACACTAAAAATAGACACGCATCAAGATGATTACGGCATAGATGAACTTGTAGACATTGTTAAAAAGTATGAAGTAGATACAGTGGTTGTAGGTTTACCTAAAAATATGAACAATACGATTGGGGAAAGTGGAGAAAGATCTCAACATTTTGCCGAATCACTTGCTCTTGAACTCACAGATGTTAAAATAACTCTGTGGGATGAGCGCTTAAGCACGGTCGCTGCCGAGCGTTCATTACTAGAAGCTGATTTATCACGCAAAAAAAGAAAAGCGGTTATTGATAAGATGGCTGCAGTATTTATACTACAAGGCTACTTAGATAATCCGCATAAAGGAGCATGAATATGACGAGCGAGAATACAGAATTTAACAAAGAAGAAGAACTACTTACGCTTTATGATGAGGATGGTTCTGAAGTACTTTACAGAAAAATGCTCGAATTTTATCACCCAGAATTTGATAAGAACTACGTTATCCTTGCTGAAGAAGGAAACTTTAGTGACGAAGAAGAGGATATCGAGCTTATCCCAATGATTAACGTTCCCGATGAAGAAGGCGACGGCGGTAAATTCCTACCAGTGGAAACTGACGATGAATGGGACATGATCGAAGAAGTTGTAAACACACAAATGGATGATTACGACGAGTAATACCCTCCAGCTTCCAATAGAAATATTGGAAGCTATTTTTTCAGAAAGGATAAATCTATGAGTAAATACGATGATGTTAAATTTTCAAAAAATGTATCGTCTTACCTCACACTTTTTATCGTAATTATTTTAGTTGTTATTTTAATCGTCGGTATTATTTCAGCCTTTTTATATATTAGAAGTGGTTTACAACCCGTCGATGAGGATTCAACTGAAACAATTGAAATGTCCATAGAACAGGGCTATTCTGCTAGTGACATTGGGGATTTATTAGAAAGTGAAGGCATTGTTAAGAATGGTACGATGTTTGAGTTATACTTACGTTTAAATAGTATTTCTAGCTATCAAGCAGGTACATATCAAATGTCACCCGCAATGGATTTCGAGCAGATCGCTCGAACATTAGAAACCGGTACGATATATGAGGAAGTTCAGTATAGATTAACAGTTCCAGAAGGCTATACAATTGAAGAAATCGCTGGCCAGATTGAAAGCAATACACCTGCTTCAGCAGATGAATTCCTAGAACTCATGAATGATGAGGAATTTATTGATGAATTGATAAGTGAGTACCCAGAGATGCTAACGGATGAAATTAAGGAAGAAGATATTAAGTATGCACTTGAAGGGTATCTCTATCCTGCAACCTATGATATTACAACAGAAGAACCAGACTTAAAACAATTGGTGAGAAATATGCTGAATGCAACAAAAGAGAACAGTTATAACTTATATACATCGTCACCTGATTATACAATTACTTATGAAGGTGAATCGCGTACTTTAACATTCCATGAATTCTTGACGTTCTCATCATTAATTGAAGAAGAAGCGACCTCCCTTGCGGACCGTTCACGAATCGCGAGTGTATTTTTAAATCGCATGGCATCCGTTCCAACAATGCCACTACAAACAGATCCCACTGTACTTTATGCACTTGGGGAACACCAAGAAGTGGTCTTGTATGAAGATCTTGAGGTTGATGATCCTTATAACACATACATTCACAACGGCTTAACACCAGGACCTATTGCTGCACCAGGTTTAGAATCTGTTCAAAGTACATTAAATCCATCAGATACTAATTATTATTACTTCCTAGCGGATAGTGAAGGTAATAACCACTTTGCAGAAACCTATGAAGAGCATAACGAAAATAGAGAGAAATATATTGATGGAGAATAATATGCGCTTTTCAAATTAATTGAAATGTGTTATTATCTATCGTAATGGATGAACAACTGATAACTTTGTTATCAGTTGTATTTTTTGTATATGGTGATCAGATGGAACTAAAACAATATATTAGAGAATTGAATACAGAGGCTGAGATATTTATAGATATATATGACTACGCAGTTAAGCACCATGTTCCAATCATTGATGGCGATGCCTTAAATGCTGTTAAACAGTACATATCTATTAAAGGTGCAAAAAACATCTTAGAGATTGGAACGGCTATTGGCTATAGTGCTTTGCATTTTGCAAGCGTTGATGACGATATTCACGTGACAACGATCGAAAAGGACGAAGCGAGTCATAATATTGCAAATGAAAATATCAACAACAGCCCATATAAGGATAGAATTACAACGATCCTAGCCGATGCTAAAACAGTTGAACTAAATCAAAAAGATTTTGATTTTCTATTTATAGATGCATCAAAAGGAAACAATCAATTCTTTTTCGATAAATATAAGACTTATTTATCCGATGATGCACTGATCATTGTAGACAATATTTTTATCCGTGGGCTAATCACTGAAGATGAAATTGAGAATAAAAACAAAAGAAAACTTCGTGATAAGGTTAGGGAATTCAATCAGAATATGAAAGATAGTGAGTATTCGACTTCATACTTAAATATCGGAGACGGCTTACTAGTCATTTACTAAGGGTGTGTACGCAAATGGAAAAACCGACGATAATAGGAATTGCTGGGGGTTCAGGTTCTGGTAAAACTTCAGTTACTAGAAAAATTATGGAATCACTTGAAGGACACAGCATTGTTCTTATCGAACAGGACTACTATTACAAAGATCAGAGTGAGAAGACCATGGATGAAAGATTACAAACCAACTATGACCATCCATTTGCTTTTGATAATGATCTACTGATTCAACATATCAACCAGCTGATAAATAGGGAAACGATTGATATACCGACTTATGATTATGCTAACCATACAAGAAGTACTGAAACGATAAGGGTAGAACCTAAAGAAGTAATCATCATTGAAGGTATTTTCGCCTTAGAAAATGAAACGCTTAGAGATCTTATGGATGTGAAACTTTATGTAGATACGGATTCAGATATTCGTATTTTACGTCGTTTGGCACGTGATATCAAAGAACGTGGTCGCTCACTAGATTCAGTGATCGATCAGTATTTATCAGTTGTTAGACCAATGCATCTTCAATTTATTGAGCCTACCAAACGCTTCAGTGACATTATTATTCCTGAAGGTGGGGAAAATATGGTGGCAATCGATATCATTACAACGAAGATTAGAACTTTAATCAACGAATAAAAGATTTATATTTAACGGAGGATTACGATGGAAAACAAAAAAGAATACCCAATGACACAAGAAGGTTTTGAGCAATTACAAGTTGAACTAGAGGAATTAAAAACAGTTAAAAGACCAGAAGTGGTTGAGAAAATAAAGGTTGCACGTAGTTTCGGTGACTTATCTGAGAACTCAGAGTACGACGCAGCTAAAGATGAACAAGGTTTTGTTGAAAAAGAGATTACTAAAATTGAAGAAATGATTAGACACGCTGTTATCATTGAAGATAATGGTGATAAAAACACTGTTGGTTTAGGTAATACAGTAACATTTACTGAAGTGCCTGATGGTGATAAAGAATCATATCAGATCGTTGGTAGTGCAGAAGCGGATCCGTTTGAAGGAAAAATCTCGAACGAATCTCCAATGGCACAAGCACTATTAGGTGCAAAATTAAAAGACGAAGTCGATGTACCCTTACCAAATGGTAACTCAATGAAAGTGAAAATCGTGAAAATTGACTAAGTTTACAGTCGGTATCGTAGGTGCAATGGAACCTGAAGTTGCCTTGTTAAAAACGGCGATGACAATAGAGAGAGAAGAATCGCTTATTCACACTACTGCCTGTATTGGACAGTTGAATGGGCAGAATATTGTCTTAGTCCAGTCTGGGATTGGTAAGGTGAATGCGAGTATCATTACGGCATTAATGATTGAGCGCTATGATTTAGATTATTTAATAAACACTGGCGTCGCTGGTGCTTTATCAAATAAATTAAACGTAACAGATATGGTGATTTCAACAGATGTCACACATCATGATGTGGATGCAACTGCCTTCGGTTATGTATTGGGCCAAGTTCCTGGCATGCCAGAGGTTTATCATAGTGATGATCAGCTTCAAGCACTCGCCCTATCTATAATCGACAATAACGAAGAGATTAAAGGACAATGTGGTCAAGTTGTAAGTGGTGATTCATTTATCGATAGTAAAGTAGAAAAAGATAACATTCTTAGTAATTTTGCTGATGCACTTTGTGTAGATATGGAATCAAGTAGTATTGCACAAACTTGCTATCAATTTGAGACACCATTTTTAATTATGCGTTCGATGAGTGATAAAGCGGATGATAGTGCGGACATGAGTTATGATGAATTTTTAGCTCGGGCTTGTGTTCATTCTTCTGAAGTTGTAAAATCAATATTAAGAGAACTGTAATGTGGAGGTAGCTATGTTATTCTTAATGATTCTTGCAATTGTATTTACGGTTATTATTGGCTTTGTTGTTTACACAGAAACTGAAACGGAAGACCCTGAAATAATCGAGTAGTAAAATGCGCACCTTAAACTATTTAAGGTGCTTTTTTTGTGTATTATCACTAATTTGGAGAGAGCTTATGACAATTATTGAAGATAAATTTTTACCTAGCCATTTTGTGAATAGATATGAAGATATTACTGTTGAATTTTTAAAAGCGCATAATATTAGTGCTGTCATGACGGATTTAGATAATACCTTGGTTGCTTTTGACGAAGCGGATGCAGATGATAATGTACTTAAGTGGATTCAGTCACTTGAAGCTTCCAATATCAAGTTGCTCATCTTATCAAATGGACGTCATGAGAGAGTAAAAGCATTTGCTGAACCGCATGGTATAGATTATATTGATAGTGCTAGAAAACCAATGCTTGCAAACTTTCATAAAGGCTTGAAATTATTAGGTACTAAAAAGAAAAATACTGTGATGGTCGGAGACCAGTTAATGACAGACGTACTGGGTGCAAATCGGGTTGGCATAAAAAGTGTACTCGTTATCCCTGTCAAAGAAAAAGATGGATGGGCGACCTACTTAAACCGCCGTATAGAACGTGTTATAATGAAGTACTTTAAGAAAAAGAACATGATTACCTGGGAGGATTAATTTGACAGACATAAAATGTATCGGTTGTGGCAGTGTACTCCAAACCAATGATAAGAATAAAGAAGGTTATATAACAGAGTCTGGCTTAAAGAAAGATGAACCTATTTGTCAGCGTTGTTACCGCTTAAGACATTATAATGAGGTACAAGAAGTCTCTATGGATTCTGGCGACTTCTTAACCATGTTGAATTCACTTTATGAAACAGATAGCTTAATTGTAAAGGTCATCGATGTATTTGATTTTGAGGGTAGTATTATACCATCATTTAATCGAATCGTCGGAAAAAAACAGGTCTTAGCAGTCATTAACAAAATTGACTTATTGCCAAAATCAACGAATACATCTAGATTAGTTGAACGTGCCAAAAAAATGCTTAAGGACGAAGGTATAACTGCAAATGATACGATAGCAATCAGTGCACTTAAAGGAAAACACTTAGATGAATTATTGAAAAAGATAAGTAGTATGGCACAAGGTAAGGATGTCTATATTGTCGGTACGACAAATGTTGGGAAATCTACTTTAATCAATAAACTACTAGAAGATAATACGGGCTTAAAACATGTGATCACGACAAGCAATGTTCCAGGGACTACACTTGGCATGATTGATATTCCTCTCGGTGATAATCAAACGATGTATGACACACCAGGTATTGTTGTGGATTCACAAATCTCACATTTTGTAAAAGCAAGTGACTTAAAATTTGTATCTCCAACAAAAGAGATTAAATCAAAGACTTTTCAGTTGAATAGTGATCAAACTCTGTTTATCGGTAATCTTGGACGTATAGACTATACAGAAGGTGGCTCAAATAGTTTTTCTGTCTACTGTAGTCAACACCTTACCGTTCACCGAACTAAAACGACAAATGCCTATGACTTTTACAGTAAGCATTTCAATGAATTGTTGGCACCCCCAACCATAGAAGAAGATTTCTTAACGTCAAATTACGACGAATATCAATTCGATTTACATGGTGCGAGTGATGTATTGATTAGTGGTCTAGCCTTTATTTCTGTAGCAAAGAAAGCGAAGGTAAGTGTTCGAGTACCTAAAGATGTAAATGTTACCGTACGACCGACCATTTTTAAAGGAGTGCAGTAAGATGAACTATGCTGTAATCGGTTATCCTATAAAACATACCATGTCACCACTTATACACCAAACAAACTTTGACGCCTTAAAAAATGAGTCGACTTATACTGCGCAAGAAGTCCTAGCAGAAGACATTAAAGATATAAAAAAATGGATCATGGACAGTGAATTATCGGGCATTAATGTGACGGTGCCACATAAGGAAACCATCATGGCTCACTTAGACTATATCGATCCTAAGGCGATAAAAATTGGTGCTGTGAACACTGTTCATTATAAAGACGGTGAATTACATGGGTATAATACCGATGTAACAGGATATATAGCTGCCTTTAATGCAGCATTTGGGGAAAAAAAAGAACGTCATATCTTAATTCTAGGTGCTGGCGGTGCAGCAAAAGCAGTCCACAGAGCACATATTGATCATGGTGATATTGTTACAATTGTTGCTAGAAGACTTGAAAGTTTTGCTACGTTTAAGTCTGATGATTTTACAGGTATTGTGACAAACGATTTTACAAACCGGCATTATGATGCTGTCATTAATGCTACACCTATAGGGTTAAATCATGAAGATGTATTTGAAACAATGGGCATTGATCCATCATTTATTGATGATGATACAGTGGGTATGGATTTAATTTATAATCCGAAAACAACACCATTCATGACATATTTTAAGCACAGTATCAATGGATTAGATATGCTAGTTAATCAAGCGATGGATGCCTATAAAATTTGGACAGGGCAAACTGGTGACACTAAATCAGTAAAAGACAAATTAGAAAAATATATGGAGGAATCATAATGACATTGACAGGAAAACAAAAGCGCTACTTAAGATCACTCGCTCATCATGAAAAACCACTATTTCAAATTGGGAAAAATGGTGTGACTGAGAATTTTATTGCACAAGTGGACGATGTCATGATCAAAAGAGAATTAATTAAAATTTCTGTACTACAAAATTGTTTAGAAGATAAAGATTCTATTGCAAAAGCGCTAGAATCAGCAACCGGTGCTGAAATTGTTCAAATTATGGGAAATACTATCGTATTATATAGAGAATCTGATGAACATAAAGAGATAGAATTACCATGAAAATAGGCATTTTCGGCGGAACTTTTGATCCTGTTCACAATGGACATATCAATGCCTTTGTGGAAGCATATATTGGTCTGAATTTAGACCAGATCATTATCGTTCCGACTTATGTTTCACCTTTAAAAAATTCGGCAAATTCAAGTGATTCTGAGCGTTTAGAAATGCTTAGGCTTGCCGTTGAACCTTTCGAATTTGTTTCTATTGATACAAGTGAATTAGAACGTGCAGAAGTCACTTATACTTTTGATACTTTAAGCACTTTAAAGTCAAAATATCTTAATGATGACTTGTATTTCATTATTGGTACAGATCATTATTTAAATTTTGACAAATGGGCGCATTCAGAAGCACTCCATAATTTAGCTCAATTTGTGGTCATTAATCGTGATGATTCAAACCTTGAAATTAAATCACCATTCAAATATTTAAAAACAAATATTGTTGAAGTATCATCTACAACAATCAGAGAGCGACTTAAGACGAATACAGAAATACAACACCTTGTTAATCCAAACGTATTTAAGTTTATAAAGGAGCAGCGTATTTATGAAACGTAAGGAAGCTTTAAAAGTTTCAGAAGAAAAATTACCAAAAAAACGTTTTAAACATTGCCAAAGGGTAGCTGAAACTGCAGAAAAAATGGCAAAGATTTTTAACGCAGATAAAGATAAAGTATATCTTGCAGGTGTATTACATGATTATTCCAAGTATGATGACCTTGGCAAGATGTATCAAACTGTTCAATCTGAAGGCTTAGATCCTGAATTATTAGAGTACAAATCAGAAGTATTACATGGTCCGATTGCAGCAGTTAAAGTTAAGAATAAATTTGGTCTAGATGACCCAGATGTACTTTTAGCAATTACCCACCATACCTCTGGGGCAAAGCAGATGGGTATCATTGAAAAAATTATATTTGTTGCGGATTATATTGAGCCCGAAAGAAGTCAGCCAGGTGTAGATTTCATCAGGGATATAATTTATAAAGAAGAAAATATTGACCGAGCTGTATATCAGATTACTAAAGCAAATATGCAGCATTTACTAGAAAAAGATCAAACCATTTATTATAAAACATTAGAGTGCTTGAATTATTACAATATGGCTAAGGAGTGAAAGTATGGATAGCAATAAGCTATTAGATTTAATGGTTGAGGCCGTGGATGATAAACGTGCCCTCGACATAAAAGTTTACGATGTAAAAGATCATAGTCCTGTGACAGATTATTTTGTAATATGTCACGGTAATTCAGAACGACAAACGCAAGCAATTTCTGATGAAATCAGAGATGTCGCTTTTAAGAATAACCTTGATGTAAAAATTGAAGGCCATAAAGAAGGGCAGTGGATTCTCTGTGATGTAGGAGACGTGATTGTTCACGTATTTATAAAAACTCAAAGAGAATACTACAATTTAGAACGTTTATTCAAGGATGCTGGTGATGACCTTGGACGTGCCTAAATACGAAAATTTTTCTAAAGTTTACGACTTATTTAATGATGAGATGCCATATAACTTATGGCTCGATATCATTAAATACTACGGTGAAAATGTAAACTCAATTTTAGACATAGGCTCAGGTACGGGGACTGTTTTAAATGCATTAAAAGTACCAAGGAAAGTTGGTATCGATAATTCATTAACAATGGTGGAAATTGCTAGAGAAAATGATCCAACATCCGAGTATTTTTGTGACGATATGACTCAATTCGACTTGAGTGAATCCTTTGATATGATCATAGCAACAGCAGATGTACTCAATTATGCAAAAGATGTAACAGCCTTTGGTAATGTACTTCAAAATGCATACAAACATTTGAACAAAGACGGCGTCTTTATCTTTGATGTTCATACAGAATATAAGATGAAAACAGATTTTAACTATGAACTGTATTCTGATTCTAACGATGATGTATTCTATACTTGGCAGACGATACCGGGTGAAGCGGAACTCAGTGTCTGGCATGAATTGACATTTTTCATCAAAGTTCAAAATGATCTCTATGAAAAATTTGAAGAAACACATTATCAACAAACTTATAAGCATAGTGACATATTACAGTTAGCTAATGAGGCCGGCTTTACAATCCATCACTCTTTTAGTGATTTTGATATTGATAATCCATTAACAGAAGTAGCTGAAAGGAATTTCTATATTCTAAAACGACTCTAGGTAAATTAAATAACTTGTCCGATAAAAAGTAAATCCATCTTTTTTTAATATATATAGTATGAGAGCTATTTTAAGGAGGAGATGGATTGGAACTCAAAACCTTTTTCGAACAGTATAAATTTTACCTTGCTGGTGGGGGATTATTCATTGGTTTGGTCATTGTTCTTTTTATCTTTATGAAAGAAGACACTGTGGCTATTGAGGATATCTCTATGAACGTCAGTGAAGATATTGAGGGCAGTGAAGTAGATGCTAAAGTAGCTGACCTAGAAAACATAGAGACGACGGTGTACGTTGAAGTGAAGGGTGCAGTTAACTCACCAGGTGTCTATGAACTTCCAGTTGATGCTAGGGTAAAGAATGCCCTAGATATCGCAAATGTTTCTGAAAATGCAGATCTACTCACCGTTAATCAGTCTAAAAAGCTAACTGATGAAATGGTCATTTATATCCCATTCAAGGGTGAAATTAATCATGAGGAAATCAAACATGCCATGACTGTACCAAGCGCGGAAGAGACGAGTGAGGCAAAAGTTAACATCAATACAGCAAGTTTGGATGAATTGATGACCTTAAACGGTATAGGTGAGAAAAAAGCACAAACGATTATAGAATACCGTGAAGAGACGGGGGTCTTTATGAAATTGGAAGATATAAAGAACATTCCAGGTATTGGTGATAAGACGTTTCTAACTTTAGAACCACATATTACAATAGAATGAGGTGCTTTATGAGAATAAATTGGCATGAATATTTTATGGCCCAAGCAATGTTATTATCCCTTCGTTCAACTTGTCAGAGATTAAGTGTAGGTGCAACGATTGTCAAAGACAATCGCATTATAGCAGGCGGCTATAATGGTTCGGTTTCAGGTGAAGTTCACTGTATAGATGAAGGATGTTATGTAGAGGATGGTCATTGTATACGTACCATCCATGCTGAAATAAATGGACTGCTCCAATGCTCAAAATTTGGTGTCTCAACTGAAGGTGCATCAGTGTATGTGACACATTTCCCATGTGTGCATTGTACAAAATCATTAATTCAGGCAGGTATCAGTAACATTTATTATCGGGAAAATTATAAAAACCATCCTTATGCGATAGAGTTATTAGAAAAGAATAATATAAACTATGAACTGATAGAAACAGACACGGAAAAAGTAAAAGCTTATTTCGAAGCCTTGTAATGGTCTTACTATACATATTCTTAGCTGTTGTCATTGGTTATATCTTTTTAGAAAGCCCATTTTTGGGCTTCTTTTTTTATGCAATTTTAATGTGGAGTAGTCGAGTGAATAGATTCTCCTTAAAATTTTTAAGTTTCCTGTCAATAGTCATTATTGTTGTTATCTTATTAATTAATCAGCTAGACGTGACGTTAGAAGAAAAGAGAATTGATTACTTGCACATCATAGACTACAAATATTATAAAGATAGTATTCACTACATAGTAGAAAATAACAATGAAACATATGAACTATATATTGAAGAAGGTCTAGATATAATACCACTTGGTTCTAAGTGTACAGGGAGTTTTAATACTAGTATTCCTGAAGAACAAAGAAATTTTGTAAAGAAGGATAGTCGAACATCTTTAATTTTAAATGAGTTAAGTGGACGAATTTATTTAGACAATTTATCTGGTGTAGAGTGTAAGGAAGCGGATCTCAACTTAAAAACAAAAATAAATCAAATTAGATTTATTTATATGAGTAAGGTTTTGAATATTACTGAATACGACTATAAATTTGACATGCTCACATTGGCAGTTGGAAATAAGTCTTACATAACATCTGAATTTTTTGATGCTTTACAAAAGTTAGGTATATATCACCTTTATGTTATATCGGGGACGCATGTTGCGTTTTTAAGTGCTTTTATATATGGTGCATTGAAAATGATCAGAACACCAGTGCACTACATTAAAATTATATTGATTATCGTCTTACTATGCTTCTTCTTAATTAATTTTTTCAGTCCGAGTGTCCTAAGAGCTGTTTTTATGGGTGTATGCCTTTTGGTTTGCTCCTTCTTCGATAAAAAACCTTATATGACGATAATTTCATTAAGTGCCTTGGTTCAAGTACTTATAAATCCGTCAGTAATGTACCATGCAGGATTTCAGTTATCATATGTAACCACTTATTTTATTCTTTTAACTCGGCCACTGTTCATGCAGTTTTCAAGTATTGGTCAACTTGTCATTATTACAGTTATATGTGAATTATCCACGATTGTTATTGTACTGTTACATTTTAATGAAATAAGTTTAAGTGGCTTAATATTAAATATTATTTTTGTGCCGTTCTTTTCTTTTATTATTTTCCCTAGTGTACTCATCTTTAATTTTTTAAGCTTTATACATCTACCTGTATTTATGGACGAAATTTACAATTTTACTTTCAGCTGTATTAAGCGTTTGATTGATTTTCTAAGCCATAGTTTTAAACATAGAATGCCAATTAAAAATTTACATCCTCTAAGTACGCTAGTCCTCTTTATCTTAAGTTATGGTTTGATTATTTTCACTTTAAAAAAATCGTATTTTAAAATATTTACTGCTACTGTAATGATGACGATTGTCTTATATACAAATCATCAAAATTTTACACAAAATTACACACTTACCATGGTAGACGTTGGACAAGGGGATGCCTTTATAATTGAGGATTATAGAGCAAATAAGACCATTTTAATTGATACTGGAGGGCAATTCTTACATAACAAACAAGTAATTCCCTTAA
The DNA here is from genome assembly GCF_016313225.1 of Jeotgalicoccus sp. ATCC 8456. Taxonomy (NCBI): domain Bacteria; kingdom Bacillati; phylum Bacillota; class Bacilli; order Caryophanales; family Staphylococcaceae; genus Jeotgalicoccus; species Jeotgalicoccus sp. ATCC 8456. Next base: position 470,276 of record NZ_CP066224.1, on the reverse strand, counting down.
GTGAAAAAACAGTACTACCTTATTTAAAAGAACAAGGTATTGATAAACTTGATTTGATTGTAGTCAGTCATTTAGATATTGATCACAGTGGTGAATTGTTAAATATTTTATCTAAGATAGATTCAACAAATATCCTTATGAATACTAATGATGAGAAGTTTGAGGAGTGGTCGAGTAGTATCCCTAAAGAATACCTAAGTAAAATAATAGATAGTCGAAATATAGAGGATTTTATGGTGGGTACGATATACATTCAACATCTGTATAGTATGGATGTGCTTGATGATTCAAATAACCAATCCGTCGTGTTGAAAGTGACCTTAGATCAGTTTAAAGTACTGTTTACTGGTGACATAGGAATTGAACGTGAAGCGGATTTGGTTGGTAAATATAATTTAGAAAGTGACATATTAAAAGTCGGACATCATGGTAGTGATACTTCGTCATCTTTAGATTTTATAGAGGCAGTAGGGCCAGATATCGCACTCATTTCAGCTGGTGTTAATAATCGTTATGGTCATCCGCATAATAGCGTGATAGAAAATTTAGAAGGCATAAGAACTTATTTAACAGCTGATAGCGGTATGGTGAAGTTCGGCATTAAAGATGGTACAATATGTACTCATGAAAAATTAACTCAACGACAGTCTTGCTTACAAAAAGACATAAAAAAAGAGCCAGTTAACGGCTCTAAATAAGCTTAGCTTAACCTGCTATGATAGAGAAAATTTGAGGAATGATGTAGATTACAGTAAAACCAATAAATCCTACGATAAAACCGAGGCCTGAATCAATTACATCATTATTTTTAGATTGTACATTTTTTTCAAATTTATTCATGTAATTACCCCCTAAACACTTACCTATAGTATAGGATAAATTAAAGAAAAAAGCTATAATATATTTATAAATTTAAAGGAGCCTTATAAATGGAATTGCTACAATTAATGTACGGCACCAATATCACACGGATTGAAGATGAGGTTAAAAAAATCGCTAAAAGTTATGCAGGTGACTTAGATGACTTCAATTTCACTCGTTTGAATCTAAAAGAAACATCTATTGAAACGGTTGTAGAAGAGGCTCAAACCTTACCATTTTTGACAGATAGAAAAGTGTTGGTCATTGATGATGCGCTTATATTTACTGCAAACAAGAATACAGGTTCTGTCAATCATAATATCGACTTGTTACTTGATTATTTAACAAAAAAGAATGATGATACAATGATTCTTTTTACTGTGTACACAGAGAAGCTTGATAACCGAAAAAAACTAACGAAAGTCTTAAAGGAAAAAGGTAAGGTCACTGAAATTAATGAAATGACTGAACGTGAGCTTTCTTTATATGTTGAAAGTGTCCTTAACCAAGAAAACATTGAGATACATAGTGAGGCATTGGAACTGCTTTTAGAAAGAACGAGCTATAAATATGAAAATGTTCATAATGAACTTTCAAAACTGTTGCTTTATACAGATGGTGACATTACTTTAGAGGATGTTAAAGAAGTTGTTAGTATTTCCCTTGAACAAAATGTATTTTTACTGACAGAATTTATCTTGAAAAATGAAAAGGAAAAAGCAGTACAACTTGGACGCGAACTCATACTTCAAAAAGAAGAGCCGATGAAATTGTTACATCTAATCATAGGACAGTTCCGTTTGTTTTACCAAGTGAAGATTTTAAATCAACAGGGTTATCAAGAGGACAATATCGCCAAAGCATTAAAAGTGCATCCCTACAGGGTGAAGTTGGCGCTTAGACACGTTAGAAAATTCCCTTTAGAAAATCTCTTATCTAAGATGATGCTATGCCGAGATATTGACTATAAATTTAAGTCATCGTATTTAGATCGGAATACTTTATTTGAATTATTTATATTAGAAATATAGGTAAAATAAAAAAACCTTCTTAATGATAAGAAGGTTTTGTGCTTATTTAGCCATTAATTGAGATTTTACACGGTTAGCTTTGTTTGCATGAATGTGATTGTTTTTCACAGCTTTATCAATAAGTTTTACAGCTTGTGATACTAAAGCGTCTGTGTTTTCAGCATTTTCAGCTTTAGCTGTTTCAGCACGTTTTACAGCAGTACGCATTGCATTTTTTTGTGCAATGTTTGCTTCTTGTGCTGATTGGTTCGTTTTCACACGTTTGATAGCTGATTTAATATTAGGCATAATGTCACCTCCGACATAAAGTTGTACAACTTTTATTGCAACACAAGATATTTTACCAAATATACGATGCTTATGCAATAATCAATCCGAAATGAATTGAAGTTAATGTGCAGCATTGATATAATTATAGCATTGCAAACACGAGGAAAGTTGGATTTTTATATGGATAAACAGGAACGGTTAAAAAGACAAAAGAATATAAGGAACTTTTCAATCATCGCTCACATTGACCATGGTAAATCATCACTTGCTGATAGATTATTAGAAAATACTAAAAGTGTTGATGCGAGAGATATGAAATCACAACTTCTTGATTCTATGGATCTTGAAAGAGAACGCGGTATTACCATTAAACTTAACGCAGTACGTTTAAAGTATACAGCTAAAGACGGAGAAGAGTATACCTTTCATTTAATCGATACGCCGGGTCACGTCGATTTTACATATGAGGTTTCTCGTTCATTGGCAGCATGTGAAGGGGCAATCTTAGTTGTCGATGCAGCTCAAGGAATTGAGGCACAGACATTAGCTAACGTATACTTGGCTTTAGACAACGATTTAGAACTCATTCCTGTTGTCAATAAAGTCGATCTACCTGCAGCTGAACCTGATAGAGTTGCAGAAGAGATCGAAGATGTAATCGGCTTACCTCAAGAAGACTCTATCTATGCCTCAGCAAAGGCAAATATAGGTATCGAGGAAATATTAGAGCGTATTGTAGATGCTGTGCCTGCACCGGACGGTGATATCGATGCACCGCTTAAGGCGCTTATCTTTGATTCTTCCTTTGATGCCTATAGAGGTGTAATTTCTTCCATTCGAATTATGGAAGGTTCGGTCAAAGCAGGGGATAAGATCCGTATGATGGCGAGTGGTAAGGAATTTGAAGTGACAGAAGTCGGCATTAATACACCAAAGCAATTACCTGTTGATGATCTATCTGCAGGTGATGTGGGCTATATCATCGCGTCGATTAAAAAAGTTGGGGATTCTTTAGTAGGTGATACAATTACGAATGCAGATAACCCTGCAACTGAACCCCTACAAGGATATAAGAAGATGAATCCGATGGTATATTGTGGTATGTATCCGATTGATTCCAATAAGTACAATGACCTAAGAGAAGCATTGGAGAAACTTGAATTGAATGACTCATCATTACAATATGAGCCGGAAACATCTCAGGCGCTAGGTTTTGGTTTTCGTACTGGTTTCTTAGGCTTACTTCATATGGAGATTGTTCAAGAACGAATTGAGAGAGAATTTGGTATTGAATTGATTGCTACAGCGCCTTCTGTTATTTACAGTGTCGAAATGACTGACTGTGAAGTTATCAATGTCGACAACCCTGCACAAATGCCAGATCCACAAAAAGTGACCAAGATTGAAGAACCCTATGTCAAGGCACAAATTATGGTGCCGAACGATTTCGTAGGATCAGTCATGGAGTTATGTCAAAAGAAACGTGGAAACTTTTTAACGATGGATTACTTAGATGATGTGCGTGTAAATATAATCTACGAAATTCCTTTATCGGAAATTGTATTCGACTTCTTTGATCAATTAAAATCGAATACTAAAGGTTATGCTTCATTAGATTACGATTTAATTGGATATAAAGAGTCTAAATTGGTTAAGATGGATATCTTATTAAATTCTCAAAAAGTCGATGCACTTAGCTTTATTGTCCATAAAGATTTTGCTTATGATAGAGGTAAGGCAATCGTAGAGAAATTAAAAAATATCATTCCAAGACAGCAATTTGAGGTACCAATTCAGGCTGCAATTGGACAAAAGATTGTCTCTAGAACTAACATTAAATCTATGGGTAAAAATGTCCTATCTAAATGTTATGGTGGGGATATTACCCGTAAGAAGAAATTGTTAGAGAAACAAAAAGAAGGTAAGAAGAAAATGAAAGCCGTGGGTAATGTTGAAATCCCACAAGAAGCTTTCTTAGCCGTCTTAAAAATGGATGACGAATAAATTAATCAGAACAAAGGAGAAATCGACGGATTTCTCCTTTAGTTTTAGGAGGACGCATATGGATAGCATGTATATCCACATTCCTTTTTGTAATCGCATATGTACTTATTGTGATTTTAATAAGGTACTAATTAAAAATCAGCCTGTTGATGAATATATAGATGCATTAATTTTAGAGTTGAAAACTTATGGCAAGTTAACTTTAAAAACAATCTATGTTGGTGGCGGTACACCGACCGCTCTAAATGAAACTCAGTTAGATAGACTACTCAGCTTTGTTACTGAACAGTTTACTGTGACAGAGGAATTTACATTTGAAGCTAATCCAGATGAGCTGACGAGTACTAAGTTAGATATATTAAAAAATTACGGTGTCAACAGAGTTAGTCTCGGTGTGCAGACCTTTAATAATGAATTATTGAAAGTACTTGGACGTACACATAGCTTTGACGATATCTTTCAAAGTATAAATCACCTAGAGAAAATTGGACTATCTAATTATTCTTTAGATTTAATGTACAATCTACCTGGGGAGACATTTGAAGATATCGATATGAGTTTAAAGTATGTAAAAGAACTGAAACCTAAACATATTTCATGGTATTCATTGATCATTGAACCACATACAGTGTTCTATAACAAAATTAGGCAAGGTAAGATGTCCATTGCAGGAAGTTTAGAAGAGGGCGAAAAATATAATAAGGTGATAAATGATTTAGCTGCACTCGGTTATCCACAATATGAGATCTCTAATTTCGCAACTTTAGAGCATGAGTCGACCCATAATAAGACTTACTGGTTAAATGAACCATATATTGGCGCAGGAGCTGGTAGCCACGGCTACACTGGTGAGTATAGATATTACAACATTAAGCCTGTCCCACACTATATAAAAAGCATGAATGAAACAGGTTCTGTAGTTAAAGAAAAATTAGATCTTTCTTTAAATGATAAGTATGAAGAAGAAATGTTCTTAGGCCTTCGGTTAAATAAAGGTGTTAGCGAAAAAAGATTTATTGAAAAGTACGGTTTGACTATAGAGGATGTTTACGGGCCAACAATAGATAAGTTGAAGTCCAAACAGTTGATTATTCAAAGTCGTGGATTTGTAAGTTTAACTGAGTCAGGACGTATGATTGGTAATGATGTATTCGCTGAATTCTTGCTCTAAAAAAGAAGAAACGTTTACCCTTGACATACTTTGACCTATTTGATAAATTATTATTAGCACTTAAGAGAGAAGAGTGCTAATGAGGTGATTACTTGCTAACGAACAGGCAGCAAATCATTTTGAAATTTATCGTAGATGATTTCTTGGATGTAATGACACCTATTAGTTCAAAGTATTTATTAGACAAATACAAATTTGATGTATCGAGTGCAACAATAAGAAATGAAATGGCAGCACTTGAAAGAGCAGGATTTTTACTAAAGGCTCACACGTCTTCGGGACGAATGCCATCGAGAAAAGCTTTGAAATTCTACATCGAAGAACAAAAAGCTATGATTAAGGCATCACCGCCACAGACAATAGAAATTGTCAGTTCGGTGGATGATATTGAGGCTTTTACACAGACGCTTGCAACATCTATAAGTAAAGAAACAGGCTATTTAACTCAAGTATCAGCAAGTTCTGATGATGAAAAGGTAAAAGGTATGTACATCACACCTCTAACCGACAGTGCGGGTATTGCGATTATCGTCTTGAATACAGGGAGTGTAAAACAGCTTCCAGTAAGGACGGGAAAACATGTTTCAGTTGACGATTTATCAAAACTGAGTAATCTATTTTCTAGTTTACTTAAAGATAAGCGTTTAGATGATTCATTGTTTATTTTAAATGAGCATACAGTTGTACCGCATGAAATCCGAAATTTATATGATCAGTTGACTGCACAAATCGCTGCTGCTGTAGAACAGCCAAAGCGTACAGTCGGCTATGCAGGTTTTAACTATCTCTTGAGTGATATGAAAGATGAAGTAGAGACCTTAGAACATATTTACGAGGATATTGAGTCAGAATCATTGCAACAAACTGTAGAAAGGTTATCATCTAATGATGTAAGTATTTATTTTGGTGATGAGTTGGATGATAGTTACAAGGCTGTTTCAGTCATTACAACTAATTTTGAGCATCAAGGACTGAGTGGTAATTTGATGGTGATTGGCCCGGAATTAATGGGGTACAAGCACGTCATTAACTTACTTCACTCATTTAAAAAAGGAGTGTAGACTTTGACAGAAGAGAAGAAGGATGTCACTTCAGAAGAACTTGACACGGAGACAGTTGATTCTGCTAAGGAAGAATCGGTAGAGGTTTCCACTGAAACTGATGATAATACAACAGAAGCTGTCTCGAATGAATCTGAAGAAGAAAAACAAGAAAATGTAATTGCTGAACTTAAAAATGAAGTTGAAGCAACTGAAAACAAGTATTTAAAACTTTATGCGGAATTTGAAAACTACAAACGCCGTACTAGGCAAGAAGCTGAGATTAACAACAAATATAAAGATCAAAAATTTGCTGAAAATCTCTTGCCGGTCATTGATAACCTAGAACGTGCACTCAGCATCGAAGGCGATACTGAGAGTTTTGAAGCTTTAAATAAGGGTGTTGAAATGGTCTATAATAACTTATTAGACACATTAAAAAACCATGATATTAAAGCAATTGAAGCACTAGATCAGCCATTTGATCCTAATTTCCATCAAGCAGTGATGACAGAAGCTGTGGAAGGTAAGGATGCTGGTTTAGTCGTAGAAGAATTCCAAAAAGGATATATTTTAAAAGACCGTGTCATTCGACCTACAATGGTCAAAGTGAGCGAGTAATAATATTTAATATAATGGAGGCTATATAATTATGAGTAAAGTAATTGGAATAGACTTAGGAACAACAAACTCAGTAGTATCAGTATTAGAAGGTGGAGAACCAAAAGTAATTCAAAACGCTGAAGGTAACCGTACAACGCCTTCTGTTGTATCATTTAAAAATGGTGAAAGACAAGTTGGTGAAGTAGCTAAACGTCAGGCGATTACAAACCCTAACACAATCTTGTCAATTAAAAGACACATGGGTACTGAGCATGTAGAGAAAATTGAAGACAAAGAATATACACCTCAAGAGATTTCAGCAATGATCTTACAAAACTTAAAAGAAACAGCTGAAAGTTACCTTGGTGAAAAAGTAAGTAAAGCGGTTGTTACAGTACCTGCTTACTTCAACGACTCAGAACGCCAAGCGACTAAAGATGCTGGTAGAATTGCTGGTTTAGAAGTAGAACGTATCATTAACGAACCAACAGCAGCAGCACTTGCATATGGTTTAGATAAGACTGAAAAAGAAGAAAACATTCTCGTATTTGACCTTGGTGGTGGTACATTCGACGTTTCAATTCTTGAACTTGGTGACGGTGTATTTGATGTACTAGCTACAGCAGGAGATAACAGATTAGGTGGGGACGACTTTGATGACATCATCATTGACTACCTAGTAGATTCATTTAAACAAGAAAATGGTATTGACTTATCTAAAGATAAGATGGCAATGCAACGTCTTAAAGATGCTGCAGAAAAAGCGAAAAAAGACTTATCAGGTGTATCTTCAACTCAAGTATCATTACCATTTATTTCTGCTGGAGAAGCAGGTCCTTTACACTTAGAAACAACATTAACACGTGCGAAATTCGATGAGTTAACTCACAAACTCGTTGAAAAAACAATGGGCCCTGTACGTCAAGCACTTAAAGATGCTGGTGTTTCTAAATCAGAAATTGATGAAATTATCTTAGTTGGTGGTTCAACACGTATTCCAGCTGTACAAGATGCAATCACTAAGGAATTAGGTAAAGAGCCTAACCGTAGTGTAAACCCTGACGAAGTTGTCGCTATGGGTGCTGCAGTACAAGGTGGGGTACTCACAGGTGATGTACAAGATGTTGTATTACTTGATGTTACACCACTATCATTAGGTATCGAAACTATGGGTAACGTATCTACAGTACTCATTGAAAGAAATACAACAATCCCAACAAGTAAATCACAAGTGTTCTCAACGGCAGCGGATAACCAACCAGCAGTTGATATTCATGTCGTACAAGGTGAAAGACCAATGGCAAGTGATAACAAGACATTAGGTCGCTTCCAATTGACAGATATTCCACCAGCACCAAAAGGTCAACCTCAAATAGAAGTTACATTCGATATCGATAAAAATGGTATCGTGAATGTTACAGCGACAGACAAAGGTACTGGTAAGGAACAAAAAATCACTATCGAATCAAGCTCTAACTTAACAGATGACGATATCGATAGAATGGTTAAAGAAGCTGAAGAAAATGCAGATGCTGATAAAGCTAAAAAAGAAGAAGCAGACCTTAGAAACGAAGCAGACCAAATGATATTCTCTGCTGATAAGAGCATTGAAGATCTTGGTGAACAAGTTGAAGAATCAGAAAAAGAACAAATTAACACTGCTAAAGAAGACTTGAAGACTGCTCTAGAAGGTTCTGATTTAGACGCAATCAAAGAGAAAAAAGAAGCGTTAGAACAAGCTTTACACGCAATCACAACAAAACTTTATGAACAAATGGCACAAGAGCAACAAGCAAATGCAGAAGGTGCTGAAGGTTCAGGAGAACAAAAGGCAGACGATGATGTTATCGATGCTGACTACAAAGAAGTAGACGACGAAGACGATAAGAAATAATATAGTTGACCAAAAAAGTCAAAGCCAATGTGTTTGGCTTTGACTTTTTAAATGGTATTATATTGACTGTTGGAGGGAAAAATTGTGGCTAAAAGAGACTATTATGAAATATTAGGCTTAGATAAAAATGCAAGTCAGGATGAAATTAAAAAAGCATATCGTAAGCTATCAAAGAAATATCACCCGGATATGAAAGAAGGCTCTGAAGAAAAGTTTAAAGAGGTTTCAGAAGCTTATGAAGTACTATCTGATGATAATAAACGTGCGCAGTACGACCGCTTTGGTCATGAAGGTATGAACTCACAAGGCGGCTTTGGCGGCGGTGGATTCAGTAGTGGCTTCGGCGGCTTCGAAGACATCTTTTCTTCATTCTTTGGTGGTGGTGCACGCCGTGATCCTAATGCACCACGTAAGGGTGACGACCTGCAGTATACAATGACGATTACTTTTGAAGAAGCAGTCTTTGGTGCAACGAAGACTGTGACAATCAAAAAAGATGTAACATGTGATGTGTGTCATGGTGATGGTACAAAACCTGGTACTTCTAAATCGACATGTAAAACATGTTCAGGATCAGGTCATGTGTCTGTAGAACAAAACACACCATTTGGGCGAGTTCAAACACAAAGAGAATGTCCAACTTGTGCAGGTACAGGACAAGAAATTGAACATCCATGTGATAACTGTAACGGTCATGGTACATTAAGTAAGAATGTTGATATTGAAGTGAAAATTCCTGAGGGTATTGATAACGGACAACAGATCCGCCTTTCTGGTGAAGGTGAGCCAGGTATTAATGGTGGACCACAAGGTGACTTATATATTGTCTTTAGAGTTAAACAAGATAAGAAATTCACGCGTGATGGCGATGACATTCATTACGAACTAAAAATTTCATTTGCTCAAGCAGCCTTAGGTGACGAGTTGAAAGTTCCGACAATCAATTCATCTGTGATGTTAACGATTCCTGCAGGTACACAATCAGGTAGACGCTTTAGATTAAAAGAAAAAGGTGTTAAAAATGTTCAAGGATTTGGTTATGGTGACCAATTCGTAACAGTAACTGTGGTGACACCTACAAAACTCTCTGAAGAAGAAAGAGATATTTTTAAAGAGTTAGCAAAAGTAAATGGTGAAGATATCAACGAGCAACAAGAAAACATTTTCGATAAAACAAAACGATTTTTCAAAGGTGAGTAAATGATGAAATGGCATGAGATCACAATTGGTACCAAAAAAGAAAATGAAGAGACTCTTACTATGTTTTTAAATACAATAGCCAAGGGTGTTTCTATTGAATATGCTCTAGATATACTACGTGAAGGTGTAACTGATTTTGACGATAAATTCCGTCTAGATCCAAATGATTATCCTGAAAGTGATATAACTATTACAGTTTATTTTGATGAAACCATAGATATTAATGATAAATTAGAAGAAATAAACTCCTTTATAGCCACTGGATCATTATTCGACAAGGAAAATATTACAATCAATCATACAATCATCAATGAAGCTGACTGGGAAAATGAATGGAAAAAACACTTTCATAACTTTAAAGTAGGTAAAAACTTCTTTATCATACCATCATGGGAGTTTGATGACGTGAATATCCAAAGTGAGGATAAGGTCATTAAAATTGATCCAGGTATGGCTTTTGGTACCGGTGACCATGCAACAACTAGCCTGTGTTTAACTTTGATGGAAGATGTAGTACAAAAAGGCGATGATGTTATTGACGTTGGTACAGGTTCTGGGATTTTATCCATTGGGGCACATCTTTTAGGCGCTAAAAATATTAAGGCAACTGACATTGATGATCTGTCCTTACAAGTTTCAAAAGAGAACTTTGAGCTGAATCAATGCAGTGATGCAATCAAAGTAGAAAGTGCAGACTTATTGACTACTGAAGATGGCAAATATGATGTTGTGGTAGCAAATATCTTAGCGCATATTATCGATGTGATGATCGATGATGCTTATAATACCTTAAAAGAGAATGGTAGTTTTATTGCTTCTGGTATTATTACAGAAAAGAGAGATAGTATTGTTCAGCATATGGAGCGAGTTGGCTTTAATATTGAAGATGTCTTAGAACAAGATGGCTGGGTGGCAATACTTGCGAAAAAGGTGAAATAATGCAACGTTATTTTATTGAAATAGAAGTTTCAATAGGTGGAGTTTATGAGATGGACCCTACACATCATCATCATATTAGAAATGTCATGCGTTCTAATGTAGATGATACTTTCACTGTTGTAGATTGTACGAACACCGCTTATTTTGTTCAGTTGATCTCAATCGAACCGCTTGAATATAAAGTGTTGGAACAATTGACGAGTGATGTGGAATTACCTGTTCAAATCACTGTGTTTAGTCCACTTTTAAAAGGTGATAAGATGGATACTGTCTTACAGAAATCTACTGAGTTAGGTGCCTCTGATTTCGTATTATACAAGGCGGATAGAAGTGTCGTTAAGCTAGATCAAAAGAAGGAAAAGAGCCGCTTAGAACGGTTTGAAAAAATTGTAAGAGAGGCTGCAGAACAGAGTAAGAGAACTGTTATTCCCCAAGTGTCTTTTGATGGTCGCTTAAAGACAATCGATTTTTCTTCTTATGATTTGGTACTTTTCGCTTATGAGGATTACAATATTTCTGGTATACCAATTACTTCTGTCTTAGAGCATTCAAATGCCAAAAATATTGCATTCATCTTCGGGCCAGAGGGTGGTTTTACATCTAAAGAGGTCGAATTATTTAAGAATGATTCAAATGTCAGCTTAGGGCATAGAATATTGAGAGCTGAAACTGCACCATTGTATGCATTATCTGTAATTGGTAACTATTTCGAATAAAGAAAATGTGCTATTATTATTATGCTCGAAATTAATTATTAGGAGTGTCCTTATGAACATTGCAAAGTATATTGATCACACTTTACTAAGTCCAGCTTCGACTAAGGAAGAAATCTTAAAATTATCCAAGGAAGCTGACGAGTATGGCTTCTTTAGTGTATGCATCCAGCCATCATGGGTGAGTACAGCAAGTGAAGCATTAAAAGACAGTGAAGTAAAAGTTTGTACTGTCATCGGTTTCCCGCATGGTGCGACAAGTTCAGAAACAAAAGCTTTTGAGACGCGAAATGCGATTGAAAATGGTGCAGATGAAGTCGACATGGTCATCAACATTGGTCAACTTAAAGATGGAAATGAAGATTACGTGAGAACAGACATTAAAAGTGTAGTTGATGCTGCGGATAATGATGCTTTAGTTAAAGTTATTATTGAATCTGCCTTATTGACTGAAGATGAAATCGTGACTGCATCTAAATTAAGTAAAGAAGCAGGTGCGGACTTTGTTAAGACTTCTACAGGATTTAATGGCAGTGGCGCAAGCGTTGAAGCAGTTACATTGATGCGCTTAACTGTCGGTGAAGAGATGGGTGTTAAAGCAAGTGGTGGTGTACGCTCACTTGAAGATGCCCAGAAAATGATTGAAGTTGGTGCAACAAGAATCGGTGCATCTAGTGGGATAGCGATTGTTAATGGTGCAGTTTCGGATAATGATTATTAATTAAATATTGACTGAAACAATCACAATATATTATAATACTAAAGTACATAGTATCTACTATGTGAATTAGCCTTTTGCATTATCGGAGGGAGGGAAAACACATGTCAAAAACTGTTGTTAAACAGAACGAACCACTAGAAGATGCTTTACGACGTTTTAAGCGTACAGTTTCTAAAAGCGGTACTCTACAAGAAGCACGTAAAAGAGAGCATTACGAAAAACCTAGTGTAAGACGTAAGAAAAAATCTGAAGCTGCGCGTAAGCGTAAGTTCAAGTAATATCACTCTTCCCTCTGATAAGTGATATATAAAACAGCGTACAAAAATGTACGCTGTTTTTTTGTTTTATTATCGCAATTCCATAATTGTCATGTATAATCGAAAGTAGGAGGGATGTGCATGGTTAATGTGTATTTATCTAACATTTATAATATATTGAACAACTATGTAGATATTATTACATCACCACCCATCGCATTTCTATTATTAGCATTGTTCTTCCTCGGTGTAATCTACCAACTCTTTTCTGAAAGAATTAATATTATTGGTGTCTTAAGTGTCATTTCAATATTTGTATTCTTTACAGGTCACTTTCTTACAGGTAGTGGAAATTATACTGCTTTAATTCTTATTTTGCTGAGTGCATTTTTAATTCTTGTAGAATTTTTTGTGATCGGCATGATTCTAGGAATATTTGGTGTAATTTTATTTGCTGCGAGTATTTTGGTTGTAAGCATAGATCCCGGTTTATATGCCGTTTTCTTAGCTGTAATACTTATATTAGCAGTAGTAGAGTGGGTGATATTTGTGAAACATAAGAAAAGAAGAATACCTTTTTTAAGTAAGCTCATTTTAGATGATGCAACTGATAAGGAGTCAGGTTATACATCGTTTGATGATCGCTCTCACCTAGTTGGTGAAGAGGCGGTTACTCATACCGTTCTAAGACCTTCTGGAACAATCAGACACGGTGATGAACGGATTGATGCAGTAGCTGAAGGCGCCTATATCGCGAGTGGAGTAAAGGTGAAAATTATTTATGTAGAAGGTACTAGAGTTGTCGTTAGACCGTTAGAAGAATAGTAAAACAAAGGAGAGAAACATATGGCATTAGGATTTATTACTGGTGGGACAATAATAACACTATTGATTATTGTTGTTATTTTTATCGCCCTAGCAATTATTTTATCGTTTGTACCAATTGGTTTATGGATTTCTGCAATTGCTGCAGGGGTTAAAGTTGGTATTTTCACTTTAGTTGGTATGCGTCTAAGACGTGTTAAACCAAAACGTGTAATTGAACCAATGATTAAAGCACACAAAGCCGGAATTCAATTAAAAACGAACCAGCTTGAGTCACACTTCTTAGCAGGTGGTAATGTAGACAGAGTTGTAGATGCGCTTATTGCTGCCCAACGTGCGGACATCAATTTAACTTTCGAACGTTGTGCTGCAATCGACCTTGCAGGACGTGACGTACTTGAAGCTGTACAAATGAGTGTAAACCCTAAAGTTATTGAAACACCATTCATTGCAGGTGTTGCAGTTGATGGTATCGAGGTTAAAGCTAAAGCTAGAATTACAGTTAGAGCAAACATCGAACGTCTAGTCGGTGGTGCTGGTGAAGAAACAATCATTGCCCGCGTTGGTGAGGGTGTCATTTCTACAATTGGTTCTTCAACTAAACACGCTGAAGTACTAGAAAACCCAGAAAAAATCTCACAAACTGTACTATCGAAAGGTCTCGATGCAGGTACTGCCTTTGAAATTCTTTCGATTGATATTGCAGATGTTGATATCGGTAAGAACATTGGGGCAGATCTACAAACGGAACAAGCTGTTGCAGATAAGAATATTGCACAAGCGAAAGCCGAAGAACGTCGTGCAATGGCCGTTGCCCAAGAGCAAGAAATGAAAGCACGCGTTCAAGAGATGAGAGCGAAAGTAGTAGAAGCAGAATCACGTGTACCACTTGCCTTTGCTCAAGCATTAGAAGATGGCAATATCAGTGCTTCAGATTACTACAATCTTAAAAATGTAGAAGCTGATACAAGTATGAGAGACTCTATTAATAAGATGACGAACCCTACACGCTACAACGACGAAGAATAGGGTGTGATGAGTAATGGAATTAATTCCAATCGTTATAATTGTACTCGGTATTATTTCTTCAATCATCAGTAGTCAATCAAACAAAAAGAATGAAGAAAAACGTAATATCGATCCTTCTAAATTAGATCGTAAGTCAAAAACTGCACCAAGAAGACGTCAAGATCAACAAAACCAAACAACTGAGAATAAAGGATTTTTTGAAAACTTACAAGAAAATTTTGAGAAGGAAATGAAGAATTTTGAGAAAGAAATAGAGGGACAACCTCAAACAGAACCTAGAAAAAGAGCTGAAAATCAGTCTAGAACACAAACGGCAGAAAGACAAGCTAGAGAAACAATTCAACGCTCTAACAATCGTCAAAATACTTCACAAAATGTATCTGATTATGAAAAACGTAAGACAGACCGTTCTAGACATTCAAACAGAGCAAATCAAGCTAAAGAGAAAGTGCTCACTGAGGCTTATGATGAGCGTATAACAATGGATGAAGGTCTTACAAAAGATATGATTGAGGAACGACAAAATAATAGACAAAATAAAGATAGAATCAAGGAAACAGATATTACAAGTGGTGATATCAGTTTTGATTCTAAATCTGTTGTGAATGGTATTATTATGTCGGAAATTCTCGGTAAACCAAAATCTAAGCAGTAATTAAGAACATGCAGGTAACCACCTGCATGTTTTTTTACGACTTCTTAATTGCAGTAGTACTTTTATAGTGGTAAATTTAAATAGAATAACACTACTTAAAAAGGGGTTTGTAAATGCCTAATATTATTAATATTGATAGCCTAGATGAAGCTCAAGCTCTAATAGGCGCAAATGATTCACACATCACTTATCTTGAAGAAGAGTTTGACGTAAAAATTCACACGCTTGGTAATGAAATTACTGTGAGCGGAGAAGATGAAGAAAAAGTCGAACTTGTTGAAGATGTGTTGCTTCATTTATTAAAAATAATTCAGCGGGGAATGAGTATTTCTCTTAGAGATGTTCAATCTGCTGCAATGATGGCTAAAAATAAAACCATTGAATATTTACAAGATCTCTATAATGAAGAAATAGCTAAAGACTCTAAAGGTAAGAGTATAAAAGCAAAAACAACAGGTCAGAGAGTATATGTCGATAATATTAAAAAACACGATTTAACTTTTGGAATTGGCCCGGCTGGTACCGGAAAAACTTTTTTAGCTGTGGTAATCGCTTGTCAGATGCTCAGAGAAAACCAAGTTAAACGTATTGTTCTTACAAGACCTGCAGTTGAAGCTGGGGAGAACCTCGGATTCTTACCAGGAGATTTAAAGGAAAAGGTAGATCCATATTTAAGACCATTGTATGATGGTTTACATGCCGTATTAGGTGCTGAAACAACAGACCGTCTAATTGAGCGAGGCATTATTGAAGTGGCACCTTTAGCGTACATGCGTGGACGTACTTTGAATGACGCCTTTGTCATACTTGATGAAGCACAAAATACAACTGAGATGCAGATGAAGATGTTTTTAACACGTCTCGGATTTGGTTCAAAAATGATTGTCACTGGTGATGAAACTCAAATTGACTTACCTGGTTCTACAAAGAGTGGTTTAGTTGAGTCTGTTAAGCGATTGGAGAATATTAAAGGTATTGCAATTAATCGAATGGACGAGAGTGATGTTGTCAGACATCCACTTGTTTCTAAGATTATAGTTGCCTACGAAAAGGATGCGAACTTATGATTAATGTAGATTTCATCGATGAAGGTAGTTTTGTTACAACTGAAGAACAAAACGATATTAGTGACCTCTTATCATTTGCGTATAAACATTTAAAAGAAGAAGGGCCTGCAGAAGTGTCGGTATCTTTCGTATCTAATGAAGAGATTAAAGATATTAATCGTGACTACCGTGACAAGGACAGTATTACAGATGTGATTTCCTTTGCACTTGAAGAAGATGAACTCAACTTAATTCATGAAGATGCACCACGTACATTGGGTGATATTATTATTTCTACAGACCGTGCTAAAGAACAAGCAGAAGATTACGGTCATTCCTACCGTAGAGAGTTGTTATTTTTAAGCTTACACGGATTTCTACATTTGCTTGGCTACGATCACATGGAGAGCGATGAGGAAAAAGAAATGAATGGAAAACAAGAAGAAATATTAACTGCCTTTGGAGTGACAAGAGATTAATCCTAGTCGATTTAAGTATCCTCTCCAGGGATTGTACCGATTACTAAAAAAAGATTATAATTTTTTAGTTCATTTAATCATTGCAGCACTAGTGATCGGCTTTGGATTCTGTTTTAATATATCTAAGGTCGAATGGTTATTTGTCACTTCAGCAATCTTTATGGTTTTAATAGTTGAAGCATTGAATACGGCTATTGAATACGCTGTAGATTTATCGACAGATTCTTATAATTTATTTGCAAAATACGCTAAAGACGTTGCAGCTTTTGCTGTAGTGCTTGCATGTATTTATGCTGTAGTGATTGGTTTTACTGTGTTTATACCTTATATAATTCAGATATTTTAGGAGGAAACGAATGGAATTCAAATCTGAGTGGTTAGAAGAAGCTTTAAAGGCGAAAGATAATGCCTATACACCTTATTCAAAATTTAAAGTCGGTGCGTTACTAATTACAGATGAAGATGAGTATATTTACGGTGCTAATATTGAAAATGCTGCTTACCCAGCAACAATTTGTGCGGAAAGAACGGCCCTAGTTACTGCCTATGCAAATAATAAGAGAAAATTTAAGGCGATTGTTGTCGTTACAGATGCTAAAGAACCTGCTAGCCCATGTGGTACTTGTAGACAGGTTATGAAAGAGTTATGCCATGATGACATGCCAGTATTTTTAGTCAGCCCAAGTGGGGAAGTGATCGAGCGTACAGTAGATGATTTACTACCACTCGGTTTTAGTGGAAAGGATATGGAGTAATGGATTTTGGAGGGTTTAAATCCGGTTTCGTCAGCATTATAGGTCGACCAAATGTCGGCAAGTCTACCTTTATGAATAAGGTACTCGGTCAAAAAGTTGCAATTATGTCTGATAAACCACAGACAACAAGAAACAAGGTGCAGGGAGTCTATACAAAGGATGATTGTCAGATCGTTTTTATTGATACGCCTGGTATCCATAAACCTAAGCATCAGCTCGGTGAACACATGATGAAGGTTGCTAGAAACACTTTACGTGAGACAGAGGTCATCTTGTTTATCATAAATGCTGCAGAAGAAATTGGTCGCGGTGATGAATACATTATTGATATGTTAAAACATACAAAGACGCCGATTATTCTTGTCTTAAATAAGATTGATCTTGTCCACCCAGATGAGCTATTAAAGCAAATTGAAGTGTACAAAGATAAATTAGAGTTTAGTGATATCGTCCCAATATCAGCCTTACAGGGTAACAACATTGACCGTCTACTCAGTGTAATCGAAACCCATTTACCAGAAGGGCCAATGTACTATCCAAAAGATAGAATTACAGACCACCCTGAGTTCTTTATTGTTAGTGAATTGATTAGAGAAAAGGCCTTGCATCGCCTCAGTCAAGAATTGCCTCATGCAATTGGTGTTGAAGTATTGAAGATGAAAGGGCAAGATGATGGTGGCAAAGTCCACGTCGAGGCAACCATCTTTGTAGAACGCGATTCACAAAAAGGCATGGTTATCGGTAAGGGTGGTAAGATGCTTAAGGAAATCGGACAAGAGGCGCGTCGTGACATAGAAAACTTATTGGGTAGTAAGGTGTACCTTGAGCTATGGGTTAAGGTCCAGAAAGATTGGAGAAATAAACCACAATTTATTCGCTCACTCGGCTATAAGGATGAAGAATATTAAAAATAGGTGAGTAAATGATTTATCAGCAAACAGGCATGATGATCAGGCAGACAAATTACAGTGAGACTAGCCGTATCATAACAATATTAACAGAGAGTGGGGAACAAGTTCCCTTGATGGCTAGAGGCTTTAACAAACCGAAAAGCCCTTTTACTGTATTGAGACAAGGTTTCTTAGAAGCGCTGTTTACATATAATCGTTTCAAAGGTATGGGTACTTTAAATGATGTTGATGTGACCGAGCGTTATACAAATTTAAATAGTAACTTTGAGCTATATACACATGGTTCTTATATATTAGAAGTTATCAGTCGAGCACTGGATGAGAACTATGCTGAAAGTGCCTACTACAATCTTTTAAGGAAAGCCTATGACCTTCTAGATGATAATAATGAACGCTATTCAGTTACAAGTTTAGTACTTATTAAAATGTTACCTGCCTACGGTGGCGAACTTAATGTTGATTCTTGTGCGATTTGCGGCGAGTCTAATTATCAAAACTATAGTCACTATTCATTTAAATACCACAGTGTAATCTGCAATCGTTGTTTAAGTGAAGAAAGTCTAGAACGGGCAGTTGCAATATCGAATAAGGTGCTATATTTTTCACTATATTTAAAGCACGTTAAAATTAGAGATGTAAAAAGTATTCATATCTCAGAAGACATAGGTAAGCAATTACTACGATTTATAGAGATGCTTTATGATGAATATAGTGGTGTATATTTTAAAAGTAAAAAATTAATAGACAAATAACGTCCTTAGCTAATGCTAGGGACGTTTATATGTTTAATTTAGCTTTCTTAAATCCTTAATTATTTCATCAGAATTGAATTCTTGTTCTCCAACGTCTACACCGGAATAATCTTTTATTAGCACACCATCTTCGTCTACAAGATATAAGGCTGTACTATGTAAAACCTGGTTGCCACCGTCTTGTGGTGCTTTGATGACAGATTTAAAATTGTTAAGTGCATAGTCTCTAATATATTCAAAGTCATAGCCAGTGAGTAATTGCCATTCGATACTTTCATCTTTGTCGTACCAACTGATATATTCACTGAGTATTTCTGGACTGTCGTATTCTGGATCTACAGAAAAGCTGACCAGCCCTACATCGGTAAGATTATTATCTTTAAGCTTAGTTGTCAATTCGGCTAGATTGGCAGTCATTGGAGGACAAACAGTCACACAGTTTGTAAAGATCTGATTGACGAGCCATACCTTGTTTTCCATGTTATCACGTGTAAAACTTTGGCCATCTTGATTGATTGCTTCAAAATCTTTTAAGGTGTTACCATAATATGAATTGGGTTCTATGTCGTTTGAACACGATGAGAGGATTATAACAAGAAATAATAATAAGTATCGTTTCAACGGGTGACGCCCCCTTATATGTAAAAGGCACCCTAAGGTGCCTTTTATTAATATTTGATTCTTGATGATAAGAAGTCATGGACATCGTCGATTGCAATACGTGTTTGTTCCATCGTATCACGATCTCTGATGGTCACTTTCTTATCTTCTAATGAATCAAAGTCAAATGTAATACAGTACGGTGTACCAATTTCATCTTGACGACGGTAACGTTTACCGATTGATTGAGATTCATCGAACTCTATGTTGAAGTCGCCCGCAAGTTTAGAATAAACTTCCATAGCTTCAGAGCTTAATTTCTTAGATAGTGGTAAAACAGCTGCTTTAAACGGTGCAAGCGTCGGGTGGAAGCGTAATACTGTACGTTTCTCATCACCTTCAAGCGTTTCTTCGTCGTAAGCATCACATAGGAATGCTAAAGTCATACGGTCTAAACCAAGTGATGGCTCGATACAGTATGGCACATACTTTTCGTTCGTTTCAGGATCATGATAATTGAAGTCCTCATTAGAGTGCTCCATATGCTTACGAAGGTCGAAGTCTGTACGACTTGCAATACCCCAAAGCTCACCCCAGCCAAATGGGAATTTATATTCTATGTCAGTCGTTGCGTTAGAGTAGTGTGATAATTCATCTTCATCATGGTCTCTAAGACGAGTGTTTTCTTCTTTTAGATTTAAATCTTTTAACCAGTTAACAGCGAAATCTTTCCAGTAGTTTTGCCACTCAATTTCAGTCCCTGGCTTACAGAAGAATTCAAGTTCCATCTGATCAAATTCACGTGTTCTAAAAGTGAAGTTACCAGGGGTAATCTCATTACGGAATGATTTACCAACTTGTCCGATACCAAATGGTAATTTTTTACGCATTGTTCTTTGAACATTTTTGTAGTTTACAAAGATACCTTGTGCAGTTTCTGGACGGAGGAATAATTCGTTTGTTGAACCTTCTGTTACACCTTGGAAGGTTTTAAACATCAAGTTAAACTGACGAATTTCAGTATAATCGTTGGCACCACAAGTCGGGCAAACGATGTTCTTTTCTTCGATTATTTCTTTCATTCTATCGAAAGATAAACCATCAGCAACAAAAGTGTCATCTTCTTTTTGCATGACATCTTCGATCAATTTGTCTGCACGGTGACGCGATTTACAGTTTTTACAGTCTATCATTGGGTCATTAAAGTTTCCTAAGTGACCTGATGCTTCCCAAGTTTTAGGATTCATTAAGATGGCAGCGTCAATACCAACATTGTATGGTGATTCCTGAATGAATTTTTTCCACCATGCGTTTTTAACATTGTTTTTAAGAGCGATTCCAAGTGGACCATAGTCCCAAGTATTTGCAAGACCACCGTAGATTTCACTACCCGGGAAAACAAAGCCTCTCGTTTTTGCTAAGTTTACAATCGTATCCATATTCATGATAAATGCAACTCCTTTTATTTTTAACTTTGATATAGAAAAATCCCTGGACAGCAATAATATATGCTATCCAGGGACGAGCGTAGCCCGCGGTTCCACCCAATTTAGTAAGAAAACTCGCTTTTATATATAAAGTTATTTTATAAGTTATTTCAATGCCAAATTTGTTGTTAAGCTTACACCATCCTTAACTCGCTTAATGCTATTATATAATCGGCTAGTTTGGAATGCAAGTGCGATCATATTTCTTTATCTCGATAAATATTATATAATATTTATGTTGGGAGTGAGAACGTGGAACTGAATGAGCGACAAGAAAAAATACTAAACATTGTAAAGCAACATGGTCCCATTACAGGAAGTAATATCGCTGCACAATTGTCTTTAACAAGAGCGACATTGAGACCGGACTTGGCAATTTTAACGATGTCAGGATTTTTAGATGCTAGGCCGAGAGTCGGTTATTACTATACAGGGAAAGAAACTAATGATGTCATTTCTCTCAAGGTAAATAATTTACTCGTTAAAGATGTGCAAAGCTTACCAATAGTTATTACAACTGAAACAACAATCTATGATGCAATCGTTAAAATGTTTTTAGAGGATGTTGGTACACTGTATGTTATTGACGAAGTAAAAACGTTGCAAGGCGTTGTTTCAAGAAAAGACTTACTCAAAGGCACGATGAGCTTTAGTGATATTGAAAACACTTCGGTTAGTACAATTATGATGAGAAAGCCTAATATAACTGTATGTTACGCTGATGATTCACTTTTGTACGCAGCAAAACAGCTTATTGACCGTCAAATTGACTCTCTACCAGTCGTTAAAGACGTAGATGATAATTTAGAAGTCATCGGTCGAATCACTAAAACTAATATTACAAAAGTATTCGTAAACTTAATGGAGTGATTATATATGACAAACTTAAAAGTAATCGTTGCATCAGACTCTGTAGGAGAAACCGGTGAACTAGTCACAAAAGCTTGTCTCTCACAATTCGATCTTGATGCTCCAGATAATATTATAATTCGTTACCCTTATGTAGACTCTACTGAAGATATTGATGATGTCATCGATTTAGCTAAAAGTAAAGATGCTTTAGTTGTATACACTATAATCACCCCTTCATTAAGAGAGTACATAGATGCTGAAATGGTTCAAGAAGAAATTTCTTATATTGATGTTATGGGCCCATTAATACGTGAAATCTCTAATGCAACTGGCCAAGTACCATTAAATGAACCGGGAAGAGTCCACCGCTTAGACGAAGATTACTTTAAAAAAATTGAAGCAATTGAATTTGCAGTTAAATATGATGATGGCAAGGATACGAGCGGCTTAGATAAGGCAGATATCATATTAATTGGTGTATCTCGTACATCGAAAACCCCATTATCTCAATTTTTAGCCTTAAAAAAATATAAGGTTATGAATGTTCCACTAGTTCCAGAAGTTAAACCCCCTCAAGAATTATTTGAGGTCAATCCTAAAAAGTGTGTGGCCCTTAGAATTAATCCAGAAACATTAAATAGAATCAGAAAAGAAAGACTATCACAGCTTGGCCTAAAAGATACTGCGATGTACGCGAATGGCTCAAGAATAGATGAGGAACTATCTTATTTTGATGAAATAATTGGAAAAATAGGCTGTCCAGTAATTGATGTATCTGATAAGGCCATTGAAGAAACTGCGAATGCTATCATGAGATATGTAGATAGCGAAAGTAATATCAGAGGGTGATTATTTGAAAATACCCGAGGAAACAATTGAAAACATAAGAACACAGACCGACATAATAGACTTAGTTTCAAGCTATATAAAACTTGAGAGACGCGGGCGTAACTATGTTGGTCTGTGCCCGTTTCATGACGAGAAAACACCATCCTTTTCAGTAAGTCCGGACAAACAGATTGCACATTGTTTCGGCTGTAAAAAGGGTGGTAATGTTTTTCAATTCCTAATGGAAATTGAAAATATTAGTTTTACAGAAGCGGCAAAAAAACTCGGTGAACCATTAGACATTAAGATTGAAACTGGTGAAATTGAAGTTGATCAAGGTGATATGTCACAGATCAAGATGCATGAATATATGACTGACTTATATCATCATCTGTTAATGAATACGAATGAAGGAAATCAACCTCTACAATATTTACTTGATAGAGGATTTACAACGGACCTGATTCGACAAGAAAAAATAGGCTTTGCTCCTGCGATGTCTTACTTTGCAAAAAATGCATTGCTAGAGCAAGGATATAATGAAGAATCGGCCTACCAAGCAGGGCTACTGTCTAGAAATGAAGAAAATTTTTCTTACTATGATCGATTTGTCGGACGGATTATGATTCCGATTAAGAATCATCAAGGTAATCACATTGGTTTTACAGCTCGGAGCATAGATGGTAGTGAACCGAAGTATTTAAACACACCAGAAACAGATATATTTAAAAAAAGAGAACTATTCTTCAACTTGTCTGATGCAAGGAAACACATTAGAAAAATGGATAATGTCATTCTTATGGAAGGGCATATGGACGTGCTAAAGGTTAAGATGACTAATGTTCAACATATTGTTGGGACCATGGGAACAGAGTTGAGTCGAGAGAATTTGACCTTATTAAAACGATTGTCATCAAACACTACGATTATGTTTGATGGTGATAAGGCCGGGCAAAATGCAACATTAAAGGTCGGCGACGCACTCTTACATGAAGGCCTGAATGTGTACGTTCAAAAACTGCCTGAGGGAATGGACCCTGATGAATATATAGAAAAATACGGTACTGAGAGTTTTGAGAATTTTATCGAAAAACGGATGCAGCACTATCTTCAATTTAAGGCGGAAAAATTTAAATCGGATGCTGGAGCCAACGACATGAAAATCAATCAGAACCTAAGTGTAGTGATTGAGGATTTAAAATTTGTAAGAGATTCACTAACTAGAGAACGGTTGGTTACTGTAATATCATCTATCTTCGATATTGACAAAGATGCGCTTAAAAACAGAATGCCATCAACAATGGTTACACAGGAAGCTACCTATACTGAACCTGAAGTCAATAGAAGGACTTTAAGTCTCAGGCAGAAAAAAGAAAGATATCTAACACGCATCATGATGTCTCACCCAGAATACTTGAAGACATACAGTGAAAAGCTCGATGAAAATATCTTAACTTATCAACCATATTATGATATAGTTAGAGGACTTTGTGTTTATTTTGAAACACATGAAGTGTTTGATATTTCTTTAGCCCTTAACTATCTAGACGGCGCACTGACAGACACACTGATTGACTTAGATAATATGAGGATTCATCAGGATGTGTCAGAGAGTGAAATAAATGATTACTTAGAAGACTTAAGTGGTATAAGAAATAATGAAAACGAAATTGAGCTTTTATCTCGTCAATTGGAATTAGCAGAGCGTGACAATGATGTAGAACTACAACTTAAGCTCACTCAGGAAATAATAGAACTGAATAGAATTCATAAGATGTAGTTTTTTATAACTAGGAGGCACAATATGGCGAACAAAAAAGCAGCTATTGCTGATACAAAAGATATTGATTTTACTAGCATTGAGCAGGTTAAAACTTATCTGTTAGATAAGGGTAAGAAAGAAGGTCAACTTTCTCACGAAGAAGTAGCCGATAAGCTTGCCAACTTTGAACTTGATTCCGATGCCATGGATGAATTTTTCGATGATTTAAATGAAAATGACATTCAAATGGTCAATGAAAAAGATGCATCTGATAAAGATGAGAAACTTAATCTTCATGATATGAGTGCACCTCCAGGTGTTAAAATTAATGACCCAGTTAGAATGTATTTAAAAGAGATTGGGCGTGTTGATCTCTTATCAGCTTCAGAAGAAGTTGAACTTGCCAAAAAAATTGAAGAAGGCGACGAAGTTGCACGTGCACGTCTAGCTGAAGCGAATTTACGTCTTGTTGTTAGTATTGCTAAACGTTATGTCGGTCGTGGCATGTTATTTTTAGACCTAATTCAAGAAGGGAATATGGGTCTAATTAAGGCTGTTGAGAAATTCGACTTTACTAAAGGTTTCAAATTCTCCACTTATGCAACTTGGTGGATTCGCCAAGCGATTACTAGAGCAATTGCAGACCAAGCTAGAACAATTCGTATTCCAGTTCACATGGTTGAAACGATTAACAAATTAATCCGTATTCAACGTCAATTATTACAAGATTTAGGTCGTGAACCAACACCTGAAGAAATCGGTGAAGAGATGGATTTACCAGCTGATAAGGTTCGAGAAATTCTAAAAATTGCCCAAGAGCCTGTATCACTGGAAACACCAATTGGTGAAGAAGATGACAGCCACCTTGGTGACTTTATAGAAGACCAAGAGGCACAAAGTCCTTCCGATCATGCTGCTTATGAATTATTAAAAGAGCAGCTTGAAGATGTTCTAGAAACATTGACGGACCGTGAAGAAAATGTACTTCGTCTACGATTTGGTTTAGATGATGGACGTACGAGAACACTTGAAGAAGTTGGTAAGGTATTTGGGGTTACCAGAGAGCGAATTCGTCAAATAGAAGCGAAGGCTTTAAGAAAACTCAGACATCCTTCAAGAAGTAAAAAATTAAAAGATTTTATGGACTAATATGTGTAATTTTTTCTCAAAATTGTTTTGACTTTGTCACAAATTGAGATACAATTGAATATGAGATTAAATCCATGTATTGAGGGGGTAACAAATTGAATAAAAATCCTATAATTCCATTTTTACTGATTATCTTCTTAGGAGTTGGACTTGTTTTCCTACTTTCAGGTGTAGGGGCGACTGATGACGGTGAAGAAGATGTAGCATCCGAAGAAGGTGCTTCAGAAGAATCAGGTGGCGGCGAAGAGGCATCAAGCGGTGACGTAGATGCTGAGGGTATCGCTCGCGATAACTGTGCATCATGTCACGGTCAAGACTTCTCTGGTGGTATGGGGCCTGCTTTAGCTGGTACTAGCCTAGATGAAGAAACTTTCACAACGACAGTTCGTGATGGTAGAGGTTCAATGCCTGCATTCTCAGCTGATCAAATTGCAGATGAAGAACTTACTGCTTTATATCAATTCTTCTCTGAACAATAATTATTTTTAAAAGACTCTCAAAACTTGAGAGTCTTTTTCTGTATAGGAGCGAATTTATGTTAAATGAACGATTGAGATTAGTATCAGATTATATTACTGGTAATACATTGGTTGATATTGGTTCAGACCATGCATATCTACCGATTTATGCGATTGAAAATGGGTTATGTCAATCTGCAATTTGTGGAGAAGTTGTAGAGGGCCCCTTTGATTCATCAGTAAAAAATGTGAAAGAAAAAAACATGGATGATAAGATTGAAGTCCGCTTTGGTGATGGTTTAAAAATTTTAAATGAATCGGATCAAGTCGATACTATTACAATATGTGGTATGGGTGGACCACTGATTGCATCTATTATTGAGACTGGCTTTAAAAACGTATCTGGAAAACCAAGAATTATCGCTCAGGCAAATACTTACCCTTACAAGGTAAGACAAGTTATGTCTATACTTAACTACCAAGTAAGTGATGAACGACAATATAAAGATGGTCCACATTTTTACGATATTATTGTTTTTGATTATTGTCCTGATAAGCCGTCATATAGTGAGAGAGAACTGAGATTTGGTCCTTTAAACTTAGTGAGAAGAACAGATTTGTTTATCGATGATTTAGAACGTGAAAAACAACATATTGAAAAAATTCTTCTTGGTATTAAAGAAACAGAACAAAATAAAGGTAAAATTACTGAGCTAAAAAAAGAGTTACAAGTTTTAAATGAGGTGATTGATCATGACCACAGTTAAAGATTTATTTAAAGTTCTTGATACAATAGCCCCCTTTAATGATAGTGAAACTTGGGACAATACAGGTTTACTTGTCGGAGATATGAATAACGAGGTGACGGGTGTTTTGACCACACTCGATTGTCACACATCCACTGTCGATGAAGCAATAGACTTAGGTGCTAATGTTATTGTTGCTCACCACCCACTCATCTTTTCAAAATTATCATCTGTAACTGAATCTGGCATTGGGAAGATTATTAGAAAATTAATTAAACATGATATTAACCTAATAGCCATGCATACGAATCTTGATCATCAGACAAATGGTGTAAGCCACATGATTGCATGTAAACTTGGCTTTGAAGACACGGAAGTGTTACTGCCACTAGCTGGAAATTTTAAAAAGCTTAGAATTAATATTACACGTGAAGAAAAAGAGAAGTTCAAGGAAAATATGCTTAAAAATGCACCTGTTGGTAAGATGGGCGAATATTCTGAAGTGAGTTTTGAATATGAGGTCCAAGGCCAATTTAAACCGAGTCAAAATGCCAATCCAACGATAGGTAAGAGTGGTGAGCTAGAACATGTAGAAGAATTTGTCCTAGAGTGTATATTCGATGCTAAAGATACTGAAGCAGTCGTTTCTGCAATTTATAAGTACCATCCATTTGAAACTCCAGCTTTTGATATTATTTCTATTGATATGAATAAGAACGAAGGACTTGGTGTGAGTTTTCAATTTGGGGAATCTCTTGATGATTTAGTAAACAGACTAGAAGCCGTAATGGATAGAAAGATTGTTAACCTAGTTAAAGCAAATGATAATCCAATAAACAAGGTCGCAATCATCGGTGGATCCGGTATGTCGTATGTAAATGATGTATTTAAAAAAGACGTTGATGTTTTAATTACAGGTGACGTTAAATATCATGAAGCATATGATGCAAAACTAGCCGGATGGAATATTATAGATGCTGGACACTATTTAGAAATAGTGATGGTTGATGGTTTACAATCATTGATAGAAAAGTATAGTGATGTCACAGTCTATGCATCAAGCGTGAATACTAATCCATTTGAATAACAAAGTAAAAGCGCTTGGGATCATTGTCCCAAGCGCTTTCGTATTTCACTATTCCATAATTTTAACTGGAGTAGGATTTTTAATTTTCGGCAAGATTTTTCTCATCGGTACAACAGATTCAGGTGTCTTTTGCGCTTCGATGTTATAGTTCTTAATGTAATCAATAACTTCTTTAACAATCGGTGTCGGAGTCGAAGCACCGGCAGTAATTGCAACTTTCTCAACGCCTTCTAACCAAGAATTGTCCAATTCATTTAAGGAACTAATGCGGTATGCATTAGTATGTGCAATTTCCTTAGACACTTGTGCGAGACGGTTTGAGTTATTACTCTTAGGGTCACCGACTACAATAAGTAAGTCAGCTTCTCCTGCTTGTTCAGCAACTGCTTCTTGTCTTACTTGTGTTGCAAGACAAATTTCTTTATGCACTTCGATGTGTGGGTAACGTGTTTTAAGGTCGTCCATTAAGTGGCTGACGTCCCACTGACTCATTGTTGTTTGGTTAGTAACAATGAGTTTTTTATCAGAAAGGAAATCTGGTAAATTCCCTACATCTTCAGGTGTTTCAATTAGGTGTACTTGACCGGGCGCAACACCGACAGCACCTTCAGGTTCTGGGTGATTTCTCTTACCAATATAAATCACATGATAATCATCTTTTGTTTTTTCTCTAATTAAATCATGTGTGAATTCTACGTCTGGACATGTCGCATCTATGCATACTAGACCTTTTTCTTTGGCTCTCTCTTTAACTTGTGGTGATACCCCATGTGCAGTAAATATTACTGTACCGTGGTCAATTTGTTCTAGAATTTCTAAACGGTTTGGGCCATCTAATGTAATGATACCTTCTTCTTCAAAAGCATCCGTTACATGTTTATTGTGTACGATCATACCGAGAATATATATAGGACGCGGTAGAGTTTTGTCTAAGGATGCGTTTCTTGCAATGACCATTGCGTCAACGACACCATAACAATACCCACGCGGTGAAATTTTAATAATATCCATAAATGAAACTCCTCCTTAATAAAGATTATACTTGATTTTGATTCACTTTCAATCATCAAGTCAACTATTGTAATTCTATAGCGTAATTAGTGAATTTTAGTTATAATTATGTAGAGTTTGAAAGGAACAGGTGACAAATATGTCCAAAGCATTTAAAAGATTTGAATTTGATGACACAGTGCTAAATGCAATAGAGAAAATCGGTTTTACCCATCCAACTTTAGTACAAGAACGTGTAATTCCTAAAGTTATGAAAGGTCAAAGCGTTGTTGCACAGTCTGCGACAGGTAGCGGTAAAAGTCACGCTTTCCTCTTACCCTTGATTCAAGGTATTGACCATGAAAAGAAATCTACACAAACAATTATTTTAACACCAACTAGAGAATTAGCCAAACAATTAGAGAACATGGCTAAAAAAGTTATAGCACATCTTGAAGGTGTGACTGTCCGAGCCTTCATCGGTGGTACAGATTTAAAACGCGATGAAGATAGAGCGAATCAGCAACCACAAATCGTTATCGGTACACCGAGACGAGTGAGGGATTTAATCGACAATCAAGCTTTAGATATTCATAATGCAAATAATATTGTCATTGATGAAGCAGACTTGATGGTGGACTTAGGGTTCATGGATGATGTGGATTACATTTCTAATCGCATCTCTAACCAGAGTCAATTTTTAGTCTTCTCTGCGACCATTCCAGAACCGTTAAAACACTTCTTAGAGAAGTATATTGGCGAGACTGAAATCATCGTCATTGACACACCTAAAAATAAAGCGTCTATTCACTACAGCTTAGTTCCGGTTAAGGGTAGTTCAAAGTTAGAAAAGACATTAGAACTGACACGTACCATTACGCCTTATATCGGTTTAATTTTTGCTAACTCACGTGAGCGTGCAGATGAATTGTATGCCTACTTAAAAGAAGAGGGTATCAATGTAGGGATTTTCCACGGTGGTTTAAAACCACGTGAAAGAAGCCAGGAAATTAAAAATATTGAAGGTTTGAAATATCACTGGGTCGTTGCAAGTGATTTAGCAGCACGTGGCCTAGATTTCGACGGTGCTTCACATGTGATTAACTACGATATTCCTAAACAAATTGAGTTCTTTACACACCGTTCAGGGCGTGTAGGGCGTGGTACTTACACTGGTGTCGCGATTACCTTGTATGAACCATCTGAAGAAAACTTAATCAATGAATTGGAAAGTAAAGGTTACATCTTTAATCATGAAGACCTACGTGGTGGGGAACTTAAAGAAATCAAGGACCGTACAACTAGAAAGTCTAGAACCAACCGTTCTAAAACGAATAAGACACAGAACTATAAAGTACGTAGTCCTAAAAAAGTAAAACCAGGTTATAAGAAAAAAATTAAGTACCAAAAAGAAGAGTTAGAACGTCAAGAAAGACGTCGTTACGCCAAGGCTAAATCAAGAAATGAAAAGAAACGTAAACAAAGAGAAAATAAGTAGGGGTGGATAACTATGTTACTCGGATCACACGTATCAATGAGTGGTAAAAAGATGCTTGAAGAATCTGTAGAAACAGCAGCATCTTATGGCGCGAATACTTTCATGATCTACACTGGTGCACCACAAAATACGAGACGTAAAAAAATCGAAGATTTAAACATCGAAAAAGGGCATCAAAAGATGACAGAACTTGGTATTAGTGACTTTGTCGTTCATGCACCTTATATTATTAACATCGCTAATATAGAAAAAGAGAATGTGTTTAATCTAGGTGTGGATTTTCTCCAAGAAGAGATAGTAAGAACTGAAGCACTGGGAGCTAGTCAGATTGTCCTACATCCAGGATCACACGTCGGTGCAGGTAGTGAAGCCGCGATTAAGAAAATTATTGAAGGACTAAATGAAGTCTTAACAAATAAGAATAATGTACAAATTGCTTTAGAAACCATGGCAGGAAAAGGTACCGAAATCGGACGCTCATTTGAAGAACTGGCACAGATTATTGACGGTGTCACAAACAATGAAAGACTGAGTGTTACTTTTGACACTTGCCACGTTCACGATGCAGGTTATGATATTAAGAATGACTTCGATGGTGTTTTAAATGAATTTGATAAGATCATTGGTATCGACCGTATTAAGGTATTACACATGAATGACTCTAAAAATGATGTTGGCGCTCACAAAGATAGACATGAGAACTTTGGATTTGGATATCTAGGTTTTGATGCCTTATCTTACATTATTAATCATCCTGAGTTTAAAGATATTCCTAAAATCTTAGAAACCCCTTTTGTTGGTCCAGATAAGTCAAATCGCTTAGCACCATATAAACATGAGATTGAGATGATTAGAAGTGGAGAATTTGATCCAAATCTTCTCACTAAAATCAATCCAGCGGTTGCAGAGTTAGAGTAAAACAATTAAGAAACTAAAACTGTACTTAGTCAAGTTATGACCAGGTACAGTTTTTTCGTAATCATTCCTATTTACAAATCGTAACCATTCCATTATAATAACCAAGGTAGATAAAGGAGTGTAGATATGGTAACACCAGTATTTGAACTTAAAAATGTCAGTTTTCAATATAAAGATAAATTGGAAGCGACACCTGCTTTAAAGCACATTTCCCTTGCCATTAACAAAGGTGAATTTCTAGCTATAGTCGGACCAAACGGCTCTGGTAAATCTACCTTATTAAAATTGATTCTTGGGGTGTATAAATTACAAGAAGGTGAAATTTTAATTAATGGCAATCAGAGGAAGTCATTCAATGCCTGGCAAGAGATCGGTTATGTATCTCAAAAAGCAGCAGCGAATGCTAAGGGATTTCCAGCGACGGTTAAGGAAGTTGTCTTAAGTGGTTTAACTAAAGAACGTGGATTATTTAAAAGATATTCTAAAAAAGATTATGAACGGTTAGATGAAGTGTTGGAGTTACTGGATATTAAGAACTTAAAAAATCAAAATGTATCTAACTTATCTGGTGGACAAACACAGCGTGTATTTATTGCAAGGGCACTAGTCAATAAGCCTTCGGTTCTAATTATGGATGAACCTACTGAAGGTATTGATAGTCAACATGTAAAAGATTTTTATAATGTCTTACTTAAATTAAAACGTGAGAATGTGACGATTTTACTTGTTACTCATGATATTGGAGTTGTAGTAGATAATGCAGACCGAGTGGCATGTTTGAATGAGCACTTACATTTTCATGGTACTAACGAAGAGTTTAAAAACCTAGGTGAAGCAGAGCTATCTAAAATTTACGGTTTTCCACTTCAGTTGGTTTCACATAATCACCAAAGGGAGTGCTGTAATTGATAGAAGCAATTTTAAATTATGATTTTATGAGATATTCCTTTGTTAGTGGGCTCATAGTTGGATTAATTGCACCACTATTAGGTACTTTCATTGTTGTAAGACGATTATCATTGATTGCCGATGCCCTAAGTCACGTTGCTTTAGGTGGTATTGCATTCGGGGTGTATATTTCATCGATTTTTAATATCATCATCAATCCAGTGATTTCAGGCGTTATATTCTCTGTCATTGGCGCTCTAGGAATAGAAAAGCTAAGGGGTTTATATAAACATTATTCAGAAATTGCCATTCCGATTATTATGAGCCTTGGTATTGCTCTAAGTGTCTTATTTTTATCTTTAGCAAATGGCTTTAATCAAGATTTATTTGGCTACTTGTTTGGTAGCATTAGTGCAGTAAGCTTTAATGACTTAATACTGATCAGTCTTATTGGTGTTATTGTTTTAGCTTTTGTCTTCTTACTTTATAAGGAGTTGTTCTTTATTTCCTTTGATGAGGAGTACGCCGGAGTGATGAAACTAAGTAAATATATTCATATTATATTTATTGTACTCGTCGCACTTGTCATCAGTGCTTCGATGAGGATTGTTGGTATCTTACTTGTAAGTGCCATGATGACTTTACCAGTTGCAAGTGCCATGAGAATAACTTCAAGTTTCAAGCAGTTGATGATAGTCAGTATTATCTTTGGCGAGATTTCAGTAATTGCAGGTTTATTTTTAGGTTATCATTTAGATATTTCACCAGGAGGCACAATAGTACTTGTATCTATTTTAATCCTGCTAATTACCTTATTATTAAACCGTGTAGGAGTTGTTAAAAATGCACAAAGAACTCAATGATTATAAAGCGATGTTACAAGAGGCAAATTTTAAAGTTACAAAGAAACGACTTAGAATGATTGAAATTTTTATGGAGGATGAGCGGTATTTATCCGCTAAAGAAATTCAGGAAAGCATGAATGAAGAATATCCAGGTATTAGTTACGATACAATCTATCGTAACCTTCATACCTTAAATGATATTAATGTACTCGAACAAACAACATTTTCAGGCGAGATGCAGTACAAAATTTCTTGTACAGATCATCATCACCATCACTTTATATGTGAAAAATGTGGTGAAACTAAAGTAATTAACTATTGTCCTGTTGGTGAGTGGCAAAAAGAATTAGGTGGTCTGACTATAAACAGTCATAAAGTTGAATTGTATGGCCTATGCGAGAAATGTGCCTAGTTTTGAGTATTCATAGAATATGGTATATAAAAAGGTGGAGATCAATATCGATCTCCACCTTTTCTTTATGAGTTACTCTTTAATTCTTCTTTTTCTAAACGCTTTTTCTCATGGTATTCTTCAGCTAAGATGTCAATCTCTTTCTTCAGTTCATCTACCATTGTTTCTTCAGGAACTTTTCTAACTGTTTTACCATGCATGAACAGTAGTCCCTCACCACGTGCACCTGCGATTCCGATATCAGCTTCACGTGCTTCACCTGGACCATTTACAGCACATCCAAGTACAGCAACTTTAAGTGGTGCTTTTACTGTAGAGATGTACTCTTCCATTTCATTGGCAATTGAAATTAAGTCAATTTCAATACGTCCACATGTCGGACATGCAATAAGTGTTGCAGCATTTGATGCAAGACCAAATGTTTTCAGCAGTTCCTTACAAACTTTTACTTCTTCAACAGGATCTGCAGATAATGAAATACGCATTGTATTTCCGATACCTTTAGAAATAATTGTACCTAAACCTGCGGCACTCTTGACTGTACCAGCAAACAATGTACCACTTTCAGTGATACCAATGTGTAATGGGTAGTCAAATGCTTTAGATGCTTTCTCATATGCTTCAATTGCTAAGTTAACATCAGAAGCTTTCATTGAAACGATAATATCATGGAAGTCTAATTCTTCTAGAATTTGAATGTGATGTAAGGCACTTTCAACCATACCCTCAGCAGTAGGGTAGCCATATTTTTTAATGATGTGTCTTTCTAAACTTCCGGCATTGACACCAATACGAATTGGAATACCTTTCGCCTTACATGCTTTAACAACTTCTTCAACTTTTTCTCTACGTCCAATATTACCAGGATTAATACGGATTTTATCCGCACCGCCCTCAACGGCAAGTAAAGCTAACTTGTAGTCAAAATGTATATCGACAACTAGCGGTATGTTGATTTGCTTTTTAATTTCAGCAATCGCTAATGCATCTTCTTCTTTCGGACATGCGACACGAACAATCTGACAACCTGCTTCCTCAAGTTCTTTAATCTGTGCAACTGTTGCTTCAACGTCGTGTGTTTTTGTCGTTGTCATACTTTGAATAATAATCTCATCGGCACCGCCGATTGTAAGATCGCCAACTCTAACTTTTCTAGTTTTTGTACGATGTGTAATTTCAGACATATACAAGCCCCTAATCTATTTTACTCATTTTATAATTTCATTATAATAAAAAAATCTGTGGAATGTAACCTTGACGCCTTAGCTTTGTGTTTTATTTTTCACAGGTAGCTTTTTATAATAATACACGAAAGGAATTAAAGCAAGAATAAATATCTGCCAGAGAAACAAACCTGTGGTCGTTTGGATAATGCCAATAATTAAAGCGGGTATTAAAATTGCATATGAGCCGATTTTAAACCAGTTCATATAGTCTGTCTTTTTATTACCGAGCTTGGCTAATCCACTAAATATAAATGATAGTATCAACATTAATGTAAAGACAAAGAAATATATTACAATGACATATATTGTAGCATACATAATAATGTAGAAATACAAACTAGACATCTGAGTCGTGATAAAATGTTCTAAACTCTCCTTATCATTTACATCACCGATTAAACTATAGGAAAACGTCCCATTTTGAAAATCAGCAATATATAAACCATCAGATAAAAACCCAAGGAGCACATCATCACTAATTTCTTCAACATTATCCTGACTGATTTGTTCAGTAAATAGTACTGAGTCACCGTTTAAGTTAATTATTTTGTCAACGCCGTGGTACTGCCCATTTTCTATGGTAAAGTCAGGAATTTCATTTTCAATTTCATCCAGCTCACCCAGGGTATTAGCAGTCAAAAACATAGAACTTATGTAGGGTAAAGAAATTAAAATAGATACTAAAAGTATGTTTAAAAGCAAGTATCTAAAGGGTAGAGTTCTAAAGAGTGGGTACTTTTTAAACGTTAGTAAACGTTTAAGAAACTCAAAATATTTCATGTTATCATCCTTAATATTATTTAATAGGACTAAGGTCTTATTTTATTTTGATTTAAGCAATCTAATTGTTATTCTAACATCAAATTGCTATATTTAGGATGTAAACAATTTTGAAGGGAGATTTTTATTTATGGCTTTTGAATTACCAGAATTACCATATGCTTATGATGCATTAGAACCAACTATTGACAAAGAAACAATGGAGATTCACCATTCTAAGCACCATAACACTTATGTAACAAAATTAAACGATGCAGTTAAAGGTACTGATCTTGAGTCTAAATCTATCGAAGAAATTGTTAAAAACTTAAACTCTGTACCAGAAGACATCAAGACTGCTGTTCGTAACAATGGTGGAGGACACTACAACCACTCATTATTCTGGGAATTATTATCTCCAGAACAAAAAGAATTAACTGGTGAACTTAAAGATGCAATTGAATCAGCATTTGGTTCAGTTGACAAATTTAAAGAAGAATTTGAAGCTGCTGCAGCTGGGCGCTTTGGATCAGGTTGGGCATGGCTAGTTGTTAACAATGGTTCATTAGAAATCGTTACAACACCTAACCAAGATAACCCACTTACAGAAGGTAAAACACCTGTATTTGGTGTAGACGTTTGGGAACACGCTTATTACCTTAAATATCAAAACAAACGCCCTGAATATTTAAGTGCAATTTGGAACGTAGTTAACTGGGACAAAGTTAACGAACTTTACCAAGCAGCTAAATAATATTTTATAGTTTAAAGACGAGGATTTTTCCTCGTCTTTTTTTTATTTAACGGATATACTTAAAAATATGTTAAAATGATGTGGACTTTATTAAAGGGTTTGATTTGTGTGAAACGTGCAAAAATAAAAAGCTTAGATGCAATAAATAAACAAGTGCTTCGAGCAAGAATTAACATCTTGATGTTAGTAATTTTTGGTTTATTTCTAATCATCATTATTAGACTTGGATACTTACAAATTGTCTTAGGTGATACATATCAAGAACAAGTTGAAAATGCGCAATATGTAGAAATCAATCAGAGTGTTCCACGAGGAGAAATATACGATAGAAATGGTAACTTACTCGTTGGAAACTCGGCTGAACAAGCAATCTATTTCACAAGGCATAGAAACATGTCTAATTTTGAAATTATGGATGTAGCTGAAGAGTTAAGTTCATACCTAACGATGGATACGAGTAGCTTATCTCTTAGAGATAAACAAGACTTTATTATAAATAATTATCCAAATGAGCTCGAACAAGTGATGTCTGAACAGGTCGCTTTACTAGAAAATGGTGGTATTTCTCAGAATGAATTCAATGAAGAAGCATATGAAATGATTGATGAAGAATTTGCTGATTCTGTCTTAAGAGAAGAAGATTTAAATATTATAGCAATCTATGTTGAAATGGCATCAGCAAGCGAACTCAATCCTGTCATCGTAAAAAGTGAAGATGTGACGGAAGAAGAATTTGCTTCTATTAATGAAGACTTAGATCAACTCACCGGTATAACAACAGGCTTAGATTGGGAAAGAACATATCCGTATGATGACTCTCTCAGAACGATACTTGGAGAAGTATCAACAAATGAAGAAGGGTTGCCAAGAGAGCTCGTTGAATACTATCAGGCACTTGGTTACTCGAGAAATGATAGGGTCGGTAAATCTTATTTAGAATTTCAATACGAGGATGTACTTCGCGGAAAGAAACCTCAAGTGAAATACACTACAGATAAATCCGGTCGGATAATCGGTGAAGAAACTATAGAAGAGGGTAAAGCTGGAGATGATCTTTATCTCACAATCGATATAGAACTTCAAAAGGAACTTGAGGAGATTGCAGAACACCACTTAACTGGAATTCGAAATCTCGCTGAAGAAATTGTTGAAATGGATGAAACAAGAGGAGATCTCGATTATACAATTATTCCTGAATACATCGACACAGTTCAACTAGTCGTACAAGATCCAAATAATGGTGATATTTTAGCGATGGTCGGTAAGACTATCAATGAAGATGGAGATATTGTCGATTACGATTATGGAACCTTAACAGCGACCTATGTACCAGGTTCTTCTATTAAAGGGGCGACAGTTGCGTCTGGCTATCAAGAGGATGTTTTTGAAGTAGGCGAAGTCGTTATCGATGAACCACTCTATATTTCGAGTGACCAACCGAGAGCTTCATTCTTTAATCCAGATGGTAGAGAACCTGTAGATGATCAAAGGGCATTAATGGTATCATCCAATACTTATATGTTTAAGGTAGCACTTGGTTTACTAGGTCTAGATTATTCACAGAATATGGCATTACCTACAGATATCGATCAAGCAGGCTATGATTTAAGAAATGGTCTCAATCAGTTTGGTCTAGGTATTTCAACAGGTATAGACCTACCGAATGAAGCGACAGGTCTTTCACCACAGCTTAACGCAACAAATCTTTTAAACTTAGCAATTGGCCAATATGACACATATACTGCACTACAGTTATCTCAGTACATGTCTACATTTGCAAATGATGGCAAACGTGTCCAGCAACACTTAGCTAAAGAAGTCAGAGGTTCAAATGCAAATGATAAAGGACAAGTCATCCGTTCATATGGCACTAACGTATTGAATACGATACCGATTACAAGTGAACAACTAAATCAAATTCAAGCAGGATTCTATGATGTGTTTAACACACATGACCAAGCAAGAGATATGTATGGAACAGGTTGGGATGCATATCACGAACTGGAACCTAAGGCCGCTGGTAAAACAGGAACGGCGGAAAGTTTTAGAGATGGTGATCCTGTCTTGAACCAAACTTACTTAGGCTATGCACCATATGATGATCCTGATATGGCATTCTCAATTATCTTCCCAACATTGCCAAGTACAGTACCATTCTTCCCTGCCCAATACATGGGACAGGATGTTGTTCAAAAATACTACGAAATCTACTATGGTCAAGATGAAGAACCACTTCATAATTACGATGCGTCAGAATTTTATCAAGAACTTGAATATGGCAGCTATTAATACCCGAATTTATTCGGGTATTTTTGTATTTACATAATCTTAACACTACATTTATTTTAGATTTACAATACTTCCTTAGAATATGAATGTAACAATAATTAATACTTAATTGGAGGAATTTTGGCGATGAAGAAGAATTTATTTCTTGCTGCGCTACTAATGAGCTTAATGTTCATTTTAGCTGCATGTTCTGGTTCTGGCTCTGAAGAAGACACTAGTACTGAAGAAGATACTGGTTCTGAAGAGACTACTGAAGAAGGGTCTGAAGACGAAAGTACTGAAGAAGGATCTGAAGATGAAAGTTCAGAAAGCGGATCATCTGCAGAAGTTACAGGTTCTGTAAACGAAGATGATGAGCAAATCGCTGGTGAAGGTTCTTCAACAGTATTCCCGATTCTAAACTTACTAGTTGAAGACTTCAATGCTGATCACGGTGTTGCTGTTGAACTAGGTGGTAACGGAACTGGATCTGGTTTCAGTGCATTAATCGACGGTTCTGCTCAATTCGCTAACGCATCACGTGGAATTGAACAAGAAGAAATCGATGCACTTGAAGAAGCAGGAATCGAGTACACTGAATTTTTAGTTGCAACTGATGGACTAACTGTTGCTGTCAATCCAGCTAACGACTTTGTAGAAGATTTAACTTTTGAAGAGCTACAAACAATCTACTCAGGTGAGGCTGAAAACTGGTCTGATGTTCGTGAAGACTTCCCTGAAGAACCTATCACTGCATACGGTCCTGACCAATCACACGGAACTCACGATTTCTTCAATGAAGAAGTTATGGAAGAAGAAGGTGTTCAAGGACAATTAATCCAAGACACTAACCAAGTTGTTTCTTCTGTAGTAGGAGATCAAAATGCAATTGGTTTCTTCGGATATAGCTTCTACCAAGCAAATGCTGATCAGCTTAAAGCTGTAAACATTGTTGGTCCAGACAGTGAAGAAGCTGTTGAACCATCATTTGAAAACGTAATGGACTTCTCTTATCCATTATCTCGTCCACTTTACGTTTACGCTAATAACTCAGCTTTAGAAGAGAATGAAACATTCCATACATTCATGGAATACACTCTTAAAAATTCACAATCAGCTGCAGAAGAAGTTGGATATGTACCTCTTGAAGACGACGCACTTGAAGAAGAACTTTCTAAACTTCCAAACTTAGAACAATAAGTAAAAATCTTATAACAATGGACGGGATGATTTGTATATCCCCGTCCATTTTTAAAGTAAAGAGAGGTTTAAGATGAGTAATAATAAAATTCGTGAACAAGTAGTAGAGAACACAAGAAATAAATCAAATACGTTTGAAAGAATTATTCCAATTATCTTATTAGTGATAACTTTAGTATCGATCGTGGCTACAATCGGTATTCTATATACATTAATTTCACAGTCTTTTGAATTCTTTTCAAGAGTACCGATAACTGAATTTCTCTTATCTACAACTTGGCAACCATACGTAGGAGATGGTGAGTGGGGAATTTGGGCACTCATAATGGGAACGATGAAAATTGTAGTAATTGCAGCAATTGTTGCAATTCCAATTGGACTAGGTGCCGCTATTTATTTAAGTGAATATGCATCTGATAAGGTTAGACGATTGATTAAACCAATCCTAGAAGTATTGGCAGGTATTCCTACAGTAGTTTATGGTTTCTTCGCTATTAACTTTGTTAACCCAATCCTTCAATCTATTTATGATGGTTTTGGTCTATATAATGCCGTATCTGCTGGTCTTGTTGTTGGTGTTATGATTATCCCTATGATTGCAAGTCTGAGTGAAGATGCGATGAGCTCTGTACCTGCCTCAATGAGAGAAGGTTCGTTAGGTATGGGAGCAACTCGATTAGAAACAGCGGTTAGAGTCGTTATTCCTGCAGCATTCTCTGGGATAATTGCATCATTTGTACTTGCAATTTCTCGTGCAATTGGTGAGACGATGATCGTATCGATTGCAGCAGGTTCAACACCTAATGCAAGCTTTGATGTAACAGAACCATTACAAACTATGACTGGTTTTATCGTACAGATTACTTCTGGTGATGCAGCATTCGGGACAAATCTATATTACAGCTTGTTCGCTGTAGGTATGGCATTGTTTGTCATGACATTAATTATGAACATAATTTCTTCATGGTTAACAAACAGATTCAAGGAGGAATACTAAAATGACATTGATTGATAAGGATATCATTGCCAACAAACGTTCTGGTAGACAAACCAGAAACTCAATTTTAAAGTGGTTGTTCTTCCTTTGTACTATGTTTGGACTCATGGTCCTCATTATGTTAATTGCAGACACAGTTGCTGATGGTTGGGATAGTCTAGATATGGAATTCCTAACAAATTTTAACTCAAGTAGAGCAGAAAGTGCTGGTTTCTATGGTGCGATTATTGGATCACTTTGGTTAATGGTTGTCACAGCCCCTGTCGCCATTGTGCTTTCAGTTGGTACAGCACTTTATCTAGAAGAATATGCACCGAAAAACAAATTTACTGAATTCATTAAAATTAATATTTCTAACCTTGCAGGTGTACCATCAGTTGTATTTGGTCTACTAGGTCTAGCGATGTTTGTTCGTGCTTTAGCACTAGGTAACTCAGTTTTAGCAGCGGGTCTAACTTTAGCACTAATGATTCTTCCTGTTATCGTTGTTGCTTCACAGGAAGCGATTAGAACAGTCCCAGCATCTGTTAGAGAAGCATCAATCGGTATGGGTGCAACGAAATGGCAAACAGTTTCTAAGATTATTTTACCTGCAGCAATACCTGGTATTATCACTGGGATTATCTTAGCCTTATCCCGTGCACTTGGTGAGACAGCACCTCTAGTTGTAATTGGTGTTCCAACTACTTTACTTGTCACACCGAATAGTTTCTTAGATTCTTTCCAAGCTATGCCAATGCAAATATATAGCTGGGTTAAAATGCCTAATGAAGAATTTCAGTATATCGCAGCTGCAGGTATCATTATTATGTTAGTGGTTCTATTACTGATGAACTCAGCAGCTATTTTCATCCGTAACAAGTTTTCTAAAAGATATTAATTTTTAAAGGAGTTTTATATATGGCTGAACTTAAAAACGTTCAAGTTAACAAACAAGATACAGTAGACAATAAGGAAACTGAATCTAGCTCAATTATTCAAACAGACAAAAAAGTAGTATTCGAGGCGAAAAACTTCAACCTTTGGTATGGTGACAACCATGCCTTGCAGGATATCAACTTAACTTTCCATGAAAATGATATCAATGCAATCATCGGCCCATCAGGTTGTGGTAAATCTACTTTCGTTAAATCAATGAACCGTATGACAGAACTTGTACCTATTGTACGTACAGAAGGTAACATTGAATTTAGAGGAGACGATATCTTCAAAAGCGGTATGTCTGTTGAAGAATTAAGAACAAGAGTCGGAATGGTATTCCAAAAACCAAATCCATTCCCTAAATCAATCTATGATAATGTTGCATATGGACCGAGAGTTCACGGTATTAAGAAAAAATCTATTCTCGATGAAGTCGTTGAAAAATCATTACGTAGTGCGTCTATCTGGGATGAAGTTAAAGACCGTCTTAACGATAACGCTTATGGCTTATCTGGTGGTCAACAACAAAGAATTTGTATCGCTCGTACACTTGCAGTAGAACCTGAAGTTATCCTAATGGATGAGCCTACAAGTGCCCTTGACCCAATCTCAACAACTAAGATTGAAGACTTAATGCAAGAGCTTAAGAAAGACTACAGCATTATTATCGTTACTCATAATATGCAACAGGCTGCACGTGTGTCAGATAGAACTTCCTTCTTCTACCAAGGTTATGTTGTTGAATCAGATGATACTAATGTTATCTTTGAAAACCCTAATGACAAGCGTACAGAAGATTACGTATCAGGTAGATTCGGTTAATAGATGACAGTTTATCGTGAGAAGTTTCATGAAGATCTTACTTCTCTGATTGAAGAATGCATTACGCTTGGTAAAGCATGTCATAACAGATTATCTACGGCTGTAGAAATTCTTGTGACTGATAATATAGAAGAAGCTAGAAAACTGGTAAAAGCTGACTCAGAAATTAATCAGTTAGAATCAGCGATTAACGCCCATGCAATTAATTTAATTACCACTCAAGCACCTGTTGCTAGTGATTTACGTACCATTATTTCATGCATTAAAATTGCTGATGATCTTGAGAGAATAGGGGATAACATCAGTAATATTGCAGAAGTTAGAAAACGTATAAAAATTACTAATGAACGTACACTCTTAAGATTTAAAACCATGGAACGTTTAGCATCACTTATGTTAGAAGATGTTTATACAGCATTTAAAGAAAGTGATATGGATCTTATCCGTGAAATTATAGAACGTGATAAGGATATAGATGCTGTTTTCGTTCAGATTACAACTTCAGATATCTTTGAAGAGTCTGATGCATTCTTAACCGGTCAAATCCAGTTAACAGCTAAGTATTTAGAACGTATCGGCGATCATATAAAGAGCATTGCTGAACATATCTATTACACTGAAACAGGAACTCCCTTTGAAAAAGGGTCAAGAGAATAATATTCAACCTCCAGATATCTGGAGGTTTTTTCTATATTCATATAAACTAGTAATAAGAATATTGTGTGAGGAGAAGTGTTATGACAAAAAAAGAATTGCGTAAAGAAATGATTTCAATTTTAAAAAATCTACCAGCAGATAAGAAACTCGCTGCAACAAGAAATATTACAGAACGCGCTGTTGGTTTTATAAAAGAAAATAATTATCAAAGTGTTGGTATAGTGCTACCTATGTCTATTGAATATGATACATGGACTTTAATCGATAAGCTTTTAGAAGAAAATATTGAGGTGTATGCACCAAAGTGCAACTACGTAGATAAATCTATGAACTTTCATAGGTTAAACTCTAGAAATGAAGTAGAAAGTGATGAGAAGAATATTCCAATACCAGACCCTAATCAGCCTATTAATAATGATATAGATCTCCTAGTTGTACCAGGCTTAATATTTAGTACTAATGGCTATAGAATTGGCTATGGTGGTGGTTTTTATGATCGCTTCCTAAGCACTTTTAAGAATGATACAGTATCCCTTATCTTTTCAGAACAAATCGGCCAAACAATAGTAGATGATCATGATATTCCTGTCGATACGATCATTACTGATCAAGCACTATTTGATGTAAAGTCAGTGAGAGCCGATGAGAAATAAATGGCAGGCTGCCTATGAAGTAGCT
This sequence comes from Jeotgalicoccus sp. ATCC 8456, assembly GCF_016313225.1. Lineage (NCBI taxonomy): Bacteria > Bacillati > Bacillota > Bacilli > Caryophanales > Staphylococcaceae > Jeotgalicoccus > Jeotgalicoccus sp. ATCC 8456. Next base: position 426,318 of record NZ_CP066224.1, on the reverse strand, counting down.
AAATACACAAATTACGATTTCTTCCATCACGATACAAATCCAGAAATTATTTGGTTAAAGGATCAGAAGAAAAGAACTTTACTCTGTTTAGTGGATGTCGATTTGACAGATACTGAATTAGAAGATGTGACAGACAGTATTTTTAATTCTCAGGACCATCTTAACAAGCTGGCAGGTTTTACTATTAAGGCCATTAATGTCTACCATCTAACCGATAAGAAATTTACTAGAAAATTTAAATCTAAAACACTTAAGGTAAATCATAGAGCAATCAATAACTTAGAGAAGATTATATCAAATCCATTTTATAAGATTGACATTAAGTATAAAAAATCTAAGGATGATTCGTACTATCAAAAACGATTAACTTCTAGACATCCTTTTGAGAAATATATGATTAAATTTACGCCGATGACCTTACTTTTAGTCACTTTAAATACGCTAGTTTTCCTAATAAATATACTATTTATTCATTTATTTAATAACAATGAATTAACGCATTTACTTGCTGTGATTCATTATGAAGTCACATCTGGTGATTATTACAGGCTTTTATCGTCCTCATTCTTACATGTAGGTGTTAGCCATTTTCTTATGAATATTTTTGCACTATTCATATTAGGTAAATTTGTTGAAGGACTATATTCAGGCTGGCATTTACTCATCACCTATATTATTAGTGGTGTGATTGCGAGTATGTTCTCTTTAGGGTTTATTACTGAAGGTATATCACTCGGGGCAAGTGGGGCAGTATATGGATTACTAGGCGTAATTATTGTACATCTCTTAGTTAATCGAAAGATAAAGGCTAAATTAATTATGCAGATACTAGTGATTTTCGTGGTAGTTTCAGCACTATCTATGCTTACAGCAAATATAAATCATTTTGCACATGCAGCAGGATTAATCATCGGTGCCTTACTTGGTGTAATTTATAATATTAAAAAGACTGGTATAAAATATTCGGTTGGTGCGCTCGTAGTTATCATTTTATTCACTTTATATAGTCATTATGCAATGAATCAGCAAACTTCTATTCACCCGATGGATGATGAGGCAATGACGTATTATGAACAAGGTGAATATGAACGTGCCTTAGAAGTTGTTAATAATTCATTTAATAAAGAGGTGGAAACACCACTTACTTATTATATTCTTGGAGAACTGTATATCGAATCGGGTGACGAAGAAAAGGGGCAAAGCTTGATAGATCAGAGCTATGAGATGGATCCTTCCAATGAACTAACCGCTAAGGATAAGATAATCGCCTATAGAAAAAGACAGGATTACGATAGTATGAAAGAAGCACTAGATAAACTTGAGAAACCCATACAAGATGATGGACTTAAAATACTTGCTGAAGAAGTTAATTAATATTATGTATAAATATACTTGATTACGTAATTTTATAATGATATGCTATGAACTATCATATAAAAATAAACTTATGGAGTGATTGATATGTCCGAAAAGAAAGTTGTCTTAGCATATTCTGGTGGTTTAGATACTAGCGTAACGATTCAATGGTTTATTGACCAAGGATTTGACGTTGTAGCTGTTTGCCTTGATGTAGGTGAAGGTAAGGATCTTGAATTAATCCATGACAAAGCCTTAAAAATGGGGGCAAGTGAATGTCATATAGTCAATGCTCAACAGGAATTTGCAGAGGAATTTGTCAGTTATACAATATATGGAAACTCTATGTATGAAGAAAAATATCCTTTAGTGTCAGCGCTCAGTCGTCCGTTAATCTCTAAGAAACTTGTAGAAATTGCCCATGAAACTTCTGCAGATTTTGTTGCGCATGGTTGTACAGGTAAAGGTAACGACCAGGTGAGATTTGAAGTGGCAATAAAATCTTTAGATCCAACTATCAAGGTACTCGCACCGGTTAGAGAATGGACATGGTCACGAGAAGAGGAAATTGAGTATGCTAAAGCACATAACATACCGATTCCAATCGACCTAGACTCACCGTACTCAGTAGACCAAAATTTATGGGGACGCAGTAATGAGTGCGGTATATTGGAAAATCCTTGGGCAGCACCTCCAGAAGATGCTTATGATTTAACCGTTAATGTTAAGGATGCACCCGATGAAGTTGAAGAATTATTAATCACTTTTGAAGCAGGTTTACCAACTAAATTGAACGGTAAACAATATGACTTACACGAATTAATTCTTCAATTAAACGATGTTGCAGGCAAGCACGGTATTGGGCGTATTGATCACGTTGAAAATAGACTGGTTGGAATAAAGTCTAGAGAAATTTATGAAACACCCGCTGCTAAAGTGATTCTCACTGCAAAGCATGATTTAGAAACGATAACCCTAACTAAAGATATTGCGCACTTTAAACCAGTAATCGAACAAAAATATACTGAACAGGTATACAACGGACTATGGTTTACACCATTATCCGATTCTCTTAGAGCAATGCTAAAAGATATGCAAGCACCTGTGAATGGTGAAGTCCGTTTAGAGCTTTATAAGGGTAATGTTATTGTTAAAGGACGTCAGTCGAATAATAGTCTCTACAACGAAAAACTTGCAACCTATACAAAAGAAGATGCTTTTAACCAAGCTGCGTCAGTTGGGTTTATAGAAATCTTTGGTCTACCGGCAAAAGTAAAAGCAATGTTAGATCAGGGAGTGTCAGTGGATGACTAAAAAAGCTTGGGGTGGAAGATTTACTAACGATTCAATATCATGGGTGGATGACTTTAATGCATCCATCCATTTTGATAAAGTGCTGATCGAAGAAGATATTAAAGGCAGTATTGCTCATGGGGATATGCAAAAAACTAAAGGTATTCTAACAGAAGATGAATTTAAAAAAATTGAGGCAGGATTAAAAGAAATCCTTGAAGAATACCAAAAAGGGCAGATCACATTTTCAATTGAAAGAGAAGATATTCATATGAATATTGAAGCACTACTAATTGAAAAAATTGGTCCAATAGGCGGTAAACTACATACCGCACGTAGCAGAAACGATCAAGTCGCAACAGATATGCATTTATATGTAAAAAGAGAAGTAATAGATATTATCTCAACCATCGAGTATTTGCAAGGTACCATTGTCGAGTTAGCAGAGTCTAACATTGAAGTTCTTATGCCAGGTTATACACATCTCCAGAGGGCACAACCCATACTGTTTTCTCACCATATACTTGTGTATTTTTGGATGCTAGAAAGAGATAAAGCAAGATTTAAAGATGCCTTAAAACGTATTGATATCTCACCGTTAGGTGCAGGTGCAATTAGTGGGACAACATTTGACATAGACCGTCACCAAACTCAAAAAGCGCTCGACTTTAACGATATATATCACAACAGTATGGATGCAGTTAGTGACCGTGATTATATTGTTGAAACACTATCTAACATTTCATTAACGATGGTTCATTTATCAAGATTATCGGAGGAACTCATATTTTGGTCGACAGATGAAGCAAACTTCATTACTCTAAGTGATGCATTTACGACAGGCTCATCAATGATGCCTCAAAAGAAAAATCCAGATATGGCTGAATTGATTAGAGGTAAAAGTGGACGTACGAGTGGTCACTTAATGAGTATGTTAATGCTCTTAAAAGGTTTACCGTTAACATATAATAAAGATATGCAAGAAGATAAAGAAGGGTTATTTGATGCAGTGAAGACCATTAAGGGCGCGCTTAAAATAATGGATGGCATGTTAAGTACAATGTCCGTTAATAAAGATGTACTCGAGGAAGCTGTGTCTAATGATTTTTCAAATGCTACCGAACTCGCAGACTATTTAGTTGAAAAAGAGATTCCCTTTAGGGATGCACATGAAATTGTAGGGAAATTAGTCCTGACTTGTATTAACAGAGGAATTTACTTAAAAGATTTACCGTTTGAGGAATATAAGAAAGCGTCCTCAGTCATCGAGAACGATATTTATGATATTTTATCCGCAAAAGTCTCAGTTAATCGTCGTATATCTTATGGTTCAACTGGTACTGAAGCAGTTAAAGTGCAATTAAAACTTGCAAGAGAAAGAATCACATAAAAAAGCCGCTCCATTTTTTAAATGGAACGGCTTTTTTGAACTTAGTGCCCTAAGTCAGGATAACCAAATGTAAATATAGTAGCTACTGTCCATAATCCAAAAACGACAAATGTAAGACCACTGAATCCAGCAGCTAAGAAGTTTTTAGCTTTCATTGAGTTTAAAAGACCAATGATACCAAATACTGCTACTAAGCCCATTAAGATTGCTAGCGCATTAATACCAATTCTTATTGTTACGCCACCAATTGTGAATAATTCTCCAGTATCGAAGAAAGGCATTGAATTGACCCCCTAATATTTCTCATTAAACAATCACTTAAGAATATTGTATAATTAATAAATAGATTTGTCGAGTATATTTTTGGAGGATGATTATATGAATATTACACGTTTACCTTTAGGTGATCTTGCAACGAACTGCTATATTTTAAGTGATAGCAAATCGTTGTTAGTTTTTGATCCATCAGCAGAACCTGAAGTAATTCTTAGTAAACTTAAAGACATCAACTTACCAGTCAGTGCAATTTTACTGACGCATACTCACTATGATCATTTTGGTGCTTTAGATGATGTGATTGAGTACAGTGGAGCAGATGTTTATATGTCTGATATAGAACGCACTTGGCTTACTGATATCGAAAAGAATGGTTCAGTACGTTATAAGTATCCAATTACTTCTAAAGCAGCACCTAAGTTACTGAATGAAGGCAAGCATTCTATTGCAGACTTTAATTTTGAAGTCATTCATACGCCAGGTCATTCACCAGGATCTCTGTCTTATAAATTCGATGACTTTATTGTATCTGGTGACGTTTTATTCAGAAATGGTGTAGGGCGTACAGATTTATTTGGTGGTTCTAATGATGATTTACAGTATTCTATTAAAGAGAAACTTTTCAAGCTCCATGAAGATACCACTGTCTATGCTGGACACAATGTACCGACAACTATCGGGGAAGAAAAACAAAATAATCCGTATGTAAGATAAGTCATTATAAAAAGGCAGGAACGAGATTTCGTTCCTGCCTTTTTTTAGTGCTGGTTTCCAAATGATGGTTCTAATAGGAATGTTGTATAGTATGTAAAGCCAACGAAGAATAAAATCAAGTACGCTGCAAAAATATACATATACATTCTTTCAGTTAATTTCATATAGCCAAGTAGAACGAACAAGCCAGTTTGTACGACAAAGAAAATAGTCATTGTGACCATGTCTCCAACGTAGAAAAGAATAGCAAACATTGCTGTCCAGAAGCCTAGCATTTTAAATACTTTATCCATGTGATACGTCCTCCCACCTGAATAATTTCACATATCATTAAATATAATTATAGATAAGTACTCGAATAAAGTAAATAGGAATTAAGCATCTTTCAATATTTTCTCTAGTCATTTAATTACAATTGTCAGTTAAACTGTGTAAAAAGTAAAGCGGTTTTATAAAGATTGTATTTAAGTGTCTGAAAAAAGCAAATGAGCTTTTTTTTCGTATATATAGGGTAGGAGGTGTATTTTATGAAATCTTTAGTTGAAAGTATTCTGACAGAAGCTCACACCCATTCAGCGAGTGATATACATATCACATTGGACGAGTCCGGTGGCACAGTAAAATTAAGAGTCAAAGGTCAGATGGTTCAATTGCAACTATTAGACGGTGATACGTTCAAGCGATTGATTAATTATTTAAAGTTTATTACAGAATTAGATATCAATGAACACAAAGTACCACAAAGCGGTCGAACAACAGTTCAATTAGAACATGGTGAAATCAGCGTCAGAATAAGCACCTTACCTATGACAATTCTAAGGGAGTCGGTTGTCATTAGAATTTTGAACAATAATGATCGTCAAACTTCAAGAGAATTATTTTATGATAAAAAGGATTATCTCTTTTTATCTGAGTATATGAAAAAGTCTCAGGGACTTATATTGTTTACTGGGCCAACTGGTTCAGGCAAAAGTACAGTGATGTACCGCTTGATTAAAGAAATTGCAGATGAAGGGTTAAAAGCAGTCATCAGTATTGAAGATCCTGTGGAATATGAAGTACCGGGGCTCGTTCAAGTTGAAATCAATGAAAAAGCAAAACTCGAATATGCGCCTTTAATCCGCGGTGTCTTACGCTGTGATCCGGATATTATTATGTTTGGAGAGATTAGAGATAAAACCATTGCTGAAGAGCTTATTAAAACAAGCTTATCTGGTCATTTAGTACTGAGTACTTTTCATAGTAAAAGTGCGCTCGGCACACTAGTTAGACTTCAGGATTATGGCTTATTCAAAGAAGAATTGTCTGAGAGTATCTCTTTAATCGTAAATCAAAGGCTGATTCATACAGCAAAAAGAAGCTTTATTATTTGTGAATATATCGAAAGTAAAGATGTTGAGAATTTTTTGAAAGGTAAAACGGTTAAGTATGACACCCTAATAGATAAATTAGCACTTATCCATCAAGAAAGTGGAATGAATGATGAAGAATATCAATATTACCATCGGATCCTCCAATAAGTTAAAAAAGCACGATTCTCACTTTTTAATTAAACTCGGAGATTTACTGAGTAGCGGTTTTAACATGTACCAAGCTATGAAATTTTTACTTGAGCAATACGAGGTTTTAACAAAGAAAGATAGAGAGGGAATATTAAATTTACTAGAAGAAGGTGCATCAATATCAACTTTACTTAAGCGTTTAGGTTTTTCAAAATCAATTATTATGCAAGTATCGTTTGCTGAAATCCATGGTGAAATCATTGAAAATTTATATGAATCTGGTGCTTATTTACAGCGGAGGAGACAAACAAAAGAAAAGTTGATAAAGGCGATTCAGTATCCTTTAGTGCTCACAGGCATATTCATTATTATGTTGATCTTATTAAATTACACCGTAATTCCCCAATTTAATGAATTATATACAGCCATGCAGGCTGAAAAATCTTTTTTAGTTAATATATTAACTCTGGTTTTAAAATATCTTCCACACGTTGTTTTATTTATTGTGGGACTCCTTCTCATTTTTATTATATATATCTGGTTTGTATTCAAGCTAAAGAATACTAAAATGGCAGTTTCAATACTACTTAAAATTCCTCTTGTAAAAACTTATTTTAAATACTATATAACATATCGATTTTCTAGAGAATTTGGCTATTTTCTAAATAATGGTCTTGAAGTAAAGGAAATAATCCTTTTATTTAAGACTCAAACTATTAATCGATATCTCTCTTTTACAGCTAATGTAATAGAAAAAGAACTATTAATTGGAAATACACTTGGTAAGTCCATAGAATCTATACCACTCTTAGATCATAGGCTGAGTATCTTCGTGAATCACGGAGAGTATAACAGTAATGTTGGTAAAGAACTAATTATCTATAGTGAATACACATTAGAAAATATCATTCTTAAAATTGAAAAAATGACACAGAAAATTCAACCGATAATATTTTTAATTCTAGGGCTCTTGATCATCTGTTTATACCTCGTAATCGTTATGCCAATCTTTAATATGTTATCTACAATATCTTAGGAGGAAATAAAATGAGACGTGCATTTATAAGAAGATTTAAAGATCAAGAAGATGGATTTACTTTAATTGAAATGTTATTAGTATTGCTTGTTATCTCGGTTCTGATTATTTTAATCATTCCCAATATCGCTGCACAGAGTCGTAATGTACAAGACACAGGTTGTGATGCTCAAGTTAAAATGGTGCAAAGTCAAATAGAAGCCTATACTTTAAATGAAGGGTCGCCGCCGACCAGTGTAGATACACTTGTGCCGACTTATCTGTCTACAGATCAAATCAGTTGCCAAAACGGTGACTCTATTACAATTACTAATGGCACAGCTGTCCGTTCATAAGGGATTTACAATGGTGGAGATGCTGATGACCTTAATGGTCGTCAGCATTCTAGTATCTTTATCTTTCGGTAGTCTACCAAAATACAAGGTCAAGTCGGTTGATGACGAATTGTTAAATATGAGCTACCTATTAGAAGGGACTCAGATGAAGGCACAGGCTGAGTCCAGTTCATTTACAGTAAACTTTGATAGGAAAAACAATAAAATTATTGTAAGAGACGCAAAGAGAAGCGAAGTGAATGGCTATAAATTGGATATCTGTAAACTGCAAAATTACGGATTAGAGCAGTTCTCCTATAATACTTTAGGTGATACTACAGCTTTTGGCACAGTTTATATGATATGTGATAAGAAAAATGTCAAAATCGTGATGCAGATTCAAAAGGGGAGGTTTAGAATTGAAAAATGATGGTTTCTTACTTTTTGACAGCATACTATCCTTAGTCATCTTTAGCACCTTATTAATGCTAATACCTGCTATTTTACATATTCAAAAAATAGATGACGATAGCCAAAACCAAGTCGAGTTTTACAGACACCTTTATATTAAAAGTTTATTAATGGAAGAGGATGAATTTATAAACTATGCAAAGAATGAACATAAAATAAATGAAATAAAGTGTAAAGAAAAATTAAGTGATTTATGTCCATGAAGGGATTTAGCTATGTCGAATTATTATTATCACTGATGGTGATTACTTTAATTACATTCACATTACCTCAATTACTGACAACCTTAAACAATATTAAATTGCATGAAGATAATTATGACTTCGATGTCTTCATACTAGATATTGGAAACACATACCAATCAACAGACGATATTGAAGTTAACAATAGTAAGAGCGTTAACTTTATAAGTGATAACAGAATTGTAAGTTACCATTTTTCCGCTAACAGAATCATTAAAAGTATAGATAACAGTGGTTTTGTTACCCTTATGTATAATGTTAAAAATTTTGACGTCGAAGAATCTAAGTCGAGTATTGTCATAAATATAGAAGGTGTACAAAATGAAAAACTTGAATTTAAACGCTAAAGGATTTTTTAGTTTATCAGTATACTTTGTACTTATTTATTTAATCGGTGTATATTATTATTATTATTATGAAAGATTTCAATTAATTCTTGATATTCGTATGAATCTAATCGAAATTTACGTCAATCAAATCAGTAAGTTAATATATTAAGGGGGTTTAGAATGATTTTAATCGGTTTTATGGGTTCTGGAAAAACAACGATTGGTAACGCTTTGGCTGATACACTCAATAAAGAATTAGTGGACTTAGACGATGTTATACCAAAACTTGCAAACAAGAGTATACCTGAAATCTTTAAAGCATCTGGAGAAAAAACATTTAGAGAATATGAATATAAAGCACTCAGTTTAAATTTAAGAGAAGATATAATCCTTTCAACTGGTGGGGGTATTGTCTCTTTTGATCAGTCTTTTGAATTATTAAAAAAGCAAAATAATTTAAAAATATTCTTCTTGAATGCGCCATTTGATGACTTGTATGAAAGAATTTATAATGACAAAACACGTCCCTTAGGTAATCAAGAAAAGGAAAAAGTAAAAGCCTTATATGAATCTAGACTTGATAAATATAGAGCACTTTGTGATCATGAAATCTCTACAGATAAGTCTATTGATGAAACAGTTGATAATATTCTAGCTAATTTGTATTGAATGCTTATCTAATAAGCTTTGCAGCTTGCAAAGATGAATAAAATATGAGTATAATGAATACGGATTCAATAATATACAGACGATTGAAAAACATTGGAGAGTGCATAAAAATGCCGCCGAAGGAGCAAGCCACTACTGGTGAATCTCTCAGGCAAAAGGACAATGTTTGGACGTCATCCTGAAGAGATTTTCAACAGGCCAGCATTAAACTGACCTGTTATATTTATTTAAGGAGGATTTTTGAATGAGTGAATTGAAGAGAACACCTTTAAATGAATACTATCATGAACAAGGTGCAAAGCTAGTTGATTTTGGTGGTTGGGAAATGCCTGTACAATTCTCAAGTATCAAAGAAGAACATACTGCAGTGAGAGAAGATATCGGTATTTTTGATGTAAGTCACATGGGTGAAATCCGCGTGACTGGTGAAGATGCTGAAGCATTCTTAAACTACACACTTACAAATGACGTTACTAAGCTAACAGACGTTAAAGCTCAATATACGACAATCACAAATGAAAATGGTGGCGTAATTGATGACTTAGTCATTTATAAACTTGGTGACAATGAATATCTTCTTATTCCAAACGCAGGTAACACTGATGGAGATTTTGAATGGTTGAAATCTGTAGAAGGTTACAATGTAACTGTAGAAAATGTTTCTAGTGAATATGGTCAACTTGCTGTACAAGGACCTAATGCTAGAGCTTTAGTACAGAAATTTACTGATTCAGATCTATCTGAACTTAAAATGTTCAATTTCATTAAAGATGGAAAAGTAGATGGTAAAGAAGTAATTATTTCACAAAGTGGTTACACTGGTGAAGATGGTTTTGAACTTTATTGCAAACCCGAAGATACACTAGCATTATGGAATCTTTTTGTTGAAAATGGTGCAGTTGAATGTGGTCTGGGTGCGAGAGATACACTTCGTCTTGAAGCTGGTCTACCATTACATGGTCAAGACTTAACACCTGAAATATCACCAATTGAAGCACGTATTGGTTTTGCCGTTAAAGTAGATAAGGGAGATTTCATCGGACAAAGTGTCTTGAAAGACCAAAAAGAAAACGGTGCACCACGTCGTCTTTCTGCTTTTGAGTTAACAGACAAAGGTATTGCTCGTACTGACTATGAAGTTTTCGATAAAGAAGGCAACAAAGTTGGATATGTTACAAGTGGTACACAGTCACCAACAAGTAAACGTTCAATTGGCTTTGCTTTAGTTGATACTGACTTCTACGAATTGGATAAGGAATTTGTTGTTCAAGTTCGTAAAAAAGAAGTACCTGCTAAATTTGTAAAATCACCATTCCACAAAAACTAATATATTATCTTTGTATAGTATTTATAAAAAATCCAGCGATTTTTAATCGCTGGATTTTTCTTATTTAGTCTTAGATTTGATTTTACCCGTCCATTTGGCGATACCTTGTTTTAAAATATTGATATCCTTATGACCATCTTTTTTCAACATACGTGCTGCTCTTAGTGCTGTTCTTCCGTTTTGATCGTACAGAAAAACTGGTTGATCTTTACGAATGCCACCTTTTTTCATTTGGAAGGTAGAAAGAGGAATATTTCTTGCACCAAGAATATGACCATGGTTAAATTTATCTTTTTCTCTTAAATCAATCAATTGAACCTTTCTTAGATCTTTACCAAATTCTTCTTCAGATAACATGTTCACACCACGCATGCTAATATAAGCATTGATAACAAGCGCGATGATAATAACTGCTAAGATAATTAATGCAATAATCCAACTTTCCACTTTAAACTCTCCTTAAAATCTATATTTATTTTTTCTTTCTTCTTCTCTTTGCCTGTCTAAGGGCTTTTCTATATTTCCTTTGATCTTCAGTTAAGATGAAGAAATAGTAAATGCCATACAAGACCAAACCTAATACTAATAGGAATATGAGTGAACTAACAATCATGCTTAAGACAGCATCTAAATTCATCAAAAGACCGATAGCAGCAATAGCGAGAATGATAATTAAAATGGCTCTTTTCATTATTTTTCACTCCTTAATAGGTGATTAAAAGAATGTATCGCAACATCAACCTGATCATCTTTAGGGTTTTTAGTTGTTAAATATTGTAACCATAATCCTGGTTGCCCTAAATATTTTAACACAGGTACGCTACGCAATTTATTTGTTATCTGTAAAACCTCAAAAGACAAACCGAGTACAACGGGAATGAGAAGAATTCGGTTAATTATTCTTACATGAAAGGGTTCCATCGGAACGAACATATAAATCACAAAGCCAACAAGTACAGTAAATAATATAAAAGAACTACCACATCTATAATGAAGTCGTGATTGCTTTTGTACATTTTCTACTGTCAATTCTAAGTCATTTTCATAACAGTTAATGACCTTATGTTCTGCACCGTGATATTGAAAGAGTCTTTTTACCATTGGGGTCAATGATAAGAGATAGATATAACCGAGTAAAATGATGAGTTTAATTAATGTTTCTAAGAATACTTGACCAAATTTACCAGTAATTACACCTGAAAATACTTCTGCAATAAAGACCGGTACTAGAGTGAGTACAAATTTTGCAAATAAGAAAGTGAGAATTGCAATGATTGCTGTAGTAATCGCAACTTTAGCTGTACTTGTATTATTTTTTTCAGACTCTATTTTGTAGTCGTCTTTAGGGTCACGTTCATAGCGATCTGTTGCAAAGTCCATCGGCTTCATACCGTATACGACTGCCTCAAAAATCGCAACAATACCTCTTATAAAAGGGATTTTTTTCAGTTTAATTAAATTTTTGTTCTTGGGTCTTGGCATATCAAAGTATTCAATTTCACCAGTCGTGCGTCTGATCGCTGTTGCAATATGATCTGTAGACTGGAACATGACACCTTCTGGTACTGCCTGACCACCATAAATATTTTTAGTCATCTAAGCCATCCCTCTTATAGGTATTCAGTTGCCTGTTTAAGTTGATTGACGGCAGTGTCTAAAAGCTCAACATCGTCACTGGCAATTGCATCTGCTATATCAGTAACTGCCTCATCAATCTCTTCATTAGCAAGTACAATATTTTCATTTTCTCTTTCTAATACATCTGTTAATTCTAGGTCACTGACTGAATCATCAAAAGTTTCAATTGTTTCTTTAATTGAATCCCGAACTTTTACCACTTCTCCAGCTTTTACTTCCTCATCATTACGATAAGTCAAAATAAAAGCATCGAGTTTTTCTAAGTCTTCGGTCAAACGATTACTATAAGTCTCAACAATGCTAACATATTGCTCGACATTAGGGTTATCCATGTCGCGTTCAAAATTCGCGATATCTGTATCCAGGTTTTCTAAATGTAAGGATAATTGTTGGTTTCTGACTTGCTCAGTTTGTAATAGACTTTCGAGTTCACTTTTATATTCTTCTTGTTCTTGTAAAGATTCTTCTGGACTGTTAGCTGAACATCCTGCTAGAAGCAGAAAAAATGCAGCCGCAGTGAGGCTTTTTTTCATTGCACATTCTCCTATATATCATTAGACTATTCTAACATGTTAGCGTTAAAATATAAAAAGAAAATGAAATGGAAATTATTTTAATGTAAGATGTAAAGGAAAGGGTGACTGGGAAATGATCAAATTTGACAAAGTTCAAGCTTTAATTGAAAGAGAAAATCTCGATGCATTAATCATTATGAGTGACCATAACAGAAGGTATTTAAGCCGATTTACTGGTTCAAGCGGTGCCTTGGTCATTACGAGTAATCAGCGTTACTTACTCTCTGATTTTAGATATAATGTACAAGCTCAACAAGAGGCGACTGAATTTGAATTTGTCTTACAAGAAAAGGGTCTATTAGAATCTATTGTAAACTTACTTAATGAAACAGGTGCAAAAAGAGTCGGTTTTGAAGGGGAACATGTAAATTATAATACATACAAACTACTAAATGATTCCTTTGAGCTCATTGCACTGACTGGTGAAATCGAAGAAATACGTATGATTAAAAATTCAGAAGAGCTGAAATTAATTAAAGAAGCATGTAGGATTGCAGATCAATCTTATGAACACATTTTAACTTTTGTACAACCAGGTATGACGGAGTTGGAAGTTAAAAATGAACTTGAAGCGCATATGACTAAACTTGGTGCAAGTGGACCGAGCTTTGATACGATTGTTGCAAGCGGATATCGAGGTGCTTTACCGCATGGTGTCGCTTCTGATAAAGTAATTGAGTCAGGTGATATGGTCACACTAGATTTTGGTGCATACTATAAAGGCTATGCATCAGATATTACTCGTAGTTTTGGTGTCGGCGCTGTTTCTCCTGAAATGGAAAACATATATAATATTGTATTAGAGTCTCAGCTAAAGGCTTTAGCTGAAATTAAAGCGGGTATGACAGGTAAGGAAGCCGATTCAATTTCAAGAGACGTTATCAGTGCTAATGGATATGGCAAAAACTTCGGTCATTCACTTGGCCATAGTTTTGGACTAGAAGTACATGAACAACCTGGATTATCACAAAAGAGTAATACAGTGTTAAAACCGGGAATGTGTATTACTATAGAACCTGGTATCTATGTAGATGGCCTCGGAGGCGTCCGTATTGAAGATGACGCAGTAGTGACCGAAAATGGTCTAGAAAAATTAACACATAGCAGAAAAGAATTATTTATAATTGAATAGCATAGGAGGAATATTATGATTTCAGTAAACGATTTTAAAACAGGTTTAACAATTGAAACAGACGGAGGAATATGGAAAGTTTTAGACTTCCAACACGTAAAACCAGGTAAAGGTGCTGCCTTTGTACGTAGTAAGCTCAAAAACCTACGAACTGGTGCAACACAAGAGAAAACATTTAGAGCTGGTGAAAAAGTAGCTCATGCTCAAATAGATAACAATAAAATGCAGTACCTATATGCAGATGGCGATTCACATGTATTTATGGATAACAACACATATGATCAACTTGAAATCCCTGCAGACCAATTAGAACATGAATTAAACTACCTAAAAGAGAATATGTCTGTTTCAATTATGATGTATGAAGGTGAAACACTTGGGGTAGAGCTACCTAAAACTGTTGAACTTGAAGTAGTCGAAACAGAGCCTGGCATCAAAGGTGACACGGCAAGTGGTGCTTCAAAATCAGCGACACTTGAAACTGGTGTGACGCTACAAGTCCCACTTTTTGTTAACCAAGGGGACGTGTTAGTCGTTAACACAGAAGAAGGGTCATACGTTTCTAGAGCATAAAAAAAATTAAGAGCAGTTTTCCCTGCTCTTAAAATTAACTTGAATTGGTACGACCACCGGTGTAGAATATTTAACATATTATTTTATGGGAGAGTTTACGAATGAATTTAGAACAAGTCGATTCTTTAATCGAAAAAATGGAACGTGCGTCACTTACTGAAATTTCATATAAAGATAAAGACGTGGATATAAAACTTAAAAGAGAGCTGACACCGACTCAGGTACAAAGCCCACAAATAGTTCAAACTCCAAAACAAGAAGTTACAACATCCAGCAGTAAACAGCCTGTAGATGAAGGAATAACTATAAAGGCTCCGATGGTAGGAACATTTTATAAATCACCATCACCTGAAGCAGATGCTTACGTTAAAGTTGGAGACAAAGTTTCAAGCTCTTCAGTCGTTTGTATTTTAGAGGCTATGAAACTATTTAATGAAATACAGGCAGAAGTATCCGGTGAAATTGTTGAGATTTTAGTAGATGATGGAGAAATGGTTGAATACAATCAACCATTATTCAGATTGAAATGATAAAAAAAGTATTAATTGCAAACCGTGGAGAAATTGCGGTCAGAATTATTCGTGCTTGTCACGAATTAGGTATTGATACTGTTAGTATTTATTCAGAAGCAGATGAGGATAGTTTACACCGGAAACTAGCTACAGAATCATACTGCATCGGACCTAAATTATCGAAGGATAGTTATCTAGACATGATAGGTATTATCACTATTGCGCAGTCAACAGGATGTGATGCGATACATCCTGGTTACGGGTTCTTAGCTGAAAATAGCGATTTTGCGGAAATGTGTGAGACATCCAATTTAATATTTATAGGACCAATGTCTGAAACTATTTCATTAATGGGTGTTAAAGATGTCGCTAAACAAACTATGATAGAAGCAAATGTACCGACTGTACCAGGTAGTGACGGCGTCGTAAAATCATTAGAAGATGCTTATTCTATTGCAGATGACATCGGTTATCCAATAATTATCAAAGCGAGCTATGGCGGTGGCGGTAAAGGTATACGTGTTGCAAGGAACAGAGATGAACTTACACAAAATTATAAACTGACAGAACAAGAGGCTGAAAGTGCGTTCGGTAATAAGAGTTTATACATCGAGAAATTTATTGAGAACTTTAGGCACGTTGAGATTCAGGTCCTAGGTGACTATCATGGTAATGTTGTCCACCTAGGTGAAAGGGATTGTACCGTTCAAAGAAGGATGCAAAAACTTGTTGAAGAAGCACCAAGTCCCGTAATCAGTGAAAAAACTCGTCAAGAGATGGGTGAAACTGCTGTACGTGCAGCTAAAAGTATCGATTATATTGGTGCTGGAACAATAGAGTTTATATACGATTTAAACGATCATAAATTCTATTTTATGGAAATGAACACGCGTATACAAGTTGAGCACCCAGTCACAGAAATGATTACAGGTGTCGATCTTGTCAAAGCACAAATACAAGTTGCGATGCACGAACCTCTTCCATTCAAACAAAGTGATATTAACTTTGAAGGGCATGCTTTTGAATTTAGAGTGAATGCAGAGAATCCTCATAAAAACTTTATGCCTTCTGCAGGTAAGATCACAGAGTTCTTACAACCTGGTGGCTTTGGTGTAAGGATGGATACAGCCTCTTATTCAGGTTATGTGATTCCACCTTTCTATGACTCAATGATTGCAAAACTTATTGTCCATGGAAAAGACCGTGACGCTGCCTTAAGTATTGCACGTAGAGCTTTAAAAGAATTTACCATTGGTGGGATTGATACAACAATTCCATTTCACCAAAATCTTTTAAAGAACCAGTCATTTATAGACAATAATTACAATACTAACTTCTTAGTAGAAGAAGACATTATGAAATAAATACTATAATCAAAATGAAAATCGGACGTATATTACAAAACGTAGTGTACGTCCGATTTTAATGTCAAACTATTTTTATAAGCAGAAATGTCATGGTATAATATTGATGTGAGGTGATCGTAATGATTTTAGAAAATCATAGTACAGCTTTAGGCAATATTGAAATTTCTAGTGAAGTGATAGAAGTAATTGCCAGCATCGCAGTAGAAGAGACTAAAGGAGTTCACTCATTGCAAAATAACTTTGCCAGTGGTAATATCGAAAAGATTGGTAAGAAGTTTCGAGGCCGCGGTGTCAGGGTTGAAACAAAAGATGACAAAATTCATATCTCTATCTATGTTGTTTTATCGACTGACCGAAATGTGCATAACGTGGCTGAACGCATCCAAAACAATGTTAAACAGACAGTAAATGATATGTTAGAAGTGACTGTCAATGAAGTAAACGTGCACATTGTCAACATTATAAAATAGTATACAGATAGGTTTAGGTGTAAGCATGAAAAGACATGAACAAAGACAAAAGGCATTCCAATTACTTTTTCAAACGGACAAAGATATTGTAGATTTAACGAATGCTAAATATTATGAAGTTTATCAGAGTGAGATGTTTATAAAAGCCATAGTAGATTATTATTTCGCAAATGATGAAAGTATAAATGGTAAGATTTCATCCAGCCTAACTGGATATACGATCGACCGAATTTCTAAAGTAGAACGCAATATCTTACGTATCGCAATCAGTGAGTTGGAAGTTCATGATTCACCTGTAAAAGTCATTATTGATGAAGCTGTCAGACTTGCAAAAAATTACGGAGATAAGGATAGTCATCGTTTTGTAAATGGTGTACTTAAGAACTTTGCCGTACAAAATGAAGGGTAAGTTATATGGATAGTAATAAGTATTTAACTGTTCAATCTTTAACAAAATATATTAAATATAAATTTGACAAAGACCCGTATTTACAACGGGTCTTTCTTAAAGGTGAGCTATCGAATGTAAAGCACCATTCAAATGGTCACATCTACTTTTCAGTTAAAGATGACGCATCAGTAATCAATGCAGTTATGTTTAGATATGATGCAGAAAAACTAGATTTTAAAGCGGAAGAAGGACAAAACGTCTTACTTTCTGGAAACATCACACTCTATGAAAAAAGAGGGCAGTATCAGCTATATGTCAAGGAAATGCAGATTGATGGTGTCGGACAATTATTTTTAAAGCTTGAAGAGAATAAAAAGTACCTAGAGGAGAAAGGGTATTTTAAAGCGGACTTAAAAAAAACAATTCCAAGATTTCCAGAACATATTGCAATTGTTTCTTCAAGTACGAGTGCAGCCATTAAAGATATGATTACGACATTGACAAGACGTTATCCTCTCGTCAAAGTGTCGCTCTACAATACATATGTTCAGGGTGGTCTTAGTAAACAGAGTGTTATTAATAATTTAATGGCAGCAGATAAACTCGGTGTAGATACAATTATTCTTGCCCGTGGTGGCGGATCAATTGAAGATTTGTGGACTTTTAATGAGTTGGATGTTGCCATGACCGTTGCTAATTTAAAAACCCCTATTATCACCGGAGTCGGTCATGAAACAGACTTTACACTCGTCGATTTTGTGAGTGACCTAAGAGCACCAACACCGACGGCTGCTGCAGAACAAGCTGTACCAAATCAAAGAGATTTACAGGTTAAATTAGAAGAGTTTAATCGACAGACGACGTATCAATTAAAAAATAAAATCTCCACTGATAGAAAACAACTAGAGAATCTTGCATCATATTATAAGTTTAAGAACCCTAATTTACTGTACATTGAACAGACTGAAAAACTACATGACTTCAATAAGAATATAGAGCGTTCGATGGTCAAGCAACTAACCCTATTTAAACACCAGCTGGACCGCTTAAATACTAGCTTATCTTATATGAGTCCGTCACCGAGTATTAATAAGTATCAGCAGGACTTAAATCGTTATCGTGATGGACTTTATCGTGGTGTTAGAAAAGTTCATAGACAAAAAGCGGAGTCCTTAAATAATAATATTCAAGTTTTAGAGTCTGTCAGTCCGACACAGATACTAAAAAGAGGCTATTCTTTTACAACATTTAATAATAAAATTGTCTCAGATGCAAAGGAATTAAATAAGGGCGATTTTGTAGATATATCATTTAGTACCGGCAGTGTGACCGCCGAAGTTATAGAGGTGAATGAAGATGACAAAAAATGAAGCAACCTTCGAAATGAAAATGACACGACTTGAAGAAATCGTAAAATCTCTAGATGAAGATGGTTTATCTTTAGAAAAGTCACTTGAACTCTATCAGGAAGGTATCAAGCTTTCCAAAGAATGTGATGATATTCTTAAAAATGCAGAATTAAAAGTCGAAGAGCTAGTTGGAGATTCAGAAGATGAAGAATAAATATATAGATGAAGTAAGACAAAATATATTAGCTCATCTCGAATACTCCAAACACTCAACAACTATATTTGATGCGAGTCGATATTCCATTGAAGCAGGGGGAAAAGGTCTACGTGCGACACTCTTATTTACTGTGTTAGATGCGCTTGGCGAAACGCCTATGAAAGGCTTAAGTGCTGCTTCTGCTATCGAGATGATTCACACATATTCACTTATTCATGATGACCTACCAGCCATGGATAACGATGACTTAAGACGCGGTAAACCAACCAATCATATCGTTTTTGGTGAAGCGACAGCGATATTAGCAGGTGATAATCTACTAAATGAAAGTTTCAATGTCATTAGTAAAGATGAGTCATTATCTGCTGAAGTGAGAATCAAATTAATTGAGACAATCTCAACTGCCAGTGGTCAGTCCGGCATGATAAGCGGTCAGATGTTAGATATTGAAGCAGAAGAGAAGATTACTTCATTAGAAGAATTAGAAATTATACATTCCTTTAAAACCGGTGCTCTAATAAAAGCGCCAGTCCTTTCTGCATGTATCATCGCTAATGCAAGTGAATCAGTTAGTTTACAACTTGAACGATTTAGTGAAATTATCGGTGTGCTCTTTCAAATTAAAGACGATATTCTAGATATAGAGGGACAGGTTGAACTCACAGGTAAGAATTCTGGTTCAGATGTTAAAAAAGGTAAGGTTACTTATGTGAGTGAACTTGGATTAGATGGTGCGAAGTCGGCATTAGCAGAAAAAGTTGACCAGGCTAATATGATACTTGAAACTTTAGAAAGAGACATTTCCATAGAGGGATTAAGACAAATTGTCTCTATATTTGCTGACAGAAACCAATGATAATTCATAGGTATATGAATTATCATTTTTCTTTTTGGGAGTACTATATAGTGTTATAATGAGTAATAGTAAATTTAAAGGTGGTTGCTATATGAATATATATAGTATTGAAGAGCCTTCATTTCTGAAAAACTTAAATGATAAGGAGCTCGAAGAACTTGCAAGTGATATTAGGGAATTCCTAATAGAATCATGTGCAATTACAGGCGGCCACATCGGAGCAAACTTAGGTGTTGTTGAATTAACAATTGCCCTTCATAAGTACTTTGATTCGCCAACTGACAAACTGATTTTCGATGTCGGACATCAGGCATATATACACAAGATCCTAACGGGTAGAATCGATAAGTTTCCTACACTTCGTCAATACGAAGGCTTATGTGGTTTTCCTAAAATGCGAGAAAGTGAACATGATGTATGGGAAGCGGGCCATTCATCAACGTCCTTATCTGCAGCGATGGGATTTGCCAAAGCGAGAGATATTAAAAGTGAAAACAGTCATGTCGTCCCAATTATTGGTGATGGTGCTTTAACTGGCGGTATGGCTTTAGAAGCATTAAATCATATCGGTAGTGATAAGACGAATATGACGATTATTTTAAATGATAATGAAATGAGTATTGCACCAAATGTTGGTGCCTTACACAACATGCTTGGACGCATGCGTACGAATACACAGTATAATAAATTAAAACACGGTGCTGAAGGTTTTATCGAGAAATTACCACAAGTTGGAACGACTTTAAGAGATTTAGCAGACCGCGTAAAAGATAGTACTAAGTACATGTTTGTTGATGGCGTCTTCTTTGAAGAACTGGGCATTAAATACATTGGTCCAGTCGATGGTCACAGTTTCGAAGACTTAGGTGCCGCAATTAAAACTTCAAAAGAGTATGATGGCCCCGTTATCATTCACGTGATTACTAAAAAAGGTAAAGGGTACCACCCAGCTGAACATGATAAATTAGGTGTTTGGCACGGCTTAGGTCCATATAAGATGGAAACTGGAGAAGTGCTTGGTAAAAAGGAAACGGAGTCTTGGAGTGGCTTTATGTCCAACACTGTCTTAGAGCATGCAAAAAAAGATGAACGTATTGTTGCCTTAACGCCTGCTATGCCTGTTGGTAGTAAACTTACTAAGTTCCAAAATGAATTACCAGAACGTTTCTTTGACGTTGGTATCGCTGAACAACATGCTTTAACTATGGCAGGTGGTTTAGCTGCAGCAGGCTTAAAACCATATCTAGCGATTTATTCGACCTTTTTACAGCGCGGTTACGACCAGCTTTTACATGATGTTGACCGTCAAAACTTAGACGTTTTAATTGGTATAGACCGTAGTGGTTTAGTTGGTGCAGATGGTGAAACACACCAAGGCGTCTTTGATATTAGCTTCATTACACCATTACCAAATATTACGTTAATGATGCCTAGAGATGAGATAGAAGCTGCAGCTATGATTGATTTATCATTCAACACTAATGGTCCTATGGCAATTAGGTATCCTAGAGGTAATGTCCTTGGTTTAGATCCAAGTGAAGAAAGAGCGCCAATTAAATACGGTAGTTGGGAAGTGTTAGAAGAAGGAAATGATATTGTTTTAATTTCCTACGGCCCAACTTTACAGATGCTCACTGAAGCAGCGACAACACTTAAAGACCTTGGAATTAATGCTAAAGTTATTAATGCTAGATTCATTAAGCCTTTAGATTTTGACTGCTTAGATCAATTAGGTGCCAACAGCATGCCAATCTTTGTTATTGAAGAAGCAATGCTGACAGGTGGTTTAGGTTCTATGATTGCATCATATTTTACTGATAATAAGTATAGAAATACTATTCAAAGATTAGGTATTGATAACGAATATATTGAACATGGTGATGTTGATCTACTACTCAATGATATCGGAATCAGTGTTGAAAATATCGTAAATAAAAGTCGTCGTATTGTTGAGAATAGTCATGAAAAAAATGCGAACTGATGAGTATATTTTTGAACATTTTAATATCGGCTCATTAACAGACATCCAGCGTATGATTATGGCGGGAAAAGTATTAAATAATAATGAGTTAGTCTATAAAGCTTCTGATAAGTTAGATCCCGCTAAAGCAAATATTAGATTTAAAAATGTTAAAGAGTATGTGTCTCGTGGTGGTTTGAAGTTACAACATGCAATTCGTAATTTTAATATCGATTTAAACAATAAAATCATGTTGGACATTGGATCATCTACGGGTGGTTTTACGGATTGTGGATTGAAGCACGGGGCTTCATATATCTATGCTGTGGATGTAGGTACAAATCAACTGGATTATAGCCTTAGAATAGATGAACGTGTTAAGGTCATGGAACAGACTAACTTTAAAGATACAGATATTAATGATTTCACTCGTTTACCTGAATTGATTACTATTGATGTTTCCTTTACTTCTATTGTTCCAATTCTTAGACATATTGAAGTGTTGTTTAAACATGATTATAGTATTGTCGCCTTAATTAAGCCCCAGTTTGAGAGTTATCTTGAAGAGCGAGAAGCGCATGGGATTATAACGAATTTAGAGACCCATGAAAGTGTTATAAATCGGGTGATTGATGAAGCGAACAAGATTGGTTTATATGCGTATTCACTTGACAAATCACCGATTAAAGGTACCAAAGGTAATGTAGAATATTTATGCTACCTTAGCAATGTAGATATAAATAATAATCAAGTCAGAACAGAAGACATCACTACTATTGTTAATAGTTGATGTCTTCTGTTTTTGCTTTCCAAGAATATAAACTTATGATAATATGATGTATAAATATACACATGATTTTAACCAAGGGGGATATTCAATGTCGAACAAGTCAATCAGGCAAATAAAGATTAGAGAAATTATTACTAACAACAAAATTGAAACACAGGAAGAGCTTGTAGATAAGTTAAATGAACACAAGTTCAATGTTACACAAGCAACTGTCTCAAGAGATATCAAGGAATTGCAGTTAATTAAAGTACCATCTCCAGGCGGAGAATATGTATACAGTATGCCTAAGGATAGACAGTATCATCCACTAGAAAAGCTCGGTCGATATCTAATGGATAGTTTCGTTAAGTTGGATTTTACTGGTAACTTACTTGTCTTAAAAACATTACCAGGTAATGCACAATCAATTGGTGCGATTATCGATCAACTAGAGTGGGAAGAGGTCGTTGGTACGATTTGTGGCGATGACACATGCTTACTCATTTGTAGAGATGAAGAATCACAGCAATTAATTAAAGATCGAATTTTTAATCTCATTTAATTGGAGTGTTGAATGTGTTACTAAGACTCAGTGTGCAGAACTTTGCTGTATTAGAAAATATAGAAGTTGATTTTTCAAAGGGCATGACAGTATTGACGGGGGAATCTGGTGCCGGAAAGTCAAAAATTATTGAAGCGATCGGATACTTAGAGGGGAAACGTGCATCTCAAGAAGATATCAGGCATGGAAAGTCCGGTGCTGTCATTGAGGGTGTATTTGATTTTCCAAGTAATGAAAAATTAAATCAATTATTAGCTGACTCAAGTATTGAAGAAGATGAGTTGTATATTGTTCGTAGAGAAAATATGACGAATAGTAAAAGCTTGATTAAAATAAATAATAAGATGATCACTTTAAATCAGCTTAAAAACATTATGGAACATGTTTTATCCATACATTCTCAATCCACACATAGAGAAGTGTTAGATAAGTCCGAGCAGTTGGATTACTTGGATCGATATATTGGTTTAGTTAAGGAGGATATTTTCACAACATATACTCATGATTACCAATCTTATCAATCTGTAAAGTCTCGTAAGGAAGAGTTAGAATATAAAGATAGAAATAGACTGACACAACTTGAATTGTTAAAGCATCAATATAGTGAACTATCTACATTAGAATTAAAAGAGGACGAAGAGACAGAATTAGAAAATGAGCTTGAGTTTTTATCGAACTATGAAAATATTAATGACGCATTAAATCAGATTAAGTCCTTACTTGTCAGTGAATATCCACCTCAAGGTATGCTTTACGATATCAATCAGTCGTTAGAAACGATTACTCGTTATGATGAGTCATACATTTCTTATAAAGATACATTGACAGATGCATATTACCTACTGACAGAGTTGAATTCACAAGTATCAAATGATTTGTCATCACTCGATTATGACAGTGACCGTTTAAATGCAATCCAATCGAGATTAAATCAAATTAATCAATTAAAGAGAAAATATACTAAAACATTTGAAGGATTGTTAGAATTTCAAACGCAATTAAAATCAGATATTGATGATTTAGAGAATATTTCACAGTCATTTGATCGGCTTCAAAAAGAAGAAAAGATGCTTTACGACAAGATGGAAGCATCAGCAGAACGATTGCATCAATATCGATTGGACAGAAAACATTTTCTTGAAAGTAAATTAAGACATGAATTGTCAGAACTTGAAATGCCAGATGTACAGTTTGAAATCAATTTAAAAGAATCACAATTTAATCCTTTAGGATACACATACGCTGAATTCTTGATCGCAGTCAATAAAGGTGAACCACTAAAACCTTTGAATAAAATTGCATCCGGTGGGGAAGTGTCCCGTGTAAGTTTAGCGATTAAAACGATTTTCTCTGACTTCGAACATGATTCACTTATAATATTTGATGAAATAGATACTGGAGTGAGTGGTCAAGTTGCTGCGCGTATGGTAGAAAAGATGAAGTTGTTGAGTAAGCAAAGACAAGTACTCGCTATTTCACACTTACCACAAGCCGCTGCAACTGCAGATTTCCTCCTTCACGTAGAGAAATCTAATGTCGATGACAGAACACAATCTACAGCATCTTATTTAACTGAAGAGGAGAAAGTCGAAGAAATTGCACGTATGATTAGTGGATCTAAGATCACAGAAGCTGCACGTTTGAATGCAGAAGAATTGCTGAGAACTGGAAAAGAATAAGTTTCTTCCTAAATAGAAGAGGGTAGAAATCTAAAAATTAGATTTCCACCCTCTTTATTATTTACGCTGTAGTCACATAGACCTACATTTATTTCTCATCACCAGATTTTCTTCTTCTAACTAAGAAGCCTAGGCCTAGTGCTGCAAGTAATGCTGCAAATACAGTTGTGCCTTGTTCTTTAACACCTGTATTTGGTAACACTGCTACTTGATCATCTGTAGTTTCTACCACTGGATTACTATCTTTCTGCGTATTTTCTTTTACTTCATTTTTAGATATAGACCCTTCAGCCTGATCAACTTGACCTACATTTTCTGTGTAGACTTTAGAATGAGTATTTGTACCATCAGATGAATTTCCACCATGTTTTTCAGATGTTGGTGGGATAATAGTGTTTTCTTTGTTAGATTCACCGTAAACTACAGCATATTGACTGAAGCTAGAAGTTTCAAATACGACATAGTCATCGTCAGTTCTGAATGAAATGGCCTCTAGCGTTTCACCAATATCCCCTAGATAATATAGATTTGATACATATCCATTAGCAGGTAGGTAAACTGTAACAGGGTTGTTCAAGTTATATAATGAACCATCACTATTTAGAATATGAATATCATATAAATCATGTGTTGCATCAATGGCATTTGAAGGATTAAGTACAGTTACTTCTAACTGCTTGCCAACTAGCTCATCAGACACACTATAAACTCTAATACCAGTATCTGGATCTTCTAATGAAGATGAAACATCATCAGTTGCTTCACCATTATCATCATCTAAGTCAGTTGATTCATCTCTTCCTACAACTTCTTCAGATTCATCATCTGATTCATTATCTCCATTACTTGGTTGTTCTGGTTGATCTTCAGTACTGTCATCAGAGATATTATCACTATTTGAATCATTTGGAGACTCGTCATCTGAGCCATTTTCATCATTACTATCACTCGGTGAATCTACTTCAGTACTATCATCAGAATCATCGTCTCTTTGATTCTCATCTGTAGATGTATCTTCATTCGAATCATCAGCAGATTCATCGTCATCATCAACTGATACTTCAGGTGTAGAGTCATCTCCTGACTTATCAGTGCCTTCGTCGTCATCTTCTTCAGGCGACTCAGGAGTAGAATCATCACCTGAGTTATCAGTAGCTTCATTGTCATCTTCTACTGGTGCTTCTGGGGTAGAACCATCATCTGAGTTATCAGTAGCTTCATTGTTATCTTCTACTGGTGCTTCTGGGGTAGAACCATCATCTGAGTAATCAGTACCTTCATCGTCATCTTCAATTGGTGCTTCTGGTAGTGCTGATATGGCAACATCACCTGCATACATCCAGCCGATTGTTGACCCGTCTGCGACATTTTCAAGTAGGTAGTATTCTTCATAATTGTAAATTTCAGAGCGAACCACTCGAACATCTTCTCCTAAGTAGTTGCTGGCATCGGCAGTTTTAACATCTGTGATACTTTCATAAATCCCTCTATTTTGGTTAGTGATACTTCCGGCAAGATTTGATTTATCTCCTTCAAAAGTAGGCATATAAATGCTTGGCGTAGTGACTTTATTATAGAGGTTGTTGTAACGACCTTGGATTAAGCTAATCACATCTTCATAAGCATATCCATGTGATTGGAAATATTCATATGGGTCAGGTGAAGCTGTTCCACCTAAAATGTTTGAAACTTCTACGTGAGACCATAATGTACCATTTCCTGAACTATCCGCTCTTTCAGCTGGAAGTTTATATTTATAAAGTAGATTAGCAATATAGTCTGCGTAGTTATTAATTGATCTTGCGAAGTCATGTTGGTTATCGTGTCGTACAAGTTCTACTTGTAAATGAATTTCATTTGATACAGGACCCGCACCATAAGCGAGATAATCTGTATTTGCAACTTGAATGATGTTATCAGCATCTACAAAGGCATGTACAAAGGCATTTTCCCAATTCTCGGACATGTAACTAATCTCGCCATGTATCGTTGAGTTATCATTACCAACATCATGTAACACCACACCTGAAGGTTGGCCAACTTTACCGTTTTCAGGCTCCCATCCAATGTTAGATTCATAAGCATATTGAGGTAGATGATCAATAATATCGTATTGAATTTCTGCTACTTCAAAATTATTTTCTGCAATATAACTATTAATATCCGTAATTGCTTGAGACATTGACATTGCACTCATTGTGCTAAAGACCTGATTTTCATCAATCTCAACACCATGTTCATCTTCAACGGCTTGTGTCAATTCCTTCAGTGTTTCTTCATCAGCTTCAATATTGTCAGCATTTTCTTCTATAAACGCTGTACGTTCCTCAGCAGATTTATTTTCTAATTCATTCGTAAGTGTTTCAGAATCATATTTATATGTAGCTTCTTCTGATTCGTCAGTTGCTGATTTGTTGATCTCTACATCTTCAACTGTCTCTTCAATTTCTTCAGCTTCTTCTATTGATTCTTCAATATTTGTATCAGTTTCATCTATTTTTGTAGCATCAGTAGCTTCTTCTGATTCTGGATTACTTTCTTCCTTTGAGGTTTCTACAGTCTCTTCCTCAGTAGATTCATCTGATTCTACGTTTTCTTCTGCTTTAACTTCAGGGGTAGACTCAGCGTTTTCTTCTGGAGTTTCTTCAACAGTTGAATTAGCGATTTCTACTTCTGTAGTATCCGTTTCTTCTTCAGTTTCCGTATTATTTTCTTCCTGTGAAGGTGCTTCATTTACTTCCTCAGAAGTTGCTTCTGAATCAGCAATTTCTGATGTCACTTCTTCAACATCTTGTGCTGGTTCTTCTACTGGCTCACTTACAGTCGTTGAATCTGAGTTTTCTTCTGTAGTTTCTTCAACAGTGGTTTCTGTACTTTCTAATGTAGTATCCGTTTCTTCTTCAGTCTCAGGATTACTTTCTTCTTGTGAAGGTACTTCAGTTACTGCCTCAGTAGTCACTTCTGATTCTTGAAAAGCTGCTGTTTCATTTTCAGTAGTGGACGCCGTGTTTTCAACAGTTTCTTCTTCACTTTGGACATCTTCTTCAACTTCACTTTGGACATCTTCATTAACTTCACTTTCTTCATCTTCAAATGTGATTTCTTCGCCTGATTCTAGAGTTTCTTCTGTATTTACTTCTTCAACAATTTCTTCAGAATCGTCACTTTCATCCGTATCGTCATCTGCTAAATTATCAACTTCACCGTCTTCTTCTTCATAGTGAGTTTCTAAATTTTGTTCGTAACTTTTCTCTTCTTGATCAATCTCATCTGCACTAGCGACCATCGTTGAGGCAAGTAAACTTGTAGAAAGTAGGGTTGGGATAATTAAACGATTCTTGTACTTCATTAAAAGTAACCTCCATCAATTAATTTATAAGGCAATTATAGAAGAGTAAAGTCACAAAATTATCAAAATTTACAGAATTTAATACAATTGTAATATAAAAACCCCCCAAAAGTTACAATTAACATACTCGTCTGTAACCGTTGGAGGCCATAAAAAACTATTAATTTGTCTCGTCATTTTCTTTACGTTTTTTTAAAAATCTTTCTTGTGCACGTTTATTTTTTCTTTCTCTATGAAGGAGGTAACCCCCAATGAACCAAACACCAACAATAGTCATAATTAAACCAACTATAAATTGGAGGGCTGTATAAGTAAAGGGATCGATTACGATACCGAACATGCTGTCTCGCATCAATTTGATTCCGACCCCAGCAATTATAAATGGGATAACAAGTATTAATAAAGCGATAATTTTCTGCATTAACATGCTCCTAATCTAAAATACTAGTTATATTATACATTAAATAATAGCTTAAAAATTTAAGAATTTATGAAATTATTAGTTCTAATATTCTTAATAATTAAACATTCGTAATACACTTTTCTTTTATATATTTTAAAGTTATCCTTAATGTAAGGGCTTACAAACAATGGATGATACAAGCGTTTTATATTAAATATTGTATAATGAATGTAGGAGGGATTATTATTAATTTTGACAGCATGTTAAATCACAACAGGAGTACTTCTCAGTCTATAGCTTTGGTTCGAGCAAACTCAAAAGGGCTCTTAGAAATAGTCAGAGAAACAGCAGAAAAACATGAAATAAAATGGCATCTCTATGATGATGAATCGTTATTAGTGAATTCATTTAAAGATATGGCTTTTGACTATCAGTCTTACGACATAGAAATACATGATGTTAAAGGGGATACCGAAGCGGCTGACCTAGCTGCTAAAGATATTCACAGTGGTCGGGCCAGTGTGTTAATGAAAGGATTAATATCGACAGGAACAATACTCAAAGCAGTGCTTAATAAGGAATTAGATTTATTAGATAAGAAGGTACTATCACATGTTGCCTTATTCGACATACCGACGTATCACAAGCCTATTATTATCAGTGATGCAGCTATGAACATTGATGTCGACAATGAAAAGAAAGTTAATATTATAGAGAATGCAATAGAGGTCGCAGAAAATCTCAATATCAATAAACCAAAAGTAGCCTTAATTTCTGCAGTTGAAAAAGTGAATGAGAAGATTCATTCTACAGTCACAAATGATACAATTGTAAAAGCTGATTTATTTTCAAATGCGATCGTCGATGGACCAATGTCATATGACTTAGCAATGTCAGCTACTGCTAGTGAAATTAAAGGCTATAAATCTGAAGTTGCAGGTGATGCGGATATTCTCATCATGCCTCACATTGATGCAGGCAACGTTTTATATAAAGCATTAACAGTATCAGCTGGTGCACATAGTGCAGGTATAATTACTGGTTTAAAAGTCCCATTTGTACTCACATCTCGGGCAGATACTAAAGTAGAAAAATACAATTCAATCAAACTCGCACTACAAATGCTCAACTAAATTTAGGAGGATGTTTAAGATGATATTTACGGAAATGGAACATGGGGATTACGAACAACTTGTATTTTGTCAGGATAAACAAAGTGGCTTAAAGGCGATCATTTGTATACATGATACAACACTCGGTCCAGCCCTTGGAGGTATTAGATTTTGGAACTACGATAAGGAAGAAGATGCAATCACTGATGTGTTAAGACTTGCTAAAGGCATGACATACAAGAATGCTGCAGCTGGCTTAAACCTCGGTGGTGGTAAAACAGTAGTAATCGGTGACGCTTCAAAAGATAAGTCTGAAGCCTTCTTCCGTTCTTTAGGACGTTACATTGAAAACCTTGGTGGTCGTTATATTGCTGCTGAAGACGTCGGTACCACAGTATCAGACATGGACTATATCTTCCAAGAGACTGATTATGTTTGCGGAATTTCTGAGGCATACGGCTCATCTGGTAACCCGAGCCCATTTACAGCGCTTGGATTATTCCGAGCAATGCAGCGTACTGCTAAAGAAGCATTTGGTAGTGATGATCTTTCAGGAAAAACGATCTCCGTTCAAGGCGTCGGAAACGTTGCTTACAGCTTATGTGAGTTACTACATGAATCAGGAGCAAATTTAATTGTTACAGATATTAATGAAAAAGCAGTTCAACGAGCTGTAGATAACTTCGGTGCTAAGGCAGTAGGTTTAGATGAAATATATAGTGTAGATGCTGATATCTTTGCACCGTGTGCACTTGGTGGAATTTTAAATGATGACACGATACCACAACTGAAGGTTAAAGCAGTATGTGGTAGTGCAAACAACCAGCTATTAGACATTGAGAAACATGGACAAATGTTAACGGATGCAGGAATTATGTATGCGCCAGATTATGTCGTTAACTCTGGTGGGGTAATCAATGTTGCTGATGAGCTAGAAGGTTATGACAAAGAACGTGCGACATCTAAAGTTAACAATGTATACAATCAAATCGACAAAATTTTTACGATAGCAAAAGAGCAAAATATCTCACCTCAACACGCAGCTGATCATCTTGCTGAGAGTCGCATTGAAGCCATTCAAAACGTCAAAAGTGTCTTCACTCAAAAAGATAAAAATATTCTAAGTGGTAGAAGAAAATAATGTCTATTTTAACATTAGTAATCAATCTCGGGAGCACGACTACAAAAGTCGCGCTCTACCGAGATTTATCTTGCCTAGAAGTTAAGACCTACTCGCATGACAAGGCTCTAATTTTAATGCCTCTCATAGACCAAAAGTCAGTTCGCTTTGACACAGTGATGGGCTTTTTACAAGAGTGTAATGTAACTGCAGAAGAGTTGGATATCGTCTCAGCACGGGGTGGCCTATTAAGGCCCATTGAAGGCGGCACTTATTTAATTAATGAAGAAATGTTAGATGACCTCATTTCTAAGAGATACGGTGATCATGCTTCTAATCTAAGTGGTATACTCGCCAATGAATTTACAAAACAGTACGGTATTAAGGCAGTAATTACTGATCCTGTTGTCGTGGATGAACTGTGTGACGAAGCAAAATATACAGGTTTAAAAGGTGTTAGAAGAACATCAATCTTCCATGCACTTAATCAAAAAGCAGTCGCCAGAAAATATGCAGATTCAATTGATAAAAACTACAAAGACTTGAAGCTTATTGTCGTACATATGGGCGGAGGTATTACTGTTGGTGCTCATAAACACGGCAAGGTTATCGACGTTAATAATGGTTTAAATGGTGACGGACCAATGAGTCCAACACGTGTCGGTTCAGTTCCAGTCAATGCACTATTGAAATATAAAGCCGATAATAATTTAAGTGATGAAGCAATTATTTATACTGCTTCTAAAGCAGGTGGCTTAATATCCCACCTTGGTATAGAAGATGTACGCACTGTCGTTCAAAATATTGAGAATGAAGATAAGCATAGTAAAGAAGTACTTGATGCAATGATTTACCAGATTGCCAAAGAAATCGGCGGAAAAGCTGCCATTCTAAAAGGGCAGGTTGACCAAATCATCTTAACAGGTGGAGTCAGTTATAGTGACTATGTTATCAATGGCATTAAAGAATATATTGCCTACATTGGACCAGTGACCGTTTACCCAGGTGAATTGGAGATGGATGCATTAGCCTACGGTGCATACTCCGTAATTCAAGATAATAACAAGCTAAAATACTATAAAGCAGGTGGTCAATAATGACTAAAAATTACGATACCGTCGTAATCGGTGGTGGAACAGCTGGCTATGTGGCAGCAATTAAACTCAGTCAACTTGGTCAGAGTGTTGCTGTTGTTGAAAAAAGTAAGCTCGGTGGTACTTGTTTGAACCAAGGATGTATTCCTACAAAAAGCTTTTTAAAGAGCGGAGAAATGATAGAGAATATGAAAACAGCATCTCGTTTTGGTTTAGAGAATCATACACCATCTTTTGATATTAAAAATATTAATAGTGTAAAAGACAAGGTTGTAAACCAGATGCAAAATGGCATTAAATACTTACTTGATAAGAATAAGGTGGATGTAATTGAAGGTACGGCAACGATTCTTGGGCCCTCACTTTTTTCACCGCTTGCCGGTGCAGTCAGCGTATCCTATGAAGATGAATCTATGGAAAGTGAAGTCCTTGTCAATGACCAAGTGATTATAGCGAGTGGTTCAAGGCCAATAGAATTACCATTCCTTTCATTTGATCATAAGGTTGTCCTATCTAGTAACGACTTAATGCATCTTGAAAATATACCCAAAAAAGTTGCACTGATTGGCGGCGGCGTCATAGGTGTTGAATTTGCGACTATCCTATCATCTTTCGGTAGTGAAGTGACTTTAATTGAAGCGGCTGACCGACTCTTAATTCAAGAAGAAAAAGATGCTTCAAAAGCAGTTGAAAAATCCTTAAAAGACAAAGGTGTCAGAGTGTTAACCGGTCTTACACTAAATCCAGACGATATAGAGATTAAAGATGACCATGGTGAAATAGTGGTGAATAGTGAAAAAGAAAGCTATGATAAAATTATCGTTGCTGTTGGAAGACAACCTAATACAGATCAACTCGGCATTCAAAATACGAAAGCTCAAGTGACTGGTAAAGGTACGATTGAGGTTAATGAGTACTATCAGACTAAAGAATCTCATATTTATGCCATCGGAGATGTTATAAATACGCCTCAACTTGCACACGTTGCGATTGAAGAAGCGGTTATCGCTGCAGAGCATATAGCAGATCAGAAACCACTGACTTTGGACTATAATAAGATCCCTAGATGTGTCTATACCTCACCAGAAATTGCATCAATTGGTATGACCACTGAAGCTCTAAAAGAGAATGGAATAGATTTTAAAACCCATAAGTTACCTTTACAAACAATCGCAAAAGCTGTGATTGAAAATGGTGCAGAAGGTTTTATAAAGCTAAATGTGTCACCATCAGGTGATATTTTAGGAGCGACGATTGTCGGTGCACATGCGACTGAGTTAATCAACAGTATATCTATTGCAGCATTTATGAATGCATCAACGCTAGAATTATCTAGTGCTACATTTGCACATCCATCAGTTGGTGAAATCATAAAAGAAGTCGGACTCGATGCAGAAGACATCGCAATCCATGTATAGGAAGGTGAGACATATTGTTATCACATAAAGAAACAGATTTAACAGAATCGGATTTAAAAGAAATGTATAAATTAATGGTCTTATCAAGGCGACTAGATGAACGTATGTGGTTGTTAAACCGTGCAGGTAAGCTACCCTTTGTTATTTCTTGTCAAGGTCAAGAGGCAACACAAGCTGGTACTGCCTTTGCTTTAGATAAGGAAGTTGACATTCTAAGCCCTTACTATAGAGATCTAGCCTTAGTGACACACTTCGGTATTACACCAGAAGAAACGATGTTATCTGCCTTCGCAAGAGGTGCTGATGTACAAAGTGGTGGACGTCAGATGCCTGGACACTTTTCTAAAAAGGAAAGTAATATTTTAACTCAAGGTTCTACCGTAACGACTCAAGTGATTCATGCTGTAGGTGCGAGTTACGCCTTTAAAATGGATGGTAAAAAAGCTGTTGCCTTAACCACTTTAGGGGAAGGTTCAACTTCTCAAGGGGATTTTCATGAAGGCTTAAACTTCGCAGGTGTCCACGATTTACCATTTATATGTCTAATTGAGAACAATAAGTATGCCATTAGTGTACCGACAAGCCTTCAATATGGAGCAGAAAAGTTGTCTGACCATGCAATTGGTTATGGTATGCATGGTGAACAAGTAGATGGTAACGATCCAATTGCGGTATATAAAGTAATGAAAGAAGCCCGTGAACGTGCTATTAACGGCGATGGTGCTTCCTTAATCGAAGCCTTATCCATTCGATTAACCCCACATTCTTCTGATGATGATGATAAATATAGAGATCCAGAAGAATTAAAGAAAGATAAGAAAAATGATTGTATAGACTCGTTTAAAACATATTTACTAAGTCAATCTATCGTCGATGAGTCTTGGTTAGAAGAATTAGAAAAAAAAATTAAAGAAACTGTCAATCAAGCAACAAAAAGAGCTGAAGCTGCACCTTATGCAGAACCAGAATATGCGCTTAAACACGTTTATGAGGAGGTAAACAATGGCTAAATTGTCTTATCTCGATGCTATAAAAGATGCATTATTTACTGCCATGGAACAAGACGATGATGTTTTTGTACTTGGAGAAGATGTAGGTAAAAAAGGTGGCGTTTTTAAAGTAACGGAAGGCCTACAAGAAAAATTTGGTGAAATGAGAGTTTTAGATACGCCACTTGCCGAAAGTAATATTGCAGGAACTGCCATTGGGGCAGCGATGGTGGGCAAAAAACCAGTCGCTGAAATTCAGTTTGCAGAATATATTTTACCTGCAGTCAATCAAATATTAAACGAGGCTGCTAAAATTAGATACCGTTCAGACAACGACTGGAATGCGCCACTTGTCATCAGAGCACCATTTGGTGGTGGAATTCACGGCGCACTGTATCATTCACAGTCCATCGAATCAATTTTTGTTTCTACACCAGGTCTAAAAGTCGTTGTGCCATCGAATCCTGCCGATGCAAAAGGTTTATTAATGGCTGCCATTAAAGATAACGATCCGGTCTTATATTTTGAACACAAGAAAGCTTATCGTCTCTTAAAAGGTGAGGTGCCAGAAGGGGAGTATATCGTACCTATTGGACAAGCGAATACTGTCCGGAGCGGGGATGATATTACCGTCATTACTTATGGCTTATGTGTTAATTATGCTGTACAAGCTGCTGAACAGTTATCTAAAGATGGATATGAAGCAGAGATATTAGACTTACGAACATTGTATCCACTTGATAAGGAATCAATTATTAAAGCAGCTTCTAAGACAGGTAAGGTGCTACTTGTAACAGAAGATAATTTAGAAGGTAGCGTAATGAGTGAAGTTTCTGCAATCATCGGTGAAAATTGCCTCTATGATTTAGACGCACCAATTACGCGATTAGCTGGTCCTGATGTACCATCTATGCCATATGCACCACCTATGGAAGACTTCTTTATGATGAACCCAGAAAAAATATACAATAAAATGCTCACACTAAGTGAATACTAGGGAGTGAAATAATGATTGAAATTACGATGCCTAAATTAGGGGAAAGTGTCACAGAAGGTACAATTGAAAATTGGTTGGTCAAAGTTGGGGACCATGTCAATGAATATGATGCAGTATGTGAAGTTAACACGGCAAAGGTAACTGCAGAAGTTCCTTCTGTTTACGACGGTGTAATTAGAGAAATCCTCATTAATGAAGGTGAGACTGTAGAGGTGGGAACACCAATCTATAAAATTGAACCTGACAATGCAGCAGTTAAAGAAGAAGTTGATGAAGAAACTGATGATTCAGAGATAAATGATGTACCTTCAGAAAATAAAGAATCAGTTAAAGCTAGTTCAGATAACAATTCTTCTAAACGACTATCACCTGTAGTGATGAGAATGTTGAGTGAACATGGTTTGGATGCCAATAGTATAGAAGGCACAGGCTTTGAGGGACGAATAACTAAGAAAGATGTAGAAAAATTCATTGCTTCTGACAACCAACAGCAAACTGTAAATAAAACTGATTCAGCACCAAAAGAGACGCCTCATATATCTACACAAGAAACAGGCGTAACAGCTGGTGAGAAAATCAAGGTTAAAGGTGTTCGTAAAGAAATTGCTAAACGCATGGTACAATCAAAAACTGAAATTCCACATGCTTGGCTCATGATGGAAGTCGATGCGACAAATCTAGTAAATTTACGTAACAAACACAAGGCAAAATTTAAAGAAACAGAAGGTGTTAATTTAACTTACTTCTCTTATTTCGTTAAGATTGTTTCTGAAGTACTTAAAGATTTCCCGCTGTTAAACAGTTCTTGGGACGGTGACACAATTACAGTTCATAAAGATATCAACTTATCTATTGCGGTTGCAGACGAAGACCAGCTCTTTGTACCGGTCATAAAAAATGCAGATGATCGTTCATTAAAAGGCATCGCTAAGTCTATCAACGAACTTGCAACTAAGGCGAGAACGAAAAAGTTAACGGGTGAAGACATGGCTGGTGGTACATTTACTGTAAATAATACTGGTGCCTTTGGCTCTGTGCAGTCTATGGGTATTATCAATCAACCGCAAGTTGCGATTTTACAAGTTGAATCCATATTAAAGAAACCAGTCTTCATAGATGATATGTTAGCAGCAAGACACATGGTAAACCTATGTCTATCGATTGATCACAGAGTTTTAGATGGTCTCATGGCTGGAAACTTCTTACAAACAGTTAAACAACGAATTGAAAATATTGACCCAGATCATTCGTCAGTTTATTAACTTTACAAACTTCTTTTAGCGGTCTAGAATAAAAGTAATTACTAGACTCGTCTTGAGTCAAAAAAGGAGTTTTAGTATGGATTTAGATTTTAACCTATACATGCAAGATCTCGTTCAAAATGCTAGAAATGAATTAACTGAATCTGGGTACACAGAATTACGTACACCTGAAGATGTAGATCAAGCTTTAAATAAAGAAGGTACTGCCTTAGTTATGGTGAACTCTGTTTGTGGTTGTGCAGGTGGTATCGCAAGACCTGCTGCAATCCATTCCTTAAACTATGACAAACGTCCAGACCAATTGTTAACGGTTTTTGCTGGTCAAGATAAGGAAGCAACAGAACAAATGAGAGATAGAGCACCAGATTACTTACCTTCCTCACCATCATTCGCATTTTTCAAAGATGGAAAAATTGTCGATATGATTGAAAGACATGAAATAGAAGGTCACGAAATAATGAGTGTAATGACTGGAATTCAAGCTTGGTTTGAAGAACACGGTAAAGAAGTTTAAAAAACACCGGTTTGTGTCCTAGGATACAAACCGGTGTTTCTCATTTTTAAAATGAAGTTAAATATGAGATGCCCATCATTAGTCCTGAAACAACAATCAGTATAATCATGAACCATATGATGAATTTTTGAACGTTTTTATTTTGCATTATTCAACCATCCTCGGTATTTATTGTTATAATAACTATACATGAAGGTAAATCAACATATCAACACTTGGAGGCATTATTTTATGAATAAAGAACGTCTTACAGAGCAATTTTTAGAAATTGTCCAAATCGATTCAGAATCTGGCCAAGAAAGACAAGTGGCAGATTATTTAATCAATCTTCTTAACGAACTTGGACTTGAAGGTTTTGAAGATGACTCACAAAAGACAACCGGTTATGGTGCTGGTAACCTGATTTATACATTAAAAGGGGACAGTAACATTCCACCAGTTGCTTTCATGGTTCACATGGACACAGTAACACCAGGTAATGGTGTTAAACCACATATTGAAGATGGTTATGTTTACAGTGATGGTACAACAATACTAGGTTCAGATGATAAGGCTGGAGTCTCATCTATTATAGAAGCTGTTCGCGTTCTAAAAGAAAAAGGCATTCCACATGGTGATGTAGAAGTCATCATTACAGTGGGTGAAGAAACTGGTTTAGTTGGTGCTAAGGCTTTAGACATTCAGAACATAAAAAGTAAATTTGGTTATGCGGTTGATGGCACAGGTGAAGTAGGTACAGTGGTTAACCGTGCACCATCACAGACAAAAGTTAGAACACAAATCTTTGGTAAAAAAGCACATGCTGGAATTGAACCAGAAAAGGGTATTAGTGCAATCAACATTGCTGCTAAGGCAATTGCAAAGATGAACCTAGGTCGAATTGATGAAGAAACAACTTCAAACATTGGTACAATTACGGGTGGTCAAGCAACAAATATTGTCAGTGACCATTGCGAAATTTTAGCAGAAGTTCGTTCATTGTCTGATGAGAAGTTACAGAGTGAGACAGATAAGATTAAAACTGCTTTTGAAGAAACCGCAAAAGAACTTGGTGGTAGTGCAGAGGTTGATGTTGAATTGATGTATCCATCTCTATATGCAAAAGAAGACGATGTAGTTATAACAACTGCTTCAGAAGCGATTAAAAACATTGGCCGTACGCCTAATGTCATCAGTCTTGGTGGCGGTAGTGACGGTAATATCTTCCATGGAAATGGTGTGACGACAGCTATTTTAGGAGTTGGATACGAATATATCCATACAACAAGTGAACGCATGCCATTAGAAGAACTTTATAAAATGACAGATTTAATTGTTGAGATTGTTAAAGTTCATCATAAAAATGAAAGTAAATAAATTATAAATAGAACCGTACATTAAGTTTATAGGCCGTTAATGATGCCAAGTAACTTAATATACGGTTCTTTAATTTTAATCATCGATTGCTTGCCAAACTTGAATTTTGGTTGTTGGATCCTCAATTTCATAAGTATGTTTGATTAATTCTAATGAGAAGTCACAAGTCAAATTGACATCTTCTTTAAAGTGCCAACGTCGAAAGATGTATTTATAGACGTCCCCAATTACTGTTGAAGGATAGCCTTTGGTGTCAAAAATCTCATAGTTCATAGATTCAGTGTAAGTTTCATCAAACGGTGTATTTTGATTACTTGTGACCCCGACAAATATTTCCATTTCATCATCAATCGTTCTTTCTTGAACAAAAATACCTTTTATAAAGCCATCATTGTATTTCAAAAGTTCATCAATTAAGCCATCTCTTTCTAGGACTCTCAAAAATTTATGCTTATATTCCGGACGGTAGGTATTTAGGTCGAAATATTGAGCAATGCCAGTGAGCCTAAAACTTTCTACAAAACTTCGATATGATGGATACTTTGGTTTTTTTGATGGTACAACCTCAAAAGCAATTTGCTCAAGTTGATTCATCTCTTTAAAATAACGATCTGTTTCATGCACTGATATCCCAAATGTTTTTTTGTACATCGCTTTAAATTTTTCTAAATCTCTATAACCATAGTACTTAATAATATCAATAAGCCGGCGGTGGCCCTCATATACTTCAAATGAAATCTCAGTCAGACGACGTTTTTCCTGATATTCAGCAGGTGTCATACCAACTAGGGAAGTGAAAATGGTGAGAAAAGACTTTGGTTCTACCCCCATCTTATCTAGTACATCTGAAAAATCTATATTCTCTCTTAAATGATCTTCTATGTATACGATAAATCTTTCTACAAATCTAATAGTTTCCATATTATCACCTTTTTTAAATTGCTCATCATACCACCTAATATCATACCACAAGTCATATTGTGATATAATTAAACAAGAAAAATTGAGGTGTCAAAATGAGATTAACTGTTCTTGGATCCGGTGCAGGCTTACCGTCAAAAGATAGAAATACACAGAGCATTATTATAAACTGTGTTAGCGAATATAATGAATATATCCTTATCGATGCTGGAGAAGCCTTACAACACCAGATTCTTCATACACATATAAAGCCCGCTAAAATCAAAAATATTTTTATAACCCATCTACATGGCGATCACATATTCGGCTTGCCAGGTTTTCTATCGTCTAGGGCATTTCAGGGTGGGGCAGATATTCCTTTAACAATCTATGGACCAAAAGGGTTGGCTGAATGGTTAGAAGTTACATTTAGATTGTCTGAGAGCACTTTAAACTACCCGTTAACGATTATCGAAGTTGAAGATAAGGCTAACTACGATATAAATGGCTTTACTGTCACTGTACACGCTTTAGATCATGGCATTGAGTCCTACGCTTATTTCTTTAATGAGCACGACAAGTTAGGCGGCTTGAACAAGGATAAGTTGCTTGACCTTGGCATTAAACCTGGCCCCATATATGGACACATAAAAGCTAGTGAAACGTTCACCTTTGACGATGTTACTTATCAGTCCAAAGATTTCATTGGCGAAGATATTAAAGGCATAAAAATCGCTGTTCATGGGGATACGAGACTTATAAATAATCCACTTTATTTAGCTGATTTGTACCAAGCAAATCTTATTGTCCATGAAGCCACATTTTTAAATAATGAAATAGAAAAAGCGCATGATTATTTCCATTCGGAATTAAATCAAGTGCTCCAAAATTTTAAAGATTTAAATTATCAACAGCTAGTGTTTGTTCATATTAGCAGCCGGTATACCGATCAGGATATCGAAGTTGTTAAATCACAATTACCTGACAACGTCTTTATTGCTCATGATTACTTCGAACTTCCCATCCCGCGTACTGTTCAATAAAGGATTGAACAGTGCTGCGGTATTTTTTTTGATTGCGGTTAAATGATTCTACATGATCGCCGCGTTCTGGATACCAAGCTTTTTTTGGTCCTTTCTTCTTTTTATATAGGGCTAAGGTAGATTCATACGGAATGAATTTGTCTTTTTTAGAGTGAATGAACAAAATGGGCTGCTCAATCTGATCGATGACTTTAATAGGTGAGAGTTCATAAATACTATAGTGGCTTCTAAGTTTAAGTATCAGATAGGTAAAGAACAAGACAGGTGCGGTGGCAGTCTTAGATATTGATTGATAGACAGATGTTAATTGCTCACTAAAGCGAGCAAATGACGCATCTGAAATGTAAAATTCTGCTTCATTAGAAAGCTCTCCTGCATAGAGTAACATTGTTGCAGCACCCATAGATTCACCATGAATACCGAAGCGAATATCTGACCCATATGTTTTCTTCAATCTTTCTATAACAGATTCTAAATCAAATTTTTCATAATACCCATAAGTTGAATCTATTCCACCAGTTTTCCCGTGCCTTCTAGCATCATAAACCACACAATTGTAGCCCATATCTGTAAACATATGTACATACTTACTTGAACTTATGCTGTTTTCAGATACACCATGTAGGAGGACCATCCAATGATTCGTCTCATGTGGATGGTAAAAGGTCGAGTGAATGTCGTAACCAAATTTAGACGGTATTTTCACTTCATTCTTTGGCATATTCTTTAAGACTTCTAAATTCATTCTCTTACCGCGTGTTTCTCTTCTAATTATGATTTCAATTTCTCTTAATTTGAAAAACATAATCTGACTTGATGCATAATAAGCAACAGAAGTTAGTATAGTTAACACTGATAAGATCAATATAAAAAACCAGGATTTATACTGTTTCAAATTCTTACCTCCTCACATTTCACAACAATTATTATATCATCAGTTTTAGAAATATAAATTTTTATTTTTTGACAGGGATTGTGATATATTTATAATAACTTTTACAAGGTAGGGATTATAATGACGGATGAACATTTAATTGAAAAAACAAAATCAGCGGAAGATATCTACCAAGGTAAAATCATCGATGTAAAAAAACTAACCGCAGAACTTCCTGACGGCAGTGAGGCTTTTAGAGAAGTCGTCTATCATAAAGGTGCTGTTGCACTAATCGTAAAGGATGATACATCAATGTACTTTGTCCGCCAATTTAGAATATCGACAGATGAAGTACTGTTAGAGATCCCAGCTGGTAAGGTTGAAACTGGCGAACACCCTGACGACACAGCAAGAAAAGAGCTCAAAGAGGAGACAGGTGCAACGGCAGAATCATTAGATAAATTATATGAATTTTATGTCTCTCCTGGATTTTCTAATGAATTGATTCATTTATATAGTACAAAAAATGTTTCATTTGATAATATGGAACTTGAAGATGATGAATTTCTAGACCTAGTAAAAATACCGTTTCAAGAACTAAAAACACGTATGCATAACGGTGAATTTAGAGATGGAAAAACTTTAGTTGCAGTTCACCATGTGCTCGCCGAAAAAGGTTATTTATAATAATTCTAAATAGTATTGAAAATCTTTCTCAATCATGTATAATTGTTATAAATAAGAAATTGAAATTAAGTAGGTGCTGTTGTGGAAAAACGAATAGAGAGAATTAAAGAAGCATTGCATGAGGCTCGCTATAAATTGACTCCACAGCGTGAAGTGACTGTGAGAGTCTTATTAGAAAACGAAAGCTCACATTTAAGTGCTGAAGATGTATTTATGAAAGTAAAAGATAAGTACCCTGAAATTGGACTAGCGACAGTTTATCGTACCTTAGAATTATTAAATGAATTAAATGTACTAGATAAGGTGAATTTTGGAGATGGTGTCGCACGATATGATCTTCGTAAAGAAGGTGCGAAACATTTTCATCATCACTTAATCTGTACACAATGTGGTTCAGTGGAAGAAGTAGAAGAAGATTTACTACCAGAGGTGGAGAAGATTATCGCTCATGAATTTAACTTCCATGTTATCGATCACCGTTTAACTTTCCATGGTATTTGCAGAAACTGTCAAGAGAGAGATGGCAATAGTCATGTTTAAAACGCATATTGACGAATATTTAAGGTATTTGAAAATAGAAAAAGGACTTAGTGATGCTTCTATATCTTCCTATAATCAAGATTTAAAAAAGTATAGTCAATTTTTAGAAGATCAAAATGTTACGAGGGTAGAATCAATTACTGCAGAGACTCTCGTAACTTTTTTGCAGTTTTTGACTTCAGAAAATAAGAGTGCCAAAACAATCAGACGCATGCAATCGACCTTAAAGAATTTTCATCAGTTTTTACAAATTGAACGCATCACTGAAAATAATCCGGCACTCCGCTTACAAACACCAAAAGAAGAAAAAGCTTTGCCAGTCGTCTTAACGATTGAAGAGATGGAACGT
Organism: Jeotgalicoccus sp. ATCC 8456; assembly: GCF_016313225.1. NCBI lineage: Bacteria > Bacillati > Bacillota > Bacilli > Caryophanales > Staphylococcaceae > Jeotgalicoccus > Jeotgalicoccus sp. ATCC 8456. The sequence continues at coordinate 383,342 of NZ_CP066224.1, read as the reverse complement.
TTATTGCAGTCACCAGACCAAACGACTCAAGGTATTAGAGATAATGCGATGATGGAGCTGTTGTACGCTAGTGGACTCAGAGTCAGTGAACTGATTAATTTGAATATATCTGATTTAAATTTAGAGATGGGCTTTATACATGTTTATGGTAAGGGTGAAAAAGAAAGAATTGTACCCACTACAGAATATGTTGCAAAAAAATTAACGAATTACATAAAAAATTACAGACTTAAGTTGCTAAAAGACGAAAATATCGATACACTTTTTTTAACGAATCGTGGGAAAGGTTTCACGAGACAAGGCTTGTGGAAAACAATTAAAAAGTATGTCAGAGACAGCGGTATTGATAAGAATATAACACCGCATACTTTTAGACATTCCTTTGCAACACATTTAATTGAAAATGGGGCGGATTTAAGAGCGGTTCAAGAAATGCTCGGACACTCTGACATTTCAACAACACAAATCTATACTCAAATTTCTGCAGGTAAAATTAGAGAGATGTATAAGCAGTTTCATCCAAGAAAGTAGGTAAATTTTATGTTTAAGAGAATTCATTTAATCGTGCTAGATTCAGTTGGAATTGGAGAAGCACCAGATGCTAAAGACTTTGGAGATGAGGGTACACATACCTTACGTCACACTTTAGAATCTCATCCAAATACTTTGCCAAACCTCGCACAACTTGGTTTAGGTAATATCGATGACTTACCAGGCGTAGATCAAGTTGATCAAACAACAGGTTTTTACACAAAAATGCAGGAAATTTCAAAAGGTAAAGATACAATGACTGGCCACTGGGAAATCGCTGGTTTAAATATTAATACAGCCTTTAAAGTATATCCAGATGGTTTCTCTGACAAATTACTAGACAAGATTAAAGAAGCAACAGGTCGTGGCATTGTGGGTAATAAGCCTGCTTCAGGTACGGATATTATTGAAGAGTTTGGGGAACATCAAATTGAAACAGGTGACCTGATTATCTATACTTCAAATGACCCAGTGCTTCAAATTGCAGCAAACGAAGAAGTGATTCCACTTGAAGAACTCTATGATATCTGTGAAAAGGTACGTGAGATGACAAAAGATCCTGAATTCTTAGTCGGCAGAGTCATCGCACGTCCATTTGTTGGCAAGAAAAAAGGTGAGTTCAAGCGCACAGAAAATCGCCATGACTATGCCCTTAAACCTTTTGGACAAACAGTCTTAAATGCCCTAAAAGATGAAGGCAAGGATGTCATTGCGATCGGTAAGATCAACGATATCTTCACAGGTAGCGGTATCACTGACTTTGTGCGTACTAAAAGCAACGATGACGGTGTCGATAAGCTACTTTCTGTTATGGATAGAGATTTTGATGGTTTATCATTCTTAAACTTAGTGGATTTTGATGCTGAGTATGGTCATAGACGAGATCCAGTAGGTTACAGTAATGCCTTAAAAGAATTCGATGATCGTTTACCTGAAATTACTTCTAAATTAGGTGAAGATGAGTTACTCATCATCACTGCAGACCACGGTAATGATCCAACTTATACTGGTACAGATCATACTAGGGAATATGTACCACTATTAATCACTTCAGGTAAAGACTTGAATTACGGTGAAATTAATCAGTGTCAAACATTTTCTAACATCGCTGCAACGATTGCAGATAATTTCGATGTTGACTATAAAACACACGGTAAAAGCTTCCTTGGGGAACTGAAATAATGAACAAGGCAAAATACATTATTTTCTTTGGCATACTATTGATGTGTCTAATCTGGGGATTTGTTTACTGGTTTGTAATTGTATAGATAGTATTGGTTTTTGATTTTGGTTTTTAGGCAGGGAGGGATCTTGTATATGAGATTCCTCTTTTTTGGATTAAGTCCATAATATTGTGTAATAAAGAAAAAGAGTCAAATCAGATCTCTATAGTACAATGTAGTTACCAGACAAACATTGATGGGAGAGATATGAAATGACTCAATTAAATTTTAACTTATGACTTGATATATTAATAGCACTATTTTTCAATTCTGGTGTTAGAACTATATGTATAATAGTTCTAAAAACTAAAAATACTGTCCTCCTAAAGATAATTATTGATGATTAACAAGTAGAACAGGGACGGTGAATTCTCATCACCATCCAAACTCAAATCAAATCAACTCAATTCACCTTATTGTTCAGTGCTTCTAAGCGTTTTTGGATCACGTCTGATCGATCTCGCATGCTGTGTCTGTGTGTGATCTGCACATTGGTCTCGAAATTTGCCAGCATTGTTGTCATAAATTGACTAAAGGAATCGAACTCGTTCTCATGCGCATTGTATAATGCCTCCCAGACCCAGTCTTGAACAGGAAATTGCAAGGGCACAAAAGATTTTTTGGGGATCTCTTGATAGCGTCTCTCTATTTTATTGATAAATCCATCTTCAAATCCGAATACACTTAAATCATATTGATTATCTTCATATAGTTTTAATGCGCGTTTATAAGACGTTGTGGCGCCGATTACATTATCTCTTCTGTAGTGATATTCACCTGTAACAATCAAGACAATGAATACTTCAGCATCCGTTTTTGTGAAATTTTCTTTATCTTTCCATACATCTTCCATGATTTCATGGCATTCAAAGTAATCTTGCTTTATAATTAATTCGTTAAAGAATTCAATGATAGTGTTTTTATTAATTGGTATCACTCCTGAAATCGAGGTTATATAATGTCATCATATAAAGTGGAATTGGATGTTTTTGAAGGTCCTTTGGACTTACTTTTACACCTTATTAAAGAATTAGAAATTGATATATACGATATTCCTATGAAACTTCTTACTGAACAGTATATGGAATATATCAATCAGATGAAAGTACTAGAGCTCAATGTTGCCAGTGATTATTTAGTTATGGCAAGTGAGCTTGTTAAAATAAAAAGTCATATGCTACTACCTGAACCTCAGTATGTTGACGAGGAATATGAGGATCCACGTGGTCCCTTGATGACTCAACTTATAGAATACCAAAACTATAAGCAATATGCAGAGGAATTGAACAAGATGAAAGAAGAACAGAGTCAATTTTTCATCAAAGCACCGCATGATTTTTCAGATGATATGGACGAAAGGGAAGACCTAACATTTAACTTGAATGACTTATTAGACGCTTATAACAAAGTAAAGTCTCGCGTGAGCCTTTCTGAAGACGCATATGTTGTGGTCAGTCGTGATGAGTATTCAAAAGAAGATGCTGTCGCTTTTATCGATAAAAGTTTTAGTGGTCGTAAAATACTAAAAATGACTGAATTGCTTACTTTTAACGAACCGAAAACAAAGGTTGTACAAGTATTTATTACAATTTTAGAATACATCAGTCAGAACTTATATCGTATCAACACGATTACGAGTGATGATTTTGAACTTGAAAGGTTGGTTTAAGCTTGGAGAAAATTAACATTATTGAAGGGCTCTTATATATCGCAGGTGACTTAGGTTTAAGTGAAGAAGCTTTAATCATGCACGTGCCAATCACAAAGATCCAACTTGAAAATGAAGTAAATGCATATAGTAAAGAACAGTATGTTATTGAAAGACATGGGGATATGTACTATTTGAAGACGAGTCCAGAAATGGAGAAATATATTAGCCGGGTACTTGCCGATCGTCCTCAAAAGAAATTGTCCCAAGCATCTCTCGAAGTTCTAGCTATTATTGCTTACAACCAGCCAATTTCAAGAAATGGTATTGAAACTGTACGTGGCATTGCGTCAGATGGACCAATTTCAACATTGATTAATAAGGGACTAGTGAAAAAGAAGAACATTCAAGATGAACGCGCTAGTCATTTTGAAACCACCCAACATTTTCTAGAGGTATTTGGCCTTAAATCTTTAAGTGATTTACCTAGTGATGATATGATTAGTGAACAAGAAGAGATTGACTTATTCTTCAATAGTCTAAAGGAGTAAAACACATGACAAGTACACGTATTAATAAGAAAATTGCTGATGCTGGAATTACTTCCCGTAGAAAAGCAGATAAGCTAATTGAAGAAGGTAGAGTAACAATCAACGGTAAAAAAATTACAGAACCTGGTATAAAGGTAACAGATAAGGACCAGGTGAAAGTCGATGGTGTCATCATTACTAAAGAAGAACCTGTGCATATTTTATACTATAAGCCAACAGGTGAAATCTCATCTGCCGAAGACGATAAAGACCGTGAAACTGTCATTGATGCCTTTGATGACATTGATGCGAGACTCTACCCAGTTGGTCGTTTAGATTATGACACATCTGGAATCTTACTCGTCACTAACGATGGTGAGTTTACCCAACACATGACACATCCTAAATATGAAATGAAGAAAACTTACAGAGTAAAAATAGATGGCGTTTTACTTCGTCATCAACAAGATGAAATGCGACGAGGTATACGTTTAAGTGATGGTAAGACAGCACCGTGTGACTTAAAAGTGATCAGAGATAAGAGTGGTAAGGACATGATTTTAGAAATTTCTATCCACGAAGGACGTAACCGACAGGTTAGACGTATGTTCGAACATTTCGGCTTAAACGTGACAAAACTCACTCGTATCCGCTTTGACTTTCTAACACTTGAAGGATTGAAAGAAGGCGACTATCGCTACTTAAAACCACATGAAGTTAAAAAGCTCATCGCTAACAGTAAAAAGTAAGTCGTAAATGTCATAATAATGTCAAACCGCCATAAAATGAGTAGTGTTATAATTGGCACTATGCACGCATTTTATAGCGGTTTTATAATATATTGAAAGGAGCCTAACTTTGAAAAAAAGTACAAGGAAAGTCGTTCGTACAGGAACGATTATTACAATAGCAGCACTATTAGGTTTAACACTTTACCTAAACTTAAGAGATGGTTCCCAAACAGTAAATGTTGGTGACGAAGCAGTGGATTTCAAGCTTGAGACGCTAGATGGGGATGAAATTCAACTATCACAACTTACTGATGAAAAAGGGGTTATCTTAAATTTCTGGGGCACATGGTGTAAACCATGTCGTGAAGAAATGCCCGATATGAACCAAGTATATAATGAAGGCCATGAAGACTATGAAATAATTGCTATCAACGTTTCTGAAAATCCTCAGCAAATTTCACAATTTATTTCAGGCTTATCTGAAGACTTGGATTATCCGATTGCACTCGATCCAAATCGTAGTGTCACAAAGGCTTATAATATCGGCCCTTTACCAACAACAATAGCGATTAATAAAGATGGTGAAGTTGTGAAAAAACAGGAGTATCAACTAACTAAAGAGGACATTCATGCCTTTATAGAGTCTTCTGTAGAATAGGGTGAACTTAATGAACACTAAAGAAAATAATGAAGAAGTAAAAGGAAATATGCATGATATTACATGTAGTCATTGTGGCCATGTCAACCCTCCGGGGACGCAACTTTGTCAGTCCTGCGGTAAGATGATTAATGAAAACTATGACAAGAAGAAAATTAAAGATTTAATGCGCTATGACGGTAGTGCAGTACGTTCCAAAGTGAAGTCTAAAAGTATCTTTGATAAGATCTGGAACTTCTTCACATCCATTAAGGTGGGTGTCGGTATCATTGCAATAATCGCAATTGCTGCTGCTATTGGGACAATCTTACCGCAGGAATACTTTATTCCGATTGGTGCAGACCCACTAGAGCACTACACCGAACAATATGGAACATTTGGTATGTTGTATTACAAACTTGGTTTTACTCAGCTGTATTCCTCTTGGTGGTTTGTTTTACTTAATGGTCTATTGGCTTTATCTATTATTGCAGCGAGTGTCGATAGAGGTGTACCTCTATACAAATCATTAAAGAATCAACGTGCGAAAAAACACGATTCATTCTTTAGACGCCAACGTTTAAACAACAACTATGACAATGTTAGTAAAGCACCTGAAATTGTTAAATCGTTTGAAAACAAAAAATACAAATTAACTCAGGACGGGAATCATTACCTATTAGAAAAAGGTCGTTTATCTAGATGGGGCCCATACATAAACCATACTGGTTTAATTATTTTACTCATCGGTAGTATGCTTAGATTCTTCCCAGGGGTATATGTTGATGAAGTTATCTACGCTCAAGAAGGTGAGACTGTAAGTGTCCCGACAACGAACGGTAAATATTACGTCAAAAACGAAGGTTTCACACTCGATACGTATGATGAGGAAAGTGGAACAGTATTTGATGAATCTCTACAAAACAACATGGAAATGACCATCAGTAACTTCCAAACAGACATCACATTTTATGAAAACCAAACAGCTGATGTTGTAGGATCATCTCCTGAGCTAGAAGAGGTTGACAAATATAGTATTAGAGTAAACCATCCTTATGTATTTGAAGATTATCAACTTTATCAATCTTCTTACGATAATTCACAGATGAAATCGATGACCTTTAGACTAGAAGATAGTGAAGGTAACACGCTAGGTGACAACTTCACGGTAGAACTTGATGACCCAGAAGATTCTTATCAAATTACCGAAGACGTTAGTATCGATATGCGTGCCTATGCACCAGATTTTTTAGAAATAGATGACAACGGTACATTGATTACGGCAACACCTGTACCTACAAACCCTGCCTTTGTATTTGAAGTAGATGATGGTGAAAAACAAGAGCTGAGCCTACTTCAAATTATGAATTCGACTGATATTACACAAGATAATGAGTACAACATTCGCTTTGTAGAAGCAGAAGATCATATGGCAAGTGTACTGACCTTGAAAAAAGACTTAGCAATGCCTTATATGGCAGCTGGCTTTATCATCTTCTTAATCGGACTCTTTATTGGTTCATATATCAATCACCGTAGAATTTGGATTAATGCAGAAGGTGACACAATGAACATCGCTGCACATACGAATAAAAACTATTACGGTATGAAGAAAGAAATGAATACAATATTAGAATCATATGAATTCGAGGGCATGAAAGATAAAGAAGAAGAGGAATCGAATTCGAAAGGATAGTGTTTAATATATGGATGCAACATTTTTATCAATAAGTAATACACTCATATTCATCGCGTTTATCATGCTACTCGTCGCACTGATTCCACTCGGTATCAGTATCAAGTCAAAGTCAAAGACCAAAAAGTATGAAAAAATTGCGCTTTGGATGATTATTATTGCCTTTATCTTAGAATTAGGCTATTTCGCTTTCCGTTGGATGGCGACGGGACATGCACCGGTATCGAACATGTATGAATTTATTGCCATGTTCTCAATCATGCTCATCGGTGGTTATCTGATTACGTACCATTACTTTAAAACTAAAATATTCGGTTTATTTGCAATACCGATTTCCTTATTATTACTTGGATACGGTAGTCTGTTCTCAACAGATGTTCAACCTTTAATACCAGCACTTCAGAGTAGCTGGCTAGCCATTCACGTTATTACTGTAACCTTATCCTATGGTATACTTTCAATGAGTGCTGTAGCAGGATTGATTTACTTACTTAAAGCCATTCCTGCAGATGAAAAATCATGGCGCGCAAGATGTTTAGAAATGATAATGGTCGGATTAGTAATTGTTGCAACATATATTGTGACAACACTCGTGATGAAAGAAGTCGTCGGTTACAATGATGAATTTTACTACACAGATCAAACTGGACAACAAGTAATTGCCGAATATCATTTACCAAGTTTAATTAACTACCAGGACGCAATTCCTGTAGAACACGTTGGAAACAATGAGTTTGAACCAACTGAACATTTCCATCTAGGTATTGATTTACCTCCAGTAATTAAAGCGGACTCACTTAATACTGTCCTGTGGTCAATTATTTTAGGTATCGTCGTCTATGGAATCGTTCGATTAATACTCAGAAGACGAATCTTCTCACTCTTTAAACCATTAACTAAGAAGGTCGATCTAGTCTTAATGGATGAGATTGGATATCGTTCGGTTATTATCGGCTTCCCACTATTTGCTTTAGGTGGCATCTTCTTCGCTGCAATTTGGGCACAGATGGCATGGAGTAGATTCTGGGGCTGGGACCCGAAAGAAACATGGGCCTTTATTACCTTCATGTTCTATACGATTTTCCTTCACTTAAGAATTAACAGAGGTTATGAAGGTGAAAAATCTGCATGGTTAGCAGTGGGAGGTTTCCTACTTATTCTGTTTAACTTAATTGCAATCAATATGATTGTGTCCGGCCTACATTCATATGCATAATACGAAAAGAGGGTTACAATGACAGAAAAAATATTGCTTGTTGATGATGAAGAACGGATTAGAAAGTTACTGAACCTATATTTAACAAGAGAAAATTATGAAATAGTTGAAGCTGACAATGGTAAAGATGCCTTGTCAATTGCAATGAATGAAGATTTCCATGTTATCTTATTGGATTTAATGATGCCTGAGATGGATGGAATAGAAGTTGCAAGAGAGCTTCGTAAGGAAAAATCTACACCTATTATTATGCTAACAGCTAAGGGTGAAGAAGCAGATCGTGTTGAAGGTTTAGAAGTCGGTGCTGATGATTACATTGTCAAACCCTTCTCACCACGAGAAGTTGTGCTTAGAGTCAAAGCGATTTTGAGACGTTCTTCAGAAACTGCCTTTATCAAAAAAGATACTTCTGCAAAGGATATTGTCGTCTTTGAACACTTGGTCATCGACAATGATGCACACAGAGTATTAGCTGATAATAAGCGTGTAAACTTAACACCTAAGGAGTATGAACTCCTATTATTCCTGGCTAAAAGTCCAGATAAGGTGTTCAATCGTGAAGAACTGCTTAAAGAAGTTTGGAATTACGATTTCTACGGTGACTTAAGAACTGTAGATACACATGTCAAGAGACTGAGAGAGAAATTGAATAAAGTATCTCCAGAGGCAAGCCAGATGATTCATACAGTATGGGGAATCGGCTATAAATTTGAGGTAAACGACAAATGAGTTTTTTCTCCAGTGTCGTAACAAAACTGTGGTTTACTATCTTAATGATAGTGACTACAGTTTTAATTATATTGTCCATCGTTTTAAGTCTTTTTTTTAGAAATTATTCTTTAGATATTACAGAGAGACAATTAGAAAAAGAAGTGAGCCGAGTAGAGAATGTCATCTTAAGTAATCATTCTCTAACCTCACAAGAAACATATTTAGCTGCAGAGGAAAATTTAATCATCTACTCTAATGGTCAGGTTATTACTGGAGACCAATCTACTGCTGAAAACATCTATGAAGAAATCATTAATTCAGACTCTGCAGAAAATACCTTTATTTTTAGAGATGAAGATAATCACGAACTCATGGTAAAAGTTTCTGATCTAAGTCGGTATTTTAATGAAGACACAGCGATCATTATGTTTAGTGATTTAGATGCCTTGAATCAGTCATTCTTTACCGTATTAATGATTATTCTAATCAGTGCAATTACCTTATTCTTGATTACAACCTTCTTTGCATTTTTCTTGATTTCTAGGATTACCAAGCCGCTAATCGCCTTAAAGAACTCAGCTTTTTCTACGGCTACTGGTGAATACAATAATTTAAAAGTAACATCTCGAGATGAAATAGGGGAGTTAACACTCGCATTTAATAAGATGAATGATAATATTAAAAGCACCATTTCAGAGCTGACACATGAGAAAAATTTAAGAGAGAATGTGTTCTCATCACTAACGAATGGTATTCTTTACTTAAATACCAATGCGGAATTAATCTATAGTAATCAGGCAGGATTAAATTATTATAGCCTATTCGAAGAGAATGAGCAGAATGGTTATTTTTCATCCTTAATTAAAGTTGTTGCGAGAGACAATCGACCACATTTAGAACGTCTCGACATAGATGATATGCACTTACAACTTGCTATGTCTCCAGTGGAATCAAACGAGGAACAAAGTGGTGTAACGGTCTTGATTTGGGATATTACAGATGAAATTAACACAGAGAAGATGCGTTCAGAATTTATTTCCAATGTCTCCCATGAATTAAAAACACCAATGGTCATGCTTAGTGGATACTCTGAAGCACTCTTAGATGACATCGTGACTGATCCGGAGGAAGTAAAAGAAATGGTGTCAATTATTAAAGATGAGTCGGACCGCATGAACAAACTCGTAAACGAACTTTTAGTTATAGCGAGAATGGATTCGGACGAAGTCCTTTATGATATTGTCGATCAGGACTTTAAACCACTTCTCGATAAACTACGTCACCGCTTTGACTACGAATTAAAAGAAAAAGAAACTAAACTACTTTTCGATGTTGAAGATGGGCCGATTATTTTCCCACACGATGCAGATAAGATGAATCAAGTACTGACAAATTTATTAGACAATGCCATCCGTTACACTAAAGCTAATGATACGATTACTATTTCTGCAAAACAGAATAGTGAAAACCATGTTACCATCAAGTTATCAGATACGGGAACTGGCATTAAACGTGAAAACATAAAACATATATTTGATCGTTTCTATAAGGTCGATGAAGCACGTACAAGAGGTAAACACGGAACCGGCTTAGGCTTGTATATTGTAAAAAATATCATCGAAAAACACGGTGGTGAAATATCAGTAGAGAGCGATTTCGGAAAAGGTACAACATTTATTATTACTATGCCTAAAACTAGAAGGGATTGATATCAATAGATAGACAACGACTAAGAAAAATCATCAATATTAGTATCCTGAGTGCATTATCATTTATATTAATGCTCATTCAGTTTCCTTTACCATTCCTACCACCATTTCTGATGCTTGATTTGTCAGATATACCTGCCTTTATAGGCTTCATACTTTTTGGTGGTTTAGGCGGCTCATTAATTATTATTATGAAAATTGTGCTGTACAGTTTGCTGGTTGCCAGTGAGCCAATAGGCCCAATTGCGAACCTTTTAGCAGCATTTTCATTTTTACTGCCTGTCTTCTTTTTTTACTACAAGAAGAAAACAGTCAAACGCCTCATTTACGGCTTTGTAACAGGTACTTTAATGCTCATTCTTTCTTTAGCAGTGTTGAACTATTTTGTACTACTCCCTGCTTATGGTCTGATTGTCGATCAAACAGACATCATAAATAACTTAAGAGTGGTCGTTACTGCCGGAATAATTCCATTCAACTTAGTCAAAGGAATTATTTTGAGTATTATATGTTATATCATCTACATTAAGGTGATTCCAGTAATTCAAAAACAAAATTAAGAAAGAAAAAATAAGGATGAGAAATCTTTTGATTTCTCATCCTTATTTAATATTATCTATTCATACTTCAATGGATCACCATCAAATGGTTCTTCTTCAACTTTAATTGAATCTGTCGGACAGCCATCAAATGCATCTTCCATATCTTCCAGAAGATCTTCTGGTACAGCAGTAATGCCTTTATTGTCATCTAAGATAACATAAGCAATACCGTCATCATCATAATCATAAATATCCGGTGCTGCTGCTCCGCAGGCGCCGCATGCGATACAAGTATCTTGGTCAACGATTGTGTATTTCTTAGCGCACATAAAAATTTCACCTCTTAACCTTTACGATTGTTCATTGTTATTTTAAGAGAAAATCAAAAATATATCAATGAACAATAATTGAACATACAACAATACGACTAAAGACTGATAACTCTTTAAATGTTGGTACAAACAATATATAATTAAAATTAGAATTCTGTGACTAGGAGAATGCGGTATGAAAGATGATTTTTATAAAGATATGAACCATAAGCGGGCAGATGAAGAAAAGCCTGACAAGACCGATTCTAAAAATGGTAACAAGGATGGCGAAAGACAAACGCTCAGTCGTAGTGCACGCCACAAAAATAAAGATAATCAAAAAGAAGGAAATCCAAAGAAAAATAATTCTGCAAAAGAAAAAAAGAACAAGAATGAAGATAGCCTCACTGATAAAATTCAGGCTTATTTCAGCTCGGAAAATAATCAAAAGAGAAAAGCTGCTTTTATCGGCACGTTAAAAGGCTATCAAAATCGTATTAAGAACGAGCTTAAAGTGTCAAAAGAAAAATTAGGTGGCATCGGTAACCAAACTAAAGCAAAAGCGAATACTAAAAAGAAAAGTGATAACAATGAAGGTAGAAAATTACCTTGGATTCTCGGTCTCTTAGTATTGATTCCAATTACTTTATTACTCGCATTCTTAATATTTTCTAACTTCTGGCCATCATTAGATGATGAAATTGAGCTCGCAAGTTCTGAATCAGAAGAGACGAATGAAGCCGAAGAAAATAATAACACAGCTGAGTTCAATGCAGAACTTGAAGAACAAAAGAAAGAACATGAAAGACGATTAGCCGAAGGTCGAAATAATACTTCAAGTTCTGAAGACTTAGAAGTCAATTATTCTGAAGAAGAGCTAGAAGCACTCGAAAGTGAATCTAGAAATGCTATTCAAGACAAAGAGTCTGATGAGTCAAGCAGTAACGACCAGGAGAATACAGAAGATAGTAATACTGAAGAAAACTCAAATGAGTCAGAGTCAGCGAGCGAAGATACTCAAACTGAAGATTCAACAAACAATGAGAACCAGACTGAAGCAAATACAGAAGCAAATCAAGAAACAGAAGTAGCCAACCAAGAAACAGAAGAAAATCAGACAACTAATGCCAATGCCTCCCATACAGTAACCACTGAGGATAACCTTTATAGAATTGCCATTCAATACTATGGTGATGGTAGTTCAGAAAACGTTCAGAGAATTAGAGAGGCAAATGGCATAAGTGAAAATGAAATCTCTGTCGGCCAACAATTGATAATACCGTAATATGAAAGTAGGACACAACATGACAACGTTAAGAATAGCCATTGACGGCCCAGCTGCTGCTGGTAAGAGCACGATTGCAAAACGCGTCGCAAAAAAACTAGGGTATCTCTACATTGATACTGGTGCTATGTATCGTGCAGTTACTTTACACACTTTAAAACACGGCGATGATTCAATCGAAAATATTGAAGAAGATGTCACGATAACCTTCGATGAGAATGATGAAGTTTACTTAAATGACGTTAATGTAAGTAAAGAAATTCGATCGAAAGAAGTGACCCAAAATGTTAGCCGAATCTCAAGTTTAGAAAAAGTGAGAACCTATCTTGTAAACATGCAACGTAAGATAAGTGAAAATGCTAACGTCGTTATGGATGGTAGAGATATCGGTACAACAGTACTACCAGATGCAGAAATTAAAGTTTTCATGCAGGCTGATCCAAAAGTGCGTGCAGAAAGACGTTTAAAAGAAGAACAAGTTAGAGGGAACAATGTTAGCCTCGAAACACTCACACAAGAGATTATTACGAGAGATGAAATCGATAGTACTCGAGAAATATCACCACTTGTTAAAGCCGATGATGCGATTGTTTTAGATACGAGCGATTTAACAATTGATGAAGTCGAAAAGTATATTATAGAACTCGTAAACATCAAAATGGAGGCTAGATAAATGTTATACAACATTGCAAAAGTTGTGGTCCATCAATTTTACAAATTCAGATTTAAAGTGAAGGTTATTGGACAAGACAGAGTTCCTCAAAGTGGACCTGTAATGATTTGTTCAAACCATATCAATGATTTCGACCCTCCATTAATCGGTGTAAGTCTTAAAAGAGAGCTATCTTTCTTTGCAAAACAAGAATTGTTTGACTTACCCGTAATCGGGAAGATTTTCCCTAAATTCAATGCCATTCCTGTATCAAGAGGAAAGAGTGATCGCGCTGCATTAAAAACTTCAATTAAGGCATTAGAAGATGGTCGTTGTCTTTTAATATTCCCTGAGGGTCATCGTAATAAAGGGGATAAGACTCAATTACAGCCTTTACAAGAAGGTGCAAGCTTTATTGCTTCAAAATCAGAAGCACCTATAGTACCATGTGTCATTAAAGGAAGCTATAATAAAAAAGAAGGTGTCACGGTCATTTTTGGTAAACCGATTGACACTAAAGCATTTTTAGAAGAAGGCAATAATCGTAAAGATTTAACTTTGAAAATAGAAAATCAGCTAAAGAATTTACTATTTTCAGAATAATCACTTGACAAAACGATCGAATTATAAGAAGTTAAATATATATTGTAAAGTAATTGGAGGCAAGCACATGGCGACAGAAGACATTAAGAACGAAGATTCAAACATCGAAGAAACTCAGGTTAATGATGCACCAGACAACAACGATGATTTACAGAATGATATTGAGACTGCAGATGGTCCATTCGCAGTCGGTGATGAAGTAACTGGTACTATCTCTACCATCGAAGATAAGTTTGTCAAAGTTCAGGTGGATAATTCTGACTACGAAGGCATTATTCCAATTAGTCAGCTTACAAATAAACGCATCGAACATCCAAACGATATCATCGCTTTAGATGATCAAGTTACAGCAGTAGTAATCAAAGTGGAAAACGATGCTAAAAACATCATTGTTTCAATTAGAAAACTTGATGAACAAAAGGCATATGATGAATTAAAACAAAAACAAGCAGATGACGAGACACTTCAAGGTACTGTAGTAGAAGCAGTTAAAGCTGGTTTAGTATTAGACGTAGGTGTTAGAGGATTTATCCCTGCATCACTATTGTCTGATGAGTACGTTGAAGATTTAGAACAGTTCACTGGTCAAGTCTTAGATGTTAAAGTTGAAGATATTGACCAAGAGAAGAACAGAGTCATCTTAAATAGAAAACGCATTGTTGAAGGTGAAAAATCAAAACAACGCCAAGCTGAGTTAGAAGATTTAGAAATTGGCAGTATTATTGACGGAGAAGTCGTACGTACAACCTCATTCGGTGCTTTCATTAACATCGGTAACGTAGATGGCCTTGCTCACATTTCTGAGCTAAGCTATAGCCGTGTTGAAAGTGTTGAAGATGCAGTTGAAATCGGTCAAAAAGTTAAAGTTAAAGTACTTGACGTTAATCCAGATGAAGAGCGTATAAGCTTATCTCTTAAACAAGCTGGAGAGTCACCGTTTGATACATTCATCGATAACCACGATGTGGGAGATACATTGAGTGGAACAGTTAAACGCCTTGTTGATTTTGGTGCATTTGTTGAGGTTGAAGCTGGTGTTGAAGGTCTTGTACATATTTCAGAGATCTCATATGACCACGTCAACGTACCACAAGATGTCCTAAAAGAAGAGCAGGAAATTGAAGTTAAAATTATTGGCTTAGATAAGGATAATGAAAAAATCTCACTTTCTATTAAGGCATTAGAGGAAGCACCTGCTAAACCTAAACAAGCTAGAAAAGAAGAGAATACTCAAGTTTATACTGACGATGACGAAGATGATGCACCAACACTTGGTGATGTTTT
Organism: Jeotgalicoccus sp. ATCC 8456; assembly: GCF_016313225.1. NCBI lineage: Bacteria > Bacillati > Bacillota > Bacilli > Caryophanales > Staphylococcaceae > Jeotgalicoccus > Jeotgalicoccus sp. ATCC 8456. The sequence goes on along the minus strand of NZ_CP066224.1, from coordinate 368,033 downwards.
TGGCGATCGATTCAAAAATTTAGACTTATAATAAGTAGATTAATAAAATTTTGTTCTATGACTAAAGGGCGATGTTACTATCGCTCTTTATTTTATTTGTGTTAAAATAAATGTGCATACAGGGAGGGTAACAATGTATAAACCAACAATCGCAGTAGTGGGTAAACCAAACGTGGGGAAATCCACGCTTTTTAATAGAATTATCGGTGAAAGAAAAGCTATAGTTGAAGATTCACCAGGGGTCACAAGGGACCGATTATATGCAGAAGGTGAGTGGTTAAACCATACCTTTAACTTAATCGATACTGGTGGAATTGAAATTAAAGATGAACCTTTCCAACAACAAATTAAAATGCAGGCTGAAATCGCAATATTAGAAGCAGACGTTATCATGATGGTCGTCGATGGACGTGAGACTGTGAGTAACGATGACCTGTTCGTCGCTAGGATTCTACAAAAATCTAATAAACCTGTTGTTTTAGTCGTTAATAAAATTGATAACTTTGAAATGAGAAATGAAATCTATGAATTTTATCAACTCGGCTTAGGCGATCCATGGCCTGTTTCAGGCAGTCATGGCCTAGGCTTAGGTGATGCATTGGACGAAGTTGTTAAACACTTTAAAGATATTGAAGCTGAATTAGAAGAAGATACTTCAATAAAAGTGTCACTAATTGGTCGGCCAAACGTCGGTAAATCTAGTCTTGTAAATGCTATCCTAGGTGAAGAGCGCGTCATTGTTTCTGATATTGCAGGTACTACAAGAGATGCTGTTGATACCCAATATACTTATGAAGATGAAGAATATACACTTATTGACACTGCAGGTATGAGAAAGCGCGGTAAAGTCTATGAGGCGACTGAAAAATATTCTGTCTTAAGAGCGAGCCGTGCCATTGAACGTTCAGATCTTGTACTTGTTGTTTTAAATGGTGAAGAGGGTATTCGTGAGCAAGATAAGAGAATTGCTGGCCTGGCACACGAAGCAGGTAAGGCCATTGTCATTGTAGTTAATAAATGGGATGCAGTTGAAAAAGATGAAAAAACTATGCGTGAGTTTGAACTGGATATTAAGGATAACTTCCAATACTTAGACTATGCACCTATTACTTTTGTTTCTGCGATGACTAAAGTCAGATTGAAGACCTTATTCCCACTTATCAAGGAAGCATATGATCAGAGTATAAAACGCGTTCAATCAAGTACATTAAATGAGGTACTTGTTGATAGTGTCAGCATGAATCCAACACCAACAGATTCAGCTGGTCGCCGTTTAAGTATTTACTACGGTACACAGGTTAGTGTTAAACCACCGACCTTCGTATTATTTGTTAACGATACTGAACTGATGCATTTTAGCTACCGTCGTTATATTGAAAACCAATTAAGAAAAGCATTTGGTTTTAAAGGAACGCCGATACACATCATCAGTCGTAGAAGAAATTAGGAGGTTTTCACATGAACATATCGGTTATTGGAACAGGTAGTTTCGGCACAAGCCTCGCAATCGTACTAAATGACAACAAACATGATGTTTTAATGTACGGTAGAAATGAAGCGACCGTTCAGGAAATCAATGACTTAAAGACCAATGAGAAATATTTAAAAAATATTCAACTCGATAATGGTATCCAAGCGACAACCTCACTAAGTGATGCGGTTGAACACTGTGAAATTATCGTTTTAGCAGTACCTGTAATTGCCATGAGAAAAATGGCGACTGACATTCATGAACTTCTAAAATCATTTAATAAACGTATCTTAGTTGTCCATGTAGCAAAAGGACTTGAATTAGATACTTATAAACGTGTTTCTGAAGTACTAACAGAAGTGTTCGATGACTCGACTGTGTCCGACATCGGTGTACTTAGTGGACCTAGCCATGCTGAAGAAGTAGCAGAAAAGCAACCGACAACTGTCAGTGTTGCCTCAGTTAATTCTACTGGTGCAGAGCTACTTCAAGATGTCTTTATGACTGAATACTTTAGGGTCTATGTCAACCATGATCTAATCGGTGTAGAAATCGGTGGTGCCTTAAAAAATATCGTTGCCTTAGCAGTTGGCGCCTTATCTGGCTATGGTTTTGGGGACAATCCAAAGGCAGCTGTAATTACACGTGGCTTACACGAAATTGCACGTCTTGGCACAAAATTAGGTGCGAATCCATTAACTTTCTTAGGCCTTACAGGTATGGGAGATCTAATTGTTACAGCAACCAGTCAACATTCTAGAAATTACCGCTGTGGTCAAATGTTGGCAAGTGGCTTAACTCTAGAGGAAGCGACTAAGAAAATGGGCATGGTTGTTGAAGGCGTCAACACAACTAGAGCCGCTCATGAACTTGCAATTGCTGAAGATATCGAGATGCCGATAACGACGACCTTATACGGCTATCTCTTTGATGGTATCAGTGAAGATGAAGCTTTTGCTGCATTAATGCAAAGAGAGAAGACATCTGAATCTGAAGGATTGAAACAATTATTAGAAAATCAGATTAAAAATAGTAAATAGGTTGAGGTATAAATATGTTTGATATTTCCAGGATGGATTTAATGTGGGTGTCCTTTGTCTCAATGGGCTTCATGGCACTTGCAGCAGTTTTGATCTACTTATCAAGATTTGTCATCACCATTCGCTTTATAAGTGTAATCGTTTCTATTATTGCGTGGCTCATTCTCATACTTGCATTCTTACTTATGATTCTTGTCATTGGGGGATCGTCCCATGCGTAAGTTCGGCTATATTTTCACATTAACTATTGCGCTCTTTGTTTTAACAGGTTGTTTGTATCCTGAAGAAGAGAGAGCAGGTCATAATATACCACCAGAAGCCGATATACAAAACGTTCAAAGTGCGGTAGAGAACTTCAGTGAGAATGAAGGCGGGGTACTACCTATACAAACAAAATCTGATACAGCAGAATATCTTGAATATCAGATTGATTTCAATAGTATAGTTCCGGAATACTTAAGTGATATCCCCACAACTGCATATGAGAATGGGGGTAATTTCCAATATGTAATTTTAGATGCTGAAGAGAACCCAACAGTTAAACTTGCAGATCTTGCCTTAATAGAGGAGCTACGTTCTTTATCTCTAAGAATCAATGGTATGGGTGAACATGTAGAACTCGGTGAACAGGTTGGACCAAACGTCTATCAGCTCGATTTAGACTTTTATAATTTGCAGGAAAACCCAACAGTAATCAGCCCCTATACAGGTGAGGAATTAAATGTATACTACAGTGGGGGACAAGAGTTTGTAATCGATTATCGCCCCGATTTAGATAAGATGATAGAAAATGAAAACTTAGACTTTGAAACAGGCGATGACATCAGAGAAATCCTATATGAATATACACCAATAGTGCCGATTTATTCGCCAGAAATGACTGTCGATGAAAACAACGAGGCTATTTTCATGACAAGTGTTCATAAAAACTGATTTCTCGGTGTCTTTTACAGGAAAAATAACTTAAATGCGTTGCAGTCACTAGTGTCGTATGGTAAAGTCAAAACATAATGATAAAATCATTATACAGATTATAGGAGGTCTATCAGATGAATAAGACAGATTTAATCAACGCTGTCAGCGATAAAGCTGATTTGACGAAAAAAGAAGCAGGAGCTGCTGTAGACGCAGTCTTCGAATCAATTCAAGGTTCACTTTCTAAAGGTGAAAAAGTACAATTAATTGGATTCGGTAACTTTGAAGTACGTGAACGTGCTGCAAGAAAAGGCCGTAACCCACAGTCTGGTGAAGAAATTGAAATTCCAGCATCAAAAGTACCTGCATTTAAAGCTGGTAAAGCACTTAAAGACGCAGTTAAATAATTCCATTTACTAGGCCTAACGCGAGTTAGGTCTATTCATTTATAAGGTGATATTTATGAAATATTTAAAGGAACAGCAAAATGACTATAAGACGCTGTCCGATCTCGTCAAAGCACTCGAAGCGAACGAAATCACAGACTTCTTTATCGACGATAATAATATTATCGGTGAAACATATATCGCTGAAGCTGTCCTCTTATTTACATACGCATTAAATACGCTCGATATGATACCAGATAACCAAGCACGAGAGAAACATGTTTTGATGGGTGATTATTATTTTTCTGAATTCTATTTCGCCTTATCACAGGGTGGTCACATGGACATCGTTTACGATATGGTCACGATATCAAAGGACCTTGCCTCAAAAAAATCTGATATCTATGCAAATACAAGAATGATTGATGAACATGAATTAAAATATCTGTTGTTTGCACCGCTTTTCTATTTAATAGATAATGGTTATGTCTCATCAACGCTTTATCAGGTGATAGATAAATATTATAAATCACTCGATAAGACTGCATTAACATACATAACAAATATTAAAGGTGAAGACTAATGCAAAATGAAAACAGAATTCAAAATATATTTAATACAATCTCTGATGACTACGATCACATGAATGACGTCATAAGTTTTAATCAACATAACATTTGGAGAAACAAAACAAATAAGGAGATTTTCGTTAAAGACAATCAACAAGTTCTTGACCTTTGCTGTGGTACTGGCGACTGGACAATCCAACTTGCAGAAAATCCTAATGCCAATGTCATCGGCCTTGATTTTAGTGAAAATATGCTGAGAGTTGCTGATGAAAAAACAGCTCAGTTTAATAATATTTCTCTTGTTCAAGGTGATGCCTTAAATCTACCTTACGAAGATAATAGTTTTGATATCATCACTATCGGTTTTGGACTCCGTAATCTCCCGGATTATGCAGTTGGTATTAAAGAATTTTACCGAGTGTTAAAACCGGGTGGTCAGCTCGTTATTTTAGAAACTTCTAATCCTGAGAATGCCTTTATGAACTTTGGCTTTAATATATACTTTGGTAAGATTATGCCATTCCTTGGCCAGAAAATTGCTGGAAGTGGTAAGGAATATGAATGGTTATACGAGTCTACGAGTCAATTTTTAACAAAAGCTCAATTAAAAGACATGCTCTTTGATAGTGGTTACATCAGTGTTAAAGTAATCCCTCATACATTTGGCACTGCCGCAACCCACATCGGATATAAACCTTTGGGTGAAGACGAGTGAAAAGTTTAAGGAAGTTCATGTCTGATGAGCTGTCTCAAGTTAAAAAGATTGTAAAGAAAGAGCTTGAGCCTAATGGAATCTTAGTCAACGATCAAAGCTTTGAATTGTTTAATTCTGGGGGCAAGAAACTCAGACCCTTATTTACAATTCTATCAGGACAACTTGGCGATGCAGATGCATATAGTGATGTTTTAAAAACCGGGGCAAGTTTAGAATTACTTCATATGGCGAGCCTTGTTCATGATGACATTATTGATGATAGCGCCTTACGCCGAGGTAAACCGACGGTCTATCATAATCACGGCTATTTCCAGGCGGTCAATACAGGAAACTATTTGTTATCTTCTGCCTTACAACTTGTTGCGAGAATTGAGAGCTCAAAATTTCATGAAACATATTCCACAGGAATTCGAGAAATTGTTAGAGGGGAACTGATTCAATTTGATAGTCAGTTCGATGCTTATCAAACCTTAGATGAATATTATAAAAAAATATATCGAAAGACTGCCTTATTAATCGTACTCAGTATTGAACTTGGTGCCTATGCAGGTAAGGTTGATGATGAGACGATTTCAAAACTCGTCACATACGGCTACCATATCGGTATGAGCTTTCAAATTACTGATGATTGTCTAGACTTTACAGGATCTAGTAAGGTGCTCGGTAAACCGCGTTTTGCTGATATTAAAAATGGTCATTATACTTTACCAGTCTTACTTTTAAGAGACAGTGATCCCACCTTTAAGTCGATGCTCGAATCATATTCCAACTATAAGACTGATGACAATAAATTAATAAACTATTTATTAGAAACAGATGCCATAAACAAGGCCTTAGATATTAGTCATGATCACATTACCGAAGCTACAGAGGCTGTTGCTGAGATTGAGACTCCAATTAAGGAATATTTTTTAGAAATCGCAGATATGTTAAAAAATAGGCGTAATTAGTTTGTAAACCGCCTATAGATAGTGATAAAATAAGACGAAAACATTTTTAAGGAGCTATTATAATGGAAAAAACATTTCTTATGATTAAACCTGATGGTGTCCAAAGAAACCTAATCGGACCTATCGTTGAAAGACTTGAAAACAAAGGCTTTAAAATCGTTGGTGCTAAATTAATGCAAGTATCTGATGAGCTTGCTAAAACACACTACGGTGAACACAGCGAAAGACCTTTCTTTGGTGAGTTAGTAGACTTCATCACTTCTGGTCCTGTATTTGCTATGGTACTTGAAGGCGAGAACGTCATTAAAACAGCACGTTTAGTTGTTGGTTCAACTAATCCACAAGAAGCAGCACCCGGTACTATCCGTGGCGACTTCGGTTTAACTGTAGGAAAAAACATCATACACGGTTCAGATTCACCAGAAAGTGCAGAAAGAGAAATCAATCTATTCTTTGACCAATCTGAATTAGTTGATTACAACCTATCTAATAGCGCTTGGATTTACTAAAATGATCAATCGGACTGGGTAAGAAATTACTCAGTCTTTTTTTCATATACAAAAAAATTAACAGAGGTGCTTACTATGAGATTTTTAACTTCAGGTGAATCACACGGTCCTAAGGTCAGCGCTATAGTCGAGGGCTTTCCGTCCAATCTTCCAATTGATAAGGACCGCATGCAAGAGGAACTTTTTAAACGCCAAGGTGGGTACGGTAGAGGTCGTCGCATGCAAATTGAAAAGGATACCTTCCAGTTTGGTGCAGGTATAAGACATGGTAAAACACTCGGCAGTCCCATCATGTTGGAGATCAATAACGATGACTTTAAACATTGGGTCAACATCATGGGTGCAGAACCTATTTCAGAAGATGAAGAAAAAGAAATGAAGCGTGTTATAACAAAACCTCGCCCAGGTCATGCAGACTTAGTCGGTGGCATGAAGTATAACCATCGTGATCTTAGAAATATACTCGAGCGCTCTTCAGCAAGAGAGACGACAGCACGCGTAGCTGTTGGTGCACTATGTAAGGAACTCTTACACAGTCTAGATATTAAAATTACTTCTCGTGTGACACAGATTGGTAAAGTAATAGATGAAGGCTCTTATGACTTCGATACAATTGTAGAAAACACTAATAGCTCCAGTGTACGTATGGTATCGACAGATGTCGTTAAAGCCACAGAAGAGACAATTGATCTTGCTAAGAAAAACGGGGATACAATCGGCGGAGTAGTAGAAGTTATCGTTGAAAACCCACCAGCTGGACTCGGCTCTCATGTACACTATGACCGTAAATTAGATGCAAAAATTGCCCGTTCTATTGTTAGTATTAACGCCTTTAAAGGTGTGGAATTTGGCATGGGCTTTAAAATGGCCTCTACACCTGGCTCACAAGTTCAAGATGAAATTAAATATTCTACAGAAGAAGGATATTACAGAAGTAGTAATAATCTTGGCGGCTTTGAAGGCGGTATGACAACAGGTATGCCAATCGTAGTTAGAGGTGTTATGAAACCAATCCCTACACTTTATAAGCCTTTAATGAGCGTGGATATTGAGACGAAAGAACCATTTACTGCAACGATTGAACGTAGTGATCCAAGTGCTGTACCAGCAGCATCAATAGTTGCAGAACATATGGTTGCGATTGAAGTAGCTGATGCCATACTAGAAAAATTCCCAAGTGATGATTTTTCTGAGTTAAAAGCTGCCTTAAGTGACTATCAAAAACGCTTAAGAGAATTTTAATATGGATATCATTACAACGTATCCAACAAATAACTACCCAATTTATGTTGAACGCGGTGTCTTAGATACTCATTTAGAATCTTTGACTAATCAATACGAATCGGTGTTTTATATCATCGATGAGAACGTCTATTCATTATATAAAAATAGTAAATTAAAAAATATCAAGCACCCTATAACTGTCACTGGAGGAGAATCGTTTAAATACGCTTCTCCTTTAATGGAAACAGTAGAGCTTTTATTAGAGAGAGATATTAAGAGAAATTCTCTACTCGTCGTTATCGGTGGTGGGGCAACTGGAGATGCAGGCGGATTTATTGCAAGTATGGTCCTCCGTGGTGTAGATTACATTCACGTTCCAACAACACTGCTCGCTCACGATTCTGCAATTGGTGGTAAGACGGCCATTAATTCTAAACACGGTAAAAACTTAATCGGTGCATTTTATCGACCTAAGGCTGTCATTTACGACTTAGAATTTTTAGATTCATTAAGTGAAAGTGAAAAATTAAGTGGCTTTGGTGAAGTATTTAAACATGCATTGTTAAGTTCAGAAGCTGATGCGAACCAATTAATGCTTGATACGAAAGATGAGATTCGAGTAGAGACTTTAACCCCTTATATTATTCAGGGTATTCAAACTAAGATGCAATTTGTGATTGAAGATGAGCATGAGAGCGGTAGGAGAAAGTTTTTAAACCTTGGTCATACACTTGGACATGCTTTAGAATATAGCTACAAAATTCCACACGGGCAAGCAGTCATGCTTGGTATAATTGCGAGTCTCCATCTCTCAAACAAAGTTCATAATACGCAATTTGATTTAGATGCTTATTATAGCTATATGAAGTATCATGGCTATCCGGTCCATCTTCTAAAAGAAATGGAAATTGATGTTATGCTAAAATTAATTGAAAAAGATAAAAAGAACCATCTCTCAGGTGTAATCAGTTACGTATTATTTAATCAGGATTCACAACTTGTTGTGACAGATTTAAAGATAGAGACCTTAAAAGAATACTTATTAGAGTTAAGGGAGTGCCTATGAAACAACTTTTAAATAGTAAGTTTACCGGTAACATTACTGTTCCAGGAGATAAGTCGATTACCCATCGCGCTTTGATGTTAGGTGCTTTAGCAGAGGGAACAACCTTTATAAAATCCCCTCTGATTAGTGCGGATACTTTAAGAACTTTTGAAAACATGAGACAACTTGGCGCTGACGTTAAGAGAATCGGAGCTGACTTTGAAGTGACTTCTAGTGGTCATCAATCGCTTCAATCTCCATCAGATATTCTTTACACAGGAAACAGCGGTACAACGACACGTCTTTTAACTGGCTTAGTCGCAGGATTAGAACAGATTAATGCAGTGATTGAGGGTGATGAAACGATTGCTAAACGCCCCATGGATAGGGTAGTCATCCCGCTAAGTGAAATGGGTGCAAAGATCAACTTAAAAGAAGATACGTTCCCACCGATTTCAATTCAACCAGCTAAAATCAAACCGCTTGAATATCATATGCCGATTGCCTCAGCACAAGTTAAAAGTGCCATCTTATTCACTGGGCTTTTTCAAGAAGGTCAAACAATTATTCACGAAACGCATCCATCAAGAAATCATTCTGAAATAATGATGGCACAATTTGGTGCTGACATTAATGTAGCAGATAAGACCGTAGTACTAAATGGAGGGCAAGCACTGACATCATCCGATGTCGTTGTTCCAGGAGATATTTCTTCAGCTGCCTTCATCATCGTCCTCGGCTTGATTACACCAGGTGCTGATATTACTATTAATAACGTATCCTTAAATGATACTCGAGCGGGAATTATTGATGTTGTGAAAACCATGGGCGCTAATATTACGATTGATGAGAAAACGACAGATGGAGAAGCTTTTGGCGACATTCATGTCAAATACACAAAAAATCTTAAACCATTCTCTATTGATGGCGAAATTATCCCACGTCTAATTGATGAGATTCCAATCTTAGCGGTACTTGCTGCATTTACTAATGGAACGTCAACCGTTAGAGATGCAGAAGAACTTCGCTATAAAGAAACTGACAGAATTAGTGCTGTTGAAGATGAATTGAAGAAGTTTGGTGTTGACATTAACACTTTTGAAGACGGTTTTGAAGTCAATCCAGGCTATGGCTCAGTCACAGCAAACGAAATCTTTAAGGGTTATCATGACCATAGAATTATAATGATGCTGATCATTATGGCCATTGCAACGAATCAAGAAATCAACATTGATGATATCAGTGCCATAGATGTGTCATTCCCAAGCTTCCTTGAAGACCTTAATAGTTTACGAGAGGATCGATAATATGCACGAAGAAATTCTTCAAATAATCGATAAACTTAGACAGGGAACATACCCTGAAAGTGATTTAAACAATATTTTAAATAGTCTAGACCAATTTCACTCAGATGAGTCTTTAGAAGCACTCTTTGTTTTGGGAGATGCATTACAAAATGCAGGTTTAGAATATCAAGCAAGACAGATTTTCCTACATTTAAATAATAACGTAGACCATGACGATTACGTCATTTCATATATCGTTGAATCTTATATCAGTGAAGGGCGCCTTGATGATGCCCTTGAACTGATTAACTCTAGCCCTGAAACGCCAACAGTACTAATGTTGAAGTCAGAAATCTTTCAACAGATGAACTTAAACGACGTCGCATTAAGATTGTTATTTGAGGCAAAAAATATGTCTGATGACATCATTATCGACTTTGCAATTGCCGAGTTATACTACTCAAATGGTGACCTTGAGGAAGCAGTCAGATTTTATGAAGATGTTTTAAACGAAGGGCTCGAGGAAGTAAATGGTATATTACTTGGTTTAAGATTAGCGGATATCAACGTCAATCTTTTAAACTTTGAAGATGCACGTGCATATTTCGATAGTATTTCAGAAGATCATTATTCAAATGAAGACTTCTACAAAAAAGCCTTACTCGAATATAATTTAAAAGATTACGATGCAGCTAAAAGCTTACTTGAAAAAGTACTCGACAATGAACCGTACTTTATCAATGCCTATATTTTACTCATGAACATCTATGAAACTGAACATAATTTAGAAGACGCGACAGAAACACTTTTAACCTATCTTAAAGAAAATGATAAAAACTCGCTTATTTACTTCCATCTTGGTCGCTTGTACTTTAGACAAAACCAAGCGGACAAAGCCATTGAACATTTCAGAATCGCAACTGAACTGGATGAAGACTACGATGATGCATATCTAATGCTCTTTGAAAGTATTTTAAAAACAGGTGAAACAGACACAATCGATGACTATGTTAAACATTTAGACATCAATGCCCTAAGTGGTGAATCGATTTACTTACTTGCTAAAATAGAAGCAGAAAATGAAAATGACAGTCAAGCCTTAAAATACTACAAGGATGCCCAAGCACTGTTAGATGATTCTCTTGAATTCTATGTAGATTATTACTATTACTTAAGAGAAATTAATCATCCAGACAAAAAACAAATCCTAGAGAAACTGATGCAACTAGAACCTGACAATCCGGACTGGCAGATGGATTATGAGCAGATAGCAGGTGAGGAAGACGAGCTTTAAAAAAGATTTTATTAACTATTGTCTCTATAACTATGATTTTAAGGACCATACTGCAGTTTGGATCTTGAATTTTATTAAATCTCACCCACTGATTACCCATAATATTTCCTTTACGGATTCTTCTATACGTAGAAAGTTAAGGATTGCAGAAAAAAATGTAAATAGACCAACCTTAATGTTCGAAAAAGACGGTATCATCACAGACAATGGTGAGACAATCTTCCATGAATTGAACTTGAACAAAACTGACGGTCTTTATTTAGAATTCATACTCTCAACAGATGATATTCGCTATAATCAAATTCGGTCTGAAGAACTAACAAAAAATGATGAGATTCTTCAAGAAGATATAAAGGAACTCGAACATTTAATCGACCAAGCCTTATTATCTAAAGATGAAGTTAGATTTTATGAACTGACAGATGAGCTACAAAAATTAACAAAAGAAAGAGGGTAGTCAGTGTGTTATTTAATACACAGGATCTTCGCGTTTTAAAGGATGAAATTGAGTTTATCGATACTGCAATTGTGCCAGTGGTAAGCATTGCTTTTGATAATGAAGTTCTCACACATGCTAATAATTTAGAACTCATGCAATTAATATCCATCCAGTTAGAAAAACAGCTGAAGGGTAGATTGATGATTACACCTGCTTTTACAACTGTAACAGATGACCATACGAGCCTTATTGCTTACAAAGATCAATTAAAAGCATATGGCTTTAAAAATGTGGTGAGCATTGCTTATCAAGATATTGAGTTAGATGGTTTGGATCACATTAGGGTTAATAGTATTCCAATAAGCGATATGGATAATGAAATGAAAATTTCAATAATCAATGACGAAGTAAAATCTGTTATCAAGCAAATTATTGGTGTATGGAATCAATAATTAGAAGTATTATTACACAATCTATTTATTAGATGTGTCAATTCTTTGAAAACCATATTGACCAGTCAGTTTTAATGAGCTAAAATTGAAATGTCCTAGTTATATTATTTGTAAAAGTATGTGCGTTTGAGGGGGGAAAGACTAATGTCGCAAAAAGTAACAAGACGCCAGTTTTTGAACTATTCTCTAATGGGTGTCGGTTCATTTATGGCTGCAGGAATGATTCTTCCAATGGGTCGTTTTGCTCTAGATCCACTATTTAAAGAATCATCTGCAAGTGACATGATTGCAACAAGTGTAAAAGTTGCTGACATCACCGAAGAACCAGTCAGTGTAGACTTCACATTCGAGCAAACAGATGGCTGGTATGTGAGTGAAGTTACAGACTTCGCTTGGGTTTACAAAGAAGGCGATGAGATCATCGCGCTATCACCGGTTTGTAAGCACTTGGGTTGTACTGTATCATGGGCAAGCGATGCAAGTAATCCAGAGCGTTTCTTCTGTCCATGTCACAACGGGCTCTATGAGAAAAATGGTGAGAATGTACCAGGTACACCACCACGTGGGCCTTTAGATATGTACGAAGTTGGAGAATCTGACGGATTCTTAACTATCGGTGCAATTAAAGAAAATGAATTAGTATAGGAGGGTAATTGATGCTGAATCGTATTTATGATTGGATTGATGACAGAATTGACATCACACCAATTTGGAGAGACGTAGCAGATCACGAAGTGCCTGAGCATGTTAACCCTGCCTATCACTTCTCAGCTTTCGTCTATTGTTTTGGTGGTTTAACGTTCTTCATTACAGTAATCCAGATCTTGTCTGGAATGTTCTTAACAATGTACTATGTACCAGATATCATTAACGCTTGGAACTCTGTTTACTTCCTACAACAGGATGTTGCAGCTGGTGTTATTGTTAGAGGTATGCACCACTGGGGTGCAAGCTTGGTCGTAGTAATGATGTTCCTACATACTCTAAGAGTATTCTTTACAGGTGCATACAAGTCACCACGTGAATTAAACTGGGTTGTCGGTGTACTGTTATTCGCAGTTATGCTTGGCCTTGCGTTCACAGGTTACTTATTACCATGGGATATGAAAGCTCTATTCGCTACTAAAGTAGGTTTAGATATCGCTGAAAGTGTTCCGTTTATCGGTGAGTGGATTAAGACTCTACTTGCAGGTGATGCGACAATTATCGGTGCTCAAACACTGACTAGATTCTTTGCTATCCACGTGTTCTTCCTGCCTGCTGCGCTATTTGTATTAATGGCTATTCACTTTATCTTAATACGTAGACAAGGTATTGCAGGACCACTATAAGAAGGAGGGGGACTATTTATGAAACATGGTAAAGGTCTAACTTTTGTAGGTGATTCACGTGTACAAAAGTATGACAAACCAAAATTAAATCGTGATTATTCAGAATTCCCTGGTCGTACAGAGGAATTCTACCCAGACTTCCTTCTTAAAGAATGGATGGCTGGTGCAGTATTCTTAATCGGTTTCCTATGCTTAACGGTTGCACACCCTGCACCATTAGAGCGCATGGCAGACCCAACTGATACAGGTTATATTCCACTACCTGACTGGTATTTCCTTTTCCTCTATCAGATTTTAAAATACACTTATGCGTCTGGTCCATTTAACGTAGTAGGTGCGATTATCATTCCTGGTATCGCATTCGGTGCTCTATTACTTGCACCTTGGCTTGACGGTAAGAAAGAACGTCACTGGAAAAAACGTCCAGTTGCTACAGGTATGATGCTCATAGCTGTAGGTATTATCTTCTACACAACTTGGGAATCAGTTGCTTACCATGATTGGGAACAACAAAACCAACAAGGTCAGATTGTTTTCTCTAACTTAGATGCAGAAGATCCTGTCTTCAATGACTTAATCCGTACAAACTGTACAAGTTGTCACGGTGGGGAACTTGCTGGTGGATCAGGCCCGAACTTAATTGAACCTGATTTACAACCTGAAATGGTTGAAGCTTTTGTTAGAAGTGGTAGTGGTGAAATGCCTGCCTTTGAAGGTCAATTAACAGACGAAGAAATCACTGCGATTTCTGAATATGTTGCTGGACTTGAACTAACAAGTAAAGACGAAGCAAGCAATGTTGAAGAATCAGCTGAATAATACAAATAATAACGACCCTTCTGGTAACAGAGGGGTCTTCTTGTAGGAGAAACTATGCTATTTAACTACATATATAACTTAATGTTTAACAGAAAATTCTTAGTCTTATTGCTGATTTCAAACTTTTTAGGTACAGTCTATGGCTATATTTGGTATGGTGGACAACTTTCCGTTACACCGTGGTATTTCTACCCATTTGTACCAGATAGCCCGACTGCAACTTTGTTCTTATGTGTACTTATTGTCTTAATCTTGTTTAATAAGCATTCAGGGTTGGTTGATGCTCTAGCATTTACAACCTTGATTAAGTATGGTGTTTGGGCAGTGATTATGAACATTTGGAACTTTATTGACATGGGCTTTGTCTCATTAGTTGGCTTGATGCTGATTGCATCCCACTTGGCAATGGCGATTCAAGCGTTCTTGTTTCTTCCCCATATGAAAATAAAAATTTGGCACTTTGGTGTGACTGCCTTATGGTTATTTCATAATGACGTCATCGATTATGTCTTTATGCAGTATCCAAGATACGGAAACTTGCATGGATTTGCAAATCAAATAGGATACTTGGCTTTTTGGTTAACAATAATCGTGCTTATACTATTATGGAAGCTTGTAGATAGACGTAATAATTGACTTATGTAAAATCACTTTAGTAAAATATAACTATGAACAAGACGGAGGGACAAATGTGTATCTGATAATCTATTTTATAATTTTAATGATAGTACCAATGCTTGCACAGATGAATGTTAAATCTACATTTAACAAGTATTCTAAAGTGCGTTCGACTAGTGGTATGACTGGTAAACAAGTCGCTGAAGATATCTTACGTGAGAATGGTATTTACGATGTAAGTGTCGAACGTGGACAAGGTACTTTGACTGATTACTATGATCCTAAAAACAAAAAAGTCGTATTATCTCCAGGTAACTACGACAATCCAAGTGTTGCAGGTACAGCAGTTGCCGCACACGAAGTTGGTCACGCAATTCAACATGCAACAGGCTATAAATTCCTAAGCTTCCGTTCAGCACTGGTACCATTAGCGACATTAGGCTCTAACTTCTCGTATTTCTTAATTATCGCTGGTATTATCTTAACTGCGGCACAAAGTGCAGCAGGTGGGGGACTAGGCGAAATTCTTTTATGGTCAGGGATCGGTTTAATGGCCTTTGCAGTATTATTCCAAGTGGTGACTTTACCAGTGGAATTCGATGCTTCTAAACGTGCCATGAATCAAATCGAAGAATTAAATATTGTTAATAGTAAAGAGTATCGTCATGCTAAGAAAGTGTTAAATGCAGCAGCAATGACTTATGTTGCAGCAACTGCAGTCGCTGTGGCTGAACTTCTACGCTTTATTATGATTGCAAGAAACAATTAGAATTAGATTATAGACGACCGTTTATTCGGTCGTTTTTTTATTTGTAGTAATATTCGTTTCCTTTATCGATAAATTTTCTCTATAATTAAGACTGATATAAATTATAAGTAGTTGAGGTGCATTGGTATGAAGTTAGGAATTGTATGTTATCCAAGTGTAGGTGGGAGTGGCATCATTGCAACAGAGCTTGGCATACAAATGGCAAATAGAGGTCATGAGGTCCATTTTATTGCATCCAGTGTGCCATTCAGACTTGGAGCAAACCACGATAATATATATACCCATAAGACAGAAGTTAACGACTACAGTGTCTTTAAGTATCCACCTTATGACATTACCTTATCTAGTAAAATCTCCGAAGTGATAGATGAATTTGATTTAGATGTTATTCACATGCACTATGCGATTCCTCATGCTGTATGTGGCATCTTGGCTCGTGAAATGTCTAAGAAAAAAGATGTGGGTATAATAACAACCTTACATGGTACTGACATTACTGTACTCGGTCACGATATGTCATTGGTAAATGCGATTCGTTTTGGGATTGATAAGTCTGATTTAACGACATCGGTGTCGAATAGTCTAAGAGAGCAGACCTATGACCTTATTAAGCCAAAAACTAAAATAGAGACCGTCTATAACTTTGTTGACGATACTCGTTTTAATACAGAGAGTCGTTTAGAGATTCAAGCTGAAACAAAAATTAAGCTCGGCATTCCAGATGAAGCAAAGGTGCTTGTTCATAGTTCAAACTTCAGAAAGATTAAAAATGTCGATCATGTCTTATATACATTTAACGAAGCTTTAAAAGAAGTCGATTGTCACTTAGTATATGTCGGAGATGGACCAGAGCTTTTCTCTATAAAACAACTTGTAAAATCATTAGATTTAGAAGACCGCGTTCATTTCATAGGCCAAGTTTCTGATATCACAGACTACTATAAACTCGCAGATATTTTCCTTTTACTTAGCAGAAAAGAAAGCTTTGGCCTAGCGATGCTAGAAGCAATGTATTGTGGTGCTGTACCTATAGGTTCAACTGCCGGTGGGATATCTGAAGTAATTCAAGATAATGAGTCAGGCTATACAGTTGAAATTGGTGATTATAAAACAGCAGCAGCCCGTATTGTTCAATTGTTAACCCATGAAGACCAATTTAAAACTATGCAAGGTGCTATGTTAAAAGATATAAAAGAACGTTTTAATATGGAAGAAATTGTTGATCAATATGAGAATTTATATAACCATTTAATCTCTGGTGATGCACATGAATAAACTGTTTAAGCAGGCAGGCTTGATCTTAGACATCTTAGAGAAAAACGACTATGAAGGCTATTTTGTAGGCGGGGCAGTGCGTGACTATATATTGAATCGGCCAATTAACGATGTAGATATAACAACAAATGCCTTACCTGAAGAAATTGAACGGCTATTCGAACGGACGATTGATGTGGGTAAAGAACATGGCACGATTGTTGTTCTAATAGAAGATACACCTTTTGAGGTAACGACCTACCGTACAGAAGGTACCTACAGTAATTTTAGACGACCAGACAAAGTATTCTTCACAGAAAATCTTCAAGATGACTTAAGTCGCCGAGATTTTACGATCAATGCAATGGCAATGATGAAAAATATGATACTCTTTGATCCTTATCACGGTCAAGATGACCTAGAAGAAAATGTTATTAATACAGTAGGCGAGGCAGATGAACGGTTTGGTGAGGACGCACTTCGCATGCTGAGAGCTGTTAGATTTATGTCCCAATTAGACTTTAAACTAACTGAAAATGTAAAGGCAGCGATTCATAAAAATAAGGCTTTACTTGCTCATATTGCGAGTGAGCGTACTTTTACAGAACTTAAGAAAATGTATGCAGGCTTAAATCCGTCGGCCGCACAAAATATTATAGTTGAAACTGGCTTACTGGAATATATCCCTTTCTTTAAGCATGTCCATAAAGACACATATCTTAGTGCATGCGTATCAAATATTGAAGAAGCACTCGTAATACACGTTTACCATGACCAATCCTTGTTAAGGTTCCTAAATGAGCTCAAGCCATCGAACCACTTAAAAAATCAGATACGTGATAGCTTATCTTTAATGGATGACTTGTCCATGAATGTAAATTCTAAATTAATTGCCTACTATTATAACAAGGAAATTATGGATTTAGTCCTTCACTTAAATCAAAAGAATGACGTACTAAGTACAGATTCAGTCGACATACTTTTAAATGCCATCACACTGAGAGACAAACTTGTTATAAACAGTCGTAGTGACCTATATGTTGATGGTCGAGTTTTAATGCAGGTACTAGAACGACAAGGCGGACCATGGTTAAAAACACTATTATCAGAGATAGAAAAACAAGTCGTGCTCGGTCAATTGGAAAATGACCAAAACGAAATAATTAACTGGGTGAAAAATCATGCAAAGTACGAAGAGTAAAATATTAGATTGTTTACAAAGTGAAACATTTGTTTCTGGTAATTCACTTGCAGAACAACTGAATGTTTCTAGAACAGCGATTTGGAAAAATATACAAGCTTTGAAAAATGAGGGATATCAAATAGCAGCTGTTCAGAATAAGGGCTACGCATTAGTCGGAGCATCTCAAAATATTAATCAAGCCAAACTGCTATCGATTATTGACAAATCCACACTATTTGATCAACTCATCTATAAAAAGACTGTTGACTCTACACAAAATACAGCCTTTAACATTTTACATAAAAATGATGATAACATAGTAATAGTAAGTGAGTCACAGACGGAAGGTAGGGGACGGTTTAAAAGGCAATGGCTGTCTCCTAAAGAAACTGGTCTCTACATGTCACTCGTCTTAAGGCCGAATATAAAACATAGTGATATGATTACATTCAACTTATTCATGTCATTAGCAATTAGTCAAACGATTAGAAAGAACACAGGTTTAAAAAGTGGAATTAAATGGCCTAATGATATTTATATCAGTGATAAGAAAGTATGCGGCTTTTTAACAGAAATTGTTTCTGAAGAAGACACCGTTCAAACCATTATATGTGGTGTGGGTATCAATATTGAACCCTCAACAGATATCGAATCATTGTCGACTGCTACTGCTCTTAATGCTGAACTACCATCTGAAAAGCAGTTAGATATCGATTCATTTTTAAGTGAGTTATTTAAGAATATAGAAATTTACTATAACAAATTTATGTCAACTTCTTTTTCAGAAATTAGAGATGAATGGATAGAGCATTCCATAATCTTTAATCGTCAATTAAAGATTAGCAGTTCAAATGGTATGATTAAAGGTAAGGCACTTGATGTAAATGATGAGGGTTACCTAATCATTATTGATGAAGAACAAAATATACATCAGGTAATCAGTGCAGATATTGAAATTTAATTTGGTGATATGATGTTAAATAAAACTTTTGCCGTCGTAGACTTAGAAACGACCGGTAACAACCTACAAAAAGATAAGATTATTCAACTTAGTATTGTCTTTGTGAGAAACAATGAGATTGTGGACACATACAATACTTTCTTAAGTGATAAAACGACCATATCACCCTTTATTCGGGAACTCACAAGTATTTCGCCTGATATGTTGATTGGCGCCCCTAAGTTTCAAGATATCGCTTGGGAAATTAGGGACATGCTCAAGGGCTCAGTCTTTGTTGCACATAATGTAGATTTTGATCTCAATTTCTTAAAGACTGCATTTAAGGCATGTGGTATTAAATATAACCCAACCTATAAAATAGATACGGTCGAACTTTCAAGAATCTTTCTGCCTACAGTTCCTGGGTATCAGTTACATTTAGTCGCTGAATTTTTAGATATAAAATTATCACAGGCACATAGGGCAGACGAAGATGCCTTAGCAACTGCTAAAGTTCTGATTAAGATATTTGACTTAATTCTAAATCTACATCGACAAACGCTGATTACGATTTATCATTTAACGAAGTCTTTACCCACTAATATTACTGATTTACTCTTTAATGTCTTAAGTCTTAATATAGACAACGATCGAGATGACATCGTCAGTTATAAGCAGTTTTATATCAAGGACTTTACTTTAAACACACATGATATTAAACCGATTTCTGTAGATGAGCTATATAAAAAATATCTACATGAAACCAATCATGACTACCGCCAAGATCAATATGACTTATCTTTATTAATTTACGATAGTCTAGTCAATGAGAAGTTTCATGCCATTGAAGCCTACACTGGTCTTGGTAAAAGTGATGCTTTTTTAATTGCAGCAATTTGTTATTACTCAAATTATCATCAGCAAGTCGTCGTCTCCACATCGAGAAAAATATTACAAAACCAATTAATAGAGTCTTCACTAACGCGTCTAAGAAGTGTTGTTTCATTAGAAGCGCCCTTTGTCTTATTAAAAGGAAGAAATAATTATATTGATTTAGATGCTTTTTCTGCACTCTTAGAATCAGAAGATAATAATCCAGAAATTTGTTTTTTAAAAATGCGCATTTTGGTATGGTTGCTATCTACGAAAACAGGTGACTTATCTGAGTTAAATCTACGTGGACCCGAAAAATCATACTACGATACGATGCGCATCCAGAATGGTGACAATAAGCAACACTACTATTTTAAACGTGCCTTAAACAATGCTAAAAGAGTGCCTGTTATTGTGACGAACCATTATTTCCTTAATGATTGTATTAATAATTTGTATGATGTACATGCCTTAATAATCGATGAAGCGCATCAGTTAAAATCTGCCTTAGATTTAAAAGAAAGAAGAAAATATACTTATAGTGAGATGAAGTTTTTTATTGGTCAAATCGGACAGTTGAGTCAATCTCGCTTATTAAGTTCCTATGCTGAAGATAATAAAGCCGTATCCCTATATTTACTAGAAGATATTGTCGTCAATTTGCATAGACAAATTGATGAATTATTTAAGCATTTTTCTAAAAGTAAGATTAAAAAAGCGAGTGAGACCTTAGAAAGCATCATTAAGTATACACAATTATTTTTAAGTACAATAAGAGGTACGAAGAACTACCAAGCACTTTATAATCACATGCATTTCTTTGAACAATCATTAAAAAGGCTTCAGCATGCGATTATATACGATGACTGTCATATAGAAACTCATGCCAATCCGACACGTACAGAAGTTGAAATTAGAACTGACGTACTGGATGAATTAGCAAGTGCTTTAACTAAGATTCCTAGCCAGATTTTATTATCAGGAACTCTAGAAGTAAATGGCAGTTTTAAGCATTTGAAATATTGGTTTGGTGATCACGAATATGATACGACAATAATGGATAATACCGAAATGTTTGATGACATAAAGTTATTCATTCCAAACGACATCAGCAGTTACGATATGAACAATCCTGATTATGTTATCGATATTCTGGATTACCTATCCCTGTACTTAAGTGAAACGAACAGTAAACTCATTGTTATTTTCTCTAATTTCGAACTACTAGAAAAGGTCTACAGCTATACTGAGGAAGTCGGTTTATTTGATCAGATTCCTGTCTTAAAACAGACGCGTGGTTCTAATAATGAAAAATTACTCAATCAGTACAATCAGCTTAGCCAATGCCTGTTATTAGGGACCTACACTTTTACAGAAGGGGTCAACTTAGTATCTGAAAAAGATAAGACACTCATGCTGACTAAATTACCATTCCCAGTGCCTAACCAGAACAGCTTTTCACATTTCTATTCTGAAGATTTACCAGAGGCTGTCATTCACTTTAGACAGATTGCAGGTCGATTAAAACGTAGTGAAGAAGATAAAGGTATTCTCATGCTCTTTGATGATAGGATAATAAATAAACCATATAAGAATGCTTTCTTAAAATATTTTCCTGAGAAAAATATTATCCATGATGATCGGACATCTTTTAAAGCATTGCTTTTTGATTTATAATAAGGAAAACGAATTGTTAGGAGACTGCCGCAAGATGGAATTATCCGAGAAAGTTAAGTCGCTTACACCGAGCCAAACGATTGAAATTACAAACACAGCTCGAAAACTAAAAGCTGATGGCTATGATATTATCAGCTTATCTGCAGGTGAGCCAGACTTCAATACACCTGAAGAAGTCATCGAAGCTGCCCATCAAGCCGCACTTGATGGCCATACAAAATATACAGCTTCTGTCGGTATTAAAGCAGTGAGACAAGCGATTGCAGACAAAATGTTAAGAGATAATAATCTAGAGTATACTCCAGACGAGGTATACGTAGGTAATGGCGCAAAACAAGTGTTATTTAATATCTTTTTAGCTACTTTAAATCCGACTGATGAAGTGCTTCTACCCGCACCTTACTGGGTATCATATTCTGAACAGATTAAAATGGTGGGCGGAGAGCCTGTCACAATTGAAACAACAGAAGACACAAACTTTAAACTGACTCCTGAGCTTTTAAAAGCACATATCACTGAAAAGACTAAAATGATTGTCTTAAACTCACCTAATAACCCAACAGGGGGCATCTACAGTAAAGAGGAACTACAGGCCTTAGTAGATGTTTTAGAACATACTGATATAATAGTAGTGGTCGATGAGATTTATGAAGTCTTGGCCTATGAGCGTGAACATATTTCGATTGCGAGTTTAAGCGAGAAAATTAAAGGGCAATCGATTATCGTAAATGGCTTTAGTAAATCACATGCGATGACAGGTTGGCGTATTGGCTACGCTTGTGGCCCATTGAATGTTATTAAAGCATTAGGGGATTTATCTTCCCAATCTACGACGAGTGTGGCATCACCCTCACAATATGCTGCGATTAAGGCATATAACATGTCAGACGACTTTAAAAATGATTACGTGAGCACGTTTAAAGCGCGTCGTGACAATGCTTATGAAAAACTCATGACAGTGCCACACGTTCGCTGTATCAAACCAGAAGGGGCATTTTACTTGTTCCCTTATTTAAAAGATATTGCAAGTCAGTGTGGTTATGACAGTGTAGATGATTTTGTTAAAGGTCTTTTAACAGACCAATACGTTGCAATTGTGCCTGGAGCAGCTTTTGGTGCAAAAGATTATGCACGTATTAGCTATTCAGTCTCTGAAGAAAAGTTCAATGAAGGCATTGAAAGAATTAAAACATTTATTAATAAAAAAACGACAGTCTAAGGATGGTAAGAATGAAAATAACAATTAATCAAGCACCAGACTACGTGGGTCAAGAAGTCACAATCGGCTCATGGTTACTCCAAAAACGTGGGTCAGGTAAATTTCAATTTTTACAATTAAGAGATGGTACTGGATTCATGCAGGGTATCGTCGTAAAAGCGAACGACGAAGATTTATTTACCCTTGCTAAAGGTTTAAACCAAGAAACTTCTATGTATGTGACTGGCGTAATTAAAGAAGATGACCGTTCAAGTTTTGGCTATGAGATGGAAGTTTCTCGTATTGAAATTATCCAAAGTGCAGATGGTTACCCAATTACACCAAAAGAACATGGGCCTGAGTTTTTACTAGATAACAGACATCTATGGTTACGTTCTAAAAAACAACATGCTGTAATGAATATTAGAAATCAAATTATCAAAAGTACTTATGACTTCTACTATGAAAATGGCTTTAAAAAAATTGATCCACCAATTTTAACAAGTTCATCTCCAGAAGGGACAACTGAACTCTTCCATACTAAATACTTTGATGAAGATGCATACCTTTCACAAAGTGGTCAGTTGTACGCTGAAGCTGCTGCAATGGCGCATGGTAAAGTCTTTACTTTCGGTCCTACTTTCCGTGCTGAGAAGTCTAAAACGCGTCGTCACTTGATTGAGTTTTGGATGATTGAACCAGAAATGGCGTTCTATGATCACGAGGATAGCTTAGTTGTTCAAGAACAATATGTTGAATATCTAGCTAAAAATGTTTTAGAGCATTGTAAACTGGATTTAGAGGCTCTTGGACGTGATACTACAGCGCTTGAAAAAATCAAAGCACCGTTCCCTAGAATCACTTATACAGAGGCCATTGACCTCTTACACGAAAAAGGATTTGATGATATTGAGTGGGGCGATGACTTCGGTTCTCCACATGAAACTGAGATTGCAAACAGCTTTGAGAAACCGGTCTTTATCGTAAATTATCCAAAAGAAATTAAATCTTTCTATATGAGTACTAACCCTGAAGACCCACGTACAGTACTTTGTGCAGATTTAATTGCACCAGAAGGTTACGGTGAGATTATCGGTGGTAGTGAACGTATTCATGACTACGATGAACTTAAACAAAGAATCATCGATTCAGGCTTAAACCTAGACGCCTATGAATGGTACTTAGATCTACGTAAATATGGTAGTGTGCCGCATTCAGGCTTCGGTCTTGGTTTAGAGCGTGCAGTTGCATGGTTCTCAGGTGTTCAACATGTTAGAGAAACCGCACCATTCCCAAGATTATTAAACCGTCTATACCCATAAATGACACGGAGACGTTAGCACAGCTAATGTCTCCTTTATATGATTGGAGATTATTCTATGGAACAATCTTATATTAAATACATTACAGTTCCGGTAAACAAAATCTTACTTGATCACTATAGTGAATTAGGATTAGACGAACAAAGTTTAATTATCCTAATAAAGATGATTGAAAATGATCGTCAGACAGACGAAGCCCCTGAATTTAGTGAACTGATTAAGGGCACCACACTAAATCAAAGTGAACTCACTCGGATTATTCAATTGTTAATTAAAGAAAAGTGCATCGAACTCCAGACCATAAAAAAAGAAGATGGCTATGTTGAACGCTTTAACTTTGAACCTTTATACAAGCGTTTAGAAGATTTTATTTATAACACTGTTGAAGCACCACAAAAAGATGAAAAATCATTAAGAGAAATGTTCGACTATATTGAAAATCTCTATGGCCGTACGATTAGTCCAAATGAGTATCAGCGTCTAAACAGTTGGATTAATGATTCTAACTATCAAGTTGAAGATATAATGAATGCTGTAGACGTGGCATATAAATCGAATATTACATCGCTGCAATATGTTGAACGAATTTTACTAAGTACATCAAAAAGTGAAGACCAAAAAGGAACAGGCTTACCTGTAATTTCATGGCTAGATCGGGGGGAAAGACTTGACAACGAGTAAGAAAAAGACAATGGAAATGATCGATGTGATTGCGGAGATGTTTCCAGAGGCAGAAGCAGAATTAAACTACACGAACCCCTTCGAGTTGACGATTGCAGTTTTACTTAGTGCACAGACGACAGATGTTGGTGTAAACCGAGTGACTAAAGGCTTATTTGAAAGATTTAAAACTCCAGAAGATTATTTAGCAGTCGACGTCGAAGTAATTGAGTCATATATAAAGACGATTGGACTTTATCGTAATAAGGCAAAAAATATCCAAAAATTATGCAGAGACTTAATCGAAAAATTCAATGGAGAAATTCCCAATAACTACGATGACCTAATTTCCTTAGCTGGTGTGGGTAGAAAGACTGCAAATGTTGTATTATCTGTAGCTTTTGACACGCCAAGAATTGCTGTTGACACCCATGTCGAACGCATTTCTAAACGCTTAGGCATCGCACGTTATAAAGATTCACCCTTAGAAGTAGAAGAGACCTTAATGCGCAAAATTCCGCCTGAAAGATGGAGTAAGACCCATCATCAACTCATCTTCTTTGGACGATACCACTGTTTAGCCAGGGCACCTAAGTGTCATGAGTGTCCGCTCTTAGAAGAGTGTAGAGAAGGGCAAAAACGCTTGAAAAAAGGTCTGGTAAAGTAGTCGTGATATTTACGGGGTTTGTGTTTGGTTGGTGATGAGCATTCTTCATCACCACTTCATACACGTACCCATAAAAAATGCTAGACTCTCAGGAAAGAGTCTAGCGTTTTTTTATTCTTCCTCTTCAGTTGTAGTAGTGGATTCTTCTTCTGATGATGAATTTGATTCGGATTCTGCCGCAGGTTCAGAGTCAGGTTCTGGTTCACTGCTTGATTCTGATTCGGTCTCCTCATCAGTTGGTTCTTCTTCAGTCGTTGAAGATCCGCTGTCTTCAGATGGTTCTGCGAGTTCTGCATCATCCGGTAATTCACCTTCTGGCACGTCACCTTCAGTTTCAATTTCCCCATCTTCGTTATATTGCCAAGACCAGGCACCGCCTGATGAATCACTGTTACTATCGCTATCATTATTGCTATTACTATTAGAGTTACTGTTTGAATTATTATTTGAGTTATTATTTGAGTTATTATTTCTGTTAAATAATCCACCGCCACTCGCATCTGCAACAGCAAGCTCGTTACCATTAATCTGTTCGACGGAGTCTGGCTGTTCAAAGTCCTGGCCATTAAATGTACTAATGTACTGCATAATATCTCTAAAGAACCACTGTGGTGTAATGTGTTCATCTGTTCCGATGAATAGCTTGTCTTCTGAATATCCTGCATTGGCATTATCGAATCCTGTCCATACACTCATTGTATATTCTGGTGTATATCCAACAATCCAAGCGTCTTTGGCACTGTTTGAAGGCAGATCATTTTCTTCAAGTATGGAAGTATCTAGTGATGTTGTACCTGTTTTCGCTGCAATGTTTAGGCCATTCATTTGAATGTAGTCTGCACTACCATTGTTTGCAAAAGTATCTTTCAACATATCTGTTAACATGTAAGCTGTTGAATCTTTCATGGCTTGATGGGATTCATTTTCAAACTCGACAGTCTCACCTTCATCAGTGACGATGTGACGAACGGATTGTGCTTCATTGAATTCACCATTATTACCTAAAGTTGCATAGGCTTGTGCCATCTGTAGGGGACTGAATCGAGATTCTCCACCACCGAGTACATCATTAAATGATACTGTGTATTCACCGTCAAGCTTAGTATCGTAATCTAAACCAACTTCTTTTGCGAATTCTCTAGGTACATCGTTACCCGCTTCTTCCTGAACCGCTTCAAAGGCTTTAACTGCTGGGACGTTGAAACTTTGTCTCAAGGCATCTCTCATAGTGACATTACCGTGTCCTTGATTGTCATAGTTATATACCGTGTTGTTTGGACTATCTTCAGGGTTGTATGATTGTTCATCTTGTAGTTGGTGATTTGTTGCCCAGTCCATATGCTCAATTGCAGGTCCGTAACTTAAGAATGGTTTCATAGTTGAACCGACATTATGTTGAACTAATGACAAGTTTTGATCCACAACTTCTTGGTAATCACGGCCACCAGTCATTGCTACTAAGCCACCAGAATTTGTATCTAAGATGGTTGATGCTAGATTAAAGTCATCACTTTGGAACTTCTCATTGTAGTAATAGTTTCTATTGTTAGCCATATTTTGTAGATACGACTGAATTTCAGAATCCATATTGGTATAGATCTTAATTCCACTATTTAAGACTTCATTGATATCTCTGTTTCTAAATTCATCATGTTGTTGGATTTCTGTCTTAACGTAATTAATGTAAGATGCATATTCAGGATCTTCTTCTTCAGCAACGGCTCGATCTGACTCATCACGTTGAACTAAGTTTGCTGTTAAGTCTGTGTTCATCGCTTCATCATACTGTTCTTGTGTAATTCTCTCATGTTCTAACATCATGTATAGGACTGTTTCTGTTCTAGACTGTGCGGCTTCTGGATCAACGTAAAGGTTGTAAACGTTAGGCAGGTTAGATAAACCTGCTAAGTACGCCGCTTCTTTTAAGTTTAAATCTGCAAGTTCCTTATCAAAGTAGTAGAGGCTTGCTGTACGAATACCGTATATACCATCTGAATAGTATATTTTGTTTAAGTACATCTCTAAAATGTCATCTTTTGAATACTCTTGTTCAAGTCGGTAGGCTAAATATGCTTCTTGAGCTTTACGTTCTAGCGTCTGTTCTTCAGTTAAGAAGGCACGTTTAACTACTTGTTGTGTAATTGTTGACGCACCTTGAGAGGCAAAGCCATCTGTAAAGTTAGAAATGACTGCACCACCCAACCTAACAAAGTCCATCGCACCGTGTTCATAGAAACGATTATCTTCAATCGCTAAGACGGCATCAGTCACGTGGTCAGGTACATCTTCAATGCTGACATACTCCCGTTTTTGTCCAGTATGCAAGGTGGTGACTAAATTATCATTACGGTCGTATATTTCCGCTGGGACAGGGTCCTTTAACTTTTCTTCACTAAAGGCGGGTGCCTGTGAAGCGTAGTAGGCAAATAAGACTGCACCGATAACTAATCCAATTAATGCAATCAGTCCACCATATAATAGTACCTTTTTTATAATCGATGATTTAGATGAGCTTTTAGACCGATTCTTATCTTTATTTTTCGGGTCTTTGCTCCTTTTAAAATTCGATTCCATATATATTACTCCATTTCACTATAAAATTCTTCAAGTGCAGCTAAATAATCATAACGCGGATTGTATTTTATTGGTAGTAAAATACTCTCATTTTTAATATCTTCATAAGGTATTGATTTACGTCCATCAGCCATAAAGTTGTCCCAATGTTTGACAAAATGTTCAAAAGGATAAAGAAATACTTCATCATAGACTGTAAACTTAATAATTAAAAAGACAATGCCACCGGTATTATGACACGCTCTCATATGTTCGACTTGATGGGCGTGTATATTAATGAAAGGAAAGCGTGTTTTATTACGAGTTTCCTTCGCTTCAAAGTCGATGTATTTCCCTTTATATATGCCGTTATAGTCACTAGTTGACGGAACCTTGAAATACGCTTCAGTAATCTTTGCTTTGTTTCTAGAAGGATAATCAACATTAACGATTTGGACCGGTGTTGGCTTCTTATGAATAACCGCTTTTTTCGTATCCAAATAATACTGATTCGTCTTATCAATATCCTTCTCTAAGGTCATCCCGCGTTGGCCATAAGACACTTTGCCATTTGATTTTGGTTTTTGACGTGCTTTAATTCCCTGAGGATATTTCATTTATTCGCACTCCAAACTATTATTATATATACTAATTATAATATATTTATTAGAATTTGATTAACATTTCATTATTATAGGTGGTGAAAAAGGAATGTCAAGTGAGTATACATTCGAAGACTATCGTCATCTTTTAGATGAACTCGATCGACGTTATGCACTCAGCAGGGAAGGAGAAGTCTTCGATTTCGACCAAGACATCAAACCTTTTCTCGATAAAAATAAAAAGCTTGCTTATAACATCGAAAACTTCAACACTGATCATCGTTTAACTGAAAAGGTTAAAAATACAATGTTTGAAGAGCTTATGGAACTCTTAATGAGTTGTCATATTTCACGTTTTAGTTTAAAGCTGTATCATGAAAAATACAAATATATAAATATGTGGATTAACCATGCCCATAAAGAAGGTTTAATATGAGAGTTTTCATTACAGGCTACCGGCATTATGAACTCGGTATCTTTAAGGATAGTCAACCTGAAGTAAAAGTATTAAGAGACTTTCTTAGGTCCTCAATTATTCGCTTAATTGAGGAAGGTACTGAATGGTTTATTATTCAAGGCTACACAGGTATAGAAATGTACGCAGCCAATGAAATTATAGACTTAAAAAAAGACTATGATATTAAGCTCGGCGTCTTAAAGCCATTTCATGAATTTGATGACCGCTATTCTGAAAGCCATAAGATCGAACTCAATAATATTTTAGCACACGCTGATTTCCATAAATTCATCTTTGACCGGCCCTATAAGGACCCATCAATGTTTAGAGCCATTAATGCCTTTATTACTGAACATACAGACTATGGTTATATTGTCTATGATAGTGAAACAGAGACAAACTTAAAATATATATTTAGTCTTATGCTTGAATTAAATGAGAAGAATCAGTATAATATTGAAAGAATACAATTTGACGATATTAATTATTTCGTCAACGATAGATATGATAGTTGAGAGGTGTAAGAGATGAGTGATTATACGCTAAAGCTGTCTGCTAAAGATATATTCGAAAAGGAATTCGAAAAATCGGTGAGAGGTTTTAAACCGATCGAAGTAGATAGTTTTCTTGATGATGTCATCAGCGACTATCAAAAAATGGCAGACATGAATAACAACATTAAGAAATTAGAAGAAGAAAACGCTCGTCTAAAAAAAGAGGTTGAAGATCTTCGTGTGAGGGTAGCAACCAATTCTAGAACTCAAGGTTCTGGTGGGCAGAGTCAACAAATCGATATTTTAAAACGTTTATCTAGTCTTGAAAAACAGGTATTTGGTAAATCAGAAAAGTAAACAGCAAGTAAATGAACGGTAACTCGGATAATCGCTATGCATTTTGATGTATAGAGGAAAGTCCATGCTCACACGATCTGAGATGATCGTAGTGTTCGTGCCAGACGAAACAATAAGTCTGGGCAATGATATTTATATCTTGACGGCTGTGAAATATTCTAAGTGATTTTATCATATGAATAGAGTAGCTTTAAAAGTGCCACAGTGACGAACTTCAAAAGAAATGCTGAAGGTGGAACGCGGTAAACCCCTCGAGTGAGCAATCCAAATTAGGTAGGAGCACTTTCCAACAGGAATTCAACTGACGGAGAGATATTATTTTTAAATAATATAGACAGATGATTATCACCAATGTGCGAGTGTATACTAGTGCACGCTATTAGCACAGCGGTACAGAACATGGCTTATAGAGAAACCGGACTAGACGCTCTCCGAACAGGAGAGCTTTTTTTATGCCTATTTTCATACTATAATATAGACAAATCAAACTTTAGGAGCTTCTTTTATGAACTTTAAATTTATTGTTAATACACCGATGGGACTTGAAAAAGTGGTTTCAGAAGAAATTAAATCTTTAGGGCTTTCAACAGAATTAGAAAATGGACGTGTTTATTTTAATGGGGATGAGAAGACCATTGTAGAAACCAACTTAAAGTTACGTACTGTTGACCGTATTAGAATTATCCTTGGAGACTTCGAGGTCAAGACCTTTGACGAACTATTCGAGAAGGTTAAAGCTTTGCCACTATCCGATGTGCTCGGGCCTAATGCAATGTTCCCAGTAACAGGACGTTCACATAAGTCGACTTTATATAGTGTACCTGACGTGCAGAGAATCACGAAGAAGGCAATTGTTGAACACTTAAAGGATGCCTTTAAAATGACGGGGAAACTACCAGAAGACGGACCAAGATATAAAATCGATATTAATATACTAAAAGACCGCGCGATTCTTACTGTTGATACTAGTGGTGATGCACTACATAAACGTGGTTATCGTGTCGGGCAAGGGGAAGCACCAATCAAGGAAACACTCGCTGCAAGCATGTTAAAACTTGCAAACTACGATGGTACAAATACACTCTACGATCCATTTACAGGCTCAGGAATGATTGCGCTTGAAGCAGCGATGATGGCAAGAAATATTGCACCAGGTTCTAACCGCAGTTTTGATAGTGAATCATGGGATATTATCCCTGAAGACTTATGGACACAGTTACGCACTGAATGTGAAGAACAAGCTGATTACGATAAGGAAGTTAAAATATATGCGACTGATATCGACAGCGATATGATTAAGATTGCTAAGAAAAATGCAGAAGAAGTCGGCCTAGATGATGATATTCATTTTGGCGTATTAGACATACATGATTTAGATCATGTTGATGAGCATGCACAAATAATTACCAATCCACCTTACGGTGAACGCATTGGTGAGGCGAAAGCCGTTGAACAAATGTACGCCAAAATAGGGGAACTAATGACTAATTTCCCAAGCCTAAATGTATATCTAATGACTTCAAATAAAGAATTTGAACAAATCGTAGGGAAGAAAGCGACAAAACGCAGAAAATTATTTAATGGCTATATTGAAACAACCTTTTACCAATACTGGGGAGTGAAGTAATCGTTGTCAGCACAAGGGGAAGAAAAAGAAACACTAAATCGTTTATATAAGTTAAAAAAAGAAATACTAAAATCAGATAATGATGTACTTGTATCTCAAATTGATCATGCCATACAAAAGACATACAACGAACAACTAGTATTCTCTTTTATTGGCCATTACTCTGCGGGGAAATCAAGCTTAATCAATCATTTAATTGGTATGGATATTTTACCATCATCACCGGTACCAACGACAAGTAACACAGTCAGTGTTCAAATCAGTGAAGATAATAAGATTGAGGCTTTTATTAATCAATATCAATATGCAACAGTAAATGATTATGATGAGTTAAAAATTCTCAACACTCTAGATCTAGATATCCAAGCAATTACAATGGACGTTCAACATGATGATTTCAATATAAATACAGTGTTTCAAGATACACCAGGTGTAGATTCTAACACAAGTAGCCACGAAGAATCTGCCAATCGTTTTTTACTTAACAGTGATGTCATCTTCTTTACTGTGGAATATAATCATGTGGAAAGCGAACATAATTTAAAACTCCTGAGAGAGATACAGGAATTGAACATTCCACTATGTCTCATCATCAATCAGATTGATAAGCATGATGACCATGAACTGACTTTAGATACATTTCTAAATCGTGTAAAAAGTACACTAGATAATTGGGACATTCATCCTGAACACATTTTTACTACATCTATATACGACACACCTTATAACCAGATTGACAACTTAAAAACTTATATTAAAGAAATAGAAAGTCGTAAGGAAATGGCCGAACGATACGACCAGAGAATTATGCATAATATCGAACAGAAACAGATTGAATACTTAGAAGACAAGATAGACGCGGTTGAACATAATTTAAATACGGATCGTCCACTAAACCTTGAACGTGCTAAAGAACGAATCCATTACTTGGAACAAGAAATTAACGAAGCACATTTGGACGATTTAAGATCCGACCAAGCAGTATTAGAAGACCATGTTAAGGATAATGTAAGAAAGCTAGTGAAAGACGCTTATATTTTTCCCCATCAAGTTAAGGATGCCATCATAGAATATTTAAAGATACAAGCAGGTGAAAAGAAACCTACAGGACTATTTGGTAAAAAGAAAAAAGAAGAAGAGATGTTAAATACATCTGTAAATGATATAAAGGAAGTCATCCAAAAAGTTATCGATACAGAAATCAACGCCAATGTGAACAATCTCTATAAAACACTCGGCTTAAGTGGTCCACCCTTTAAATATGAGTGGCATAGCGACTTACTTGGAAAAGATGAAAATATTTCCTTAAACCAGAGCTATATTAAAAACTACTTTGACAAATTGAAATCTACTTTAGAAAGAGAAGTATCAACAAAAGCAAAAAGCCACCTCTCTCAACTAACGATTGAGAATATGGGGGAGACAAAAGCATCTTCTACACTAGAACATGAAAAATCTTTGTACGTCGAAGTCAAACAACTGCTTGAATTACTCGAATCTCTTACAACAAAAAACTACCAGCATCTATATATTCATATGGATGACGAATTAGATAAGCTGAATCTAACAGAAGAAATCGAAATTGATACTTCAACAGATATAGTTCAAGAAGATATAGAAAGTAGACATAATAATTTTACTGTCGATAATAATGAAACATATTCAGTTGATTATTTTAAACAAGTGAGTCAACAACTAGAAAATTTACCTCGCTATAACAACTTTAAGCACTTAATTGATCATAAAGTGCATAGAATAGAAACTGGCAAGGCGAATATCAGTGTGTTTGGTGGTTTTAGTGCGGGTAAGACGACCTTTATTAATGCCTTACTGGGTCAGGCCCGTCTAACAACAAGTCCGAATCCAACGACCGCGACTATAACAGAAATCAACGATAACAAGTCGAGTTCAGGGGAGATGAAGTCAGAAGCAGATCTCACTGAAACACTACAAACCTTATCTTGTGAAACACATGACACAGTAAAGGGTTATAAAAAATGGATGAAAGCAAACATTGATAAAGTTCAAGAAACTTATAAACCCTTACTTAGAGGCTTGTTAAATAAATACGATCAATACGAACCTATTCTAAATAGTAAGCAAGATTTTGATACAAATACCTTAATAGAAATGATTAGTAATGATGAGGATGCCACCTTCATTCATAAAGCAAATGTATCTATTCCTAATGAAATTACTAAGCATTATAATCTCATTGATTCACCAGGTATCAATTCAATCAACCAAAGACATACATCAGAAACAAGAGATATCATCAGTCAAAGTGATATGATTATTTATGTTTCTTATTACAATCATGTATTTTCACGTTCAGACGAAACCTTCTTGAAATATATTCAATCATTAAAAGGGGAAGATTTCCCGCTGATTTTTATTATTAACGCGGTAGATCTTATGAAGTCAGAAGACGACAAGGAAAAAGTCATCGACTATATGGCGAATGCCTTAAATAAATTACAGATTAAACATGTTATATATCCTGTGTCTTCTAAAAAAGCGATCCAATCTGGTGATCACGACTTCGATCTAGCGAAAACTGACATCAGAAAAATCGCTGATCAACAAGCAAGGAATGTTCAATTAAGAACATTAAGTGAAATGACAAATCAGTTAATCAATACTGTTGCTAGTAATATTAAACAGTTTGAAGATAGTGGACAAGAGCGCCAAAGAATTATTGAAGGTAGAAATGCGCTAAAGTCAGAGATAGAAAGCTTGAGCGCCAAGCAATTTATAAAAGTATTAAAGCAAGAAATTGATATTATCTTAACTTATCTACCAAAACGTTTAGAACTTCAAGTCTATGATCATCTAAAAGGTTTAATTACAGTTTCTGAGATGAGAGATAAGCACTATCTGAGTAAACATTCTGCCTTGGTTAGTAAAAATATCGATAGCTATTTAACACTGGAAACTGGCGTTGCCTTTAATGCGATTTATAGACAAGCAGATAATTTAACAAATCAAAGATTGATACAGTTTAATGAACGTCTCGGTGAATTTGGTAGTGCTGGTTCATTATCAATAGACACCGCATATGCGGATGAACCCAAAATTCAAATTGACGAAACTGTGCTTCAATCATATGAAAAGGCACTCTATAAAAACCGTAAGGATTCATCAAGCTTTAGAAATACCTTACTCGATTTAGCGAAGGACTTAAGTGCGAGTATTAATATAGAGGCACTTGAAGGTGATATGGTTTCCTTAACAAAAGACTATCTTGAACGACTGGATTTGCAATTTATGGATGAAAAAGCTCAAGTTTATAAAGCGCTAAGAGAACCTGTAAAAGAAATTTCAGAAGAAGATTATAAAGCCGATCAAACACTTTATAGTAATCTTACTGATTTAATAATAGAGGAGTGAAGTAATGACTGGACAAACTATCATCATCGACGGCATGGCACTCTTATTTAGACATTTTTTTGCTACGAGCTTTCGTAATCAATTCATGTATAACAGTAAAGACCAACCAACAAACGGTGTACAAGGCATGTTGAGACATACCTTTAAACTCTTAGAAATTACCGGTGCAAAAAATGTGATCATCGCCTGGGATATGGGCTCAAAATCAGTTCGTAATGAGTGGTTCGATGGTTATAAAGCAAACCGTCCAGCACCGCCTGAGGAATTAAAACCCCAGTTCGATCTGATTAAAAACGTCATGCACGACCTCGGCTTTCATCAAGAAGGCGTCATCGGATATGAAGCCGATGATGTGATAGGGACGGTCTCTACACATATAGATGACTTAACTATTGTCAGTGGAGATAGAGACCTTCTACAGTTAATTAACAACACCAATAAAATACTTTTAACAAAAAAAGGCTATACAGAGTATCATCACTACGATATGGCGACTTTTACAGAACAGTTCGGCATTCACCCACGGCAGTTTATTGATGTGAAAGCCTTGATGGGTGATACGAGCGACGGCTATTCAGGTGTTCAGGGTATCGGAGAGAAGACAGCTTTAAAATTAATTCAGACACATGGCTCAGTTGAAAATCTTCTAAACACACTTGATACACTCACACCAAAAATGCAAGACAAAATACAGGCTGACTTAGAGTCACTAAATATGTCACTTCGTCTTGCTGAAATCATTAAGGATGTGCCTTTAAAAATGGATCAGCTTCTAGCCAATAGTCATTATATCTATGATGAAGCTCAAACGATTAAAGTACTCCAGGACTATGACCTAAGAATCACTGAAAAATACTTAGGTTCATTGAAGTTAGTATAATTATGGCAATCATGTATTTTGACGCTGCTGCTAGTATGTCGCCAAAGCTCTCAGCGGGTGGAATTGTGATTACGGGTGAAAAACTTGACCACAGTGCCTCCATATTCTTAGGAGAGATGGATAACCACCAAGCGGAATGGGCAAGTTTGGCCTTTGGAGTAGAAGAAGCCTTAAAACTTAAAATTACCTCACTAATCGTTTATACTGATTCTAAAATTATTGTTGATTCGTTCGATAAAAACTTCGTCAAAAATAAAGTATTTAAATTTTATTTTGATCAGGTCATTGGATTGACACGGCATATGGATATGTTTATCGTTTCGTATACACCGAGAAAGAAGAACAGTCGAGCAGATCAAATTGCAAAAGACCGTTTATATAAAGAGAAGAAAAGTCTATAATTATTAAATAGAAGTATGTCACTAGCGAATTTTAGTAATGAGGTATGACAATGAACACAGAAGCACTTGAAAAAATTAATTACTTAGAGAAAAGATATTGTAAAGGCTGCCTGCTTAAACAAAGAAATCGTGAGGAAGGCAGCAAGGCCAGTGCTCATGCATTTTGTATCAGTGAATGCTCAGTGGGTATTGAAATGAAAATGCAAGGTAACAAATTATAGATGGAGGCAACAATATGGAAATTGTAAGAATAGAACCAACACCAAGTCCAAATACTATGAAAATTACTGTAAGTGAACCGAAAGACGATATGAAATCATCGACGTATAGAGAAATCACAGAAGATACGCCAGCTTTTATTGCGCGTGTTTTAGAATTAGAAGATGTGACGAGCGTCTTTCATGCTATGGATTTTATATCAGTAGATAAGAGTCCTAAAGTGGATTGGGACACTTTAATTCCACAAATTGAAGCGGTATTTAACGAAGGCTCGGATAGTGATTCAAAAAAAGTCTAACACCTGAGTCTAACTTTGGTGAAGTGACCGCTCAGGTGCTCATGTTTAAAAATATTCCTTATCAATTAAAAATAAATGATGGTGAGGAACATCGTCGTGCTTTATCTGAAAAATTTACACAGGCGGTTGAACAAGCGACACTTCCTGAAGACAATATTATCTTCGGCCGTAAGTGGGTGGATTTACAAGTCAGATATGGTACGAGCGAAGCAGTCCTTGATGAGTTGACTGAAGAAATGGATGCGCTCTACCCTATGGAGCGACTCGATCAATTAATTAAAGAGGCTCAAGCAAAAATTCAGCCAGAACCGAAAAAATACTTTAAAGTATCAATAGATGACTTTAAAAATGCACCGGACTGGAAAACTCGTCTGTATATGTTAAATCACTACGACACACCAGATGAAAGTGACTATGAGTTTTTAGCTTATGCACTAGAAGATGAAAAGCTTCAAGTACGTCGTATGGCGGTTGGCCTCTTGGCGATGATTGAGTCTAAAAACACCTTGCCTTATTTAAATAAAGCAATAGAAGACAAAGCGATTCCTGTTAGACGTACGGCAGCAGATGCTTATAGTGACTTAGGCTTTAAAGAAGGGCTAGATGATATGTACCAAGCCCTAAATGACAAAAGCCCGATCATCCGTTGGCGTGCAGCGATGTTTATCTATGAGACCGGTGATGAATCAAGTCTACCTATTTTAAGGACACACCAAAACGACCCTCAATATGACGTCAGATTACAAATAGAAATGGCGATTACGAGAATCGAACAAGGCGAGTCAGCACTCGGCAGTGTGTGGAAACAAATGCAGAACAGGGAGAGATAAGTATGGATGCATATCAAGCTTACATGAGAGAAATAGCAGAACCGATGAGACGAGAACTAACGAACTATGACTTTACTGAACTCTTAGAGCCATCGGACGTAGATCAATATATGAAAGACGCAAATGATGATACGACCACTTTTGTTGTGATTAATAGCGTTTGTGGTTGTGCAGCAGGTTTAGCGCGTCCAGCAGCAGTAACAGTTGCCAGCCAAAATCCGATTAAGCCAGACCGTTTGGCAACAGTTTTCGCTGGTCAAGAAAGACCTGCAACTGAAACGCTAAGAGAGTATATAGATGAACCTGCATCGAGTCCATCTATGGCCTTATTTAAAGGACAGGAACTCGTAAGTTTCTTAGGTCGTTCAGATATAGAGAACAGAGCTATCGAAGATATTATGACAGACATCAAAGACGCTTTTGATACACATTGTGCAAAATAAAAAGGAAAGGGAATATTCCCTTTCCTTTTTTACACTTTTAGAATGACTTATTCGTAAATGCACATACTAATCATGTATAATGCTAGTAAAGATAAACCAATTGTAAATAAGATTTCCATCTTCAGCACTCCAAACTAATTGTTTTACTCATTCATTAATATTAATTATATAGAATTAAACTATAAAAGAAAAGGGTGGTTTTATGAATTCCTTTGACCTAGCTTATCACCAGTTACTCGAACGCATACTAGATGCGGGAACGACTAAGAATGATCGCACAAATACAGGTACAAAATCAATTTTCGGTCATCAGATGCGCTTTGATTTAAGTGAAGGGTTTCCCTTATTAACGACCAAGAAAGTATCTTTTAAATTACTTGCAACAGAGCTAATCTGGTTCTTAAGAGGCGATACGAACATCAAGTATTTACTTGAATACAATAATAATATTTGGAATGAATGGGCCTTTAAAAATTATGTAGAGTCTAATGATTATCATGGTGAAGATATGACTGACTTTGGACACCGATCCTTGAAAGACCCGGACTTTAAAGCAGTTTATGATGAAGAAATGGCGAAATTTAAAGCACGTATTTTAAACGATGATGAATTTAGCCAAAAATACGGCACATTAGGTAACGTCTACGGTAAACAATGGCGTCATTGGGAAGGCAAAGACGGCGTCGCCATCGATCAAATCAAAAATTTGATTGAGGGGATTAAAACTAAACCTGATTCGAGACGTCATATTGTCAGTGCATGGAATCCAGCTGAAATCGACACGATGGCACTGCCGCCTTGTCATACACTCTTCCAATTTTACGTCAGTGAAAATAAGTTAAGCTTACAGCTCTATCAACGCTCAGGCGATGTATTTTTAGGGGTACCGTTTAATATTGCCAGTTATAGCTTACTGCTTTGTTTAATTGCTCGTGAAACGGGTTATGAGGTTGGGGAGTTTGTTCACACAATTGGTGATACCCATATCTACTCTAATCATTTTGAAGCAGTCAATACACAGCTTGAACGCACGAGCTATGACCCTCCAAAACTTGTCATTCACACTGACAAATCAATATTTGACTTGGAATATGAAGACTTAGAAATTATAGATTATCAATCGCACCCGGCTATTAAAGCGCCGATTGCAGTTTAGGAGGCACTATGGTTGCATTAATTGTTGCACACGCTAATCAAAATGTTATCGGCTTTAATGGCGACATGCCTTGGTCACTGCCAAATGACCTAAAGCATGTTAAGAAGCTGACAACCAATCAAACTATCGTCATGGGAAGAAAAACATTCGATACTCTAGGGAGACCCTTACCAAATCGGACAAATGTCGTTTTAACTTCTGATAAAAACTATCAAAGAGATGGTGTTGAAATCATTCATCACATTGATGAGATTGAAAAACTTCCTGGTAAAGTATTTATCTTCGGTGGAGCAACCATCTACGAACAAACCATGCATATAGTTGACGAGATGTATGTCACAGTCATTGATGAGACTTTCGGCGGTGACACATTTTTCCCGAATTATAATATGAATGATTGGGAAATTAAAGACGAAGAAAAAGGCGTAGTAGATGATAAGAATATATATCCTCATACCTTTTATCATCTTGTGAGAAGGTAAAGTATGATGCACAAACTATGGATGATATTATTCTTTACGCTACTTTTAATCAACCTAATTATCGTTGTCATTGTCGCCTCATTTTTTAACCAGGACTATGAGGAAAGTGATTTGACGGGAACAGAAAATTCGCCTCAAGCACTTACATCCATCTTACCGAACCAAACAATAGAAACACTAATCAATGACAATCTACCCTATGAAAACTTTAATGTTGACATAGACACATCAGGAGTAACGGTCAATATTGAATCTCGGGTCTTAGGCATTCCCATTCGCTCATCAGTTCGAGGTGCACCAATTGTTGATGGCGACAACATTGTCATTCCATTAACAGACTTAAACTTAGCGGATTTACCCTTAAGTGAAGACACCTTATATTCTGCACTTAAGACCTTTTTAGATTTACCTGAAGGGATCACCATGGCGGATGGTAAAAAAGAACTTATCATTGATACGAAGATCTTTGAACAGTATTTTGGCATCGGCCTACAAGTCAACAAAATAGACTATGAAGCCGACACATGGTATTTTTCAATTAACAACATTTTCTAGGAGGCACATTATGACAATAGCAACTTTAGCCGGCGGATGTTTCTGGTGTTTAGTTAAACCATTTGATCAGTGGGACGGTGTGAAACAGATTACATCAGGCTATTCTAACGGTGAAGAAGAAAATCCATCATATGAATTAATCTCAACAGGAACAACAGATCACGTAGAAGCTGTTCAAGTTGAATTTGATGACTCTATCATTTCCTATAGAGAAGTTTTAGAAATCTTCTTTAAAACATTTGATCCGACTGATACTAACGGTCAGTTTGGAGACAGAGGTCCACAGTACAGACCAGCAATCTTCTATCACGATCAAGCACAAAAGGAAACTGCAGAAGCAGTCATAGAAGAACTCGATTCACAAAACATTTTCCCTGGCCCAATTAAAACGCCAGTGCTACCTTATAAAAACTTCTATCCAGCAGAAGAGGAGCACCAAGACTTCTACAAGAAAAACCAAGGTCACTACAAGGCGTATTATAAAGGTTCTGGTCGCCAAGGATTTATAGAAAATATATGGGGTGAAAAATAATGGCAAGAAAAAGTGTAGAAGAATTATCTGACTTAGAACGTCAGGTCATGAAAGAAAATGGAACGGAAGCACCATTTGAAAATGAATACTGGAAGCATTTTGAAGAAGGTATCTATGTAGATAAGTTAAGTGGAAAACCTCTATTCACATCTAAAGATAAATTTGATTCATCATGTGGTTGGCCAAGCTTCTCTAAATCTCTTGATGAAGGGGATGTTTCTGAACATGTAGACACTTCTTTTGGTATGCGTCGTACAGAAGTGAGAAGTGAGAGCTCTGATTCACATCTAGGCCATGTTTTTCCTGACGG
The DNA here is from genome assembly GCF_016313225.1 of Jeotgalicoccus sp. ATCC 8456. NCBI lineage: Bacteria > Bacillati > Bacillota > Bacilli > Caryophanales > Staphylococcaceae > Jeotgalicoccus > Jeotgalicoccus sp. ATCC 8456. The sequence continues at coordinate 326,841 of NZ_CP066224.1, read as the reverse complement.
TCCAAAGGAAACAGGTGGACTTCGCTACTGCATTAATTCAGCGGCAATTGATTTCATTCCAAAAAGTGAGCTCGAGAGTCAAGGTTACGGTGAGTTTGTCAATTTGTTGGAAGAAAATAAATAGATGAAAGATCGCTCATATTACCAATATATGAAAACTGAAGTGGGTGCAAAAACGGACATCGGTAAACTTGCAACACACATTTCAGAAGATCTATCATTTCCCAAGCACTCAAAAGATTACGGAGAAATTTCAGATTATCTTGAAAAGAACCCTTATCTTCATATATCATTAGATACGTTCGATGAAAGTTTTTTTGAATATAAAGAATGGCTAAAATCTTAAGGAGATGACAAGATGAGTATTCACATTAATGCAAAACAAGGCGATATTGCAGACACTATTTTACTACCAGGTGACCCACTACGTGCAAAGTATATTGCTGAAACATTTTTAGAAGATGTTGTTTGCTATAACGAAGTTCGTAACATGTTCGGTTATACCGGGACATACAAAGGTAAAAGAATTTCAGTTCAAGGTACAGGTATGGGTGTCCCATCTATATCTATTTACATTCACGAGCTTATGCGTGAATACGGTGTTAAGAACTTAATTCGTGTTGGTACTGCTGGTGCCCTTAAAGAAGAAGTAAAAGTTAGAGATGTTGTCATTGCCCAAAGTGCAACGACAGATTCTTATCAAAATGCTAAACTTTTCAACAATGTTTCTTATGCACCAACATCAGACTTTGACTTACTATTAACATCTTACAATGAAGCTAAAAAGCGTGGATTAGATGTTAAGGTAGGTAACGTTTATACTGCCGATTCATTCTATGATACTAAGACTGACACAAAACAACTTGCAGATTACGGTGTACTTGCAGTTGAGATGGAGTCAGCAGCCTTATTTACAATCGCTCAAGAGTACAAAGCAAGAGCGTTAGCAATCTTAACAATCTCTGACCACTTAATAACTGGAGAAGTAACAACTGCTGAGGAAAGACAAACAACATTCAACGATATGATTGAAGTTGCACTTGATGCAGCAGTACCATTTATCGAAGAACAGTGATTTCACTGTTCTTTCTTTTATTTGATGAAAGAAACTGATAATATATGAGTAATATACGTAGTAGAAATTAGGTGCATAAGTTGAGCGAAGAAAACAATGAAAAGAATGTCGGCCATAGGCTTAAATCTCTACAGATTAATGTCTTTTGGTTTATCGTTATTATACTGACGACGATTATAATCAGCGTAGTGATTTCAGCTGTCGCGATGTCTAATAACCAAGAGCGCGCAGTTAACGTTGGCACTGATACGCGTACTGAATTTGCCAAGCTATATAATGTCTATGACACTTTAACTGAAAACTATTATGAAGATGTTGATCAAGATGCTCTAATTGAATCATCAATTAAAGGTATGGTTGAAGGTTTAGATGACCCTTATAGTGAATATATGAATATCGACGAGACTGGAGAATTTGAAGAAAGTATTACAGGTGACTTCGAAGGTATTGGCGCTGAAATCATGCAAGAAGGCAACAAAATCTTAATTTCTAGTCCAATGAGAGGGTCGCCCGCTGAAGAGGCAGGTCTAGAACCAGGCGATCAGATTCTTGCAGTTGATGGGGAGTCAATAGAAGGTATGACAACAACTGAGGCTGTCCAGTTGATTCGTGGAGAAAAGGGAACAGATGTCACCTTAACGATCCAACGCGGTGAAGCTAGTCCAAGTGATATCACTATTACCCGTAATACTATACACATTGATAGTGTAACGTATGAAGAAATTGAAGGCGTCGGGCACATCTCTGTTAACAGATTCCAACAAGGCACGACTGAAGAGTTTGAGAGGTTCTTTAATCAAGCTGCAGAAGATGGGGTAGAAGAACTCGTTATCGACTTCCGTTATAATCCAGGTGGACTCTTAAACGAAGCAGTGACACTAATTAACCAATTCGTTGATAAGGACACCACTGCACTTTACCTTGAAGATAATCAAGGTAATCAGCAAGAACTCCTCACAGAGAATGAAAAGAATCCGAATGCTGAGCAGTTCGATGAAGTCTATGTACTCATCAATGAGGGTTCAGCAAGTGCTTCAGAAGTGTTTACAGGTGCACTATCTGACTTAATCGACATTAAAACAGTCGGTACAACGTCATTCGGTAAAGGTGTCGTACAAAGAACGAGTGAATTTAAAGACAATTCCATGTTGAAATATACGAATACTAAATGGCTAACACCGAATAAGACATGGGTACAAGATGAAGGTATTACACCGGATATTGAGCTGATCACACCTGATCACTACAGAATCGAACTGCTCACTGAAGATGAAGTGTTCACTGAAGGTCAAACAAATGAGAAAATCTTGTCTATTAAAGTCGCTCTTGATGCACTCGGCTATGATATTTCAACATTTAATTCGACCTTCGATGAAGAACTTACAAGTCAGGTTGAAGCCTATCAAAATGCCAACGATTTACCAGTAGACGGTATCGTAACTGGCGAAACAACAACAAGTATTATTTCAGATGTTAGATCACTCATCCAAGAAGAGGATGCTCAGCTCAACTATTTAATTGATTACATTAATAGCGACATGTCTATTATGGAAATTGAACAAGAAGCGAGAAATAATGCCACACACATTCCTGTTGTTGAAGAGGAAGAACAAAACCTTAGAGATGATAGCGAAGAGACAGAAGAATAAGACTAAATTCCGTACAATAATCTTGTACGGAATTTTTCTTGTAGAGCTTATCTAAATAGTTTAAAGTTAAGATTAACAAGTATTATGGAGGCGCTTATGGTTTCTACAAATAAAAAAGCAATGCTCACTGGTGGTGGAACAGTCGGGCACGTTATGCTCAATAAATTACTTATTCCTGAACTTATAGAAAGAGGGATAGATCCACATTACATCGGTTCTAAAAAAGGAATAGAAAGAGAAATTATTGGCACCACTAATATTCCATTCCATGAAATTTCAAGTGGAAAGCTAAGACGCTATTTATCTTTTGAGAATCTTAAAGACATCTTTAAAGTTTTAAAAGGTGTGACTGATGCAAAAAAAATCTTAAAACAAGAACAACCCTTATTCGTCTTTTCTAAGGGCGGCTTTGTCTCAGTCCCTGTCGTTTTAGCAGCAGCGGCAAAAGATGTCCCTGTCTATATACATGAATCCGACTTAACACCTGGATTAGCAAATAGAATTGCAAGTAAATTTGCAACTAAGGTCTTCTGTACATTTGAAGAAACAACACGTCATTTCACTGACGTAAAGGCAGAATACTTAGGACCAGTATTAAGAACAGAACTGAATACTGGTAATAACGAAACTGGCTATGAGATCAGCCATTTCACAAGTCAAACGCCAGTTCTATTAATAATGGGTGGCTCACTTGGTTCAAAGAAAATCAATGAATTTGTATGGAGTCACTTGTCGACACTGTGTGACAAATATCAAATTATTCACCTTACGGGTAAGGGAAACAAAAACGACAGTGTGAAGCATGATCGCTACCTTCAACTGGAGTATGCAGATGAGGATTTAAAGCATCTACTCGCAATTTCTGATGTTGTAATTTCAAGAGCAGGTTCAAATGCAATTTTTGAATTTCTGCTCGCTAAAAAACCAATGGTTTTAATTCCACTTGGTTTAGATCAAAGTCGTGGGGATCAAATCCAAAATGCCAAGCATTTTAAAAAGCATGGCTATGCAGAAGTAATTGAAGAAGATGATTTAAATCTAGACAACCTACAAAATAAATTGACACACATCGATGAGAATTACAGTGAAATTACGATTAAAATGACACAGTTTAAACACGCTTATCAACCAAGTGAATTCGCAGATAAGCTAATCGAGGAGGCAGAGAAGTGAGCCGACAAAAGAAAATATCCTTATTTTTAGTGTTCACTTTAATTTTTGGTGTCATAGCAATATTCCATGAGTCTAGGCTCGGCCGCTGGATCGACCGAGAAGTCTATGAATTTATCTATGCCTCTGAAAGCTTCATTACCACAGCATTAATGCTAGGTTTTACTCAGCTTGGTGAACTTTTATCTATGATTGTTATGTCATTAATAATGATTTCTATCTTAATGCTGTATAAACTTAAAATTCATACACTGTTTTTCATTATTTCAATGTTGATTTCAACAGTTTTAATCCCAGTATTAAAAAATTCTTTTGATAGAGAACGTCCAAGCTTTTTAAGATTAATTGAAATCTCAGGTTTCAGTTTTCCGAGCGGCCATGCAGTCGGTTCCACCATATTTTTTGGTTCCGTTGCTCACGTCATAAAAGAAACAAATTTAAATAATAAGGCGCTATTAATGACCATTTGCGCTACCTTCATCTTGATGATTTCGTCTTCAAGAGTTTACCTCGGTGTCCATTATCCAACCGACGTCTTAGCCGGTGTCATCATCGGTCTTGCCGTTGTTTTTGGCACCAGTGCGCTCATGCACAACAAGTTTAAAAAGCGGCTTCGATTTTAAGATCGGAGCCGTAATTTTTTTTGATTGCTAAAGGTGAGTAGGCGAATTATAATGGATTTGCTTTAGAAATATTTTAAGACGGCAGGTGATTTTATGGTGATAAATTTATATGAAAACATCACACTTGAAAACGACAGAATTAGACTTCTTCCGATGCAACTCAGTCATGCAGAAGAATTACAGGCAATAAACCATGACAGTATTTGGACTTATATGCTTTTTCAAGCGACTACAGAAGATACAATGCGTGAATGGATTCAAAGTGCCATAGACTTACGTGGTGAGATGAATACAATTCCCTTTGTTGTCGTCTTAAAATCTACAGGAGAAGTCGTTGGCTCGACGAGAATCCAACATATTGATTACGAGCGTCAGAGCTGTGAAATCGGTGCATCATGGTTTGGTACTAAAGCCCAGCGCACCTTCATTAACTCCGACAGCAAATTCCTATTACTCGAATATTGTTTTGAGGTATTGAACCTCATGCGGGTTCAAGTACGAGCAGATGAAAGAAATGAGCGTTCGAACAAAGCGATCGAACGCATTGGTTTTACAAAAGAGGGCATTATAAGAAAGGAACGTGCACTACACGGTGTTCCTAGAAATCTGATTATCTATTCAATTATCGATGACGAATGGCCTGAAGTTAAAAAGAACTTATTAATTAAACAACAGAGCTATATGATGGAAACGCCATCTACTATAGTGAGTTAATCTTTATATCGTAAAAAAGGGGTTGGGACAAAACAATTCCCTTCATATAATAAGCCGGACGTTAGCTTTTCTGGGGCATCGCGTGAGCCTGTAGTCTCACGCAGATGCTATTCCCCTAGAAGTCTAACGTCCGGCTTTTCTATTATAATTTATTATTTCCCTATATATTCAGAGTTTTTGTCCCAGCCCCTTTTTTTACTTTTATGTATATGTATTTATGACTGATGCTCATATTTCTTTAGTTTTCATTTTCATGATAATATTATAGAAAATGAGGTGGGTAAAGATGCCGAAAATATTAGTAGTAGAGGATGAAACGAATTTAGCACGTTTTATCGAATTAGAATTAAGCCATGAAGGCTATGAAGTAACGATTGCAGAAGATGGGCAAGAAGGTTTTAATCTTGCTTATGATAATGATTACGATGCCATTCTTTTAGACTTAATGTTACCAAAGCTGAATGGACTAGAAGTGTGTCGTAAATTAAGAAAAACGAAGAATACGCCGATTATTATAATTACAGCAAAAGGGGAGACCTATGATAAGGTTGTCGGCCTAGACTATGGTGCAGATGATTATATTGTTAAGCCTTTTGAAATAGAAGAGTTACTGGCGCGTCTTCGCGTGATAATGCGTAGAAACCAATCTGTTGAAGTGAACCATGACACAGTTGAATTACATGGCATCCAAATCGATACAACCGCCTATACTGTATCGATTGATGATCAGCCGATTGAACTGACAAAAACTGAGCATGAGTTACTTTATTTACTTGCTAAGAACACTGGTATTGTTATGAAAAGAGAACAGATTTTAGATATTATCTGGGGCTATGATAGTGAAGTTGAGACCAATGTCGTCGATGTATACATCAGATATTTGAGAAACAAGCTTAAACCTTTCGAGAAGGATAAGGTTATCGAAACGGTTCGTGGCGTCGGTTACGTGATTCGACAATGAATACGAACAAATCATTACGTTCCCAGTGGCTAAAATTATCTATACTTATCATTACAATTACCTATCTTTTATTTAGTTCACTTTTAATTTATGCCACGAGTGTTTATTTAAAAGATCAAGAATACCGATCTGTTTCAAGGGCATTGGATGATGTGAGTACGCTCTATGCCAATCAAGCTTTTAATACCATTACTGAGCGAGACATATACTCTAGCTTAATTGACAACCAACAGATGGCTTTATATACATTAAGTGGTGAGGAAGTATACAGATGGCCAGCGCGTTCTGAATTGTATTTTGAATTGGATTTCCAGCAATCGGACAACCCTTTGATTAATGAGAAAAGTATTGAGGGGGATGATTATTTAGTTGCGACTCAGATGATTCAATCTGATTTTTGGCATGGCTATGTTGCAGTCATCCATCCGCTCAATGAGTATAATACAATTATTCGAATGATGCTGTTCATCGCAACAATTATCGGGTTCTTATCTATCACGTTTACGTCTGTTATTTCTTACTTCTTTTCAATCCAGATGGTTAAACCCATCGGTCGATTTACCAATCAACTGAAAAAGATTGAAAACCAAGGCTTTGCTGAACGTTTGGAACTAAAAACGAATATTGTTGAAACAGACTATATGATTGAATCCTTTAATAATATGATGGATGCCCTAGAGGAATCCTATAATCAGCAAAAGCAATTCGTTGAAGATGCTTCACACGAACTTAGAACACCCCTACAAATTATTCAGGGTCACCTACAGTTGATCAATCGATGGGGGAGAAATAATCCTGAAGTACTCGATGAGTCACTCGGTATCTCTATAGATGAATTAAAGCGAATCAATCGTCTAGTTGAAGAGTTATTACTACTGACTAAAAATGAAGGTTCTGAGTATGTACAACCCGATTTGGTTAACATTAATGATGAGATTGAAAGTCGTTTATCAAGCCTTAGAAAAGTGCATCCAGACTACATGTTTACAACCGACTTTACTAAGGCGAATCTTATGTATCCTATCAACAACTATCACTTTGAACAGATGCTCATTATCTTCTTAGATAATGCCATTAAATTCGATAAAGAAAACAAACATATCACAGTATCAACTGAAGTTGATAATAAGGGTGATGTATTGATTGAAATAAGCGATAGTGGAATCGGTATTCCTAAAGATGAAATCGATCAAGTGTTTAATCGTTTTTACCGCGTTGATAAATCAAGAAGTCGTCAACAAGGTGGCAATGGACTCGGTCTCTCTATTGCTAAAAAAGTAGCAGAATTGTACCGTGGACAGGTCTGGATTTCTAGTGTTGAAGGTCAATCGACCACTGTTCATATCAAATTTCCAAAAGTTCAAAAATAAGCGAGATTAAATTTACACTTATCAATGTTCGTGCTTTAAAGAAGAGGCACAAAATGGTAAAGTTTAGGTATAAAGAGTATTAAAAAAATAAAACGAGGTGGCAGTACAATGCAAGAAAGAGAATTTGAGAATGCACCACTTAGATTTGGTACAAATCTTGGTTTAATTCTTGAATATTTTGACATGTACAAGAATGACCCAGATTCAGTATCAGATGAAATGAAGTATCTTTTTGATAACATTTCAACTGATCAGGAAGGTAATACTCGTCAGGACGGCAAGCAGTTATCTGCTGCAGGACAAGACAAGATTAAAGGGATTTTACAATGGCTAAACGACGTTCGTCAATATGGTCATTTAAAAGCCGATGTGTATCCAGTATATGCTCCAGAAATTGATAATGCACCAGATTTTGATTTCAATGCATACGGCTTCCAGGATGCGGATTTAGAAGCTCTACCAGCAAGTATCGTATCAGAAGCGATGGCTGATAAGTTCGATAATGCCTTGGATGCAGCACGTTATTTAGAACAGGTTTACACGTCTCCTTTATCTTATGAATATACGCACATCAACAATAGCGAGGAAAGAGAATGGTTACAAAACGCTATTGAAAGTGAAGGCGAAGTGAATTTATCAGAAGAAGAAAAACTTCATCTGTTTAAAGAACTTGTTAAAACAGAAGGATTTGAAAAATACCTTCACAAAAACTTTGTTGGTGCAAAACGTTTTTCTATTGAGGGTGTAGACTCACTTGTACCCATGTTAGATCACTTATTACAACGCATGGCGGATGAAAATATTCCACATCTACAAATTGGAATGGCACACCGTGGTCGCTTAAATGTACTCACACATACATTACAAAAACCTTACGCTATGATGTTAAGTGAATTTATGTCTACCGACCCAATGAAATTCTTACCAGAAGACGGTTCACTAGAATTGACGAATGGTTGGATGGGCGATGTTAAATATCACTTAGGTGGTGTGAAAACAAGAACAGACAAAGGAATCACACAGACTGTTACACTTGCTAATAACCCATCACACTTAGAGATTGTTGGACCCGTTGTCCAAGGACGTACGCGCGCACAACAAGATTCAACAAACCAAAGTGGTAAAGCAGTACATGATACTGATAATTCACTTGGTGTGATCATTCATGGTGACGCAGCCTTCCCTGGACAAGGTGTTAACCCTGAATCAATGAACTTATCAAACCTCGCAGGCTATACGGTTGGTGGGGCACTTCACATCATTACGAATAACCGTATTGGCTTTACAACAGAGGAGTGGGATGCACGTTCAACACTATATGCATCTGATATCGCTAAAGGCTTTGATATGCCAGTATTCCACGTCAATGCTGACCGCCCGGAATATGTTTTACGCGTCATTGATATTGCAATACAATATCGTCAGAAATTCAAAAAAGACCTTGTAATTGATTTGATTGGTTACCGTCGTTATGGTCATAACGAAATGGATGAGCCAATGACAACAAACCCTAAACTTTATAATGAAGTTCATGAATATCCAACTATTGATAATCTTTACGGTGATCAACTTGTTGAAGAGGGTGTCTTAACAAAAGAAGACAAAGAATCGATTATGCAAGCAATTCAAGATGAATTAAGAGCGGAACATGACAAGATCAACAAAGATGATACGATTGTCACTAAAGATATCAAGACACCTGATGAAATCTTAGAAGGACAGTCAAATGATCAAGAAACTGAAATCTCTAGAGAGAGATTAGCGAAGATCAATGAAGAGCTGTTAACATACCCGGAGGACTTCAAACCACTTAAGAAATTAGGTAATGTTTTAGATCGTCGTAAGAAACCATTTGAAGACGACACAGCACTTGTTGACTGGGCACATGCTGAAGCCCTTGCATTTGCAACAATTAACCAAGACGGTACGCCAATTCGATTTACAGGTGAAGATGCAGAACGTGGTACATTCGCTCAACGTCATGCTGTTTTACATGACCCAGAGACAGGTAAAAGACATACACCACTTCACAACATCAGTGATTCTAAAGCATCATTTGAACTTTATAACTCACCATTAACTGAGATGGCGGTTGTTGCTTATGAGTATGGTTACAACGTTGAGAACAATGAAGCTATGGCAATTTGGGAAGCACAATACGGAGATTTCTCCAACATGGCCCAAGCAATTTTTGATGTATTTATGTCAAGTGCCCACTCTAAATGGGGTGAAAGAACTGCCTTAACTTTACTTCTACCACATGCTCAAGAAGGACAAGGTCCTGAACACTCATCTGCACGTTTAGAGAAGTATTTACAGCTATGTGCAGAAAATAATATGACAGTGGTTAACTTGTCTAGTAGTGCAAACTACTTCCACATTTTACGTAGACAAGCGAAATACTTGAACACTGAAAAAATGCGTCCACTCGTTGTAATGTCACCTAAGAGTTTACTTAGAAACTCAACAGCGAGCCAACCTGTAAGTGAATTTGTAAACGGTCAATTCAAAGAAATAATTGTTCCGGAATACAAGAAAACTAAAGTTAAAACTGTTGTAATTGCAAGTGGTAAAGTCGCTGTAGATATACTTGAAGCAGAAGCGAAAAACGAATCACCTAACGATGAATTACTCATCATTAGACTTGAACAGCTATATCCATTCCCAAGCGAGGCAATTAAAGAAGTCTTATCTGGCTTAACGAATCTTAGTGAAGTACGCTTCGTTCAAGAAGAGCCACAAAACCAAGGTGCATATCACTTCGTTCTACCGTACTTGCTCGATATCGTACCATCTAAAGCGACATTAAATTATGTAGGAAGAAAACCAAGTGCTTCAACAGCCGAAGGTAACGGTGGATCTTACAAACTAGTACAACAAAGTATCATCGAGAACGCTTTAAAATAATAGGAGGTATTATATAAATGGCTGAAATCATCGTGCCTGAATTAGCAGAATCAATTACAGAAGGAACTATATCTACTTGGTTTAAGCAAGTAGGCGACAGTGTAGAAAAAGGTGAAAACGTCCTTGAATTAGAAACTGATAAAGTAAACGTAGAAATTGTTAGTGAAGAAGCTGGTGTCATTTCAGAAATTAAAGCTGAAGAAGGTGACACTGTAGAAGTTGGTCAAGTCATTGCCGTAGTCGGTGAGGGTAGTGGTGCACCTGCAAAAGAAGAAAGTTCAGAAAAAGAAGCACCTAAAGCTGAAGCAAAAGAAGAATCTACTTCAGCACCTAAAGAAAAAGAAGAAGAAACAACAACTGTGAAAACTGAAGATGGTACAATCGTTGCCACACCATCTGCTAGAAAACTTGCACGTGAAAAAGGCATTAGCCTTTCAGACATCAATGCTGCTGATCCACGCGGTCTTGTACGTAGCCAAGATGTTGAAAATCACGGTCAAGCTTCAAGTCAGCCTGCTGCTAAAAAAGAAGAAGCACCTAAAGCTGAGACGAAACAAAATACAACACCTGAAAAACCAGTTAGACGTGAAAAAATGTCACGCCGTAGACAAACCATTGCTAAACGTCTATTAGATGTTTCTCAAAATACTGCAATGTTAACAACATTCAACGAGATAGATATGACGAATGTTATGGCATTAAGAAAACGCAAAAAAGAATCATTCATGGAACGTAATGATGGTACTAAACTTGGCTTTATGTCATTCTTTACTAAAGCTGTAACAGCCGCACTTCGTAAGTACCCAGCTGTAAATGCTGAAATTGATGGCACAGACTTAGTTTATAAAGAATTCTTTGATGTATCGATTGCTGTATCTACAGAAGAAGGACTTGTTGTACCGGTAGTACGTAACACAGATAGAAAAACATTTGCTGAAATTGAAAACGATATTGCTGACCTCGCAACAAAAGCGAGAGAGAAGAAACTTTCTCTTGATGAAATGTCAGGTGGCTCATTCACAATTACTAACGGTGGGGTATTTGGATCATTAATGTCTACACCAATCATCAATGGTACACAAGCTGCAATCTTAGGTATGCACACAATCCAAAAACGTCCAGTCGCGGTTGGAGATGACATTGAAATCCGCCCAATGATGTACATTGCATTAAGCTATGACCACAGAATCATTGACGGTGCAGAATCAGTTGGCTTCTTAAAAACTGTTAAAGAATTAATCGAAAATCCAGAAGACCTGTTACTAGAAGGTTAATTTATTAAATACTTTTAAAGATAAAGGTATCCAAGGGATACCTTTTCTTTTTTATAGGAGGAATAATATGATTCAAGAAAATTGGCAAGATAATAATCTAGGTACTGTCACAGTTAAACATACAGATGCAGAAAAGTTTAAAGTCTCTGATATGTTAACTGTAGGTAAGGAGTATAGAGTCATTAACGAAACTGAAGAATATATTTTTGTTATAGACAATTCAGGAAAGCCTGCTGGATATTACAAAACTTACTTTTCTTAGAAAATAATTCAGATAATTTAAATAACTCATAGATTTTTTATACGTTCTAGTGTAGACTAATTGCATACTAATTTTTAGATGAGGGATGCATATGAGTACGAAGCAAGTCATAATGGTAGGTTTCACCCTGTTTGCCATGTTTTTTGGCGCAGGTAATTTAATTTTTCCACCTGCTCTCGGTTTTTCTAGCGGAGAATATTTCTGGACAGCAATTATTGCCTTTGTCTTAACTGGGGTAGGTTTACCACTTTTAGGTGTCATTGTTGGTTCAATTTCAAAAGATGGATATAGAGAGTCTCTTAAAAATATACATCCAGCATTTGCAGTAATTTTCCTAGTTGTTATTTATTTAACGATTGGACCATTCTTTGCCATTCCAAGAACAGCAACAACAGCTTATGAAATGGCAGTAGTACCGTTCTTGAGTGAAAATACTGGATTATGGTTATTAATATTTTCACTTGTGTACTTTATTATCGTATTTTTACTTAGTATTAAACCAGGCTCACTCGTTAATAGTATTGGGCAAGTATTAACACCTTTACTATTAATCAGTATTGTTTTATTAATTATCTTTGCAGGTATTGCATATTTTAATAATCCAATTAATCCTGCAAATGAAACATTTGAAGCGACTTCACCTTTCTCTATTGGTTTCACAGAGGGATATTTAACAATGGATGCAATCGCAGCAATTGCCTTTAGTGTTTTAGTTTTAAATTCTATTCGTCAACTTGGAATTACCAATAGAAAGGATTTGCTGTTTGGCACAATCAAGTCAGCATTTCTAGCAGCGATTTTACTAGGTGTCATATACATCTCACTCGGTTGGTTAGCGAACAAAGTTGATCTCGGCGGGGCAGCTGTTGATGACCAAAACTTAGGTACGTTCTTACTGACTTTCATGAGTTCTGATATTTTTGGTATTTTTGGACCAATCTTATTAGGTACTATAGTATTCTTAGCTTGTTTAACTACTGGAACTGGATTGATAGTTTCTGTATCTGGCTACTTTAATAGCATTTTACCTAAAGTACCTTACAAAGTATGGGTTGTCTTATTCGTACTTATTTCATTTGGTCTTGCCAACCAAGGTCTAGACCAAGTTATTGCAACAAGCGTTCCAATTTTGTCGATTATTTATCCTGTTGCAATGACAACAGTCGTCCTACTAGTGCTAACATACTTTGTACCATCACCAAAACTGAGTTTGCAAATTCCAGTATTATTAGTTGCAATTCTTTCTATTCTTTCAGTTATTCACCGAAACGGATGGCTGACAATGGATTGGCTAGAAGTATTACCTCTGTTTAGTGCAAGTTTTGAATGGCTACCATTCATGATTGTCGGTTACATTCTTGGTTATGTTATCGCACTGAATAAACCAAAAGTAGAGTACTCTTAAAACATAAAAAACGGGAGCTAGCGATTTTGCTAGCTCCCATTTTTGTGTCGATTATTATAGTTATTAATTAATATCTATATTCATCTTTTAATTGTAAGAGTCGTTCCTTCAATTCTTTTTCCATTGTTACAAGTTCAGCCTCAGCTGATTTACGCTTCTGTGAACCTTCGGACTGAATTTTTAATGTTTCTTCAATTGTGGATACAAGATTCTCCTGAGTCAGTTTCAATGTCTCAATATCTACAATACCACGTTCATTTTCAGTTGCTGTTCTCAGTGAATTTTGTCTAAGCATTTCGCTATTCTTCGTTAATAAGTCATTGGTTGTATTCGTCACTTCTTGTTGTGCCTTAGATGCCGATTCTTGACGAAGTAGGGTCAGGGCAATCGCCATTTGATTCTTCCATAATGGAATAGAAGTCAAAATTGAACTCTGAATTTTCTCCGCTAAGGTCTGATTAATATTTTGAATCATACGAATTTGAGGTGCAGATTGTAATGTGATTTGTCTAGACAGTTTTAAATCGTGTATACGTTTTTCAAGACGATTTACATACTGCATCATATCATTCACATCTTGAACATCCATCTGGTTATTCGATTCATTTGCTTTCTTTTTAAGTCTTGGTAGCTCTTCATTTTCAAGCTCTTCTTTTTTAAGTTCAGCCGCTGCAATATAAATATTAATGGCATCAAAGTAATCTTTGTTTTGGTTATAAAGACCATCTAACATGTTCACATCTTTAACCAATACTTCTTTAGCATGTTCAAGTTGGATTGAGATACGATCTACTTGTGAAGCAATACTTTGGTGTTTTGAGATCATCTCATTGACTGAGCGTTTGACTTTACCGAACATACGCTTAAAGATGTTACTTTTTTCATTCGTTAACTCTTCAGGGTCAATCTCTTTAAGCTTCTTCATCAAATCTTCAAGCGTATCACCGATCGGCCCAACATCTTTTGATTGAACCTCATTTAACATTTGGTGAGAGAACTTAGACATTGCCTGCTGTGCATTCGCACCGTAAGTAATCAAGGCATCGTTATCAAGCGGTTGAATCTTGTTTTTGATGTCTTTGATTGTCTTTAAATCCTCTTCTGAGAACTGATCTTGAAAAGTCGTCAGTACTGAATTAGATTGACTATTTGTCTCTGGTTGAACTTCCTTTTGGAGTACGAAGTCATCCTGTTCACCAGGTTCATTTATACTTTTAAATGGGTCTTTTAATAGTTCATTTTTTAAGTTATCTTCCGTCATTCTGTTCACCTCGATATAGTATTTCATCTTCTTTTTCTTCACGTTTTAGATTTACTTTTTCCTTATCAAGCTTGTTACCTAACATTGCTTGGCGTTTTTTTGATCTCGATGCATTTCTTCTAATAATTTCTCTTTCTATATCGAGATCATTATAACTCGCTTGATTCATGTAAGATAAATTCGATTGTAAAGTTCTTTTCAGCTCTAATAGCGAAAGGCGGGTTTCATGTAATTGGATACGTTCATTTTTAGATTTACCCGGCATCTTATATAAATATAAATACTTTTCAATCGTATTAACTGCAGACTCTAAGTTAGAGTGAAAGAACTGTTGACCTCGATAAAACTTCCGAGGCTCTTCTTCAACTGAAGATATGATTGTTTTAATTATTCTATTGATTTCAAAAATTAATTTTGCATCTTTGATCGAACGAATATTCATATAGCTGGATCTCAGCCTTTTCATCTGTTCATCAACCTGATGTAACTGGCTCTTGATATATTTATATTCACTATTCGTTAAGTTTATTTCTTCTAAATGCTTATTGTGAGCGATTCGATGTGAGGGGAGGTAGGATGCACCAAAACCACCTATACCTAGCACTACATCGAGAAACATATGAATGTCAAATATGTTTGAGGAGAGTACCCAGGTAATCAGTCCTATAGGTACGGCGATCACAGAAGCAATGAAATGAGAATAGTTACCTTTCATCGTTCAAAACTCCTTAATAAAATGTGGCTATTTATTACAATTATAAAGCGTAATGCTTGATAATGCTAATTATTCGCGTTTATAATGATTTCAACGATAGGCTAGTGAAATGGAGTTTTAAACATGTATGAAGTTGTAATCATAAAGGCTGATTATGAAGGTTGGTGGCTATTTGATGGTTGGCAAGAAGATATCATCAAACGGTATCAGGCGACTGACTTAAATAATCTCTTGCACGCATACAATACAATCATCGACGAGATGAAACAAAAGTATAATAGCCATATAACAGGAAAATATAATATTATTGCTTTTTTCAATGCTTGTGATATAGAGTATTGCGAAGACTGCGAAGAAGATATGCAAATTTACTATACGCCATTGATGACTAAAAATAATGAATTTTTCAACTATGAAGACAATTAAAGAAAAGTCCTGAAAATGAGATTGCAATATAACAATCCTTCTTGTATAATATGAATTATCAGTAAGTTATGCTTATTGATAATTAACGTCTTTTGGAGGATTTTATTAATGAAACAAGGTACAGTAAAATGGTTTAACGCAGAAAAAGGTTTCGGCTTCATCGAAGTTGAAGGCGAAAACGATGTATTCGTACACTTCTCAGCTATTAACCAAGAAGGTTACAAATCACTTGAAGAAGGTCAAGAAGTAGAATTTGAAGTAGTTGAAGGCGACCGCGGTCCACAAGCTGCTAACGTTGCTAAACTATAATTATAAATTGATTCATTAGAATAATTTGTAAACTACAGGATCCCAGTTATTGGGGTCCTATTTTTTTGTGCTTATTTACTTAAGTAAGACTTATTGAAATATATTTTTGGGGAAATTTAACTTTTATCGGTTAAGAGAGGTGAAAACTTAAGCAATTTTATAAAATTTGTATAAACTTGTCCGAAAAAAAGAAAAGCTGCTTTTTTTTGTATATATAGAGTAGATGGACTTTTAGGAGGGATAGCAATTTTTATAAATAGTAGAAATAAACCCCATGAATTACTACATTATGAAGCCTTGAATCGACGTGTTAAATTAACGAAAAGTGAGGATTTTAAATACAAAAATGCTATAAAGGGTTATGAAGGTGAGTGCCTGTATGACAGGATTTTTGACCGTATGGGTCATGATTACTTGTACATATACCGAGATCTTTATCTTCAGATTGGTAATTCTTGTACCCAGTACGACACGCTTATCATCACTGACCAAGGCATTATTAGTAACGAAGTTAAAAATTTTACTGGGAATTACACAATTGAAAATGGCACTTGGTTCAATAATAACTATCAATTGCCAAACGATGCTTTTAGTCAACTCAACCGGTCACTAGGAAAATTAATGGATCTAAGAAATTCAGGGCAGAGTGATTTTAATATAAGTGGGAAGTTGGTATTTCCTAACGACTCGTTAGTGCTACGGACCGATGATTCTTCAAACTGTAATAAGATTATTTTACGCTCTGGCATGCGTGAATACTTCCGACAGCTCAATCGTTCAAGCCAGCGTTTAGGGAATAAGGCTGACTACATTTCTCGTTTGCTCAGCCAATATACAGTAGAAAATCCATATTTCAACCCTTCAACTGATAAAACCCGCATAAAAATCGGTCTTTACTGCGGATCATGTGGTCACTTTAACTTAAATAGAAAAAGATTTCATCTTGTCTGTAATAAGTGTGGGTCAATTGAAAGTAATGAAACGCATCTTCTGAGAGCAATGAGCGACTATAAATTCTTGTTCTACAAAGAAGAAATGACCAGAAACGATTTGATGGCCTTTATTGATTATGAAATTTCCGCAGATGTAGTAAGGCGGGTACTTTTAGAGCATTGTTTCCAAAACAAAAAGGGTAATCATAGCACTTATACCTTAAAATACTTTAATTTTGATATGGCAACTCAATCACCCAACTTTAATATTAGGTATAAAAACCATATTAAATAGATGAATTAACTGAAAAGTAGTGAGAAAGTTGATTGGATGGTGATGACAGACCCTCATCACTGTTCTGACTCATGTGGATGGTGATGTCGATAATTCATCACCATTCTGACTCATGTGGATGGTGATGACGATAACTCATCACCATTCCAACTCAATAGAATGGGAATGTCCATATCTCATCACCATTCCAAATCAATAGAATGGGAATGTCCATATCTCATCACTATTCCAGCTCAATAGAATGGGTATGTCGATATCTCTTCACCATTCCAACTCAATAGAATGGGTATGTCGATATCTCTTCACCATTCCAACTCAATAGAATGGGTATGTCGATATCTCTTCACCATTCCAACAACACTAACCCAAGCAATCCACCCATAATTGACGAGAATATACTAATCGCAGAGTATACGAGTAGTATGCTCATGATGATACGAAAGGCGAGATCGTATTTGTTCAACAAATCTTCAGTGTTCTCAGAAAAACACCTCCAAATTTAACATTTTGGAGGTGTGACATCATCGCACATCATTTTCTATTAACTGTGGTAAACTTTGACGTCTAATGACTTCTCGAACACCTGAATCGCTAACAAAAATCACTGCTGGTTTTTGCATTTGATTATAGTTCGAAGCCATGGAGTAATGGTAGGCGCCTGTTGACTTAACGGCCAGGAGATCCCCACGTTTTAAGTCGTGCGGTAACATCTTGTGCTTACCAATAACATCACCGGATTCACATAATTTACCGACGACATGTGTTGAGACTTGTGCGTTATCATCTCTAAGTTTTACTGGAATGACTTCGTATTCTGCACCGTAAAGGGGCGTACGAATATGATCACTCATACCTCCATCGATGGATACGTACTTACTAATACCATGGATATTTTTTATAGTACCCACTTCATATACTGTAAGCCCAGCTTCTGCGGTAATAGAACGACCTGGTTCTATCATTAAGTGAGGCACTGGACGATTAGAAGCTTCCAAAGTTTCTTTTAAATGCGTTAATATCTCATCAAATCCGGACTCTATCGGAAAACGCACATCATCTTGTGTATATTTCACACCGTAACCGCCGCCCATGTTTAAGATTTCAATATTGATATCTTCTTCATCTAGCCAAGTAAAGACATTGGTAATCGCATTAATGAACGGTCGACTCTCTGACAGCTGTGAGCCTAGATGGTAGTGTAGACCTTTAAAGCTTAAATGATCACTTTTCTGAATCAAATCAATTGCCGTTTTAGCTGCACCGTTCGATAAGGATAAACCAAATTTGCTGTCTTCTTGGCCGGTTGAAATATACTCATGTGTATTGACTTCAACACTTGGATTGATACGAATTAAGACATTGATTCGGTCGGTTTCAGATAGGTCTTTAGCCAGCTCATTAATCAAGCCAATTTCATCTATCGCATCGATAATGAAAAATCGTACACCAGCTTTAATCGCATAGTCGATTTCAAATGGCGTCTTGTTATTACCATGAAAGTGAATATCTTCTACTGGAAAACCTGCCTCTATTGCAGTATAGAGTTCTCCAACTGATACAACGTCCAATTCCATTTCTTGACGCTTTAGGAGTTTGATCATCTGAATGCTTGAAAATGCTTTAGAGGCATAGGGAATTGAGTAGGGGACTTGATGACATTTAAAAATTTGATGATATTGATTCATCATTGAAGTCATTTTATCTTCATCGTAGATTATTAACGGCGTACCATATTCCTTTGCAAGGTCTGCGATTTTATGGCCTCGCATCATTAATTGTCCGTTTTCGTATTCAGTCGTCATAAACAATTTCTCTCCTCATCGAGTTGTAATTAAAAGCACCGAGTTGTTCTGAGTTTGCACCGACTCCTAGTGCTGTAAAGTGGTCGATTCTTTGGCTCTTACCATATAAGTAAACCGGCATGTGCATCTTAACGTGATCATCAACCAAGACTGCCATGTGACTCATCATCAAGGCAACAATCTCATATGAACGACCACCAATTTCACAGCCATGTTTAATTCTTTCTCTTAAAATACCATCACCATAGCCGATATCAACAATAGCGACCTTACAATCTTCAGTCGCCGTAAATGCTTTACTATAACCAAGTGATTCACCCGCTTTTAATTGCCTAATTTGGACAATTGGGGCAGTGACAGAAACACTTTGAATGAAGTCTTTACTGTCTAATGATTCAAATGGTTTAGAACCATATAAGCCGATACCTAATCGAACATGACTATGATTATTAAGCAGACCATCACGCATAAATGACGCGCTATTTTGTGCATGAACAACGGATGGATGAATCCCGAGTTCAAAAACACCTTCTACAAAATCCAGCCATAGCTGTCTTTCCTTTTCGTATACACCATCAAATTCATCAGCATAACCGAAATGTGTCCATAGTCCCTTAATATTTAAGTCAAAATCATTCGCTTTTGCATCGTTTAAAAATGCTTCGACCTCATTGATTTTAGCGAATCCTGAGCGCTTAAATAGTCCCTCGAATTCAATATGTAAGTCAATATCCACTAAGTCATGCTTATAGGACATATAATAGTCAAGAGAAGGTAGGGTAATCTCAAGTCGATGCTGTTTGACCCGCTTAAAATCAGTTGTCGGGTTTAGGAGAAAGATATTAACCTTCTGCCCACAAATTTTTCTGATATAAATTGCATCTTCAATTGAAGTCGTTGCAAAATAATCTATGCCTGCTATGGCAAAGGCCTTTACCGCGAAGTCTAAACCATAGTTATATGCATTATTTTTTACAACTGCAATCGTTTGACCCTCTAGCTGAAATTGTTTTGCTTGTTCAATAAATTCAGCCTGATCGACTTGAAATACGCCACCCATATTCGCCACTCCTGACCGTTAATAGTGATTTAAAATTGCTTCATAGTAGTTCGCTACATCAATCAGGACACGTTCATCAAAGTTAAAAGTATTGGTGTGTAGTCCTGTAACGAAACCTTGATCGATATTTCTCGAACCGATAAAAACAAAATACGCCGGTGCGATTTCTCCGTAGAATGAAAAATCTTCACCGAATAAGTAAGGTTTTTCCATGTCATTCACTTCCATGCCGATTGACGATAAGGATTTTTCTACTAAACCTTTAAGACTTCCATTATTTTTTACCGCAGGATACCCACTATTATATGCTAAATCTGTTCTCACACCGTAGAGTAGCTCAGAAGCTTCTTTTATTTTAGCCATCTGTGTTTTAATCTGACTTAAATCCGCTTCTTCATAAGTACGTATTGTTCCTCTAAGAGAAGCTTTAGCTGGTACTGTATTAATTGCTTCTCCTGCTTGTAGTTCACCCATGTGTACAATATTTCTATTTAAACCATCCAGGTGGAACTGTTGAATATTTGAAACTTCATTGGCAATTTTAATGATTGCCTCAAGTGCAGAACGCCCTTGATGTTTTTGAGCCACGTGCGCACTTGTACCATCAACTGTAAAGTGGAACTCATTCGCACTCGCAGTTAATTCTTCATCCCTATAGTGCGCTGTACCTTCTAGTTCATCTGGCATTAAATGAATGCCAAATATTGCATCAAATTCCGGTCTATTCTCCCATGCCTTAAGTAAAAGATTTGCACCTGCGTTACTTTCTTCACTCGGTTGAAAAATAAAGACGCAATTGTGTTTTAATTCCCCTTGATCAAACACTTTCTTCATCCGCTTTATAAAGAGTAAGAGGGCAGTCGTGTGGCCATCATGGCCACATGCATGCATTACATTATCAACTGTGCTCTTATAAGAAACTTCATTGACTTCTTGAATCGGTAGGGCATCTATATCAGCTCTAAAACCAAGGATTTTATCACTATTTCCTTTTAACTCAGCAATCACACCGGTCTCTAGCACTCGGTAGTAGGGCACATCAAGTGCCTCAAGAACACTGATAACATATTCTGTCGTCTTGAACTCTTCCATACTTAGCTCAGGGTGTTGATGTAAATGTCTTCTATGTTTAATAACAAACTCTAATTCTTCATTTGATACTATCGTCATCTTATTTCAACTTTCTAAGTGCTTGAACGATTTCTTTTTTAGAGTCAGTCACTTCACTTGCTTGTTTGATGACCTTTGCCGGTGTGCCTGCAACAACCGAACCTTCAGGTACATCTTCAGTCACGATTGCACCAGCTGCAACAATTGAGCCTTGTCCGACTGTAACACCTTCTAAAATTACAGCGTTCGCACCGATTAATACATCATCTTCAATGACAACAGGTGAGGCACTTGGTGGTTCAATCACCCCAGCAAGTACTGCTCCAGCACCGACGTGAACATTTTTACCTGTCGTCGCACGGCCACCTAAAACAGCGTTCATATCAATCATTGTACCCTCACCAACGATGGCACCAATATTAATAGAAGCACCCATCATGACTACCGCACCATCTTCGATGACTGCATGTTCACGAATGAAAGCACCGGGTTCAATACGTGCATTTGTATTCGTTAGGTCCATGAGTGGAATCGCTGAGTTACGACGATCTTGTTCTACGACAATGTCCGTTACCTTGTCTTCAATTGAAGGGTAAAAGGCTTGCCAATCTTTTGAGTCGGCAAAAATTGTTTTAGATTCATTCGTACCAAATACTTTAAATGACGCATCAAAAGTGACATCAGAAAAATCTCCATTGATATATATCTTTAAAGGTGTTTCTTTTTCTGCCTCTGAAATGTAATTAATAAGTTCTTCTGCTGTAAATTTTTCCATGTGTAAATTTCTCCTTAAAATATATTGTTGTAGTTATAAAATCCATTTTCTTTATGAATCAAAGCCTCTGCTGCCTTGATTGCACCGTTTGCAAAGATATCTTTTGACTGGGCGGTGTGTCTCAGTTCAATAACCTCATCATGACCTGCAAATATTGCGTCATGGGTACCGACAATCGTACCACCGCGAATGGCACTAACTCCAATCTCTTCTTTACTGCGTGGTGATCTAGCACTGGATCGATCGTAAACTGGATAACTTCCAGGTCTTTCTTCAAGTGCTGTATCTAACAGTTTAACTAAAGTACCACTCGGCGCGTCGACCTTTTTATTATGGTGACGCTCAACTAATTCTAGGTCATAGTCACTCAATTCACTTAAGGCTTTTTTAAGTAAATTATTTAAGACATTTACACCATAACTCATATTGGCACTAAAGAACACAGGAGACGATTCAGCTCTCTTTTTTAGTAAGCTGACAATCTCTTCTTTAGATCCTGTCGTTGCAACGACGAGTGGTGTTTTAAAGTCTTCTGAAATCAAAGGAATCAATCTTTCAGGATTTGAAAAATCAATTGCAACATCTGCACCCGCTTCATCAATACTCGTAAAATTAGGGTAGGTATCTGTCGAAGATGAAATCACACCGATGATCTCATGGCCCTTTTCCTTAGCGAGACGACTGACAATTTGATTCATGGTTCCGTATCCAATCAAGAGTATCTTCATACTCTGACACCTTCTTTGTAACTTTGATAAACATCAACAACAGTCTGTCTAACTGCTTCATCTAATGGTAAGAGTGGAAGTCTTAGTTCATATTGACCAAAACCAAGTTCTGCTGTGAGTGCTTTAACTGGGATTGGGTTGACGTCTACTTGTACAGCATTGATGACCGGCATTAAATCTTTAAAACGTGCTCTTGCGGTTTCACGGTCATTATTGGTTTGACGCTCGTAGACATCTTGTAATTCTTTTGGAATCACATTGCCGACTACTGAAATTAAACCTTTACCGCCAAGATCTGTAAAGTCTGTGAAATTATCATCGTTGCCACTGTAGAGGGCAAAGTTTTCATCGACTAAGTTTAAGACGTTGATTGTGTAGTTTAAGTCACCAACAGCATCTTTTAAAGCGACAATATTTCTGTGTTGGCTGAGTTCTAGTACCGTCTCAGGTTCAATTGATAAGTTCGTTCTGGACGGCACATTATATAAGACAATCGGAATGTTAATGGCATCTGCAATCGTTGTGAAGTGTGCCACTAAACCGCGTTGATTACTCTTATTGTAATAAGGCGTAATTAACATGACTGCGTCAGCACCCGCTTCTTCAGCATATTTCGATAGGGCCATTGAACGCTCTGTAGAGTTTGTTCCGGTCCCTGCAATCACTGGCACACGACCATTCACTGTTTCAATCGCTGTATTTAATAGTCCTTTGATTTCATCATCTGAAAGGGTAGGGGATTCTCCTGTTGTACCATTGATAATTAAACTTTGTGCGTTGTGCTCGATTAAAAATTCAATATGATTTTTATATGCTTCATAATCCACTTGATTATTCGAAAATGGGGTGGTCATTGCAACACCAATACCTTCAAAAATATGGGTCATATTTATCCGCTCCTTATTTATTATCGATTAGCGTTTTAAGAATTTGAACTGTGTTTTGTGCGGCACCTTTAAGTAAGTTGTCTCCGACACACCATACGTGGAAGGTGTTCTCGAGCGTTGGGTCTTTTCTAATACGACCGACGTAAATCTCATTTTTATGGGATGCTTCAAACGGTGTAGGGTAGACACCATTTTTAGGATCATCCATCAAGACAATGTGTGGTACGTTTCTAAAAGCATTCCTAACTTCTTCTTCTGTTGCTCTCTTTTCTAAAGTCACATTAATCTGAACACTGTGACTTGAAATCACCGGTACTCTCACACAAGTTGCAGTGACCTGAATATCATCATTTCCAAGAATCTTTTTCGTTTCATCAATCATTTTGACTTCTTCTTTTGTATAACCATCTTCTAAAAAAACATCAATTTGAGGAATCACATTGTTATATATTGGTTTCGGATATGTTGTCGGTGCTTCACCTTTTGCACCTTCTTCTAAATCCCTAATGCCACCTGCACCTGAACCAGATACTGATTGGTAAGTTGCGTAATGGACACGCTTGATACCAAAGATATCGTAGAGTGGTTGTAAGGCAATGACAGATTGAATTGTTGAACAGTTCGGGTTCGCTATAATCTTTCTATTTAATCTAGGCTCATTAATCTCTGGAACGATGAGATCGATATCATCCTTCATTCTCCAAAAGCTTGAATTATCGATAATGATTGCGCCATTGTCTTCAAAAAGTGGGGCGAACTTTTCACTCGCCCGCCCACCTGCACTCATGACGACATAATCAAAGCCCTCCTTTGTTTTATCTTCCGTTAATTCTTCGACAATGTAAGTTTGTCCTTTAAACTCAACTTCTTTACCACTTGAACGCTTGGATGAAAATAAGACCAAGTCATCAAAAGGGATTTCATATTGCTCAATCATTTCTAACATTTTTGTACCTACAACACCTGTTGCACCAACTACTGCTAATTTCATAACATGCCTCCTAGTTTTATAAGTACAATCAAAAATGTAAATAAAAAAAACAAGCCTGGGTGACCAGACTTGTTTAAAATTTATATACAAGTGATGCACTCCATTATCCGTGAAAATAATGACAAATCCTTAGCTCTTAACCTACGAATCCAACGAGTGGTAGCTGCGTTTCTACCATTCATTTCGGCATCTCACCCTTTAGTCATATACACTTTCGCAGAAGTTAAGTATATGAGTACTCATGATTGATGCGCCTCATCTTAATAATATTTAGTTTTTGTCGTTAGATGTCATTATACATAAGGTAATATTCAAAGTAAACAGAAAGTTCTTATTTCTTGATAATTCCTTTTTCAACAAGGTAATCTTCATAACCAATTTCCTTAACGATTGCCTTGTTGTCAGAGATGTCTAAGACTGTGTTTGAAATTGTATTGATGAACTCTAAGTCGTGTGATGTAAAGATCATAGAACCTTTAAATTTCTTCAAGCCATCGTTGACCGCAGTAATGCTTTCTAAGTCTAAGTGGTTTGTTGGCTCATCAAGTAGAATGACGTTAGCTTGAGATAACATCATCTTACTGAGCATGGCGCGTACTTTCTCTCCCCCTGATAATACGCTCGCTTTTTTCTTCGCTTCTTCACCAGAAAAGAGCATGCGACCTAAGAAGCCTCTTAAGAATGTTTCAGTCTGTTCTTCTGGTGGTGCATACTGACGCAACCATTCAACAAGACTTAAGTCCACACCTTCAAAGTACTCAGAATTATCTTTAGGGAAGTAAGATTGTGATGTTGTGACACCCCAGCGAACTTCGCCTTCATCAGCCTCAATTTCTCCAGCTAAAATACGAAGTAGGGTCGTTCTTTGTAATTCTGATCCACCTGTTAGTATGACTTTACTATAAGGTGCTAAAGTAAATGATAGGTTATCAAGTACCTTTTCACCGTCAATAGAGTAGGAGAGTCCAGTAACTTGTAAGAGCTCATTACCGATTTCTCTACCTGCAGTAAAGTTGACAAATGGATAGCGACGAGATGAAGGTTGAATATCTTCAAGTTCAATCTTATCAAGCATCTTCTTACGGCTGGTTGCCTGTTTAGATTTTGAAGCATTGGCAGAGAACCGAGCAACGAAGTCTTTTAGTTCCTTAATCTTTTCTTCTTTTTTCTTATTTTGGTCTTGGGCCATTTGTAGGGCCATCTGACTAGATTGATACCAGAAATCGTAGTTTCCAACATAGACTTTAATCTTACCAAAGTCTAAATCCGCAATATGTGTACATACATTATTTAGGAAGTGTCGGTCGTGGGATACGACGATTACAGTGTTTTCAAAATCGATTAAGAATTCTTCTAACCACTGTACCGCTTCAATGTCTAAACCGTTGGTCGGCTCATCGAGTAACAGTACATCAGGATTACCGAATAGACTTTGTGCTAAAAGCACTTTTACCTTTTGTGTATTATCAAGTTCAGACATGTTCTTATCAACTAAGTCGTGAGGAATTCCAAGGCCGTGGAGTAGGGACTCTGCATCACTTTCTGCAGTCCAACCACCCATTTCACCAAATTCTCCTTCAAGTTCAGCCGCTCTAATACCGTCCGCATCTGAAAAATCAGGTTTCATGTAGATTTCATTCTTTTCGTTCATGACATTCCATAATTTCTCATGGCCCATCATGACAACGTCTAAAACTCTTGTGTCTTCATAACCAAAGTGATCCTGTCTTAAGAACGCCATGCGTTCGTCTTGTCCTAAAATTACGTGGCCATCTGAGTCAACTTCACCAGTTAATACCTTAAGAAATGTAGATTTACCAGCACCATTTGCACCGATTAATCCGTAGCAATTCCCTGGTGTGAATTTAATGTTTACATCTTCAAAAAGCTTTCTATCTCCAAATCTCAGACTCACGTCGCTTACTTGCAGCATGTGCATTCTCCTTTATATTAAACATTCGTTTTAAAAGTTTACATTCATAAGCGATGATACCATAAATATGATATTATTGGAATATAGTTAACCTTTGAAACCAATAAGGCTATTGCTAAAATAGAACTTAATAGTTTAAAACAATTTGTGAAATAAATGAGGACTTAAAATGACTAAAATATCAGGTACAGTACAATTTTTAAAAGTAATCAAAAAAGAAGGCTCGACGTATCATCTTGTAACTGAAGATGAAAAGTATATCCGCATGAACCGTTCAGAAATCGAAGAAGACTTGGATTATGATATTGACGAAGAAGTACCGGTCTTTATCTACCCAAACCGTTCAGGTGAACTCTTCGCAACACCTAAAATCCCGAGCATTACAGCCGACAAATTCGGCTACGCACGAGTGAGCGAAGTCAATCGTGATGGGGCATACTTAGACATTGGCTCACCACGTGAAATCCTCATTCCTTGGATTGACTTACCACGTATGAAGGAAGTTTGGCCAGCTGTCGATGATATGGTCTATGCGACGATTCGTGTTGAGGCAGATGATCAGTTGTACGGGCGCCTAATTACTGAAACAGAAGTAAGTGAAAAGTTCCAGAAATTAACTCGTGAGGACTATGAATCACTCGGTAACAAGTGGTTAAAAGGGCGTCCGTACCGTTTACTGAAAGTCGGAACCTTCCTGATTTCGGATGAAGGCTACAAGGTCTTCGTTCACGAGAGTGAAAGAGAGCAAGAGCCTCGACTCGGGCAAGAAGTCTCCTTTAGACTGATTGGCATTAATGACAAAGGTGAAGTCAACGGCTCCTTCCTAGAAAAATCCTATAAACGTCTAGGTACTGACGGAGAACGTATCGTCGAATACATGCAGATGCATGATGACATGATGGAATTTAACGATAAAAGTTCACCCGAAGATATCAAACGTGTCTTCAACCTATCTAAAAGTCAGTTCAAACGCGCTTTAGGTGGATTATTGAAAGAAGGACGCATCGAGTTTGTTAACGGCATGACACACTTGAAAGATAAGTAAATATATTGGTTCGAGAATACGTACGCGCCAATGTGATTTACTCGTTGGCGCGTATTTGTCTTTTCGCGCCATCGTGACCCGCTCATTGGCGCGTATTTGTCTTTTCGCGCCATTGTTATCCGCTCATTGGCGCGTATTTGTCTTTTTGCGCCATTGTGATCCGCTCATTGGCGCGTATTTGTCTTTTCGCGCCATTGTGATCCGCTCATTGGCGCGTATTTGTCTTTTCGCGCCATTGTGATCCGCTCATTGGCACGTATTTGCCTTTTCGCGCCATTGTGATCCGCTCATTGGCGCGTATTCTCATTTATGTACCGTCGTCAATTCCACGACGACACGTAACAATCCATATATAATAAAAAAGTATGAAATCCATCAAAGGATTTCATACTATATAAATTATTTACCGATTTCTTCAGTCAACGCTTCTAATTGATCAACGAGTTCTCCGATATAGGCAATTGTATTCTCTAATGGTTCAGAAGTTGTAATATCAATGCCGGCCATCTTCGCTAATTCTACTGGGTCTTCTTTACCACCCGTCTTAAGCACATTTAACCAATCATCAATAGCTGGTTGGCCATCGTTTAAAATACGTTTGGACATTTCTGTTGCAATTGTTAATCCAGCTGAATAAGTATACGGATATAGTCCCATATAGTAGTGTGGTTGACGCATCCAAGTCAATTCAGCACCTTCAGTGATTTCAACATCTTCACCCCAGAACTTCTCAATGACTTCACGTTTTAATTGATTGAGCGTCGATGCAGTCACTGTCTCATAATTATCAACACGCTTATAAACCTCTCTTTGATAAGCTGCCTCAAGTAGGTGAGTGACAAAGTTATGATAGTAAGTTCTTGAAATAATTGAACTGATGACCCAACGTTTAAATGCAGGATCTTCAGAATTCTTCAATAAGTGATTGGCCATCAACATCTCGTTCATCGTACTTGGCGCTTCGATAAAGTACATCGATGGTCTTGTATCAAAAATATTTTGTGCACGGTTCGCATTATAGAAGTGACCCGCATGACCTAATTCATGGGCTAAGACAAATACTTCTTCCATTAAAGAAGACCATGAGATTAAAATGTACGGATGACTGCCATATGGACTAGAACAGAAAGCACCTGTTGATTTCCCTTTATTTTGAACGAAGTCGATCCAACGTTCATCGTAGGCTCTGTTGATCATATCTGTATAATCTTCACCCATAATACCAAGGGCATCTAAAATATATTTTCTTGATTCTTCTACACTAATCTCTGGCTCTGATTCTGGATCTAACGGAATCTTTAAGTCTTCATATTTCATAGTGTCTAGGCCGTGAACATCTTTTAGTAACTTCGCATAACGGCGCATATGTGGGGCTAATTTTTCAGTAATCGTATCAATCTGTCTATCGTATAATTCACGATCAACTTTTTGTCTGTGTAATAAGTAATCAATCACAGAGTCAAAACCACGTAAGTCTGCTTCTGCTTTTTCACGTTTTAAGTGAATATCATAAGTCCCAGCCGTCGTTTCTTGGTATTGTCTTAACGATTCCGAGAATTTTTTGAATGCTGCACGACGGACTTCCTTATCAGGATTGGATTCTAATCCACCTTCAAACGCTAGGTAAGATAAAGAATATTCCTCACCATTAGCAGTGAAGGTACCAAAATCAATGTCTAGTAATTTTGTTTTTTGATATAAATCATAAGGTCCCGCAAATACAGAAGAGAAAGATGCGAGTGCTTTTTCTACATTTGCATCTAATTGATAGGGTTTAGAACGCAATAAATCCGCTATAAAGTTTGCGTATTCTGGTTGTGTATCCCCAATTTCTTTAAGGAATGCATCATCTTTTTGGAGTAGTTCGCTATCTAAAAAGCTTGTTTTTGAGCTTAAGTCTGTCTGCAGATTCCCAGTTAATCCACCAAGTTTTTGTGCGTCGGCGTCACTTCTGTCTTCGGATAATCGAAGGTTAGAGTATGTACCAATTAAAACTGTTGTCTCTAAAATTTTGCGATAATCGTCAATGGCTTTAATTGCATGTTCTACCGAATCAAGTTTTCCTTGATGTAAAGATTGAAACGCATCGATTTGTTTACGTGCTTCTTCAATTGCATCTTGGCAAGCGTCATCATTTTTAAATATAACCGATAAATCCCATGTGTAATTCACATCGACGTCTGAACGGTGCTGTAATTCTGACATTAAATCATCTCCCAATATTATTCATTTGTTTCTATAGTTGTATTATACATAAAATTTTGAATATTGTATAACTTACGATAAATGAATGATTTTTAGAATATTGGGTATATATTTCTGGAGGTGAGAATAATGATTGATGATGTACAGTTTTATATTTATACACTTTTAGCAGTTATTGTTTTAAGTATACTTGTCGGATTTTTACCTAAAAAATACTATATTATGCCGATTATCACTATTGTTGTCATGGGTGCCTTGGCATTTATTCTGCCTAATTTCTATTCAAATCTTGAATGGCAACCACTTTTAGGATATGCAGTGTTCTTAGCAGTTTTATCGTTAATTATTTCTGTATCTATGTGGGTGGCTAAGAGAAATAGAAGAAAGGCCAAAGAGGTTAGAGAAAGAGTATTGAGAGAATCCGAAGAAGAAAAAGCCCGTAAACGCTAATTATTTAGTGTTTATGGGTATTTTTTGTGGGAATAAATTTGACAATTACACATTATTTTTATATTATAAAATTGATTAACCGTTCAAAATAAAAAATAATCATTCAAATTTAAGGGTGTTAAGAGATGGATAGTAGACAATATTTAATATCAGATGCACGTAAAGAACAGGTGATTAAAGCATCCATAGAGGTGTTATCTGAACTTGGATATCACAAGACGAGCTTGTCTAAAATAGCCAAAGAGGCAGGTATTAGCACAGGGTTAATCTCATACCATTTTGATGGAAAAGCTGACTTGATGAGAAATACATTGAAGTATTTAGTAGAGAGAGAGCAGACTACTATAAAGGAAGCTGTAGAAAAAGAAGACTCATATACGAATCGGTTGATAACCTTTATAAAAGTAAGCTTGAATTACCAACATCTAAATCAAAAAGATAATCATGCTCTATTAGAAATTGTATTCAATGGGCGTACTGAAGATAATGTACCGTATTATTTAGTAGAGATTGATGAGGATGATGAGAACCAAGTAAATGATTTATTAAAAGATCTATTAAGTAAAGGACAAGAAAATAAGGAATTTACCGACTTTGATCCAGATGTTATTGGGGTCATTATTCGCGGTGCGATATCCGGTTCTGTTAATTTACCTCAGTATGAGCGTAGGTCAGATCATGATGATTACAGTGAAAAAATAGTTCAAAGTATTTTAAAAATGATTAGGTAAAAATAGAGGCCTATTGTAAATAACTCAAAATCTAAAAAAGTAGGTGTTTCCTATACTTGGTTTAACTAAGAAAAGTAGACGACGTAAGCAGATGAAGAAAGTAAAAGCGGGCGATGGTCATCTTTTGAAGCCTTATAGAATTTGGAATATATTTACGCATTCGTTGTTTCACTTAGAAATTACCAATAAAGCGGATAGGAACACGACTTACTACGCCTTAAAATCTAGATATTTTTCAGAAGAACCTTCAGTAGACCTATATAAAGAAGGAAGACACATTGCTTTTTCTAAACTCCCAGCTGTATTTCCAGTTGATGATGGCATGATCGAAGTTAAAAATAGTACGAGTGGTATCAATAAAATTAATTATGTT
Organism: Jeotgalicoccus sp. ATCC 8456; assembly: GCF_016313225.1. Classification (NCBI taxonomy): domain Bacteria; kingdom Bacillati; phylum Bacillota; class Bacilli; order Caryophanales; family Staphylococcaceae; genus Jeotgalicoccus; species Jeotgalicoccus sp. ATCC 8456. Next base: position 295,403 of record NZ_CP066224.1, on the reverse strand, counting down.
TCTGATCAAGATGCGATTTTCTCAGTCTATCCTGATAAAAACTCGGTAAGAGGATTTAGAAGAGGGTTTCATCAGCGGTTTCCAGTTATCAGTAATTTTATCGGTATGTTAGCAATAATTATCCTGTTAGTTTCACTTGTATTAACTGTATTACAGTTGACAGAAACACTAACAGAAATTCCGTGGGTGGCTGAAAATATTGGTACCTTTACATCGCCGATTTCTCTGTCGCTTTGGGAAAACTTTGCTGTCGCGATTATAGCCGCAACAGCAGCAACCGAACGTGCATTCATGTTAAAACGGCATTGGCTGATTGACATTGAAGCAGGTAATGGATTCACAGGAGAACAATAGTAACTTAATCAAATAAGCCATATCCCAAAAAGTAGGGGATATGGCTTTAAACATTTATCCTATTAGTGCTTCTAAGTCTACACCATATGATTCAGTGACAATTAGGAATACTGCGCCTTTGTCTAATTCTGCTTCATATTCTGATGCTTCTTCTTTAGAAAATCCGATGCTTTCGAATTTATTTCTTAATTCGTCGCCTTGTTTTTCAAAAGTAGATTTAACTGCATCAGCTAAACCTTGTTCTTTTGCGCCAATCGTGTTGGCTTCAGCATTTTTTGCAATACGATCTGTACGATCGTCATCATGTGTTAATACATAGATATTTTCTTTATCAATCTTGTTTGATTTTAAGATATTGATATCTTCCTGAATTCTTTCATCGTCATGATAAACTTTAAAGAATGGTGCCATATTTAAAACCTCCTAAAATTTAATCAATCATTTACATATATTATTTATCCGAAATATAAAATATTAAACATCATAATCACGTGAAAAGGGTTCTATTCTGATAAACACATAACTTCCTATAATATATGTTATGTAAACTTTAATATGAATTTTAAAATAAGGATTAAATATCTCAAATCTAACACTTAATCCCATTCTTCATACAATTGCATATCTTTTATTCTTTCAAAGTCATCATAATCTACTGAAAATGTTTTCTCATCTGAGTTTGCAATACTATCACTTACAGTGAGTTCATCAATTACATCGTACAATGACTCAATCTCATCCAAGGCAAATTCGTATTGTGCTTTACTCATTAATACACCAGTTAATCGATCTCCATCCATGACATGTACAACGCGTTTTTCTTTCTCTGCGGTCTCAAATGCACGATTTGGCTGTTCTTTTAGTTCACCAAGGTCAATATTAATTGGTTGTGATGAATCCACAATAATGCCTCCTTATTTATATTTAGTGTACATTTACCCACTTAAATGTCTTTTAGTCACTTATATAGAAAAAACCAGAACTTTTCAGTTCTGGTTGTCAAGCTATATTTTTCCTAATTTTTTTGCTAATAAATAAACAGGCTTATTAAATACCTTATCAAAGGTACCTGGTAGTTCTTCTATATATGGTGTATAGCCACGCTTAAATCTAAACACACCGTAATCCTTGGAGTCTTCTGTAAAATCACCAGTTAAACCGAAGAAATTAAAGCGTTTCAGACCTAATTCTTTCGCTTTTTTAATCATTTCCCAAGTAGCAAAGTTCGTTCCTTTAAAGAAGGATAATTCTGGATAACTACCACTAAACAGATACACCATCTCTTGATTATTGTAATAATACATACCAACAGATAGGTCGAGTTCTGTACCGAATTCTGCCTTGAAACTTTCCATCTTTTCTATACGCTTATCTTTACTTGCCAATTGTTCTTTGTGTTCATTAATACGTTTTTTCTCACGTTTTGTTGCTGTACCATTTGCTGTTTTTTCTTCAATTTCAGCGATATTATTAAGTTCTTCTTGGCGTTCAGCTTCTAATTGAGTGAGATACTTATCCACATTGACATGGGTTAAGACTAGAAACATACGGTCTTTAAGAGTATTTAAGAGGTTTTTAACCTTCTCTCTTGGCACTGGATCAAAACCGATTCTTTCTTCTGTTTCCTTATAAATATCTATAAACTTATCATATTGATCTTCTTCTAAAAGTCTTAGTTCTAAAGGCATAAGCTCAGTTTGACGAGTATTGTAACGCGTCGTTGTATCCATCTGTTTTAAGATGTCATCTAGCGGCTTATCCACATCAATCACTGCTTGATATCTCAGGAGCTCTTCAGTGATAAGCTCTGTTGTAAAACCATGATGGTTATATCCTAAGTCTTCATAGATTTTAATAATATCGTGATTATTTCGGCTATCATCTTCTATTATGTTTCCGTCATGGTCACGCATTTGATAGACCATATATGGCGAGTGAATCATTTGCAGTGCACCATTTTTCTTTGCATACTGGTCAATTTCTTTTAAGAAAAATTCTAACTTATCATTAGAAAAATCTTGTAATAAAGGCCCAGTGTGGGATGTAAACAGTCTAAATTTCTTTAGAACAGATGTCGCACTCAGCATGGATACACCAATGACTGTTTCATTGTCAAAGAGCCCTAAGAGATGGGTCTCATTAACCTTCGAAATGTAATCATAGAACATTTCGTCATGAAAATAGTGCATATGACCATCATAATCCTTAAGAAATGTTTTAAATTCTTGTTCTGATATTGGTTTTACTTCCATTTCTGGACCAACCCTTCTCTATTTTACTTATTGAGTCCGAGTTTTGCTTTCACTTTATAAACGTTGTGTTGGAATGGTGCAATGACTTTTACAAAGTCACCTACAAGTTCTTCAATTTCAGCGTTAAATCCACGCTTAAATCTATACACACCATAGTCCTCCCCGTCTTCTGAGAAGTCCCCACTGACACCATAGAAGTTATATCTGTCGATATTATTATCTATACAATACTTCATCATTTCTAAGTGCATCTTGTATGGCCCTACAAACTGTGGGTATTCAGACGTACTCGCACCTGAATTATAAACGAGTTCATAAGGTGTTTCAAAGTAGATTCCAGCAGCAAGATCTAAGACGTTGCCTTCCTTATCATGAATGACTTTAGCCTCTTCTAAATCTTTCGTTAAGTTTGCTACTTGTTTTTCTAACTCTTTAATCTTGTTGAGTGTTTTATCGTTTTTGTTTTCTTTAGCTTGCATGGTAACTAAACGACCTTCAACATCTTCTAATTCACTCGTTAAATTAGCGACATATTTGTCTAGCTCAATATAAGCATATGGAATTAAAACCTTGTCTCCGTATGCTTTTTTAAAGTTTGAGAAATAGCGTTTTGGATCAGGGTGTGTAAAGAAGCCTTGACGTTCAGAAGTATCAGCATAAAGCTTCACAAACTTATCAATCTCATCCACTTCTAAGAGTCTAAGCTCTACGCCATACTTTTGAACCTTTTTCATATTGCGTTTACGCTGGGAATCGAATGATTTAATCAATTCCTGCTCGTTATTAAATGGAGACATATCTAGGACACTCATCCAACGCGCTTGAGATGTTTTAGAATAGCCACGTGTGAAGCCTTCATGTGCATAACCAAGAGACTCTAAAAGCTCGATGACATCATCTTTTGGTTCATAATCCGTTTTTTCATTAACATCCTTGTCGTACTTTTTGTAGATCCAGTTTGGATCGACTTTAACGTAAGAACATTTATTTTTACTTAAATAATCCGTTAAACCTTCAAAGAAGAATTTAACGAGGTCGAGGTTGTGGTAATCTAAGACCGGTCCACGGTTAGAGTAATAGAAATACTTACCCATTACCGTTGGCTGTAAGGTGAATAGACAAGCAGCAATGACTTTGTCACTATCGTCTTTCACACCGACTAATTTTACCTCTTGCCCATCCATTTCACGGTTCTTTTTATTTTGTATCATCTGGAAGAAGGCTGACTCATGCCCTTCCTCTATAAAAGATTGATATTCCTCATCAGTAAGTTCCAAGAATTTCATAATTTCACTCTCTCTTAAAAGTCTTCTTTTAATCAATAAAATATTTTACCTTCTTATATGCATTAATTCAACTATATCACAGTATGAGGTAAGTTTAGGCATGATAAAGTGCTGTTTAGTGGACAATGTCGTGGGACATCTACCAATATACTCATCTTATAAGTCAATGAAATCTCTCTTCTACCGAAAAAAACAGCACCACAAAAAACAGCGTGAAAAGTAATTTTCACGCTGCTCCCCATCCTATCCTCTTATTTTATTAATTGCTTGATAGGCTTTATAAGCTAGTCCATTGATTGGCTTAATAAAGTCCCCGATGTACTCATTAACGACCGCATTAAAGCCTTTCTTAAATTGTATAACACCATAGTCTTCGGCATTTTCAGTGAAATCTCCACTGATTCCATAGAAGTTGTATTGGTCTATACCTTGTTCTAATGCGTATTTAATCATGGTCCACTGAATGAGATATGATCCCGCAAAGTGTCTAAAGTCATTGTCTGTTCCACCGGAAAGGTAAGTTACTTCGTGTGGTGTAACAATGAAGTAGGCACTGGATAGTGGCAATTCTTTTCCATGTGTCTGTAGGAGTTCTTCCCCTTCTTGTAACTTCGCATCTATGTTTTCAATTTGTTCTGATAGATTCTTAATTTTGTTTTGATTTTTCTCGTTGTCTGGATCTCTGTCTAAGGCTTTTTGTGCCTTATCTATATTCTTTTGCATCTTAGTTTTGTCATTAGCAATGGATTCAGTATAGTCTTCAAGGTCGACATATACCATTGGAATCAAGACCTGGTCTTTAAAGTATTTCTTACGGTCAATGTAGAAACTGTCATCTCTATCGAAGAAGGCTTTCATCTCTGATGTATCTTTCATAAATTTACGGAAGATATCGATATTGTCTAAGTCTAAATATTTAATGTGTAGTCCGTGCTTCTCAGCCTTCTTAATATTTCTTCGTCTAAGGTTATCCATGTCATCAAAGACTTGTTTTTCGTCTTTATCTGTTAAATCTAAGACAGAATGCCAACGTACTTGCACAATCGGGTCAAAGCCGTTTCTAAAGCCGTCATGATTATAGCCGAGTGCTTTAAAGTTATCGAAGATATAGTCGTTTTCCATACTTTCAATAATCTCGCCTTCGTGATTACGTTTGTTAATCACTTCATAAGGGTCAACTCTAAGATATAATACTTTTTTCGGTTTTAAGAAGTTTGTGAGTCCTTCAAAAAATGTATTGAATACCGCTTCATCACTATAATCTAAAACTGGTCCTCTGTTTGTATATGCGTATTTAAAAACCTTCATTACCGGTGTTAAAGTGACTAAACACGCTGCCTTTACTGTGCCTTGATCTTTCACACCGACTAAATAAGTCTCGATGCCACTGTCTACTTTTAATTGGTAGTTCTCTTCAGTTTGAGTGAAATGACTGAAGTTCTCTCTCGTAAAGTCATTAAACTCAGCTAAACTTAATTCTGTAAATTGCATAATGGCACTCCCGTTCATCAATTCTTAATCTCTAATATAGTAACAGATTTCACAAGTAGTTTCATCTCAAAGCAAAATCAAATTTACCTTATTAAACGAATTCCCTAAAATCGTTGAGTTTAGGCATAATTTTAGTCGATAAAAATAGCTGCTATCTGTATGAAAGATAACAGCTAAAATTTAGACTAAGGTCAATTTATTTTCTTTGTTCTTCTTCTCTTTTCATAAAATTCTTATGGTCAAAATGTGTGGTTAATTTTGCTGTCATTATAGCTGCCATAATCGCCACTGATGATGTAATAATAGTCGGAATCAAATCAATACTATTTATATTATCCATTTATATCCTCCATTTTATTTGCTATATTTCGTCCATTTAAACGAATTATATAAAATTCGCTTTTTTAGGCTAATTGATGTATACTGTCTTTATTAGTTTAAGGAGATGGTTCCTATCTTATCTATGTTGATTATGGATGTGTCTAATAGCACTAAGGCCCCAGCGGAAATTTATGATCATCTTGCTTTTACCGAAGAAAAATTACAAGAATTAAATACAAATCAAAATAAAATATATGTTAATTATCGCATGGGAGATGAGTTATTCATACTCTCTGATACGGAACATTACACTGCCCTCTTGTCGCTTTACGTCAAAGTTCTATGGCCCGCTTCGGACTTCCCTTTAAAGTGTAGCTTCCATAGTGTGGATATTCCTTTTCCGGAGGGTAACCCTGAGCATTGGAATCATCCGTCTATTAAAACGGTTCGAGAGTCGCTTCAATCTATAAAAAAATCAAACATGCAAGATTTCTCGAGTCCGCATATGACGAAGGGAATAGAAATTGCCTTAATGTATGCGACGGATATCTTTAGAGATTTGACTGAAAGTCAGCAAGAAGTGATGCAGTATTATCTAACGGGTATGAGTCAAAAGGATATTGCAGCAAAGACAAATAAGTCTGTGGCGACAATTTCTAAGCATGTCCAACTGTCACGGGTGAAGCAATTAACTGAGATTATTGATTATGTAAAATCTACCTATTCACTTAACTCAGAAGTGCTTGTAGAACAACTCCGTGATATTACCGCGTCAGGAGGAAAATGATGACTTTATTAATTATTGTTGGTGTGATTTTCTATCTACTTAGCGGCTTCTTTATAAAAATCATCTTAGAGATTTTATCTGGTGAGAAAAATACAGAAACCGACCGTATTGGAATGACGATCGGCTACTGTGAAAGATTATTAACGATTGCATTTGTAATGTTGAATCAATACACAGCATTAGGACTCTTAGTTGCTGCGAAATCTATTCTCCGCTTCTCTGGGGATAAATCCAGCGAGTTTGTTAGAAAAGAAAGTGAGTATGTTTTAGTTGGGACCATGATGTCACTTGTCTTTGGTATTGTGAATGGCTTGATTTTTATGTTTGCGTTTAGCAGTTAAAAACTTCGGACAAGGTCAATTCTTAATATTGACCTTGTCCGATTTACCTTCATTATTTTCTTTGAAAATTCTAAACTTATCTGTACAACATACCACCGTCTGTAATAATAGCTTGACCAGTTATATATCCAGCATCTTCAGATGCTAAGAAAGCGACTAAGTTAGCAACATCCGTAGGTTCTTGTGTTCTACCTAAAGAAATTGAGGAAGAATATTGCTCAAGTGCCTCTCCTTTCTTAGTACCAATAACATCCATAAATTTCTCATCTAGTCGTTCCCACATTCCAGTTGCAGCAATACCAGGGCAATAAGCATTGACAGTGATATTATCTTTCGCAAATTCTTTAGACGCAACTTGCGTGAGTCCACGCACTGCAAATTTCGATGCACTATAAGCAGCTAGGAAATCAAATCCTTCATGGCCCGCAATACTCGCAGCATTAATTATAGTTCCACCTTTTCCTTGTTTCTTCAGTTGTTTAGCAGCTGCTTGAATTCCATAAAATACACCTTTGACATTGACATCTAATACAAAATCAATATCTTTTTCAGTGATATCTTCTATTTTTTCAACTACACCTTCTACACCTGCATTATTTATATAAGCATCAATTTTCCCATATTCTTCTACTGCCGCTTCAATTAACGCATCATGATCTTCTCTTTTAGTTACATCTGCTGCTTTTGCAAGAACATTATAACCTTTTTCTTTAAACTCACTTAAAGTTGAACTTAATGCTTCTTCATTCACATCACTAATAACAACTTTAAAACCTTCTTTGCTCAACTTTTCTGCTATACCTTTACCCAGTCCTTGAGCTGATCCTGTAATGACCGCAACTCTTTCATTAACCATTAAAAATTCCTCCTAATCTGTAATATATTCCTATAATTTTATCTTACAGATATTTTTTGGAATTTTCTAATATTTAACTCAAAATAACAGAAACAATCTGGTTTCATAATTGTCGACCTCAACTCTAATCTTATCCCTATAAATATAGATGGTATGTACATTCTCGTAATTTTCCTGGGCTTGATAGGCTTGTCGATTTATATAAGTTCTCGTCAGACAAAATATAAAGATTTAAAAGAAACCTATTTATAACAAAGAAATACTACGATTTATGTTGTAGTATTAGTGATTATATTAAATATCGTATTTCCCGTCTCCGACGAAAGTTTTTTTAGAATCAGCCATCCAGTCTTTTGGATGTTAATTTTAGTCTCTTTTTCAGATGTATATAAAACTAAACAGCGATTAAATAAGTATGATTCTGAAAATATAAAGACCTGACTTTCAGCACTGAAGGTCAGGTCTTATTACATATAATCATCTAGCCTCGTTTTATAAAAATAATATTCTTACTAGTAATATTCCAATAATATTAATGCCTATCGTAGAGAGGCTTAATTTTTTAGCGCTTCCCTCACCTGATTTGCTGATGAGTAAAATCACGACACTTAAAAGTGCTAAAACTATTGCGATATAGAATGGTGAGCCTAGTGGTGAGAGGTAAATATTATTAGGTTGATTTGCTGCAAACGTGGTAATTAAATATATTAAATTGATTACAGATAATATCAATATACTTATCCGCATATCATCACTTCCTTATAATGATTCTACCTTTTATGCCCCGCTATTAAACCTTCTCTTAATTTCAAGGTAGAGGCTTCTGTACAGCTGATGGCTCTCATAATAGAGAGTTGGCCATATTTTTCTTTCATGTCGTCTATGGTCTTCATTAGTGCTTCTTCTCTTAAGAGTTGGTCGGTGTCTTGAAAGAGTGAGATTTGTTTGGCACTGTCTGGTATAAAGTTCGATAATGAGACCGATATGGTTCGATAAAGTGCATAGGGATCTGCCATTCTACTTAAATGTTTCCAGACTAATTTCATAATGTCCATTTCATTATTCGATCCTACATTAATGGTGAACTGTTTACGGTAAACATGACCGTCTTTGGTTCCGACTGTAAAGTGAACGGTTCTCGCGAGTTGTTTCATCAACCGCATTCTGTGGACGACTTCATCGATATGTTCGAATAAGACGACATAGGTTTCTTCGAAGCGGTAGTCTCTCATGAGTATTTGACTTTTAGCAATGGACGGTGAATGGACAACGTGCTTTTGACTAATCTGACTAAAATCAATGCCGTTTGCATGGAGATGCCAATCAACACCAATAATACCAAAGTCTTTTTTCAAATAAGTATAGGGATAATTTGCTAGGTCCCCTACGGAAAAAATTCCACGTTGATTGAGTTTCCTTTCGCTGCGTCGATTAATCCCCCAAAATTTACTGAGTGGTTTTATCTTCCATAGTTTTTCTGGTACGTCTTGATAACGCCATTCAGTAATACCGTCTGGCATGTGTTTCGCTTCTATATCTAAAGCGACTTTACTTAATAAAAGATTGCCACCGATACCGATTGTCGAATGAATATGTGTTTTTTCATAGATTTCATCCTGAATCATTTTAGCGAGTGCTTTTGGGCTATCTGCAAATAGATGATAGCTATGGGTGACATCCATAAAGAACTCATCGACGGAGTATTGATGAAAGTCTTCAGGCGCGACATATTTTAAAGCAATCTCTGAAATACGTTTGGTGTAATCTAAGTACACTTTCATCGACGGATTGATAATGTAAATATCACTTCTACTCGGGATTTCAAATAGTCTAGAACCTGTCTTAATACCGAGTTTCTTTAACTCAGGTGTCGCTGCGAGTACGACAGATCCGATGCTTTTAGTATCCCCTACGACTGCGAGTTTGACCTTCATAGGATCGAGCCCTTTTAAGATACAAGAGACACTAGCAAAAAAGCTTTTTAAATCTACGCAGAGAATATCCTGCTCAGGACAGAGATGATAATTATATAATTTATACATATAGACCCTCCTATATCGAACATATGTTCTATATTAGCATGGATGGTCATATTTTTTTAGTATTAAAACTTAAAAGGCATATAAAAACACCAAATGGCTTTTTAGGCACTTAGTGTTTTGAATGATGCTGTCTAATCATCGACTTTTAAATCGTTATAATCTTCTACAGGAAACAAAAAAACCACCAAATGCTCTTCCCAGCATTTAGTGGTTTGGTGAAGCCATGAATACTATTTTTGTTACTTATAATTTAACATATGCAGAATTATATTACCAGTTTGAAGTATTTATTTCATTCAATCGTTCTAATATATAATTATAACCACTCTAAGAATTCTAATCGATTGCCAAATGGGTCATGAAGATAGAATCGTTCTGCACCTTCTAAGCTGTTATCTTCTATAATCTCTACATCTAGTTCCATCAGTTTACTTCTTAAATCTTTTATATTTTTAACTTCAAAGGCTGGATGTGCTTTCTTAGCGGGATGAAAATCATTTCCTACTCCGACATGTAGTTGATGGTGGCCGACTTGAAACCAAACGCCGCCTCTTTTAGCTAGCTCCTCAGGCTTTCTGATTTCCTGGAAGCCTAACTTCTTACCATAGAATGCTCTTGCTTCATCTTCTTGATTTTTTGGTGCCGCGACTTGTACGTGATCGATACCTTGATAAGAATATGCCATTCGAATCCCCCTTATTTATTCAATAATAACATTAATTTAAAGGATAAAAATCACTTCACATAATAGAACATACGTTCTATTTTTGTTATAATTATTATATCGCCTATTCTTCCCGGGCGAAATCTATCCGGGAGGGGGTGAAGGCCATGGATCCTATTTTTGTGTATTTTGTTGGACCGATTGTCGTCGGTTGCATCGTCCAACTGTTCAAGCACTGGCTTGAATTACAAAGAAAAGACTAGGCGATAAGCACTAGAGCCCCGACTTGTTCTTCCCGACATGTCGGGGTTGTGTTATGCCCTAATTTAAACGACAGTTTCTTCTGTCTCTTCTTTGTTACCTGACATATTCATCACAATGACACCGACAATAATAATAACTAAACCACTGATATTGATTAAAGTTAATACTTCATTAAATAAGAAGATACCGACTATGGCAGTACCAACTGTACCGAGTCCTGCCCAGACGCTATAGGCGATACTGAGTGGAATGCCTCTTAAAGCGATGACGAGTAATGTAAATGATATCGCGTAACCGATAAATAAGGCAATGGTCGGTCCAATAACTGAGAAGCCTTGAGATAGGTTTAGCATAGATGTTGCGAACACTTCAAATAATATTGAAACAATTAATATTGAAAAGTATTTTAAATTCATATTTTCTCCTTACACTCTCATTAAGACAACACCAGCAATGATTAAGATGATGCCGATGAGTCCATTTTTTGTAATTTGTTCTTTAAATACTAAAAATCCGACCATGGCTGTGAATGCTGTACCTACCCCGCTCCAAACAGCGTAGGCAAAGCTTAATGGCAAGGTGACGACAGCGAGTGATAGTAAGAAAAATGCGAGTATATAACCGCCTGCAATGCCGACAATATAGAGTTTATTATCATTTGTAGCTGTCATTTTCATCATGGTGGTTCCGAATACTTCAGACAGGATGGCACCGAGTAAATAGATGTAAGGCATTTATATCACTTCCGCTTCTAGAGTTTGAATGTAGTTGTTAATGATTTTTTCCATTTTTTCTTTATAGAAAGCACTGATTTTATAGGTTAAGGTAAACCAGATACCGTCGCATATCATTCTGAGTTCAAAAATTTTGTCTGGATCACCTTGATCGTTTTTAAATGATTGATCCCAAAGATTGGATGTCTCTTCCCATAGTGCTTTACTTGAACTGTCTTCATGTGAAGAGATAAAGACTGCAGGTAAGAGTATGTTTTCAGAGTCATTGATGTAGTCAAGTGTGGCTAAAGCATAGGCTCGAGTATAACGATATGGTCCACTTAAATTAGAAATATGTGTATCGATTCGATCATCAAATTCTTGAATGATTTTTTTATTCATATTGAGTAGGATATCTTCTTTACTGTCAAAATGATAAAGTACCCCACCTTTCGTTAACTTAGCTTTCTCAGCTAAATAACTCATAGTCAGTTTTTGAATCCCTTCGTCATTAACAATTCGTGCGGCTTTTATTAATATTTCATCTTTTTTCGTCATGTGTCTATCTCCTATTACTATACTGAACGTTCGGTACAGTAATTATGACAAATACCTATAAAAATTACAAGAAAAATATTTAAAAACTTGTTTTTTGCATAAAAAATTCCCCTCGTACGTTGAATACGTATGAGGGGATAATCGATATATTAATCAACAAATTAGAGAGTCAATATCTCTTGGATAATAGGTGAGCATTTCCATTCCTGTTTCTGTAATTAGTACAGTATCAGAATGTCTAAATCCACCTAGACCTTTGACATAGATTCCTGGTTCTACGGTGACAACCATACCGGGTTCCATGATTGTGTCGTCTCCTAAATCAAAGAAAGGTGCTTCATGTCCTAACAGTCCAATATTGTGGCCAGTATGGTGTTTAGCCAGATCTGTAATACCCGTTTCTTTATAGTACTTTTGAACAGCTTCTTCTACAGTGGAATATTTCTCTCCTGGTTTAATGGCATTAAATGCAACTTCTTGTGCATCATACATATATTTAAAATACTTCTCTTGATCATTATTATATTCACCTACAAACATCACTCTTTCAAGTTCACTGTGATATCCAAACACATCAGCGGCAGCACCAGTTACTAAGGTATCGCCTGTTTTAAATACTGCATTTTGTGTCACAGCATGAGGAAATGCAGATTCAGCACCAATCTGACCTCTATATATAGCATAAGCCGTTTTTCCATGTGGTTTATAACCTGGACCTAAGGTTTGCGTCATTGCCATTGTTGCATCAATGGAAGCTCTATTCGTAACTTCTATCTCTTCTTTTCCTGCTTCTGTATATTTTTGAAGTAGTTTGTGTGCAAGATTTCCCCATCGACAGGATTCTTTAATTAATTCAATTTCGTTATCTGACTTAATAAATCTCATTTCTTCTATAATTGTAGAGATTGAAATAAATGACTTTGCAGTGATGAGCGTATCAACACTTGGACCTCTATAACCGTTAGGTGATCCATATCCGATTGAGTCATAACCAATATTTTTGTTTTCAAATTTGTATTCTTTCAACACGTCTTTAAAATATTCCATAGGGTGTCTTAAACCTGGATATTCAGGATAAGAATGAACCTCATCAATTACACTATATTGTTCAGTATGTTCGTGTTCTAATGATGGTACGAATAAATGATATTTTTCGCTAGGATCTACAATCAAACCCATCGGTCTTTCTGTAGCATGAAAGTGAAAACCAGTCAGATAAAATATGTCTGTTACTGAAAATATAATTGCACAATCACTACCTTGATTTTGAAATCTCTTTATAAATTCCTTTTGTCTTTGTCTAAATTCCTCTGTTGGAATTTTTAAAATCATACTTCCACCCCATTTAAATTATATTATTACTCTCTTGTGACATTGCGTAAGTCTAGTAGGTTGTTGTTATCAATTTTTAGTCCACTAATATTACTTTGATATGCATTTAAGTTTTCAGGGTATCTAATGAAAATCGCTGGAGCTTCATCAATCAGAATTTCTTGAGCTTGTTTGTAGATTTCTTCGCGAGCGTCTTCATCTGATTCTTTTTTACCTTCATCTATAAGTTCATCAAATTCTTCATTAGAAAAGAAGGAACGGTTACCAGCGTTACCAATCATATCTGAATGGAAGAGTGTTGATAGTAAATGGTTAGGGTCTGCAGGTGGGTTTGACCACCCTAGAACGAACATGTCATGTTCCCCATTTCCAGTCATTTCTAAATATGCACCCCACTCAACTTGTTCTATATCGATGTTTATGTTTAACTCGGCTAAGGACTCTTGCATCCAAATCGCTGTATCTAAGCGTTCTGGATTATCTTCATTAACCATAATCGTTGCATCAAAGCCGTCTTCATAACCCGCTTCTTTTAAAAGTTCGCGTGCACGGTCCATATCATATTCCAGTCTTTCTAAATTCTCATCATAACCTAAAGTCACTGGAGACAAGGGACCAATTGCTGGTGTTCCAGATCCGTTAAATACACCGGTTAGAACTGCTTCTTGATCGAAGGCATGGGTAATGGCTTGACGTACTAGCTTATTATTAAATGGTTCTTTTTCAGTATTGATACCGATATAATCTATAGCGAGTGCATCTGTTTTTTCTAAAGTAAGATTTTCATTTGATTCTATTCTGTCTATGTTATTAGATTCAGACCTCGCGATGAAGTCAGATGTGCCAGTTTCTAACTCTGCTATTCTAGAGTTGGTTTCTGAGACAGCTTTAAACTCTGCAGAATCTATAGTTGGTGGTCCATCCCAATAATCTTCATAAGCAACAAGTTTTGTCGTTTCACCTGGGTTACGACTGTCAAACTGTAGATACCCTGTACCTACTGGCTTTTGTTCTACAATGGCTCCAGTAGAATTGCTAATTTGTGAAGCAATCTCTTCGTGTTCTTCTCCACCAATTTTACGTATTTCATAGTACTCTTCTAGAGTAGTGTCTAAACCAGCTTCATCTATTGCATTTTGGTAATCCTCATCAATCAAATCTTTACTAAGCATCTTCCCTGCACCATGTGATAAGTTACCTAATAATGGTGAGAATGGATATTCAGTGACAATCTCAACTGTGTAATCATCTATGATATTTACTTCTGAAATCATTTCTAAAATAAATTCTCTAGGAGATGCTCTCGCAATATCCTGAACGCGGTCTATGTTAGCTTTTACCACTTCAGCATTGAATTCGGAACCATCATGAAATGTGACATCTTCACGTAATTTAAATTCCCAAGTTGTTTCATCGATTTGCTCCCATTCAGTAGCAAGTCCTTCCACAATCTCCATATTCACATCGTGTTTTACTAGTCCTTCATAGATTGTATTTCTCACTTGTTCTGAAGGGACATCTTCACTACCATGAGGGTCCATAGAAATTATATCTGTTGGAAAAGACATAACCAAATCTCCGCCTTCAGCTTCTGCACTTTCTTCCCCATCTGGAGTAACTTCACTGTCATCACTACAAGCTGATAAAATTAGTAACATGATTACTAGCAGTGTAAAGCAAAAATACTTTCGCATATATCTCCACCCTTTTAAAATATGTAAACGCTTTAAACTCCGTTTAACCAAATATATAATAGTTATAAAATTTCTTCAATAGAGAATAGTCTGTTAATTTAAGTGATAAGTCTCTAAATAATAAAAAAACCTGACATTAAACATAAAAGTTTAATATCAGGCCTCTTTACCTTCGTATGCATCAGACACATCTATAAGATTATACAAACCAAGTCTATAACCCCACAGCTTGTAAAATTCACTGAACCAGATTCTTTTAGCATAAGGTCTTTCATACCATTTTTCTCCATTATCACCGAAAGCTGCGATATAGGTCAGTTCATATTGCCCGTCATTGACTCTGTCATAAATCATTTCAGACCGCTTCAAGTGATAGTCGCTTGTCACCACAAGTGCACTGTCAAAGCTATATTCTTCCATTAACTTTATAGTTTCTGTTGCATTAGTGTAAGTACTCGTTGCATTATGTTCTTCTATAATCCCAGACTGTGGAATTCCTAGTTCAATTGCGTACTCTGTACTTTGTGAACGGATCGATTCTATTTCTGGAGAAATCATTACATAATCTGCATACCCATTATGATATAGTTCTGCAGCTTTCTCTATTCGACCGCTATCACCACCAAGCATTATAATAACATCTGCTTTTTTAGGTGAATCAGTCTTATTATGATTAAAGCTATCTATAATTACGACCATCATCAACATTAATGAAATACATATTAAGATGACTGCTATTTTTATTTTCATGGTTATCTCCTAGTAGTGTTAACTCTGTAACATGAATCATAATAGCACAGCTAGTTTAAATTGGAAGTAAAGATAGATTAAAATTTGATGATTTATTTGATACGTGTTGGCTTAATCTTCACTTTGTCATTAGGAACAGCTGGAATATCGTTAAATTCAAAGCCAAAATCTTGTTCTGGTACTTTGAATTCTAGGTGATTGACTAAAAAGTCGAGTGTTGTTCTCATCATGACGATTGTGATAAACTCCCCTGCACAGCGGTGACCGAAGTCGTAAGATCCACCACCTTGTGGTATAAAGTTGAATGGTGTCTCTTGCCAACCTTCAAATCTTTCGGGTTTAAATTCATCAGGGTCTACCCAGTCGTCTGGATGACGGTTGGTACCGTATAAGTCTAATAGTGTTAAAGTGCCTTCTTTAAACTCATAACCTTGCCATTCGAAATCGAGTTTCACTCGTGCCACTGCGAATGGGAAGAAGGGATAATAACGTCTGACTTCTTGAATGAACCACTCTAATTGTTGTTGATTGGCATCTTTCAATTTCTCTGCAGCGTCTGGGTGTTCATGAATAGCGAGACCAATCATTGCAACCCATACACTGATAGCATTAATTGGACGAATGAGGTTTAAAAGCTCAACTGTAGCAACTTGAGCATCCAAGAGTTCATCATTTAAATCTTTGTGCATAGCGAACTTATAGAGTGCTCTATCTTTGTCTGCTTCAAGCTCACCGTTTCTAACACCTTCAATAAGTCGCTCAATCCAGTCTTCTGCTTCTGATCTAGATTTACGTCCCTTCCAGTGTTGGATTCCGAGTGCTGCAGGTGATTCGTATAAATCGGCAATCTGACTGGCACGAGTTTCGATGTCTTCATCTTCTAGAGACACTCCAACCCAGTCACAAGCGACTTTGAGAAATACAACTTTCGCTGCTTCATATAACTCTACGGTGTCGTTCCAATCAATTTCTTCAAAGTATTCGTGCCAATATTTCTGTGTTAAATCTTCTATTTCATCCATCGCTTTGTTATCCATTAAAGACATGAACATCGCTTTACGGTTTTTGTGTTCATCACCATCGAGACCTTGTACGCCACCTTCACCGAAAAGTGTTTTTTGTACTCTGGCAGGTGCAGCATCAGTGCGGCTGAAGCGGGTGTTGTCGTAAAATAGTTCAGCGAGCTCACTACCTGTGAGGCAGATTGTCTTTTCAACGAGGATACGTGTTTCGAAAATGTTTGTATGCATTTCCTTGTCACGGTTCATGACGAATTCATAACCCTCTTTAAGAACGCTTAAAGTCTTGTCGAAACCAGAATCATTTGGCATATTTGAATTCATTTAAACACTCCTAATTAATAGATATTAATTAGTTATACCCTAGAAGTGAATTCACTACACTTATCTTTAGCCAAAATTCAATTTAACCTAAAGAAAATCGAAAAAGTAGTGTTTTTCCCCTTATAATCATGTAGTAATGCCTAAATGAACATACACTATTATCATAATGTTGTGGTATAGTCTAATTTAGTAGTCTCTGTGCAATGAAAATTTCTGTTAACTACAAAAAAATCTTCAATTTCTTTTCTTGGAAGATTTCTGTATCTTCCCCTCTTTGTAGATAAGGCTCCTCCAGAAAAATTAATCTTACGCCATTTTTTTCATCAAATTTACCAGCATGACCACCGTGGTGTGGAATAACAAATTCATACTTTTTTGTGACTCTAGAAGTAAGCATGCTATTTATAATTTGTGGGTAGTGATGATCACCAACTAAAACAGCTATTTTATTTTTACCTTCTATTGAAAGTGCAATTCCACTTTGATTAATATTAGACCCATCAGTTGATCGAAATATTTCAATATTTCCAAATTTTCCTAGAGAAACTAAATGAATACGGGTACCTGATCCTCTTGTATAGCTAAATGCCGGAGGTATCATTTCAATATCTATTTTTAATTTTTTCAATCTATCAAGTGTTTTTCGTAATTGCATAGTGTTGGGCATTTTCGTTGGTACAATTATTTTTTCCATTTTCTTAAATTGATGATCTTGTAAATCAAGAATAGCTCTATAATGATCTAGATCCCAATGACTAATAACACAAATAAACTCCTGATTAAAGTTTATTCTACAAAACACACTCTTCATTTTTGCATCATCGTATTTAATATCTCCTCCCAAATCATAAATTAACCAAAAATCTTTGGTTCTGATTTCGTTTATGTTTCCACATCCTACATTTCTGACAACAAAATCTGGATTTTCAGAGTAACACTTTCTCTCCTTCATGTATTCATGTAAACCCATTCTTCCATCATGTCTAATATATTCATTATATTCATGAAACTCCATGTTTTCATAAACTCTATTTTCTCTAATGTTCAAAAGACCACCTTTATCAGCGTCATATTCTAAGGTAGCTATTAATCTAGAATTTTCACTATGTCGATTAACCAAAGTGAAATTTTCAAAGAAAGTTTTTGGTAATTCATACCAAAAACCCGATTTAAATCCTCTATACTTTTCGAATACTAGACAAGTAAGGATAAATATCGTTTCATTCTCTTCATTTGTAGATAATTGAAATATTTCTGAGAACGCAATGAGATCCTTATTTTTATTAAAATCAAATATAACCTCATAACTTTTTGTATCTTTATTAAAAAGTACTTTTTCACAATATACTTTCATGTGCTTTTCTCCACATCAATAATAATTTGCAAAATGCTTTCTAAATGAAATTTCACTTAGAAAGCATTTATACATTATGAAATATTTACTTATTTTTGAAAATCACTCTTCTTGTCCTTCATTTCCATCTAAAAATCTATGCAGTTCCTCACTATTCCTCTCAAAATCCATATCAATGACATTTCCAGTATAACTAGTATCCATAAATTGATAAGTATTTTCTAATGGCAAGGTCATTGAATCAATATCCTTATCTCCTCTAACTAGGAAGCTAGCAATCATTCTGTACATTTCTTTGTTAGACATAGAAGTGTCCACATATCCCATGCCTGTACCTATGATTTTAGGAAGTTTAACTACACCGCCGACACTGACAACTTCATCTTTAATTGCAGATAGGACTTGCTGCTGGCGTCTGACTCGACCAAAATCGCCTTCTTCATCATTTCTAAATCTCGCATAGGCAAGTAAGTCCTGCCCATTTAATTGTTGAACACCTTTATGAAGTGTCGTATCAATTTTTTCTGACATGTCCTTTTCAACATCAATTTCTATACCGTCTGGGTTAATCACATTTACAGTATCGGTAAATGCTTCATAATCTACGGTTACATATTCTTCTACTTCTAGTCCAAAGTTATGTGAAATGACTTCTCTTAAGAGTTCCATACCACCTAATGAATAGACCGCATTTATTTTATAGTTTTGATAGCCTGGTATTTCTACATAGATATCACGCATCAGTGACACAAGTTTCATGTCTTTTTTCATATAATCATATTGTCCGATCATCACAACATCCGTACGTTCTGCACCTTCATCCATACGGTCTTTACCAACGATGAGAATTGTCTTTTTACCATCATTATTGTCCACTGGGTCAAACGTTTCTGATTCTGTTTCAACACCATTTTCTTTAGCAATATTTAAACCTGATCTATAGGAAAACACTATATATAAAGCAATAATTATTATTAAGGCAATTGCACCAAGGCATATAAATCCTCGTTTTCTAAGTTTTGTTTTCTTAACAGTTTTATATTCTTTCTTACCGGATCTTTTCATCTGCTCATTGTCCATTACTAACTGCCCCTAAACTTTTCTTAAGAACTAATTGTACGCCATCTTACTTATATTATAAAGTGAAAACAGATTTAATCAGCCTACAAATTACATACAAAAATCCCACTAAGTTAGTTGATTTAACTTAGTGGGACTATAACTATTCTTCTGCGTCTTCTTTATATTCACTCTCAATTTCTTCAAATTCTTGATTGACAGTTTCTTGGAGTTTTTCTTTTTCAGCCTCTACATCTTCACTTGATTCGTCATAAGCTTCACTTAAGAAATCTCTCACTAAGAGATATCTCTCATCTGCCATTTCTCTAGCTTCAGGATATCGATATTCCTGAGAACTACTTTGTGAAACATCATTTAAAACCCCGTTAATACTATTACTAACTTCACGGTTTGATGTAGTTGCGTCATTGTAAACTTGTGTTTTGTCTAACATTTTGTCATTACTTGCTTGAGTAATATTTTTTAAGTTCTCATTCGACCAATCTCTATATTTTATAAAGAGATTTAGTTTTTCTTGTTTTAATACTCTCGACAATTCATCTGGATTTGTTGCAGATAAGTACTCTCCACCGTTGGCTTCAGTAATATCTACCAATGATTGAACTTCATCATCTTGAATATCAAAACCAATAATATTTAACACTGTTTCGATATTCTCATCTTCAGGTAGATCTTGTACAGCAGCAACAGGGTCTCCATTACAAGTTTCCTGACCATCACTTACAACGTATATTGTATGACTACCAGTCGCTTCACTATCTTCAATCACTTTACCGACTTCTTCAATAGCAAGGGCAAGTGGTGTAAATCCTTCACTTCCGTATTGACCTAGAGCATCATTAAATTCAGCTTCATTATACTCACCAATTGGAAATGTTTCTTCAACTGCTGAACATGAATTATCTTCTTCACTACCTTCTTCTGAGAATCCGTAATTAATTAGACTGACTTGTGTACCATTCGGCATACCTTCAACAAACTGGTTAACTGATTCTTTAGCTGCATCCATCTTCGTCGTGCCATCAATTTCATCTGCCATACTGCCACTATTATCCATTAAAATATATACGTTATTTCTCATTGAAAGCTCGCCATCTTCAACTTTCAATTCACCAGGTTGATCTGTTAAATCAACAAGCTCAGCTGAAAAGTCCTGGAAATACTCGATACCTTCTTGCATATCTGGGTGACCACCGAGCATCTCTATTAATTTTTCATAAACCATTTCATCCGTAACATCACCATCATTATCTTCTATAAATGTTGTTAACTCATCCTCAAGTTCCTCTCTAGAAGCGTCAACCATTGTGCCCTCTTCTTCTTCAAGAACTGAATCTAAAGAAATTTCGATATCTTCTTCTTCTGCTGCTTCACTTGATGCTGAATTTTCGTCAGTATTGTCTTCTGATTCACTTGAATCGCTCTCTGAGTCACTATCTTCTTCTGTTGAAGATTCATCTGTACTCTCATTTGTATCTTCAGATTCATTATCATTAGTAGCTTCAGTTTCCTCTGTTTGGTTAGTATCTTCAGTCGTTTCGTCTGTGCTACCTTCCGTAGTGCTGCATGCGGTAAGTATGAAAAAGAGTCCCATCAACAAAAATGCTCTCATCATTACACCCCTTGTAATTTTTCAATTTTAATTTAAGTATAGCCTATAATTATTATCTAAAAACAGCAATACTAAAATTAGTTTGTAAAAATACTGTAAATTTTATATTCGGATATTTCTATGAAACTTTCATTTTCCTTTAATAATTCATTGGTAAAATGATTACAATGCTAGTTCTGTAGCATGAAAGATTAAAATAGTTGGGAGTTAACACAATGATTAAAAAATTACTTGTACTCACAGTCGTATCACTATCTGTATTGATTCCATGTACATCACAGAATATCAATGCAGCAAGTGAATGGGATAATGCTGTGACAGTATATGGTGCTGCTTTAGAATCTGATACGGGTTTACAAGAACAGACTGCGGATCTACTCGGCGCGAGTGATTCTGATATCATCGATTATGTATATAGTGAGGATGTCAGTCAGTACGTAAATCAAAATTATGACAATAGTGTCTTAATGTCGAGTATTCGTATACAACAAACGTCTGAAGGTAGCGGCTTAAATATAAATATTGATGAGTCACTGGGTAACATAACGATGATCTCTGAAGAAACTTATCAAAACGCCTTATTAACTTCAGGCATTACTGATGCGGATGTCACGATTGCGGCTGCTCAAGATGTAACTGGTGAAAGTGCCTTAGCTGGTGTTTACAAAGCATACGCTGCTCAAGGTGAGGAGATTGACCCTGAGAAAACTCAAAATGCTCAGGATGAATTGGATGCTATTTCTGACATTACAAATGAGAATAGTAATGTAGAAGGCTTTACACAAGTTCAATTAAACAAAGTTATCACTGAAGTGAAAGTTGAGATCATCAACAACTTTAATGGTGATGTGAGTGAGGAACAAATTCGTTCGATTCTTGATGAGAAACTTGCAGAAAATGGTTTAGAGGGATTACTAAGTCAGGAACAAATCGATCGTTTAGTTGAAATCTTTAACAGTATTAAAGACTCAGGAATATTTACAGGTGAAGAGGCACAGAGATTAGTGGATTCATCTGAAGATCTTTTGAATAGAATTACATCAAGTGATTCATTCCAAGATGCTAAAGACAGTGCATCTGAATTAGGCCGTGACATTGCGGATTCTGAAGAGGTCAATTCATTTATGGAAGCTCTCAGAAACTTCTGGGATCGTATCGTAGAATTCTTTAGAGGATTGTTCTAGAGGTAGCATAATCTAATAGAAGCAACCTAAAAACTTATGTTTTTAGGTTGCTTCCTTTTTGTCTATTATCTTTTATTCTTTCCTACTCTTCTTTCCCACTATTCCTATACATCTGATTTCCTACATACAGTAAAATAATCGCTGCAACCAAATAGACACCTGACATAAGTATGCTTGAAGATAGATTCATCAATACATTTATAAACGATGCAGTGCCTAATATGATCAACACAATACTAAAAAACTTAACCATGATATTCTCCTTACGGATTACGCCACAATATTTTCCCTGTGGTTCTTGAATTAAAAATCTTTCTATAACGATACGATATAAATATTGCTAAGGTTACTGCTATGATTGCGATCATAATCTCAAATATAAATATTGACGATACAGTAATATGTCGATTTAAGAGCCCCGTAATATACGGTAAGGTAATGAAGGCAATACTTGATGACAAGGTCACAAAGGCTGTACTTGTTCCTTTTTTCTCGGGGAAGAACTGTGCCATCAGTGTCACTGCCAGCTGGAACAGACCTGATGTCGATAGTCCAAGCATAAAGGCGATAATAAGCAGAATAATATAGTTCTCTACGACTAGAAGTGATGTTAATGAAACAATCGCAATGACTGGATAGATTATGAGTACTGTTACAGGTTTAAACACTCTATCGAGTAAGGTCGCTAAAATAATTACCGTAACAAAGCCACCTAGACTATAAATACTTAGTAGATTGATTGCCTGAGATTCTGTTAAACCAATGATCGTTTCTACATATGTCGCTAACCAAGTTTGGATGATAAGAAACAGACCGACTGACGTAAAGCCAATCGCAATAACTGTAATGCCTTCACGTAAAAATTTTGGTTTTTCCATGAAGACCGTCTTTGGTTTTAGTTTCACTTGTCTATGCGTTGATTTCTTCGGTGGTAAATATCCCCCATTCGCTTCAGGGAACTTCACACTCATTAAATGAATCGCATTAAAGAGAAAGACTGCTGCCATAATGAAAAAGGTATAACCGTAAAACATATCTCTAGCCATAAAGAATGTGATCATTAATGGTAAGATTGTTGACCCAACAGACATGAAGGCTTTAACTAAGACCGTTGCTGAACTGGATCGATTTTTAAACACTTCGATTAGTGCCGGATATGAACTCGTATCCAATATAGAATTTCCCATACCTGCTAAAAGTGCAAACATAAATGCAATGGTGTAGGTCGGTGCAAAGGGTATGGCGCATAAAAAGACTACGTAGATTAAACATGCTGTAATAATCATCGGTCGACGACCGAGACTATCGGATAGTTTACCTGCAAAGCTAAGCGCAATCAGTTTCCCGATACCAATGGCAGAAATAAGTGCTGATATCGCAGCTGCATCGGTATTCAACTGTTCCGTTAAAAAACTCATATGTAAGGCGATAATTAAATTAATCATGCCCAGTAAAATATAATTCAAGTAGATACTTGTGCCGATTCTCACTTGTTGCATACGCTAACCTTCTTTATATAAGTATTACAGAAGTATATCAAAATTACAGAAAAAGAAAAGCCTATTGCTCTGGTGGGATATCCGTTAACTCCAAACTCACATACATATAAATTAAAGTCACTCCCGTAATCGTAATGTAGACCCAGAAATATTGAGTAATTGATGGTGGTGCAAAGAGTCCAATTAGCAACATTCCCGTAACAAGTAATAGAGGAATAATCATTCTTTTTTTCGATTTTTCCGATACATATTGTGTCTTACCACAGTAGTCACACTCTACCCCGTTCTGAGAAGCAAAATGCCCCTTAAACAACAAGAGCCCAGTCCACTGTTTCTTACAACTCGCACATTTAGTCATGATTTCTCTCCTATCTAGTCATTTTTATCACCGTAAGAATAGCGCATATCAAATAACAATTGAATTAAGCTCTTACGGTAATTTATAAAGCTTTTGTTATCGATCATCTCATAGATTTCATCAATCGAAGCCCACTTAGTATCTAGGACTTCATCATTTGGTATCTTAAGTGAATCGAGTTCTACCTCTTGATTGACGATGTATATATCATCATAGCCATGGTCAAAGGTCACTGAAAGGTGGGGTCTTTGATTTAAATCAAGCTCGATACCTAATTCTTCACTAATTTCTCTGCTGGCACCTTCCTGACTCGTTTCCCCAGCTAGTACACTGCCCCCAACTGTGATATCCCAGAGTCCGGGTGCGCCAATTTTATCCCACTGGCGTTGTTGAATCAGCATTTGATTCTCTGAATTAATAATGACCACATGAACGACTAAATGATACGTATCTTTTTTCATTTCGTCTCCTCTGACCATGGTCTCTTTTGTTAATACTCGATCCTTATCATATAAGTTCCAAAGTTCCATTACTATTCCTCATTCGTCTTTAGACATAATAGTTACCTTACCATATTTCAATTTTTCTAGACAAGAAAGAACCAACCGATTTTTGTCGGTTGGCTCATGTTCTTACTTATCATCTTCGTCTTTTCTATAATCCTCATTGCCCCACTGATTATCATCAGGCAGTTTGTAGGTGATGTTTTTCGCATAGAAAATCGGTGATTCTCCGCGGTCCTTTTGTTCCTTATAGTCCCGCATGACTTCAAACACCAGCGGACTTAAGGCAACCACCATCATTAAGTTAATAATGGCTAAGAAGGCCATGAAGAGGTCAGCTAAGGTCCACACGAGCTGAACACCTAAAACTGCACCGACTAGAGTCATAATAGTCACAATGATTCTAAATGCGGTCGTTACTTTCTTATTATCCACAATGAAACTTAAGTTACTTTGTGCATAGAAATAGTTTCCTAGAATTGTCGTAAAGGCAAATAATAGGATAAATACTGCAATGATCGTTCCACCGTAACCGAAGAATTGTTGGTCCATCGCTGCTTGAGTCACTTGGATACCTTGGGGTGCATCGGCACCAAAGCTTAAGTCTGTATACATTAAAATTACAATGGCTGTTGCTGTACAGACGATAATTGTATCGAAGTATACACCTAAGGACTGGATCAGTCCTTGTTGAACTGGGTGACGAACGGCAGCTGATGCTGCTGCGTTCGGTGCTGAACCCATACCCGCTTCATTGGAAAGGAGTCCACGCTGGAAACCATTGATAATGGCCGCACCTAAAGCACCACCAAAGACTTCTTCTAAACCAAAGGCATTCATAACAATCGTTTGTAGCATCGGGATAATCATGTCATAGTTCATAACAAGAATTATGGTAATCAGTAAAAGATAGAGTCCTGCCATGATCGGCACAATGGCAGTTGCGACATTGGCAATCCATTTGGCTCCACCAAAGATTACTAAGCCAACGACTGCTGCAACGATGACACCGGACAGCCAAGTATCTACGTTGAAGGCTTCATCATAAGCATTGGCAATGGTGTTTGACTGTAGCATGACAAAGACCACACCAAAAGTAATGGTCATGAGAATCGCAAATATGTAGCCAATACCCTTTTGATTCAAACCTTTTGTCATATAGTAGGCCGGGCCACCACGAAATCCACTTTCTGAATCTCTAACCTTATACACTTGGGCAAGTGTCGCTTCAAAGAATGCTGATGCTGCACCTAAGAGTGCGACAATCCACATCCAAAATACTGCCCCAGGACCACCGACCACAATAGCAGTTGCGACACCCGCGATATTCGCTGTCCCAATACGCTGGGCCGCACTGATTGTAAAGGCCTGGAATGAGGAAATCCCTTTCGTTCCGTCTGGCATCTTCGCTCGTTTTTCACCGAGTGAAGAAAACATAATTTTTAACCATCTAAACTGGACAAAACGCGTTGTAAATGAGAAATATAGTCCAGCGATAATTAATAGTCCAATTAAGACCTCTTGCCACAGTAAATCATTTAAAAAATTGACTGCTTGTTCAAAAACATTTAAAAAGTCTTGCATTCAATTCCTCCCCTTTATTTTTTCTCTTCTTCTATTTGAGAGAAATGTACGCGTTTGACCTGACCGAAAGTATCCTCATCGACGACGAAAGAACCATTAGAATATTTACCACTGATTCGCACTTCATTGGCTTTTGTTCTATGACTGTGATCATCTGCTAATAAGTCTATGTTAACATTCTTTCCATCTTCTACAATGGTTGCACCGATAATTACATGTGGTTTTGACTTGATATCTTTATACAACATTGAGCCAACTTGGGCACGATTACCATGTTCAAAGGTAGATAATTTCGTTCGTTTAACCGCACCACGGTTTGATACCGTAATTAAATTACCCTCATTTGGAATCACACGACCTAAAACGAGATGATCATCAGGCTTAACATTCATCGCCTTGACACCTTGAGATTTTAGTCCTGTTTCAGATACTTGGTCTAGGGCATATCTTAATGACAGACCTTTAGATGTAATAAATAATAAATCTTGTGCTTCTTTTGCCAAGGACACATCAATGACTTCATCATTCGCTTTAAGTTTCATGTTAACGATTGGCCTTGAAATTCTCGAAGCTTCAAATTCACTTAAAGCAGTCTGTTTCACCTGACCGGATTTTGTCGACATGACCACATTAATATCTTGACTAAACTGCTCTAAGGTCATCGCATAAATCGGTGCTTCATTCGATTTTAAATTGAAACGGGATGACAGGTGTTGTCCCATATCTTTCCATCTAATATCTTGAAGGTCATGGACCGGGATAATCATATAATTTCCAAGATTAGTGAAGATGAGCAGTTGTTCTAGTGTATTTGAGAACGTCGAGAACAAAACGTTATCACCTTCACGCATACCAATTTCATCGAAATTAGAGGCATTATAAGAACGGATGCTTGTTCGCTTGACATAGCCTTCCTTAGTCAGTGAGACAACTGCTTCTTCTTTAGCAATTAACTGCTCTTTAGAAATTTCAATCGTTTGGATTTCGTCTTCTATGACAGTTAAACGCTCTGAAGTATATTTTTTCTTAATCTGTCTAAGTTCAGACTTGATCACACTTTTTAGTTTCTTTGGATCATTTAAAATTTCATTTAATTGGTTGATTTGAAACTCTAATTCGTTTTGCTCCGTTTCAAGCTCTACAACGTCCGTATTCGTTAAACGGTAAAGTTGTAGCATGACAATGGCTTCAGCTTGAGCTTCTGTAAAACTATAGCGTTCAATTAAGTTTTCTTTGGCGTTTCTCTTATTCTCAGATTCACGAATCGTTTTAATAACTTCATCTAAGATTGATAGCGCCTTGATTAAGCCTTCGATAATATGCATACGTTTTTGAGCATGTTCGAGCTCATATTTCGAACGGTTAGTAATAACGATTTCTTGGTGACGGATATAAGCTTCTAAAATATCTTTTAAGCCCATCAACTTCGGTGCACGGTCGGATATTGCCACCATATTAAAGTTATATGAGACTTGTAAATCCGTCTTCTTATAGAGATAATTGATAATCGCATCGATATTGGCATCTTTTCTCGCTTCAATGACGATTCTTAGACCTTCATGGTCCGTCTCATCACGGACTTCAATAATACCGTCCACTTTTCTATCTGCACGGATTTCATCCATCTTTTTAACCAAGTTCGCCTTGTTCACTTCAAAAGGAATTTCAGTGATGACAATCAGTACCTTATTGCCCCTTGTTTCTTCCTTATTGACCACACTGCGAACGACGACGCGTCCCTTACCAGTTGTATAAGCTTTTTTCAGCTCATTCTTACCTTGAATAATGGCACCTGTTGGGAAGTCTGGTCCCTTAACAAATTCCATGAGTTCATCGATTGTTGCTGACGGCTTATCGATCACCTTTAAGGTCGCATCGATCACTTCCGCTAAGTTGTGCGGTGGAATATCAGTAGCATAACCCGCTGAAATCCCTGTTGCACCGTTGACGAGTAAGTTTGGAAACTTCGCCGGTAAGACCGCAGGTTCTTTTTCTGTATCATCAAAGTTATCGATAAAAGGCACTGTGTTCTTATTTAAATCTTTTAAGAGCTCTCCTGATATCTCAGCAAGCTTTGCTTCTGTATAACGCATGGCTGCTGCAGGGTCACCGTCGACACTCCCCTTGTTACCGTGAATCAGAATTAACTCTTCACGCATCTTCCAGTCTTGGCCAAGGCGGACCATGGCATCATAAATCGAACTCTCACCATGTGGGTGGTAGTTACCAATCACATTACCGACAGTCTTCGCACTCTTACGATAGTTTTTATCGAAAGTGTTTCCTTCTTTATACATCGCGTAAAGAATACGTCTTTGTACCGGTTTTAGGCCATCTCTTACATCTGGAATAGCACGGTCTTGAATGACGTACTTACTATAGCGTCCGAAGCGGTCGCCAATAACATCTTCTAGCTTTAATTGTTGTAATGGATTATGCTCTGCCATAGTCTTCATCACTTTCTGCTAATTTTTCTACATCTTGATTATCTAAGATACTTGTACCTTCTTCTAGGGTGAAGGAGACGTTTGAATCGATCCATTTACGTCTGATTTCTACATTATCGCCCATCAGTGTCGTCACACGTTTAAGTGACAGGGCTTCATCTTCAATGCGCACTTGAATTAAAGTACGTGTCTCTGGATTCATAGTCGTTTCCCATAGCTGTTCAGCCATCATCTCACCGAGACCTTTATAGCGCTGGAGTTCAACATTTGAACCCATCTCTCTTTGAGCTACTTCTAGTTCATCTTCAGTCCACACGTATTGGACATCTTTTTTCTTACCCTTCTTCTCTAACTTAAAGAGTGGTGGTAAGGCAATGTAAATCTTACCTGCTTCAAACAGTGGTCTCATGTAATTAAAGAAGAAAGTGAGGAGTAAGACTTGGATGTGCGCACCGTCCGTATCTGCATCGGTCATAATAATAATCTTGTCGTAGTTTGAGTCCTCTACTTTAAAATCATTACCGACACCCGCACCAATCGTATGGATAATCGTATTAATTTCTTCATTTTTGAAGATATCTTCAAATTTCGCCTTTTCAGTATTAATGACCTTACCACGTAGCGGCAAGATCGCCTGGAAACGGCGGTCACGACCTTGTTTGGCTGAGCCACCTGCAGAGTCACCCTCAACTAAGAACAATTCATTTTTCTTAGCGTTCTTACTTTGTGCGGGTGTCAACTTACCAGATAGTAAAGTATCCTTACTCTTGTTCTTTTTACCACTACGCGCATCCTCACGTGCCTTTCTGGCAGCCTCTCTCACCTGTCTTGCCTTAATTGCCTTTTTAACAAGTTGAGTCGATAAGGCCCCGTTCTCTTCTAAGAAGTATGGGAGTTGATCTGTAAGGAGTGTCTCCAGTAAGTTTCTCGCCTCACTCGTACCAAGCTTCCCTTTCGTTTGTCCTTCAAATTGTAGGAGGTGTTCTGGGAGTTTAATCGAAATGACGGCTGTTAGACCTTCTCTAATGTCAGAGCCTTCTAGGTTCTTATCCTTATCTTTTAACTCACCAATTTTACGGGCATATTCATTAAAGACTCGAGTGAAACCGGTCTTAAAACCGACCTCATGGGTACCGCCGTCTTTAGTACGGACGTTATTGACAAAGGAGAAGATTGTTTCAGAGTATTGGTCGTTAAACTGAAAGGCAACTTCTGCGACCATTTCATTATAAGTCCCTTCAAACATGACGATTTCACCAATGTCATCCTTACCTTCATTTAAGAAGCTAATGAATGATTTCAGACCATCATCATATTGGAATATTTCTTCTTCATCAGTTCTTTTATCATTAATGGTAATTTTAAGCCCACGAGTTAAGAAGGCAGACTCACGCATTCTTTCAACAATCGTTTCGAAGTTAAAGGCGATCGTCTGTTTAAAGATTTCAGGATCTGCTTTAAAAGTGACTTCTGTCCCTGTCTCTTTTGTCTTACCGACTTCTTTTAATGGCGTGTCGACCTTGCCGCCATCTTTAAAAGTAATCTCATATATTTTACCGTTTCTAAATGAACGGAGTTTTAAGTGTTCACTGAGCGCATTTACAACAGAAGACCCTACACCATGTAGTCCCCCTGACGACTTATAGGAGCCTGAAGAGAACTTCCCGCCGGCGTGTAGTACCGTAAATATGACCTCAGCAGTCGGTACACCGCTAGCATGCATACCTGTTGGTATCCCACGGCCATTGTCTCTAACTGTAATGCTTTCGTCCTTATTGATTGTAATATTGATTTCATCACCGTAGCCGTTAATAATCTCATCAACAGCATTGTCCGTAATCTCATATACCAGGTGATGTAGTCCTCTCGTATCGGTTGAACCGATGTACATACCCGGACGTTTTCTTACTGCTTCTAGTCCCTCTAGTATTTGTATGGATTCATCATTATATCCGGTTTCTTTAGCCAAGTCTGTATCCTCCTACAAACAATACAAACGTATGTTCGTTAAATTAATCTACTTATCTATTTTTACGTAAATCCAAACATTTTGCAAGAATGTTTTGTCATTAGTTTACATAATAATATTAATGGTAACTTTATATAATTATGTGATAATTTAAAGATATATGGTAAACTGTTAGTACCTGATAATAAAAAGGGGATAATCTATTGTATACAGTTCTTATTTTATTAATCTTTTCCTACCTGTTTGGGTCAATTCCGTTCAGTCTAATTATCAGTAAATTATTTTACAACATTGATTTAAGACAACATGGCAGCGGTAATGTGGGTACAACGAATACCTTTCGCATCCTCGGAAAAAAGGCAGGAATTGTCGTCCTTATTCTCGATATTTTAAAAGGTGCGATTCCAGTTTGGGTCGCCATGCTCGTCGATGTGACTGGTGACTTTCCTGTCGTGATTTACGGTGTCGTTGCAGCACTCGGACACGTCTATTCTATCTTTTTAAAATTCAAAGGTGGGAAAGCTGTTGCAACGGGTGGTGGTGCCATACTTGCTGCGAACCCAATTCTGTTTATAGTGTTAGTATCAACATTTTTAATTACCTTAAAACTATCGAAATACGTTTCCCTATCGAGTGTATTTGCAGCACTCGCCTTATTAATTGGTGTCATGTTTACCTCAGATTGGTTTATGATCATCTTTGGTATCATCCTCGGCATCGTTGTCATAGTTAAGCATATACCCAATATGAAACGTATTAAAAGTAAAACTGAACCGAAGATTACATTTATGTAAAAGAAAGATAAGTCCATCAGAACAATAAGTTCTGATGGACTTAATTTATGCCTCTCTTTACTTACGATGCGATTTTGTTACGTAGTACAAGCTGTAGGATACCACCATGACGGTAGTAATCTGCTTCTACTTCAGAGTCAAAGCGTACTTTTGCTTTGAACGTCACTTTGTCGCCGTTTTCTTTCGTTGCGACAACATCGATGATTTCTCCAGCTGTAACGGATTCATCAATATTGATATCAAATGTTTCAGAACCATCTAAGCCGTGATCTTCAGCATTTTCTCCGTTGACAAACTGTAGAGGGAGTACACCCATCATCACTAGGTTTGAACGGTGAATACGTTCGTAGCTTGCCGCGATAACTGCTTTAACGCCTAGTAGGTTTGTACCTTTAGCTGCCCAGTCACGACTTGAACCCATTCCGTAATCGTCACCAGCGATGACTACAAGGCCTGTACCATTTTTTTGGTAGTTTTGTGATGCATCATAGATACTCATCACTTCACCTGTTGGCCAGTAAGTTGTATAGCCACCTTCTGTACCTGGTGCAATTTGGTTTCTAATACGGATGTTCGCGAATGTACCACGTACCATCACTTCATGGTTACCACGACGTGAACCATAAGAGTTAAAGTCTCTAGGTGATACGCCTTGTTCAATTAACCACTGCCCTGCTGGTGTATCTTTACCGATTGCACCGGCTGGTGAGATGTGGTCCGTTGTGACTGAATCCCCGAATTTACCAAGTACACGTAGGCCGTTTAACGGCTCAATTGTACCCGCTTCTTTGGATAATTTTTGGAAGAATGAAGGGTTTTGAATGTAAGTCGATTCATCTGCAAAATCGTATAATGGTGCATCTGTTACATCAATTTCATTCCATGTTTCATTTGAATCAAATACAGTTTCGTATTCTTTTCTAAATAGTTCAGGTGTGACCGTAGACATTACAGTATCTCTAACCTCTTGAATTGACGGCCAGATATCTTTCATGTATACGTCATTACCTTCTTTATCTTGTCCGATTGGGTCATTTCTAAGATCGATATCTACTGTACCTGCTAAAGCATAAGCAACAACGAGTTGTGGTGATGCTAGGTAGTTCGCTTTAACAAGCGGGTGAATACGACCTTCGAAGTTACGGTTACCAGATAGTACTGATGAAACGAGCATGTCGTTATCTACAATCGTTTCAGTCACTTCTGGGCGTAATGGACCTGAGTTACCGATACATGTTGTACAACCGTAACCAACGTGTGTGAAACCGAGTTGATCAAGGTAAGGTTGTAAGCCTGAATCAGCTAGGTAACCTGTAACAACTTTTGAACCAGGTGCCAGTGAAGTTTTTACGTACTTCGGTACAGATAAACCTTTCTCAACTGCTTTTTTAGCAATGAGTCCAGCACCTAACATAACGTATGGGTTAGATGTGTTTGTACAAGACGTAATCGCTGCAATGACTAAGTCCCCTGTTTTCAGTTCTTCAGAGTCACCGTCATTGTAGTTCACTGTTGCTGTTTTGTTAAACTTTTCTTCTGTTAAACCATGACCGTGGTTACCACTTTCAGCAGTGACAGATTTTCTATACTCATCTTTCATATCAGAAAGATTAATTAAGTCCTGTGGACGTTTTGGTCCCGCAAGTGATGGCTCAACTGTAGATAAGTCAAGTTCAACAACATCTGTGTAAGTTGGCTCTACTGCAGGGTCAAAGAATAAATTATTCTCTTTCAGATATGCTCTAACTAAGTCGATGTGTTCAGTGTCGCGACCTGTAAGTTTAAGGTAGTCTAACGTTTCTTCATCTACAGCGAAGAAGCCACATGTCGCACCGTATTCAGGTGCCATGTTGGCAATAGTTGCTCTGTCAGCTAATGGTAAGGCTGTAACACCTTCACCGAAGAATTCTACAAATTTACCAACCACACCTTTTTGTCGTAACAATTCTGTTACGCGAAGTGCTAAGTCCGTTGCAGTTGTCCCTTCAGGTAAAGCATTCGTCATACGTACACCGATTACTTCAGGTACTGGGAAGTATGAAGGTTGGCCAAGCATACCTGCTTCAGCTTCGATACCACCAACACCCCAACCAAGTACACCAAGACCATTGATCATTGTTGTATGGGAGTCTGTACCAACAAGTGTATCTGGATAAAGTACGTTCGTACCCTCTTCTTCTCTGTTATGAACGACATTTGCAAGGTATTCTAAGTTCACTTGGTGAACGATACCCGTTGCTGGTGGTACTGCTTGATAGTTATCAAATGCCTTCGTTGCCCAGCGTAAGAATTCATAACGCTCCATATTTCTTTGGAACTCAAGCTCCATGTTCTTTTGAAGTGCGTTTAAAGTACCATATTCATCAACTTGAACTGAGTGGTCAATGACTAGGTCTACTGGTACTTCAGGGTTGATTTTTTGGACGTCCCCATCAACATCGTCCATGGCTTTACGTAATGAAGCTAAATCGACAACTGCTGGTACACCAGTGAAGTCTTGAAGAATAACACGGGAAGGTTTAAAAGGCACCTCTTTCCCTTTGATATCCCCTTTGTCCCAATTTGCTAATGCTTCGATGTGATCTTCAGTAATCACCTTACCGTCATATTGACGTAAGACAGATTCCAGTAGCACACGGATTGAGTAAGGTAAATTTTGTGACTGACTTGCGCCGTTGTCAACGAGTGACTGTAAGCTATAGTAAGTGTAGTCCTTACCATTAACCGATAAAGTGCTGCGGGAATGTTCCTTTACGTTATTTGACATAATTAAAAGCCCCCTCTAAATTTAGTCATCTTAATTGTATACTGAATATATTCATAAAGTAAATGCATGAACATAATCTAATGATACGAATAAGCTAACAGTTAATTAAGTTATTATTATTTATTATAATATCATTAATAATAAATCATTATAAGTAAATTGCTCATTGATTTTTTGTTAAAATAGCATAAAATTGAAAATATAAACTTGCTTGATGATAATTTTTCCTGTATTATTACGATTCACTTGTTTTTATTTTAATTTAATCTAGGGAGGCTATTTTATGTGGCAAGAATTTAAAGATTTTATGCTTCGTGGTAACATTCTAGACCTTGCAGTCGCAGTTGTTATCGGTGCTGCCTTCGGTAAGATCGTTGAGGCACTCGTTGCCAACATCATCATGCCGTCTATCGCGTTGATTTTCGGTAACACAGACTTTGCTTCAGAATGGAGCTACATGGGTATTACTTACGGTGTGTTCATTCAAGCAATCATCGACTTCATCATCATCGGTGCTGCAGTATTCGTATTCGTTAAAGTGGTTAACAAACTATCTGGTAACCGCTTCGTTGAAGAAGAAGCAGAAGACGAGCAACTTGTATTACTACGTGAAATGAGAGACTCTCTTAAAGCCGTTGAAGGCAACAAAAACGATGGTAATGGACCATCACTTTAAGTTTTGACTAATTGAGGCCTGGTAGGATCCCCTTTTATAGGTTGTTCCTGCCAGGTTTTTTTGCTTTTGGGGCTGATGGTTGTTGGTGGTGGGCATAATGACGGCCCGCTGTCGGGGCCACAGAGAGCCGATATTAGTCTAGCGACCCGCTGTCAACTTCACAGTGAGCCGATATAACTCTTGCGGCCCGCTGTCAGGTCTACAGTGATCCGATATTAGTCTAACGGGTCGCTGTCAGCTTCACAGTGAGCCAATATTAGTCTAACGGGTCGCTGTCAGCACCACAGTGATCCGATATTAGTCTAGCGGGACGCTGTCACCCCCACAGAGTGCCGGTAAGCCCCCTTCCCTAACAACCCAAACAAAAACCCACCTCATACGCATATAAGGTGGGCATGCAAACTCTACTTCAATTGTTGTTTTATCTCACTGATAAAGTACAAGCTGCCTGTAATGAGGAGCAAGTCTCCTGAAAAATTACGGATATATTCCATATAGTCTTCGACATAGTGCTTATCTGGATGCTCGATGGCATCAAACAATACGTCACCTTTTTCGGCTTTAAAGAAGTCGAATTCTGTTACGACAAATGTATCAGCGATCATGCCGATTTTAGATACCATGCTGTCTAAGGGCTTACCTTTGACTGCTGAAAAGAGTACCGTGATTTTTTTATCACTATATGATTCACGCATGGTTGCAACTAAGGCATCGACAGCTTCATTATTATGGGCACCGTCCATTATCACTAAGGGTGAGTGGGAAATCTTTTCGATTCTACCGCTCCAGTAAGTACGTTCAACACCAGTAATCATCTTGTTGACGTCTAAACTCACCACACCCGCTTCTTGCATTTCTAACAAGGCTGCAATAGCAATCGACGCGTTTTCTTGTTGATGGCGACCGAGCATATCGAGTTTAATGTCATCGAAATCATAGCGTCCATATTTAAAGCTAAATTCTTCGCCATTAGTCGTCAAAATGATGTCTCTTTCTAGTTCAACACCTTTAGCATTCTTTTCATCGAGTACCTTATAGATATAATCA
This sequence comes from Jeotgalicoccus sp. ATCC 8456, assembly GCF_016313225.1. Taxonomy (NCBI): domain Bacteria; kingdom Bacillati; phylum Bacillota; class Bacilli; order Caryophanales; family Staphylococcaceae; genus Jeotgalicoccus; species Jeotgalicoccus sp. ATCC 8456. Next base: position 259,481 of record NZ_CP066224.1, on the reverse strand, counting down.
CGGCAAGCGTCATCTTTAACGTTGAAGACTAAAGGAACGCCTGCTTTAATCACACCTGACTTATCTCTCGCAATATCGAGTAAGGTATCGCCTAAGATATCCACGTGATCGAGTCCAATACTGGTTAGTAAGGTCATCACTGGCGAGAATACGTTCGTCGAGTCATTGGTCGCACCGAGTCCAGCTTCAACTAAGACGATATCCACTGGGTGTAGGCGACCGAAGTAAACAAACATCATCATAGTAATAATCTCAAATTCTGTTGCATTCCCAAGATCCGTCTCAGATACCATCGCTTCACTGACTGGACGAACAAGTGTGGCAAGTTCAGCAATATCTTCATCAGATATCGGTGAGCCATCAACTGAAATGCGTTCATTGAACACTTCTATATAAGGCGAAGTAAAGGTTCCAACACTGTAATCGTTATGGTTAAGTGCATTTCTCATATACGACAGCGTCGAGCCTTTACCATTCGTTCCGACAATATGCACACCGGTAATGTTTTTCTCAGGATGGTCAAATCGTTCTAACATCCATTCCATACGCTTGATGCCAGGTTTAATACCAAATTTTGTGCGTTCGTGTATCCATTGTAGGCTGTCTTGATAATTCATCGGTCTTTACTCACCTTTCAAGCTAGAGAGTCTATTTTCAACTTCATCATACTGACTCTGGTAGCCGGCTTCTTTTTGTCGTTCTGCTTCAACGATGTCTTTTGGTGCATTACTTACGAACTTCTCATTAGATAATTTACCTTTAACACGCTTCAATTCACCATTTAAACGATTCAGTTCATTTTCTAGTCTTTCGATTTCCTCTTCCTTATCGATTAAGCCAGCAAGTGGTAAGACAACTGTCGCGCCTTTGACAACGTCCGTTTTGTCATCGTCATGTTTTTCTATAAAATCACTAATCGATAAAGTCTCAGGGTTCGTAAAGCGCTCAATATAATGTTTGTTGCGCTCAACCGCCTGACGTCTTTGATCATCTTTTACTTCGATATTAATGTCGATCGGCTTAGATAACGGCGTGTTCACTTCATTTCTCGTCGTTCTTACAGATTTAATAATTGCCACTAATAGTTCCATCTCTAACTTCGCATCATCATAGCTTAAAGAATCATCAACGACAGGATAGTCACTCACGACAATCGATTCGTCTTTAGTAATCGCTTGGTAGATTTCATCTGTAACAAACGGCATGAACGGGTGTAACATCTTCAGAATTTTATCCAGCGTATAAAGAAGCACTGAGCGTGTCATATGCTTATCACTATCACTACCTGAAGTCATCGGTACTTTTGCCATCTCGATATACCAATCACAGAAATCATCCCAAATAAAGTTATATAAGAGACGCCCAACTTCACCAAACTCATAGTCATCAGATAGACGTGTCACGTCTCTAATCGTGTCGTTTAGACGCGTTAAGATCCACTTATCTGCTAGTGATTTCTCACCACTTAAATCAATATCTTCTAAGCCGAAATCTTCACCGATATTCATGAGTGAGAATCTTGAAGCATTCCAGATCTTATTTATAAAGTTCCAGATACTTTCAACCTTGTCATCACTGTAGCGGAGGTCTTGACCAGGTGTTGAACCGGTCGCTAGGAAATAACGGAGTGCATCGGCACCGTATTTTTCAATAACATCCATTGGATCGACACCGTTACCGAGTGATTTCGACATCTTACGGTTTTGTTCATCACGCACAAGTCCGTGTAAAAGTACGTCAGAGAACGGTTTTTGACCTGTATGTTCAAGTGATGAGAAGATCATTCTCGCGACCCAGAAAAAGATAATATCATAACCTGTCACTAATACATTCGTTGGGAAATATTTCTTTAAGTCAGCCGTATCTTCTGGCCAACCCAAAGTAGAAAACGGCCATAGGGCACTTGAGAACCAAGTATCTAACACATCTTCATCCTGTTCCCAGTTTTCTGAGTCAACAGGCGCCTCTATACCAACATAAAGCTCACCTGTTTCCTTGTGGTACCAGGCTGGAATTCTATGACCCCACCAGAGTTGACGTGAGATTACCCAGTCACGTATGTTCTCCATCCAGCCATTAAAAGTATGTTCAAAACGTCCTGGGACAAAATCAATACGCTGATCTGTGTCCTGGTTATTCAAACTCTTTTCTGCTAGAGGTTTCATGCTTACAAACCACTGCGTGGATAGGTAAGGCTCAACAATCGCACCACTTCTCTCAGAGTGACCGACTGAGTGCATATGGTCTTCAACTTTAATGAGGTAACCTGCCTCATCTAAATCTTTCACTAGTTGTTTACGGCATTCAAAACGGTCCATACCTTCATATTGACCACCAAGTTCATTGATAACACCGTTTGGATGCATGACGTTAATTCGTTCAAGATCATGACGGTTACCAATTTCAAAGTCATTTGGGTCATGGGCAGGCGTGACCTTCATGGCACCTGAACCAAAGTCTTTTTCAACATAGTCATCAGCAATAATCGGTAATTGTCTACCCACAATAGGTAGCTCTACAGTTTTACCAATAAAGTCCTGATAACGTTCGTCATCCGGGTGAACAACAACTGCCGTATCACCGAGCATTGTCTCTGGACGTGTCGTCGCAATTTCTAAGAAACCAGAACCGTCTGTTAAAGGATACTTAACGTGGTAGAACTTCCCTTCAATATCCTGGTGAATGACTTCGATATCAGACAATGCAGTCTGTGTTTCCGGGTCCCAGTTAATAATATACTCACCACGGTAAATTAAGCCCTTGTTATAAAGGTCTACAAAGGTCTTACGAACTGCTTTAGACAGACCTTCATCTAAGGTAAATCTTTCTTTGTCGTAATCGAGTCCGAGTCCAAGTTTCGCCCACTGTGCTCGAATATGACTCGCGTATTCCTCTTTCCAGTTCCATGAGTGTTCTAAAAATTTCTCACGGCCGATGTCGTGACGGTTAATGCCAGATTCACGGAGTCTTGCGTCTACTTTAGCCTGAGTGGCAATCCCCGCATGGTCCATACCCGGTAAGTAAAGCACATCATAACCTTGCATGCGTTTCATGCGTGTAATGATATCTTGTAAAGTCGTATCCCAAGCATGTCCAAGGTGTAACTTACCTGTGACATTCGGCGGTGGAATAACGATAGAAAATGGTGCCTTATCACTCGCTACATCTGATTTAAATAGGCCAGCTTCCACCCACTTTTCATATTTGCCTTTTTCAACTTCAGTCGGATTGTACTTCGTTGACATTTCCATATAATCACTCCTTTAAATTAAAAAACAAAAAAACTCCTGTCCTAACAATAGGACGGAGTTCCGCGGTGCCACCTAAATTCAGGCGAGTTCGCCTGCATCTCAATTGATGATTAACGCTCATCACACGTCTCGCACTAGTCGATTTCCTTTCGCACGAAACTGAACACAGACTACTTTCACCTACTGCTTCGGTAAACTCACACCGCCGTTTACTCTCTTAACACCCGCAGCAGAATACTCTTCTGCACTTAAATATTATAGATTAATCTTATGCGAATAATTTGAAACTGTCAAGCGGCTTTAACTGCTATGACGGCGTTTATTCAAGTATCTTAGATAGTAACCAACAATCGGTACGACAACGATAATAATGAAGAATATTCTAAAGATATGGTAGGACGAGATCATTGGAATATTACCGCCTGTTTCAATGGCGATAACAATAATTTGACCGAGACCACCAGGTGCCGCACTTAAGAATAAGTCGTTGAACTGATGTGAGGTAAAAATTTGGAATATAAAAACGATAAACATTGTACCAAAAATCAGCATTAAGTTTTGCAGTAAGATGGAAAAAATCAATCGCTTACTGAGCTGTGACATCAAGGAAGCAATTTGTAGACCAATTCTAATACCAAAGAGTATTTGTGCCACATTAATAAATTCAATATTCAAAGAAAATTCAATACCCGTCGTTAAGTTCCAAATAATCATGACAATAATAGGTCCAAGCATCAGGCTCGCTGGGAAGCGTATTTTATCGAAAATATAAATTAAAAGTATGCTCGCTACAGGAATAATGAGCATCGGATAAGTAAAAACAGATGTGACATAATCTACAGATGTCGTCGCTAAAGGTATATCATTTGAACCAGCAAACAAGCCTGCCACAAAAGGCACAATCAAGACGATTAAAACAATGCGGGACATCTGAGTCAATGTCACCAATAGAATATCTGCATTCTTTTCTTCCTCTGCCATAATCAACATTTGAGATAAGGCACCAGGTACGGATGCTAAGATGGCAGTTTCAGGTGTACTTTTCGTTAAGTAAATGAAGAAGCGTGAGAGCGCTAAGCTGAGTAGTAATACGAAGATTGTCATTAAAAAGATATTTAAAAGATCATCTTTCATATCACCTAGGGCATCTAAGGTTAAGGTTGAGCCGATCTCAGTTGCCATGATCATGACACCGAGGTTACCGAGCCAAGGTGGGAAAAATAGTTCTTTTTTAACTAATCTAATATAGAGTATGGTTGCAATCATTGAACCGAACAGCCAAGGTAGGATCATACCAACAGCAGAAAGGCCCAATGAAATCAATGCCGCAATAAGAATGAGCAGCAAGAGTCGAAGAAACTTCATAACATCACCTTATATATAACTTATTCATTAATAATAATAACTTATTAATATGTAAATTTACAGTAACTTGCTTAAAATGAAAAAAGACAAACTCAAATAATGAGTTTGTCTATATAAACACTATTGTTCACTAAAGAATTGATATAAAGCTGTTAATTCTTCTTCTGCTACTTGATCTTCACTGAAAGCAGGCATTGAGCCTTGACCTTCACGGACAATTGTTTGGAACTCATCTTCAGCTAATGAAGTCCCTGCTAAGGCAGGTCCCATAGCACCAGAGAAGTCTTCACCGTGACAAGATGCACAGTTGTCGCGAGCGATACCTTCGGCATCAGCATCACCACTTGATGCAGCTTCTTCACCGCCGCCTTCTTCAGACTCAGCACCTTCTTCGCCACCTGACTCTTCACCAGAATCTGCTGTTTCTTCAGTACTTTCACCTTCAGATGCGGTTTCTTCACCACCACCGCCACCTAGGTGGAAAATCATAACTGGAATGATGAGCACAACAATGATTACCGGAATTAACCAGTAAAGGTTTGCAGTACCTTTCGTATTTCCTGTTTCATTTTTGTCGATGTAGCGAGGCTGTCCATCAACCTTTTTACCAGTCGGACGCTTTTTGTCACTCATATTCTTTTACCCCCCAATTAATTCTATCACTACTATTATACACATAATTATTCAGTGATGAAGTACAAATTCTAAATTATTTACCCTTAACTTTACTTAATGCATTATCGAATGCTTGTAAGGTTTGTTTGATGTCTTCACTTGTATGTTTCGTTGATAAGAACATGCCTTCGAATTGTGAAGGTGGTAAGTAAACACCCTCACTGAGGAGTGCTTGGTACATATCTTTAAATAATTCTAAATCAGATGTATTAGCAGAATCAAAATCAACAACGTCCTGGTCAGTTAAGAAGAAGCCAATCATTGAACCTGCACGGTTTACAGTAATCGCTTGTTCATGCTTATCGAATACTGATTTCAAGCCACTTTCTAATTGGTCTGCTAGTTCATTGAAGTACTCATAACTCTCTTCATTCAACTGACTTAAGGTTTCATAACCTGCAGTCATAGCTAATGGATTACCAGATAAAGTCCCTGCCTGATAGATGTCTCCAACTGGCGCGATTCTTTCCATAATATCCTTACGGCCACCGTAAGCACCGACTGGTAAGCCACCACCAATAACCTTACCAAGACATGTTAAATCTGGCGTGACACCAAAGAATCCTTGAGCACAGTTATAGCCAACTCTAAATCCAGTCATGACTTCATCGAAGATTAAGAGGCTGTCATATTCATTTGTAATATCTCTAACAAACTGTAGGTAATTTTCTTTTGGCGGTACAACGCCCATATTACCTGCAACAGGTTCCATAATCACTGCAGCGATATCATCACCAAATTTTTCAAAAGCTTCTTTTAAGCTTGCTTCATCATTATAAGGTACAGTAATTGTATTTTTGGCCGTACCTTCTGGTACACCTGGAGAATCTGGTAGACCGAGTGTTGCCACACCTGAACCTGCTTTAATTAATAGAGAGTCACTATGTCCATGGTAGCAACCTTCAAATTTAAGAATCTTATTTTTACCTGTGAAACCACGTGCTAAACGAAGCGCAGCAAGTGTCGCTTCTGTACCTGAAGAAACCATACGTAACATCTCTATAGATGGTACACGGTCAAGCACAAGGTTCGCCATTTTGGTTTCTAGTTCAGTTGGCGCACCGAATGAAGTTCCTTTAACCGCTGCTTCTTGGAGACTTTTTACAACCTGATCATCCGCATGACCTAAAATTAATGGTCCAAAGCTCAAGGAGTAATCAATGTATTCATTGCCATCAACATCATACACACGACTTCCTTTGGCGTGGTCGATGAATAATGGATGGTCACCGACGGACTTAAAAGCACGTGCTGGGGAGTTAACGCCACCCGGCATCACTTTGACTGCGTCATCATATAGTGCTTTTGACTTGTCGTACATTTATATCTCTCCTCTATTGATTTTTTCAGCTAATTCTTTAGCAAAGTAAGTAATGATCATATCCGCACCGGCACGTTTCATTGAGATCATTTGTTCAGCAATCACTGCCTCATCGACTAAGCCCATATCAATTGCTGTACGTGTCATTGCATATTCACCGCTGACATTATAAGCAACAATCGGTAAATTAGAATTGTTTTTGACATCTCGTATAATATCTAAATAAGACAGTGCAGGTTTAACAATCATCATATCCGCACCTTCTAGGGTATCACTCTCTAATTCACGGAGGGCCTCAAGACGATTAGCCGGATCCATTTGATACGTTCTACGGTCACCAAATGATGGCGTCGACTCCGCAGCATCTCTAAATGGTCCGTAGAATTTAGAAGCGTATTTAATGCCGTAACTCATAATAGGAATGTGACTATAGCCAGCCTCATCTAGGCCTTGTCTGATTTCACTCACAAAACCGTCCATCATGTTTGATGGTGCAATAATATCCGCACCGGCTTTTGCCTGTGACACGGCAGTCTGTACAAGTAGTGGTAGCGTTGAATCATTATCAACATCTTTAGTTACCGGGTCAATTAAGCCACAGTGACCGTGGTCTGTGTATTCACAAAGACATGTATCTAAGATCACTAACAGCTCAGGGTAATGTTGTTTTGACAGGCGACATGCCTCTTGAACGATACCGTGATCGTGATAGGCACCTGTGCCTTCAGCATCTTTTTCATTCGGAATACCAAAGAAGATAACGTTTTTAATGCCGAGTCTAACCACCTCATCTAACTCTTCTTTTAAGAGATTTAGCGAGATCTGGTAAACACCCTTCATTGAAGGTACTTCTTTTTTTACATCTGGCTTCTCAACAACAAAAATCGGGTAAATCAAATCATTTACTGATAGTGTTGTTTCACGCACCATATCTCTCATGAAGCCACTTTTTCTTAAGCGGCGATGTCTGTCAAAATTCATCACGAATACGCTCCTTAATATAAGTTATCATATGATCTAATGTTTCATGTTCTGGTGTTTCTGCTGGTACTTTGTATTTATCTAAACGTTCTTTGGTCACTGCTCCGATAGCAATGACTGTTGTATCTGTTAAAGCGTCGGCTTCAAGGTCAGTCATCAGTGCTTCGACCGCGGATGGTGATGATAAGGTAAGAAAATCGATATGAGCTAAATGATTACTGATCCACTGAACAGAATCAGTATTCGCCTTCGGATAATACAGATCGATTTCAGTAACAATCGCACCTTGATCTATCATATAATCCCTTAACTTAGGCCTTTTGTTTAGACTCGCTGGATAGAGGATCTTATCACCTGGTGAAATGTTAATCTCTTCGATAAAACCTTCTTGAGTATAGACGTCAGGTTCAAAGTCTACCGTAATCCCAGCGTCAGCCAAGGCTTCAGTTGTTTTTTTACCAATTGAAGCAATGCGTCTTACTTTAAGCGAATCCATATAAGGTAAGAGATACTTCACCGAATTCTTACTCGTCATCACCAGTAAATCGTAGTCAGTGTCGAGACACTTCTGATCAAAGTCCAAAGCTTCTGTCGTAATCAGTGGACGGTGAATAATTCTTAAGTCATTCTCATCGAGCTGACAAGACATTTGGGTGACACAGACTGTACTTTTACTGCTCATTGTTCTCGTTAATCATATCAATGATTTCTTTAGCACCGATTTTTTCCATCTCATCAGCAACTAAGTTACCCAGAGTCTCAGGGTCTTCATGGGATTTTTTCACTAGATAACGTTCGTTACCATCTTCAGACATGATTAATCCTGTTAAATATAGTTCCCCATCTTCGACTGTCGCGTAACCGCCAATTGGCACCTGACATGAACCGTCCATACGTTTTAAGAAGGTACGCTCAGCCGTTGTACAAAGTGACGCCTCATCTGAATGAACGCTCTTAAGCATTTCAATTAATTCATGGTCATCTTCACGCACTTCAATGCCTAAAGCACCTTGGGCAATGGCTGGTATGAACTCTTCAGGTTCAAAGTATTCAGTGACCACATCATCACTCCAACCCATACGTTTAAGACCGGCTGCAGCGAGTAGAATGGCATCGTACTCGCCATTTTCCATCTTCTTAATTCTCGTATCGATGTTTCCTCTTACCCAGTTGACTGTAATATCATCACGCATCGCTTTTAATTGCGCACCACGTCTGAGTGAAGATGTCCCCACTACACTACCAGGTTTTAAGTTTTTAAATGTAACCTTATCATTCGATAAATAAGCATCTCTCATGTCCTCACGTTCAGGGACACAAGCAATCGTAAAGCCTTCTGGTAGCTCACTCGGAACATCTTTTAGGCTGTGGATGGCCATATCGATTTCCTTGTTTTCTAAGGCAGCTTCAATCTCTTTAACGAAGAGCCCCTTACCACCGACTTTAGATAATTGAACGTCGACAATTTGGTCACCTTTCGTGACGATTTCTTTAATTTCAATTTCAAGATCCGGGAATTTATCCTGTAATTTTTTAATAAATTGCTTTGATTGTGTCATAGCTAAACCACTACGACGTGAACCGACTACTAGTTTCCTCATAATTTATATGCTCCTTATATTGACCAAAGATGAAAATCTGAGAACTCCGAAATAACCAGGTAGTTCAACATGACGAGAACAAAGGCTGCTGTACTGTAGACTGCAAACTTGGACGCATCATGATTTAATCGCATCTGTGCGAGAATTATTCCATAAATGACGATGACGACAAATGTACCGATCACCTTTAAGTCAGAAAATACTAGAGGCCCTAGTATCTGTAAGCCCCATACAATTCCTATTATAATACTTATCGTCAGTAAGATAACACCAATAAGGGAAAATCTAACCATTACTTTTTTGGCCGTTTCTATACTGAACAATGAGAAGAAAGTTCTATTGAATTTTTTCGTTTTTAAATTTCGTTCTTGAATTAAATATATGACTGAATGCACCATCGCAATAAAGAACATTACATAGGCTAATAAGGCACTGCCCACATGGACAATTAACAATTCATTCACCACATCTAGTGTCAAGGCTGTAGAACTAAAGTTCAGAGGTGAGAATGTGTAGAAGGTTAATAAGAATGTTGTAATCAATAAGTAAAACATGAACACAAACTCACTTTTCACCCTATAAAGATGTACAATACCGATTAAAATCAACACTAGACTTAAGGTGAAGATACCTTCAGAAAAAGTCAAAATAGGTATTCTTCTTAAGCTAATACCGAGTTGTATCACTGAAATAATATGCAGTACGACAGCAGGTGTCATAACATACAGAGAAGCCTTTCTGACTTGTCGATTTCTAGTAAATAAATCATATGACAGTGCAGAAAGGCTAATGAAATATAGCAGTAAGATAATTTCTTGTATACGGAACATTATGTCCATAAAATTCCACCTTACCAGTTAAGTCTCAATTCTTCTTTACGTGCACGTAACTTTTGTCTTTGTTTTTGGTCAGCTTCTAGACGTTGAGCCTTAACTTCTTCTTCAATATGGAACATCGCTTGAATGTCTTCAAGCTTGTCATCTCTATTTTTATCACCAGCGATTTCTTTAGTGAAGATAATTGGGTCTCTTAACATTTGATTAATGATACTCTTCATATGTTTTGAAACTACAGTACGTTCACGTTCAGACATTTCTGGTAACTTACGTTCTAAGGATTCAAAAGTATCACTGTGTATTTGTAATGCTTTTTTTCGCATTGCTTGAATGACGGGGACCACACCTTGGACTTGTAACCAGTCTTCAAACTCAGCAGTTGAACCGTCAATCATTGCCTTAATTTTTTCTGCTTCTTGTTCTCTTGTTTCAAGATTTGAATCAACGAGTCCTTGTAAATCATCAACGTTGTACATATATACATTGTCACAGCTTTCAATGGCCGGGTCAATGTCTCTAGGCATAGCGATATCAATTAAAATCAGTGGTGAACCGTTGCGGGTTTCATTTACTCGGTCCATCATTTCTTTATCAATTACAAAATCAGTAGAAGATGTGCTTGAGATCACGATATCAGCACTCTTCAATTCTTTTTCTAGATTCGCTAAACTATCCGCTCTACCATTAAATTTCTGACTTAACTTCTCAGCCTTTTCAATTGAACGGTTAATCACAACAAGGTCTTCAATACCGTTAGATGTAAGGTTTAATAGTGATTCTTCAGCCATTTCACCAGCACCGATTACGAGTACCTTACTCTCTTTAACATTTTGGAAGATACGTTTTGCTAATTCCACTGCAGCATAAGACATAGAAACAGCATTCTTAGAAATATCTGTTTCACTGTGTCCACGTTTAGCAACCGTAATCGCTTCTTTAAATAGCTTGTTAAAGATTGTACCTGTCGTATGTTCTTCTTGCGCTCTTAAAAAGGCATCACGAATCTGCCCAAGGATTTGAGTTTCCCCGAGTACGATCGAATCTAAGCCTGCTGTTACATTAAACAAATGTCTAACAGCATCATCTTGAACTTTTAGTTCAGTCATATTTTTAATGCGTTCGTAGTCTACACCGAACCAGTCTGCAAGGAATTTTCTCGTATAATAAGCGCCGGTATGCTCCTGATCACTTACAACGTAAAGTTCTGTACGGTTACACGTTGATAAAAGCGTCGCTTCTAAGACACTTTTTTGGTCTCGTAGTGCATGTAATGCTTCAACGACTTCACTATCTTGAAACGTTACTTTTTCTCTGTCCTCTACACTCGCTTGTTTATAGTTTAAACTTAATGCAATAATATGCACGGTCTTGCCCCCTCAAAACTCTAGTAAAAATGTATATACACAGTTTTACGAATAAATCATCTCACTATTTACAATAATTCTAATCTACCTATATTTCAAGTCTTCTAGATGAAGTTTTCTAAAGATGTCATAATTTCAGGTAGTTTTTCTTTATTTACAGATGAAAATGGAATAATTGTATCCCCATCTTCTAATTCTAGGTCTTCTTTAATAATTTTAATGTGTTTTTGCAGACGTGATTTGGCAATCTTATCCGATTTTGTCGCCACAATGACCACAGGTAATTCATAATGCTTCAAGAAGTCATACATTAAAATATCGTCTTGTGTCGGTGGATGACGGAGGTCGATGAGTTGGACGACACAGCTGAGATTTTCTCTCTCGGTGAGGTATTCTTCTATCATTCCGCCCCACTTTTCACGCTCTTTCTTAGACTGCTTGGCATAACCATAACCTGGAACGTCAACAAAGACGAACTTATTATCTGCATTGTAAAAGTTTAAGGTGATTGTCTTACCTGGTTTTGAAGATGTCCTTGCGACATTTTTTCTGCCACATATTGCATTAATAAATGAAGATTTACCAACATTAGAACGGCCACTAAGTGCGATTTCTTTGAGTCCAGTTTCTGGATATTGTGCCTTAGACACTGCTGAAATAATGATATCAACATTAGCTGGATTAATTTTCATGTGTTCACTTCCTTTAAAAAAGGCTGTCTATGACGACAGCCTCAAATTATTTATGCACTTTTCTTATCTGATTCAATGGCCTTACCATTTTCATCATATACTTCTGGTTCTTTTTCATCAGTTATCGTTTCTCTAGTGATAACAACTTTCTTGATGTCATCATTAGAAGGTACTTTAAACATAATGTCGACCATGCGTTCTTCGATGATTGAACGAAGACCACGAGCCCCAGTTTTTCTTTCAATTGCAAGTTCTGAGATTGCGTTGAGCGCATCCTCTTCAAACTCTAGTTCCACATCATCGATATTCATCATACGAGTGTACTGTTTAACTAAGGCATTTTTAGGCTCAGTAAGAATTGATTTCAATGCTTCAACATCAAGTTCTTCTAAGTTACTAATAATCGGTACGCGGCCGATGAATTCAGGAATAAGACCATAAGTTTGTAGGTCATCTGGTCTTACTTTAGCTAAGAGTGCATCCTTATCAGAGAAGTCTTCAGATGCTCCGCCGAAACCAATTACCTTATCACCAAGGCGGCGTTTAATGATATCTTCCATACCATCGAAGGCTCCACCTAAAATAAAGAGGATATTTGTCGTATCAATTTGGATAGACTCTTGGTTAGGGTGCTTACGGCCACCTTGTGGTGGCACACTTGCTGTTGTGCCTTCTAAAATTTTAAGTAAGGCTTGTTGTACACCTTCACCAGAAACATCTCTAGTGATTGATGTGTTTTCACTCTTACGCGCGATTTTATCGATCTCATCGACATAGATAATCCCTTGTTCAGCACGCTCAATGTCAAAGTCAGCAGCTTGAATTAAACGAAGTAGAATGTTTTCAACATCGTCGCCGACGTAACCTGCTTCAGTTAAACTTGTTGCATCTGCGATGGCAAATGGAACGTTTAAAGTACGTGCAAGTGTTTGAGCAAGTAGGGTTTTACCACTACCTGTTGGACCAATTAAAGCAATGTTAGACTTTTGGATTTCCACTTCTTCTTCACTCGCATTGTTGATACGTTTGTAGTGGTTGTACACGGCCACACTTAAGGCACGTTTCGCGTTAACTTGACCAATAACGTACTCATCTAATGCTTCTAAGATTTCTTGTGGTTTTGGAATGTAGTCGAAGACCGCTGTATCGTCTAACTTCAATTCCTCTTGTATGATTTCATAGCAGAGTTCAATACATTCGTTACAAATGTACACACCACTACCAGCAATTAACTTTTTGACTTGTTCTTGATCTTTACCGCAGAATGAGCAAGTAAGATCAGTATCGTCTTCGTTAAATTTAAACATTTATATACACCTCATTCTTAAGTTCCAAGTAAATATACTAGAAAAACAGCGGTAAATCAATTGACTTGCACATTGATGAAAAGCTCCACACTAAAGTGTAGAGCTTCTCTTTCTATTTTTATATTAGAATTTACTCAGCTTGTTTACGGTTATCAACTAAGATGTTTAATGCTTTTTGTAGTTTGACATCTTCTTTAATCATAGATGCATCACCTAAAGCTTTTTTAACATCATCAGCTGGCATACCGAATTGTTCTGCAAGACGGTTCACTTCGTTGTCAACATCTTCTTGTGTGATTTCGATGTTTTCATCTTCAGCGATTTGTCTTAACGTTAAGTTAGTACGAACGCGTTTTAAAGCATCTTCTTTCATTTGCTCACGTAGGGCGTTTTCATCTTGACCAGACAGTTGAGTGTACAGTTCAAGGTTTAAGCCTTGTTGTGAAAGATTAGCTTCAAATTCTTGTAGCATACGATCAGTTTCAGTATCTACCATTGCATCAGGTACATCAATTTCAGCGTTGTCAGCAGCTTGTGCAACTAAGCTTTCTTTTAATGTCACTTCAGCATTTTCTTCTTTTTGTTTTTGAACTTGTTCTTTAAGTTCAGCTTTTAATTCGTCAACTGTGTTTGCGTCACGACCTTCTAATTCGCTCACAAATTCATCAGTTAATTCTGGTGTTTCTTTTTGTTTAAGTGCGCTGACTTTAACTTGGAAGACAGCTTCTTTACCAGCTAACTCTTCAGCATGGTATTCTTCAGGGAAAGTCACAGTAACGTCTTTCTCTTCACCGATTTCCATACCTACCATTTGCTCTTCAAAGCCAGGAATGAATGAGTTAGAACCGATTTCTAGTTCGTAATCGTGTGCGTGTCCACCTTCGAAAGCCTCACCATCAACGAAACCGTGGAAGTCGATTGTCGCGATATCACCATTCTCAACAGTACCTTCTTCTTTAACTACTAAATCAGAGTACTCAGTTAAGATATGATCGATTTGGTGGTCAACTTCTTCGTCAGTGACTTCAGTGTCGATTTCTTCACCTTCAAGACCTTTGTATTCACCTAATTTAACTTCAGGTTCAACTGTAACTGTCGCTTTAAGAATAACGTCTTGACCTTTTTCGATTTGCTCTACATCTACATCTGGTTGAGCAACTGGGTTAATTCCAGCTTCTTCAACAGCTTTAGTGTAGTGTTCAGGTAGAAGAATATCTAAAGCATCTTGGTAAAGTGATTCTACACCAAAACGTTTTTCGAACATTTGACGTGGTACTTTACCTTTTCTGAAACCAGGGATAGAGATATCCTTGGATACTTTTTTAAATGCTGCATCTAAAGCAGTGTCTAATTCTTCACTAGGAATCGTGATTGTTAAAATTCCTTCATTTCCTTCTTGCTTTTCCCATGTTTGAGACATAATACAATTTCCTCCATCAAGTCGTTATTTTCAATTAACCAGTATATTATAACATATACTTAAGTTGTTTCAAATCATTGAATTACTGCTCATTTTCAAGCATAAATCTATCAATTTTTTCAATCCACTCTATCGCCTTTTGCTCTGCCTGTTCTACACTCTCTTGACCAAGCATTTCCTGTAGATATTGCGCGTAAGCAAGCGCCAGTTCGTGGTTTGTGAATTTTGGTTTAATCGGATAGATATATAAGAGATGTCCATACAGCATGTTTTCTGCTGCATCCTTAATAGATGGATTTGTGGCATCCAATATATCATATAGTTCGTCTAAAACTTCATTCACCAAGTAAAAATCTTCTAAGCTCGGTAGTTTCGCTGGTACGACAGTCGTTGAAATATTAAATTTCTTAACTTTTAGCTTATCATTGTCGTTTATGCTCCGCAAATATAAGAGCATTTGAGTGTAGACCATCGGCTCAGTTTCGGTTTTTATCTCGTCTAAGATTAAAGATTTATATGAGATATCAGTAAGTTCAGTAATATCCTCTAAAAACTCAATCTTATCGATGAAATCATAACCTTGATATTCTTTTTTTTGTTACCTTATCTCTTTTGACAGGCTCACGGTAGAAGACATTTAATTCATGACGCGCATGACCGAGACGCTGTTGAACTAAGAGTCTAAATTCATGTGGTAAGTCTTCCTTTAAAAGCTGTTCACAATACTGAATAACCTCTTGGAATCGTCCCATACCTGTCAATGCCTCTAGCATGAAATCCATGTGAGTTTCATAATTTCCTAAGCCGCGGTTCATTCTCATAAGTGCATGATCAATGACACTGTGATAAGCATCTAAGTTTAATAGCGCCTCATAATATAACTCTTCTAAATAATCACTAGGCTCTGTCAATTCAATATATTTCCGATAAGTTTGGACGTACTGATTATCTTCACCTTGATCAAAATAAGACTTTAAATCACGCTCGAACTTTGAAATAAAACGTTTATGTGTCGATATCTTATTGTCCATAGGCATCACGTATAATTAATTCACTCCATGATTCATATGGAGACATCGTTTCCAATAAATCATTTTCCACCCAGTTCAATTCAATCGTATCCGCCTCTTTGTTGACGATTTTTTCCTTATCCACTTCAACTTTTAAAACTAACCCAATGTGGACCTTGCCTACTTCGTTATCATCATCGTTGATTAAACCGTGAATTTCAATGTTTTTTACATCCTGTTCAGTTAAACCAACCTCTTCGTTTAACTCACGTGACGCGTTAATGCGAAGTTTATCTTCAATAGTAGAAACATCTTCAACATCGTTCATATGGCCACCAACACCAATCGATAACAAGCCGTGCAGTCTCTCTTCACCGCCACCCGTTAAGCGTTTGTAGACAAGCGTTTCGCCTTGATTGGCAATAATACAATAGCTGATCAACTGCTTGTAAGACGGATCCTCTTCCATATCCCCGCGGCGTTTTACTTGGAATTCTGAGAACTGTTTAACAATGTTCTTGTAACGATTATCATCCTTAGAGATAAAACCATTAAACGCATTTTTTTCGTTATCAAATAAAGTATTTCTATTTACGACTAGTATTTGTTCATCAAATTTACTCATGATAAGTCTCCTCACAGTTGAATCATAATGAATATATTTTTCATCATTTTCGACAATTATAATAACACAATTCAATATTGCTTACGAGCTATATACAATAACACTAATGTCGTAAAAAGTCACACCCCTATTGCGATTGTTATGAGTTTAGGTATTTATCGAAATCCTCTTGGAGACCCTGGTAGGTGATTTGGATTGATTCTTTGTATTGGTCGTCATGTATAATGACTGTCCGTTTGTCATATGTGTGTCTCGTACTTTTGCACCAAAACTTGGTGTAGCAGAAGATCCGGTGTGTGTATCAGGGCACTGTCATCTCGTACCGTTATGGGCACATAAATTAGGAAAGAAAGATATTGTAGCTTATCAAGCATCAAAACGCGGTGGGACATTAGTTTTTACTTATTATGAAGATACTGTTGAAATTTCAGGTCAGGCTTAGCTATTCTCAACCTCAATACTAAACATATAAAGATAAGCCCTTGAAGTGTTACTTCAAGGGCTTATCTAACTATGAATAAGAAAGCTTTTCATCCGCTTCTCTCTTAATGCCTCTAAATCCAAAATGAATAATAGCCAGTGTGATTAACTGTGACAATGTCTTAAATACTAATTGACCGAGCATTGCATATGGCACTTGCTCCCATGTTAGGATGCCTGTAAACAATGGTGATAGTCCAATTAAAATAAACACAACACTATCAACGAGTCCACCTAATATTCCAGATAGCATAATTCTGTTGTAGAAGCTGAGTTTAAATCTTGTAAAGATTTCTGTATCAACCACTTCTGATAAAACAAATGACAAACTTGATGCAATCGTGATTGGTAACATATCTCCGTAAAATATGGACATCAGTATGGATATACCTAATCCAATAGCAATGATGTAATATGTTTTTCTTCGTCCGAATTGTAGTTGTACTAAGTCTCTAAAGACGAATGTCAGTCCTACGAAAACTGTCCCCCACGGTATGATGAATATGCCTAAAACTAATGGTGCAAAATAAGCGGTAATAAAGTTAGCGATAACGATTGCTAATATATATAAGACAGGTCTTAACATGATTTTCCTCGATTCTAGATTTTATATATTTAATAAACATTCATTATATATTATATTGTGAATAACAAAAAGATGAGGATGCATTTCTACAATTTTGTAGATTACCATCCTCAAACTTCTCCTACTAATTATCTTTCACATGCCCAGCCGTCTTTATCTCTATCCATCTTCGGTTGGTAATCTGCATGATCACTTGAAACGCCATTCGGATGAACTGCCCTTAACTCAGTACAGTTATTAAAGAACTGTCCGCCGCCAGTATCTGCTGGTGGTGCTGTTATCGCATTATTTGTCGTCGAATCACTATTGCTTGGACTAGTTTCAACAGCAGGTTCACTCACGACTTCCTCTTCACTTTCTGAGTTAAACCCTTCTCCACCTTCATTGACATAGCCTGGTATAGACCAAATACCAATTTGCTGATCTTTGGCAATTTGTTCAGCAGCTCTAAATTCGTCTAAATATTTTTGTTGTTCATAAATGTAACCGACTCTTGCCAATCCTTCTTCTAGCAGAACTTCATGAACATTAGTATCCCCAACATATAAATAAACTAATTCTCGATCATAATGATCCGTCTTTGCACCTTCATCATACTCGATATATAATTGTTCTCCAGAATTGAGTAGTTCAGTTAGCCTAGCTGAAGCTTCTGGACCAAATGGTTCAACGGGTTTATTTGGATGCACAGTTTCAGGTGTATCAATAAGCAACAGTCTTAATTTCAATTCTTCATTTTGTTCATTTAGTACATTTACTGTGTCTCCATCCACTACCCTATAAAGGGTAACAGGAATTAATCCTTCTTTACTTGTCTCTTTTTCAGCTTTTTCCTTTGCAAGTCGTTCCTTTTCTTCTCGCTCTTTTGCTTTTTTCTCAGCAGCTAATCGTTCTTGTTCTTCTTTTTCAGCCTTTTCTTTCTCGGCTTTCTCTTTATCAGCCTTCTCTTTAGCAAGCTGTTCTTCTTTCTCTTTTTGCTCACGCTCAGCTTTTTCTTTAGCTGCGAGTGCTTCAGCTTCTTCCTTTTCTTTCTCTTCTAATTCTCGTTGTCTTTCTTGTTCATCATCACTATCTTCTTGTGTTACTTCATCATCGACACCTTCTGTATTCTCTACTTTTTCACCAGCTGTTGACTCATTTGAAGAAGTTTCGATTGAGTCGTCTGTCACACCAAAGAATATGAATAATGTGACTAACAGAATTAAACTATTGCGGTTAATTCTCTTAAAATTATTTTGTTTTTGCTTATTCTTTTGACGTCTAGCAGTAAGTAGACTCGTTATGTAACTGATTAAAACAAATAGTAATAAAGCTAACCAAAAATCTTGCATTCCTACGCTTGATGAAATCAAAGTGATCAATAATAGGAAAATAATACTAAAACTAATGCAAAAAATAGATGCACCTAACATCAACTTTTTGTCATCTCTAAGTTGACCATTTTCCATATATGGCTCTTTGTTTTCATACAATGTAGCCAGATACACTCCATAAACCACATATGAAATAATAAAACTTAGTACCGCTAAAAACAGAAAAAATCCTAACAATCTGCTCCCTCATTTTCAATATAATGTATATTATTATACCATTGAAAATGTATTTAGAAAACGAAATATTCATGTAGATTTAGATTAATAGTGTAAATTTAGGTAATTAAATTTTGGAGATAAATTAGTATAATATATTTATTTTCTCCTCACTTACATAACTAGTGAAATCAATGAAGTAATCATTTTGCCAGTTCTGTGTTCGCATAGCAGTTTTATTTAATTCATCTTCCCATGAAGGATATACTCTCATGGCCATTTTACCTTTAATATTATCCTTACTAATTATTTGTTTTTCTAGTAGCACCTCTCTAGGAAAAATGAATTGTCCTTTTTTATCTTGTTCCAATACTGTCACTATTAACTTTTCAGGGGTTTCTTCCCAAGTATATGGTCGATTCTTGTTATTCTTATCCTTCGTCCAAAATACTACAAAGTAACCTTTTTTATTTTCTGTCTTTTTAGACATTCTGTTTCTATATATTTGTTCCCCAATATAAAAATTACAGCTTTCATATTCAGTATTAAATGGTTCAGTTTCAATCGTATTTATTTCTGGTAATCCCACTGTCTCTGTAATTTTTTTCGTAAATAATACAGATTCAAACATTATTTCATAACTCCTTCTAATGGTCATTTATATATATTAACCACACTCATCATACATCAAAATCAAGATATTAAATTATACATTCATCACAATTCGTTGTATTTCAAAAGAAAAACAGGACGTTTTTATACGCCCTGTTAGAGATTTTATACTTAGTTTTTAACTGCTACCCATATTTCACTATAAGCGACATTTTTATTATCTTCATTAAATTTAGTGAAAGAAAACATCGGTATATCAGCTAAATCATATTCTGATTCTGGTAGCCATTCTGAATAAATTTTTGCGTAAGTATCTTGTAAAACTTTTGGAAATTCACCTTCATTTTCAAAGACGATCCACTTACTTTTATCGATATTAATGACATCAAGCTGATCGCTTATATTATCTACTGTCGTCAAGACACCAATCATATGGGTTAAATCGCCTTCTTCTTTGATAAAATCTTCATCTGCATCATACGAAACATTCACCACTTCTTTCGGTTCAATGTTCTGTACATCATGCATTTCTTTCCTTTGTGACTCCGTAATACTCTGTGCTAATTTTTCTATTTCCTTATTAACACCCTCATATTGCATAGGTACGCGTTTTTGAATACCCACTATTTTAAATACAGGTTGCTCCACAATTCTCGTTTTCATGTCTGTTCCTCCTTTTGTACTTATCGAAAAGGAAAGCTTAGGAAATGAAATTAAAACTTGTTCCTCAGCTATTTGAGAAGGCAGATACCCACTCCAAGATTTAAATGCTCTTGTAAACCCATCAACTGAGTAACCATATTTAGTTGCTACACTTGTTACTGCTTCATTGTTTAATAAATCAATGTTTGCAAAATGCAGTTTTCTCTTCTTTATATATACAGATAAACTCATGCCACTAAGAAAAATGAATAATTTTTTATAATGCTGTCCGGGCAATCCCACAAAATTTGAAATCTCACTTAAACTTAAATTGGATGTTAAATTCTCATCTATATAATCAATGGA
This sequence comes from Jeotgalicoccus sp. ATCC 8456, assembly GCF_016313225.1. Lineage (NCBI taxonomy): Bacteria > Bacillati > Bacillota > Bacilli > Caryophanales > Staphylococcaceae > Jeotgalicoccus > Jeotgalicoccus sp. ATCC 8456. The sequence continues at coordinate 238,818 of NZ_CP066224.1, read as the reverse complement.
ATCATTCAGCTGCTTTAATATCATTTCCATCACCTTCTTTCTATATATTACTCATATACAATTGGAATCACTCGACATTACTTATATATATTTTATCGTATCTTGTTGTGTAGTTATCGTTACTTGAATGAAGAAATATGTTAATTTCACAATAAATAATAACAATTTTGGATAATTTAATATAATAAAACTTGCTGTGAGAATTAATACGGTAAAAATACAATGCAGTTTTGAGTTTTTATGTTTCATCATAGTATGTTAAATAACTAGGGCTATGCCCTATTATTTATAAAGTAAATTTACATATATTAGAATTATAAGAGGATTATGTTATGTCAGAGCAAGAAATGAAGTCACAGAAAAAACGTGGCGGATGTTTGAAATGGTTCATCATCATTTTATTAGTACTTGTACTAATGGGAGGTTGCATTGCTGTAATTGGTGGTGGTGATAATGCAACAAATACTACATCAGATGATGCTGATAACCAATCAGAAGAGTCTACTGATGAAAGTGAAGCTGAAGATACTGAGAAAGTTATTGAAGAAGAAACAGAAACTTCTGAAAGTAACTTATCTAGTGGAGATTCTGTAACAATTGATGATATTACTTTCACATTAGACGATGCGTACTACACAGATGAAAGAAATGAGTTTGCAGAAATTCAGCCAGATAATGTTCTAATGCTAGATGTAACTATACAGAACAACACTGATCAAGACTACCCTGTTGGTATGGATATACAATTGTATGTAGATGGTGGCAAGGCTGAAACTTATCCAGTAGCCACTTTAATGGATGGCGTATCTGCTGGACGTTCAATCTTAGGACAGCAATCCTTCGCTATTATAGGCGAGCCTTCTGAAATAGAATTAGAATTTTCACCTTTCATGAATTTTAGTGGTGAAAAAGCAATATATACCGTTACACCTGAATAAAATAATAAATTTAAGCAAGTTATAACGTTTTAACTCATTCTCTCATTAAAAAACTTATGCTAAATATATTCTTAATTTACATTTGTTTATTATTATAGACAAACCGCCTTGATGTCTTTCAAGGCGGTTATTATAATAAAAAATAAATACTGTTGCTGTTCTATGTTAAATTGTAATTATAGGGTATAAATGAAGTGCTACCCAAAAATTGAACTTTTAGATTTAGGCTGATTTTAAGGTATGTTTCCTGAATTACTCAGGCGATATGCCTTTTAATTTTATCATCTAAACAAAACTTTAAAGAATTCGTTGATTTAGGTGAATTTCAATTTCTGTATTGACCTTTACGTTACGCATACCTCTACAATCGATTTATCAGGAGGTGACAAAAATGGAATTTTATCAAATGCCAATGTTTAACAAGGTACTAGTAAAAGATATTGAGAAGTCTGAGAAATGGTATGAGAAAACACTCGGTTTTAAAAGTGTCTTTAAATTTAGAAACGACAAAAACGAAGTGCTTATGAATCATTTAAGGGTTGAGAAATATCAGGACTTAATGCTAATTTCTAGTGATGATTTTGAAGTTGGTAATTCAATATATTTAAATATACTAATCAACGACATTGAAGATAAAGCTCAAAGTATTTCACAGAAATTTGTAGTGTCTCCATTGGAGGAACTACCTTGGAACGCAAAGGAAATGACTATTAAAGATCCAGACGGTCATTTAATCACGCTTACGCAATCAAATATTAGTGATGCAGATTTTGAAAAACTAATGAATCAAACTTCAAAGGAATTTTAAGTACTAATTTGCACCATTATCAATTAGTAAAGACCTGCCTGAGTAGGTAGGTCTTATTTAGATCTGATTGTATGATGATACTTTGTTTGTTAATCAGATATTCAATTTGACATAATAAATTAAGTAATCATTTGTTTTATTTGAGTTGTTACGTCAATGAGTTCTGAATTATTTTTTAGAGTATTTTTATTACGTTGTTTAGGATGGAATGGATATCCTTTTGAACTCAAATATGTCGCAAAAAATTTACTTTTATTAAAGACTGCTTTTAATTCTTTAATTTCTTCTGAATTATTGCCTTCAAATAGATAGTGGAAATATTTATTTCCTTTACCACCTCAACCTACATATACATCCTCACATTTATTTAACATATACATGAAAGCCTCTTTTTGCTCATCATCTTTTACTGCTTCAAAAACGACTTGAACATCAGATAATTTTGTTGAGTCTGGTTCTATTATCGGTATGATATTTACAACGCACATTCCGTCATAGTGGTTATTTATTGCATAGTCTATTAACAACTCTATAGTTGCATCATTTTTTATTGCATCAGCACGACTAGGGTTCATTAGTATTGACCCCAAAATTTTATCGCCTGATTTCCAATTTCTTTCTATGAAGTACCTTTTTGTTCGTGATTCATTAAATCATGCCTTACCGGTACCTGTTTCTATTCCCATTCTGTTCTCCACCTTCATTGCCTCACTTATGCTGTAGGTCATATTCTCTCTCCTGCAGCTCTTCGAGAATTCTTTGTTTCTCTGGATTATTTCGTGGTTTATCGAATGCACGCATTCCCGGGTAGTAGCTAGGATTAACACGTTTGGCTGCTTGAAGTCCACGCTCTCTTCTTTCTGCATTTCTTTTACGTATATCTGACAGTTTTGCAGTTTTCACCAAAATCCCTCCACTCTCTTTTATATCAGCTTATGTAACTAATTATACAACAGGTCAATAATTAATGAAAATTTACAGGAGTAATTTTATAAATCAAAAAACCCTTACGTCCACTAAGGGCGTAAGGGTTTTCTGATTTATAATTAGCGTCCTGGGAGGGATTATTCTTTCCCACCATATCAACGTTTCTAAGGCTAGATTGACATAATATTGACATGGAGTTTATTTCTTGAATTGTTTCTTCTATATCTTTCATTCTATTCATAAAAATTCATATGTGGCTTTTCTTCTTTATAATAATCTAACCTATCTTGTAATGTACCTGTATGTAGTTCTAACTTGTGTCCATCTGGATCAGTGAAGTATATTGATTTTTTATCTCTTGTATTTCTTTTACGTCCTTCTAAAATATTCACATTGTTATCTTTTAACCATTGGTGCCATTCATCAAATTCACTTTCTTCAATAGTAAAAGCCATATGAGTATACGAGTATTGGATTTCATTTCTAGGTATATCTTTTTCTTCATTTAATGCTAACCATAAGCCACCTAATATGAAATAGGCTAATTTATCACTCTCTACTAAAATTTTTGCCTTTAAAATGTCTTTATAAAAGATAATAGATTGATTAATATCTGATACAGAATATGTAACGTGATTAATTGATTGAATCATTAAAAGCCTCTACTTTCTTCATTAATATTTATCATTTCATTCTTTTAATTTATAGAACATTCTAACATAAATGAATATATAATGATCAAGCCACCTCTTCCCAGGTGGCTTTTGTTCATGTACACTATTTTTGTATATTTTACAATTCCCACTTATGGTAGGGACTCTCCAATTTAAACGTCAGGTTTTTTTGTTACCTGCCAACTGGTAAGCCCTTATGTCTTACATTAGTATCAAGTTTTAAAGTAACTTGCAACTTAGCTATAAACCGAGTAGATAAATAGCTTGATCGTTTACATCTTCATTATACCACATTTGCTCATATAAACGAATTTTAAAGAATTCGATAAATTAGGTGAATTTCAATTTCTGCGTTGACCTTTACGTTACGTCAGCCTCTATAATCAATTTATGAGGAGGTGATAAAAATGGAATTTTATCAAATGCCAATGTTTAACAAAGTACTGGTAAAAGATATGGAGAAGTCGGAGAAATGGTATGAGAAAACACTCGGTTTTAAAAGTGTCTTTAAATTTAGAAACGACAAAAACGAAGTGCTTATGAATCATTTAAGACTTGAGAAATATCAGGACTTAATGCTAATTTCTAGTGCTGATTTTGAAGTTGGTAATTCAATATATTTAAATATATTAATCAACGACATTGAAGATAAAGCACAAAGTATTTCACAGAAATTTATTGTGTCTCAATTAGAGGAGAAACCATGGAATGCAAAAGAAATGACTGTTAAAGATCCTGACGGGCATTTAATCACACTTACACAATCAAATATTAGTGATACTGATTTTGAAAAGCTGATGAATCAAACCTCAAAAGAATATTAAAGTTTTAATTGTAACAGATGAATTAGTAAAGACCTGTCTGAGTAGGCAGGTCTTTTTATATCCAATCATACCTTCTAACCTCGTATATATGCTTAAACTCTACATATATTAAGTTAGCCCCTTTACTCACTGTAACCACTCTACTCCAGTCGTCTATATGCTCTACCTTGCACTCGATCTGGTGCTCATAACCACCACTCCAGTAACGCAATACAACATTACAGTCTAATAAGTTACGTAGCTTCAACTCTAACTCCTGCATTAAGTCCTCGGTTAATGAAGGTTCTGGCATGTGGAGTTGTGACTCAATCATCTTGTCTACATTCTCATACTGCTCAGGCATGGTCGCAAATGGTGCCCACTTTACCATAGTTCTACCTTGTGGAATGTTACTGTTCAGCTCAGATTGTGGGAACTCACGATAGTCCATATAATCACCTCTTGAGTAATTATATCGAACGTATGTTCTATGTGTAAAGATAAAAAATAAGCCTCCGAAGAGGCTTACCAATAAGGGTCACGTACTTAACATACGCTTAGAATCTTTTCGACCTACTTACTGTTAAAACGGACATCATGCCGTTAATTAAATAATATCACTCTTTTGTATTTTTATCAATTTTCTATCTTTCTTCTTCTGGTTTTAGGACTATTATATACTGCCTTATCTGGAAGTTTTAAGCAATATTTTGTTTTTAAGTATTCTGACCCGCACTTAGGATTATCCTTAAATCTTTTGTATTTTGTATTAGCTATCAAATCTGCTAACTGAATCATCCTGTCATCTTTTGAATCTAGATATTTTACTTTGAACTGCGATAATATGTATGGCATAAAATCCCAATAAAATTGCTGACTATAAAATTCACCCAGTTTTGACCAATACTTGTTTAAATAATGTTCAAAATCTACCAATCCTGCTTCACTATTAAACACTTCATTATCTATCCTTAAATGCACCACATCTTCTTTTGTGAATGTTTCTTTTCTAAAGACTTTTCAATCATTCTTCTGATTAAATATTGTTTATGCCTTTTAACAGATGCTGGATCTTTGAAGTTCACGAATTTTAATTCACTATTTTTTGTCATAACAAAATACTGTTTTATCCCATCAATTTCACCGAGGATTTGGAGTAACTTTTTTCTATCTTTACCACTTAAATGGAAACCTTTAATTTCGCCTTTAATTTTTCTTTTTCTACAGAATGCGTTTACCTTGTTTTTTGCTTCTTGAATCGCATCAGGACCATCTACATACAAGCATCCATATATAAAATATTCATGTCTTTCGTTATTAGATAATTGACCTGAATCGTCAATAAAAATAAATTTATCCATCTCACTACAGCTCCTTACATATAATTTAATGTATATGTAAAAAATTTGTAAGACGGAACATGTATTCTGTTGTTTAGATACAGAAACAAAAATAACCCCTCTTCCTAAATGACTCAGGTTAAATATTATCTATAATCTCTCTTTTGTTATAATAACAATCGAATAATTATTGGGAGGAATACAGATGAACGCTACTGAATTTCAACAATGGGTGGAAGAATATTATAAAAGTCGTGGATGGTCAGATCTAGATATTTTTATAAGAATTGGCTTTCTTGCTGAAGAAACCGGAGAAGTTGCTAGAGCCATCCGCTCTTTAGAAATCGGTCGAGATCGACCGGATGAAGAGAAAGAGTCCTACGCAGAAAATAGAAACGAATTAATTGGAGAGCTTGGTGATGTCCTCGCGAATGTATCTGTAATCGCAAATAAATACGATATTTCTTTAGAAGAAGTGTTCAAAGCTCATACTGATAAGTTAAATGATAGATATTCAATAAATTAAATTATGTATAACCGCCAGGCGATGAGCTCCGGCGGTTTTTATGGTTGTTCAAGCCATATATTGTATCTGCATAGAAATGTTTTTAAAATAGGGTAATCGGAAAATAGTGTGGAATTTTTTATCTGAACCCCTCTTTTTACTATTCCCCCCGTTAACTTAACAAGGATTTACTTTTTAACGAATAAAAGCTAAGTCATCATTGGCAAGGGCGTCATTTAACCATTGAGGATGCATTTTCAATAAGTCTCTTGGTAAACTTTGTTGTTCAAAAAATTGAATTTCTTGTGACTCAGAAGAATTACATCGTAGTTCACCCCCAGTAATTTCAGCAAGAAAACAAGTTGTTATAAAATGCACTACTCTTCCATTTGGATAAGTAAAAACCTGAGAATCAGGCTCAGAGTACACACCTATAAGCTTTTTAATTCTAATATCTAAATTGGTTTCCTCTTTTATTTCTCTAATAGCTGCTTCAGAAACTGTTTCCCCTATTTCTATATGGCCTGAAGGAATACCCCAAAGTCCTACATCGGACCTTTTTTGCAACAAGACTTGGTTCTCCTCATTCAAAATAATAACTGCAACACCAGCTTTCAAATCATCGATCCTTTTCATACGATAAATACCTCCTAAATAATAAAAAAAGAGCCGAAGAGAAAGATTTCAACGCATAACAACTACGCTGAACCTTCCCCTCGGACCTTTTATGTCAATAGGTGCCTTTTACATATTGTAAAAGATGTAGCCCTCGGTCACTGACCTACCTAGATAGCGGAACCCTAGCTACAGTTTTCTAGTTCATTTTTATGATACCACAATTACTTAGAAAATAAAAGATACTCTTCAACTAGCCTGACCTTAGTTTAGCAAAAATCTACCAGCTATAATGTTTTTCCACACGATAATCCGAATACCCTTAAAATACTTGTGTAATGTGTTTGTTTAACTAAATGTACCCCAGTCTTTACCAACTTCGCCAGTTTTACTATTCCATGTTTTCACTGGAATATACTTACGTTTACCACTTACCGTGTAACCTAACCAAATGTGACCGTCCTGACGAACAATCTCGTCATAGTTACACTTCCAACCAGGATTCGCCCAACCACCTTCAGGTGCTGATCTAAATGGACTGCCAAAGCGACTCATAACTCTAGTGCTACCGTTTTTCCATGTGCCTTTTTTCTTCATATACTGTGTACCATATTTATTTTTCTTCCAGCCACCAGTATTCACTAATTCCTTCTTGCTTGCCGGTTTAGCAGATGGCTTACTAGCCACTGTACCTTTATTTAACGCATTGAGATGTGCTTGTACACGGTTTCTGAATGCTTGATAAGTGCCTGTAGCGTGCATCTTGTGTGGACAGTCTTTGCCTGACCAGTCATAGTGTCTTTTCAGTCTATCCATTCCCCAACCGTATTGTTTAAGCACGTGAGCGATATATAGTGCTGCGTTTTCCTCTGCCGCTTTATATCTGGCTGATTTAGAGCCTGAATATCCATTATCCATTGAGTAACAAATTTCGATACCGATTGAACGCATATTCCCATTACCCATACCATCCCCTGAGTGCCAGGCTGTGCGATTAAACGGGATAAGTTGTACTGCTTCTTTATCGTCAATAGCTACATGATAGCTCACTTTCGCTAGATATCCATCATATCGGCGACCAATTATTACTCGTAATGCGTAACTCTTAATTAGTATTATACTTATGCGTTTTGCGTAAGTCAACACTTTTATTACGCTTTTTGAAAAATATATTTCTCTATACGCATTAAAACGCTACAATAAGAGTAAATTCACATATGAAAGAGTGTTAAATATGGATGTTAATCGTTTGATTTCTTTAAGAGAAGGTAAAGGGTGGTCTAAGACAGAAGCTGCTAGACGTTTGAACATTGCCAATAGCACATATTCTGGTTATGAGTACGGTCATCGTAAGCCTGACAATGAGATGCTAGTGAAGATATCCGAACTCTACGATGTGACTACAGATTATTTATTAGGTAAAACTGATAGTGAAAACTTTTCATCTGACGACTTCGACTCCTTCATGTTCGACGACAAAGAAGCATTCGATAGCCTACCAGATGATGTGAAGAAAGAATTGATCCGTGAGATTAATGAGAAGATTGAGTTCTTGAAGTATAAGCAGAATAAAGATAAGTAGGTGTTTGTATGGATTGGAAAAAGTTTTCTAAAGGTGAAACCACACAAAAGAATGAAAAAGTTTCTTTTAAAGAAGTTCGTGAATACGAAAAGAATAAACGTGTAGAAAACAAGAAAGAACCATTAAATAAACACGGATTTGATAACCCTACCGACGTAACTAAACACTCTTACCAATCACAGAATATGATGGCTTCGTTCGATAAATTTTATAATGCTTTTGGTATGTTGACATTCAATATGGAAAAGCAAGCCACATTCAATTACTACAACAATCAACTTAAACAATCATTTATGTTAGCTGCACAGAACGATGAATTGATTAAGCAGAACGATAAAATAATTGAACAAAATGATGAAATCATCAACCTATTAAGCCAAATAGCTGATAAGTAACAACCAACTGACCATTGGTTTTATACAGTGGTCAGTAATTTTTTAAACTTTAAACCGAACATATGTTCTAAAATAAAGGGGTTTTGACATGAGAATCGAACAGAAAGTTAATGACATCGTGGATTTATCCATATTAGATGTACACGATCTGAATATAGAACACCTAGCGTACATGTTTGATGTACACATACTGTATAACCACCAATCCAACTTTTATGTACAGAAGGCAAGCGTAGACATTATCGGGCTTAAATTCGATAAAAAGCATGAGATGTTCAAAGCATTCTGCCATGAAGCAGGACACATGTTTTTACACGCCACACATCAACACAATATGCCTAGAGCATACAACGAGTACCAAGAAGCAGAAGCTGAAAAGTTTGGACTACTCCTACAGATGCCAGAAAAGCTAATCACCAAAAATAGACTCTATCAGGCAACGGATTTAATGGCGTATTTTGGCGTTTGTGAGGACGTTGCACTTAAAAGGATAGATATGCTAGTCAATCATTCTAAAGTCTCTGGAATACAGTTTTAGGAGGGATACAATGGAACCGAAGAAGATAAATGGTAAGTGGGGATTTGATTTTTCATATAAAAACAAACGGTATAGACAGCAAGGTTTTGCGACTAAGAAAGAAGCTAAAATGGTTATAGAAAAGATACTAGAAAATCCTATTAAACAACAAAATAAATATGCTCATCTAAACTTCGCTCAATACTTTACCTTGTGGGTAGAAACGTATAAAGAGAAGTACGTCACTCATAAAACCTATTTGAGATACTTTAATGCTCTTAGAAAGTTCCTACTCTACTTTGGTGATAATGTACGTCCTAATGATGTCACACAACGTGAATATCAAGAGTATATTAATCAACTAGGCGAACAATATACATTAGGTACCATGAAGAAAGATCATCAAGCAATCAGAGCATGTTATGAGCAGGCAGTCTACGATGGAATCGCAAAACGTAATCCTACATTTAATGCTCGTTTAGAAAGTGAGATTGAAGATATGCCTGAACATGTTAAGTTTATGGAAGATTTTGAGTACGAGAAGTTAAAAGAAGTCATTAAAGAAATGAATACACCAAGCGGATTATTTTTATTCATCTTACATGTCACAGGTGCTAGATTTGGTGAAGTAAGTAATCTAAGATATGAAGATTTTGATTTTGAAAAGGAAACGATATTTATACGTGGTGGTAAAACGATAAATGCTAAGCGCACAGTGGAATTATCATATGAAGATAGCAAATATATTAAAGAACAAATAGAAGCTCTTAAAATCAATTTAAATGGCACATTCCTCAAACGATCTAACACTGCTATTAAACAGCACTTTAGAAAAGCATTAGACAATGGTGACATCAAAGGACATAAAGTCCTACACTCTCTCAGACATACACACATTACCTACTTAATCGATAAAGGTGTCGATGATGAACATGTATCAAAACGTGTTGGACATGCGAACATAAATATTACACGTGAATTCTATGGACATCGTTTTAATAGTTCAAAAGAACAATCAGAAAGTGTCGTTAAAGATATCCTAAATTCTATAGAAAATAATGATACCCCATAAGGGTATGTGTTTCGTTGACAGAATATTGACAGCTATATTCACTTTTAATCACTTCAAATCACATGACAAAAAAATAAAAACCCTATTAAATCAACGATTAACGGTGATTAATAGGGTTTAAAAAAGTATTCAGACGTCCTGGGAGGGATTCGAACCCCCGACCGATGGCTTAGAAGGCCATTGCTCTATCCTGCTGAGCTACCAGGACACGACTTAATTAACACAAGTTCTATTATAATCAAAGTGCATACTGAAAGTCAATGCATTTTTTGATTTTTTGTAACCAATGTTAATTTTTCGTTAACCAGTCTCTTTTCATCATACGATATTGGACTAAATCGTGAAAGTGATCATACAAAAATTCATATTCTTTCAACAGTGCTTCTTCTTCAAAGCCTAATCGCTCAGGAATTTTACGACTCTTTACATTTTCTACTCCTGCAGAGATTTCTACTCTATGAAGCTCGAGTTGTTTAAAGCCATAATCCACGAGTCCTCTTACGGCACGTGTCATGATACCTTGCCCATTATAGCCTTCGGCTAACCAATAACCTATGGCACCTCTTTTATTCAATAGATCGATTGTATTGAAGCCACACATACCGACGAGATGACCTTCTAGGTACACACCTAAGGTCATCGACTGGTTGGCATCATTCGACTCTATCCAAGCCTGAATCGTCTTCTTATAGCTTTCTGCTTCGGTAACATAATCTACCCAAGGCAACCATTCTCTTAGTTGTTCTCGGTTCTTATCTACAAGATCAAACATGGTCTGATATTCACGTACTTTTAGCTGTCTCAGCATTAACGTTTCATCGATTTGTACTTTCATACACTCAATCCTTAGTTGTTTAAGTTAAATTCATCCATCAACTGATGTTTTCTACTATAGTATGACGCAATTTTACTCTCTGTATCAATGACTAAATAACTTTCTGGATACTCGTTACGTGAGGATGAAATACTGCCTGGATTAATGGCATAGACTCCATTAATCTTCTCTATTTTAGCCACATGTGAGTGTCCATATAAGGCATACTTCGCACCGACTTCTTCTGCTTTAGCTGCAAGTTCATTTCGGTTTGATTTAATGCCATATAAATGTCCATGTGTATAGAACATAGATGTTTCTTCTAAGAGTCCTTCTTTTGGATACGCTGAATCTTTATCTGTGTTACCTGTAACTCTTAAAAATTGCTGCATTTCTTCATCGTCGTATGGAAATTCACTATCCCCTAAATGAATTGCCTCATCTGGTTTTACTGTCTCATACACTTCAGTCAGAATATTTTTTTCACTGTGATTATCACTAATGACTAATACTCTCATCGAACTCAACCCCTCATTTCTTTAGCTTTTCAAATACTGCTTCATCATTCATTAATTTTTCTAAAGCTTTTCCTCTATGACTTATCTTCCCTTTTTCTTCAGAATTAATCTCACCAAGGTAAATCCCATCTAAAGTTTTAAATAGTGGATCGTAACCAAAGCCACCTTCACCATGTGCTTCTGTTAGAATTTCACCTAGGAGTGTGCCTTCGTAGGTACGAGTTTCTTCTCCTGGAATCGTTAAGGCTAAAACACAAGTAAAGTAAGCAGCTCTATTTTCTACACCTGATAATTCATTTAGTAGCTTTTCATTGTTTTTCTGGTCGTTGCCATGTTCACCTGAATAGCGTGCAGAATAAACGCCTGGACGGCCGTCTAGGGCTTCAACTGATAGTCCTGAGTCATCACTAATAACCGGTAGATTTAAAGCTTTTGCGGCTGCTTCACTTTTTAATACCGCATTTTCTCTAAATGTCACGCCGGTTTCTTCAACATCAAAATTCGGTAAAATTTCTTTGATCCCGACAACTTCATAGTCAGAAAAAATTGCTTTAAAGTCATTGATCTTACCTTGGTTTCCACTCGCAATCACAATTTTACTCATATTCGTTCTCCTCACTTAGCCATATATATTTTATTTTATAATCTATATCTTTGATCCAACTTGTTAGAATGGTTTCAAAAGTGTAATTTTCCCCATGAATAAAAAATTGATGCACAGGTTGATGTTTTTCTGAGATCAACAAATCCTGGCGATACATTTGGTTTAAGGCAATATTGACAGTCTCAAAGCCTGCATCGACAATTTCTTTTTTGCCATCGAAAAATTTATCGATTTCACGTTCGATTAAAGGAAAGTGTGTACAGCCTAAAATTACAGTATCTGCTCTTGTATCTTTATAAGCTTTAAGTGACTGTTCAATCACTTCTTGAGTAAGCTTGTGATTTTTATAGTCTCCACTTTCGATTAAGGTCACAAATTCAGGACAGGCGAGACTATGCACTGTGACTTCACTATCAAAGTCAAAAATTGCCTTTTCATACTCACCTGATTTTACTGTGCCTTCTGTCGCTAAGAGGAGTATTTCACTGTTCTTACTCTTCCTGACTGCACCGAGTGCACCAGGGGTAATTACACCATAGAGTGGGATGTCCACCTCTTTTTGCAGTTCTGGCATGACTGCAGCTGTAGCAGTGTTACATGCAATGATAATTGCTTTGACACCTTGTTCTATTAAAAATTGAACAGCCGCTTTAGTATGTCTATACACAGCGGCTGTGTCTTTTGGTCCGTATGGACAGTTAATTGTATCAGCGAAGTAGTAGATCGTCTCCGAAGGCAAAGCGTGCATGACTTCACTCGCTACGGTTAATCCACCGACGCCTGAATCCATAATGCCAATCGGTTTAATCATTAATATATCGCTCACTTTCTTGTAAAACCTCTTCTAAAACAACAGGTAAGATTGCTTTTTTGTCCTCACTTAAGTCACCTGTAATTTTAGAAATGTATTCCACTCGCTTATCGATCACTAATTGAATCAGTGTTCGCCCACGTTCTTCCATACTCACTAAGACTAGACGCTTATCTTTTGTAGAGCGCTGACGTTTAACGTAATTTGAGCGTTCTAATTTATCTACGATATCAGTTGTTGTTGAGTGCGCTAAATACAACCTATTCGACAGCTCACCAATAGTAATCCCTTCCTTATCTCCAACCCATTGCAGTGCAATAAATTGAAGTGGAGAGATTTCGTGATCCTTTAAAATCTCACGACCATTTGCCCTCACTCTAGCAGCAATGTAGCGTAAGGATTTTTCTATTGAAATAATCTCAGCTTCTCCGTACATAATTTCTAGTCCCCTTATGTGTCATTATTAATATAATAACAAAACAAGGCGTCTAAGCCAATCAGTTCAATACTTATCCAATCCACAAAGGTAAAAAGCTCACTACTTGTAGCACAGTTAAAACTAACCATAGCTGTTAAATAGTGAGCTTATTTTAACCTTCAATCCAACCGTAAACTTAGTTTACTTGGTGGTCTGAACCAAAGAATGATTTAAACATATGGAAAGTAGTTTCACGTTGCATTGAAGCGATTGAAGTCGTTAAAGGAATCCCTTTAGGACAAGCTTCAACACAGTTCTGTGCCATACCACATTCAGCAATACCACCTGTACCCATTAGAGCATCTAGGCGTTCGTTTTTAGTCATACTACCTGTTGGGTGTAGGTTAAATAATCTAACTTGTGAAATTGGTGCTGCACCCATGAATTTAGATTTACTATTAACGTTTGGACATACTTCTAAACATACACCACATGACATACATTTAGAGAGTTCATAAGCAACCTGGCGTTTTTTCTCAGGCATTCTTGGTCCTGGACCAAGGTCGTATGTACCATCGATTGGTACCCAAGCTTTCACACGTTTTAAGTTATCGAACATAAATGAACGATCGACTTGTAAATCTCTGATTACTGGGAAAGTACTCATTGGCTCTAATTTAATCGGTTGTTCGAACTGATCAATTAGTGCTGTACATGATTGACGGGCACTGCCGTTAATCACCATAGAACACGCACCGCAGACTTCCTCAAGACAGCTTGAGTCCCAAGTAACCGCAGTTGTTTTTTGCCCCTTAGCATTAACTGGGTTTCTTTGAATTTCCATTAAGGCACTGATCACGTTCATATTCGGGCGATATGGAATTTCAAACTCTTCCCAATAGCTTGATGCTTCTTGGTTTTCTTGACGCTTTATGCTTAACTTAATTGTTTTTGTATCAGTTGCATTACTCATTTTCAGCCATCCCTTTCTTAATGTTTAGTAGAATAGTCACGGATACGTGGTGGAATTAAACTTACGTCCACATCTTCGTATTCGAACTTAGGCGCATTTGTCGGTCCATCGTATGACGCTTTTGTCGTTTTCAACCATTCTTCATCGTTACGGTCTGGGAATTCAGGTTTAAAGTGAGCCCCACGTGATTCATTACGGTTGTATGCACCAATCGTAATCACTCGAGCCAAGACTAACATGTTCCATAGCTGACGTGTAAAGAAAGCAGCTTGGTTCGACCATTTTTGAGTGTCATTAATATTGATGTTTTTGTAACGTTCCATCAATTCAACGATTTTCTTATCAGTTTCAAGCAATTTGTCGTTGTGACGTACAACAGTTACATTCGCTGTCATAATTTCACCGAGTTCCTTATGGATTACATATGCATTCTCTGTACCGTCCATCGCTAGGATGTTGTCGAATTTCTCCTGCTCTACCTGAGCGTGTTTTTCATATAATGACTCATCTAAGTCTTCATAAGACTTATCTAGACCGTTAACGTATTCAATCGCTTTTGGTCCAGCAACCATACCACCGTAAATTGCAGATAGTAATGAGTTCGCACCCAGGCGGTTACCACCGTGTTGTGAATAATCACATTCACCTGCAGCAAATAAACCAGGTACTGAAGTCATTTGATCGTAGTCAACATATAAACCACCCATAGAGTAGTGCACTGCTGGGAAGATCTTCATTGGTACCTTTCTTGGGTCATCACCAGTGAATTTCTCATAGATTTCTATGATACCACCAAGTTTGACATCCAGTTCATGTGGGTCCTTGTGAGAAAGGTCTAGGTATACCATGTTTTCACCGTTAATACCTAACTTCTGATTCACGCACACATCAAAGATTTCACGTGTCGCAATATCACGTGGCACTAGGTTACCGTAATCCGGGTATTTTTCCTCTAGGAAGTACCAAGGCTTACCGTCTTTATAGGTCCAAACACGACCACCTTCACCACGTGCCGATTCACTCATCAGACGTAACTTGTCGTCACCAGGAATGGCAGTTGGGTGAATTTGGATGAACTCACCATTCGCATAGACTGCACCTTGCTGATAAACGATCGATGCTGCAGAACCTGTATTGATCATAGAGTTTGTTGATTTACCGAAGATAATTCCTGGTCCACCAGTTGCCATGATAACTGCATCTGCTTTAAAGGTTTTAATCTCTCCAGATGTAATCTCCTGGGCAGTAATACCACGTGCTTTCCCTTCATCGTCGATAACGACACCAAGGAATTCCCAACCTTCGTATTTATCTACCTGTCCTTTAACTTCATAACTTCTCACTTGCTCATCTAGCGCGTACAGTAATTGCTGACCTGTTGTTGCACCAGCATAAGCTGTACGGTGGTGAAGCGTTCCACCAAAACGTCTAAAGTCTAAAAGTCCTTCAGATGTTCTGTTAAACATTACACCCATACGGTCAAGTAAGTGAATAATTTTCGGTGCTGCTTCTGTCATCGCTTTAACTGGAGGCTGGTTCGCTAAAAAGTCTCCACCGTAAACGGTATCATCGAAGTGAATAAGCGGTGAGTCACCTTCACCCTTCGTATTTACCGCACCGTTAATTCCACCTTGTGCGCACACTGAGTGTGATCTTTTAACAGGAACGATTGAGAAAAGATCGATATTCGCTCCTGATTCTGCTGCTTTGATCGTTGCCATTAAACCAGCGAGACCCCCGCCGACAACGATTACTTTATTATCCGCCATTATTTACACTCCTTTTATACAAACGCAAATATTGCCATTAAACCAATTGTGCTGATCACTAAGAATACTAAAATTGCGACGTAAGACATAAGCTGCTGTGATTTGTTAGATTGCGTAATACCCCATGTAATCATGAATGACCATAAACCGTTGGCAAAGTGGAAGACAGTTGCTACCACACCAACAATCCAAAATACTAACCAGAATGGATTGGCAACGACTTCTTCAACCATTTGGAAATTCACTTCTTCACCTAAGAACACTTGGAAACGCGTCTGGTAAACGTGAACTGCAATAAAAATAAATGCAATAACCCCTGAAATTCTTTGCAGAACAAACATCCAGTTTCGGTAAGTGCTATAATGACCAACGTTCATCTTAGCAGTAAATGCGATGTAAATACCGTAAATACCATGGAAAAGTATTGGTAAATAAATGATGAAAATTTCTAGCAAAATAACAAATGGCAGGTTACCCATAATCCCTGCAGCAAAGTTAAAAGCCTCTTCACTGTATGTAGCCGTAAAGTTAACCAACAAGTGCTGGATTAAAAATACGCCCAACGGAATAACTCCAAGTAATGAATGTAATCTGCGAATGTAAAAACCTGAATCCTGATTCGACACAAAAGACCCCCCTAACTAATTGTCAATAAACTTTACTTATCATTTTACTCTTTGTTAAAAAACAAATCAAGGCGACTTTGGGCATTTGTGTAATATACTTACATTCTTTTAGAATCCTTTATTCACCTAGCTTTTGAGAAATATTCTCAGCTACATTTTTGGGTATTCCGATGGCCATAAAATCCTCTGTATTTTTCTCTTTCATCTTTTTCACAGAACCAAATTCTTTGAGCAATTTTCGTTTTCTAGAGGGGCCGACCCCTTCAATATTATCTAGCTGTGAAGCAATGGTTGTCTTCCGCCTTGTGTTCCTATGGAAAGAAATTGCAAATCTGTGTACTTCATCTTGTAT
This sequence comes from Jeotgalicoccus sp. ATCC 8456, assembly GCF_016313225.1. NCBI lineage: Bacteria > Bacillati > Bacillota > Bacilli > Caryophanales > Staphylococcaceae > Jeotgalicoccus > Jeotgalicoccus sp. ATCC 8456. Next base: position 221,757 of record NZ_CP066224.1, on the reverse strand, counting down.
CCTCTGGAGTAAATAGAAACTCTGTGAATTCTTTTTCATCGGTACGACTTCAGCTTGTTCTCCGTATAATAATTCAGCTGTCGAGTGCTTATCATCTTTCCTTAGTCCTGCAACTGGAATGTCTAGGGACAATTCATTTAATAAGACACCTTTAACCGTGTTCATATGGCCAACACCCCCGTCAACGATGATCAAGTCTGGTAGTGGTAAACTTTCTTTTAAGACTCTTGTATACCTTCTTCTCACGACCTCAGCCATTGAAGCATAATCATCCGGACCTTCCACAGTTTTAATCTTATATTTTCTGTAGTCTTTTTTAGAAGGTTTACCGTCTATAAAGGACACCATTACACTGACAGGATCCACACCTTGAATATTGGAGTTATCAAAGGCTTCAATTCTCCTCGGCGTTTCAATATTCATCAGTTCTCCGAGTGTATCAATCGCATGAATCGTACGTGCTTCGTCTCTTTTGATCATTTCGAATTTATTACCGATCGCGATGTTCGCATTTTTACTCGCAAGGTCCACCATTTCTTTTTTGGCACCTCTTTGTGGCGCTTTAACATTAACGGGTAAGGCTTCATTTAACAACTCTACATTGAAGTTTTTAGGAATATGAATTTCCTTAGGCATTAAGTTCGATTTTACATCATAGAAATGAACGATGAATCTAAAGAACTCTTCTTCTATGTCATCGTTTAAAGGAAACATCTCAGCTTTCTTCTCGATGAGTTTACCGCTTCTTATAAAGAGTACTGATACAGACATCCAGCCGTTCTCAACCGCGTAACCGAAACAGTCTCTTGCTGTCATATCATTGGTGAGTACATTTTGTTTTAACATCGTGTTTTCAATATGCCCCATCAGATCACGATATTCTTTAGCCTTTTCAAATTCTAAGGCTTCTGCTGCTGTTTCCATCTTCTCTTGTAATTCTTTCATCACTTCGTCGGTTTCGCCGTTTAAAAAACTCGTGATGCCATCAATCATCTTCTGGTTTTGTTCTTCTGTCACATTGAATACACAAGGGCCGAGACATTGTCCGATGTGATAGTACAGACATAATTTATCTGGCATGACATTGCACTTTCTTAGGGGATAAATTCTGTCTAACAGTTTTTTTGTTTCATGTGCACTGTAGGCATTTGGATAGGGTCCAAAGTATTTACCTGAATTCGGCTTTACGGTCCGTGTCACGACGAGCTTTGGATGCTCTTCTTTTGTAATCTTTATAAAGGGGTAACTCTTATCGTCTTTTAAGAGGATATTGTATCTCGGTAAATGCTTTTTAATCAGAGTGTTTTCTAGGAGCAATGATTCAATTTCTGAGCCTGTAACTATATAGTCGAAGTCTGTAATATCTTGGACGAGACGCATGGTTTTTTCATCATGTGCACCAGAAAAATAAGAACGCACTCTGTTTCTTAAATTTTTCGCCTTACCAACGTATATAATTTCCTGGTCCTTATTTTTCATTAGGTAACAACCAGGTTCAGTCGGCAAAATGGATAGTTTTAGTTTTAATTCGCTCATATAATCCCTTCTTTATATAAAAAAAGCCGCCGAATGGCGACTTATGACTTATGCGTGTTTTTCAATTAAAGCTGAAAGCTGTTCTTTAGGTTGGAATCCAACTACTTTGTCAACAGGCTCGCCGTCTTTGAAAAGAATTAAAGTTGGAATACTCATTACTTCATACTCACTTGCAGTTGCTTGGTTATCATCAACATTTAATTTAGCAATGTTTGCTTTTCCTTCAACTTCAGGTGCTAATTCTTCTAAAATTGGAGCGATCATTTTACAAGGCCCGCACCATGGTGCCCAAAAATCTACTAGTGTTAATCCACTGCCAACTTCTTCTTTAAAACTTGAATCGTTTACTTCAATAATAGCCATCTAAAACTACCTCCATTTTTATATTGGTTTAAGTATACAACAATTTATTTTCTCACTCAACGGTATTGCTTAGACGAGGAAAACCAAGTACACAATACCGCTTAAAAACATGATTATACCTACGGCTATCAGTATTTTAGCCAGTTTGTACATATCAAAATTATCCATACATTCACCTATTTCATTTCTACAATCGTCACACCAAAACCACCTTCTGAAGGCATCCCACCTCTAAAGGACGCGACCTTGGGATGGCGTCTCAAGTACTGCTGGACACCTTTTTGAAGTGCACCTGTTCCCTTACCATGGATAATTTCTACTTCAGCATAGTTAGAGAGCAAGACTTGATCTAGGTACTGCTCTAATTTAATTAGCGCATCCTCATACCGCTCACCCCGAAGGTCCAATGTTCGATTGACTTGAGTTTTATTTTGACGGATAGTCACTGGTTTTTCAACCTTTTTGGCTTTCCTTTTCTTCACTTCAGACTTATCTAGCTTCATCTTGATAATACCCATCTGAACGGTGACTTCATCATCACTTACATCGATAATTTCACCTTTTTGACCGTAGGTTAATACGTCCACCTCATCACCAACCTCAAGCGTTTCGACTTTTTCATTTCGAATATCTTTCTTAATATCCTTTTGATAATAGGCATCAGATAAGGCTTTTTTCTTATCGATAAGTTCATGTTCTTGAATGCTATCTACACCTAATTCTTTCATCATTTCAAGCTCTTTGATTATTTCTTCTGCTTCTAGTTCTCTTTGTTTAACAATACGATTGGCTTCTTCTTGTGCCTTATCAATCATCTTCTCTTTCATTTGATTGTACTGTTCATATTGATTACGAAGGTCTTGATACAGACGCTCTGATTCTTTTAGTAACTCAGTCGTTTCAATTTCTGAATCACGTACTTTAGAAGTATGACGTTCAAGGGCAGAAATCATCTCATTGACTTCCATATTATCTCGGCCAGTTAAAGTTCTTGCACGTTCAATCACCGTTTCTTCTAAACCGAGTTTAGATGAGATTTCAAAGGCATTTGACTTACCTGGAATCCCCATCAACAATCGATAAGTTGGAGAAAGACTTTCTACGTCAAACTCCATACTCGCATTCAAAACATCTTCACGCGTATAAGAGAAGGATTTAAGCTGTGGGTAGTGCGTTGTCGCTATGACTTTCGCTTGATTAGCCAGTAAGTATTCAATAATACTAATCGCGAGCGCTGCACCTTCTTCTGGATCTGTCCCTGCACCAAGCTCATCAAGGATAACGAGTGAATCACTGTTTACCCGCCTTAAAATATCAGATATGTTCACCATGTGACTCGAAAAGGTTGACAGGGATTGCTCTATAGATTGCTCATCACCAATATCTGCATAGACTTCCTTAAATATCGATATTTCAGAGCCATCCCTAGCAGGTATAGGAATCCCAGCCTGTGCCATTAATACTGACAGACCTGCCGTTTTAATCGTCACCGTTTTACCACCGGTATTGGGTCCAGTAATGATAACTGCTTGTGTCTTTTGATCAATAACGATATCATTCTTAACTGCTGTTTCTGCATCTAAAAGCGGATGATAGGCACTGATGAGTCGAATCGATTGATCATCGATAATCGTCGGCTTAGTCCCTTTAATTGAAGCCCCGTACTTCGCCTTAGTAAAGACCATATCTATATGATGTAAATTTTCATCATGCTGATAAAGTACGTCGGCATAGCCAGCTGTTTCATTCGTTAAGTCACTCAGTATTTTAGTCACTTCAACTTGTTCTTTTTCTTTTAGCTGTGAAATATTATTCGTCAATTCGACAATCGCAGTCGGCTCGACATAAATGGTTTGTCCACTCTGTGATGAGTCATGCACAATCCCTTTAAATTCACTACGATAGTCTACATTAACAGGAATCACATAGCGGCCATTCCGAGTCGTTATTATACTGTCACTTAGTTTTCTTTGGTTCTTTCTGACGATATCATTTAGACGATCTTTAACCTTTTGTTCTTCTGACCCGATTTTACGGCGAATTCTTAAGAGCTCAGAAGAAGCATGATCTAAGACTGCGACTTCATCAACCGTTTCAGTAATTCTCTTGTACAAGACATGAATATCTTCAAGATTTTCAATGTAACCTTTAATATGTTCTAAAAATATTTCATCCTCTTCAAAAGAGCGAATTAAATTTTCTAGCATCTTTTTACGATTTAATATACTTCTAATGCTATTAAATTCACTTACACCTAAAATACTGCCGATTTCCGCTCGCTTGATGTAAGGTTTGATATCACTAATTCCAGCGAGTTCAACGTGACGATGGCGAATCATAGTAGAAGCATCGTCCACTTCTAAAATGTTTCGCTCAATTAAGTCACGGTCTCGCTCAACTATAGAGAAATCAAGCGCTTCGCTTGTCTTTTTAGAGATAGCGAACGTTTTAAGTGTCTCGAGAATTTTATCGAATTCTAAAGTCTTAAATGTTTTTTCATTCATTTATATCACTCTGCTTACCTTTATTAATAAAATCTTTAAATGCCTGACGGTTCATCGTATTGATCACTTGAGACTTATGAACAAAACCTTTTTGTAGGGTCGCAACACCGTACTTCATAAAATCAAAATGGTCTGTGTGATGGGCATCTGTATTCACAGTGAACAGGTTGTCTTTATTAGAAATAACAGCACTCGAAAGATCGAGTCGTTTTGGATTCGCATTTATTTCTAAAACAGTGCCCGTCTTTTTAGCATAGTCAAATAGTGCTTCCATATTAACAGGATAACCCGTTCTTTGACCAATCAGGCGGCCAGTCGGATGGGCAATATGTCTGACGTAAGGATTATCCATCGCATTTTTCAAACGCTTCATAATCTCGTCTTCACTCTGCTGAAAACTAGAATGGATCGCAGCGATAACATAGTCTAGTTGCTTCAATACTTCATCATCATAATCGAGGCGACCATCTGCTAAAATATCCATCTCGATACCACTATACACATCAATATCATCGTATTGCGCGTTAATCTTTTTAATTTCTTCTACTTGAGCTAACAAGCGTGCTTCTGATAGACCATTTGCCACAATCAAACTCTTTGAATGGTCGGTAATGACAATATAGCTATAATTTTTCTCCCTAGCCTTCTCAACCATCTCGACGATGGAATTCGCACCATCACTAGCGATTGTATGCATATGGAGATCACCATTGATATCGTCTTCTGAAATAATTTCACTGATATCAATTTCCGTTTCTTTACCTGTTTCTCTCATACTCGGCGGAATAAAAGGCAGACCGAAATAATCGTAAAATGCCGCTTCAGATTCAAATGTTTTTAGGCCATCTTTAGTTTCCACACCATACTCACTAATCTTCTCGCCATGCGCTTTCGCAATTTGACGCATTTTAACATTGTGGTCTTTTGACCCTGTAAAGTGCTGCAGTGTCGAAATATATTCATCACCTTGAACGAATCTAAAATCCACATTGATCTTATCAAAGTCATGTTCAATCTCAATTGATAATTTCTTGTCACCACGGCTTACGACATCACTCACAAAGTCCGCTTGTAAAATATGGTGGGTAAAGCCCTCAATATCATTTGTCTTAACGATAAAGTCCAAGTCCCTAGACGTCTCTTTTAGGCGTCTTGAACTCCCTGCCATATCGTATTGAACAACCTGGTCCATCTCATCAATCGTCTTTGTAATCAGTGTCTTAAATTTGAGAATCTTATCGATTGGGTAACGCTCAGGTCGACTGATCACGAGATCGATGGATTTTAATATATTCTCTTCAGTTTTATTACCAAAACCTGGCATATTACTAATTTCATTGTTTTGGCAGGCTTTTTTTAATGCTTCTAGACTATCGATACCGAGTGCTTCATGAATTTTTGCAATTCTCTTTGGGCCAAGATTCGGTATTTTTAACATGCGCACTAGACCGTTTGGTACTTTATCTTCCAGTTCTTTTAAGACGGTCGATTGTCCACTTTCAATAAATTCATTGATAACTGCTGAGGTCCCTTTTCCGATGCCTTTAATTGATGAAACATTATCAATTTCTTTCAGTGTCCGTTCATCACTTTCTAGTGCAGCTGCAGCTTTTCTATAAGCTGACACTTTAAAGCTATTTTCAAGGTTTAATTCCATATAGACTGCGATTGTTTCTAAGAGTCTAATCACATCTTTTTTTACCATAGTTTCCTCCAAAAAAAGAGCCATATTTCTATGACTCTACTTGTATCCATTCTATTAACTTATCGGAAATAATAAATGTGTGATCCATTATAAAGTTAGCAAGGCCAGATTCAACAATTGCTTCTTGAACTGGTGCAAATGGTACTGTAGCAACGAAGAACAAGATAACTGCGAGTACGTAAATGACTTCGATTAAACCAATTATACTACCGATGATACTTGTAATTAGACCACCAGAAGCCACTTGTTGGAAGTAATCAAACCCACTGACAATAATCTGAATGATAATCTTACTAATAATAAAGATAATGAAGAAAGCAAACATATAGTAGTAAGCATATTCTTGATTCGCCACGTTTTCTAATACTGGGTTTGGAGCTGCTGTCGATGGATAAGGCATCACCAGGTAAAAACGACTACCGAGTGTTTCATAATTAGTGGCTGCAATAATCACTGCAGCAATGGTGCCAATAAAATGTAAGGATTGTAGGATAATACCTCTACGATACCCTACAATTAACCCAATCAACAGAATGATTAATATTATAAATGTCATAGTTTAGTTCCCTTTTTTAAGCGCGTCCACTTCTCTTTCGAGTGCATCGCATTTTTCTTTTAACTTTATATAATCGTCCATTATATTACAAGCCGTAAGTACTGCTTTTCTAGTTGTATCTAGTCCTGGGCTCATCTTTGCAATCGCTGTAATCTTATCATTAACCTCTTCGGCTATGTGCCTTAAATGTGCCTCGTCCTCAGAGCCTACTAAGGTATAATTCTCGTTGTAAATTCTTACAGATATGCGGTTTTTCTGTTCACTCATTCGACTTCGCCCCCTAATCTTTAGTCATGTCACACACTATTTTAGTTTATTCACATTATACTTATCCTATTTTGTTTATTCAAGACAGAAGAAGTAGAATCGCACTCACTAACCGTGGTCAGTAAGTGCGAAATCATTATTATCTAATTGTATATCCCTTGTCAACGAGCGCATCGATGACTGGTTGATGAAGTGCTTCGACATCCTTATCCGTTAGGGTTTGTTCTCGATCTAAATAAGTTAGATGGAGTGCAATTGATTTTTTACCTTCTTCAATATGCTCACCTTGGTAAACATCAAAAGGATACACATCGATGAGATGTTTCGATGCATTTGATTTCATCGTATCAATGATGGTTTGAACGCTCACTGAATCTTCCACTTCTAAGGCGATATCTCTAGAAATTGATGGGTATTTTGGTAGAAACTCATATAAGATATTTCCGGTCTTGTATGAGAATATTTCTTCTAGATTCAGCTCAAAAACAACCGTTTGACCGAGGTCATGTGCTTCACCATAAGTTGGATGAAGCTCACCAATTAGACCAACGACTTTATTATCTAAAGTAATTTCAGCGCTACGACCTGGGTGTAATTCATCAAAATGACTTGCACTGTGATAATTGACTCGATTACTTAAATTCAGTTTTTCAAAAATTGCTTCAACAATTCCTTTTAAAGTATAGAAATCTGAGGCTTGACCAGATTTCTCCCATTGCGTCTGGTGATGAACACCAGTCATAAGACCTGCAATTTTCAACACTTCATCAGGGAGCTTATCTTGACCGTTTGTAACAAAGATATTGCCGATTTCAAATATGGCAACATTCTTTTGTTGGCGGTTCACATTATACGTCGCGTTGTCGACTAAGTGTGGAATGAGTGACGTTCTTAATATCGAACGGTCTTCACTCATCGGCATAAGTAATTTTAGGCCTTCTTTAATTTGTGTAAACTCTCCGATTCTATCTTCACTAGTCAGTGCATAATTGATTGCTTCAGAGAGGCCATGAGCGTTGAGTTGGCGTTTAATAACACGTGTTTTTGCTTGCTCATCTGTCAGACGCCCTGGTGTAATCTCACTGTATTTAGGTAGTGAAGATGGTACATTGTCGTAACCATAAATACGTGCGACTTCTTCAGAAATGTCCTCAGGAATTTTTAAATCATCTCGGCGAGATGGGACAATGACTTCAATCATGTCTCCTGTCTTTTTAGCGCCTAGACCAAGTCGCTCTAAAGTATTTAAGATTTCACTCGACGGTAAATCCGTACCGAGACGGTTGTTGATGAAGTCTGAAGATGTTGTGATTACACTGTTCTCGAGATTAAGTACACCATCACTACTGACACCGTTAAGTGTTGTCGCACTCGCATATTTTTCTAAGAGATAAGCGGCTCTATTTAATGCAGCAAGCACAAACTCATGAGAAGGGCCCTTTTCAAAACGTTGAGACGCTTCACTACGAAGGTTAAGGCGGCTACTTGTTTTTCTAACTCTTACGGGATCAAACAGGGCAGATTCAATAACAACGTTAGTTGTCTGATCCGTTACCTCAGTATTTAATCCCCCCATGACACCCGCTAAGGCGATTGGATATTCACCATTAGTGATAACAATATCTTCAGCTGATAAAACTCGCTCTTTACCATCTAATGTAGTGAATTTCTCATTTTCCTCGGCACGTCGTGTCACGATTTCATCTGCTTGAATTCGGTTTTTATCGAACATGTGTAAGGGTTGGCCAAACTCTAAAAGAACATAGTTTGAAATATCAACAACGTTGTTAATTGGTCGAATACCTGCTTTAATTAAACGCACTTGCATCCAGAGTGGCGCCGGTTGAATCACAATGTCTTTAACTTCACGAAGGGCATAAAACGGTACTGCACTAGAGTCTTCGTTCTTCACACTAGTCGTTACTGTTTCATCTGCTTCATTAACACTAATATTCGGTGCTTTTACTTCACCACCGAATAGTGCGCTAGTTTCATAAGCTGCACCAATCATAGATAAGGCGTCCTTACGGTTTGGTGTTAAATCAAAATCAAGGACTTGATCACTTAAATATAATGCTTTTAATGCATCTTCACCTGGTGTTTGTTTAGTGTTAAACATGAAGATACCATGCTTATATTCTTCAGGTACGAATTCTTCTTTAATACCGAGTTCTTGAAGTGAACAAATCATACCCTCTGATTTTTCACCGCGGAGTTTCGCACGTTTAATTTTTACGCCACCAGGTAAACGACCGCCTGGAAGTACAGCAGCAACGTATGAATCTTCCTTGACATTCGGTGCCCCGCAGACAATCTGGACTGTTTCTTCTCCAACATCAACTTGACATAGATTCAGTCTATCTGCCTCTGGATGCGGCTCGACTGATTTGACGTAACCAACAACGAGATTATTAACATCTAATGTATAGTCGTCAATGCTATCGACTTCAATTCCACCGCGTGTAATCGTTTCTGAAAGTTCATCAGTCGATACATTAATGTCTATAAATGTTTCTAACCATTCTCTAGATACTCTCATCTTTTTGACCTCCATCTTCTGTCGGAATAAATTGATCAATGAATCTAAGGTCATTGGTATATAAATGTCTAATATCCTCTATTCCGTATTTTAGCATCGCAACACGGTCTGGACCCATACCAAAAGCAAAGCCTGAATATTCTTTCGAGTCAAAGCCAGCCATCTCTAGAACATTTGGATGAACCATACCGGCACCTAATATTTCAATCCAACCTGTCTTTTTACATACGTTACAACCTGACCCTTTACACTTGAAGCATGAAATATCTACTTCGACACTTGGCTCAGTGAATGGGAAGTAACTCGGACGGAGTCTGACCTCACGGTCTTCACCGAACATTTCCTTAGCGAATAACTCTAAGGTCCCTTTTAAATCTGACAGGTGGATGTTCTTATCCACTACCAAACCTTCGATTTGCGTAAATTGGTGAGAGTGTGTTGCATCATCACTATCACGTCGGTACACTTTACCTGGACAAATTATTTTCACAGGTCCGACGCCATTGCTCGCTTCGAGCGTACGTGCTTGAACGGGTGAAGTATGCGTACGCAGTAATATATCTTCAGATATGTAGAAGCTATCTTGCATATCTCTTGCAGGGTGTGCTTTTGGAAGATTTAGCGCTTCAAAGTTATAGTAATCCTGTTCGACTTCATAGCCTTCTTTAATTTCATAACCTAAACCAATAAAGAAATCTTCAATATCATCGATGATTCGCGTAATCGGATGGGCGCCTCCAATTTCTGTAGAACGACCAGGAAGCGTCACATCAATTGTTTCATTGGCAAGCTTTTCATTGAGAGCCTCAGCTTTTAATTCAGCTTCAAGTTCATCAATTTCACTTTCTATTGAAGTTCTTAATTCATTTACCTTCTGACCATAGGCAGGTTTTTCTTCATTAGAAAGATTTTTCATTTCTTTCATTAATCCAGTCACATGACCTTTTTTACCGAGATATTCAACTTTTAGTTGAGTCAGTTCTTGTCTTGAAGAAACACTTTTTAACTGTTCTTCAAATTCTTTATACAACGTTGACATAGTATCTGTCATTGCCCTTCATCTCCTCATTAAAAAATAAAACTCCGTCCTTATATAAAAGGACGGAGTTCCGTGGTACCACCTAATTTTCTGCATGAAGCAGACACTTAAACGCATCTATATAAGGTGACGCACACCCCATAACTTCATCAATCAGATGAACACTGATTAAAACCGTACATTAATTTTCAGCTCTATTAATGTTCTCTTTGACGGTCTCTATAATCATTTATTTCTGACTTCTACCGAAGTATGTCTATAAAGTTGATACTATAATTATAACTAATTGTGACTTAAAATCAAGATTTAAAGTGATGCATGAGTATGGCACCAGCAATCGCTACATTCAAACTTTCACTGTCACCAGTCATATCAATTTTTGCATTGATGTCCATCAACTCGAGGGCTTCAGAAGATAAGCCGTTGCCTTCATTTCCTAAAACGAGCATGATATCATCATCCGGTTGTTGGAAGCTATCAATGTACACTGCATTGTCTAGCGCTGTACCTATCTTAATCCCTTTAAAGGCCATTGCTGCTTCTGAAACCTCCCGAGTGATAATATTTAAATGAAAATGGCTACCTTGAGCTGCTCTTAGTACTTTAGGATTAAATGGATCTGCAGCTTTTGGTGTTAGAATTATTGTCTTAAAACCAAAAGCATCAGCAGTTCGAATTAAGGTTCCGAGATTACCAGGATCCTGAACATCTTCTAGAAGTAAGACGCGTTTATATGACAAACCAGTCGCTTTACTTTCCTTTAATACTGCAACAATACCAGGTGGTGTATCTAAGGTTGACAGTGACTTCATCACTTCATCGGTCACAAACATCGTGCGTTGATTTGATAAGTCTAAGCCATGTTTAAAGCCGTCAGTAACAATGATTATTTCAATATCAATCTGGCTTTTAAGAGCTTCTTCTACTAGGTGTACTCCTTCAACTAGATACAAGCCTGATTTTTTACGGCCTTGTCTCGTGTTCAGTTTACGGTAGTTTTTTACTTGTTTATTATCCTTTGAGGAGATAACTTCTTTTACCAAATGATTTCGTCCACCTTACTGTCATCGAGTGATTTGACAACTTCCGCAACAAGCTTGACTGCATTTTGGTAGTCCTCACGGTGCATAATAGAGACGTTTGAGTGCATATAACGAAGGGGTACACCGATCGCAACTGATGGTACACCTTCGTTAGACACATGGAAAGAACCCGCATCAGTACCGCCACCTTGGATGACTTGAAGTTGATATGGAATGTCTTTTTCTGCTGCGACTTTTTGAATGTGTTTTCTAAATGGTACGTGGCCAATGTTTGAGCCGTCAAGTAAAAGTAGAAGTGGGCCTTTACCTAAATCACCTGTACCATTCGATGACTTCATTCCTGGTGTATCCATTGCAAGTCCAACATCAACTGCGATCGCAAGGTCAGGCTTTACCTTGTTTGCAGCAACTTTTGCACCACGTAGGCCGACTTCTTCTTGTACTGTCGCACCTGAGACTAAGTTAATATTTAAGTTGTCATCCTTTACAGATTTTAATAAATCAATGGATAGTGCAGTCCCAAAGCGGTTGTCCCAAGCTTTTGCAAGCAGGTAATTTTCATTAGCAAGCTCGGTAAACTCAGTATATGGTGTCACCATATCTCCAAGCTCTACACCCGCTTCTCTTGCTTCTTCTTTTGAAGCGACACCGATATCAATAAACATATCTTTGATTTCAACTGGTTTTTTTCTTTCTTCAGCCGTGAGTACATGTGGGGGTTTTGATCCAATCACACCAGTCAGCTGTTTTCCTTCACCTGTTGTGATACTCATGCGCTGTGATAACATGACTTGGTTCCACCAGCCACCGACAGGTGAGAATTTTAAGAATCCATTATCATCAATTTCAGTGACCATAAAGCCGATTTCATCTAAGTGGCCACCAACTAAAATCGTCTTAGTACCCGACTCACTACGTTTCTTACCAAAGATTCCACCTAAGTTGTCTTCAATAATTTCATCACTTAAAGGCTCAATATAGGCTTTAACCTTGCCTTTGACTGCTGATTCAAAGCCAGCAATACCATTGACATCTGTTAAATCTTTTAACATTTCAAGTTGTTTATCCATTTAATAATGCTCCTTTTTAATTCCTTATTTGTAGTTTATCATATTTATAAAAGTTATAAGCACCCTGATTAGGGTGCTTATTGTATTTTCCTAGGATTTAGGATAGCCATATTCAGCTTTATTTTCTACTTCATGAACACGTCTATGCCAGAATGTTTCACCTTTAAGGCCATCATTCTCACCTGGTCGATAAATAATCTCACCTTCAAGCTTACCTTGTTTCTTAAGTTTGTATTGCCGCTCGTAGTCCTTGAAGATTGCTAGTGTCGGTTTTTGAAGAATGATGATACCGATGACGTTAATCCAAGCCATCATACCGACCCCGACATCACCCATCATCCATGCAACATCAGCTGTTGATAGTGTACCGTACACTGCTGACGCAATTAGAGCGACACCTAATACTGGTTTTAACCAAGTCATCTTACCTCTAGTAATATACATAACGTTGGTTTCTGCAATATAGTAGTAGGCCAATATCGTTGTATAACAGAAGAACAGTAAGGCAAAAGCAATAAAGTATGAGCCAAAGCCTATAAAATCAATATTGAATGAATCTTGGCTTGAGAAGGCTTTATCGATACTGGCTTGAGTAAAGGCAACTGTTCCACTGACATCTCGGCTACCATCCGCTGCTTCTTGATATACCCCATTGTCCACTATGAGTCCACCGTTATCATCTGATACGTTGTACATTCCTGTCATTAAAATCATTAAGGCAGTCGCAGTACATACAAATAATGTGTCAATATATACAGAAAATGATTGTACTAACCCTTGTTTAGCTGGGTGAGATACTTCAGTTGCACCAGCAGCGTGTGCGCCTGTACCTTGCCCTGCTTCGTTTGAATATAGACCACGTTTGATACCGATCATAATCATGGCACCAAGTATACCTGCAAACTGTTGTTCTAGGCCAAAAGCACTTCTAAAAATCAATGCAAGTAATGCCGGTACTTCAGAGATGTTCATAATTACAATGATGACAGCTACTATTATGTAAGCAACAGCCATGAACGGTACTAAGATTGTAGCAACATTTGCAATTGACTTGATTCCACCAAAGATAACAGCACCTAATATTAAAGCAATAAATACTCCAATCATCCAATTATCAATTGGAAAAGCGTTGACTGCAGAACTTGCGATTGAATTTGACTGAATCCCAGGTAAGAGAATACCACAAGAAATAACTGTAACCACCGCAAACAACATACCGTATATCTTACCGAACGTACCACCTATCCCCTTTTCTAGATAGTAAGCCGGTCCCCCGCGGTACTGTGCGTCTTCCCTTTGCTTATAAACTTGCGCAAGCGTCGATTCAGCGAAGGCACTACCCGCACCTAAAAATGCTATCAGCCACATCCAGAACACTGCACCCGGACCACCAAGGAAAATTGCTGTTGATACACCAACGATGTTACCTGTACCCACTCGTCCAGCTAGTGTTACAGCGATTGCCTGAAAACTTGAAATTCCTTGATCAGATTTCTCCCCTTTTAACATAAGACGCAACATGTCTTTTAAATATCTCACTTGGAAAAATTTCATTCTAAGCGAGAAATATAGTCCGACGACCACTAATAAGACAGGCAGTGGCCAACTCCAAACTATATCGTTTAAAAACGATACTATTGTCTCCATAATAAGACTCCCCTTTGTTTCTCCCTTTATTTATATATCAAATTACCTTTCAAATATAGTCCATTTAATCGCTCATGTCTATAGATTTTTTGAAATTTTGTTATCGCTTACAATGTTGATATATAAAGGAATTCTTCAATCACAAGCCTAGTGTACGATTGAGGGATTTCGCGCTTTGGTGGATGGTTGAAATCGTATTTTCACGAGTTCTCACAAAGTCACCGAATTCCACAAAAAAATCCCTTGATTTTAAATCAAGGGATCACGCTGATAGTTTTTAATTAATCTATAGGCAATAAATATAACGATAGCTGTTACGACAATTAAGCCACTATACATGAGCCAAGGGTTAGTTAGCAGGCCTGCCTTCATCATTGCAGCTGTAACATTTGCGAGTGCGTGTAGCAATATCGCAAGTGGGTATAAATACCATTTTCCTTTCATCATGACCGCGCCAAAGACAATGACAGACAGCGCGATGTGTAGACTCATAGCGATGATGCGTTCAAAAATTGCTAGTAAATACATATACCATGCTTGGCTATTGATTAATTCCTCTCTTGGAATCGGTATGTCATTTAATAGTGGTGATCCGGAATTCACCATAAAGGCAATAATAATAGAATTCACCATAGCAAGTCCGACGACTAATATGGCTTCAATCCCACCGTGTCCGATACCGTAAGAGATGGCACTGTCAATATCCTTATACCATTTCTTTGTGATTAAAAAGGCAAGCAATCTTCCTGTTTCTTCAAATATTCCTGCTGCAAGTACACCATATAAAACAAATAGCCATGGTGAATTATCTCTTAAGGACACACTACCATCTACTCCGGGGTTGAGTACAATCATATGTAAAATTTGCTCTAATACTAAAGCAAATACGACAAATACTAGAGTCCCTATTAAGATAGGAAGCCACCGTGTTTTAAATTTAAAACGTAATACAAGTATGAAGATAAATGGTAACAGGACCGTAACCAATGCGGTGATTCCCATCATCATTATTTCTGAGTTCTCAATCATATGTATACCTCCATTTAAAAACATAACAAAAAAGCTCCCAACAATGGGAGCTTATAATACAATTAGTTTAAAGCTTTTTTAGCTTGTTCTACGATTTCACCAAATGCCTTATCATCTGAAATTGCAATTTCAGAAAGCATTTTTCTGTTGATATCGATGCCAGCAACTTTAAGACCGTTCATTAGACGGCTGTAGCTGATGTCGTGGTTACGTGCAGCAGCGTTGATACGTGAAATCCATAATTTACGGAATTCGCTTTTCTTCTGTTTACGGTCACGGTATGCATACTGACCTGATTTGATGACAGCTTGTTTCGCTGTTCTATATAAAGTGCTCTTCGCACCAAAATAACCTTTTGCTTGTTTTAATACTTTTTTACGTCTTTTACGTGAAGTTAAACCATTTTTTACGCGAGCCATTTCTAACTCCTCCTTTTAATATATTATTTTGCAGATTTAGCTAATAAGTGTACTAAGCGTTTCGCATCAGATTTAGCAACTAATGCAGATTTTCTTAAGTGGCGTTTTTGTTTAGTTGTTTTGTTAGCAAATAAGTGACTTGTGAAAGCTTGTGAACGTTTGAATTTGCCTGTACCAGTTTTCTTAATTCGTTTAGCATAGCCTTTATGCGTCTTCATTTTTGGCATGATAAAACCCTCCGATTATATATTATTTTTTGTCCTGAAATGGTGCAACGACTAGGAACATTGAACGACCTTCCATTTTAGGACGCTGTTCAATCTGACCGTCTTCTTTAAGTGCTTCAGCGAAGCGCTCAAGTACTTTACGACCGATATCCTTGTGCGTAATTGCACGCCCTTTAAAGCGAATTGAAACTTTTACCTTGTCTTCTTTAGCAAGGAATTTTTTTGCATGACCTAATTTCGTATTAAAGTCGTGTTCTTCAATCGTTGGTGATAAGCGAATTTCTTTAAGGTTAATGACCTTTTGTTTTTTACGAGCTTCTTTTTCTTTCTTCTGTTGCTCATACTTATACTTGCCGTAGTCCATAATACGTGCAACTGGTGGTTTAGCATTCGGAGCGACTAAAACAACATCGAGATTTGCTCTCTCTGCGATTTCCATCGCTTCTCTAGTGTCTTTGATTCCCATCTGTGAACCATCAGGACCGATTAAACGAACTTCTTTAGCGCGAATACGGTTATTGATCAGTGTTTGATCTTTAGCTATGTTTAGCACCTCCATAATATTTAACGAACAAAAAAGCGAGTGCATCATCATGCACCCGCTTCAGAAGTAGAGATACAATAGTTATTGCATCTCTTTCCCAATTTACCCAGTCACTCAAGCGTTCAAGGGTGTGAAGCGGGAGCTTCAACTTGTCCGTTTCTTTCAACTCTTAATACTATACACGAAGAGTTTCGGATTGTCAATTTTATTTTTTCAATCTAATTTCATCAACTAGCTGGTATACAAATTCTTCTTTATCGTGTGATTCTTGTTTCTCTTCACCGTACTTACGCACGTTGACTTCAGAGTTGTCTTTCTCTTGGTCACCGACAACAACTTGATAAGGAATTTTCTTCATCTGAGCGTCTCTA
The DNA here is from genome assembly GCF_016313225.1 of Jeotgalicoccus sp. ATCC 8456. Taxonomy (NCBI): domain Bacteria; kingdom Bacillati; phylum Bacillota; class Bacilli; order Caryophanales; family Staphylococcaceae; genus Jeotgalicoccus; species Jeotgalicoccus sp. ATCC 8456. The sequence continues at coordinate 204,898 of NZ_CP066224.1, read as the reverse complement.
ATCTTATAGCCCATCTTCTCATTACGGTCATCAATGTGGACACGGATTCCTTGGCTCTTCATATCATCATAGATTTCTCTAGCATAATCGTAATGAAGATCGACGTTTACTGGAATGATTTCCACTTGATTTGGTGCAAGCCATAAAGGGAAGTTACCTTTATATTCTTCTGTTAAGAAGGCAACAAAGCGTTCCATTGTGGAAACAACACCACGGTGAATTACGACTGGACGATGTTCTTCCCCGTCTTTACCAATGTAAGTCAGGTCAAAACGTTCTGGTAAGAGGAAATCGAGTTGTACAGTTGATAGTGTTTCTTCCTTACCTAGGGCAGTTTTAACTTGGATATCTAGCTTTGGTCCATAGAAGGCCGCTTCACCGACTGCTTCAATGTAAGTCAGACCCATTTCGTCGACCGCTTCTTTTAACATTGCTTCCGCGCGTTGCCACATATCGTCATCGTCGAAGTATTTTTCCTTATCCTCTGGATCTCGGTAACTCAGGCGGAATTTATAATCTTCAATCTTGAAGTCTTTATAAACTTCTTGGATTAACTCAACGACCCTAATAAATTCTTCTTTAATTTGATCTGGGCGAACGAAGACGTGTGCATCATTTAAGACCATACCACGTACACGTTGTAAACCACTCACTGCCCCACTCGCTTCATAGCGATGCATCATACCAAGTTCTGCAATTCTAATTGGCAATTCACGATAAGAGTGACGTTCATTTTTATAAATCATCATATGGTGCGGGCAGTTCATAGGACGGAGCACAAGCTCTTCATTACCCACTTCCATCGGTGGGAACATATCGTCTTGATAGTGATCCCAGTGTCCACTTGTCTTATATAAGTTAGAGTTTGCCATAATCGGTGTGTAGACGTGATTGTAGCCAAGTGACACTTCCTTATCCACAATATAGCGTTCGATTTCACGACGGATTGTCGCCCCATTTGGTAGCCAAAGTGGTAAGCCAGCACCGACAAGTTGGTTGTTCTCAAAGAGTTTCATCTCTTTACCAATCTTACGGTGATCACGTTCACGACGCTCTTCTAGTAAGTCCATATAGGCTGATAATTCTTTTTTATCGAAAAATGCTGTCCCGTAAATACGTTGTAGCATCTTGTTATTTGAGTCCCCGCGCCAGTAAGCACCTGCTGTAGAAAGTAACTTAAAGACCTTGATCTTAGAAGTGCGTGGCACGTGTACGCCGCGGCACAGGTCTGTAAATTCACCTTGGCTATAGACTGTAACGAGCTCATCTTCAGGAATGGCATCGATGAGTTCTTGTTTATAAGGATCATTTTCAAAGAAAGTTTTTGCTTCATCTCTCGATAAAACTTTACGCTCAATCGGAATGTTCTCATCGACAATACGTTTCATTTCTTTTTCAATTTTAGGAAAGTCTTCTGATGAGATATTTTTATCGATGTCGAAGTCGTAATAGAAACCTTCTTCAATGACTGGTCCAACACCGAAATGTACATCACCATAAAGGCGTTTTAGTGCTTGCGCCATAAGGTGTGCAGTAGAATGACGGAGAATTTCTAATCCTTCCTCACTTTTGTTTGTAATCAATTCAACTTCTGCACCCTGTTCTAAGGGGCGTGTCAAATCAAAAAGTTCACCATCCACTTTAGCAGCTAGTGATGCTTTCTTTAATCCAGGACTAATTGATGCGGCAATTTCTTCAGCAGTTACACCAAAATTAAAAGATTTTACATTACCATCTGGAAATCTAATTTCAATTTGTTCAGTCATTTTAATCATCCTTTCAAATTTAAATAAAAAAACGCCCCTATATAAAATATAGGGGCGTTTTTACGCGGTACCACCCTGATTCACATACAACAGTATGCCTCAGCTTGGAGATAACGGTCCAGGCCGGCTTCCGATTAAGGAAACAAAATCAAAGGTAGTAACAATCCGCAGTTTATATGCATGTCTCAGCACATCATACACTCTCTAAAATAAACTTATAAAAATTGTCTTGTCCTTTGGATACATTAATGAAATGTAAGATTCATTATACACGATTTTTAATGTAAATCAAGCTATGACTGTCTTAAGTTGTCACCAGTAAGTTTCACTTCTTCACACAAGGCACGAATACGCTCAATCATACGGAGTGCCTTAGTCTCTTCTCTGCCATTTGTTTTTGTATAACTATAGCGTCCTTTAAGCTCGTCAATCGCAAAATTAGAACTAATAAAGGTCGGGAGTTGCTCCACCATACGATAGTTTAAAATACTTGTGATTACTTCGTCTCTGGACCAAGCCGTTACATCTTCAGCACCAAGGTCATCGAGGATTAAAACTTCGGCGTTTCTTATAGCTTCATAACGTGCATTTGAAGACCCATCGTTAAATCCAGCTTTTAAGTCTCTTAAAATTTCCGGGACGTAAATCATCATAGAAGAGATGGACTTTTCCTTAAGCTCATTGGCAATACAGCCAAGTATATAAGATTTACCAATACCAAACTCACCATATATATAAAGTCCACGGTAGTCCTCACCACGTGCAATTTTTGCAGCACGTCCAATAGCATTTTCTAAAATTTCACGTCGGTCATCATTTAAGTAAATCGTTTCAAAGGTCGCTTCTCGGACATCACGTGGAATATGAAAACTTTGGATTAGGCTTTCTCTCTTTAGGAATTCTTCGTATTTTTTTCTAACTGGGCATTTTTTATAGACCATATTGAAGCGCCCTTGTCGAATTTCTAAGTTAAAGATATAGCCGTCGGGATGACTCTTACACTTTCCATTTTCAGTAGGTTCGCATTCGTTTTTTTGATTGATATAATGCTTAAGAATCATCAGATCATTTTGGATCATTGAACGCGTGATTTCACCTTCATGTTCATGCATAAATGCCTGCATCTTCGGATGATTGACTACTTCTTCATAGATTCTTTCATTATTTTCAGCTATCTTTTGTGAGTTTTTTAAATAGTTACTTAAGGGTTCCATCGACTCACCTAATTCTCTCTAAATTTTTTAATTAAATCACTAAAACTCTTATCATCTTTTAAAGTTTTTGGTGGTTCATCAGTTTTTTTTGTTTCTGGTTTTCTCTTAGTATTCTCTTTCTTCTCTTTTAACCAAGATGGATCTGTTTCACCTTGAGCAAATCTTTGTTTCTTATATTTAGACTGTTCCTGAACCTTAGCCTCACGAAAGTCCATAATCGATTTATAAGCCTCAGCCGCTGTTCTATAACCTTCTTTTTCCCAGTTTTCAGCAATCGTCATCACATAACGAAGCGGTAGGTCCCCGTCTTTCATTTGAAATGTATACTCTAAGAGCATGTTGATGACTCCATTTTCTAAACCTGTTTTAGTGATCACTTCTGTGACCACTTTAAGATCATTTTCGGAAGGTTTATAATTTCTTAAATCATTAATTCGATCAAGTGGACTTACCTTATCTAAATTTTCCAGATAACCGAGATCGTCATCTTCTACCTGGTCATCAGTCGATGTTTTAAAGGTCGGTACGACTCTACCGTATTCTTTTTGATAATATTTTCTCGCTTCTCGCTTTAACTGTTCTTGGTCAATCCCAAATTGTGGGCTCGTTGACTGCAGTAAAACCTGTTTAAGATCATAGGCATTTAGATTAAATAATTGACTCAGTTGTACAATCAACTTCTTAACATCTTTAGAGAAAAACTGCTTATCTATTCTCGTACCCTTAAGGTGAGTGAACAATACCTCGAAGTCAAAATCATCTAGATCAATAGTCGGTCCACGGCTTTTGTCATTCTGTTTAAAGTTCTCATTTGAAACCCTAAACCCTTCCTGGCTCGTATGGTGAAAAACATCAGTGAACTTTTTAGTCACCTCTGTGTGATCATCTGGTAATGAAGGATATGTCAGTTCTTTCTTTTTACTATTATATTTCTCAGAACCGACCTGACTATAGAGATACATAGACAACATAGGATCCTTAAAGAATTCTTCAGCTGTCAGTGGCTGTTGGAGCCTGTAAATGAAACGGTCTGAATGTGCTTCATTTGAAACGTAAGTTCTAAGCAAACCAATTGCCTCTAGTTTATCAAGATCACCTTCAAAATCAGTTAAGGTCATGGACAATTCATCCATAAATTCTCTATGGAATCTAATATCTAAAGGTTCTGTCTGCCTTGTAGATTGGTGTAAATACATATAGATTGAAAAAGTTGTCGGTCCAATCAGTGGCAAATATATCATACTTAAAATATCGTATTGATCCTCTGACAACCTAAATGATTTATAGACAATAAATTCCGTGTTTGGTTTTAGACGGTCATTAAATTTCATTATCGGTCTTACCCTTTTCAAGATTTTTCACGATATCCATCAACTGATCGATATCTTTAAATTCTCTGTAGACTGATGCAAAGCGAACATACGCGACTTGATCGAGTGTAATGAGTTCGTCTATAACAGATTCACCAATATCATTTGATGAAACTTCTGATTTATTTAAATTTCTTAAAGTTGCTTCTACATTATCAGCACGTTTTTCTATTTCTTCATAGGGAATGGCCCGTTTCTCACAAGCTTTTAAAAGACCATCAGGTACTTTTGCTCGGTCGAACACTTCCCTCGTCCCATCTTTTTTAATTACAATTAAGGGTGACAGTTCCATTCTTTCAAAAGTTGTAAAACGTGCCCCACAGTTGTCACACTCTCGTCGACGGCGAATTGCATTCATCTCATCTGCATGTCTCGAGTCCACAACTTTTGAACTGGTATGTCTGCAATTTGGACATCTCATATGATGTTCACCTCTTTTGATATAAATACTTAACCTATTATAACACTGAAGTACATAAACTTAAAAAGTAAAAAACGATAAACACCGAGCACCTCGGAATTTACCGTTTGTAAGTAATACTTAAGCTTCTACTGTGTAATTTTCTCTAACTGGCATTGCTTCTAGATGCTCACTGCCTTTTTCTTTAACACGATTTTCTTTCTTAACATGAGAGTTTTGAAAGGCTTCAGAATTCACCCAAGCATTGAAGTCTTCTATTGTCTTCCAGCCTGTTAAAACAGTGAGTTTTTGTTCATTTTTAATGAGCATGAAGCCAGTAAACCCTTGGTAATTGTCGACATTTCCTTTACGGTTAGAGAAGCGTTCAATGAGTGTCTCAACATGATCCGGTTTTACGACAAAGTTATTCGTCGCAATGTGACCAGCTTGTGAAATATCACCGTCGTGGATGATGATATCGTAAGTATCATCCTTATAAGTCACACTGGATTCATTAAGTTCGAGTACTGTATTCTGACCGTCTGAATTGATAAGTTTCATGTCTCTACCTCCGTTATTTGTTACTTCTATTATAACAAAAAAAAGAGAGCAGTCTCAGCTGCTCTCCCATGTCGAATTTGTTAAATATCTTTAGCAATCATTTCAGCAAGTTCAACACATCTCACTGAGTAGCCCCACTCATTATCGTACCATGAAAGTACTTTAACTTTGTTACCATTCATAACCATTGTAAGGTCAGCGTCAACAATTGAGCTACGTGGATCTGTATTGAAATCTCTAGATACTAATGGTTGTTCACTTACACCAAGAATACCTTTCATTTGATCTGATTCATGTTTTTTGAATACTTCATTGACTTCTTCTTTAGTGACCTCTTTTTTAAGATCTACAACTAGGTCAACAAGTGATACGTTTGGTACAGGTACACGAAGTGCCATACCATCTAATTTACCTTCAAGTTCAGGTAAAACAAGTGCAGTTGCTTTTGCAGCACCTGTTGATGTTGGAATAATATTCTCTGCAGCTGAACGCGCACGACGTAAGTCCTTGTGCGGGTTATCGAGATTTTGTTGGTCATTTGTATAAGCGTGAACTGTTGTCACGAGACCATTGTCGATTCCAAACTCATCGTTCAATACTTTAGCAACTGGTGCTAAACAGTTCGTCGTACATGAAGCATTTGAGAAAACATCATATGATGACGTATCTAAAGTCGCACAGTTTACACCGCGTACGAGTGTTTGTACGTTACCACCTTTAGATGGTCCTGTAAGTAAGACTTTTTTAGCACCCGCAGTAATATGTGCTTGTGCTTTGTCTCCATGGTTAAACACACCTGTTGCTTCGATAACAACATCGATGCCAAGATCTTTCCATGGTAAGTTTTCAGGATTGCGGTCACTTGTAACAATGACTTCTTTACCACCAACAAGTAAGTTGTCGCCTGAAACTTCAACATGCTTGTCCCATTTACCATGAGTTGAATCGTAGTTAATAAGATGTGCCATAGTACTTGCAGGGTGTGTCGCGTTAACTGCAACAAGTTCAAGTTCTTCAGATTCGCTAACGATTCTGAAGACCATTCTACCAATTCTACCTAAACCATTAATTGCAACTTTTTTCATCACTAGAGCTCCTTTAAAAGTTCATTTTTCATAAATAGTATAACACATTTAAAGCTATCATTGAACGCGTTTTCACATAGTTTTTAATGTCTCTAAAAATTTATTAACCTGTTCATACAACTCATCAAGTGTACCGTTGTTGTCAAAGACGATATCACTTTTACTCGCCTTATCACATAAAGGCATCTGACTATCAATTCTTGAGACCGCATCGGAGCGGTTGAGATTATTTCTCTCACTTAGACGCTCAATTTGAACTTCTCGGTCCACGTAAACCGTTAGGATAAGATCGCATCGTGAATCGAGACCATTTTCAAATAAGAGTGGAATATCTAAAAAGACATGACCTTTTTCTTTAAATTTCTTTTCGTCACTATTCATCATCTGACGAATTAAAGGATGTACAATGGCATTTAATTTCTTCCGCTTTCCCTCATCATTAAAGATGATGTTACCAAGTTTTTTTCGGTTTAAATTCCCTGACTCATCGACGATATCTTCACCAAATTCTTCAATGATTTCGGGAATTGCAGGCCCATTTTTTTCAGTTGTCTTTCTGGAGTAAACGTCAGCATCAAGCACAGTAAATCCTTGATCTTTTAAGTAGTTACTGACCGTCGTTTTACCGCTCGCAATGCCGCCAGTTAAGCCAATTACTTTATACATTTCGGTCACCTCTGACAAGTTGTGCAATAGTATGTGTTTCTAGTATTGATCACTTTCGTTTTTAAAGGGTGACCAAGCGGACAAGTGTCTCGCCCGTACACCTTGAAACTGTGCTGCATTTCACCTTTTCCACCTGTAACACTGCGGTAGTCAGAAATCGTTGAACCCCCGTGTGATAAGGAAAGTTCAAAGACTTCAGTAATTTTATCGAAAAGTTCATTCAGTCGTTTATTTGAAACGTTTTTAACCTTTCTAGTCGGTAAAATATGCGCTAAGTACAGACTTTCAACGGCGTAAATATTACCGACACCTGGAATCACACTACTATCCATAATTGCTGCTTTTATAGCTTTTTCACTAAATCGCTTCGTTCTTAAGGTCTCTATAAAGTGTGCCTGACTAAGTTCATCAGTATACTCTGGTGCCATTCTCATAAATGGAGGAAACTCACTTAACTGATCATGCGTATGCATCTCACCGAATCGTCTAATGTCTGAGTAGATCAATTTTTGTCCGTTATCAAGTGAGAAAATAACTTGAGCATGTTTTTTGAAGTTAATCTCTTGAATATCATCAAGCTGATTCACTACAAAATAGGCACCTGACATTCCCAAATGGCTGACCAGATGGGTCGTCTCATATTCATCTGATAATAAAAAGTACAGATATTTACCACGCCGACCAGTATGAATAATCGTCTTACCTTTTACTTTGTTTATAAAGTGATCTAAGTCCTCTTTAACAATCGTCCGCTTTCCACTCACGTATCCCTTATAAATATACTGAGATAATTCTACATCATTAATCTTTAGACTACGTATGGGGTCTAATTCTCTTTTTACCAATTCAACTTCCGGTAATTCCGGCATTTGCTACACCTACTTTACTTCGTACCAATCTTTACCATAGCCCGCATCCACTTTCAGTGGTACACCAATATCTAAAGCATCTTCCATAATTTCAGTAATTATTGGTATGAATGCTTCAACTTGGTCTTCTGGAATATCAAAGATCAATTCATCGTGGATTTGTAAGAGCAATTCAACATCAAAGTCCTTCGCTGCTTCACTATTAGCAAACTTGACCATTGCAAGTTTAATAATATCAGCAGCTGACCCTTGAATCGGTGAATTCATTGCTGTTCTTTCAGCAAATGACCGCGCGTTAAAATTACGGCTATTTATATCAGGTAAATAGCGGCGTCTGTGTAAGAGCGTCGTTACATAACCATCTCTTTTCGCATCTTGAACCACATCATGCATGAAGGTCTTCACTTCTTTAAATGAATTCAAATATGTCTCAATAAACTGCCCAGCTTCTTTTCTTGTAATACCAAGATTTTGACTCAGTCCATAGTCACTAATGCCGTAAACAATCCCAAAGTTTACTGCTTTAGCATTTCTTCTCATGAGAGGCGTAACATCATCTAAATCAACGCCGTAGACCTCCACGGCAGTCTTCGTATGGATATCAATGTCATTGGTAAAGGCTTCCATCATTGATTCATCTTTAGTAATTGTGGCAAGTACACGCAACTCAATTTGCGAGTAGTCGAGTCCGAGTAAGACATTACCTGCCTGTTTTGGCACAAAGGCTTGTCTAATTTTTCTACCTTCTTCTAAACGAATCGGTATGTTTTGTAGGTTTGGTTCAATACTAGATAAGCGTCCAGTCTGAGCTAAGGTCTGGTTAAAACGCGTATGAATGCGACCGTCCTCAGAAACTTCACTCTGCAGACCAATAACATAGGTAGACTGTAGCTTGGAAATCGTTCTGTAGTGTAAGATGTATTCAATGATTTCATGCTTATCTTGTAGTTGTTCAAGTACATCCACTGCCGTTGAATAACCGGTCTTTGTCTTTTTAATTACAGGTAATTCGAGCTTCTCAAATAGAATAACACCGAGTTGTTTTGGAGAATTAATATTGAAAGTCTCACCAGCAAGTTCATATATTTTAGCTTCAATTTCCTCTAGCTGACCGGCAAGTTCTGCCTCCATTTTTTCTAGGCGCTCTTTTTCTACCTTTATACCTTTTAATTCCATCTGAACTAATACTTTAGATAGCGGAATTTCAAGATCATGCCATAAATCATACATCTCATCAGCTTTTAACTTATCAGTCATTACATTTTTAACTTGATGAATGGCTTGGACCTTATCCGCTAAAAAGTTAAGCGTTTCTTCTTCTGTCGGTGTCTTTTTCTTACGGCCCTTACCGTAGTGGAAGTCATCGCTATTGATAGAAATGTTAAAGTCCGCAACTGTTTCAGCAACATCGATGATTTTCTTAGATGGATTAATGAGAAAACTAGCGAGCATTATGTCTTCGGTAAAGTCCTCAAAATCAATATCTAAGTGATGTAAAAGTGCGATTTGTCTTTTTAAATCATAGGTATTTACGGATTCCCTAGAATGTAAAAACTCAGCCAAAGCTTTGTTATCGATTTCTGAAATAGCTTTTACAAATACATGTTCACCATCTGTAATACTGATAAATTCCGGTTTTAATTTAATATAATTATCACCATGAACTTCTAAAAATACACTGATATCTTTTGAAAAGTCATTAAGATGATCTGTTTCTTTTGCAGTAAAAGCTTCAACTTCATCGACTTCTGTCGCTTCCATATTATCTAAGAGCGAATTGAACTCCATCTCTTTAAACAAGTCATATTTCTCTTCTGAATCTTCATTTTTAAATTTCAGACTTTCAAGGTTAAAGTCAAAAGTCATCTCACGATATATTGTAGCAAGTTCCTTACTTAATAAGGCGATATCTTTGTTGTTGCTTAAATTTTCATTTAACTTTTTAGCAGTGACCTGATCTAAATTTTCTATTACATTTTCAACACTACCGTGTTCTTTCAAGAGTTTGACTGCTGTCTTCTCCCCTACACCTGGCACACCTGGGATATTGTCTGACTTATCTCCCATCAATCCTTTTAAGTCTATGATTTGCTCTGGCTTTAAACCATCATACACTTCCGCAACATGTTCAGGTGTATATACTTCAATGTCCGTGACACCTTTTTTAGTAATGTAAACTTTAGTATGATCAGATGCGAGTTGAGTTAAGTCCTTATCACCTGTTATGACAATCGTTTCAAAGCCTGCTTCATCTGCAAGTTTTGTCCATGAACCAATAATATCATCGGCCTCATAGTCTTCATGTTCAAAACGTTTTATACCATATGCATCAATTAACTTTCTAATCGGCGCAAACTGTTCCCCTAATTCAGGTGGTGTCTTCTGTCTGCCACCCTTATATTCCTCGTATTGCTTATGTCGAAAAGTAGACTTACCGGCATCAAATGCCACTAAGAAATAGTCTGGATTCTCTTCTTTGATTACTTTTTCTAAGAGGCGTGCATAGCCAAATACAGCGTTGGTATGCAAGCCACTTTTATTCGTTAACAGTGGCAATCCGTAAAATGCACGGAATGCGATACTATTACCGTCCATGAGAATTAATTTCGCCATAATAGTCTCCTTTGAATTGCATTCTTATTTTAAAGTATACCGTTCATTATAGGGTTTAGCCAAATAAAAATACACCTCCTGTATTAAACAAGAGGTGCATTCATAACATCTACTATAAGTAACATATTTATGTTAGTAAAGTATTGGTGAATCTGGACCGAGTGGCATACCAAGTAGGCTCCATACGATCAACATGATTGCCCAGAATACAAAGAAGAAAATTGAGTATGGTAACATCACTGAAATCAATGTACCGATACCGATATTCTTATCGTATTTTTGAGCAAAGGCAATAATAATTGCAAAGTACGTCATCAATGGTGTAATGATGTTTGTACTAGAGTCTGCAACACGATATGCCATCGTCGTCATCTCTGGTGAGTAACCCAATTGCATTAGAATTGGTACGAAGATTGGTGCCATCATAGCCCATTTCGCACTTGCACTACCAATGAACAGGTTAATTAGTGCTGTAATTAACATAAAGCCAACTAAGAGTGGAATACCCGTTAAGTTCATACTTTCTAATAATTCAGCACCGTAAACACCAATTACGATTCCAAGGTTAGATTCTGTGAAGTATGCAACAAACTGACCTGCTGCAAATGCTAAAACGATAAACATACCCATAGACGCCATCGTATCACTCATTTGACCGGCAACGTCCTTATCGTTTTTAATACTCTTCGTTACGATACCGTACACGACACCTGGAACGAAGAAAAGAATCGCAATAATTGGTACAAGTGAACTCATGAATGGTGATTGGATAATCGTATCCATGTAGTTACCTAAGTCATCTGATCCACGCATTGGTGAGTTTGGTAGAACAACTAATAGTAAGGCTAAGGCAAAACTGATAACTACTGATACTCCAGCCCAGATTAAACCTTTTTTCTCAACCGGTTTAAGTGTCTGCATATCATCAGTTTCTTCACCCATTAACTCTTCTTCTTGTTCCTTAGTCATTTTGAATGAACCTAAACGCGGTTCAACAATTCTAGCAGATACAAACCAACCGACTAATGTCAGTAAGAACACACTTAAAGCAATGAAGTACCAGTTCATCGCGACATTAATCGTATCTGCGTATGCTGGATCTATTACTGATGCTGCTGCAACAGTAATTTCTGCGAGCATTACATCTGTACCACTTAAGAGTAAGTTTGCAGAGAATCCTGCAGATACACCGGCGAATGCAGCTGCTAAACCTGCTAGTGGGTGTCTACCTAAAGCAAGGTAGAGTAGTGCACCAAGTGGTGGTAAAACAACATAACCAGCATCAGACGCTACTGACGACATAATACCAGCAAACACTAGACCTGCAGTAATTAAGTTTTTTGGAATCGATAACACAAAACCTTTTAAAGCCGCACCGATTAAACCAGAACGCTCAGCAACACCAATACCAAGCATCGTCATTAATACTACACCAAGCGGTGCGAAATTTATGAAATTATCAGTCATCGTTTCAAATATGTAACTGATACCCTCAGCGTTTAATAAGTTGTTAACAGTAACCGTCTCGTTACCTTCTCCTGGGTGTGTAACAGATACACCTAGGACAGAAAATAATGTCGAAGCGACTAAAGTAAGTAAAGCAAGCAAGATAAATAGAGTCACTGGATGTGGTAATTTATTACCGAGCCACTCGACAAAATCTAGGAATTTCTGAAACAATCCATGCTTCTTGTTTGAATCTTCCACGAGAATAATCCTCCCATTTGATAAAATAAATTAAGGGCTGTCATCCCATGACAGCCCTTTCAAGTATAATATGAAGTTCTATACAATTCAATGAAGATTACATATTTTCAATTAATGCATCACCGAATTCAGAAGTCTTAACTTCTGTTGCGCCGTCCATTAGACGAGCAAAGTCGTAAGTTACAACTTTTTTAGCTATCGTTTTTTCAATGGCGTTGTTCACTAAGTCAGCAGCTTCCTGCCAACCTAAGTGTTCTAACATCAACACACCTGAAAGTAAAACAGATGATGGGTTTACTTTATCTTGTCCAGCATACTTCGGTGCAGTACCGTGAGTCGCTTCAAAGATTGCGTGACCTGATTCATAGTTAATGTTTGCACCAGGTGCAATACCGATACCACCTACCTGTGCAGCAAGTGCATCAGAAATGTAGTCCCCGTTTAAGTTCATTGTTGCAACAACATCGAACTCTTTAGGGCGCGTTAAAATCTGTTGTAAGAAGATGTCGGCAATTGAATCTTTAATGATAATCTTGCCGTCAGCAACCGCTTGGTCTTGAACTTCGTTCGCCTTATCTTTACCTTCTTTTTCTACAATTTCATCATATTCAGCCCAAGTAAATGTCTGATCTTTGAATTCAGTACGTGCGAGTTCATAACCCCAGTTCTTAAATCCGCCTTCTGTGAATTTCATGATGTTACCTTTATGAACAAGTGTAACAGATGGTTTGTTATGCTCAATCGCATAGTTAATAGCAGAACGTACTAAGCGCTCAGTACCTTCTTTTGATACTGGTTTAATTGCGATTGAAGATGATTCTGGGAAACGAATATTTTCAACAGCCATTTCATCTTGTAAGAAGTCGATAACTTTTTTAACTTCTGGCGTACCTTCTTTAAATTCTATACCTGCGTAAATATCTTCAGTATTTTCTCTAAAGATTTGCATATCACAGTGTTCAGGGTGTTTAACCGGAGATGGTACACCACTGTAATGTCTAACTGGTCTTAGACAAGCGAATAAGTCTAACTCCTGACGTAATGTTACGTTTAGAGAACGGAAACCACCACCGATTGGTGTAGTTAACGGTCCTTTAATTGCGATGAGGTACTCATCGATTTTATCTAAAGTTTCTTGAGGTAGCCATTCACCAGTTTGGTCAAATGCCTTTTGTCCAGCAAGTACTTCTGTCCATTCTATTTTCTTTTCACCATTATAAGCTTTTTCAACAGCTGCATCGATTACACGACTTGCTGCTGCCCAGATATCTGGTCCAATTCCATCACCTTCGATGAAAGGTATAATCGGTTCGTTTGGTACATTTAATACACCATTTTTAGTTTCAATCTTTTTTCCTGCCATTTTTTTACCCCCGTATCTTATCTGTTTTCGATTGGTTCGTATTTTCTATCTGTATAACCGTTGTATTCCGCACGTGGACGGATTAAACGATTGTTTTCATACTGCTCAAAAATGTGAGCAATCCAACCTGAAGTTCTACTTACCGCAAAGATTGGTGTGAACAATTCATGTTCGATACCTAAAGAGTGGTAAACCGAAGCACTAAAGAAGTCCACATTTGGTAAGAGCCCTTTTTTACGTTCGATAATTTCTGCAATTTTAACTGACATTTCGTAAAGTTCAGGTTCTCCATTTTCTTCAGTAAGACGACGTGCCATATCCTCTAGATACTTCGCACGTGGGTCACCATCTTTATAAACACGGTGACCAATACCCATAATTTTTTCTTTGTTTGCTAATTTTTCCTCGATATAGTCATCGACCTTATCTAGAGAACCGATTTCCTCAAGCATCGCCATCACTTTCTCATTGGCTCCACCATGCAATGGTCCTTTAAGTGCACCAATTGCACCAGTGACACCTGAGTACATATCTGATAGTGTAGCAACGATGACACGAGCTGCAAATGTTGATGCATTAATTTCATGGTCTGCATGTAATATTAGCGCTTTGTTCATCGCTTCAATTTGTACTTCAGTCGGCTCTTCTCCATTTAACATGTACAAGAAGTTTTTTGCATAACCATAATCCGGATTCGGATCAATTACACCTAAACCTTGACGTGTACGTGCGATAGCCGCAACAATTGAAGGAATCTTCGCTTGAATGCGAATTGCTTTAAGTAAAGTCGCTTCCTCAACTTGTTCTTCTGCACGTTCATCCGTATGAGATAACAATGAAACTGCCGTACGTAAAGCGCTCATCGGATGGACTGATTTATCTACAAAAGTTTTGTAGAAGTTTTTTGCATCATCTGTAAGATGTGCATGATTAAACAATTCCTTCTTAAAGTTTGATAACTCTTCAGAATTTGGTAGCTTATCATGCCACAATAAGTAGACAACCTCTTCAAATTCTGCATTTTCTGCTAAATCATCAATTTCATAACCGCAATAAGTCAGCTGTGTGCCGATAATTGAACTGATTCTAGATTCACCAATTACAACACCTTCTAAACCGCTGTTTCCAGTCATAAATCCCCCTCCTATATATGCAACAGAATGTTTAAGGCAAGTATAACAAAATTGTGACAGTTATGATATTCGAGTAATTTCAATCATTTTTGTGAAATAATATTCAAAAATACTCGTCAACACTTATCACTTCTTGTTTTCTATACCCATTATATTTATTTTAACACATCCATAAGTTGAAATTAATTATCTTATAATAATTAATAAGAATAAGTTTATATTTTGAAGTTGTTATTTTGTAGCGATCTACTATCAATATCAGAGCGACCCGATACTCAGCTAACAGACCGCTGTCAGTACCACAGCGACCCGATACTCTCGATAATCACCTAAACACAAAAAAGGTAGAGCTCAAAAGAGTCCTACCTATCAAATAACCTATTCATTTAAATTTTGTGGAATTTCGATTGCCTCGATGCCGCCAATATTTGTATAATCAGCAGCTGCTTGAATTGTCGCTTCTTCGCCTTCTCCTGTAACGGTCGCTTCTAACTGACTACCGGTAAAGCGTTCTTCTGCATCAAAGTACAACTGCAGTGTCCCATTGACACTGTCAAATGATGATGCGATTTCACTCGTACTTTCGTTTAAAAGTGGTTCTATGGTAGACATATCATCAATGTTGACAGTAATCGCGTAGCCTTCTTCTAGACTGCTTAACTCCCCAGCTGGATAGTCAGATAAACTGCTGACTACCGCCTCGTAGCTATTCGCTTCTAATGAATCTGTACTGTCCACTTCGTTTAATTGATTGTTGTCATAAATATAATGTGAACCGTCAATCATGTAGTGAGATGTCACTTGTCCATCATGATCAACCGATAGTTTCATCTCATTTTGATCATCATAATTGATGACACTTTGAAAACTTGTAGTCTCTTCACCTTGTTCTACAGTGAATTCCTGATTCCCAGTGTAAGATAAAACACCTTCACTGTTACTGACGGCATTTTGAATCAGTTGGTCTGCTGTTATCTCACTGTCATTGCCAGCGGATTCTTCTGTTTGTTCAGCATCATTTGCTGATTCATCTTGTTCACTGTTCTCTTGTTCTCCATTATTCCCACCTGCATTACATGCAGCTAAAAGGAACATGCTAAGAAATAATATACTGAGCGTCTTCTTCATCTCTTACACCTCTAATCTTTATAACACGTGTGCATGTCCACTATAGACGACGCTTTGTTCACTATCAAGTGTCACAAGCATTTTATCTTGTAAGACATCAAAGGCATCAGTCGCTCCGACAATAGTTGGTAATTCTAGGTTCAGGCCAACGATTGCACCTTGACTTGTCAGTCCACCTTCTATAGTTACAAGCCCTGCTGCTTTAATTAACAGCGGTGTCATCAATGCATCGACAGATTGAACAACGACAATCTTATCTGTCGTATCTTTCTTCTCTAATTCACTGAAATTACGAGCTGTAACAACTTCTCCTACTGCGCTTTTCGTACCAATACCTTGTGCTTTAATCAATGTATCACCAACGACGTGAAGTTTCATTAAGTTAGTTGTACCTGCTCGACCTGCTGGTACGCCTGCAGTAATAATAATTAAATCACCTTCATTTGCATAACCTTTTTCAAGCGTAGCAGTTACTGAAGTATTTAATAGATCATCTGTATTCTTTTGACCCACCTTAACAATTGGATGCACACCCCATACTAAGTTTAGCTGTCTAGCTACATGATCATAAGGTGTTACCGCAACGATATCTGAATGTGGTCTATATTTCGCAATCATATTTGCTGTGTGACCACTTTCCGTTGCTGCAACAATCGCCTTACAACTTAAGTTTAATGCAGTATGTGCCACAGATACGCCTAAGGCAGTCACCATGTTTGTCTGTGTTGATTTTGTTCGGTCAGATAATAATTTCTTGTAATCTTGTGCTTGTTCAGAGGACTCAGCAATCTTCGCCATTGTCTGTACCGCTTCAACTGGATAATCTCCAGCAGCTGTTTCACCACTTAACATTACAGCATCTGTACCATCGTAAATCGCATTCGCAACATCACTTGCTTCAGCACGTGTACAACGTGGATTGTGTTGCATCGAATCTAACATTTGTGTAGCTGTAATTACTGGTTTACCGACTAGATTACATTTCCTAATCAATTCTTTTTGTTTCATCGGCACTGTTTCCGGTGCAATTTCTACACCTAAGTCCCCACGAGCAACCATGATACCGTCTGAAATCTTAAGGATTTCATCAATGTTTTCAATGCCTTCTTGGTTTTCAATCTTAGGAATAATTTTAATGTATTCACCTTGATGCGTTTCAAGTAATTCTCTTATTTCTAATACGTCTTGTGGACGACGTACGAAACTTGCAGCAATAAAATCAACGCCTTGTTCGATACCAAACTTAACGTCAGCTTTGTCCTTTTCAGTTAAACCAGGTAAGTTCACACTAACTCCAGGCACGTTTACGCCTTTTTTATTTTTCAAAATACCATTATTTCTTATCGTCGTTGTAATAATACCTTCTTCTTTATTTATACTCTCGACTTGTAGTTCAACTAAGCCATCATCGAGTAAAATAAAGTCGCCAGGCTGAACATCATCAATCAAACCTTCATAAGAAACTGAGAAGCGATCTTTATTACCTAACACTTCAGTCATCGAAACTTCAATTGTTTCACCTTTTACTAGTTCAACTGAACCATTTTCCATACTGTGTGTACGAATTTCTGGACCTTTGGTGTCTAATAAGATCCCGACGGTTTTATCCAGCCTTTTAGCAACTTTACGAATCGTTTCAATACGTGCAAGATGCTCCGCATGGTCACCATGTGAAAAATTCAAACGTGCCACATTCATACCGGCTAAAATAATTTGTTCAAGCTTTTCTTCAGATTCTGAAGCAGGTCCAATTGTACATACGATTTTAGTACTTCTCATTATAGTTTCCCCCTAGATTGATAGTTCTTTTGAAAGCTGATAAATAGAATTATTATAAGATTTTTCATGCTCGTGTACATAGTCGAGTGTGACCGTAGATAGTTGATTGTCCTTGATACAAGTCCCAATTTCACTTTGTCCATTGAGTAGTAACTCTACCGCATATGCACCAAATCGTGAACCGAGTACCCTATCTTTTGCAGAAGGTTTACCACCACGTTGAATATGTCCAAGTACACTTAACCTAGTTTCTATATTAATATACTTTACTAACTCCACGCTACAATATTCTGCAGTCATTACGCCTTCTGCAACAATTATTAAGGAATGTTTCTTACCTCGGTCGAGCCCTGCCTGTATTCTGTCCGCCACATCAGACATCTTCGTATTTCTTTCAGGTATAAAAATTGTTTCAGCTCCCGCTGCTAATCCAGCATTTAAGGCAAGTTCTCCAGAATCTCTTCCCATCACTTCAACAATAAAGGTCCGTTCATGACTCGTGGCAGTATCACGGATTTTATCGATCATGTCTACAATGGTGTTTAATGCCGTATCATAACCTATTGTTTCATTTGTACCGGGAATGTCGTTATCAATTGTTCCAGGAATGCCAATGACCTTGATGCCATAGTCTGAAAGTACACTTGCACCTCTGTAAGACCCGTCACCACCAATGACAACAACGCCTTCAATACCAAAATCCTTTAGATTTTGAACCGCCTTTTGTTGTCCTTCAACTGTCTTAAAGGCTTCAGACCGGGCTGAATATAAGACCGTACCACCTCTATGTATAATATCGCCTACATCACCCAGTGACATCTCCTTTATATCCCCATTGATTAAGCCTTGATATCCATGAGATACGCCGTAGACCTTAAGACCTTCATAGATGCTTTTTCTCACCACAGCACGGATGGCTGCATTCATACCAGGTGCGTCTCCACCACTTGTTAATACTGCAATCTTCTTCAATAGAATCACCCATTTCTTAGTCATCTTAAACATAGCACAGACCTTAAGTGTGGTCTATTCTTAAGAATATAAAATTAAAAATCCATACGTTAAATGTTAGAGCTTCTTATACTCAAACTTAATAACGTACGGATTATTAATAAAATCGACTCATTATTCTTCGTATTGACCAATTGCCATATATTTTTCGAATCTTTGATTTACAAGGTGTTCACCATCGAGTTGTGTCAATTCTTCTAGGGCATTTTTCAGTACTTTCTCAGTTTCATTGAACACAAAAGTCTTATCGTTATGTGCCCCACCTGGAGGTTCTTCAATCGTGCCATCACTGACACCTAATTCTAGAAGATCATCCGCTGTGATCTTAAGTGATTCTGCTGCGATTTCTTTTAGTGATGCATCTTTAAAGAGAATTGATGCCGCACCTTCTGGTGAAATAACTGAGTAGGTCGAGTTCTCAAGCATGTACAGTTGATTACATACACCGAGTGCTAAAGCACCACCTGAACCACCTTCACCGATAACAATACTAATCACCGGTACAGTGAGTCCTGCCATTTCAACGAGATTTCTTGCAATAGATTCACTTTGTCCACGTTCTTCAGCTGCCTTACCTGGGTAAGCGCCTTTCGTATCAATAAAGCAAATGACCGGACGATTGAACTTCTCTGCCTGTTTCATCAATCTTAACGCTTTTCTATAACCATCTGGATGTGCCATACCAAAGTTTCTGGCAATGTTGTCCTTAGTATCCATCCCTCTTTGGTTACCGATCACTGTCACAGGGCGACCATTGAACATTGCAATACCACCAATAATCGCATTGTCATCGCTATAAGCTCTATCACCTTTTAACTCGATAAAATCATCAAATAAAGCAGCAATGTACTCCTTAGAAGTTGGACGTTTAATATATCTTGCAATTTCGACACGTTGCCAAGGTGTTAGATTTGAATATATTTCCGCTCTCTTATCCTTCACTTTCTTCTCCAAAAAGCTAATTTCAGTTTTTAAATCTAATTTATTTTTATGTGCGTATTTTTCAAGTTCTTTAATCTTATTTTCAAGCTCACCAATAGGTTTCTCAAAGTCAAAAGCCATATTTACACCACCTCTTTATGCATTTTTAAGATTGTACCGAGATAGCGTTTCATATGGGTACGGTTAACGACCTCGTCTAATTGACCATGCTTGAGTAGGAACTCAGCAGTCTGGAAATCATCTGGTAATTTTTCTTTTATGGTTTCTTCAATAACACGACGGCCAGCGAAGCCGATTAGGGCACCTGACTCCCCGATATTAATATCACCAACAGAGGCAAATGATGCCGACACGCCACCAGTAGTCGGGTTTGTCATATATGAAATATACAAGAGCCCAGCTTCACTATGTCTTTCTAAAGCGACACTGACTTTAGCCATCTGCATTAAGGAAAGAATACCTTCTTGCATTCTCGCACCACCACTTGCAGTGAAGACAATGACAGGTAGTCTATGCTCTGTTGCATAGACAAAGCTACGTGCAAGCTTTTCCCCTAATGCTGAACCCATACTCCCCATTCTAAATCTAGGGTCCATTATTGCGACAACAACATCATTGCCCATAATCTTCCCATGGGAAACGACAAGGGCTTCATTGAGTCCTGTTTTTTCCTTATCAGATTTTAGTTTTTCATCATAATTAGGAAACTTCAACGGGTTTGAAGAAGTCACATTTTCAAAAAGACGTTCCTCAGTATCGACATCAAGTAAAGCTTCCATTCGATCTGTACTCGTTATCGGTAAATGATAATCACAATTAGAACATACGTTTAAACGCTTGTGAAGATCTTTAGAATACAATATCTTTTTACAATTTGGACATTTGGTCATAATTTTTTCTTGCTCTATTAAACCGTCTTTGCCCTGCTCATCTGTCGCTTTTTTATTTAACTTAAAAAATATATCTCTTAGCATTCCTACACCTCATTAAATCACGCTTTATGTCTGTCTGCATATTTTTCGAGTAAAGAATAAATTCTACGCACGATCTGATTATCGTCGTCTTTTACCGTCTTCATACCCTGATATTTATGTTCGTAATAAAAATCGATCATATGCATGAGTTCATTAAGCTCCTCATACTGTTTTTCAGTATGGATTAAATACTTTGCAATTAATTTATACAGTTGATGATTGTCAATATTTGCTAAGTAAGTCCCTTCGCCTCTTTTAACATAGATTACACCTATGAGTTCTAAGGCTCTTAGAGCTTCTCTGACACTTTGCCGACTTACATTTAGTCGTTCTTTTAAATATCTTTCACTTGGTATCTTCTCGCCGATACCGATGTTTTGATCTTCGATGATTTTGTCGATTTCTTCTAGAATCGTTTCGAGACCTTTTTTATTTTCCATTAGTTCACTGATAACTCACTTATTAATTTTTTTGTTTTTTCATATACTTCACCAGGCTCAACCTTGATACGGGCAACCCCAGTATTCATAGCAGCTTCTGCCACTTTTTCTGCAACAGTAGGTGCCACCTCTGGGTGAAAAGCATCCGGTATCACATATTCAGGACTAAGTTCCTCGTCTGTTACTATATCTGCGATTGCTAACACTGCCGCTTTCTTCATCTCTTCGTTTATATGCGTCGACTGTACATCTAAGGCACCACGGAAGATACCTGGGAAAGCGAGCACATTATTAACCTGGTTCGGAAAGTCACTACGCCCCGTACCAATTACTTTAACACCTGCTTCATGTGCAATATCTGGCATAATTTCTGGTGTTGGGTTAGCCATTGCAAAGATGATCGGATCTTCCTTCATAGAATGAACCATTTCTTTAGTCACTGCATTTTCGACTGACACACCAATAAATACATCAGCATCCTCGATCACATCGACTAAATTCCCTTCATTGTTATTTATGTTAGTGAATTTAGCGACTTCTTCTTTTATAGGATTCATACCACTTGGACGACCTTCATAAATTGCACCACGTGAATCACACATGATCATATCTTTTACACCAAAGCTGTGTAAGAGCTTAACAATTGCCACACCAGCTGCACCTGCTCCGTTTAGTACAACCTTGATTGAAGATAATTTTCTACCAGTCAGCTTAATCGCATTAATTAAACCAGCTAAAGTCACAATTGCAGTACCATGTTGATCATCATGGAATACTGGAATATCGACTTCTTTTTTTAAACGTTCTTCAATTTCAAAACATCTCGGTGCTGAGATATCTTCTAAATTGATTCCACCAAATACTGGTGTCATCAATTTCACAGTATTAACAATCTCATCGACGTCATTTGTTTTAAGAGCAATTGGGAATGAATCCACTCCTGCAAAATTTTTCAGAAGGATAGACTTACCCTCCATCACTGGTAAGCTTGCAGAAGCACCAATATTACCAAGGCCTAGTACAGCAGACCCATCTGTAACAACACCAACTGTATTACCTTTAATTGTATAGTCAAAGATCTTTCTTTCGTCTTCGTAAATTTCCTTACAAGGTTCAGCTACGCCAGGTGAATATGCAAGGGATAGTGCTTGTCTATCTTTAATCTCAACTTTTGAGTTTACGGACAATTTTCCTTGGTTAACTTTGTGTAGTTCTAATGCATCGCTTTTAAGTGACAAATCATTTCCTCCTATAGTGGTCATACCACGGTATATTATCACTAACCTACCCGTTTTACAATATATTTATACGATTAATCTGAAATTTTCATAATCAATTGTATCAATTAATCCGCTGATATTTATTGCCTCTATATAACCAATCGTTGAATGACGTTCAAAGTCTAGAACCGGTATCCCCTCAGCTGAAAGAAATGGTTCAATATCACTTTTTTGTAGATTTCTAATATAAATTTTCTTGGTCCGTTTAATGTAAGCGTCCTTATATGTTTCAGGTGTGTACAAGCGATCGATGACGAGTTGATCCCTACCGTTACGCTCACCCATGGTTGCCACTGCGACCACAATGGGTTCATTCAGTAAAGGATGATATTTAAAATATTCCTTAGCAAATATAACACCATCTATTGATGTATACCCATCTGATAGTGTTAAGAAGGCCATGTTCTGACCACTTTTCTTAATCTTGATGGTTTTAACTTCTTCGATAAACAAAAGATAACTCGCGTGTTTTTTATGCTGTTGAATAAATGAGAAAGGGATATATTCTAAAGCTTGATGCTTCAGTAAGACTGGATGATCGGAAATATAAAAACCGAGTGTCTCCTTCTCACCTTGAATTATTTCACCTTGAGACATCTCATCTGTATAATGGAAATCTTTTTTAATACTAAACCCAAGAGAACTTAAAAATGATTCATGATGATATTCGTCACCTGCATTATTGAGTACATTCGGTATGGTTTGTAACATAGTTTTTCTATTCTCTTTAAATGAATCGAGTGCACCTGAAACAATTAAGTTTCTCAATATTTTTTCATTGAATTTGAAATTTACACGGCTAACAAGATCAAATATATCTGTAAAATTACCGTTTTGACGTTCTTTTTGTATGGCATCATAGAGTAGTTTTGAAATTCCACTAATCATTGAAAATCCGAGAAGGATACCATCGCTCTCGATATTTTGCCATTTGGAACGATTGATGTCAGGTGGAAGAATATTAATTTTCATCATCTTGATTTCACTTAAAACTTGCTTAATTTTATCTTCATTAGAGCGGTGATGCGTCAATATTACGGAGTAGAAAATCGATGGATAATGTAATTTAATGTAAGCCATTATATAAGCCACTTTACTATAGGCAACCGCGTGACTTTTTACAAAACCGTAATTTGCGAATTCCATAATCAATTCAAATATCTGCTCTGCCAACGCTTGACTGTATCCTTGATCTAAGGCGCCATTTATAAAGTGTTCACGCTCTTCAGCTAAGATATTTTTGTCCTTTTTACTCATGGCACGTCTTAATATATCTGCTTGTCCATAGCTAAAGCCTGCAATCTTTCCAGCAATTTGCATAATCTGTTCCTGATAGACGATGATACCAAATGTTTCTTTTAATATTTCCTTTAAGTCTTCGTGTGGGTATGCGATTGTTTTCGGATTTTCTTTACGATATATAAAATTGTCTATTTCTTTCATTGGACCCGGTCTATAGAGGGCAAGTACTGCGGCTAAATCACTAAGACTCTCTGGTTTAAATTTTTCAATCACACGTCTTATTCCAGTTGACTCTAACTGGAATATGCCTAAGGTCATGCCAAGGGATAACATCTTGTAAACACGCGCATCTTCTTTGATGTCATCTAGAGAAAAGTTTTTATCGTGACGGTGAACGCCCTGTATCATATATCGGATAAGCGATAAGTTTTTAAGGCCAAGTAAGTCAATTTTTAAGAGCCCAGCAGACTCAACATCTTTCATTGGCCACTGGGTCATTACATGCTGGTCAACAAAAATAATTGGCACAGAGTCGGTCAATTTCTTACTGCTTAACACCATCCCAGCAGCGTGTGTGGAGGTGTGTCTTGGCAGCCCTTCAATTTTTAAGGCGACTTCTTTTAAAACTTTATATTTACTGTCATTCTCTTCTAGTTGTTTAAAACGGTCTGTATCGAAAGCTTGATTTAAAGTTGCATTTAAATCCGAAGGAATTAAATTGGACATTAATTTTAATTCATCTTCAGTAAAACCGAGCACTCTACCAACATCACGGGCTGCCATTTTTGCACTCAGTGTCCCGTAGGTTACGATATTACCGACTTGCATCTGGCCGTATTTCTCAATCAGATAAGTGACAACTTCATCTCGTCTTGAATCTTCAAAGTCGATATCTATATCTGGCATGTTGACACGTTCTGGATTTAAAAACCGTTCAAACAAGAGCTGATGCTCAATCGGATCAACTTCAGTAATATTTAGGGTAAATGAAACGAGACTGGCAGATGAAGATCCACGACCTGGCCCAACGTAGATGCCTTGCTTCTTAGCGAAAGCCACCAAATCTTGTACGATTAAAAAGTAGTCTTCAAAGCCCATAGAGACAATGACATCATACTCATATTTCAAACGCTCTTTGTATACAGGCCCTCTCCTATCTAGTCCGAGCGCTTTAAAACGTTCCATCAACACGCGCCACAAGTAGTCTTTAGATGGTTCATCATAAGGATTGTCAAAGGCAGGTAAGGTATGTTCAACCTGAGGAAGTGGTACTTGACACTTATTGAATATTTCTTCGTTATTCTTTAAAAAAGAGGCTGCACGGTCATCTAGCATTGAAGATATTTGAATACAGTCATTTCCACTCAAAGAATGTATGGAGTCCGCGCTAATTTTTTCATTATCACGAATCGCATTTAATACCTTTAACGCCCCACGTTCATCACGATTTACGTAATGACTCGCCTGAATATAAACTTTCTTATATTGTCCTTCAACTTGGTAGGAAAGATACTGATCTTCCTCACTCGTTTCAAGTTTTGTTAAAAGCCCAACACTAGACTGTGTCTTACCAATCACAATACAGTTCCTTATATTATTAATAAGGTAAGCGAGTGGCGTCCGTTCGATATCTTTATATGACAACATCGCACTTAAACGGACGAGTTCTAAATACCCTTCCTCATTTTTAGCTAATAAAACTAAGGGAATACCATTTAAGCCATCCTCTGCTAGGATTTCTATTCCTGGCACAACATGGATATTCTCCTCTTGACCCGTTTTCATAAACTGGTAGACTGCATGCATTCGGTTGAAGTCCGTCACTGCGACTGCAGTTTGGCCATCGTTTTTAAGCGTTTCTAACAAACGATTTAGCGTTATATTTGAATTTAAAAAGTCAAATGCACTATGAACGTTCAAATTAAGCATACAGACACACCCTATACTAGTTTTTCTTCTATTCGTTCAATCAACGCCTCGAGCTCATTTTTGTCACTTACTCTAATCCCACTGGCAAGTGGATGACCACCACCGCCAAATTCCCCGGCAATGTCATTAATTACGATCTCTTTAGAGCGTAATCGTATTCTAATCTGGTCTTTATCTTCTAAGGCTAGGAACCATACTTTCACTTCGTCTATATCTCTAAATATGTTGACGTCTAACCCTGCTTCTGACATAGAGAGATCGAATTCTTTTATAACTTCTTCAGGGACATAAGTATAAGCAATACCTGAGTCTAAGAAGACAGCTTGACTTATCAACCAACCCTTATACATAAAGGCTTTCTTTGTGGACTGATGCATCTGATTATTTAACTTAGCTGCATCAAATTCAAAGTCGATTAATCTCGAAGCAACTTGTAATGTTAAAGGACTTGTATTGTTGTATAAAAAGCGACCTGTATCTCCGACAATACCCATATACAGACAAGCTGCTACTTCATTATCTATAGGATGAGTATCCCATAAATCCATCAACAAATAGAGCAGTTCACTTGCAGAAGAAACAGCTGTCTCAACGATCGACAAATCTCCAAATGGATCAACATCAGGATGATGGTCAATTTTTACTAACTTATTACCTGCTTCTATTGTGCCATCTAAACGGTCGAGATTTGCTGTATCCACTGCGATAATAAGTGGTGAGTTCAGGGGTTTTTCTTCGTCCATTTCTCCTAAAAAATCCAGAGAAGGTTCTAAGCCACCAAGTGCAATGATGTCCTTATCTTTATATTTATTTCTTAAGTAGTTACGTAAACCAAGTTGTGCACCGTAGGCATCCGGATCTGGCTTTTGATGTCTTAAAATCACAATTTGGTCATGTTGTTCAATTAGTGTTAAAACGTCCTTTGCTTTACTATTTAACTCACTTAAATTCTGCGTCAATTCTTTTAACAATAGTAAAACTCCTCATTAATAATTTACTTACATTCATCAATCAATTATACTACATAAGAGATTGGAGTTGTATCGGATGGAATTCTTATATTCTTTTGTTGTTTCATTTTTAGTTACAGCAATTGTTGTTACATTTATTCTCTTCGTCGTCTTTAAAGTTCGTAAAATACGAACGATAAGAGACGTTCGAGGTGCTTACTATAATAGCATCTCTCGGATATGGCTCGCTTTATTCATGATTGTCTTCGGATTAAATACCATCGTCCAATTCCACACCTTTGTTGCATATTTAATCGGTGGATTGTTCATTATTTTTGGTGGCTTCCAGCTTAATTATTTCAATAAAGCACGCAAGTATTTTAAAGGTAACTTACCGATAGAAGAAAAAGCATGGCAAGAATTTGAAGCGATGAAAAAGAATCAGGCCAAAAAGAAAAAGCGTAGCTAATACATAAGGCTTCCGGTTTGTCCGGAAGCCTTTTTATTTTTCATTGAAATGTTGGATAAGGAAAGTTGCTTTTGAATAAGCTTCACCTTGAATATTCAAGACAATCTCAAGACGTATAAATTGCTCACCCTTGTCTATGATTTGTCCGAGTAACTCAATTTCTTGATAGAGTTGGACCACTTTAAAGTTCATTATATTATAAGTATCGATGTGATAACTGTGTATATTGTTTTCTTGTAACACGACGAGTATCAATCGTTCTGCTAGACGCATAAAGTTCGCCTGTGAAAGTGATCCATATTCATCTGTCATAAATGGCATGACCCGAATCTTAATCTTATGGCTATCGATTTGAATTTCACGGTCGATAAGCTGGTCAGTCGACATGCCAGATTTTAAATTTCTAGATGAGATATTTTTAAATACTTCTCTGCGGTGAACAATCCCTCTATAATCACCTGACTCTACAACGGGTATTGTATTTAATTGATGCCAGGACATAATTTGTCTGAGTGATAAGACCGTTGTATCTTCTTCAGCACTATAATCCGGTAGTAAATAAGAAGTGTAATTTTGAGCAGTCATTTCTGGTAAATCCTTTGCTCGGATTGCACCGACAAATCGATTGCCATCAAGTAATATCATATTCTTATCTTCAGGGTGAATTTCAGTACCAAGGTCTTTGATATCTACGGTATACTGAGGTTGTTTTACCATCAATCGCCCGGCTGTAACAATATTTTGTGATAATGATAAACTATACACTTCACGATGAATAATTGATGCACATGTAAAAGTGTCGTGTGTGGTCGATATCACGGGTAATTGTTTTTCTTCAGCAAGTTCTAATATTTCCTTCCCTGTGCCAAAGCCACCAGTAATAAGTAAACCCACTCCGTTTTCTAAAGCACTTCTCTGAGATTTTTCACGGTTCCCGACAATTAATAAACCGTTGGGTTCTAAATATTTTACAATGTCCTCAGTCTGCATGGCACCGATTAAAATTCTTGATATTTCTTTATCGAGATAGTTATCCCCGCTTAAAACGGTCCCTTGGATGACACGGTTCACTTCTCTAAACATAATCTTACCGTGATTCTTTAGCTCTCTTTGGACAATTCTAAAAGTCCCGACGCGCTCAACGGTCTTCACTAGTCCGTCCTCTTCAGCTTGCTTGATTGCACGGTAACTTGTGCCTAAGGAGACACCCATGTAGGCAGATATCTGTCTGACTGATAGACTGCTACCTTCCCTTAGACCTCTGATATACTTTAAAATTTCATCGTGTTTAGACATAAGTTCACCTTTTCCATTAATTCAGCTTAAATTTATCATAGCATGTAAATAGAAAGTCCGAAAACAAAAAACCGAAAGCTTGAGCTTCCGGTTAAAATAAATTATGGTTTATGAGTATTGAACTGCTTCACCTGGTTTTAGGATTTGACAGTTTGTGTTGACCTTATCTTTAAATACTTCAGGGTCCGCCTTAATTGGTGGGAAAGTATCATAATGCGTCGGTACAACAATAGTGGGTTTAATGAAGTTGTTAATTGCATAAACCGCATCATCAATACCCATAGTAAAATGGCCACCGATTGGAATGAAGCACACATCAATTGGCCCATTCAATTTAGAAATCAATTCCATGTCACCAAAGATACCTGTGTCCCCAGTCACGTATACTGTTTTTCCATTAATCTTCAGAATGAGTCCCATGGATTCGCCAGTATAATTGATGACACCGTCGTCATCTGTAAAACTTGATGTGTGGAAGGCATGAACAAATTTAATCGAACCAAATTCAAACTCACCTTCACCACCAACGTTCATACCGATAGCGTTTAGGCCCTGTCCTTCAAGGTAGTCAGCGAGCTCTACAGGTGCGATGATAGTAGAGTCATTATTTTTTGCAATTTCAATCGTATCACCCACATGGTCATTATGACCGTGTGTTAAAATAATATAATCTGCTTTGACATCTTCAACCCTTAAATCAGTTAATTCATTACCATTTATAAATGGATCAATAATTACATTTGAATCGTTATTAGAAAATGATAGTACTGCATGTCCATGAAATTTTACAGTCATTATTTTCACTCCTATAGAAAATGTTTAATAATTATCCATTCCCTAAAAAATTAAGTTCTAATCATAAATGTAAAGGAGAATTATGTTGAAACAAATTACACTTAGCCATAACCTTTCACTAGCTTACGACCATGTTTTATTTAGTCAGTCAGATTTTAATGCACCCAACAGTGTTTTAATCTCTATGCAAAAAGCATTAACACCACAAGCTGAAATCTACATGTCTATAAACAACAATTACGAGACAGATGCTTTTATGTTAGAAAATACATTGATTGAAACAATCAGAGCAAATGAGGTCGATGGCTTTATTGTCGATCAGATCTTTACCCGTGATTATCACGATGTGAACGAAGCTTTGTTAAGTACCCTATCAAATGAAATTCGTAACTGTCACTTTATTATTGGACCCGCATTTACAAAGGTCCCTTACTTTTTACATAGCCGCTTAGCCGAGGTCTTTATCGACAACGATGTTTCCGGCATTATATATGATTTAAGAGAAATAGATTTGAGTGATTTTAAAGCCTTACAGCCTCTAGCTAAGCTGAAGATGCACGTAAAAAAACGAATTTCAATTATTCCTTTAATTAAAGCCGAACAACTAGAAGCTTTAAAGAAAAGTATTCCCTTTGATGTCTGTGTGATTGATGAGATGTAAGTAATAAGTGATGTTGGGGCTTTGTTAAGGGGACTTTTCATTTTGCGTCAGCTTCGTTTTTAGTTCGAAGCGGCGCCCGCGCAATTCGTCAGCTTCGTTTTGATTTCGAAGCAGAGCCCTCGCAATTCATCAGCTTCGTTTTGAATTCGAAGCGGTGCAATCACAATTCATCAGCTTCGTTTTTAGTTCGAAGCGGAGCAATCACAATTCATCAGCTTCGTTTTTAATTCGAAGCGGCGCTCTCGCAATTCATCAGCTTCGTTTTGAATTCGAAGCGGCGCCCGCACAATTCATCAGCTTCGTTTTTAGTTCGAAGCGGCGGCCTCGCAATTCGTCAGCTTCGTTTTCAGTTCGAAGCGGTGCAATCACTTACTCAACCATCCACCCACCAAGCCCACTCAAAACCCACCACCATTCACTCGATAAACTCAAAAAAGCGGTGGACTCCCATCGACTCCACCGCTTTCTTAATTTATAGCAATTATCCTAGTAACTCTAAGATATCTTTATATTCTTTACCTTGTGCTTCAGCAACTGCTTTATAGGTAATGTGACCTTGGAAAGTATTGAAACCTCCAGCGATAACCGGGTTTTTAGCTACAGCTTCTTTGTAACCGTTGTTCGCAATTAAAAGTCCATACTGTAAAGTCGCATTAGTTAAAGCATTCGTTGAAGTTCTTGGCACCGCACCTGGCATGTTTGCCACGGCATAGTGTATTACATTATGTTTTACGTATGTTGGATCATCGTGTGTTGTAATACGATCTGTAGTTTCGAAAATACCACCTTGGTCAATTGCAATATCAACAATGACTGATCCTGGTGACATATTTTTAATCATTTCTTCAGTAACAAGTTTTGGTGCTTTGGCACCTGGAATAAGTACTGCCCCAATGACTAAATCACTTTTTTCTACTGCTTGTTTGATATTTAATGGTGTAGACATCAATGTCTGTACGTTTGAACCAAATAAATCGTCGAGTTCACGTAAGCGTTTCGGATTTAAATCAAGCACTGTCACATCAGCGCCTAAACCAATCGCCATTTTTGCAGCGTTTGTACCCGCTGCTCCCCCACCAACGATTGTAACTCTCGCTTTTTCTACACCAGGTACACCACTTAAGAGAATACCTTTTCCACCATTGATTGCTCTTAATTGCTCTGCACCAATTTGTGTTGCCATACGACCTGCAACTTCACTCATCGGCGCGAGTAATGGCAATGAACCATCTGGCAATTGAATCGTTTCATAAGCAATCGCCGTTACTTTCTTATCGACTAATACTTGTGTTAACGCTTCTTCAGGCGCTAAGTGTAAGTATGTGAAAAGGATAGACTCTTCTTTGATTCTATCAAATTCTTCTGCTAATGGTTCTTTTACCTTGACCACCATATCGACATCCCAAGCCTCTTCAGGTGTATCAACGATTTCAGCACCCATTTCTACATATGCTGAATCGTGGAAGAATGAACCTTCTCCCGCATTTGTTTCAACGCGAACAGTGTGTCCAGCCTGTACAAAAGCGTAAACGCCACCGGGTGTTAGTCCCACCCTATTCTCGTTGTTTTTTACTTCCTTCGGTAATCCAATAATCATTACAATTTCCCCCTTTTTCTTAAGCAAATTTATTGTATCATATAAGTTAATATTTGCACCCAAAATAATCTTTAAAAAATAAAGTTTTGGTACCGCATACATGTGGTATAGATTAATAAGAATAGGAAATGGAGTTGGTAACTATGTTACAGTACAAAAACATCTTAGTTGCAGTGGACGGTTCACACGAAGCAGAATGGGCATTCCAAAAAGCGGTCGAAGCTGCTAAACGTAACAACGCAAAGCTTTCTATTATTAATGTTATTGATACACGATCTTTCGCATCTGTCGAAGCATACGATCGCTCGATTTCAACTCGTGCACAAGAGTTTGCGCAAAAGTTACTCGACGGTTATGAAAAAGTTGCTTTAGAAGGTGGCGTTGAATCTGTAGATAAAATCATCGACTATGGTTCACCAAAATCTGTTATCCCTAAAAAAGCAGTTGAAAAAATCGGCGCAGATTTAATTGCCTGTGGTTCTACAGGTCTAAACGCTGTTGAACGTTTCATAATCGGTTCAGTTTCTGAGGCCATTGTACGTAATGCCAAATGTGACGTATTAGTCGTTCGTACAGAAACACTTCCTTCAGACTTTGAACCAAAAGTAGCTACAGAAGAGTTTATAGAACAACACCGCTAATCAAATTATTTGAAGCAATGCACTCAGTTCTGAGTTGCATTGCTTTTTTATTTATAGTATATCGAGTAAAATTAATTCAAATTCAAAATAATATTTTCAGGAGGTTCTTATGGAACTTGGAATCAACACATTTGGTGATGCAGGCTTAGATCCTGTCACTGGGAAAACAACAACTCATCCAGAAAGATTACAACAATTAGTAGAAGAAATTGCGACAGCAGACAGAGTTGGTTTAGATATCTTTTCTATTGGTGAACACCACAGAAATGACTATGCAGTCAGCTCTCCTGACGTTGTATTAGCAGCTGGAGCAGCGATGAGTAAAAACATCCGTCTATCTAGTGGTGTCACTGTCTTATCTTCGGATGATCCAGTACGCGTCTACGAGCGCTTTGCTACTCTAGACGGCATCTCTAATGGTCGTGCAGAAATAATGGCAGGACGCGGCTCATTTATAGAATCATTCCCTTTATTTGGTTACGATTTAAATGATTATAATACCCTTTTCGATGAAAAGCTCGACCTACTTTTACAACTGCAAAAAGGCGGTAAGATAAATTGGGAAGGTACACATCGTCCACCTTTAAAGGATGCTGAAATATTCCCTAAAACTGTACAAGATGAAATTCCGATATGGATTGCTAGTGGTGGTACACCGCAATCTGCCCAGCGTGCGGCCGTACTTGGTTTGCCACTTGTCTTAGCCATTATTGGTGGTAGTCCTTATCAATTTAAAAGAACAGCCGATTTTTATCGCCAAGTGGGTAAAGATGCTGGCCATGATGAAAGTAAATTAAAGGTTGCAACAAACTCACATGGCTTTATTTGGGACTCTGATGGTGAAGCAAGAGACCTTTTCTTCCCTGCAATATCTGGGTCAATGACTAAGCTTGGTCGTGAACGTGGATGGGGAACATATACAAGAGAGGCTTTCGATGCGATGGCTGATCCAAGCGGTGCGCTATATGTTGGTAGTCCAGAAACTGTCGCGCGCAAGATTGTCGATTTATATGAACACATGGGAGTTGAACGCTTTACATTACAAACTCCAGTCGGTGTCATGTCACATGACAAAGTCCTAAAAACTATCGAACTCTTTGGTGAAAAAGTCGCACCTCTTGTACATGAACGTGTAGAGAAGATCAAAGCCGAACGCCAGAAATAGTAAGTATCCACCCGTATAACGGGTAGCTTTTTTTCAGCCCTATAAGGGCTCATTCCGCACATACTCCCTAAAGGGAGCTCTCAAAAGACTGCCAACCGCTATTCACTTTACCTTTTATTTGGTTTTACTTTTTGAATGGATCCACGTATTCTCGTTTTGAAATTGAATCGAGCACCCTGTCATCTGCTTCCTGCTCTCTGATATACTTTTCAATCGTTTTTTGGTTCAGTCCGACGGTGCTCACATAGTATCCCTTCGCCCAAAACGTTCTGTTTCCATATTTGTACTTCAAATTCGCATGTTGTTCATGGATAAGTACGGCACTTTTCCCTTTCAAATATCCCATAAATCCAGAAACACTCAGTTTCGGCGGAATTCTCACAAGCATGTGTATATGATCAGGCATCGCATGTGCTTCGATAATTTCTACATCTTTCATATCACATAATCGTCTAAGTATTTTCCCTATGTCTTTTCGAAGTTGTCCACACACAACTTTTCTCCTATACTTAGGAGTAAATATTATATGATACTTACAATTCCATCTTGTATGTGATAAACTTTGGTCGTCTTTAGACATTCAATATGCCCCTTTCTTTTCTAAATAGCGGTTGGTAGCCATTATTTAGTATACAGAAAGGGGCATATTATCGCTAAAGCTACTTCATCCACACGCATAGCGTGTGGTTTATTTGTTTCGCACGTCTACGTGCTCAACCGACTGAAGTCACTAATTATAAAAATACACTCATCTAACTATTTAGATGAGTGTATTTTTTACTTAAGTCTCATGACTTCTCTTGCAATCATGACTTCTTCTGCCGTTGGAATAACAAGGACTTTTACAGGTGAATAGGAGTGACTGATTGTCGCTTCGACACCTCTTGTTTCGTCATTGGTTTTTTTGTCTAGGTAAACCCCCATAAACTCAAGGCTATCTAAGACCTTTTCTCTTATTAAACTCGAGTTTTCACCGACACCTGCAGTAAAGATAATGGCATCTACCCCACCCATACGTGCAGCGTATGATCCCATATATTTGTGGATACTCGAACTAAATACTTCTAAGGCAAGTTCCGCTCTATCATTACCTTTTTTAGCTTCTTCGGTTATATCTCTTAAGTCACTTGAGAAACCACTGACACCAAGTAGACCGGATTCTCTATTTAGAACATTCAATACTTCTACTGCGCTCTTATCAGTTTTTTCCATAATATAAGGAATTAAAGAGGGATCAATGTTACCTGAGCGTGTACCCATAGTCACACCGGCAAGTGGTGTGAAACCCATTGACGTATCGATGGATTTACCTGCCTTAACCGCAGCAATACTCGCACCATTCCCCAAGTGACAACTAATTAACCTTAATTCTTCTAGAGGACGTTTTAAAATTTCTCCTGCTCTTTCTGTCACGTACTGATGGCTCGTGCCGTGGAAGCCAAACTTTCTAATTCGATAGTCCTTATAGTACTTATAAGGCAAACTATATAAATATGAACTCTCAGGCATAGATTGATGAAAGGATGTATCGAATACAGCGATATGTGGCACATCCGGTAGAAGTTCCCTCATCGCCCTAATCCCCATTAAGTTCGCGGGATTATGGAGAGGTGCAAACTCTGACAATTCTTCAATATCTCTAACTACACTATCGTCAATCATAGTTGCCTCTGAGAACTTTTCACCGCCGTGTACCACACGATGACCAGTACCTTCTAGTTCGTCGATTGATGAGATAATATTTTTAGAAACTAAAATATCTAACATGATATTAACCGTTTCAGTATGGTTTTTAAAGTTTTGTTCAAATACTTCACGTCCACCTTTATAAGACAGCGTAAAAACACCATGATCTAATCCGATTCGTTCGACAAGTCCTCTGGCAATTTCTTGTTCCTCAGACATTTCAAACAGTTCAAATTTAAAAGAAGAACTGCCGGCATTGATTGCAATAATTTTAGTCATAAGCTTCAACTACTTTCTGCTGTATTGTTCATGCCATTCATTTAACTGTCTAACAAACTCCTGCATCTTACTCGCATCTTTAAAGTCAGGCACATCTCCAATTAAAACTTCATTATTTACAAGTGGTGAGAATCCTTTTTTAAGTACGATTAGTGACTTACGTTGCTTCTCTGTCTTAAATATAGTTGACGGTAAGTTTAAGAACATGAGTAAGGTCGCATCTTCTGAAATATATTGCTTAATCGTTTCATTGTTTTCTTCTAGTATATTCGAAGGGACAACAAAAATTCCAATATCATCTGTTTCAATAAGATTCATACCTGCTTCTAACATTAAAAGATGTGCGTAACTTTGACCTGCATCAAAAGCAGTTTTATATTTTTCTGCTGGTAGTGGATAATAACCGACTGGTAAATCCCCTACCGCAATATTACTCATCGGAATGCGACTCGGCTCAATCACATTTTGTGGATGAATGTACATCGGTGTTTCTAAAAACTCACATAGATTTGCATTAATTTCTGCTAAGGCAGGATCAACTTCAATCCCTGATAAGTTTAAATCAGTTACCATTTCCTTAATCGTCATTGCAAGATGGCCTGTACCACTGCCGATATCGACTAAATTTTTCTTATTATCATCTGTGAACAAGTCTACAATATGAGCAACTAAGTACCCAATCGCATCAGGTGTTAATTGGTGGTTACTCTGTACTGGCTCTTCTTTTACTTGGTAAAGATATGCAAACTGGAAGGCTTTTCTTTTATCCGAAAAAGTGCCCTTACTTTCAACTTGCAATAAGGCCTCTGCTAGCGCTTCTAATCTAGGACTTTCTTTTTCTTTTACGATTTCTTCTACTCTATTGATTAAATTCTCATACATTTCTTCCATTGCTGTTTTAGCCATTTTAAATCCCTCTTTACACAAAATATGGACTATCCATAAACCGGATAGTCCTAGTGTCTTGATTATATTACATGACTGACTTCGCATCAATCAGTTCACTTTAAAAGTTTCGTTCAACTGTGTGATCAATCGATGAAGTTTCACTTAAATTCGATTTAGTATCTGCTGACATTTCGTCTTTAATTCGACGTGAATATTTACTGTACTTATCATTCACAACGTAAGTGTCAGCTATAAAGTCGTGTAAACCAATCTTTGCATTGGTAAAAAAGACTGCAAGATATGGCAAGTATAATAAGAAGTTTGAAATAATTCGTCCCACTGTTTCTCTGTAAAACGTTTGTGCGAATGTTAACTTTTCACCTGTAGAAGAATTGACGCTTATACCTAGAATCATCTTACCAACTGTTTGTTTAAAGAAAAATGTCATCAATGTGAAATAGATAAAATATAACAACGTTGTACCTATGTTCTCTAAGGATAATGCTTCTATACCAAAGAAAACATTTCTTAAATCAAATATTGATAGAAGCGGTACAATGGTTAACTGAGCGACTCCCCAAAGTACAACAATATCAATGATGTATGATATGAATCTCGGGAAGAAACCTGCATGAGTCATGTTATTTAACGCTGTAATGTAATTTGTATCATCATGTTCGATACTTACTTGTTCAGTCATACGTTTCCCTCCTATTCATATAAGTACATCGGTTGAACACCTTGTCGGTTGTCGATTAGTTCTTGAACCATTCTAACCTCGCCACCACCGAACAAGTCACTTATGGCACTCTTAATCTGTACACCAAATGGGAATGAAGAATTGTAACCTCCATCAAACTCAACCACTTGTGGATTCCCACCGAGCTCTTCTTTTAAGGCAGCTAGTGCATCATCGAAGTGACCATTTTGGTCAACAAGTCCATTTTCAATTGCTTCCTCACCAAGGTAAATACGGCCATCAGCGATTGCACGTACTTCCTCTTCAGTCATACCTCTACCTTCAGCTACGACGTCAACGAAGTCTTGGAACATTGTATCTACAATACTTTGAATATATTCTTGTTCTTCTTCGGTCGCTTCTCTAGACGGTGACATCATATCTTTCATTTCTCCACTCTTATAAGTGTCAAATGAAATCCCGTGTTCTTCAGCTAACTGACCGTAGTTGATGCTCTGCATGATTACACCAATTGAACCAGTAATCGTTTGATCTGTTGCAAAGATCTGATCTGCTGGTGCAGAAACATAATAGCCACCAGAAGCGGCCATGTTACCCATCGAACTGTATATTGTTTTACCGCTTTCTTTAACTGCCATTAAGTACTTATGTATTTCAGCACTTTCATAGACACCACCACCAGGTGAGTTTACATTAAGAAGTACCCCGCTATATGTGTCATCTTCAGCAATATCTTTCAACGCCTGAATCGTCAACTCATGGTTATAACCTTCCGATCCAAACATGCCAACAGTTGCTCCAGTATCCTGAATGGTTCCTTCAAAGTTCAATACAGCGATTTTATTTCCTGCATCCCCTTCTTCAAGAATAGAAGATTTGCTTGCTTCAGTTGATGCAAGGTCATTAAACATATCTTCCCAATCACTTGCCCATAAAGAAGACATAAAGGACACACCAAGTCCTAAAATGACAATTGCAATTGCTGAAACCAATGCAATAATTCTTTTCATGAAAACACCCTTTCTATATTTAAGTCAAAGATATCATAACATTACCCCTAATAGCGTCACAATGAAACCTAATATCTTTTAAGGTACATTTAAGGTTATGAAGTTTATAGATTGATGACTAATAGAACTTTTAATTTTTCTATGGTAGTCTAGATTTAATAATAATCAGACAAAGAGTGAAATGGAGTAATCCTATGACAAAAAAAAGCATCTATTTATTTGAACCGACCTATAAAAATTCAAAGAAGATACTAACTGACTTACAACAACTATTTGAAGATATTGGTTATAAGATTGCCGA
This sequence comes from Jeotgalicoccus sp. ATCC 8456, assembly GCF_016313225.1. Taxonomy (NCBI): domain Bacteria; kingdom Bacillati; phylum Bacillota; class Bacilli; order Caryophanales; family Staphylococcaceae; genus Jeotgalicoccus; species Jeotgalicoccus sp. ATCC 8456. Next base: position 166,988 of record NZ_CP066224.1, on the reverse strand, counting down.
TTCATCTGACACTGCTGACATTATTGCATCAATTGGTGCAGACGGTGCTTTTTTACAAGCAATTCGTAAGAGCGATTTTAGAGATGATTGCTTATATATCGGCATTGGAGTCGAAGACCGAAACCATATGTACGTCGATTTTAACTACCACAACTTAGCTGAAATACGTGAAGTCTTTGAGACAATGAATTTTGAAACACGTCAATACCCTATTATTGAAGTGAAGGTTAATGACAATCAGCCGAACTATTGTTTAAATGAGTTTACTATTCGATCAAACCTAGTAAGAACCATCATGATGGATATTTATATTGATGACTTCTTGTTTGAACATTTCAACGGGGATGGCCTAGTTATCTCCACACCTACAGGATCGACAGGCTACAACAAATCCCTTGGCGGTGCAGTTATTGATCCACTAGTTAAAGCGATGCAGGTGACTGAACTTGGTAGTGTGAACAACAATAACCACAGAACACTCGGAACGAGCTTCCTTTTATCGAAAAAACGACCAATTACTTTGGTCATAGACAATTCAATCGAGTATTATCCAATAATGAGTATGGATAATGAAGCACTGTCAGTACAAAACACTGAAAAAATTAGTGTAAAATTGAGTGACCACTCTATCAACACAATTAAACTTACGAACAATACATTTTGGCACAAAACTCAGAGAAACTTTTTATAGAATTAAGAAAACCAGGTCAATTTGACCTGGTTTTCTTATTATCATCTTACCTCTTACAGTAAATCACTAAAGTCGTCTTCAGCTTCTACTTTGTGGTTCGGTGTATAGATTTTAATATTTTCTATAGCTTTTTCGATCATTGAATCAAAATCGACCCCACTCTCAAATTTCTTAACTGATTCGAGATTCGGTTTCGTTTTTGGTGCATTCGGCTTAAAGATTGTACAGCAATCTTCAAATGGTAGAATGGATGTTTCATATGTCCCCATTTTTCTCGCCATCTTCACGATGTCATTTTTCTCTAAAGTGAGTAAGGGTCTTAAGACTGGCATACTTGTCACTTCATTTATAGCATACATACTTGTTAAGGTCTGTGATGCAACTTGACCTAAGTTTTCTCCGTTAACAATCGCTTCTCCCCCAATATTTTTAGCTAGTTGTTCTGCGATTCTCAGCATGATACGTCGAGTAGATGTCATGGATAGGTTATCCGGGACCTTATCGTATATTGTTGTTTGAAGTTCCGTGAATGGTACGATATGCAACTTTATATCAAAACCTGTACGGTCACTCATAATGTCCACAAGTTTTTTCACCTTATCTGTCGCCTGAGGACTCGTGTACGGTGGCGAGTGGAAATGAATGGCTTCTATTTCTACACCACGCTTCATAACATCAATACCTGCAACGGGTGAATCAATTCCACCTGAGAGCATGAGTAAAGCTTTACCTCCTGTACCAAGTGGTAAACCACCGAGACCTTTGATAGACTCATAATACATATAAATCGCATCTTGTCTGACTTCTACCATGATCTTATAATCAGGATTCTTCACATCAACAGTCATATGCTCTGTATTCGACATGACATGACCGCCGAGTAATTGTTGTACACCAAAAGTATCGAGATGATAATTTTTGTCCGCACGTTTGACTTCGATTTTAAAAGTCTCACCCGCTTTAATATTCTCAGCAAATTTCATGACTGTTTCTTTCATCGCTTCATCTGATTTTTCAATCTTAACTACAGGTGACGTGCTAAGAATTCCACTGATATTCATTAGCTTATCAATGACTTGATGTGGGTCTTCATCGTTAATTTCAATATAAGCACGGTCTCTATTTGCCTTTACGTCAACATCAAAACCTTTTAAGGCTTTTCTCATTCTATCTCTTAGTGCATAGACAAACATCATTCTATTTTTTGTCTTAAGGGTTAACTCACCATAGCGAATTAATATATGATCAAATTTCATTTTAGTACATCTCCTAATTCTTCATAGACTGATTTTAACGCTGTAACCAATGCGTCTACATCGTCTTGTGTCGTATAGTGTCCCATGGAGATTCTTATACTTCCTTCTATGACGTCATCTGGATTCTTTAAAGCAAGTAAAGTTTCATTTAACTCAGCTAATCTTGAGGCGCATGCGCTTGTTGTTGAGACTAATATGCCCCTTTTAGACAAGGCATTAACGACTACTTCTCCTTTAGCACCGACAAAGGACATATTCACGATATATGGTGCATCTTTCGGTTGGACTTTTATAGATTTTAAATCTTTTACGGCATCTCTAATCTGGCCATTAAAATCATTGAGTCGTATATTAACACTTCTTGCTTCTTCGAGCGTTAAACGTAGCGCTTTAGTCATTGCGGTAATACCTGGTAAATTCACAGTACCGCTTCTCACATTATACTCATGTCCCCCACCGTAAAATACCGGATGAAGATTACTCAAGGTCTTAACAAAAAGTCCACCCGCACCTTTTACACCATTGAACTTATGAGCAGAGATACTAATTGTATCAACGCCCTTATAATCAATATCTGTCTTACCAATTCCTTGGGTCGCATCGACATGAAAATGTGCTTTTGGATAATCTTCTAATATTTTAACCATTTGTTCAATCGGCTGAACACTACCAATGATATTGTTTAGAGACATCGTTGTTACGAAAATGACGTCGGAATCTAACTTTTCTTTAAAGTCTTCTAAATCTATCTTACCAACAGATGTCGTCTTTATATATTTTACGATAAAGCCTTCATCTTTCATCTCAGCCAAAACGTTAACAATACTTGGGTGTTCTAATTCACTCGTTAAAATCGTTTTACCAAATTGCTTTTTGTGTCTCAAGGTACTAAGTATAGCAATATTATTCGATTCAGTTGCCGAACTTGTAAATACTAAATCATAGTCTGGTAAATACATTAAATCAAGTATTTGCTTACGTGCGGCTTCTAACAATTTAGCTGCATTTTTACCTGCCTGATGAATACTTGCTGTATTATAGAAATATTTTTCACTCGTCGTGTTAAATGTTTCTAATGCTTCTTTGAATGGTTTTGTTGTTGCTGCATTGTCAAAATATATCATGTGTCACCTCTCACATTAAAATGACTTAGGATAATGACATATCCTAAGTCATGATGTTTACTTATCAAATTGTTTTTCAATTTTAGCGGCGCTACCAGGCTCTTTACTTTCAATTGCATCTTTTGCAACATCAAAAGCACGTTTGTAACGATTTTCTTTAAATAATCTTTCCGCTTCATCAAGTTGTTGGCTTAAGGCCTGATCTTGGCTACGGAATCTATTTCCGTATTGTACCATTAATTCTGTCAGTTGAGAATCCCTCATAACCGCACTCGCCTCAACTTCAAACTTGTTTGTCATCTTCACTGTGTCATTGACTTTCTCTTTGACGTACTCGACGTTTAAAGGTCGACGTTCGAACACTTTTTCAATGTCATTAATGTTCATTTCAATTTCATGCTTCATAACAACAAATTGTTCAGGTAAATTGACTAAGTTTGAAGACATCAAATCACGATACACTTTTTCTTTACGATCATTCACATACTGAAGATTTTCTTCTGCTTCTGCTTCGTCTTCACGTAAGTTAACTAAGTGTTCTTGAATGGCGTTTTGCTCTTCAAAAATCGTGTGTGCATTATTTTTAAGGTAGTCAATATTTTCAATAACAGCACTGTAACGTGTCGTATTCTTTTCAGTTTCGCTAATCATCTCACTGAAGATACCTGTAAGATTTTCAATTTCATTTTCATAATTATAGACTTTTTGAACATCCGACTCATCAATATGATACTGTTCTTTAATATACTCAATTTCAGTTCGTAGCGTATAGTTTAAGGACTTAGATTTAAGCAGTTCATCTTTGATGACATCTTGCTCTTGATCAAACTTGTTTTTTGCAGTTACTTCATGCTCAACAAGTGCATACATATCGTCTAATTCATCATGAATTCCTTCAAGTATCGTATCTGCTTCTTCAAGTTCAAGCTTAGCAACGAGTGGTTCTACCCGATTTAAGTTACTCTTCATTGTAGACAGACGATTTTCAACTTTGATATGGTCTAGGTCATAACCTTGGCCTCTTAAATCGCGACAACCATATCTAAGTTCTTGGAACTGTTGTGGCAGTTCCTTTTTAACTTCCTTAATTAACAGTGGAATCTCATCCATGTTTTCTTTTAAGTTCGAGAGTTCTGTATGGGTGTTAAAGATAAACTCATTCGCACGAATATAGTTCCCATCATTGACCATTTTTTCGTACTTAGCTGTCTCATTCTCATAAGATTTAATCACTTCTTCAAGTGGTTGTTTGGCTTCACCAAACTTGTGCCCATTGGCAAGCACATCACGTTTTGCTTCACGATATAGACGTTCACTATCGATGTACTGTTCTTTACCCTTATCTACAGACTCCATGAAACTTGCGATATCACTAGTCAGTTCATCATACTTGGCCTGAATCAGCTCAATATCTTCTCCGGCTGCTTCATTATTCTCAGTACTCTTATTAAACTTAAACTTCTCTATGTTTAACTTAGACTGCTCTAAAGACTCGCTTGCATGTGTACTGTGAGTATTAACAGTCTCATTCCACTCATTCTGCCAGCCATCATATAATTCCTTGGCTTCCCCGTGCAGATTGTAGCTTTTTAATTTGTCTATATCCAATTTAAATGGAAGATTTTTTGTTTCCTCTAATTTGCTGTACTGCTCATTTACCATCTGTGTTTTAACAGACCTCAGATATAAAAGCACAGCTGCCGTAACGATTACTAATATAATAATCGCAATTAATATATACACCCACATACACTTTACCTCCTATACATAAACTTAATTATAGCCCAAATCATTGCGTTCTAAAACAGATAAATGTATAATTCTTTAAAATCACATTATATAAATACAGTGCGGAGGTTGTCATGTTTACTGAAGTTGAAATAAAAGACTATGAGACACTTAACAAAATGCTAGAAGGTTTAGTTTCAGATGAAACAGATCGTATTGCTAACTTATCAAATGCTTCAGCACTACTTAACACATTCCTAAAAGATATCAACTGGGTTGGTTTCTATTTATATGAAGAAAAATCTAATGAATTAATCTTAGGACCGTTCCAAGGCTTACCAGCATGTGTACGTATAGAAAATGGAAAAGGTGTATGCGGTACTGCTTTTAGAGGAAATGATATTTTCATCGTCGATGATGTCAGTGAATTCCCTGGTCATATTGCATGTGATGCTAACAGTAAATCTGAAATTGTTGTTCCAATGTATAAAGACGGTGTCGGTATTGGTGTCTTAGACATAGACGCACCAATCTTAGAACGCTTTACAGAAGAAGATCGACTCGGCTTAAAAGCTTTTGTAGATACGCTGATTAAATATATTTAATATTGACTTTATACCTTAAGTCATGTATTATTATTTATTGTGTAAATGAACAGATAAGTAGCGGATGATCACTATTAGATAGTATGCATTCCCCCGCGTCAGGTATGTGCTGTGTAACCAATGCTATGAGGCGAAGGCACTTTAGAATGTATACCCTATTAGGAGATTATTCCCTTATGATGTTTTTTGCATAAATTAAAAAACATAAGGAGGAGCTAAATATGGCTCGTTTTACAGGTTCAATCTGGAAAAAATCACGCCGTCTTGGAATTTCTTTGACAGGCACTGGTAAAGAATTAGAACGTCGTCCTTACGCACCAGGACAACATGGTCCGACTCAAAGAGTTAAACTTTCTGAGTACGGTATGCAATTACAAGAGAAACAAAAACTTCGTTACCTTTACGGAATCAACGAACGTCAATTCCGTACGTTATTTAACCGTGCTGGTAAAATGCAAGGTGTACACGGTGAGAACTTCATGATCTTACTTGCGACTCGTTTAGACGCAATCGTTCGTGCAGCAGGTCTTGCTCGTACACAACGTCAAGCACGTCAGTTAGTTAACCACGGTCACATCACTGTTGATGGACAACGCGTTGACATCCCTTCATTCATCGTTAAGCCAGGTCAAGTTATCGGTGTTCGTGAAAAATCACGTAAACTAGATATCATTGCTGAAGCTGTTGAATTAAGCAACTTCACGCCAGACTACCTTACTTTCAATGAAGATAGCCTTGAAGTTACTTTTGACAGACTTCCAGAGCGCAGCGAACTTAACGCTGAAATCAACGAACAACTTATCGTTGAGTACTACTCAAGATAAGCACTTTCGAAACACTAGAAAGCCTGAGAACACTGGTATTATTACTGTTCTCAGGCTTTTTTCTTTTTCAATATTATTTTTTAATTATTTATGAAAGATAACTGATATGATATATAGGTAAATAACGAATTTGAGGTGGAACATGTCTTTAATTGAATTTAAAAATGTTAGTCACAAAGATATTCTGCATAATATTACCGGATCTTTTAAAGAAAATAAGATTACTACCCTTGTAGGTCCAAGTGGTGCTGGTAAAACAACATGCTTAAAGCATATCAACAGCCTCTTGTCCCCCAGTCAAGGAAATATATATTTTAAAGGACAAGATATTGAACAGATAAATAAAAAAGAACTAAGAAAGGAAATTGGCATGGCTTTTCAAAGCTCCCCAATGATCGAAGGAACAGTTTATGATAATTTAAATCTTCCTAAATCTATTTTTAATGAGAAGCTCGACACGGCCATTGCTAAAGACCTATTAGCATGCATGGATCTTAGTCATATCGATTTAAATCAAAAAGTGAAAGTACTTTCTGGTGGTGAGAGAAGCAGGCTTTCTATCGCTAGAACTTTAGTTAATGAACCTAAAGTTTTACTACTTGACGAGATAACCAGTAGCGTGGAATATCGTATGGTGAGAGAGATTGAACGCTTAATTTGTCAACTTCAAAAAAATGTGGGACTCACTGCCATTTGGATTACCCATGATTTAGAACAAGCTCGGCGTGTAAGTGATGATATGTGGTTTCTCAAAGACGGTCATTTACTTGAATTTGGTGAAGCTAGCCTTATCAACCAATCAGATAACACTTATATTCAATCCTTTGTGAGGGGTGAGTATGAATGACTTTTACACAACTACTATTATCGTTAGTATTTGTACTTATCCCTCTAGTACTTACTTTATATTTAAAACTTGGTTTAGAAAATGACATCATCATTGCGACTATACGTTCAACTATCCAACTTTTAATAATTGGTTATATACTAACCTTTGTTTTTGATGCAGAAAACCCAATTTTCATCATATTGATGATTATTGTCATGATTCTAGCCGCAACACAAAATGTTATTAAAAAAGGCAGTGGCATTCCTGGTATTGCATGGACGATTCTTCTTGCTATGATTACGGTAGAATTACTTTCAATGAGTCTTATGCTTAGCTTGGGTATTATAGATTTCACTGCTCAAGAAGTCATCCCAATATCAGGGATGGTTATTGGAAACAGTATGGTGCTCTCTCTACTATTTGTCAGCGAATTCAAAGAAGAAGTTAAAAGAAGTGATGAAATTATAGAACTAATATTATCCTTTGGTGGTGACAAAAAAAGTGCCGTATCAGGTAGTTTAAAATCTGCAATCAGAACAAGCATGATTCCGACCATAGAATCGCAAAAAACCATGGGTCTAGTACAACTCCCTGGAATGATGAGTGGGCTCATTATAGGTGGTGCAGACCCCTTAGAAGCAGTCTTATACCAACTTTTAATACTCTTTTTAATACTGATGACAGCAACGATTGCCTCAATTATCGTCGGATATCTATCTTATCCTAGGTTATTTAACAATAAGCTGCAATTTATCGGTATAAAAGAAGAAAGCTAATCCAAATAATTAGATTAGCTTTCTTCTTTGACAATTGATAAAATTGTTGAATCTATAATAAAGTCAAAATTATCTGGTTCTACATTCTCGTTAACTATATAATTTTTGTGCATCATTAGAAGCTTTTGAGTAAAGTTACGGGCGTAACGTCCACTCGTCTTTTCTTGATCTTTTAAACTCTCATATTTATTGATGACTGCCATTCTTAAGAAATCTTCATTGAATCGCCACTGATTCTTTAAATTATTAACGACAATTTCTGCAACTTCCTCAGCACTAAATTGTGGGAACTCTAAAGTATACGGGACTCTTGATCTTAAACCTTCATTTGATGACATAAACCGTTCCATATCAGCGGTGTAACCTGCAAAGATGACAATAAATTTCTCTCGATTATTTTCCATAGCTGTGATGAGTGTTTCAATTGCTTGTTTACCAAAGTCATTATCGCTATTTTCTATGGACAGTTGGTAGGCTTCATCAATAAACAGTACCCCACCCATTGCTCTATCAATTGCATTACTTGTGTTTTTCTCTGTATGACCAATATATGATCCAACAAGATCACTACGATCGACTTCAATTACTTTATCGTCAGGTAAAATGTCTAGGGCTTTAAAGAATTTTGCAATCAATCTTGCAATGGTCGTTTTTCCTGTTCCAGGGGGACCGGTAAAGCTCATGTGATAGGAAGACTTACCGACATCTATCCCTCTTTCTTCAAACATTTTATTTGCCTGAGCTTCTTTAATCAATTGGTTAATAAAAGTTTTCACATTATCTAATCCGGTCATGCTATTGAGCTCATCATGTAAGGCTTTTAAACTATTGACCGCTTCACTTTCATTACCTAAAAGATTTGTCCAATCTTCATCTGTAATTTTTAAGAAGTCATCTGACTCAATGGTTCCGGATTCAGCCACCCGATTCGATTGTTCTAGTATAAGTTTTTCATTAAAATTCCGAACAAATCTAGCATTACTACCATCAGTCGAGCGACTGTAAGCTTTCTTTAATTCTTTTGCATATTTTTGATGATCAAATTCATAATGTTCATTTTCTAACTCTTTAATGCCAATTTTCCCGAGTTCTTCAGTGCTATAATCTTCAAATTTAAAATAATGTGGAATTCTAGATTTCAAACCTGGGTTCATATTAAAGAAGTCATACATCTCTTTTGTATAGCCTGCAAAAATGATCATAATGTCATCCCGATTATCTTCCATATATTTAAGTATAGTATCGAGTGCTTCCTGACCATAATTCGTCGTTCCGCCTTCACTGTTTAAGGTGTATGCTTCATCTAGGAAAAATACTCCACCGTGGGCACTTTTTAATTTTTCTAAAGTAATTTCTGTAGTTTTTCCAAGATAACCGGATACTAGATCTTGTCTAGATACTTCAACGAATTTATTGTTCGATAAAGCACCTTCTTCATATAAAGCTTGACCGACTAATCTTGCGACTGTTGTTTTACCTGTTCCTGGGTTTCCAAGGTAGACAGAATGAAGAGACGACTGACGAACGGGTAAGCCTTTCTCCTCTTTTGCCTTGTTAATTTTAGCCAAGTTTATAAATTTCTTAACAGCATCTTTTACTTCGCCAAGACCGATTAAATTATTAAGCTGTTCTAATGCTTTCCCCTTCTTGACAGTCGGTTGCTCGTTACTTTGTTGATTTTCAACTTTGTTATTGTCGACATCTGTCATTAATTCTTGAATCTTCGTCTTTTTATCCTCAGTGTTTACTTTATAACTACCAGACACATCGACAGCGATTGGATAATAATCACTCTGAATATTATCGATGGTCAACTCTGAGTCAACGACTCTCATTATCGGGTTATAGGGAGATGACAAATTCTTAATTTCAACCGTTGAGTTTTCATGAATCTGCATGGAATATACAGGGGGTACAATCATCACAGCTAAATTCTCCACCTTAAAGTGACTCTTAGCATAGAGTTCAAAAAATCCATAGACAGTCATCCAACTCTTCTCAGTGAGCTGTGAATTTTTAAGAAACACGCCTCGAACCTTATTGCCATCGAAGGTTGCTTTACTATCATTTAGTTCAACACCAAAACCCTTAGCCCTAACATCTGTAACATCTGACTTTGTTAAAGTAAGGTTGGCATTAAACCCCCTAATCGGATTATCATTGATATCACCGATTACCGTACATAAATTTAAATCAGTTTGACTGTCAGTGATATATATATTTCTAGGATCGACCGAATCATAGAAATTTAAAGTTGATTTATTTGCTATAAATCTCGAACTTTCCTTAACATATACGCCGCCAGTAATTTTACAATCATCAATTAAGAGTGATGAGCTATTAACCACAATCCCATTTAGTTCTGACTTATAAATATCACCATTACAATCCTCACGGAGTTCTAAAGCGTAACTTCTTTCAACAATGTTATCCACTACAGAACGCTTCATTTTTAGCTCGCCACCACCATTGATAAAGACTGGACTCGCCATTCTTTTACTTCCAATTATCTTGACATTTTCTAAGGTAAGCTTCCCACCATCAACATAGATTCTCTCACCAGATCGTTCATCAGTAAGACCAAAATCAATCGTTAAATTTTTTAAATGTAATTCCCCTTGCACAGTAAAACCTGCACTGATCACGACACTTTCATTTTCACGGCCTTCTATTGCTGTATAACAATCTTTCGGTATGTTCATTCCGTCGATTAAAGTATGATATGGTTCAACCTGAGACATGATGATTCTGTCATTGTTTTTTATTGTTTTAAATACATCTTGAAAAGGAACTTCTCTTCTGCCATTACCGACTAATATATCTTTTCCCATCCCTAGTACCTCCATTAAAACAAAATAGGTATCATTTATTATACTAAAGTTCAGAATAATCTAAAGTAATGACTCAAACATAAAAAAAGAGACACCTTTCGGTGTCTCTCAAAATGTACTATTTATAATTAAGCTCCAGTAACGTTGACAGCTTGTGGTCCACGTTGACCTTCTTCGATTTCAAAAGTAACTTTTTGACCTTCTTCTAAAGTTTTGTAACCATCAGCTTGGATAGCAGAGAAGTGTACGAATACGTCGTCTCCAGCTTCTTGTTCGATGAAACCAAAACCTTTTTCAGCGTTAAACCATTTTACAGTTCCTTCATTCATTGAAAAAACCTCCTTGTGCTTATGCACGTGTTATTTTTGCAGTTTTGAACATTTAAAAGAGTTTTTTCAACTATGAAATAGAAACTATTTAAACTTATCTTAAAAACTACATTCTTAATATACCACACACTAGCAATTATGCCAAGTGTTTATTACTAAATAATACCGAGTATAAAGGCCACAGCCATTGCAAGTATACTGAATGCCCATACCCACCAAAAAGCATAACGGATATATCGACCCATTTCTATACCTGCAAGACCAACCGCTAGCCATAGAGCTGGAGAGAATGGACTGATGAAAGTACCGATGATATTACCTATCATCATTGAATAGGCTGCGACAATATTATCTACACCTTCTGCAACGACTATCTCCTCGACTACTGGTAAGAGTGCAAAGTAGTAGGCGTCGGTATTCAGGACTAGTTCCAACGGTGCACCGAAGAAACCAACAACATAATGTAAATATGGAATGAGCGCACCAGGTAAAATAACGATAATATCTTCAGCAAGTGAGTTCAACATTCCCGAGTTCTCTAATATACCTAAAAATGACCCTGCTGCTAGAATAATCGCAGCCATTAGCAGGGCACTCGGTGCATGTGCTCTAATACGCTCCATCTGTATGTCAACATTAGTATAGTTCACTACTAATGCGATACTTACAGCAATCATAAAAATTAAACCTGCAGGCAGTAATCCTGACATTAAAAATCCAACGACTAAAAGCGTTAATAATATATTAAACCATAAAAGCTCAGGTCGTACTAATGCTGTCTTCTCGTCTGATTTCTCTACATTAAATTCATCCATGTTGATTCCCTGAATCAATAGTCCATTTTTCTCAAGTCGTTTCTTCTCTAAGTTTCCGATAAATGCTGCCATTAAAACTAAGAGAACAATCAGTGAAATTTGTAAGGGAATTAAAGGTTGCCACAACTCTGATGGATCAGAACCTGTTATTGCCGCAGTACGACCTAAAGGTCCTGCCCAAGGCACCATATTCATGATACTGGCACTGATACCAATTAACATGACCAACAAATACGGACTCATATTAAGTCGCTTATATAGCGGAAGTAAAGCTGGTATAGTAATTAGAAATGTCGACGCACCAGACCCATCCAAGTGAGCAATGGCACCTATGATAGCAGTTGCCATTGCAATTAGTATGACATTTCCTCTAGAAAGTTTAACCATCCGTTGGATTAAAGGATTAAACATCCCAGTATCTTGCATAATTCCAAAGAACAATATAGCAAAAATAAACATTATAACAACTGAAATAACTGAAGCAATTCCGTCGTTAAAAAACGTTGTAATTTCTTCTAAACTAAACCCTGCTACAAGTGCCCCTATAAACGGTACTGTCACCAACGCAACAATTGGATTCAGCTTTTGTGTAATTAATAAAACAACTATCGATAGTATTACAATTAACCCAACTATCGTAAGCATAAAGATCCCCCTCTTTTATCTATCGACTTCAAGTTTTCCTTCTTCTTTACCAATTTCCAAGTATTTTTGAATTTTTTCAACTGATGATTCATCGATCACTGGCCCCATAAAGTTATCTTCTTCTGGGTTACCAATTGTTAAGTCTTTAGTTAAAGCAACAACTTTTTCTAATAGCTCATCATGAATATCTTCTAAAGCAATAACACGTGAACATGCTGAACATTTTTGACCAGAGAATGCAAATGCTGAAGTGACAATTGACTCTGCAGCTAAATCTAAGTCTGCACTGCTGTCAACTACGATTGTATCTTTACCACCCATTTCAGCAATCACGCGTTTAAGGTTAACTTGACCTTCTTGAACGACTGCTGCTTTTTCATAGATATCTACACCGACATCACGTGAACCTGTGAAGGATACAAATGCTGTATCTTTGTGTTCAACAAGTAAGTCACCAATTTCACGACTTGAACCTGGAATAAAGTTAACTACACCTTTTGGTAAACCTGCTTCTTCTAGTACTTCAACAAATTTATGAGAAATTACTGAAGCTTTAGAAGATGGTTTTAATAGGACCGTATTACCAGTTACTAAGGCTGCAGAAGTTGTCCCTGCCATAATTGCTAGAGCGAAGTTCCATGGGGAAATCACTAGCCCTACACCTAATGGAATGTAGTCAAAACGGTTTTTCTCACCAGGACGTGAAACGACTGCTTTACCGTTTTTAAGTTCTATATTTTGTCTTGCATAATATTCTAAGAAATCGATCGCTTCTGCAGTATCTGCATCAGCTTCTTTCCACGGTTTACCTGCTTCTTTTACAAGTAAAGCTGTGAATTCAAATTTTCTGTTACGAATAATGTTAGCTGCTTTAAAAAGTACATCTGAACGGAATTCAAATGTTGATTTTCTCCACTCTTTAAATGTTTCTTTAGCAACTTCCATTGCATCTAATGCTTCTTTTTCACCTGCTTGAGACATCTGTCCAATGATCTCGTCTTTTTGTGCAGGATTATAAGATGCTAATTTTTTTCAGTTAAGACTCTTTCACCATTAATAATCAATGGATAGTCAGAACCAAAATCTTTCTTAACTGTTTCAAACCCCTTATTTAATAAATCTCTGTTCTCTTCTTTAGAGAAATCAGTAAATGGTTCATGTTTGTACGGTATCATAAAATAAATTCTCCTTTGTTTTTAATATCCTTTAAAACTTATTAAATTCTTTCCGCATTTTTAAGATAACATTGTTTAAGAAAATCTCCAACTATTCCTTTGCATATTCTGTAAATTTTTTAATCCGCTTTCATTATTGCCAGAGTAACATTTTGGAATACTTCTACTGCAACTGGTAAGACGTTCTCATCCAGATCGAAACTCGGGTGGTGATGTCCATACTTAAGATCAAATGGGAACAACATATAAGTTGCTTGCCCACCTTTTTCATGGACGCGATCTAGCATCAAAGTAACATCTTCTGAGGCACCAAGTGGTAAGGCATCTCTTAAGTCTTTTACAGAATTTACTTTTTCAACTGTATCTCTAATCATTTTAACCAATTCACTACTACAAACTGAGCTTACAGCCTGCCCAACGAGTTCTATCTCTACTTTATTGTCATACATATTAGCTGATGATTCTAAGACTTTTACCGCTTTTTCATACATGTATTCATTTAACTCAGTTGTTTCACCACGTGTCTCAATTTCCATTTTTGCTTGGTCTGCTATTACATTTCTTCCACTTCCCGCAGTAAGTGATCCTGTATTTATTCTAGTCGCACCGTCTCTATGTCTAGCAATCGCATTTAAGTTCAAGGCTGCACTTGATGCAGCTAAAAGTGAATTATTTCCTTCATTTGGTTCTACACCAGCATGTGCTGATTTCCCTGTGAAATGTGCATCTAATTTAGTCGTCGCTAAGAAGTCTGTCGTGGATAAGGAAACAGTGCCCACCGGCATTTTTCTAATACCAAGATGTAAGGAAAAGAAGTAATCAACATCATCCAACCACCCTTTTTCTACAACAGACTTTGCACCTTTAACACTTTCTTCGGCTGGTTGGAAGATAATTGTAAAACGTCCTTTTAAATTATCAATGTTAGCATTAATATATTTCACGAGATTAAGTCCAACCGTGATGTGACCGTCATGACCACAAGCATGCATCTCACCAAAATGCTGTGAACCAAAGCCTTCACTATTAGGGATATGTGCTTGATCTGTTGCCTCTGTAATCGGCAGACCGTCAATATCAAAACGTGCCGCAAAATGAGGACCTGGTTTATTTGTATCTATAGTCGCGATAACACCAGTCATACCATCCTTTACTTTACTTAAAAATGACTCTGGCACACCGTAATCAAGTGCTCTTTGATAAGATGCTGCCATCGTTTCTTCTGAAGGCATACCAACTCGCGCGCTCTTTAGTAAAACATCGTCACCGAGATGTAAGGTAAAATCAGTATCTTTTAAATGCTCGTAAATTTCATAGGTTGTAATATATTCAGTAAATCCCACTTCAGGAAACTGATGAAATTTTCTTCTTGTTTCAACTAAGATATCCGACATATTATTCTTCCTTTGCTAAGCTATTCAATGTATCTACAGCCATATTTACCATCGCAGTGATACCGTATTTAAAAGCATCTTCATTTAATCTAAATGCAGGGTTATGGAGTGGTTTTTGACCCTCACCGACTGACGTTCCTAACCAGTAATACACACCTGGATATTTTTGCAGGAATCTTGCGAAGTCTTCACCCGCTAAACTTGGTTGCAAGGATGGGACAGCCGTTTCACCGTAAAGGTTCACGATAGATTTTCTAAGTTCGCTCGCCCAGTGATCGTCATTTACTGTTGCAGGGTAGCCATCGTCAAAAATAATTTCACATTCAGCACCCATTGAGGTTACAACATTTTCAACCACTTCAAAGAAGCGTTTCTTCATCAATGTTTTCGTACCATCTGACTGTGTACGAATCGTACCCTCAAGTTCTGCAGTTTCTGCGATGACATTATGTTTAGTGCCTGCCTCAAAACGTCCGACTGTTAAAACGGCAGGTTCCATCGGGTTCGCATTTCTACTTACGAGTGTTTGTAGTGCATTGACAACTTGGTTTCCGGTAATCAAAGCGTCTACCGTACTATGTGGCATTGAGGCATGGCCACCAGAACCTTTTATAATGATTTTAAACTTATCAGAATTGCCCATTATTGGCCCTGCCATCACTCCAAATTTGCCAACTTCAAGATCTGGCCATACATGCTGAGCTAAGAGCATTTCTGGTTCATATTCATCAAAGATGCCATCTTCCATCATAGCCTTTGATCCACCTGTCGGTGATAGTTCCTCAGCAGGTTGGAAGATTAATAAAATCGTTCCTTTTAAATCTTTTTTATTATCGTTTAGTACTTTACCCGCATGGAGCAACATCGACGTGTGCGCATCATGACCACATGAGTGCATGACGCCTTCATTTTCTGAAACGTAATCCACTCCTGAAATTTCTTTCATTGGTAAAGCGTCTATATCTGCTCTTATACCAATTATTTTACCGCTTTGTTCACCTTCTATGATGCCGAGTATCCCTGTCCCAGCAAAGCCTGTTTTAAAGGGAATACCATATTCAGTTAATTTTTCTTGAATTCTTTTTGAAGTCTCAAATTCTTCTGTACTCAGTTCAGGATAGCGATGCAAGATTCTTCTATAATCAATTGCATCTTTAATTGTATGTTCATCAATAGTAAACATCATCTTTCCACCTTTGCTTTACTTATTATAATAATCAATAAAATCGCCTTCGAGTTGCCACCCGATATAATTTTGTCCGTCATTCATCATCCAATCATAATTGTCATACTTAACTTTGATGACTTCCCCATGATTGGTCAATTCTGTATTAAGCGGTAAATATAAAATGTGTCTTCTCTTACCATTATATTTCAGTCTTGTACGCATAATTTTAAACCCAAGCCTAAATTTATCTTTTAGACTCGCAAGGTTTGACGGCATAACTGTTGAAAAGATGTAATCAAAATCACCAGACTCCCTAACCTGATCGATTAGAAACTCTCCCATTTTAGTCTGTAATCCTTGCCCTCTATGATCTGGGTGCACAAGAGAAATTTCCGAATAAATCGAGCGCTCACGTGGCACTTGAACATCGTCAGCTAAATGTTCGTCTTCATCTAAGTGCGGAATATACATCGTTCTTAAAGCAACAAGTTGATCATCAACAAAGACACCAGCTGTATAGCCTTGTTCAACACCTTGTTCAAACTCACTTCTAGAGAGCTTTTGTAGCACTTCTTTTTGCTCTAAAAATTCATAGACAGAATCTTGTAAGACCAGCATTTCATCAATATCATGCTTGTTTAGTTTAACGAAATTCATGGAAATCCCTTCTTTCTTAGTTAATATGTTTATAGTATATTTCTTTCGGTTATATTTATATTGAGGAGTTGGTTAACATGAATATATTAGTAAAATGCATGAACTCCAACGAAGATCACAGTTTCTTTAAAATAATCCATAATATAAAAGAAGAACAATCTGCTGTAGACGACTTTATTTTTGAATGTGTGAGAAAACATCCTGACTTCAATGACAAGGATGTCGTCGTACAGTTGATTTACCCACATCACTCAGAATTGTATACGGAATATCATTTGGATTATGTGAGCCGCTAAAATTAGTGGCTTTTTTTATTTGAGTTCTAACCATTCAAACATAAGTGGAACCCAATTTTGAACATGCTTATTTACTTTACCAGTAATTTCACTCGCAACACTTAATCCGTGATTACCTTCTGTAAAAGTGTGCAGTTCCCACGGAATACCCGCTTTCTCTAGAGCATCTGCAAAATCAAGTGCATTTTTCACATAGACCAAGCGGTCTCCTACCGTATGCCAGATAAAAGTTCTAGGGGTATCTTGATCTACATGGTTTTTTAAGGTCGCCTTGTCTATAATTTCTGGGTCAATTTCAGCACCAAATACCATACGACTCGCCATAGACATATATATTGGATCTCCTACACCACGAGTTTCAGCAATTTCTCTGTTTAAGTCATAGTCTAAAATTGGATACGAAAGCACTTGGAAATTCGGCTTAAACCAACGTGATTCCTTACCAACTAAATCACTTAACCACGTTTTATTCCAATGAACACTGAGGCTTGCAGCTAAGTGTCCACCTGCAGAAAAACCAATTAATCCAATATTATCTGGATCTACATTATATTCATGAATGTTTTCTCTAATATGTGAGAGTGTTAATGCAAGCTCAATTAACGGATTTGGAAATTCAGAACCAAGCACTTTGTCAGGTTCTACCATTGAAGCGATTTGATAGAGTTCATCTCTTGAAGCTTGACGTCCTTCACTTTCTATCATCGTACCGATCGTTGAGTAGCTTAGTATAAATACCTGATAACCCCGCTTAAGAAAATCATAGGCAATAGGTTCACCCTCTCTTTTAGATAGATACATGTAACTACCACCTGGACAGATAACCACAGCAGGCTTCTTCTCAAAACTCACTCCAGTTTCACCGAGCAGCGCAGTAACTTCAGCATAGTAATCACCGATTTTAAATTTCTTTATATTCATAAATTTCAAGCCTCACTTCCTTACCTTAATATTATCAAAAAATTCAGTTCAATATATATAAAAGACAACTATTTCAGACAAATGTATAATGAAGTAGACAAAATTATTTATATGTATTTAGGAGGATAATGTAATGACAAAAGAGTACTCAAAAGATTTAAGCTTATTAGGAAACCAAGAAGTATCATATAACTATGAATACAATCCGGATATATTAGAAACTTTCGATAACGACTATCCAGGTAGAGACTACTTTGTTAAATTTAACTGTCCAGAATTCACAACACTCTGTCCAATGACAGGACAACCAGACTTTGCTACTGTTTATATTTCTTACATACCTGATGTCAAAATGGTAGAGAGTAAGGCTTTAAAACTTTACCTGTTCTCCTATAGAAATCACGGGGGCTTCCATGAAACGAGCATGAATATGATCTTAGATGATCTAGTGAAATTAATGGATCCAAAATACATTGAAGTTTGGGGTAAATTCACACCGCGTGGAGGGATTTCCATCGACCCTTATGTTAACTACGGTCGACCAGGTACTAAATATGAGGAAATGAGTACGCATAGAATGTTAAATCATGATATGTATCCAGAGAAAGTAGATAATAGATAAGATTAAACCTATAAAAAGCGGATGTTAGACTTCTAGGGAAAAGCATCAGCGTAAGACTACATGCTTACGCGATGCTCCTGAAAAGCTATCATCCGGCTTTTTTATTATAAGCTTTTACTTACTGTCTTCTTATAATATAAGAGTGACATCAGTGCAAAGATTGAGTATAGAATTGTGTAGATGAGCATAACGAGGAGTGTGGGTCTCCACATCTCAACACCGAATATAAACCAACCAGATCTGACTGCAAAAATTGAATGAAGTAATCCAATGAATAGTGGAATACCAAAGGATATAACCATCTTATTGACTAGTCCTCTTAATATCTCATTATTTGTGAATCCAAGTTTTCTCAGGACTTGGTAAGATCCTTTTTCACTTTCACATTCATCAATTTGCTTAAAGTATAAAATACAACCTGATGTGAGTAGGAAAGCAAAGCCTAAATAGCCTAAGACAAACATGAGAATACCTGATGTTTGAATCATCTCATTATAAGACATTTGCTGTGATGAGAATGCTGGATTTTCTTCCTTATCCATCATTTCTAATACATCCTCATTGTCTCCTTCAACAATGTTAAAGGCTGCAAGTTCTGTCGGCCTTTCAGCATCAATTTCAGACACTACTTCGTTTTCCATCAATTCTTTATATACTTTATCGTCCACTACTAGTGTCGGCATACCAAAGGTTAACCGTGTTGGGAGTACTGCTTCAGAATATACTTTTGAAACTTGTACTGTTTTTTCAAATCCTTCAGTTGTAGTAAAGGTCATAGGAGTGCCGGCTTCTAGATCTGTAAAAAAGTCTAAGATTGCCATTGTCCCTGTTGCATAGACTTCATTTTCACTTACATCATAACCTTCAAAGTCTGCATCACTTACGATAGGATATTGTATACCGTCTATATCTTGACTGGCTAAATTTGTTTCCATTTGATTATCCATTTGTACATTAAATAATAGGAATTCTTTTTCGTAACGACTAATGCTATATCCCTCATCATTTAACATATCTTCATAGAAATCAATATCTTCACTTGTTTCAACCGTATAGTCGTATGGTTCAGTACTTTCTAGCATTTTCTCGGTCGAGTAAAAGTTAATATACGATAGTGACATTGCTGTAATGCTTATTGCTGTAATGACTGTGATTATTGTGAGTAAGAAAGCATTTGAACGCATCTTAAACATAATAGATGTCGTAGACAGTACATCTTTTACATTAACATGGCCAGCTTTTCTTTTTCTAAAGAAGTTTAAAATTAGAGCGACACCACATTTAAATATAAGATAAGTCCCTACAATCGTTAAGAACAAAATACCTAACATTAAAATGGGGAGTAGTACTGGCATCTCCATGGCCATATCAAACATCTGGGATGATAGGAAATATCCCACTGCTACCATAACGATTCCGAGAATTCCAAACAAGGCAGTCGGTACACCAATTGGTCGTTGACTCGACTCTGATACCTTATTTAATTTCAATAGATCAATAAGTTGATGTCGACCTAAGAAGATTCTATTTTGTATTAATAAGCAAATGAAGATAAATACAAAAACGCCAGCTGTGGTGAGGGCTGCTACCATAGAGAAACTCATCTCAACCATTAAGTCAACACCAATGATTTTCATTAGAATCATCAACAATAGTCGAGAGATAAAGAATCCTAAAATGATACCGAGAACTAAACTTCCAAAATATATGATAAAGTTTTCAACCAGTAAAATTCTAAATACCTTGGACTTATTCATCCCGATTAACTGGTAAAGTGCCAGTTCCCTATGTCTTCGCTTAATGAATATCAGATTCGCAAACATGACAAAGAATATTATGATAATCACAATGACAACGGATCCGGCAGAGAACAAGGCGTTCATTGCAGTACTTTGTGAAATTTCTTCGCCAGCCTTTTCGTCAAATGTCAGTGTTAGCAATGAAAAGAACAAGGCAACACTAAAGACAAGTGCGAAGATATACAGCGCGTAGTTTTTAAGGTTTCTAGAAAAGTTTTTGATGATTAAACTATTTAGATTCATCAAGCACACCACCTAAGACGCGTTGGGTATCTAAAATTTCACTGTAGTAATCATCCTGACTCATGTCGCCACGTGAAAGTGATGTATACACCAGACCATCTTTTAGAAATACCACTCGATGTGAGAAACTCGCAGCAGTTGCGTCATGTGTGACCATGAGTACACTTGTGTTAAGATTTTCATTTAGTTGCTGTAGCTTTTTCAACAGATCACTTGCTGATTTTGAGTCTAGCGCACCGGTTGGCTCATCAGCAAAAATAATTTTCGGTTGGTGGATAAATGCACGTGCAGCACTCGTTCTTTGAGCCTGTCCTCCAGAGATTTGGCTAGGGTACTTGTTCTTTAGATCACTAATTCCGAGTTGGCTAGCAATTGTCTCGAATTGATTTTCCGCTTCTGATTTAGACATCGAACGTATAGATAGAGGTAACATAATATTTTCTTTTACCGTTAGCGTATCTAAGAGATTATATTCTTGAAAGATAAATCCTAAATCCGTCTTTCTAAAGTCTGCTAATTCCTTATCTTTTAAATTCGTAAAGTCAAAATCATCGATATAAATATGACCGCTTGTCAATTTGTCAATTGAACTGAGCACATTAAGTAAGGTCGTCTTACCTGAGCCTGAGGCACCCATGATGGTAACAAACTCGCCCTTTTCTAGATTCAAATCAATACCTTTTAAAACTTCTGAGCGATTAAACTTATTGCCGTAACTTTTTTTAATGTTCGTTGCTTTTAATAACATATTAATTGCCTCCTGTTTTAATTGTTAATACCAGTTTAATCTCTAGAAATCCTTTTATCGTTTGAATCTCCTAACAAAAAGCACTATGAAGTGACAAAAATGTCACTTCATAGTGATATCAGAGAATTTATTTGCCTTATTAAATATTAAGGTCATTGTTGTATATTCTCCATATGTGGACTGAGCGCTTAAGTCTATATTTAACACCTTACACACTTCCTGACTTAAATAGAGCCCCATACCTGTAGATTGATTATCGTCGTGATCTGACGTTGATGTAAATCCTGAGTCAAAAATTCTATCTATATCTTTTCTTTCGATTCCTCGTCCGAAATCAGTGATTGTAAGTCGTAAATGATCCGCCACCATTTCCCCTGAAATGACTATGTCGTTATCATTCGAATACTTCACGCTATTTGTCAAAATTTGATCTAATACGAACTGTAACCACTTTTTATCAGAATATACATGCTCATATTTAAGTTCAACATCAAAACCTATATTTTTTTCCATACACACACTTCTCAACTTAAGTATTGAGTGTTTAATCAAATCATTAATATTAAATGATTCAATATATAAATCATTTTTAATATTGGGCAGTCGCTGAAGATATAAAATTTCGTTCAGCATATTATTCAGTCTGGTCCATTCACTTTGGAGTTTGTCATGATAATCGCCTTCTAAGTCATCAATCATTAATTTCATGGTTGTGACTGGCATCTTCATATCATGGATGAACCGTGTCAGCTCATCTAAGTTTTCCTTTGTTCTCCCCGCTTCTTCCTCAAGTTCTGCTTGATGATGAAGCCTTAACTCATATAACTTGTCGTAAATCTTCTTTTGAGTATTTACTAAGGGTTGGTCTACAGTTTCCACATCATTTAGGTTACCTAAGGCATCAAACTCATTTTGAAACGTCCACTTTCTCACAAAATCCCAAGCTAAATATATTATAAAGATTAAAAGATTAAATAAAATCAAGTAGATAACAGAAACGTTTGGAATACCGTTATCAAGTATTCCTATAAGTACTATAAAACTATTCATTATTATAAACAAAACAGCGATATTAATATTTTCTTTAAAGTACATTATTTTACCCCTTTAAGACGTAACCACTACCTGTCTTTGTTTCAATCGCATCGTCTAACCCTATTTCCTCAAGTTTTTTTCTCAGGCGATTTACGTTCACAGTCAATGTATTATCGCTAATAAATCTAGAGTCATCCCATAGGGATTCAATAATATCATTCCTTGAGATGACCTCATCTATGTTTTGAGCCAAAATTGATAAGATATAAGATTCATTTTTTGTTAGTTCAACTTCATTTTCTTCCATGATAATTTTCAACTTTTTAAAATCAAAAACAGCGTTCCTATATTTATAAACACTGACGTCAGTTGCCTTATACTCATAAGTTCGTCTTAATAACGCTTGAACCTTTGCATTTAACACTTCAAAGTTAAAAGGCTTTTGGACATAGTCATCCGCACCCATTTGCATGCTCATGACCATATCAGCAGGATGATCCCTCGAGGATAGAAAAATAATGGGGACACTAGAAATATTTCTAATCATTCTGCACCAATAGAATCCGTCATATTTTGGAAGTGTAATGTCGATGATGACTAAGTTAGGTTTGACCTCTATAAAATCGTTCATTACATCGCTAAAATCCTTTATTCCAAATGCGTCTATATCCCATTCATTGAACCTTTTAAAAAGCTCATCTAAAAGTACCATATCATCTTCTATAATGAGTAACTTCATTGATTAGACCCCTTTTTTCTTGATCGGCATTACATTTAAGTATGTCAGTGTTCTCCATATCCACTCTAGTGGACCATATGAAAAATTAGACATCCACATCTTAGATAAAATAATTTGCACAGTGAAAACAACGAGTACGATTGGCACAAAATAAATTGCATCCACACGATTAAATAAACCACCAACATAAAAGATAAGTAACATGATTATCGTTTGACCAATATAATTTGTCAAAGCCATTTGACCGACTGGTTGTAGAACTTTCACAAGCCCTTTAAAGTGCTTCATTAAAATTAGCATCAATGCAACATAGCCGAGTGACATCAATGGACCACCTAAAGAACTTGAGAGTTGCCCAAGTGTTGAATAAATATCATTATCACCTGCATAGGTTGTAAAATATCCTGTCACAATTTTAATTGGCAGACCAATACCTAAACCATACCAAGCTAGTTTTTTTATCATGTTCATATGTGCAGGTAAGTTTTCAAACACTCTCATTTGACCGAAAGATAAACCGATTAAGAACATTGCAAGTACAATTGGCACAACAAAAATCATTCCTGAAACCGAGATTCCTAGTAAGGTCATATTCATACTGACAACTTCACTATAAGAACCACTACGAATCGCATCGGTCATTCCAATTTCAAAGGCAAAGCCAGCCATCGATTGATCGCCCATTAAGAATAAGGCTAGAGCCCCTAGTAAAATTAAGCCTGTGATCATTGTTAATATCAGTACTGCAATAATCACGTTCACCTTAGGACTCAATCTATAGAAGAAGAAAAGAAGTGCACCAGCAATTGCATAGGTCCACAGAATATCGCCATACCATAAAAATATTCCATGTAGGAGACCAAAGATTAATAAGACAAACATTCTTCTATAAAACAAGGGTGCAAGATTTTTACCCTTTTGTTCCGCTCTAGATAAAAAGATGAAAAATCCTAATCCAAACAAGAACGAAAACATTGTAAAAAAATTCGTTGTAAAAAAAGTGTTGATGAAAAATAAACTCAGTTCATTCCAAAAACCTGTGTATATTTCACTGCGCTCTGGATTCAAGCTGTCCTCAATATCAGGACCAGCAAATGCCATAATATTCATCATCAAGATACCTAACAAGGCAAATCCTCGAATGCCATCAATTTCATGTATTCTTTCCTTAAATGAAACAGGTTGATTTTGATTCATTGGTCCACCTCTAAAGATTATTTATTTCTAACTTACCCTAATCTTACTAGTAAAAATAAAAAATCGCATTTCTTTATGAAAGAAAGGCGATTTTAAAACTGCATAAATTCTGGTGGTGCACCAGTTAAATATGTGTATATATAGTAAAAACATATCAAAGCCAGTGGAACTACAATAACAATAAACAAGAATAATCTCAAAAATCTCACCAAGATTTTATATATAACAATGCATAATATAATAATTAACGTACCATATAATATGTTACTCCAAGTATATTCAATGGACGTATATCCAGTATAATTCACAAGAAATATTGCAACCACACTGAGTATGACAATCAACACCAAACGCATTAACATGATTCTCTCTCCTTTTGGTCTTTTAATTATACAGGATAAACGTCAACATTTGAAATTTAAGCACGTTAGTTTCTTATATTTAAGGCTGCAATCATACCAATAAAGACGATGACAAAGCCTAACCAAGGGCCATATGATATATCGAAATTGTTGATGAAGACGCCGCCGATAACTGCCCCAATTCCGATACCAAGATTTAGTGCTGACATGTTCCAACTGAAGACATTTGAACTCGACCCCTCAATATTATCGACTAGGCCACCTTGTACTGCAGGTGAAGTTGCCCACTGGAAGAGCACCCATAAGAATACATTAATATAGAAGAGAATCGGTGTATCATATAAGAATGGCATCATGAATAGACTAAGTAAGAAAAATGAAAGCATGGTAATAACTGTACGTTTAGCACCAATTTTATCGACTAAATTACCGCCAATATATGTCCCAGTCATCCCTCCTGCTCCTGTAATCAACAAGGCCATTGAAACATTCTCTAAAGTATAACCATGTGACGTCATAAGTGGCGAGATATAACCTAAGATAATATAGTTACCAATCAACACAGCCAATGTCACAGCAATATATAATGAGACATTTCTTTTAGATGTGATTCGACTTTTTTGTTCGCCTGGTTGAATATCACTATCAAGCGCCTTACTGTTAACAAACAAAATCACACCAAATCCTACAAGAATTGCTAAGATAATGACTAATAAGAAAATAATTCTCCAACCAAACTGAGCACCGATAATCGTACCGATTGGAATCCCAAATACGTTTGCGGCACTAAAACCCATGTAGACTGTAGCAAGCATCTTACCACGAACTCTCGGTTCAGATAAGACCACAGTCATATCTAATATTTTTACAATAAACACTGCAGCAGCCATGGCAGTAATGACACGACCGACAGAAAGCATAAAGAATGTGTCAGCTAAACCGAAAACGACATTACCTATTATAAATACAACTAAGGATAGAAGAACTACAGGCTTAGAGTTTAAATTTTCAGTTAAACGAATTAATATCGGTCCAAAAACTGCGAAGCTGATCGCATAGACCGTAATTAACTGTCCAGTCAGAGCATGACTGATACCTAGATCACTACTCATCAGCTCCAAAATACCGGATACAATCAATTCCATCATACCGAGCAAAAAGATACCGACGGTAAAAGTAACGATTAATTTTTTGTTCATTTATAAACGCTCCATATGTAAATTATTTTAAAGGGCAACTCTGCTATTATACAATAAAGTATGACCGTTTTAAATGATAGAAATATTATATTCATAGGAGTGGACCATGAAAAGATATATATTACTTTTTTCTTTTATTCTTTTAGTTTTAAGTGCATGTTCTAGTGAATCGACAGAAAACTATAGCCAGATGACCTCAGCTTTTGAAAGAAACGATTCTGAATTAAATAAAAAAATTAGTGAAACTGTTACGAATATACAGGAAGAGTCCAACAGGGACAAGGCCTTAGCAGATATCAATGAAGGTATTATTCCTAGAATCGATGATTTTAAACAAACAATAGATAATTATACCTTGTCTGATGAAGCACATATCGAAGTCCAAGAGGCGATTCAAACCTACTTAGATAATTTACGAACATTAATGGAATTGTATTCAGAAATTAATTCTGAGTTCTTTATAGTCAATCCTTTTGAAGATGCGTCGCTAAGTGAAGACATCAATCAACAGCTTGAAGAGATTCAAAACCTAGAAGAAGAAGTCCAAAAAAATAGAGCTGATATCGATCAGCTCATCAGTGAAAATAATGAATAAGTAATGACCTAGGTCGCTATATAGCGACCTAGTTTTTTATGAACAAAAGTTATTAATGAAGTTCCTTGATGCAATATCTTCAGCAAAATCTTTACCGTATCGTACCTCAATAGCCGACATAAGGTTCGGGTAGTCACCTGAGTCTTCGAGATCAGCGACGAAATTCGGAATACCATCGAAGTCTGAACCGAGACCAATGTGTTTTTCTGCGCCGAGTTCACGGATTTTATCGATATGTGTTAAGAGGTCATCAATAACAAGGTTCCCTTCTCCGACAAATGCTGGGCAAAAGACGATATTGACCATACCACCCTTTTGAACGAGTTTAATGATTTGCTCATCGTAGAGATTTCTAGGATGATCCATTATTGTGCGTGAATTAGAATGACTGGCGAATACATGCTTACCTTTTTCAATCACATCTTCAAAGCCGTGAACGTTTAAGTGACTCACATCAATTAAAACGTCATGTTTATTGCATTCTTCTACTACTTGGTTACCAAGTTTACTTAAGCCAGTGCCGCGAGTTTCCCCCACACCATCAGCAACTAAGTTAGCATTATTCCATACTAAACCAACTGATAGGACACCTAAGCGAAATAAGGTTCTTAATTTCATTAAGTCATTGCCAATCGCATCGGCACCTTCTAGGGTTAGTACCGCTCCGTATTCATCTTCTTTTAAATTATTGATATCGGATAATTTCTTTATGTGCACCATCTTATCCATTGTGAGTACTTCATTATAAAAAGCATCAACTTGTTCTAGTGCATGCTGCCATTTTTCATTATCAGGGATTGTTGGTGATATAAAGATTGCATAGAACTGAACTTTTACATTCCCTTCAATCCTACGTTTCATATTAGTATCAATTTCTTTAGAATCTAAATAATTTAAATTTCTTTTCCTACCATAGTAGCCATGAGTACTACGCTGGTCACTCTGTAATTTCAATAAAGCATCGCAATGTGTATCAATAATATTCATTTTAACTCTCCCCTTTTAATCTTATATCTATTATAATATAATACATTCAAATGAAAACGTTTACTTATTTACTTTTATACATTATGATGTATAATTATTTAATACATTCAATGAGCTTTATAAATCTATAAATAAAGAGGTTATCATATGACAAGATCTACTACATTCCTTAAATTTTTATTACCATCCTTATTTGGGATCTTTATGTTTCTTGTTCCCCTTAATATTGATGGTGAAACAACAGTTCCTGTTGCCTTTTTAGCTAACTGGATAATTGAACTAATTTCAGTTGAAACGATTACATTACTTGTTGTCATTACGATTGTCTTTGCGGCCATAATGAGCATATTGTTTACTTGGATATTAAAAATTGATACTGGATTCTGGTCTAGTATTTTTAATACCAGTCATTTTTGGGTCACTTTAAGAGCAATCGGTGCAATATTTGCAGTTCTTGCTTATTATGGTGTCGGTCCCGAGATGATTACTTCTTCTAGTACAGGTGGCATGATTTTAAATGATTTACAGCCAACCTTATTCACGGTATTCATTATTGCTGGTTTCTTCTTACCGTTATTATTAAACTATGGATTGTTAGAGTTTGTTGGCACGCTGTTTGCGAAATTCATGCGTCCCGTATTCACCCTACCTGGACGTTCAACAGTTGATAACTTAGCTTCATGGGTTGGAGATGGTACTGTCGGTGTCATCCTAACGAGTAAACAATATGAGGATGGATATTACTCAAAACGCGAAGCTAGTGTTATTGCATCGACGTTTTCAGTCGTATCGATTACATTTACAATTGTTATTTTAGACTTAATTGGACTGATGCATTTGTTTGGTCCATTCTATTTAACAATATTTATTGCTGGTGTAATTGCAGCCTTGATTATGCCGAGAATTCCACCATTATCTAAGATTGAAGATAGCTATTATAATGATGGATCTGAACTGGAAGAAATAATTCCACAAGGTCATAATCCATTCTCTTGGGGATATA
Organism: Jeotgalicoccus sp. ATCC 8456; assembly: GCF_016313225.1. Taxonomy (NCBI): domain Bacteria; kingdom Bacillati; phylum Bacillota; class Bacilli; order Caryophanales; family Staphylococcaceae; genus Jeotgalicoccus; species Jeotgalicoccus sp. ATCC 8456. The sequence goes on along the minus strand of NZ_CP066224.1, from coordinate 138,395 downwards.
AACAAGCTTTAACAAAGGCAGAAAAGTCACCAGGTTTTGTTTCACTAGTTAAAGAAGGTATTAAGACTGTGTTTGATACTTGGTTTGGCGTACTACCAGTCGTTATGGCAATTGGTACACTTGGTACAATATTAGCAGAATACACACCAATATTTACTTGGCTCGGCCTACCTTTTGTACCGCTTCTAGAATTGATTGGTATACCAGAAGCTCAGGCAATGTCAGAAACATTATTCATCGGTTTTACTGATATGTTCCTACCAGCGATTTTAATTGAAGGCGTACAATCAGACATGACCCGCTTCATTGTTGGTGCCATGAGTATTACCCAGTTAATCTACTTATCAGAAGTCGGTGGTGTAATTTTAGGCTCTAAGATTCCACTAGGACTCGGAAAACTCTTCACAATCTTCTTGATAAGAACAGTGATTACCTTACCAATTATTATTATTGCTGCGTTCTTAATCTTTTAATACAGTAAACGACATGAGGATCTACGGATTCTCATGTCGTTTTTTTGTGCTTGTATTTAAATTGTGATTTTAATTCTATAAGTCCCTTAGGCAATAACGATTTATAGAATAATGGCTTTAAAATTCTATTCGTCATCAATAATTACCTCATGTATAGAAAAAACGCACTTGTCTTCCCAAGGGATCAAGTGCGCACTTTGGACTCATGTCCAAGCCTATTTTTATTTGTAATATACAATCGTGTATTTCTTCTTACCACGTCTGAACACCGTGAAATCATTGTCTACCTTATCCGCTTCTGAGATTTCATGTTCTAAGTTTTGCTGTCTTTCACCATTGATGTAGATTGCACCGTTTTGAATATCCTCACGTGCTTGTCTTCTTGATGATGAAATACCAGCATTTACAAGGACTTTTACTAAATTGTTGTCTTCAGCTTCAACTGTAGCAGATGGTGCATCTTTAAGCGCATCTTTAATTTGACTCGCATCTAACGATTTAATATCTCCACTAAATAATGCTTCTGTTACTTTTTTCGCCTCTTCAAGTCCGTCATTACCATGTATAAATTCAGTAATTTCTTCGGCTAAACGTTTTTGAGCTTTTCTTAAGTGTGGCTCAGTTGCAACTGATTCTTCTAGTGACTCAATTTCTTTTCGTTCTACAAAGGTAAATAGTTTCAAGAATTTAATAACATCTTCATCTGATTGGTTTAACCAGAACTGGTAGAATTCATAAGGCGATGTACGGTTTTTATCGAGCCAAATATTTCCTGACTCGGTCTTACCAAATTTCTTACCATCAGCTTTCGTAATCAGTGGAATAGTTAAGCCTTCTGAATTCGTCGTACCATACATACGTCTCATTAATTCAAGACCACTAGTGATATTACCCCACTGATCTGATCCACCAATCTGCATGCGCACATTGAATTCTTTATTTAAGTGACCAAAGTCAATTGCTTGTAAAATCGTGTAAGTAAATTCTGTATATGAAATACCAGTTTCCAATCTCGTTTGGATTGCATCTTTCGATAACATGTAGTTCAACCCAACATGTTTACCGTAATCTCTTAGGAAAGATATTAAACTGATGTTTTGTAACCAGTCTTTATTATTTACGAGTACTGCAGCATTTTCATCACTAAAGTCAAAGATAGTTTCCATTTGCTTTTTAATACCCTTAACATTTTCATCTATTTGTGCTTCGGATAAAAGCTGACGCTCATCTGCTTTAAAAGATGGGTCTCCGATCATCCCAGTACCGCCGCCAATTAAGACAACTGGGCGATGTCCATATAGCTGGAAGCGTCTCAACGTTAAGAATGGGACTAAGTGGCCAATGTGTAAACTATCTGCTGTTGGATCGGCCCCACAATATAAAGAAATTTTCTCACTTTCTAACATCTTGTTGATTTCATCTTCATCAGTCATCTGATAAATAATACCACGGTATTTTAAATCTTCTAATAAAGTTGTCATAATAGCCTCCTATAATTTTTTTAATAAATAAAAAAGCACCCATACTATATAGTATGGGTGCTGACACGGTACCACCAAACAATTTATCTCTAAATAGAATATACGTAATTCTAGACGTTCAAACTAACTTATGAGTGTATTCATCTAGATATCCTCACAGACTCTCACCATCCGTCTGCTCTCTGAATCAAATAAAAAGATTACTTGTCTCACCGCTTGAATTTATTCATTAAATTTACATCAGTATATTATAATCTGGAGATTAAAGTCAAGTTGGCGAGGTCTTATAGCTTGAAAATTATAGATTTTAAGCTAATATGGAATGGTTGATTATCATAGTATTTTCGGTCTTTTATCGCTAGGGAGCACTGAAAACATGTGATATAATCTTTTTAATAGGAGGTTGGCATGAAAAAGAAAAATGACTTTATTGATAATATAAAGAAGATGTTTTCGCGCAGTGACTCTGATAAGAAAACTGACAAGATTCACGGCGAGACTGCGAAGGACAAATATCAAAATACAGTCGCCCGCTTTAAAAAAGCTGGGTCTCCACTTAGAGTAACATTCTTCACAGCGTATGATACGATTTGGAATGTTGTTTTATTCTTACTATTAGCAGTTACTCTACTTGGACTATTTCTTTTCAGCATCGGTCTTGGCTATTTTGCAGCACTTGTTTCTGATGAGGAAGTGCTCGCTGAAGATGAAATCCAAACTGCCTTGACGGAAATGACTGAAAGTACGTCTGTGACTTTTGGTACCGGTGAAGAACTCGGAACACTTCGTTCAGATCTTATACGCGAAACCGTCTCATATGACGAAATCTCTGAAAACGTAATGAATGCCCTTATCGCTACAGAAGATGAACATTTTTATGAGCACAACGGTGTTGTACCTAAGGCATTTATGAGAGCTTCCCTTCAGGAATTATCTGGTAGTGAAGCAAGTTCAGGAGGTAGCACCATTACCCAGCAGTTGGTCAAAAACCAAATGCTAACTAACGACCCTACTTTCGATAGGAAGGCGACTGAGTTACTACTCGCATTTAGAGTCGAGAATATATTAACGAAAGAGGAAATATTACAAGCATACTTAAACGCAGTATCATTTGGTAGAAATGCGAATGGTCAAAACATTGCAGGTATCAAATCTGCAGCTCAAGGTGTCTTTGGAAAACCTGCAGCTGAGTTAAATATTGCAGAGAGTGCCTTTTTAGCAGGTTTACCACAAAACCCATATGCATACACACCGTTTAATCAAGATGGGTCAATGAAAGAACCCGAACTGTTAGAAGCAGGAAAGAATCGTCAGGAGTTCGTACTTTCAAGAATGTTGACAGAAGGTGTCATTACCCAAGAAGAACATGATCAAGCTCTCGGCTACAACATCTATGAAAATATGGCTTCTAGTGTGGTTGTTCCAAACCAAAACTACCCGTTCTTAACCGATGAAGTTGAACGCCGTGGTGTCGAAGTCATCAAATACATCTTGGCAGAAGAAGAAGGCGTAAGTCGTGAGGATGTTGACTCTACTCCACTCTTAGACCAAGAATATACTCAAAAAGCAAATGATGCATTGCGTAATGAAGGTTACCAAATCGAAACAACAATCGATAAGGAAATTTACGACACAATGCAAGACACCAAGAATAATAACTTCAACTATTATGGACAACGCTCAAGTTTAGATGCCTTGAATGCCGTTCAAGGTGAGGAAGAGGAAATTCTTGATCATGAAGTTGGTATGGTCTTAAAAGATAATCAGTCTGGTAAGATATTAGGTTTTGTCGGCGGCCGTAACTATGAAAACTCAGAAGTTAACCACGCAACTCAAACAACACGTCAGGCAGGTTCGACTATGAAACCACTCAGTACTTATGCACCAGCTATTGAAGAAGGACTCATCGTACCTGACACTGTATTACTCGATGAAGAGTTCAACAACAATGGCTATCAACCAGCAAACTACTCTGGTGACGAATATGGCTTAGTTTCTGCTAAACACGCACTCAGTAACTCTTACAACTTAAGTACCTTGAGATTATGGTCAGAAGTTAGAAATCATGATCCATATCAGTACTTAGATGCAATGAATATGAGTGTACCTGAACAACTCGTTGGTATTACTTCATTACCACTTGGTCCACTCGATACGTCAGTTGAAAGCAATGTCGATGCCTTTTCTACTTTCGGTAATCAAGGTGAAATGAATGAAAGTTATATGATTGAAAAGATTACTTCTCCAACAGGTGAAGTTGTCTATGAACACCAAGGCGATCCAACTCGAGTATTTAAGGAATCTACTTCATTCTTAATGGCAGATATGTTGAAAGAATCCTTTGTTTCTGGTTCGGTTTACCATATTAAAGATTACTATGAAGCAGTCAGTGACGTTTACGATTGGTCAGCAAAAACGGGTACATCAGAACAGTTTGTTGATTCTTGGATGATTGGTTTTAACCCTAAAGTTACCTTAGGAATATGGATGGGTTATGACAGAAATATTCCTCAAGTTTATGATACTGATGCGGAAACACATCCGCATATCTACAACTGGAGAAACATGGCACAAGCTTTAACTGCAGTAGCTCCAGAAACGATGGGTGCATACGAAGAATTCCAACAACCATCATCAGTTAGAACAGAAGATTTCTGTGCATTAACGATGGAATTAGAAGATGATTGTTCAAGAAGTATGGATCGTCCAATTGAAGGTTTAATTGCTGAAGATACACAATTCAGTGATAAGAGTTCTCTAAATGATCCCGCAATTCAAGCAAGAATGGGTGCAGGTATTGACCCTAGTCTATCTAACGGAGATCTAAGAGGAACTGTAACGAGAACTTACGATGACACTTATAGAGTTCCAAGAGGTTCTTCAAGTAGTAGCTCAAGTGATGACGAAGATGAGGACGAGGACGAGAACTAAATACTTGCAAAAGGGTGGGAATATATTCCCACCCTTTTTATTTGATAATCTATTAATTTCATTAAAAAAACACTCGATGCTTGACCTGATGTCACTTAAGTTTACAGTTGAATAAAATAAATTTTTCTCTGGGATATGAACATGTTCATATCTCAGTTTTTTTATGCAGCCACACGACGAAGTTCGATTGGTGTCAAACCAAACAGCACATCTTGTGGTCGTTCATGGTTATAAAAATGGATATAATGATTGAGATCTTCCACCAGGTGTTGGTAGGTGGCATAGCCACCTGACTTTCTAACTAAGTGATAACGCTCTGATTTTAACTTACCAAAAAATGACTCCATCGGCCCATTATCAATACATTTCCCCACTCTAGACATGCTCTGAGTCATCTGATTCACATTTAACAGTTGTCTAAAACCATAAGAGGTAAACTGGTATCCTCGGTCACTGTGCACCATGGGTGAAGCCAGTGGATTGCACTTTAAAGCAGCTTTAAACGTATCCAACACAAGTTGATTATTATTCCTCAAACTAAAACGATGGGCGACAATACTATTATCAAATAAGTCCAATATCGCACACATGTAGACACGCGAGCCATTCTTAAGCTTATATTCTGTAACATCCGTTAGCCATTTCTCATTCTTAAATTCAGAAACGAACTGTCGACCCAATGTATTTGTTGCAGTCAAATCACCAGATTTCTGTGTGCGGACTTGTTTCTTTTTACGTGTGACGGATTGTATACCCATGAGTCGCATGATGCGTAAGATACGTCTCGCACCGTATGCGGTATTAAGTTGGCGATTCACTAGATGACGCATCATTCGATATCCAGGGACACCTTTATATTTTAGGTATAACTCAGCAATGGTGGATGCGATGACTGCATTCTCAATCTCATATTGTGGGGGCTGACGGTTCAAATATTTATAATATGCTTGACGACTGATATTTGCGACCGCACATAGTTCCGAGATTGTATAGCCGACCCTGTGTAATTCAGTAATGGCTTCATGCACCCTATGGCCACGAACTCGGCTTATTTTTGTCTCCGCTCGAGTTCTTCCAACTTTTTTAGAAACGCATTCTCTACTTCCACTTTCCGACGTTGACGACGCTCTTGTTCTAGCGCGCGTTTCAATTGATCGACTTCACTCAATGCATCTTCAGGCTTTCGCTTGCCGCGTCGGTCTTCTAAACCATACTTTCCAGCTGCTTCATATTTTTTCACATATTGATAAGCTTGCTGATAGGTGACATCAAAAAGCTCAGATAGTTCACGAATACTCACTTCATTTGCCTCATAATACTGTGCAATGTCTAATCGTTCTTGGTATGTGGTCTGTCTTGACTTAACCATCAATGGCTTACCTCCGAAGGTAGATTTAACTCGTTTACCTTCAGTATACGCCTTAACCCATTTCTTTACAGTAGAATGGGTACGAATATTGTATTTTATAGCTAAGCTTCTATAACTAATGGATTGATTAAGATACTCCTCTACCACCATTGACTTAAATGCTTTTGTGTATGTCTGATGCTTGGGCTCATGTCTCAAAGCTTCAGGGCCCTTCTCTTGATATAATCTCATCCAATCTTTTAAACTTTGGATGCTTACATTAAATTTCTTTTGTGTGTCTTGCTGGCTACCATGCTTCAAGTAGTATTCAATAATACTAATTTTTTCTTCAAAACTACGATGTCGAGCCATAATAAAACCTCCTAAGTCTACAGATTTTTTAATTCATCTGTAAACTTAGGAGGTAGCAGGTCAGCTTAGCATCGAGTGTTTTAACTTATCTTTAGAATAATCCTGTTGAAGATCCGTCTGCATTAACATCCATGTTATTTGCAGAAGGAACTTTAGGAAGTCCAGGCATTGTCATGATATCACCAGTCAGTGCAACAACGAATCCTGCACCTGCTTTAGCGATAACTTCACGAACAGTTACAGTGAAGCCTGATGGACGTCCAAGTTTCTTAGGATCATCTGATAATGAGTACTGAGTCTTAGCCATACATACCGGGAAGTTGCCCCAGCCGTTCGCTTCGATATCAGCAATTTGTTTTTTAGCTTTGTCTGTAAGTACTACGCCGTCACCGCCGTATACTTCAGTAACAATTTTTTCAATCTTGTCAGCGATTGGTAATTCATCTTCATATAAGTGGTGGAAGTCATTTCCTGCTTCAACAGCTTCAAGTACTTGCTCTGCAAGTGCAACGCCGCCTTCTCCACCTTTTTCCCAAACTTGTGTAAGTGCAACGCGTACGCCTTGCTCTTTACACCAGTCAAGAACGAAGTTTCTTTCTTCGTCAGTATCTGTTACGAAGTCATTTAAAGCAATAACTGGTTCTACACCAAATTTACGAGCGTTCTCGATGTGCTTACCTAGGTTAGCAACACCTTCTTTAAGTGCATCAACGTTTGCTTCACCTAAGTCAGCTTTTGCAACCCCGCCGTTCATCTTAAGCGCACGGATTGTAGCAACTAAAACGATCGCATCAGGTTTGAATCCACCCATACGTGCTTTAATATCCATGAATTTCTCTCCGCCTAAGTCAGAACCAAATCCACATTCAGTAACAACGATGTCTGCAAGTTGTCTAGCAGTGTTTGTTGCAATGATTGAGTTACAACCATGTGCAATGTTAGCGAATGGCCCACCGTGAATTAGAGCAGGTGTACCTTCCATAGTCTGTACTAAGTTAGGTTTGATTGCTTCTTTAAGAAGTAATGCTAATGCACCTTCTACTTCAAGCTCCCCAACTGTTACAGGTTTTTTGTCATATGTGTAACCAAATACAATTTTAGATAATTTTTCTTTAAGATCCATGATGTCATTTGATAAACAAAGAATAGCCATAATTTCACTAGCTACTGTAATATCAAAACCATCTTGACGAGGAACACCTTTAGTCGGTCCACCTAGACCAACAACAACTTCACGTAGAGCACGGTCATTCATGTCGATAACACGTTTCCAGCTCACACGGCGTGGATCAATGTTTAACTTGTTACCGTGGTGAATGTGGTTGTCAATAAAAGCACTTAACGCGTTATTCGCTGTAGTAATCGCGTGTAAGTCACCGTTAAAGTGAAGGTTAATTTCTTCCATAGGTAGAACTTGTGCTTGTCCACCACCAGTTGCGCCACCTTTAACACCCATTACAGGTCCTAATGAAGGTTCGCGTAAAGCAACCATTACATTCTTACCAATTTTGTTGAATGCATCACTTAGGCCAACAGTTACCGTTGATTTACCTTCACCAGCTGGTGTAGGGTTCATCGCAGATACTAATACAATCTTAGAATCTTCTTTGTTACCTTCTAAATTGTTGATGTCAACCTTAGCCTTATATTTACCATACATTTCTAACGCATCTTCAGGAATACCTGCTTTTTTAGCAATATCCTGGATCGGTTGTAATGTTGCTTTGGAAGCAATTTCCTGGTCAGTCAAATGTGCCATCTTCTCAGCTCCTAAATAAATGTTGTACGTTGTAAATCGATTTCACAACTCCACTATCATTATTACATAAAAAAAGAAAATCGACCATAAAAAGCGGTCGACTTTCCGTTATTTGTGAATTTTTTCAATAAATTTATGATTTAGTTATCGTCCATGGATGATAAATCGCCCGCCGGCAAGTCTAATTCCCAAGCTTTTAGTACACGTCTCATAATCTTACCACTGCGTGTTTTAGGAAGACTATCTTTAAATTCAATTTCTCTTGGTGCAGCGTGTGCAGCTAAACCATTTTTCACGAACACTCTAATTTCTTCTTTCAATTCATCGGTAGGTTCATAACCATCTCTTAAAGCAATGAATGCCTTAACAATTTCACCTCGAATTGGATCAGGCTTACCAATCACACCCGCTTCTTGAACTGCCTCATGTTCAACAAGTTTCGATTCGATTTCAAATGGTCCAACTCTTTCACCAGCTGTCATGATGACATCGTCCACTCGCCCTTGGAACCAGAAATAACCTTCTTCATCCATATAAGCTGAGTCGCCGGAAATATACCAGTCACCGATGAAATAAGAATCATATTTAGGTTTATTTTTCCAAATCTCTCTCATCATCGCTGGCCAACCTGCTTTAAGTGCAAGGTTCCCCATACGGTTAGGCGGTAACTCTTGTCCTTGGTCATCAACTATTGTTGCTTCTATACCTGGTAGTGGTTTACCCATTGAACCTGCCTTAATGTCAATAGATGGGAAGTTGACAATCATATGTGCACCCGTTTCTGTCATCCACCATGTATCATGGATTCTTAGACCGTACACGTCCATTCCCCATTTTACAACTTCTGGATTTAGAGGTTCACCAACTGATAAGATATGTCTTAGTGATGATAAGTCATATTTTTCAACAATATCATCACTTGCACCCATCAGCATTCTAAAGGCCGTAGGTGCACTATACCAAACCGTTACTTTTAGCTTTTCTAAAGCATCATACCATGATTCAGGTGAAAATCTTCCACCTACGATGACATTTGTTGAACGGTTCAACCAAGGTGCAAAAATGCCGTAAGATGTACCTGTTACCCAGCCTGGGTCAGCTGTACACCAATACACATCATCTTCTTTTAAATCTAAAACATATTTACCTGAAATATATTGCTGAATCATAGCTTCTTGAACGTGCAATACACCTTTTGGTTGACCAGTCGAACCACTAGTGTAATGCAGAATCAAGCCATCTTCTCGGTCTAACCATTCTATTTCAAAATCAACTGATGCGTCTTTTACTAGGCTTCGATAGTCAATAAATTGATCATCGACATCATCACCTACAACAACAACGTTTTTTAATTCAGGTAATTCATCAACTGGAATTCTCCCGACGAGTTCAGTACTCGTAATCACTGTTGACGCATCACTGTTTTCTAGTCTATCCTTGACTGCTTTTTCCATGAAAGCTTCAAATAATGGACCTACAATTGCACCGATCTTTAAAGCACCTAAAAGTGAGAAATATAATTCAGGTGAGCGTGCCATGAAGATAAAGACACGATCTCCTTTTTTTACCCCTATATCTTTTAATACATTAGCAGCTTGGTTTGATTTTTCTTGAATTTCTTTAAAGGTAAATGATTGAACCTCATCATCTAATTTGTAATGAAGCGCAATCTTATCCCCATATCCGTCATCGACATGACGATCAATCAGTTCATATGCCATGTTTACTTTACCGGTTTCATACCATGAAAATTGTTTGCTAACTTCTTCCCAAGATAAGTTTTCTTTCGCCGCTTCGTAATTCGGCATGTTTGCTTGTTGATCTGTTGCTTTATATGTTTCTACTTTCATCTTAACGACGCCCCTTGTTTGTAATATTTATTCCGTTTATATAGCCATTATATTGAAAGTTGATTTAAAATTCTATGAAAAAGACTAAATTCCTTGAATTTTCCCACAAAAAAATAAACCGTTTTCACTTTAGTATATATTCACTCTAATATATAATATAAATGAGTAGTAACGTATATAAATTTCACTAAGGGGTGTTTCGTTGAAGCATCAAAAAACGTACTATAAAACTGAAACTAGCGCTGACGATTACACTGTTATTATAGAAGGTCCACTCACTTCAAATGAGCTTAATCAATTTACTTTTGATGATGGTTTAGATGCCTTTCGGCAGCCAAAAGATCAATTCCAAGCACTTTTAGAAATTGCAGATTTAAATGAAGGTCGCATTATTATATGCAGAATTGATAACCATATTATTGGTTACGTCACTTTTTTACATCCCGACCCACTTGAGAGATGGTCAGATGGAAACCTCCCCTTCATAATGGAACTCGGTGCAGTAGAAGTCACTTTACCATTTAGAGGTTATAACCTAGCTAGCCACATGTTAGAGTTATCAATCAAGGATCATTTTGTCGAAAATTACATCATAATTACGACAGAATATTACTGGCACTGGGACTTGAAAAACAGTGGTCTCGATGTCTATGAATATAAAAATTTAATGATTAAATTGATGAAACGTGCAGGCTATGAAGTGTTTCAAACGAATGACCCAGAAATCACTGGCCATCCAGCCAATACTTTAATGGCGAGAATCGGCCGCAATATAAATGATGAGCAAATGCAACAATTTGATGAAATTCGTTTTAAAAACAGATTTTTAATCTGACGAAAGGTGCGTATTGAATGTTAGTAGAAAAGATTATGACCCGCCCAGTTAAAACTCTACATGAGAATGATACAATCCACGATGCAATGAACATGATGAGCAGCTTATCAATTCGACACGTACCGATTGTTAACGATGCCGGCGAGCTTGTAGGTATTATTTCCGATAAAGACCTCAACCTTGCCCTTCCCTCCATTGCAGGTGGTGATACTGAAATTTCTTTGGACCTGGAACTTAAAAAAATTATGAGACAACAAGTAACGACTTGTCATCCATTAGATTTCGTCGAAGAAATCGCCAAGGACTTTTACCATTATAGTATTGGTGCAATCCCTGTGATGAGCGGTAAGGCGTTAGTGGGCATTGTCACTCAAAAGGATATGTTAAATACATTTTTAGAATTAACAGGTATTAGAGAACCAGGTTCAATTATCGAAATTGATATCAAGGACCGGATGGGAATTATATATGATTTAGGTAAAATATTTAAAGATTTAAACATTAAAATCGCCAGTATTTCAATTTACCCAAATACTGAAGTCAAAGGCAACAAAATCATTGTCTTAAGAATTGAGGCAATGAATCCACTCATCGCAATAGAAAAATTAGAAGCCTCAGGCTTTAATGTGATTAGTCCGGGTGGGATGCACTGATGAAACCACTATATATTTATGATGATGAATTATTAAAATATCGCTTTAGTGACAGTCATCCTTTTAATCAGATGCGGCTAAAGTTGACCACTGACTTGTTAAAAGACAGTGGTTATTTAACTACAGAACATATTGTTAAACCAAGAACTGCCACCATTAAGGAACTTTCCCTGGTTCACTCAAAGGCATATATTCAAGCTGTTCAAGATGCAGGTCATAATTTGTTATCTACTGAAGAGTTGATTAAATATGGTTTAGAAACAGAGGATACCCCGAGTTTCAAAGATATGCATGAAAAGTCTGCCCTACTTGTCGGAGCTACCTTAACGGCAGTGGACCTTGTTATGACCGGGAAAACGAATCAAGCCGTTAATTTATCTGGAGGACTTCATCACGGATTTAGTGGTAAGGCGAGTGGCTTTTGTATCTATAACGATGCTGCAGTTGCCTGTGAATACATCGTCCAAAATTATAATAAGACTGTACTCTATGTAGATACAGATGCTCATCACGGCGACGGTGTTCAATGGACTTTTTACGGACGTAATGATGTTGCGACCTTATCTATACATGAAACAGGCCGTTACCTCTTTCCAGGGACAGGTAGTGTTACAGAGAGAGGGACTGAAGAAGGATTTGGATATGCGGTCAACTTACCAATCGATGCATTCACTGAAGATGATTCCTTTCTAGAAGTGTTCAAAAAATCTTTAGAAGGGGCGATTCAAAAATTCAAACCTGATATCATACTCAGTCAAAATGGTGTCGATGCACATTTTAGAGATCCAATGACTCACTTATCATTGACGTCAAAATCATTTGAAGAAATACCTAGGTTTGTTAAAAAAATGGCCGATCAATATACGAACGGTAAATGGATTGCTATCGGTGGTGGTGGCTATAACATATGGCAGGTCGTTCCAAGAATGTGGAGTCAAATTTGGTTGGCTATGAATGAAGAAGAAGCACCGAGAGGTCCCTTGCCTACTTGCTTTATAGAAAGATATAAAGATGAATGCAAGGTCGTTTTTCCGCTCAATTGGGAGGATACACTAGAAGATTATATGGAAATTCCTCGACGAAAGGAAATAACAGAGAAAAATCATAATACTTTAAATCGAATTTTAATGTATTTTGAACAATAAGTGTAAAGCGTATGCCCAAAATCGAAGCATACGCTTTTTTACTTTATCATAAAATAAAACACCTACTTAAGACAGACTATAATGTCCATCTTAAGTAAGCGTTATTGTGTATATTATCTAGTTGTCGTTCTATAATCGATACGGTGTGGTAATTCAACCATTGTCGTATCCACAGTCTCTTCGTTCATTAATTTTGTTAATAAACGCATGCCCACAGCACCTAAATCATAAAGTGGCACTGCTATGCTTGAAATTTTCGGTCTAACCATTGTAACAAGCCTTGTATTTGAACAGCTGATGATCTGTAACCTTTGTGGCATCGCAACGCCGTGGTCATGACCACCGTGTAAAATACCGATTGCAGCTTCATCACTAATGACAATTACTGCATCTCTTTCTTTGTTCATCAGATCACCGAAAATTTCTTTACCACTATCATAATCAGCAGCATCTTCAACCATTAAATAGTCATCACCATTTAATCCAGCTTCTTTATAAGCGGCTTTCATACCTTCAACCATACGGTTTTCTTGGAAACGTGAATAGCCAGCAGTAATGAAACCGATGTTTTTCGTGTCATCTTTAATAAATTTTGTTGTGGCTTCTTTAGCAGCCTCAAAATAGTTAATGTTGACACTCGGTATATCACTTTCAACTTCCCCACTACCACAGATTACAACAGGCACATTTGATGAAGAAATATCTTCTCTTACCTTATCGTTTAACTTACCTCCGAGAAATACAATACCATCAACTTGTTTACTCACTAAGTTTAAGAAGGCATCTTCCTCTTTTCTTGGATCCTGATCTGTATTTGTAATAATAATTTGATAATTATACATTTCTGCAATATCTTCTAAGCCTCTTGCCAGTGCAGAATAATAAAGGTCTGATATATCAGGAATAATAACGCCGACCGTCGTTGTTTTTTTACTTGCCAGACCTCTCGCTACAGCATTTGGTCTATAGTTTAACCTGTCTATAACATCTTTTACTTTTTTCCTTGTTTCTGGTTTGACATTTGGATTACCATTTAAGACTCTAGAAACTGTTGCCATGGAGACTTTTGCTTCTCTAGCCACATCGTATATCGTTACTGTCATAATATCCCTCCGAGTCTAATAGTGAAATGTAAGCGTTTTATATATATTAATATATCAAAAATGTTAGCACTCTCATAGCACAAATATACAAACATTATAACAAAAAATTCAGTCACATGTAGTGACTGAATAAAATACTCATATTCTTTTATTTGAAAAGCTTACTTATCGACGTATTTTGACATATCAACAACATTCGCTTTGTCTAAATTATCATCTGCGACTTCATCTCTTATTGCTCTCTTTTGAGCTTGGACATCCTCAGAATCAAGTTTCTTCACTCTAGATTTCTCATCTAGTTCTGCTTTCTTGTGAAGCACTTTCTCTTTAACATCTCCAAACTTCTCATCTAACACTTCAGTAAATGAGGGACCATCGTGTCCGTCCTCATTCTTAACTGAATCCTGTAGTCGTTTAATGTCATCGCGTAATGCATCTCCCGATTTCGGTGCGATAAACAATCCCCCGACTACACCTGCTAAAAGACCAAGTGCAAGTCCGAAAGTGAAGTCTCTGCCAGTAGATCGTTCGACAGTGGCATCATATGTGTCGATGCCTTGAATGTGTCTGTCTCTATTGTACGTTTCCATGATTTTACCTCCAAATAGGATTAATCATTACACTTACAAGTTTTCGTCATTTTGTACGTTAACCTTACCGTAAGCATTATTTCTTTGTTGTTTTCTTAGCTGCCACTTGTCTGCAATTTCCATTGCAACATTTGACCATTGAACAACTTGTGAGATTTTCTCTTCATTTTGTGAAATGTTGTGAGTAATTGAATTTGTCACACGATCAACTGAATCATTCAAGTTAGTCACAGAGTAACCAACACCTTGAACAGCATCTACAACGGCATTAAGTTTTTCTGATTTACCTTGAATATCTTCAACAAGTCTGTTTGATTTGTGAAGTAAGTCAGTAGATTCACGTGTAATACCTTGAATTTGACCATCTAAACCATCGAGTGTATCAGCTACGTGGTCTAAGTTTTTCTTAACTGAGAATAATACAACTGCAATCGCGATACATAATACTAAAAATGCAATCGCAGCTATGCCTGCGGCAATGTATAAAACTATTTGCCAATCCATTTTAACGCCTCCAATATTTCTTAACTGTTTTCTTAATTATCATAGCCTAAATTTCATATCAATAAACATAAATTTCAATTATTTTATTAATTAAGATAATAATTCTGTGAAGCGTTTTTCATATTTTTGAATGTCTCCAGCACCCATAAAGATAATCACTCCATCTGAGTGTTGATCTAAACTTTCTAAGTTTGCTTCCGACAGAGATTCTGCACCGTCTATTAAATAAACTAAATCTCTTGACGTTAAATTACCGCTTGCTTCCCGAGCCGACCCAAATATATCAACAATATAGGCTTTATCTGAAGCAGATAAGGCTGTTGCAAATTCCTTTAAGAATTTCTCTGTTCGTGAGAAAGTGTGCGGTTGAAAGACTGAAATAATCTCTCTATTTGGGTACTTTTTACGTGCGGTTTCTAAAGTTGCTTCAATTTCTTTTGGGTGATGTGCATAATCATCGACGATCACCATGTTGTGAAGTTTAGTTTCTGAAAATCGACGTTTGACGCCACCATAGCTTAAGAATGAAGCTTTAATCGCTTCAATATCTAATTTTTCTAAGTAAGCAATTCCGATGACAGCAAGTGAGTTTAAAATTAAATGGTCACCAAACATTGGTGTTTTAAAAGTTTCAAAGTAGGCGCCATCAATTTTTACATCAAAGGTTGTACCTTTCTCACTAACGACAACATTCTCTGCAACAATATCATCATCGCTATCAATACCGTAAGTCACGACTTTTTTCCCTAAATCTTTTATCTCTTGTATGTGAGCGTCACCACCGTAAGCAACAATTGCTTTTTTCACCTGTGATGCCATCTCTTTAAAAGCATCAACGACATCTGAAATATCTTTGAAGTAATCAGGATGGTCAAAGTCTATATTAGTAATGATGGCATAGTCCGGATAATAGCTCAGAAAATGGCGTTTATATTCACATGACTCAAATGTAAAGTATTCACTTTTTGGTAGTCCAAAACCAGTACCGTCACCGATTAGATAAGTTGTATCTACCGAACCATTCATCACATGACTCAAGAGGCCTGTTGTAGAAGTCTTACCATGCGCCCCAGTGACTGCAACTGATATATAATTGCTCATAAACTCAGCAAGGAATACATGATAACGTACCACTTCATAGCCTAAGTCTCTCGCTTTTTTAATTTCAGGATGATCATCTTTAAAAGCATTACCTGCTATATATGTCATCCCTTCAACAATATTATCTTCAGAGAATGGAAGTACTTTTATACCCTTTTTACGGAGTGGTCCTTCAGTAAACACTTCATTTGTAATATCAGAGCCTTGAATGGTATGCCCAATGTCATGTAGTACCTGAGCTAAGGCACTCATACCCGCACCTTTTATTCCGATAAAATGATATTTCTTCACGATTACACCAATCTTTCATCGATTATTATGTTTTATGTGATCAAACACACTTTGCCTTACACTGTTATCAATTGTTCCAATCGACACACGGTTAGGCTTATTAGAAGTCGGAATGACAACTAACGTATCGTTACCTTCTGTCAACTCATGTGCGGTATTTACAGCACCATTATCTTTGTCGAAGAAGGAAATTTTTGTCTGCATTAATTGTAAAAGTTCATATCTAATGCCATTATCTTTATTTTTAAAGTTTGCCAAAACATGTATACCTAAGGGCTTACCTTGACGTAAAATTTGCACAAGCGCCCTTGGGACATCAGCGTTTTCGTTATTAATTAATGTTTCTAAGTCATCAATAATAACTACCATCGTTGATTTTTGGCTTTCATATTTAACACGATTGTTATAGCTTTGAATATTTCTGACATGTGCTCGTCTAAACTGAACATTACGTTCATTTAGTTCAGTTAAAATTTCTAGCAATGCATCGGGATGTGATGGACTAATTTTAGAACCAAAAGCATGAGGTACATCTAGGTAATCATCATAGTCATCTGATTCTGCGACAACAGATGTATTTAAGTCATGAGGGTTATGATTCATTAACAATGACAACAAAATATTATCTATTGGATGCACATCGTAATTCACTTGATTACCATATATTAAAATATGACCTGCCTTTGATAGCTCGTATGAGAAGATTTTATCATCCACTGTTTTTCCGACAGCAAACTTTAAATCATTCTTTCTGAGTTTTAAGCTACTGGATTCAAATAGTGTTCTAAAATGAATTGGGCTTACATTTTGTAAAGGTACTTCTAGGCCGATGTTTGATGCACCGATTAAGGAAGACATTATGCGTAAATGTTCTAAACCGAGTGCTTCTTTTAGTGCCTTATTTAAACGCGGAATATTAGACACTCTGAATGAACGATTAAGTTTTACTTCATAGCGTCCTATAATACCATTAGAAGTGTAATCAATCACTCTTCCCTCAACATCTAGTGTATCAAAAGCTTGATTGATGCGTTCACTTAATGACTTATCCATTTCTTTATAGCGACTATTTTGTGCCTGACCTAATATACTCACTCCAGGTTGGCTCACGTTTGGTCCAACCCGTTTAGCTGTCACCGCTTGTTGCTTTTGTTTTAAGCTATCTTGTTTAGAGCCTAATACACTTAGAGCCTCATTGTCCTTTTTCGTTACAGTTGCCCCAGTTCCTTTCACTTCACCATTCGCTTTTTGTACCTTACGCTTCTTCTCTTCAAGCGCTAAATCTAAACGACGTTGCTGCTCTTTACGCTTAAGCACATTCTTACGTTTTTCTTTTTTCTGTCTTTCTTTAACAATGTTGTCAACAATGACAGAATTATAGTTCTTAAATTTCTCTAAATATCTTTCGCGCTCATCTACAGGATTTGATTTTTTGTTTAGGCCGTGGATTGCAGATGGCACTTCTCTTGCTTTTAAGATTGTATAACGTGTTGGTCTTTTAACAGATGGTTTTGTGTCTAGATGTCTTGACTCTCTTTTAGGTCGCTTAACATAGTCAGGTGTCGAATTAGACGGCGCTTCGACACTACGATCATCATTTACTAGATTTGAACCATCTAAATCCATAGGAAATTTAAAAGATTCTTTCTTGTCTTCTTTATTTGAGCGTTCTCTGTTAAACTCACGCCTTCTTCTAGTCATTTCATCACACCTTTACTAGACTGAAAAAATTTCTCCGACATTATAACTATCATCGAGGACGTAGATACCTTTTACCCCGTCATCTTCTAAGTTCAATTCCTTTTTAGAACAAATCATACCGTTTGAATTTACACCACGTAAGACAGACGGCTTAATATAAAGACCATTTGGCATAATCGCACCATTACATGCCACGACAACTTTTTGTTCTACATCAACATTCGGGGCCCCACAGACGATCTGTAATAGTTCAGTCCCTACATCAACTTTTGTTACATTTAGTTTATCAGCATCTGGGTGTGGTGTCTTCTCTATTACTTTACCTACTATAAATTTAGGCTTTAGATCAAATTCGAGAGACTCAATATCATTTTTTGATAAAAGTTCGTTGATCAAAGGCACCATTTTTTCATAGTCTTTGTAAGATGTATCTAAATTGTCAAAATGACTTGAAGCGTTGAAGATATTTAAACCAATAACTTCATTGCCATCTTTGATTAACGTAATATCGCCTCTGGTATCATATGAAACTGTATCTGCTTTTTTCATCGTGACAAGTAAAACATCACCGATATGATCTTTATTGTATGTGATTCTCAAAAGTATTCCCTCTATTCTTCATCATTTTTCTTTTTATTATAGTTCCTTTGTTTCCCTAGAATAAACACTGGTTGAAGCTTATCTCCGTCATAAGAGAACGACAGCGACGTAATTGGTGTTAGACCTTCTGCAAAATACTGCATCATCATTTGAGCCATGATGTCATAACCAACATTATTTTTACAATCTGCAATAATCAACACATCTTGGTGAGGCAGTCCAACTAACATTTCACCTTCTGTTTGACTCAACATATCATTTAAAAAATCAACATTTAATATTCTAGAAGCATCATAACCGTCGTTGTGATTGACGAAATAAAAGTCATTTTCTTGAATCGTTTCCTTCTTCAAGTCGATTTTTAAATTCTTTAAGTTGTTATTTGCAAGCACCTTCATGTCTTCTTTTGACATGCTCATTTCTTCTAGTAGACTTTCATCAATGAGTCGATAGCTCTTTTCGAAATCAATCGCATAATAGATATTAGTTTCATTCGTATGTGCTTCAACAATAAAGTGTTTACCATCCTTAGTTTCAGTTGGGAAACTAGTCGCACGGATGACTGGGTAAACCATCGCGTCTTTTGGATCAATCGATTCTTCACCCATTCTTCTGAGTGACTCATCAATATAATAGACAATTTCATCAATGAGAGAACCGTCATTCTTCGCCTTTGTTAAAGCTTTAGACAAGGCTACTGTAATGCCCTTTCCATTATCTGTTCTCTCAACTCTGAGTGTTTCTTCTTCCCTATCAAACTTTTCTTTAAACTCAAGATTTTTTTCATTCAATTTTTCAATAATTAAGTTTTTAAATTTATATATATTCATGGTGACCTCCTACATTTATTTCCCTAAACGTATCACTTGATCTCCCGCTTTTATAAAGCCGAAGTGACTAAACAGCTTATAGAATATCAAAGTAATAATCAGAGGTAAAATAATATGAAATACTGATATCAAAACGATTGTTGATACTGATAAGCCCATCGTTTCAATCGCCATTATTTGACCAACAAAACCGCTCGTTCCCATTCCTGCACCAGCAGCATTGTTAGCCATGGGGAAAAACACAGTCATAATCGGTGCAATGATCGCACTCGATAATACTGGTGGTATGATGATAAATGGATTTCTTAGAATATTTGGTACTTGTAACATCGATGTACCTACCCCTATAGAGATCACACCAGAAATACCATTATCTTTATAGCTCATCGCAGCTAAACCGACCATGTGACAACAACATCCAATGACTGCTGAAGCAGCTGCTAATCCATTTAAATCTAACATTAAAGCCAAGGCAGCACTAGATAATGGTGCAGTGAGCGTCACTCCGAACACGACACTGACCAAGACACCCATAACAAAAGGTTGTTGGTCTGTTGAAAACATGATAATGTCACCAAGACCTGTCATCACGCCACCTACAGCCTCACCAATAAAGGAGGCACTAAAGAGCCCAATTGTTAAGGTTAATAAAGGGGTGATGATGATATCAAGCTTTGTTTTACTCTGATATAATCTTGCGAGCTCTATCACAATCAGTGCCACAATATAAGATGCTGCTGCACCACCTAGGTCATAAGAATATTGACTGACTGCAAGTGTTGAAAATATAACGAGTGGTGGGGATTTTAAACCATAAGCGATTGCTGCACCAATGGCGGCACCTGTAACACTCTGAGCCGCGTCTCCGATGGCTGAAAACCCACTTAAGATAGGGATGTATTTAGCGATAGTATTTATAATCAAACCGATGATTAAGGATCCAAACAAGCCTAACGCCATAAAGCTCATCGCTTCGATAAACCATCGATGTAATATTTTCTTCATCGTTTATCCTCTTAGTTCTTCAATTGTTTCTCTATTTGATTTTTTAATTAGTTCAGTTAACAATTTATTTGCATGAAGATAATCTTCGTAATTAATTATCGAGTTTGCAGTATGAATATAGCGGGAACAAATTCCGACTACAGCACTCACGACACCATCATTAGATACATGGATACTCCCTGCATCTGTTCCACCTGGTGAAGTATAGTATTGGTACTTAATATCATTTTCTTCAGCTGTGTCTATTAAGAACTGTCTCATCTTAGGCGCTAAAATCATTGTTCTGTCCATCAGTCTCAATAATGTGCCTTGTCCAATTTTACCCATGTCATCTTTCTTACCTAACATGTCGTTTGCTGGTGAACAATCAACAACATAAGCAATATCTGGCTGTACTAAATTCGCACTTGCTTTCGCACCACGAAGACCGACTTCTTCTTGAACATTTGCTCCAATGTATAAGTCACAGTCTAATTCTACATCTTTAAGTGCCTCTAAGACTTCAATGGCAATTAAGCAGCCATAACGATTGTCCCAGGCCTTAGCGAGTATTTTCTTCTCATTTTTAAGTACTTGGAAATCAACTTTAGGTACGATTGAGTCGCCTAAATTAATTCCCATCTCTAGAAGTTCTTCTTTAGAATCTGCACCGACATCAAGCAGCATGTCCTCAATTTTAGTTTCCTTATTGTTTCCTCTTCTAAAATGAACTGGGACACTACCAATTACACCAGTAATTTCCTCATTGTCTGAAGTTCGAACACTAAAACGTTGACTTAACAAAACATCTGTTGACCATCCACCTAGTGGTGTAAATTTGATGAATCCATTATCTGTTAACTCAGTGACCATGAAGCCAACCTCGTCCATGTGTGCAGCTACCATGACTTTTGGTGCATTCTCTTTCTTACTTCTTTTAACTGCAAAGATACCTCCAAGACCATCTTGGATTAGTTCATCTGCATTGTCTTTTAACTCTCTTCTCATATAATCTCTAACTTGATCTTCAAACCCTGGTGCACCGTGAAGTTCCGTTAAAGTTTTCATTCTTTCTAAAGTCTTTTGTGATAGTTCCATAAAATTACCCCTTTTTCTTGTTATTTCCCTTATATTCTATGGTAAACTGAGCTTTAAGGAGGATGTACATATGAAGCGTAATTTAATTATATTTACATTATTAGCTGTGACTGTAGTGCCATTAATTGTGTGGTTGAGTCTACATCGTAGAGTCGACACTAAGAAAATTGTTGATAATCTTCATCTACAATTTGAGGATATTTCATTTATCTCATTAGACTATCAAGCAGACGGAAGAAACCGTTTCGGACTCAACACAAATACAATCAGTGGGGTTTTACATGTCGGTAACGATGACAATGCTGTGAAGTATAACTTCCTAGCTGACCCTTATACAGCTGAAATCATGGAGATTACTATTCAGTAATCTCCATGATTTTTTTATTTTATCTGTTCGAAAGTTTTTCTAATTCTCTCTAAACCATCTTCAATTCTGTATCTAGGTGATGCTGCATTAAATCTGAAGTGCTTATTTTCATGATCTAAATACAACTTACCTGGTGAGACAGCAATACCCCCAATTTCAACAAGTGCTTTGTGAACAAGGTCAGCATCCAATCCTGATTTTTCAAAACTAATCCACCCTAAGTATGTCGCTTTTGGAATATCAAATGATAAATCATCAGCGAGATGTTCATCGATATAGTCGCTAATATATTTAAAATTGCCCTCAATATAAACGTTCAATTCGTCCATCCATTCACCGCATTCATTATAAGCGGCTTCGATTGCTGCTAAGGCGAGACTGGAAGCTGTATTTACGTTATAGCGTCCCCCCCATAGCTTTATTAATATCCTGTGTAATGTTTCTATCTTTAGTTAGGAAATACGAATGAGGTAAGCTTGCCAGGTTAAACGATTTACCAAGGCCAGTTGTAATTAATACAGGATCATTTTCATTGATTAAGGAAACCATTGATACAAAATCTTCCTTAGGTCTTACAAAGTCCATATGGATTTCATCGCTAATCAAATACACATTATTGTCCTGGCAAATACCTTTAATGGTTTCTAATTCTGTTTTAGACCAAACTTTGCCTGTTGGATTATGAGGATTACAGTGAATATAAAGCGTGACTGAATCGTCTTCACAAAGTTTAGTGAAGCCTTCTACGTCTAAGAAGTATTCTTTAACTTCAGCATCGTAAATTAAAGGGGATTCCACAATCTTTCTATCATTTCCTTTAATTAAATTAGGGAATGAATTGTATGAAGGTGTCGTTAGAATGACGCCATCACCTTCCTCCGTCACTTGTCTGATTACTTCACCTACAGTGTATAAAACTGAAGCTGCATAGTGGATATTATCATTATCAAGCTCGACATTAAAACGAGTCTTCCACCAATGTTTAATCGGCCCATAAAAACGCTCATTCTGCCACATTGTGTAGCCAAATATCCCATTATCTAGACGCGCTTTAATCGCGTCGCGAATTACTTCTGGTGTTTGGATATCCATATCGGCAATCCAAAATGGTGCTAGGCCTGTCTGTCCAAATAAAGCTTCTGTGCCGTCGTATTGCACACTATATGTACCTTCACGCGTGGTGTGTTTATCAAAATTGAACTGTGTCATCATATTCCTCCACTCTATTCTTCTTATCCTATTATTTTAACATTCTTTATAGGATAATACACGAATATAAAAAAGCACCTTTCCTTAGAAAGATGCTTGAATCCAGTATATTTTATGACCACGGCTCGAGAATTTCTCCTCGTACTCAGTTCTGATATTATCTTCTGGTTCATTATCATGTACATCCAGATTAAGTGCTTGAAATCTCATGCCAAACGCATTCATCGACTGTAAACTATATTCAAATAGCCCTCTATTATCAGTTTTAAACTCGATTATAGAGTCGTCCTTTAAGATTTCTTTATAAGACGATAAAAACCCACTATGCGTTAACCTTCTCTTAGCATGTCGATTTTTAGGCCAAGGATCTGAGAAGTTTAAGTAGATTTTGTCCACTTCATCGCTGTTGAAGTAATCTGTAATCGTATTGGCATCTAAAAGGACAAGCCTTAAATTATCTAAGTCGTGTTCTTTTACTTTTTCAACGACACGAATCATAACATTCTTATCGAGCTCAATACCTACATAGTTTATATCAGGGTTACGGCTCGCGAGCGTAGTAATAAAAGTCCCCATACCTGTCCCCACTTCAATATGAAGTTCACGGTCGACAGGAAAGAAGTCCTTAATCTTTTTAGCATATTCATTATTAATATCCACAAGATGAGCGTTTGACTCTAAGTAGTCAAACGCCCATGGTTTATTGCGCATTCTCAAAGTATTCACTCTTTCACTTTAAATAAGACGGTCTTTCTCCATCACTTTTGATAGGAATAAAATCCAATCGTTCATTTCTGTAAATCGTTTACGGTCTTCATACCATTGAATCATCGTAATCGCTTGAACAAACGTGTACCACTTCATACGTGCTCTTAAGTCGTTCGTTAACTCAACGCCGTAATTATCAAGCCAAGTTTGCCATTCTGAATGATCAACGTAAGGGTATAAAATCATCCCTAAATCAATGGCAGGGTCAGCAATCATTGCACCTTCCCAGTCCACTAAGAATAACTCATCGGTATCGGACAATAACCAATTGTGATGATTAACATCACCGTGACATACTCGACAATCTTTAACATCGATTGTAGGCACTCTGTTCTCAAGATATTGGATCGCGTCTCTAACAACATGGTGAGCATTCACTTTCGGTGACAATGATGACTGTATTTTGTTTAGTAATATTTCCGGAAGCATTGGTTTCATGCCCAATCGTTTTAACATGGTGAGCAACTGACGAGACGTATGAATTTTATTCATTAAAGCAGCGACTCTTGCACCACCCATGTCTCTTTTTGTCAACTCCCGGCCGTTTTTCCAATGCTGCGCTGTCACGACTTCTCCTGTCTCGATTCGTTTCGTCCAAACGAGTTTAGGGACGATACCTTCGGCGGATAAGGCAGCAAGGAAAGGACTGGCATTGCGCTTTAGGAAGAGCTTTCTACCATCTTGTTCTGCTTTGTAAGCTTCCCCAGATGGGCCCCCTAAAGGATCTAACTGCCAGCCGAGCTGATAGAAATGATCCAATTCTCACACCTCGTTTCCTCGTTCAAATAAAAAAATGCGCTAGCAAGTACTTGGATAGCGCAAATTTAGTTCGTGTTTAAAATCTTATATCGTTTATAGCTTTATTTCAAGAGCAAAAGAATGAATACTTTTGCCAACTCAATGTTAGTACTGAATAAATGTGATTTTACCTAAGATTTTATTAAATAGAAAAACTAAATGTTGTTAAACGTTAACTTTTCACCGAACATTTAATTCTCTTAAATTAATAAATAGCATATGCAAGTATACCAGTTTTCATAAGTAAATTAAATACTTTATTGAATTGATTAATGTTTTACTGTCAAACGATACATCGCTTCTATATAGATCGCAGTAGCTAAAATCAACTCGTCTATATCCATATGCTCATCCTTTTGATGCATCGTATCTACTGTGTTTTTAAACATTGCACCAAAGGCTACACCGCGTTCTAAGGTACGTGCGTATGTACCCCCACCAATGGTAAATGCTTCTCTCGTATCATTCACATGGCTACGATAACTCTCTAAAAGCGTCACAACTAAGTCATCATTCTTATCAACATAGTGTGGTACTTGGTCATGAATATCTTCTATATTAAATCCTTTTTCACTAATTAAGTCCCTAAAAGCTTTGATTCTTTTTTCAAAATCTAAACCTTGTGGATATCTTAAGTTGATACCAAAATCGCCACCGTCAACTTCCGTATAGTTAATCATTCCAGTATTGACACTAACCTCACCTAATTCTTCGTGCTGATGTGCCATGTTAAAAGCTTGCCCTTTAAAATTATCAAAAATATAGTCATTTGCAAAGCTTACAAATTGACGCCCGTTGGAATCGAGTTCTAGAGTATATAAGAATCGTAATAGCTCTATTCCAGCATTAATCCCTTCTTCTGGAGTCGAACCATGCGCACTTTGTCCCTGTAATTCCAGTTTTAAAAAGCCACTATCGATTTCGTAATCTCCGGACAACTGAGTTTTCCTTAAATAACCTTCAAATGATTGAATTACCGCACTCATGTTAACAAGCACTTTTAATTTAGCCATAGCAGATTCTGGGACCATATTATAGCGTTCTCCAGATATAAATGCTTTAAGCTCAATATCACCATCGACGAACTCATCTTCAAGTTCAGTTTGTACTATATTGAATGAAGTGATACCTTTTTCACCGTGAATAACTGGAAACTCTGCATCAGGAGAAAAACCAGCACTCGGCATTTCTTCAGTATCAAAATATCTCGTTGTGCATTCCCAATCCGATTCCTCATCAGTACCGATGATGACCCGAACACGTTGGTTGAATTCATAACCCTCTGCCTGTAGAATTTTTAAGGCATAATAGGCTGCCATTGTCGGCCCCTTATCATCTTGAACGCCACGTGCGTATATTTGATTGTCCCTGATCACTGGCTCAAATGGTGGCGTTGTCCAACCAGAGCCAGGTGGTACAACGTCTACATGTCCTAAAATACCGAATAGGTCATCACCTTGACCGAATTCGATATGCCCCGCTAAATTACCAACCATTTTTGTTTCTTGACCGTCTCTCTTACCAAGTTCAAGCATATACTCCAAAGCTTTTTTTGGCCCATTGCCAACTGGAGCATCTACTTCACTTTCCCCTTTTACACTGTCAATTTCCAACAGACCCATCAAATCTTCAATTAATTCATCTTTATACTTATTCGCTAACATTTTAGCATCCATAATATGTAACCCCCAAAGTATCATTACTTATATTATATACTGAGTCAGTGTATCATTAAAAGAAAGAAGGGAAATCTCGGCTACCTGAGATTTCCCTTTCATTTCAAATATAAAGTTCTAATTCTTATTTTTCATTTTTCTTTTTGTCAGTAACGACATGAACGTTATGGTTTTCGTTATAGTCACCTTCATCTACAACTACATCAACATTGCTTTCTTTTTCAGCTTGTACTACTTCTTTTTCTACTTCATCGCTTGATAACCCGCCTTCATCTGCAAGTGTAGATTCTCTTTCAGCTAAATCATCTGTGTTTTCAGAATCTGGCTTAGCATCTACTGCTTCATTAGAATTATCCTTAGCTTTCTTCACTTCTTTTTTTGCTTGGTCTACTTGTTCTTTCCCCTTTGCTTTTAAGTTTTCCTTATAAGCTTCTGGGTCTTCTTTGGCTTTTTGATATTCATCTTTAGCCTTGTTTTGTACATCTTGTGCTTTATTTTTAGCAACTTCTACTTGTTCGCTTGCTTTATTCTGTACATCTTGAGCTTTAGCAGTTGCTTTTTCCTGTACATTTTGAGCATAAGCTTTAGGGTCTTCTTTTACTTTACCGTATTCTTCCTTTGCTCTTTCCTGTACTTCTTGTGCTTTAACCGTTGCTTTTTCTTGGACGTTTTGAGCATAAGATTTAGGATCTTCCTTAGCTTTGTTATATTCAGCTTTTACAGCATCTTTATTATCAGCTAATTTTTTTGCAGCATATGCAATACCAAGTACTGCCCCAACTCTAAATACCAAATTAAATAATCTTCCCATTTTGATACACCTCATATTCTTGATTATAATTCTTTTGCTTAATATGAAATATACCCTGCATTAACAAAGGTAAACTTAAATTTACAATTTTTTTATTTCATCCGTTGTTAAGTGTCTCCATTGCCCTTCTATTAATGATTCATCTAAGTCAAGTGACACAAATTTAACACGTTTCAAGGCGATGACTTCATTATCCAAGGCTTGAAACATTCTTTTAACTTGGTGAAACTTTCCTTCACTAATTGATAGGTGAAGGTGGTGCGCATCGATTTGCTCTACACGTGCTGGCTTCGTCTTAAAATCTTTCAATTGTATGCCGTTTTCCAAGTGTTCAACATCCTTGTTATCAACCCGATTTTTTAAAGTGACATGATAAGTTTTAAAGTGTTCATTTTTAGGCGATAAAAGGCGGTGGGCAAGTTTTCCGTCATTGGATATTAATAGGAGCCCTGTTGTGTCCTTGTCTAAACGACCAACTGGAAATAGCTCATTTCCTTGAGGATGGTCAATTAAATCGATGACTGTTTTTGTTGGTCCCTCTTCAGTAGACGAGATAACTCCAGTTGGCTTATTCATCATAAGATAGATATATTCTTCTAAATTCACGCGTTCATCTTGGAAAGTGATTTCATCTTCATAAGTGACTTCAACTTTCACTTGCTTTTCAATCTGGCCATTCACTTTTACCATGCCCTTACGAATCCACTTCCCAACCTCTTTACGGCTACCAATGTTTGCGTTCGCAAGATATTTATCCAGTCTCATTTATAAAAACTTCACTTTCCGACGAATTTTCATAGCGCGTTCACCAAGCACTTCATCTGCAATACCTGTTTTAAAGGCAATAAGCATATAAACTAATACTCCTATAGGTACTGTGATCACTAGAGCAATCACTGCTGTAACTGTCGTCAGTGGTTGGTTCATATTCATCAGTAATAAGTAGTACACAACTTCAACAACTAATGTCATTGCTAATGCTAGCACTATAATTTTAAAGATTGGCATTACGAAGGCACTGAAACGAATCTTGCCATATTTTTTAATAATGATTAAGTTCATAATTACACCGACACCAAGCGCAATGGCTGTACCCATGACTGCACCCACTGTGTAGAAATACATCACCAAAGGAATATTAATTACAGCTTTTACGATTAACATTATGATGACAACATAAAAGGTATGGCTTTGTTTATCGATACCTTGAACAATTGAACATGTAACAGAAAACAGTGAAATAATGATACTGACTGGTGCATAGACTGTCAGTATCATAATACCAACCTCGTTGTAACTATAAAAAGCTGTATAAATTGGCGCAGCAAGTATCATCATACCAAGTCCTGCTGGAATGACGAAAAATAGCAACATTAAAATCATCGATTTCACTTGGCCATGTACATTATCAAATAACTTCTGCTGATAATTTTTCGTTATAAAAGGTAAAATAGTAATTGCAAAGGCTGATGCAAAGGAAGTTGGAATCATAACGAGTTTATGTGTTGTTAAGTTCAACATACCAAACCATGAGTCCTGCAAGGCTCCAGGTACACCTGCTAGGGACAACGCATTATTATGTGTCATCTGATCGATAAATAATAAAACTGGGATACTGACACTCACAATAATAAACGGTAAGCCGTAACGAATAATTTCCTTATACATATCCCCATAGGATAGGCTGATACCACTCGTATCAGTGCCGATTTGTTGTTGCATTATTGGCTTACGCTTTCTCCAAAAAACAGCAAGTGTGAGCGTTGCACCAATTGCACCTACAAAAGCTGCGAAAACAGCAATTTGGTTAGCGGTTTTTATAGATCCATCTAAGACGTTTATAACTACAAAAGCACCTGTTAGTAGGACAGCAATTCTTAAGATTTGTTCAACAACTGATGATGCACTTGTTGGACCAAATGATTCATGCCCTTGGAATATTCCACGCCATGTTGCCATAAATGGGACGACAATGACTGCGAAACTGACCACTCTGATGACACTTGTAATGTCTTCAGCACTCCATCTATGGTCTCCACTACCACCCGCAGCACTCTGTGCTTCAGCGATATATGGCGCTAGGAAAAACAGTGCTAAAAAGGCAATACACCCTGAGGCCATCATCACAATTAAACTTGATTTATATAATTTCCTACTCGTTTCATAGGCACCAAGTGCATTATATTTGGCAACGAATTTAGACACAGCACCCGGTACACCTGCTGCTGCGACTGATAACATAATTGTATAGGGCGTGTATGCATAGCCATATAAAGCTAAATTTTCCTCTCCGCCCATAATGCTGTAAAATGGGATGAGATAGAGCATACCTAATATTTGTGTTGTGAATGTTGCGGCCGTGAGTAAGAACGTGCCGCGGAACATCTTCTTCTGATCCGACATAATTAACCCTTCTTATCTATATTAAACATACAAATTATTATAATGTATAAGATTAAACTTTAAAACTAAAAGGAGCAAGAAAATGTACGATACGATAGTCATTGGTGGTGGCGTGAGCGGTATTATGGCTGCTTATGCTGCAAGTTTGAATAATAATCAAGTCCTACTGATTGAAAAGAACAAAAAACTTGGGAAAAAATTATTAATTTCAGGTGGTGGACGTTGTAATGTAACAAACCGTCTACCATATGAGGAAATTATTAAACACATTCCAGGTAATGGGAAATTTCTCTATGGCCCTTTTTCAGTTTTTGACAACGAATCTATCATTAGCTTCGTAGAATCTAACGGCGTGAAATTAAAGGAAGAAGACCATGGCCGTATGTTCCCAGTGTCAAATAAGGCACGGGATGTATTGAACGTCTTCTTAGAGAAGCTAGAAGAAAATAAGGTGACTGTGCAGTATTCAACTGAAGTCCAGGCGGTTTTATCTGAAGATGGTAAAATCACTGGAGTGAAAACGTCGGATAATCAAACCATTCACTCAAAAAATGTCATAGTCACAACTGGAGGGAAAAGTGTACCTCAAACTGGATCTACAGGTGATGGCCATAAATTTGCAAAAACACTTGGGCATACTATAACTGAGTTATTTCCAACTGAAGTTCCAATTACTTCAAATGAAAAATTCTTTAAAGATGGCACACTTAAAGGAATCTCCTTAGATGATGTTGCCCTTTCTGTATTAAAGAAAAACGGAAAGCCAAGAATTACCCATCAAATGGATATGATTTTCACTCATTTTGGAGTCAGTGGTCCAGCGGCCCTTCGTTGCAGTCAGTTTGTCTACCGTGAACAACAAGCTCAAAAACGTCAGGATATTACAATGCAAATCGATTTCTTTCCAGATATCTCTGAAGGTAAGTTAACTGAGGATATAAACAAACTCATTAAAGATAATATCGATAAAAGCCTAAAGAACATCTTAAAGAATATGCATCAGGAACGATTAATCACCTTTATGCTGGAATACTTGGATATTGAAATGGATAATAGCGGGCACCATGTTTCTAATCAAGAACGACAAAAAATTGTGGAATTCTTTAAACGTTTTAGATTTACCGTAAATGGTACACAGTCTATTGAAAAAGCCTTTGTAACAGGTGGTGGGGTAAACCTAAAAGAACTTCAACCTTCTACCATGTCATCCAAGCTTGTTGAAGGTCTTCACTTTGCCGGCGAAGTTTTAGATATCCATGGTTATACTGGTGGCTATAATATTACGAGTGCACTTGTCACCGGTTATACTGCTGGCTACCACTGTTCACACAGGGAATAATGGGTAGATTTGTATAGAAGGTCAACGGTGAATTGGTGTTAGCCTACATTGTTAGAAATGTAACGAGCCTATCACATCCCCTGCCAAAATTTCTAGAATGGTGATGTGAGTTCCTCGTCCCTATCCAACATACTCAGAATAGTGATGTGATTTCTTCATCCCTATCCAACATACTTAGAATAGTGATGTGATTTCCTCATCCCTATCCAATCCGATTAGAATAGTGATGTGAACTCCTCGTCCCTATCCAAATACCCCAAAAAATCCGAATCTAAGACGAAAGTTCTAACTCCTATACAAAAAAGACATTGAAAACTTTAATTAAAGTTTTCAATGTCTTATATATTATCTATTTCTTAATTCGCAACAATGTTAACAAGTTTACCAGGGACGACAATCACTTTTCTAATCGTTTTTCCTTCAACTTGTGATTTAACTGTCTCGTCATCTAATGCGATACTTTCTAATTCATCTTTAGAAATATCAACCGCAACATTTAACTTCGTTTTAACTTTACCGTTGATTTGAACAACAACTTCCACTGTATCTTCAACGAGTTTAGTTTCGTCAAACGTTGGCCATTCGCTGTAAGCAACAGTATCTTCATTACCAAGGCGCTGCCATAACTCTTCGGCTAAGTGCGGTGCAACTGGAGAAAGTAGTTTAACAAAACCTTCTATATAAGATTTATTTATTCCCTCAGCCTTATAACCTTCATTTACAAATACCATCAATTGTGAAATACCTGTGTTAAATAACAAGTTGTCAAAGTCACTCGATACTTTCTTCACAGTTTCATTGTATACTTTATCGAGCTCTGGCGTATCTTTAGTAACTACTTTTGAAGAGACTTCTCCTGATGATTCATCAATAATCAAACGCCAAACACGGTCTAGGAATCTTCTCGCACCATCTAATCCATTTTCACTCCATGCAATGGACGCGTCTAAAGGCCCCATGAACATCTCGTAAAGTCTTAGTGTATCTGCACCGTGTGAGTATATAATATCATCCGGGTTAACGACGTTACCCTTAGATTTACTCATTTTCTCATTGCCTTCACCAAGGATCATACCCTGGTTATACAGTTTTTGGAACGGTTCTTTAGTAGGTACTGCGCCAATATCGTAAAGTACTTTATGCCAGAATCTCGCATATAGTAAATGAAGTACAGCGTGTTCTGTACCACCAATATATAGATCCACTGGTAGCCAGTGTTTTAATTTCTCTGGATCGGCAATCATTTCATCATTGTGCGGATCAATAAAGCGTAGGAAATACCAACTTGAACCTGCCCACTGTGGCATGGTATTCGTTTCACGACGCCCTTTAACGCCATCTTCTCTCACTACATTAACCCAATCCGTATTATTAGCAAGTGGCGACTCACCTGTCCCTGATGGCTTAATTTCAGTCATAACAGGTAGTTCTAGTGGTAGCTCATCCTCTGGTACAGTTGACATCGTACCATCTTCCCAGTGTATAACTGGAATTGGCTCACCCCAGTAACGTTGACGACTAAAGAGCCAATCTCTTAAGCGATAAGTTATCTTAGCCTCACCACTACCATTTTCTTCAAGGAGTTCAATGGCTTTCTTTATACCATCATTTAAGCCAAGACCATTTAAAGGACCTGAATTAATATGTGGTCCTTCACCAGTGAATGCTTCTTCTTCAACATTACCACCGTCCAGAACAGGAATAATATCCAGACCAAAAGTTTTCGCAAATTCATAGTCACGTTCATCATGAGCAGGAACAGCCATTATCGCACCTGTTCCATATGATGCCAAGACATAATCTGCTATCCATATCGGTAATTTCTCACCACTTAATGGATTCACTGCATAAGCACCAGTGAAAACACCAGTTTTTTCTTTGGCAAGATCAGTACGTTCTAGCTCACTCTTATGGGCTGCAGCAGTTTGATAGGCTTCTATAGCCTCTCTTTGTTCATCAGTCGTAATTTCATCGATTAATTTATGTTCTGGAGATAAAACGGCGTATGTTGCCCCGTAAATTGTGTCCGGACGTGTTGTAAAAGCGCTAAAGGATGTATCCGTGCCATCGATTTCAAATGTAATATTCGCACCCTCAGATTTACCGATCCAATTACGCTGCATATCTTTTAATGACTCAGGCCAATCAAGTTCATCTAGATCTGCCAGTAAACGCTCTGCATATTCAGTGATGCGTAGCACCCACTGTCTCATCGGCTTACGTACGACCGGATGACCACCACGTTCACTCTTACCATCAATAACCTCTTCATTAGCAAGTACTGTCCCCAATGCTTCACACCAGTTAACAGGCACTTCATCAACATAAGCGAGACCTTTGTTATATAACTGGATAAAAATCCACTGTGTCCACTTATAGTAGCTTGGGTCTGTCGTATTGATTTCACGGTCCCAGTCATAAGAAAAACCAAGTGCTTTAATTTGACGACGGAAATTATCGATATTTTTTTCATTAAAGGCATGAATATCATTACCTGTATCAATCGCATATTGTTCTGCAGGCAAACCAAATGCGTCCCAACCCATTGGATGTAGAACATCATAACCTTGCATACGTTTCATACGGCTAACTATATCCGTTGCTGTATACCCTTCAGGGTGACCAACATGAAGCCCCGCTCCAGATGGATATGGAAACATATCTAGAGCATAAAATTTCTTGTTACCTTTATTTTCTTTCGTTTTAAAAGTCTTGTTCTCTTCCCAAAACTTTTGCCACTTTTGTTCAATATCTCTATGCTTAAACGTCATTTCTTTCTCCTCCTGAAATTAAAAAATCCCATATCTAAAAAAGATATGGGACGATCTATAAGACCGCGGTACCACCCGCATTCACAATTATGTGCAACTTTGATTACTATTCATTTAACACAGACAAGTTCACTTGATTTTCATACTGGTTTACACCAACCACCAGCTCGCTTAAATAAAAATTTCAGTTACTACTTCTGATAGTATTAATATATCCGAATCTTCCATAATTATCAAGCTTGCTCAATATTTAATAATAGTTTCTTCTTATCTAAGCCACCAGTGTAGCCCCCATATCCTCCATCACTCGCAATAACACGGTGACATGGGATAATAATAGATATTGGATTTTTTCCATTTGCATTTGCAACAGCCCTTGAATAATTACTTCCTGAAATTCTATTGGCGAGCATTTTATAACTAATTGTTTGGCCAAATGGTATTTGGGCTAATTCTTTCCACACGCTTCTTTGAAAGTCTGTTCCCGACCCAGTAAAATCTACTGGAACATCAAAGTGCTTTCTTTTACCTTCAAAGTATTCATTTAATTCATTGACACATTGATCAAGTACTGCATTTTTTACATCACTGTCGGATGCTTCGTCACAGTAATTAATGTGAGTGATTGCCTGATCATTCGCTTTGATTTGTAAGTAACCAACCGGGAATCTTTCATAATAAGTGTACACTGGCATATTATCAGTCCTTATAAGTTATTTTGTAACCCTCATTATGCTTCTTAGCAGTTTTCCTAATACAGAAATAAGCGAGAACAAGACATAGTACTGTTAGGGAAATCAATAGAGTAAACATCGCTTGATGATTGATGACATTATTACCATCAACAACTTCAAACACTAAACTCGAAATACGACCAACGGCTAAAACCAGGACAAAAATGGTTGTTGTAATAATCACATTACTCGCAGTATCTAATCGGTTGGCAGGGCTCTTTTTAGAGACTACCGGACTCATTAAACCGATTACCATGCCTATGGGTATAACCGTTAGGACAGTTAAAATTGAGAGTATTATCGTATACATTAAGGCTGCCAATGTCGGTGTAATAATGAAGTAAATTACAACACTGAGCACTACATAAACCGGTAGAATAGTGATGACATTATATAAATACTTTGCACGCATTAAAGTCAATCCATTTACTGGTAAGAGCTTTAAAAACTGATAATGACTCGCGTCTCTTGCGGTGTTCATCGCGGACACAAAAAGTGAAATCATCACAGCGCCTGCAAAACCTATAGCAATTATAACCTGATCTGGGTTCAATACCCCACCAAACATGACAGGATTAGCGGCGACTAAATATAGAAATATGAATGGAAATAAATACTGTGGTAAGACGACAGACCATTCCTTAAAGTCACGAAAGGTCAGTTTTAAATCTTTTTTAATTAGAGATTTTATTGGATGATCCACAGTCGTTTTCACACTGCCATGGTATCTATTCACATTATCATTAACATTCCCTTTAATGAAGGCTTGGGTCACACTGGAAACAGTCAAACGAACTAAAGCTGTAATCAGTAAAACGAGAGCGATGTTTACGACTATCGTCATTATTAGTGACGGTTTATAAAGATATCCCGCATATAAAAAATTGATTTCTGGCATCATTTCTATAGTTTGAATCAAGTACTGACCACCTATTGTCATTATAAAAAATGGTAGTACTGATGCAAAACCGCCTACAAGGGTTAAGATCTCACCTACTCTTTTTGCAGAAGATATCTTAGTCACTAGAAAGACCAAACCATAAGATACTGCTATGGTTAGTACACCAAGTGCAACAAAGTACATCAAACTATTGAGGAGTATCACTGGATGACTATAGCGTATCGTAAGTGCAGCACCAACGATGACTGCTAAAATTAAATTTATTGGGAAAACTTTAAAGCCGTATTGTATAATCATCTTCGCCGTAAAAAGATGAGTTGGTTTTATCGGTAATAGTAAATAGGATTCTATATTTTTGTCCATAAACATCTCTTTAATAATGCCGTTGACTAAGAACAGAGCATGTATGATGAGTACAGCTAAACTGAGCAGTATGAGTGCTTTTGGAATCAAGCTTTCTTCTGCATTAATAAAGAATGTACTCATGAGCATCCACATCATTGGCAAGAGCACCATCATTATAATGAAAGCCAAAATAACATAAACGAGTATTTTAGATGTATCTAGGGCTTTGAGATAATTAATTTTAGATTTAGATTCAAGCTTCAGTATCTGCTTTAGCATCTTCTTTTTCACCACCTGTTAAACTTAAGAAGATGTCTTCTAGACTACCCTGACTACCATCTTTTAACTCTTCTAGTGTCCCTGTAATTTTAATCTCACCATTATATATAATACATATTCTATCTGCAATTTCTTCAGCTAAACTTAAAGTATGTGTGGTTAGAAATACCGTGTTACCCGCTTTTACATAGGCCTTTAAATAATCCTTTAAAAGACGGTTACTCTTTGGGTCGAGTCCAACTGTCGGTTCATCTAAGAATAAAAGTTCAGGAGAATGCATGAGAGCAGCGGTTAAGACAAGTTTTTGACGCATACCGTGAGAATATTCCTCAACTAAGGTACCAAGTGCCTGACCAATTTCAAACATTTTTGTTAGTTCGTCTCGTTTATTCTCATAAACCACTTCATCCATCTGATATACACTAGCAATAAAGTTCAAGTATTCAGCACCTGTCAATTTCCCCATAATATCCGGTGTATCTGGGACAAAACTCATCCGTCTTTTTATATCTACTTGATTTAAATCCATCTTACTACCAAAGATTTCGATCATACCGCTTGTGGGTTCAACTGAGCCGGTCAACATTTTAATTGTTGTAGACTTCCCTGATCCATTGGGTCCAAGGTAGGCAAACAACTCCCCACTTTTGACGTTGAAGTCAATATCATTGACCGCTATCTTGTCACCATATTTTTTTGAAAGCTGAGTGACTTCGATCATACTAAGTGCCTCATTTCTTGTGATAAAATTAATAGGAGAAAGGATGAAACTATGCTTAAAAAAATTCTACCAACTGCTAAAGAATATATAGAAGAAATTATTGAGCCGACAGACCATGTCGTCGATGCGACATGTGGCAATGGCCATGATAGTCAATTCTTATCGTCTCTTGTACCTAAGGGCACCGTCTATAGCTTTGACATACAAAAAGATGCCATTTTAAAAGCTAAAGAAACATATCCAGCACCAAATATACACTTCATTCAAGATGGTCATGAAAATGTCGATCAATATATCCAAGAAAATATCAAAGCTGCAATCTTTAATCT
The DNA here is from genome assembly GCF_016313225.1 of Jeotgalicoccus sp. ATCC 8456. NCBI lineage: Bacteria > Bacillati > Bacillota > Bacilli > Caryophanales > Staphylococcaceae > Jeotgalicoccus > Jeotgalicoccus sp. ATCC 8456. The sequence continues at coordinate 101,295 of NZ_CP066224.1, read as the reverse complement.
CGGCTATCTCCCAGGTGGAAATAAATCAATTACAACCATCCCTGAGACCACCGTTACCGCTCTTAATAAATTATTCACCCTGTTAAGTGTTGGTGGCAGAATTGCCATTGTGGTCTACCATGGACATGAGAGCGGCAAAATAGAACGTGATCAACTCATTAATGAACTGAGTAAGTGGCCTCAAGATACATGCCAAGTTTTAGAATATAAATATATCAACCAAAAAAATCATGCACCGTTCTTATTACTGATAGAAAAATCAGCCTAGTTTTTAGGAATTAAACCGATACTAAAGAGCTGTGTATTTATAAACTGGTCTAAGAGATAATATGGATATTCAATATCTTCACGTTGGAAAATACTATGTTCATTGGATTCCATCATTATAAATCTAAAATCAGCTGATAAGTTACGCTTCATATACTTAGCTGATAAGTATGGGTTTATAATTTGATTGTCATCTGTCATGATGCATAGGATTGGTACATCACCGACTTCTTCCATAGTCTCTGATGTTTCCTTCATCTGATTGATGACAGTCTTATACCACTGATAACTCACCTTATCGACGATAAGTTCATCTTTTTTATAGCGGTTTAGGAAGTTTTTATCCTCAGTAAAATAAGATAATTTAATCCCTGGATTAAACCTTGTTTCATCACTCGTCATACGCACACTCGTTAAAATAGTATTTTTTCTATTCATGAATGATTGTTTAAATGATAAGAGAGGATTTAAAAGGATTAATCCGTCTGACTGAATTCTTCCTTGCCGAGTGGCTTCAATCGCAATCAAGCCACCTAAGCCCTGGCCAATGACAAAAGTTGGTAACTCATAATCTAAGGCAAGGTTATGCCATTCAGCGATACGTTCTGTATATTGATCAAAATTATTAATATGCCCTTTATTTACACGCGTCGTTTGACCATGTCCTGGTAAATCCCCAATGATGACATGATAACCATCTCGGCGAAGCTTGACTGTAAGTGCATCGTAATATTCATGATGTTCTAATAAGTCATGAACGATAACAACAGCACCCTTAGCTTCATTTTCAGTTTCCCACTTCCACATATGCTGGCTCCTTACAAAAAAATTAAAATTTGATATGATGAAATCATTATAACATTCCATAAAAGAAAGGAAATTTAAAATGATACATGATTACAAAAATCACAGCCCAAAGATTAGTGACAATGCTTTTATTGCGCCAAATACAACCGTTATCGGTGATGTTGAAATTGGAGAATTTTCTTCAGTATTTTTCGGTTCTGTTATCCGTGGTGATATCGCACCAGTTCGTATCGGAAATTACACTAATGTTCAAGACCTTTCTATCTTACATCAAACACCAGGACTACCTCTGACATTAGAAGACAATGTCACGATTGGTCATAAGGTGACCCTTCACAGCTGTACAGTTAAAAAAGGCGCACTAGTCGGTATGGATTCAACAATACTTGATGAAGCTGTTATTGGAGAAAATGCCTTTATAGGTGCTGGCTCCTTAGTCACAGGTGGTACAGTCATTCCTCCAAATACCATGGCTTTTGGACGTCCTGCAAAAGTTGTGCGAGAACTCACAGAAGAAGACCTAGAAGAGATGAAGAGAATCAACGAGACATACGTTGGTCACATTCCAAATTATAAAAATTAAAAATTTAAAGTTTTTACACCAAATATATTATAAAAGGATATATAATAGCTTTAAACAATAAAAAGAAAACGCTTTACTTGTAGGAGGATTAGTATGGGAGTAGTAAGAGACATATTTATTGGTTTATCAGAAAATAAGGTTTTAAACGACGCATCAAAGCAGATGGGGTTACGCTTTGGCGCACAAAAAGTCGTTGGCGGAACTGGTGTTGAAGATACACTTAAATGTATAAATGACATCAACAACCAAGGTATGAGTGTTACATTTGATAACCTTGGTGAGTTTATTTCTGATAAGTCAGAGGCAACTACAGAGAAAAATAACATAATAAAAATGATTAAAGCAGTACAAGATAAAGGTGCAAGTGCCTACCCTTCGGTAAAACTTTCTCAAATTGGATTGCATATAGATGAAGAATTTTGCTACCAAAATATAAGAGAGATTATTGAAGCTGCTAAGAAAACGGATATGTTCGTTAACTTGGATATGGAGAATTATGTATCCAAAGAACCATCTATGAGAATTCTCGATAAGTTACTTAAAGAATTTGATAATGTAGGTACAGTCATTCAAGCATATTTTTATGATGCGAAGAAAGATGTAAGAAAATATAAAGATCAGCGCATTCGCTTAGTTAAAGGTGCCTATAAAGAGCCGACAACTTTGGCGTATCAGTCAAAAAATGACATTGATCAATCGTTCTTTGAAATTATTAAAACACATTTAGTTGAAGGTGAAGGTTTTACATCAATTGCAACACATGATCATAACATTATAGAAAAATCGATTCGTTTTATTGAAACTCAGAATATCCCAAAAGATAAATTTGAATTCCAAATGCTATATGGTTTCCGTAAGGAATATCAAGAAGAGTTAGTAAAACGCGGCTATAACATGTGTGTGTATGTACCATTTGGTACGGATTGGTATGCATACTTCATGAGACGTTTAGCTGAGAGACCTCAAAACTTAAACCTAGTCGTGAAGTCAGTGACGAAGAGCAAACGCTTTAGAGCAGGTGCCATCGGTGTCGCTGCCCTAATTGTGGTTTCTGGTCTCGTGAAATTACTTAAAAAATAAATAAAGATAGGATTTTTATGAATAATTATATAAAAATAGGCGTAGGTGCAATGCTCGGTGCACTCCTACGCTTTTTATTGTCAATCGGAACTCTAAACCTCGCCCTCCCCTTTTTCACAGGGACTTTAATCGTAAATATCGCTGGTGCCTTGTTGATTGGTTTTCTAATCGCAAAAGACATGAGTGCTGGTAAAACTGCATTTTGGATTAAAGGATTCTTAGGTAGCTTTACGACTTTTTCACTGTTGTCTTATGAACAATATCTCCTGTTGTCTTATGGGGATTATTTGGTTTTCATGGTTTATTTAGCAATTAATCTTTTCCTAGGGCTAATCGCAGTCTTTTTAGGATTCACTCTAGGAGGGAAAAAGGTCAATGATTAATTTAATTACCATGCTCGTCGCTGCAGCACTTGGTGCTTGCTTGCGCGTATACATTTCGAATTTAAGCGTGTTCAAAGAAAAAGAAATACCATTCAGTACACTCGCAGTCAATGTTATAGGCTCATTTTTGATGGGCTTATCCGCTATGATCTTACTCGCAAATTCACAGTACTACTTCGTCATCACAACAGGATTTTTAGGCGGATTCACAACCTATTCCCAGTTCGCCTTAGACCAATTCGACTTGTTGAGAGAAAAGAAAACCGTTCTATTCTTTAAATACTCCCTAGCCAGCATCTTCTTCACACTCGCTGGTATTGCTTTTGGTTTAATTGTGGGTAATATGTTTGTTTGATTTAGTTGGTTGTGGGAGTCAGGGAATCAACGCCAAAATAGTGTTAGACTCCAAGGCACTTTGAAGCTCAACGTCAAAATGACGTTAGACCCCTATACTCTTAAAGGAGCAACATCAAAAAAATATATGCTCAATATGAAAGTAAATGAAGCTTCTTATAATAAGAAGCTTCATCCACTTTTTCTAGTCTTCATAGTGTTTATTCACAAATTCTTCGATTGGTAAGTAAAAGTCATCAAGATTTTCTTTTACTTTGTCATATGACCAGTGCCACCATTCTATTTTCAGTAATTTTTCAATGATATCATCGCTAAACCGCTTCTTAATTTGTTTACCCGGAACACCGACAACAATTGCATAGGGTTCTACATCTTTTGTCACCACTGCACCTGCGCCAATCACAGCACCGTGACCGATGGTCACTTCTGGGGAAATGATTGCACCATGCCCAATCCACGTGTCATGACCAATAACTGTTTTACGACTTTCTCTATGCTCAAAAAACTGCTCATCATCCGTGTCACTAAAGCCGTACATTTTTCTTCTATAAGTAAAGTGATGTAAGGTTGGTCTCTCATAGGGGTGATCCGTCGGCCCGATTCTCACCATTGCTGCAATGTTAGAATACTTCCCGATCTCTGTGTTTTGCACGAAGCAAAATTGTCCTGTATAAGAAAAATCTCCAAAAGTACTATTCTCTAGAAAATTATACATACCAACTTCAGTGTAAATTCCAAACTCACTGTTAGTAATCTTAGCGTGATCATGTACTGTAACTTCATGACCCAATTGCTTATCTGAAATATTCATCTTGACCCTCCACAAGTTCGCTTTCTTATATCTTAACTTGTTGCCAAGTTGAACATTGTAAAGGTGTCGTGAATATCATGTAATTACAGTTAAATTATTTTTTCGATAAAAGATTCATAGACGTTTTTAAAAGCACATTCGCACCATCATCAATTTCCTCATCGGAAGTATATTCCAATGGATTATGACTCACACCATCTTTACTAGGCACAAAAATCATGGCTGATGGTGCAATTCTGTTAATCATTTGAGCATCATGACCAGCACCTGAAATCATTCTTTTAACAGTTAAATTCAAATCCCTAGCTGACTCCGTAATTGTATCCCCTAGCATTTCGTCAAACACAACTGGCTCAAAAATGGCAAATTCTGTTGCCTTTACACCAATTTCACCCTGTGCCTCAATTTCTTTTAATAACCCTCTAACAAATTCTTGTGCTTCATTAAACCCTTCATCTTCAGGGCTTCTCATATCTAAAGTAAAGGTCACTTTAGATGGAATGATCGTTGCAGCATTGGGTTCTAATTGAATTGAGCCGATCGTTGCAACTGTTGCCAATTTATTATCATTTATGTAGTTATATAATCTCGATGAAAAATATGCAAAAGCCTGCATTGGATCTTTTCTTAAATAATTCGGTGTTGACCCTGCGTGGTTTGCTTCACCAGTAAAAATGATTTCCCTTCTAGAATTCCCTTGTAAATTATATACTGCACCAATCTGTACATTCTCTTTCTCTAAAATCGGCCCTTGCTCTATGTGAAGTTCAAGATACCACTCGGGTTTAATAAAGCCGGGTTCATTGTCCCCTTTATAGCCGATGCGCTCTAGTTCATCACCCATACGCATTCCATCCATGCCGATTGTATCGAGTGCTTTATCAATGTTTAGATCACCAGAGTAAACTAAAGAACCGAGCATACTTGGTGGAAATCTAACACCTTCTTCATTTGTAAATGCAACAATGGTAATGGGTCTAGGAGATTTAAAATGATTTTCTTTTAAAGTCTCTACGACTTCAAGACCCGAAAGCACTCCAAGCACACCGTCATAAATACCCGCATCAATCACTGAATCTATATGAGATCCTATCATCAATGGTTTTTGATCTTTGTTTTCATCAGTCTGCCAAGTTGCAAACATATTACCAAATTGATCCAATTGGACAATTAACCCTAATGACTCAAACCAAGATTTTAGTAAATCTCTACCCGCTTTGTCCTCATCCGTTAAAGCAAGCCTGACTAATTGGCCCTCATCGTTTCTTCCAACTTTACTCAATGTCTTAATTCTATCTAACAATCTTTCCTTATTTATTCTTAAATGCTCCATTTGTTAAGCCCCTTTTCTTATATAAGTTGTCAAAACGACTTCTTACTTCAACTATATCAATATATAATACTATAATTGTATTTTTAGTTCCGGAATGATAATACATCCTTCTCCTAGACTGCCAAAATTATGTTCATAAGCATAGTTGTTATCAATTAAGTACATCGCTAAGGCGCATAAAAAGGCATCCATCTTATCTTCCAGATGTTTATAATGTTTAACGGACATATCTTTTCGATCATACTGGTAAACTTCAGAGAAGCCACTTATCATACTACGTACCTCAAATTTTTTTATTTCATTGATTAAGGTTTCCATACGGTCAAGGGACTCTGAAAAAGTCATACCTTTCTTTCTTTTATAATTCACAGGGTAGATATTTGGGAATAAGCCTGCACAGATACCGGTTGGAAAAGTCTCCTGAATCGTGTGAAAATTTTTTTGACCTATAGATGTATTTGGGATTTGATCCACTAGTAAATGACTCACCGTCTCTCCTCTAATACTTTTAAAAGTCTTTTCTAAAAATGTTCGGTTAGAATTGAATGCATATACTCTATAGCCATTGATTCTAGATTTTAATAGTGACCGCTCAGCATCCCTTGAACCACCTTCATTGTTCACAATTAAGGGCGCATCTATTCCAATCATTAATTCATATTTACTCTCTAATTGAATCATTTCTACTATTTCTTCATCAGTAAAAATTTTAGATTCCAGAAATTCTACTCTTCCTATATGGTCGATGACACATATACCTGTTTCATTGTTATAAGTCCAAGCAAGATCCACACCGATGTACTTCATAATATTACCCTTTCGTCTGATTAATCTATGGTAAAATTATAGCACTAATCAGATTGGAGCAGTTTTCATGTTGAATATAAAACAACTTCAAGTATTGTTAAGTATAGAAGAAATTCAAGAAGTAGAAATTTTGGATAAGGGCTTTTCCGACGATAGTAAATATGTAGTAAAAACGAGTAGGGACAAATTTCTTTTAAGACTGACTTCAATTAAAAATAAAGCACGAATGCTTCAAATGATTTCTCTTTTAAAACAAGCAAAGGCAAATAATATCCGTACACATCAAGTTATTGATCATGGAGAATTTTCAGAAACACAATATTATCTGTTAACGACTTGGATTGAGGGTCGTGATTTAGAAGTAGTATTGCCGACCTTATCAAAAGAAAAACAATACGAAATTGGTCTTCAAGCTGGTGAGATTTTAAGACACATTCATGATTTTGAGATGAATTTATTTAGTGAAGATAGGTGGGAAAATAGGTTTAATAAAAAGATTGATAAAAAGATTAAGGCCTATGAAGAATGTGATATTAAATTTGAAAATGGCGATTTATTTATAGAAGCTGTTGAGAGTCGTCGTTATCTTTTAAAGGATTCACCTATCGTCCAACATCACGGAGACTTTCATGTTGGTAATCTGTTAATAAATGACAAAGGTCAAATATATATTATTGATTTTGACCGTCACGATACTGGTGACCCTTATGAAGAATTTAATAGAATCGTATGGTGTGCTGGGGTCAGCTCTTATTTTGCCAGTGGTCGAGTAGATGGTTATTTTAATAATAATATTCCAAGTATATTTTGGGACTTACTCATCCTTTATATTTCAAATAATACTTTATCCTCATTACCATGGGCAGTTCCATTTGGAGATAAGCAAATTGAAGTCATGAAAGTTCAGGCTAAACAGATACTAACTTGGTACGATAATTTTAATACTTATATACCCTCATGGTATATTTCATAAAAAATGCCTTGAAATCTATTGATTTCAAGGCTTTTATCTTATATTTCAACTGTTTTATCTTTAGATTTTGCTCGTCTATTCAAGGTGAATAATATTCCGACGAGCACTGCAGCAGTCGTGATGATACCTAAAATAGAGTTTTCTGTGAAACCTGTCGTTAGGAACCCACTTGCTGCTGATAATGCAATAATTAATGCATACGGTAACTGCGTTCTAATGTGCTCCATGTGGTCAGCTGCTGCACCTGTTGATGACATGATACTTGTATCAGAAATCGGTGAACAGTGATCTCCAAAGAGTCCGCCAGATATTGATGCACCTATAGCGAGTGCTAAACTCATATCAAGTTCGTTTGCCATTGGAATTGCAATTGGGATCATGATGGAGAATACACCCCATGAGCTACCAGTTGCAAAGGAAATTAAGGCACCTAAAATAAAGATAACCACTGGTACAATAAATCCAGGTAAGAAACTTCCAACATAGTGTGCAAGGACTTCACCTAAGCCCATAGTTGTCGCAATCCCACCTATGGACCAAGCCATCACTAAAATTACAGGTACAATCATCACTTGCATAAAGCCATCTACCCAGTCGTTTAACAATGTTTGTAAAGACATTTTATAGCGAAGTATTGCATAAACCATTGCTCCGACACTACCTAAGAAAAAGCCAGTCGTTATTGCAAATATGATGTTTGCATTCAAGAAAGCATCTACAAAACCATTCGTAGCGATATCACCTGTCCAAAAGATTACACCAAATATTCCTGTGAAAAGTAAGAGTAAAGGAATAACGAATGAGAAGATATCTGCTGGTTGTTGATCGTCTTGGTCTTCATCTGCGTTAATCATAAGTTTGTCATTGTCACCATATAATTTCCCTGTATCAATGGCACGTTTTTCAGCCTTATACATTGGACCGATATCTAAGTTCATGTTAATAACGAACAAGACTCCGATAATCGCAAATATTCCATATAGATTAAATGGAATCATCTGTACAAATAAGGTCCATGGATTATCTGTTAAAGCTAAAGCCGTTAACTGCGTTCCGATAATTCCAGTAATAAATGGACCGTAAACACTAATCGGTGACATAGCTGCTAAGGGACTACCCATTGAGTCAATTATGTAAGCTAGTTTCACTCTAGAAATGTTTAACTTATCTGTTACTGGGCGCGTAATTGTACCTAAAATTAGTACCGGCTCTGTGTAGGAAAATAGAAAGGCGCTCCCAAATACGAAGTTCTGTCCTTTTTTACGTGTATTCACCTTTTTAGTTGTAAATTCCGCAAAGGCTTGTCCTGCCCCAGTTTTCCTCAAAATATTAATGAAACCTCCTGTAAAGACTACGAGTAGAATTAACGCAGCATTCCATGAATCCGCAATAGACGGGACCATGACATCATTAATCGTATATGTAAAACCTAAAACAGGATTCCAATTGTTAATTACTGTTGCACCAAACCATACACCTAAAAATAAAGCGACCACTGTTTGCTTCGTTAAAATCGCAATAATAATCGCTAATAAAGGTGGTAACAACGATAATAGCCCATATTCCACTTATATACACCTTCTATATTTATATTATAATTTCTAATTATACCTTAGTGTGCTAGTAATGAAAACATTAATTTTAAATTTTCACTAATCGTGACAGTGTCATCATTCATCTACCTGTATTCTTCTAAAATAATACAAAAATAGCGTGAAAATCTGAATTTCAAGATTTTCACGCTAGCCAAAATAATTCATTATGTTATTTTATTCTCCACCATTTTGTATTCCGAATTGATCTACGAGTTCTACAGTTCTTTCCTCACCTAATAAGAAATCTCCACTTAACTGATACATACTTACAATCATCTCGTTGCCTTCAACTTCATATATTGCGAAGTTCTGACTTGATGAATCACGATTGTTTGAATGTGAATCTTCAAAGGCATCAGTTTCTTGAGGTTGGCCACCAAATCCGAATAAGCTATTGTAATAGTCTACATCTTCTTCTGTCATCCAATCAAGATCTGGTCTAACTTCGTGTAAGTGATCTACACCTTTAGAATAAACATCGTCATATTCTTTAGTACCACCTGTGTTAGGTAGAACATATACCGTACCATCAGGATTTTCCATATATTCTACTCCGTTATCCCCTACAAAAGTGTTAACATCCTCAACTTCAGCATTAGAGAAGTTTTCATCACTTGGTACATGTGTTAATGAATGTGTTCTAGAGATAACATGGTCGTGTCCTTGTAGTGCTAAATCAATATCCAGTTCATCAATTAGAGCTGTTAATTCTTCTCTGACTTTCTGAACATCTTCATCTTGTAGTGAGTGATAAGACTTAGAGTAAAGTGGCTTATGATAATTAAGCACAATCCACTCCGCTCCATTGGCACGTGCTTGTTCTACATCTTCACGTAACCAAGCCATCTGTTCTTCACCGATTGCTTTACCTTCTGGATTATCTTCTGATTCTTTGTTGTCATTTGTATTTAAAGTTACAAAGTGCACGCCGTTATAGTCCATTGAATAATATGAACCGCCGTCGACTTTATCGTTCGTTACAGGAACATTAATATGTTCATTAAATTTCTCAGTAAGTGGATCGTCACCATAATTTAAGGCATACTCATCATGGTTACCTGCTGCAACCGACATCGCAGCTTGCATAAAATAAGGACGAGATTGTTCAAATAGGTCTATCCATTCATCTTCTACTTCAGCGACTTCTACAACATCACCAGTGTGAAGTACGAAGTCTGCATCACCAGCAGTTTGTAGTGCATTCATTAAAGTATTTGCCCCAAACGCCGCTTCATTTCTTACATTTTCATTCCAGAATGCATTTTGTGTATCTGTATAGTGAACAAACTTGAATGGGTCTCCAGCTTGTCCAGATGTTTTAAACGTTCCAGTTTCACTAATTTCACCAGACTCACTACCGACATAGTAATAGTAGTCTGTATTTGGCTCAAGACCTGTTGCAGTCGCTTTGTATGAGTATTCAGTCACATCTGTCAGTTCCATGTGACCATAATCTCCGTTCATCCACTCATCACCGTGAGCTTGTGCATCAGTATAATATCCTTCGATGATAGGTTCACCGTTCTCGTCTTCAACAGGTTCTACTTCTTCATCTTCTTTTACTTGAGCAAATATGTAATTTCCATTTGCATCTCGTTCACCATAGTGAGAAGTTACTTCACTTGGTGTCGCTTCAAATTCTAAAGTGTCATCAAAATTCCCTGATTTTGAAACCCAAACTTTAGCATCTTCAAATTGATCAGTTGTATACCAGTTGAATGCCATCTCTGAAGATGTATCCCCATTGAAAGTTGTAATAATACGGTTTGGTGTATTATTTACAGGTACTTCTGCAACTTCAGGTTTTCCTTCCGTTAATTCAGGTGTAAACTCAGCAGATTCTTCTGTTGATTCACTTGGTTGTCCGCCTCCGGCAGCTTGTGTACTCGGTGCGAATAACGCTGAAAAAATGAGCATAACTGTTGCTAATAAAATAGCCAATTTTAAGCTAAATTGCCTATCTCGTAAAAAACAATGTTCATAAATGATACCCTCCTGTATTTGTCTTCAATACAAGTGTAACGAAATAACATTTATGGCATTTTAACATTATGTAAAGTTGTCTTAATATGGAAAAATTAGAAACCCATCAAAGAAGATAGTAACATCTTTGATGGGTTCTTAACTTTTTAAAAGTACATCTAATTATTAATTATCGTTGTCGTTGTGACTGCCGTTGTTGCTGCAATTAGAATTGCCGCTTCAATATCTTCGATAGACTTGGAAACGAGTTTCCCATATTCATTATTCTCAACAATATCATCTAAACGTTTATTTGCTTCTTTTTTATTTTCCTTACCGAAGACTTCATTGACTAGATCACATGCTTTAATTAGAGACAATAACATTGCTATTTTAGGGTCTGGACTCATATCCTTAAATACTACATCATTGACATGATTTCTAATTTGATTCTCTGGCTTTTCATTGATTGTTGGATAGACATTAGAGGTAAATATAAATAATGAAGTTTTCTCTTCTTCTTTAAGAATTCCCTTGTCAACTAGAGATAAGTAAATAGGCGTTTTTAGCGCATCTTTATTATTCGCAAAATGACTAATCCAATGATCCATCTTTTTCTTTCTTTTAGAATCGTTGATCTCTTTAATAACTGTATCAAAATAAGATACATCTGTGAGAGAATCATCTATTACTGTTACCTTATCATCGACTAATTCTATTTTTTCTTCTAAAGCGAGTTCTGCAAGTACCGCCCCACTTAAGCCGTAATCTATGGAAGATGATATATTTGCTGTACCTTTTTCATCATCTGTACCTAAAAGAATGAGAGCTTCTGCTATAGTGAACATATCTACACCTCCAGAGTATTATTATTATTTATCATTACCATTCTTGGTGTTTAAGTAAACAATTTTAAAGTTGTTTCACATAACATACACACTTATATTGTCGTTCAATCTCGGAAAACTGCTCAATATTTTCTCCTGTATAATGCGCGAACATATACATTGGTATTAATGTATCATCTTCTGGTTTCACATTATGTGCCATATCATCATAGCTTAAGTACAAGTGATAATATTCACTTTCTTTAATATAATCATTTCTTTCAAACCATAGATGTGAATTGCCTTCTTCTCTCGTCCATGCCTCTAAGTAGTTTAAGCCAATTTTTGCAGCTTCTACGTCTGCTTGTTCCATTAAAGCTAGACCAATGCCCTGGTTTTGATAATCAGGATGTACTGCAAGATGCCAAATCATTCCACCTATGCCCTCATCGAGTGAACATATTTTTTCATCTTCAGAATCACATTCTATATCAATTAAACCCACAACTTGGTTATCCTTAATTGCGACCAATTCAATCGCCTTATTTTCATATTGTTCTTTAGATGGGTGAACATCGTCAAAGTAAGGGGTATCTAAAAAAGATAATACTCTACATCTGACCCATCCTTGTTCATCAGTCGGTTGAAATGCTCTTATTTCCATTAATTTCTTCCCCTCAATTTCAAATTTTTATTCTTATATTTTAACACACAAAAAAATAAGTCCCAGTATTACTGAGACTTACACCAAAAATGATTTTATATCATTCAATTTTGCTTTAGCATCCTTATAACCGAGCTTATAGAGCTGTTCAAGTTTTGCTTTATTACGCGTCGTACGACCGACACCTGTATCTACGCTCGGTGCAATGACTAAAACATTGCCTTTTTTCTCTTCATCAAAAATATATGCTAAACGTTCATTATAATGTTTATATCGTACTCTAATACGCTCATCAATCTTTGGGTACTTTTTATATGATATTACACTCGCTGCTCGACTCGGTTTTTTATAGTAACCTCTAGGTTTCGTCAAAACAACAATATTCTTCTCATTACCATCACTCTCTGATTTAACGAGTGGAATTGGATCTGAAATTCCGCCGTCGAACATCATTTTACCCCCGACATCTACTGGCTGTGCGAAAAATGGAATTGAACTGGAGGCTCTTAAACAACTCCCTAGAGTATCCACATCATAATCGTCTTTGTTAAAATATACAGGTTCACCTGTCTGACAATCCGTCGTTACAATAACGAATTCTTCAGGACCATCGATGATTCTTCTTATATCTAATGGATCAATATTGTTGGGAATTTCATCAAATATGAAATCCATGCCAAATAACTCACCTTTTAAAAACAAGTTCTTATACGATAAATAACGTTTATCGTTTACGAAATCAATGTTAACGCGCTTATTACGTCCACTTTGATCTGACAGATAAGAAGCAGCCATACACGCACCTGCAGATACACCGATGACATACTGGAAATTAATCTTGTCTTCTAAAAAACATTCGAGTACCCCAGCAGAATATATGCCTCGCATTGCTCCGCCTTCTAAAACTAAACCTGCTTTTGACATAACCTATTGCTCCTTGTCTTTATATCTATTTAATTACAAGGTATCATAAAATTTATTTCTTGGTCACCTATTCAGATTCATCTTCAACATATTCTAAAATATCTGCAGGTTGGCACTCCAAAGCTTTACATATCGCATCTAAGGTGGAAAAACGAATGGCTTTTACTTTTCCTGTTTTTAAGTTTGATAAGTTAACATTTGAAATTCCAACTTTTTCTGCCAGTTCACCTAAAGCCATCTTACGATCTGCAAGCATTCTATCTAATCTCACTACTATCATCTTTCACCCTCCTAGACCGTTGCATCATATTCATCTTGGAGAAAGGCGCCATATTGCATCGTTTTGGCAATAATCCAAATTAGAATACCTGCAAAAATTGTTATGAAGTTAAAGCTCACAGTACTATCAATATTTAGAAACTCTGCAACTTCAACTGGTAGTGAAGACATAGCTAAAGCGTTCGACACTAAAGTGGATGAAAAATAAGTTAATAGTGTTTCCATCAGTGATAATAATACGAAACTATAACCGATATACTCAATGTACTTGCTGTTTTTGGGAACAAGGATATCCCCTTTACGTAAATTATTCAACCATCTATTTAAGAAATAGATAATTAGAAACATCGGTACGATACTGAGTGTTGAAACAAATGCAGTAATAACAAGTAAAGTTTTGTCTAGAGTCACGGATGATAGTAAATCATCTGTAATGGCGAGTGAAAACCCTTCTCCTTCAAATGTAAAATTTGCGGGTATACTGCTCAAAATATTCATTAATGAATCGACGGGTACCATAATAAGTACGAAACTTGCGACTAAGGTTGCCAATGTTGCGATACCTACAAGTATTAATGCGATTAGCGAGATGACATACACAACAGAAACTAGTGCTTTAAAGCGCTTGTGTGAAACGATTTGATTAGTCATAATATACCTCCTGTTTTTTTGGTAACTTAAATATACAACAAAATTTAACTTAAATCAATATATTTTTAATGTTTATCATTAAATAATTAATTTTATTCGTGTTATATAATTAATTTATTGCTATGCTAAGCGTTTATTGAGAAAATAAAAGTAACATAAGTATACGCTTACAAAGGAGCTTTCATGAATAAAGAAAATATTAACCGTCTCATTTATATGTACATATTAGTATTTGTAGTTATCGTCATTGTTCAAATTATGTTTTTAGATGGTATAAACTGGGCAAGTACCATTGTCATGCCAGCCCTTGTTGCTTTACTCTCACTTGGCTTTCGTTCAAATGTGAAAAAAGATGAAGAAATTGCGCGTAAAGACGAGGCAAACTACAGAAATAAGAAAAACAAAAGGAACGAATCTTAGTATTTTTACTAAGATCCGTTCCTTTTACTATATTTTACAAATTAATTGAGGTCACTTTTGTTTCAGTGTAAGGTTCTAAACCTTCAATTGCACCTTCTCTACCGACGCCACTTTCTTTTAGGCCACCAAATGGAATATTTGCAGCACTAGGTGCACCGTTATTCCAACCGAGCACCCCGAAATCTAAGACATCTGTTAAATACACACCCGTCGCATAGTTTTCAGTGAAGTAATATGCAGCTAAACCAAATTCTGTACCATTTGCCTTGGCCACTGCCTCATCTAAGTTACTGTAGCTTTGGATCGGGGCAAGTGGTCCAAAAGTTTCCTCTTTCATACACAACATGTCATCGCTGACATTAGAAAGGACTGTGGGTTCTATGAAGTAACCTGCTTCTTTATTACCTTGTCCACCAGTTTCAACTTTCGCACCTTTACTGATCGCATCTTCTAATTGATTCATGACCTTATCATAGCCATCTTCATCAATTAAAGGCCCAATTTTTACTCCGTCTTCCATACCATTACCCATTTTTAACTCTTTAACTTTTGCTGTAAGTTTTTCTGTGTATTCTTCTAGAACATCTTCGTGAACATACAGTCTATTTGCACAGACACAAGTCTGTCCCGAGTTCCTGAATTTGGAGGCAATCGTACCTTCTACAGCTTTGTCAATATCTGCATCCTTATGAACAATTAATGGTGCATGTCCTCCTAGCTCCATCGTTACATTTTTAACAGTTACAGATGCGTCACTCATTAGTTTTTTACCTACTGCTGTTGAGCCTGTAAATGTGAGTTTCATAATCTTATCAGATTTTGTAAATATCTCACCAGCATCTTTACCAGAGGCATTGACGTACTGTATTACACCTTTGTCAAAACCTGCTTCTAATGCTAAATCAATAAATTTCATTGCGGATAATGGTGTCGCACTAGCCGGTTTTACAATAAAGGTATTTCCCGCTGCTACTGCTGGAGCCGCTTTTCTGGCCATCATTGCAACTGGGAAGTTCCATGGTGTGATTGCCGCAACGACACCAATCGGATGGCGCGTAACAACGATACGGTTGTTTTCTTTTGAAGAAGGTACTGTACGTCCATATATACGTTTAGCTTCTTCTGCGTAATATCTAATATAACTGTTTGCATAGTCGACTTCACCCAGCGCTTCAGTTAGCGGTTTTCCGCCTTCTTTCGTTACAAGTTCTGCAATTTCTTCTTTATTTTTATCAATTTTGTCAGCCCATTTAAAAAGTAAATCGGCTCTTTCATAGGCAGTGAGTTTCTTAAATGATTTAAAAGTCTCATCTGCTAAGTCTATTTTCTTTTCTATATCATCTTGACTATCTTTCTGCACTTTCCCAATTTCTTCTCTTGTTGCGGGATTAATTACAATAATTTCTTCTGACATTGTTTTTCCCTCCAAAAATAAAATCGTCCTATAAATAATTATAGGACGATTATTTTCAATTTACAAAATTTAAGATCACAGGCTCTGTTCTAAAATTGCATCTGCAATTTCATCTAAGTCTTTAACCGTGTATTGGAATCTGCCATGGAAAACATATTTCAAGAAGAATGCTTCTAGGTCTTCTTGGCCGACAATTACACGGATTGATGGATCTTCTGAGTAGTTTGTAATTGAATAGTTACCATTATCTTTAGGATTAAAATATATAATCGGTACGATATCGTATTGTAATTTCAACTTGTTTTTAAGCTTCTCTGCAGTAATCTTCGTCTCATCGATGACACCATTATAATGATTAACAGATACGTTTTTCTGATCTGCCTTTTCGAAGATTAATGTTTGTTCTCGTTTCTTATCTAGATCGAGTAAGTCGAAGAATGATTCTACATAAGGCACTGTTTCAAATTGTGCTTCATTCACACCATGTAAAATGTGTCCACTCCAATACTTAGAATCAATCAAGTAGATACCTGTACGTGTTAAAACTAAATGGTCGATTTTACGTGTATTCGTATAATTTCGTGAAGGTAGGAATACATTAGATAAGATAATCATATCGGATTCGCGGATTTTCTCATCTTTGACCAACTTATCTTTTAACTGAATCAAAGCTAAGTCTGTTAAATATTCACCTTTGTCTACTGAGAACTGATGTAAACTTGATAATTTGTTATCGAGTAAAGTCGTATCATTATAATACTTCTCATTTAAATTCGATAATTCTTTTTTGTGCTCAAGTCTTTCTGCTTCATGTTCACTTTCGTACTTCTGTACTAAAGATTCTTTTTCCTTAGCGTGATTGTTTTCAACAACTTTCGCTTGATTGCGATGTTTAAAGTAATAAACTAAAAACCAGATTACTACTATAAGAAGAACGACAGCAATCGCAATAAAAATGGGATTAGTAAAGATTTCCGTGTTCATAACATTCCTACTTTCCAACAGTGCTCACCTAGCGATTTCTTAATAATTCTTTAAGCGCATCGACCTTATCTAATCTTTCCCAAGGTAAGTCAATGTCCGAACGCCCAAAATGGCCATAGCTTGCAGTCTGTTTATAAATTGGCTTTCTTAAGTTTAACATATCTATTATTCCATCTGGTGACAAATCAAACAGCGCTCTAATGACTTCAACAATTTTATTTTCATCATATTGTCCCGTTTTAAATGTATCAACAGAGATAGATACTGGTTGAGATACACCAATTGCATATGCTAATTGGATTTCACACTTATCAGCAATACCACTCGCTACAATATTTTTAGCAATATAACGGGCTGCGTAAGCTGCTGAACGGTCCACTTTTGTTGGATCCTTTCCAGAGAATGCACCACCACCATGACGTGCATATCCGCCGTAAGTATCCACTATAATTTTACGACCCGTTAAGCCAGCATCCCCTTGTGGGCCACCGATTACAAAACGACCTGTTGGATTGATGAAGTATTTAGTTTCATCATCTAAAAGATGTTCAGGTACAACTGCTTTAATCACATGCTCTAATAAATCATCATATATTTCAGAAGCAGGTATGTTCTCATGATGTTGGGTTGAGATAACAATCGTATCTACACGGAGCGGCTGACCCGCTTCATCATATTCAACTGTCACTTGGGACTTACCGTCTGGTCTTAAGTAAGAAATCGTCTTATCTTTTCTTACTTCTGTTAGACGTCTTGAAATTTTGTGAGCAAGTGCAATTGGTAAAGGCATAAACTCTTTCGTTTCGTTCGTTGCAAATCCGAACATTAAACCTTGGTCACCTGCACCAGTTGAAACCCCTTGTGATTCTCTCGTTTCAAAAGCATTGTTAACACCAACCGCGATATCTTCTGACTGTTCATCAATACCAGTTAATACTGACATCGTCTTATAATCAAAACCATACTTAGCATCCACGTAGCCTATTTCCTTAACAGTTTCACGAACTGTCTTAGGAATATCTACATAAGTCTCAGTACTGATTTCCCCTACAATTAAAGCAAGTCCTGTATTAACTACAGTTTCACATGCCACTCTCGCATATGGGTCACCTTCTAAAATCGCATCCAAAATCGCATCAGAAATCTGATCTGCAATTTTGTCTGGGTGTCCCTCTGTGACTGACTCTGATGTAAATAACTTTCTTTCTGACATTAAAATTCTCCTTTATAGCTAAATTAGCTATCTCCTAAAGCAAAAAATAAAGCCTTATTCTCCACATAAATATAGAGAAAAAGGCTCGCCCTTTTCCCTTATCGCTCAGAATTACTCTGCATTCTTTAGCACCTTTCTTGAAAAGGAGGTTGCTCTGGCTTCACAGGGTTTGATCCCTCCACCACCTCTTGATAAGAGATAACTTAGCTATATATTACAATATTGATATGTGATAATCAAGATTTAGACCAAATCAAACTAATATAATAAGTTAAATTTATTTCTTAAATTAGAAATGTGCATCATTACTTATAGATGTACTCTTATTATAGTGTTATCGTAAAAAGTAATGTGTTATACTAATTTCTAAATAATGCGTTTTAATTCAAATATTTTTGGAGGCGAATCATGGTTAATCACAAGAGTTTAATCGAGGACTTAGTCGCTAAATCCTCAACACACAAACAACTATCAAACAGTGAACTAGTAGAGGCTTCTTTACGACGTGGTGAAGCTACATTAACAAACACTGGTGCCCTGCGTGCTCAAACTGGTGAATATACAGGCCGTAGCCCTAAAGATCGTTTTGTCGTAAAAGATAGCGTATCTGAAAATAAAGTCGATTGGGGAGAAGTTAACCAACCGATTTCTGAAGAAATATTCGACAATTTGTTTGAAAAAGTGACTACATACTTAAATGAAAAAGAAGAGTTATTTGTTTTTAATGGCTATGCTGGTGCTGATCCTCAGACTCAACTAAAACTACAAGTTGTTAATGAATTTAGTTGGCACAACATGTTTGCTAAAACTATGTTTATTCGTCCTGAGACTAAGGAAGAAGCATTAGCAATCGACGCTGAATTTACAATTGTCTCTGCACCAACTTTTAAAGCAGATCCTGCTGTAGATGGTACAAAATCAGAAGTATTTGTACTCGTTTCCTTAGAGAAGAAAATTATTCTTATTGGTGGTACTGAGTACGGTGGAGAAATGAAGAAATCCATCTTCTCTATCATGAACTTCTTATTACCTGAACAAGGTGTAATGAGTATGCACTGTAGTGCAAATGTCGGTGAGAACAAGGATGTTGCACTATTCTTCGGTCTATCTGGTACAGGTAAGACGACGCTCTCTGCAGATCCTGAACGTGATTTAATCGGTGATGATGAGCACGGCTGGAATGAAGATGGTGTATTCAATATTGAAGGTGGTTGCTATGCTAAAACAATCAACCTATCAAAAGAAAAAGAGCCCGAAATTTTTGAAGCAATCAAATTTGGCTCTGTTTTAGAAAATGTTGTTATTGATGAAGAAGGTAATCCCGATTATGATGATGATGCATTAACTGAAAACACACGTGCCGCTTACCCACTTAATCATATCGATAACGCACGTATTCCATCAGTTGCAGGTCACCCGAAAACAATTGTCTTCCTAACTGCAGACGCATTTGGTGTATTACCACCTATCTCTAAGTTATCTAAAGACCAAGCAATGTATCACTTCTTGAGTG
This sequence comes from Jeotgalicoccus sp. ATCC 8456, assembly GCF_016313225.1. Classification (NCBI taxonomy): domain Bacteria; kingdom Bacillati; phylum Bacillota; class Bacilli; order Caryophanales; family Staphylococcaceae; genus Jeotgalicoccus; species Jeotgalicoccus sp. ATCC 8456. The sequence continues at coordinate 81,451 of NZ_CP066224.1, read as the reverse complement.
GATTTACATCGAAACTTGCAGGTACAGAACGTGGTGTCACGTCTCCACAACCAGTATTCTCAACATGTTTCGGTTCACCGTTCCTACCATTACATGCAACAGTATATGCAAATATGCTAGGTGACTTAATTGATAAGCATGATGTTAACGTCTACCTGGTTAACACAGGATGGACTGGCGGAGAGTACGGCGTTGGTAAACGTATGGATCTCAAACACACTCGTTCTATGGTTAGACGTGCAATCAGCGGTGAATTAGAACTTGGTGAATTTGTTAAAGATGATGTCTTCGGATTATCTATCCCTACTGCTGTCACAGGTGTTCCTGAAGAAATTTTAGCGCCTGCTAATACTTGGGAATCAAAAGATGCTTATAATGAAAAAGCACAAGCACTTAAAGATCAATTCATTGAGAACTTCAAAAAATTCGGTGAAGAATCTGCAGAAATTGCAGCTAAAGGCGGATTTTAAACAATAATTAGATACAAAACGGACCCAACAATTATTCTTTGTTGGGTCCGTTTATTTTACTGACAACCATGTTCTCTTACTTCATTATATAGATGAAGAATACATTCATCTTTTAACAATTCGCTTTTATCTTCATCATCAATATCTTCTATTTGTGTGACTAACTTAGGTCCTAGTGTTTCCTGATAATCTTGTAGTCCATCCAAGCGTTCTATGTTACAACAGAATGCGGCTTTACTAAAGGTATCTTCACCGTCATTTACTGTGTATGTTCCAACGAAATGTAAGTTTACTACCAAACCACCTGTTTCTTCATACAGCTCTCTTTGAGCTGCTTCAACAAGTGATTCTCCTTGTTCAACTTTACCACCGGGAAATTCTAATCCTCTTTCTTTATGATGCGTCAACAGAAACTGATTATTAAGTTTAGGAATAATTAGCACATGATCTGTCTGATCGACATACTCATATTTTAAGGTAACATCGCGTCCTTTAAAGTCTTTAAATGTTTTCATTTAAACTCCTCCCCTTGCAGTCTACGTATTATCGGCCTACAATAACTGTACTACTATTAAAAGGTGATTGACTAATGAAAAAAATTCTAATCAGAGCAGTTCATTTCTATCAAAAAAATATTTCCCCCATGTCACCGCCAACTTGTCGTTTTTACCCGACTTGTTCAAATTATGCAATCGATGCTATAAATGAACATGGCGCAATCAAAGGGTCGTACTTAGCAACAAGGCGTATTCTTAAATGTCATCCCTTCCATGAAGGTGGGTTCGATCCGGTACCAGTAAATACAAAGAAGAAAAAATCTAAATCTTAGTATCATCTTTCAATACCTTTTCATCTAGGTCTAGAAACATATTTCTATTAATTGTTCTAGATATCTTTCCAGTTGATGTTAATTTAATCTCATCAACATAGTGTATTTCTCTTGGAATTTTATACTTCGCTAAATGCTCATAAAGATGATTTAATAGACGGGGCTTATCTACAGGTTCTTCTAAAAGTAAAACGGGAACCTGCCCCCACTCGTCATCATCTTTTTTAATAACCACACAGCGATTCACTTCATCAAGCATATAGACAACATCTTCTATTTCTTTCGGATAAATGTTCTCGCCACCACTAATAATTAAATCATTACGACGATCAAGAATATAAATGTATCCGTCATCGTCAATACTCGCGACGTCTCCTGTATTGAAATATCCATCTGTATGATTCATATCTGCATTTAAGTATTCTTTAACGACAGAGTCTCCTTTAATTAGGAGTTCATGGGTTGATTCATCTAGCTTGATTTTAGTCGCAGTAGTATGAATATTCCCCACTGTACCATTTAGAATGTTTTTGTCATTGGAGGATATTTGAACAATCTGAGAGCAAGTTTCAGTCATACCAAATGAATTATAGACAGGTAATCCTTGGTCGATTGCTGTTTTTAACAATTTAGGTGTTGTACTCGCCCCACCTAACAGTATGCCTTCAAGGCAGTGTTTACCTTTAAATTTTAATAAGCGTTTTAGCATCGCAGGAACCATTGAAGTATGGCTAACTTTTTCATTTTCTAAGATTGACCACACAGATTCAGGGTCAAATTTATTAACTAAAATTAAAGTACTTTGACTCATTACAGTTCTAAACATAACTGACAATCCTGAAATATGAAAAATTGGATTGACCATCATCCATACACTGTCTTCATTATAATTCATTTCATTCTGGCAATTATTATGTGATGCCTGGTGATTTCCATAGGTTTGTGGGACCGCTTTTGAACGCCCTGTGGTACCTGAAGTAAACATAATGGATAATATATCATCCGCATCTGGTTGATTCACCATTGCAGTTGCTGATGGCAAGTCATACAGCTCATCAAAATGAATTATTTTAGTATCGGGTATCTCAGCTTGAATTGTCGTAATGACTGTATCAACAACGACATCATCAAGCTGTGATCTAATTTCATGACCAGTTAAACGTGTATTTAATAATACCATTTCTACACCATGTAACATTAGACCATGTATTAGAATCACTGAGTCCAAAGAGTTATCGATTAAAAGCCCGACTCTTTTTTGATTTAAAGTTTCTAGGTGAGTCGACAACTCATGTGATTTCATATATAACTGTCTGTAGTTTAAAGTCTTATCTTTATATTTAACCGCTAGCTTGTCTGGATTTTCCAACATAGCAGATTCTAGCCATTTATATGACATTTAAATCACCTCAAAAACACCCATCAGAGACGGGTGTTAGATTTTACTATAAACTTTATGGGAATTTAGGGAATTGATCGAAGTCAGGATTTCGTTTTTCTTTGAACGCATCGCGGCCTTCTTTCGCTTCATCTGTTGTGTAGTAAAGTAATGTTGCATCTCCAGCGAACTGCTGTAAACCTGCGAGTCCATCTGTGTCTGCATTCATTGCTGCTTTTAAGAAACGTAAGGCAGTTGGTGAATGTTTCATAATATCTTCACACCACTCCACTGTTTCATCTTCTAATCGTTCTAGCGGTACAACCGTATTGACTAAGCCCATATCGAGTGCTTCTTGTGCATCGTATTGACGGCATAGGTACCAGATTTCACGTGCTTTCTTATGACCGACGATTCTTGCTAAGTAGCCGGAACCATAACCAGCATCAAATGATCCTACTTTAGGTCCTGTCTGACCAAATCTTGCATTATCCGCAGCAATTGTTAAGTCACAGACCACTTGAAGTACGTTACCGCCACCAATTGACCAACCTGCAACCATGGCAATGACTGGTTTAGGAATGATACGGATAAGTCTTTGTAGGTCAAGTACATTTAGACGGGGCACTTCGTCTGTCCCAACGTAGCCACCGTGACCACGTTTCTTCTGGTCTCCACCTGAACAGAAGGCTTTGTCCCCTTCACCAGTTAAAACGATCACAGAAATTCTTTGATCGTCTCTTGCACGTGTAAAGGCATCAATCATTTGTTGCACTGTATCCGGTGTAAACGCGTTATGTACTTCCGGACGGTTTATCGTAACCTTACCAATACCGTTATAATATTCATATTTAATCTCAGTATATTCTTTAATTGTTTCCCAAACTCTAGTCATGAATTTTCCTCCTGTAAATAAGCTTTCAGTATTTTAATGAAGACATCAAATGATTCTAGATGTATATTATGTCCACAAGATTCTACTATTTCTAGTTTAGCACTTTTTATAAGCTGTGACATCGTTTTACCTATAGAGACGAACTTCTCATCCTCTTGCCCTACCATTAATAAGACCGGTTGATAGATGCTTTTTATATCATCCCAGTAGGGGTCTTGGACTCCGGTACCATACTTGAGTAGGCTATCTGCTGCTTCCGATGGATTTAGGCTTTGTCGTTCACTTTGCTGTTGATTTAAAATGTCTGGATCTATATGTTGTTGACTATTAAACAGAGGCAGTGCTTGCCAGTCCTTTAAAAACATCTGATAGTTCTCAATCATCTTATCATGTCGGTCTTTATCAATCTGTTGTCTATTCACTCTATTTGCCTCATCCTTTATACCTGCTGAGGCACTTTCTAAAATCAGGAGTTCAACACTATCAGGCTGTAAAACTGTAAAGGCAAGCGCCACTCTACCACCCATCGAATAACCAAATATGTCGACCCGATTAAGATTTAATTCGTTAATAATGTCATCCAGTCCACTTGCGATATCCTTCATAGTATAGGAAATGCCCACACTCTTTGTACCTGCGAAACCTGGTAAATCTACTAAAATAACATTTCTAATATCAGTTAAGGATTCAGCAATCTTTTTCATACTATTACTTGTCGATAAAAACCCATGTAATAAAATAATCGTTTGACTCTGATTATGATCTAAATACTCATAATTAAGCTTCAAAATCTGTCACCAACTGCTTTATTTCAGCTTTAAGACGATTGTGACTATCTAGGTTATATTGACGATCTGTCATGATTTCTATCAACTGACGACCGTCCCTGTTTAGCATGTCACTAGACAGTGCTTCAATAGAATTTATTCGATTATATTCGTAATCATATAATTTAGCAGCATGTTCAAAATTTAAATCTAATGGTGTTCCAAATAATCTCTCAAAGTGTGGCTTATGACTATACTGCGGTAAATACGAGAATATATTACCACCATTGTTATTAAAAACAATAATTGTAAAATCAATATTTTCTAATTTAGCCATCAATAAACTATTCAAGTCATGGTTCATAGATACATCACCAATGAGCATAGTCACTTTTTCTTTTGTAGCCAAACCTAAGGCAGTTGAAATCACACCATCGATACCATTCGCACCTCGGTTAGAAAAAACATCATGCTTAACAGGCGTGTCATAGCGCTCAAAATCTCGAATCGGCATACTGCTAGATAAGAAGAATGTTCTTTCTTCATTCGTGCCTTGAATTATATCATAGACATATCGACCTTCATCATCGTATTGATTGATGTGCTTATCTACACACTGACTAATTTCATTAGATAAGGCTTCAAACTGCTTGCTTAAATCAGCTTGATTTGTTGGCTCTACTAACCTTGGTAAAATTTCACAAACCGTTCCATAATAAGTGACATCTGGTGTCTTAGGAAACGGTTTAATATCTTGAAATTCACTGATGAGGAATTGTGGGAGTGATGTCCATTTTAAAAAATTATTTGTTAATTTAGATGTTACCGGTTCACCAATTCTAATAATAAAATCCGCTGATTCATCAATGTATGCCTTAAAGGACTCCGTTAAATGTGAAAAGATCATATCGTGGTTGACTATTGTCTTATCAAGTTTTGTTCTTATATTTTGTCTAGGATCACAGATTACAGTTAAATTTTTTGAATTTAGTAGCGGTAATAATTCAGTCAAATCCTCTGCAGTTTCTCCTATCAACACAAGTCCTTGACCATTTAATCGTTCAATATTCCTAGGAACGGTTAACGGTGCACTTATATCCTTTTGTTTTCTATGAAAATGCACCAACTGCTCGACGTCAGGCATAATAGGTTCTCTAATTGGAATATTAAAGTGTACTGGTCCCATGTTTACACCAGTAAAGTACTGACTCGCTTGTAGCACCTTGTCTTCAATCAAACTAAGCGCAGAATCATGATCATCTGCAACTGGTAATTCAGTTTGGTAGCGAACAAAATTACTAAACATACCATTTTGATTAATCGCTTGAGGCGCCCCTACATTTTTAAGTTCAGCTGGACGATCTGAAGTAATCACAATCAATGGTATGTGGCTGAGTCCCGCTTCACTGACTGCTGGTGTATAGTTCGCAGCTGCCGTACCTGATGTACATAAGATGCCAACAGGTTGTCTTTTTTTCTTAGATAAGCCAATGGCAAAATATGCGGCACCACGCTCGTCAGGGTGAATGTAAGTTTTAATATGTTCATGTAATTCACAAGCAATAGCCAGGGGCGTTGATCTCGACCCAGGGCTAATTACAATTTCAGACATGCCATATTCATATAAGGCATCAATATAATTAAACGTTTGCGCTGTTAGTGCGTTTGTATAAGTCATTAGTAGTCGCCTCCAGGACGTTTAACATCGGTGTGAACTTGATTTCCGTTTCTTGAAATTCAGCTTCTGCATCAGAACCTTTAACGATTCCACATCCTGCAAACAAGGTTGCACTACTCGCTGAAATCAACATAGATCTTAAGCCTACGGCAAATTCACATTCCTTATCTTGATGAATGAGGCCAAGTGGGGCTGCGTATAAACCTCTTGTACCGTATTCATTTTCCTTGATATATTCTCTTGCTTTCTCTTTTGGTAGTCCACCGACTGCTGGTGTTGGATGAATTTGTTTTAATATTTTAAATTCATCAGCTTCACTATTCAACATCGCCTGAATCGGTGTATACAAATGATAAATATATTTATTTTCTAATAGCTGTGGTTTCTTAGTATAGTTTAAACCATCAGAAAATGGTGCAATATCATTGATGATAGACTCTCTAACAACTTTGTGTTCAAAAAGATTTTTCTCATCTTGTAATAAGAAGTCCTTGTGTTCATCGTTTTCGTCAGGATCAACGAGTCTTTCTATAGAACCAGCAATCGCATTTGTACTTAATTCTTCACCATAAATTGAAAACAATTTTTCAGGTGTCTTAGATACAAAGGTCGACTTCCCTTTTTCATAATATATCGTGTACGTATCTGCCTCGTCTTTTAAACGCCTTATTAAATACAAGCGTTTTGCTTTAGACTCAAATCTGATTAATTTTTGCCTAGCAAGCACGACTTTTTTAAAGTCACCATCCAGTTTTTCAATTGCCTCATCAACTAATTCCTTCCACTCTTTAGGGAAGATGTCTCTCATACTTTTAACTACTGGCTTATCCTTATCCACTAACTCAATCGCTTCTATAGAAGATAAGACTTCATCTATTTCTTCAATTAACTCATTTAAATTAGCCGTAGATTTTAAGCGTGTTAAAAATAATTCTTGATTTTTTAAATCAAATTGCCATTCTGGTAAATGGAATTCGACCATTCTAAACTCATTCCACTCATCCGTAGTATCCTTATCATCAAACAGTGTGCCACCAAACAAGTTCAATTTTGATTTTAAGTAATCTGCAAGTGGTTCCATTTGAATATTTGAAAATAATTTTTGTTTACTTTCCTGTAGAGCAATTGGATTAAATCGATCTCTCCAGATACTATCTATATAATTAATGCCAATCGTATTATATGTATTATCTTTTGACCTAAACCAATAGCGTGAGCCCTTGGATTCCTTGAAATAAGTAAAAATTTGCTCTTCGTCGATTTGATATTCATTTATAGGGAGATGCAAAGTTAAATACTGACGATCAGAATCCAAAGTGATCTGCTCTATAAAAGTTTTAGACGATTCTAATTTCATGAGTCACACTACCTTCAATATAATTAGTTTTATTTTATCATTTTTTAACGACTGTGTGTATGGACAAGACTTAAATATGATAAAATTAAGCACATCATGTTTTAAAGGAGAAAGTCATGCAAGAAGCTACTGTTCATACAGGAATTAAAAAATATTTAATGCTAACGCGACCTCATACATTAACAGCAAGTTTTGTTCCGGTCTTTATTGGTACGGCGAGTGTCATGTTGTTCAGTGATATTCGCTGGACCATGTTCTTTCTCATGTTAATTGCAACTTTGTTAATTCAGTCTGCAACGAATATGTTCAACGAGTACTACGACTTTAAACGTGGTCTCGATTCCCATGAGTCTGTTGGTATTGCTGGTGCCATTGTCAGAAATGGCATGAGCCCGAAGCTTGTCTTGTCTATTGCGATTAGCTTTTATGTAATCGCTGGGATACTAGGCATAATCATCACGATTAATTCTTCCTTTTGGATTCTCTTAGTTGGTGCGATTTCTATGGCGATCGGTTACCTCTATACAGGCGGGCCTATTCCAATATCTTGGACGCCTTTCGGTGAAATATTTGCCGGATTTTTCATGGGAACAGTTATCATAATGATTACCTTTTATATCCATACTGGTACACTTCATGTTTTCCCACTACTGATGTCAATACCATCAGCAATCACTATCGGTCTTTTGAATATGGCGAATAATATTCGGGACCGTAAGAAAGATAAGGAGAGCGGCCGAAAAACATATGTGATATTAGTCGGTAAACCATTTGCTGTAGCGACTGCAGCCGTGTTGTTACTATTTTCATACTTATTCTTAATTTATATGGCATTTTTCACAGATATGGGGTCAGTATTTCTACTCATTCCTCTTCTATCAATTCCCTTAGCCATAAAAACAATTATGCTGATGAAAAAAGGGAATACCCCTGTCGAATTGATTCCAGCAATGGCTTCAATGGGTAAATTAAACACAGTGATGGGGCTACTTATGACAATAGGCCTTATCATTTATGGCTTAACTGGAATATAATTTCAATTAGAAATTGTATTTAACAAAAAATTCTATATAATTGAAGTTGAGTAATCAAACTTAGGGGGATTTATAATGGACTTTAAAAAACCATTTATTATGGGAGGTATGGCATTAACCCTAGCACTTGCTGCGTGTGGTAATGTCACAGATGAAGAACAAGCAGACAATGAAGGCACAGAAGAAGCGAGCGAAGATTCACTTTCGTATTCAGGGGCAAATGGTGACTACACTTTCAATAACTTTACAGTCGTTGAAGTACCATCAACAGACGAAGAAGGTAATGAAACGTCTGTACCTGCAGTTGCCGTCGAATTTGATTTTGAAAATACAACCGACAATGCTGTAACACCTTCTGAATCATTCAGTTTAGACTTAGCTGTTAGGCAACTTAGTGATGCAGGTGAAGCACCGACAGATAACTTAACAATGGATTTAGAAGATGGCAGCGAGTTCGATGAAGGTAAGGCAGCAAGTTCAGAATTAGTGGATGCAGGGGAATCTTCGACTGCTGTTGTTGTATATGGACCACTCGATCCCGAGATGGACACTCACCTTCAGGCTAGAGAAAACCCGTTAGAGGAAACAGAAGAACTTGACGAAACGCTAGAACTTGACTTCTCTGCAGTAGATTCTGCTGAATCAGAAGAGTCTGGTGAAGATTCTGAAGAATAGTCTTCTACTTATAAGCCAAAAGGTCAATGTGATATCACATTGACCTTTTTTTATGACATTATTTGGTTTTGGTTAAAATGAATTTCGTTCCTTCAGCTTCATATGTGAGTTCTCCACCTTCCATATCTAGGCGAACTGACATTACTGTGTGGGGTTTATTATTAAAGTCTCGATAATTTATTCTAATGCGAGAATTGAGTGTTTGGTCAGGTTGCATATAAAATTTTATGATGACAACATCATTCTCATCTTCTTCTTTGATGTAATGATATTTAGTCGTAAAATCATAACCTTTTACATAGACCTTACTAATTTGAAATGGGTTATCACTCTTATTTTCTACGCGAAACATCATATATCTACCGCGGTCATCCGTTCGCCAACCCACTTCATCAATCATTAATTTCGGTTGTGTCGTCATCACTTCAGAACGTTTTCTTGCTGTATATGCACCTAAGGCCACAATTAGGGCAATAAACAAGCCGACGATAACAATTACATCTAACCATACTGATAAGGGATCCATTTATTCTCAACTTCTTTCTATAGTTCCTTTACATTATTTTACCATTAAATTTATGTCATCTAAATAAATATGATACATTGAAGATGATAACGAAGGAGAGATAAATATGATTCAGGTACTGATAGCAATTGGTATTGCCTTTTTTGCCTTCTTAATTCTTGCCATTGCCCTCTTTATATCTACCAACAACAAAAATTCTAAATAAACACTTGACCTTGACGTTACGTCAACTCTTATTATGAGAAATGTCAGGAGGGATGATATGGAATATACAGTCAGTCAGCTCGCAAAATTATCAGGCGTTTCTAGTCGTACATTGAGATATTACGACCAGATTGACTTACTCAAGCCAGCTAAAATCTCAACATCAGGTTATCGAATTTATGGTAAAAAAGAAGTCGATTTGCTGCAGCAGATTCTTTTTTATCGAGAATTGGATGTTGGCTTAAAAGAAATCAAACAGATGATTAATGATAGTGATTTTGAAGCGCTTAACACTTTAAATGCGCACTATAAAGCATTGACTGACGAACGTACCCACCTCGACGAAATAATCAAAACCGTGGAAAAGACGATTTTGAATCATAAAGGAGAGATCGATATGTCAGATCAAGAAAAATTTGAAGGGTTTAAAAAAGATTTAATCAATAAAAACGAAGCAGAATTCGGCATTGAGATTAGAGCAAAATATGGTGATACAACCATAGACGAAAGCAATGCAAAATTAATGGGCATGAGTGAAGATGATTACGAAGCGTTCAGAAATCTAGAACAAGAAATTATCGAGTTGTTAAAAACAGCAATACAAACTAATGATCCAGCTTCTGAAGCTGCCAAACTACTCGCGAGTAAACATAAGGAGTGGCTAAGCTTCAGCTGGCCTTCTTATTCTAAAGAAGCGCATAGAGGCTTGGTGGAAATGTACGTTCAAGACGAACGATTCAAGCACTATTATAATCAACATGTAGATCAGGGTGCTGAATTTTTAAGAGACGCAGTGCTTGAGTATACAAAATAAGTGTGAAAAATTGATTAAACTTATATAATCCAAAAATGCATGCTTCATGGCATGCATTTTTTACTTGCTAGGCAACTCTTGCTTTTGTATGTCAGCAAGGTCTAAAAATAATTGCTTAAGCGATTCATTATCAGTTTTCTCAGCATAGTTATTAAGCAATCTAATATTTACCTCTGCATCTGTCAGTTGACCTAAATCATCCTGAATATCTTCTGCCTTTGATGCAATCTTCTTGTGCGTCACAGACGATAATTTACCTAAATCCTCAGCAGGATAGCGTAATTTTTTTGCTTCTTTTCTTAATTCATGTACGCCTTCATAGTCTTCTAAATCTAAATGCTCAAAGTTTTCCAGCAACTTTTCTTCTTTCTTTTGCAATTGCTTCTTAATGTCCTTATCTAGTTTTTTTGGCTTTTTAAAAGATAATTGCTCAATGGCTTTTGTTGCATCGTCTATTGCTGTTGTTGAGGTTAAAGTATTCGTTTTATTAAATGTGCGGTTCATTTCACGGCGACGTTCTTTAGTAAAATGATTAAATAATTCTTTGTATTCATTACTTAACTCTGGTTCTTTAGTCGCAACAACTGTACACCAATCATTTAATACATCAATTTCCCTAACTGGTCCATAGATAGAAGCAAAGTCTTTCAATGAATTATTAACATGATCATAGTCCGCTTCATCCATAGAATTTTTTAAAAAGTTAAACATACTTCTCAGTTTCCTACTATTTGTGCGTATTTCATGCGCATAGTCTGGATTAAAAGGATTATTTCTAAAATTAGTATACGCCTTATGCAAAACTTTCAGTCTCTTATACATTACTTTTCTAGCTTCTTCCATATTTCATCGCCCTCACTATTAGTGAAATTTTATAATATATACCCCCACTACTAGTAATTTATGCTTCTGAAATAATATCCATCATTAATTCTTTACAGCTGCTCTTATATAAGCCACCAAATTTCGCAAGATGTACAAAAATTAAATAGAATTTATAAAACCTAATCCGCTTCCATGCATCAGCTTCTAATGGATAAGCCTCATCATAAGCATCATAGAAGTCGCCACTGAATCCACCAAAAACAGTTGTCGCACCTAAATCAAACTCACGGTCTCCATAGAATGGGGACGGATCAAATAAGACAGGTGTCCCATCACGTTCAAACATGTAATTTCCTGCCCACAAATCACCATGTAAGAATGACGGTTTGCTATTATGGTTTTCTAACGTTTTTACGATGACCTGGCGTGTTTTATCGTATAGATCTAGGTCATCCTTATTCCAGTAACCTCTTTCTAAGACTATATCTCGAATTACATCGAGTCGTCGTTCCACAAATAGTTCTATCCAAGAATCCGTCCATGCATTATCAAAGGTCATATCCCCACCTTCATGTGGAAAATCATAACCAAATTGACCATTTTCATTATGTTCTAAATGTAATTTAGCCACCATATGACCTAAATCAGCTTGACTACCACTGCCCTCATCAATAAATGAAAGCAGTAAATATGCATCACCATCGATTTCCCCACTACTGATTACTTTTGGTGCATTGACACCAATCTCAGCAAACTTTTTAAGACCCGCTGCTTCAGATAAATAAAATGCCTCAGTACGGTTCGGCTGTACCAAGAGAAAATATTCTTTAGATTTAGTTTCTACTTTATATGCATCATTAACGTCCCCACCAGCAACAGGGCTAATAGAAACAATATCGGAAATTGGTAAATTATTATGCCATTTTTGATTCAAGACCATCACTCACTTTCAACAATCTCATACAAATTATTTCCCTAAATGGTTGATGGGCAAACTGATGTTAAAATGAATAATGGCCCTCTGTCATGAGCACAGAGAGCCACTAAAACTAAATATATTATTCTCCACTTAATTTAACTAAGATCTTAGATTGATTCTTATTATTTAACAATTCTTCAAAGCCTTTTGTCACAACATCTTCCAGTTCAATCTGATCTGTAATGACTGGGCTTGGGTCGATTTGACCACTTTCGATCATTTTAACAGTTGCTTCAAAAATATCTGGCTCATATGCAAGTGTAGATGAAATTCTTACACCACTTGCCGTGAGTAACATTGGATTGAAATCCATTTCTTTTTCAAAAATAGAGACGATAGTTACCATACCTCGAGCTCGTGTCACAGCAATGGCTTGATTCACAGTTACCGGAACACCTGCGACTTCAAAAGCTCTATCCACACCATCAGGATAATATTTTTTCACAAATTCTTCAGGGTCCTCATTGCCTGAGTTAACAACATAAGTTGCTCCAACTTCTTTAGCTTTTTCTAAGCGATTATCACTTAAATCAAAAACGATAATATCCTTAGCACCAGCTGCACGAGCTGCAATAACAGTTAACAACCCAATCGGTCCAGCCCCAAATACTGCAACAGAATCACTGAAATTCATTTCAGATTCTCTAATAGCTTGTAATGCAACAGCTGTAGGTTCTACAAGCGCTCCAATTTGTAATGATGTGTCATCTTGTAATTTGACTATATTTCGCTGATCAACAACTGTAAAGTCAGCAAATCCACCATCACTACCGAGACCAACAAAGGTAAATCCTTTGTACATGTCAACTAAAGGATTGTCATGAACCTTACCTGTAATTAGAGAATTGATAGTAACCTTATCTCCTACTTTAAGGCCATCTACCCCACTACCAACTTCTTCTATCACGCCAGAGAACTCATGTCCCATAGTCAATGGTGCTTGTCTTCCAGTTAATGGCGAGGCTTCATCTTTTGGAATGAAAATTGGACCTGCGTTGTATTCATGTAAATCACTTCCACAAATACCCGTCCATGCCACTCTAACCTTAACATCATTCTCTTTAACTTCTGGTATTTCAACATCTTCTACGCGAATGTCTTTTGCTTCGTAAAATACTGCCGCTCTCACTTGCAATCATCCTTTCAAATGTTGTTCTACTATTATTATCTCTTAAATACAAAATTTTTCAAATAATATCCATGATATTCATAAAAGTTTTTAGATTATTATGACATATATGTGAACCTTTAATTTTACTAAATGAGAGCATAAAAAATGGACACGCATTTAGACACGTGTCCACTCTCTCCATCATTACTATAGAGTTATGTAACGGACAGCGAGGGATTTGAACCCTCGAAACGGGGTTGCCGTTTACACGCGTTCCAGGCGTGCGCCTTCAGCCACTCGGCCAGCTGTCCAAAATAAAAAACAGAAGTGCGATTACACTTCTGAATATGACCCGTACGGGACTCGAACCCGTGTTACCGCCGTGAAAGGGCGGTGTCTTAACCGCTTGACCAACGGGCCATAACAAAAAAATGGCTCCACAGGTAGGACTCGAACCTACGACCGATCGGTTAACAGCCGATAGCTCTACCACTGAGCTACTGTGGAATAAAAGAGCGGGTAGACGGGATCGAACCGACAACATCAGCTTGGAAGGCTGAGGTTATACCATTTAACTATACCCGCATTAAAAATGGTTCAGGACGGAATCGAACCGCCGACACTGTGAGCTTCAATCACATGCTCTACCAACTGAGCTACTAAACCATACTTTATGATAAATAATAATGGCGGTCCCGACGGGACTCGAACCCGCGATCTCCTGCGTGACAGGCAGGCATGTTAACCGCTACACCACGGGACCCGCTTTTGTAAAGCATAAGAAAATTGCGGGAGAAGGATTCGAACCTACGACCTCCGGGTTATGAGCCCGACGAGCTACCACTGCTCCATCCCGCGATAATATTATTTAACATATATTTAATGTCTGTTACCTATAATACTTGTTTCCACATTACAATTCAAGTGTTTTTAACACTTTTCTTATATCAAATTTACACTTTCTTTACTATCATAGGTTTATATCTAAAATCTCTAATGAGATAAACAATTGTTTTCAGTATTAAAGAATTATAAGATTAAACTATAAGTATACGGAAAGGAAGTTCTCATGGCTAACGAAAACAAACCAAATAACAAATTAATTAGACCTAGACATCTTAAAAAACTTGGTATTCCTGGAATGATAGTCATCCTACTACTCTTTATTGGTGTTACGGTCTATAACGATAATTTCGCAGGTAATGACGACGAAAATTCATCTGCCGAAACTTCTTCAGATAATGTAGTTACTGTGGACCAACATATTGATGGTGATACGACACGATTTAACTATCAAGGTGACACCCATAATTTTAGATATCTAATTATCAATACACCTGAAATCGGTAGAGATGGTGATGAAGATGATCCTTATGCACAAGAAGCATTTGAACGAACACAAGAACTCTTAGATAACGCTCAAGAAATTACAGTTGAGTTCGATGAAGAAAAAACTGATCAATACGACCGCTACCTTGCATATGTCTATGCTGATGGTGAAATGGTTAATGAAACGCTTGTACGTGAAGGCTTAGCCACTGTCGATTACGTTCACCCTCCTAATGATAAATATGAAGACATATTACGTGATGCTGAGGAAGAAGCGAAACAAAATCAAGTTGGCGTTTGGTCTGAATAATAAACCACCACATATCCTATGACACTATGTCATTAAAGAGGATATGTGGTGTTTTTCACTTATGCTTCTTGTTTATCTGGATGTTCAATCCAGTTTTGAGACCAGTCTTCAATGTCTTTAAGTACCGGTTCTAAAGACTTCCCTTTTTCTGTTAATGAGTATTTAATAACAACAGGTGTCTCTGGAATTACCTCACGTGTAATAAGTCCTTCTTGTTCCATACTCTTCAAACGATCTGATAAAACCTTACCACTTACGCCAGTTGCAGACTGAATTTCACCAAATCGAGAGTTTCCGTCCATCATCTGATAGATTAATAGTGCAGTCCATCGTTGGCTTAATATATTGACCGCTTTTTCAAAACGGGGACACATTTCGTGTTGAGCCATACATATCACTCCTCTTTCAATATATAATAGCACAAATCACCACCTAATAAAAGTAAAATATATTACTTGCTATTATGTAATTATAATTGTATACTTGGTTACATAAGGTTAGTAAATGGAGGAATAGTTATGGAATTTCATAAAAATAATGCAATTTATACAAACACTGTCTCATTAAATGTAAAAGATTTAGAAAAATCAACTGATTTTTATACAAATATAATTGGTTTTAAAGTGTTATCTAAAACTGAGACATCAGTCGATTTCACAGTAGATGGGAAACACACACTATTAAGAATTAATCTTGCAGAAAGCGACCGTCCTAATCACCGTACAAGCGGTTTATATCACTTTGCACTACTCTTACCAAAGAGAGAAGACTTAGCACTAATCACTATGCATTTAGCATCAAAACGTGTGCCACTTGGTTCTGCTGATCACCACGTTAGTGAGGCATTGTATTTAGAAGATATCGATGGTAATGGCATTGAAATCTATATTGATAGAGATCCTGATCAATGGATTTGGAACGACGGTCAAGTGCATATGGTTACTGAACGTTTAAACGCTGAAGACTTACTTAAGAATCAGCCTAACCCAAATGACTTTAAAGGATTACCTGAAGGTACTATAATGGGACATGTTCACTTTCATGTTGGAAACCTAGTAAAAGGTGAAGAGTTCTATACTGAAGGGCTCGGCTTAAATGTTGCTCTACGTTTTGGTGGACAGGCTCTGTTTATGTCTAGTGAAAATTATCATCACCATATTGCAATTAATGTTTGGAATGGCGTGGGTGCACCTGCTAGTGAAAAAGGTACAGTTGGCCTCGATTATTTTGATTTAATATACCCATCACAAGACGTTCTAGATTCTGCAGTATCAAGATTAACAGAACTTGGTTATCAAGTTGAAGTTAATGATTCATTTGTCGATGCTGTTGATCCATCAGGGACACACGTACATCTTGTGACACAAAATAGTCATAGTTAATTGAAAAACTTTCTCAATTACCGTTGACTCATTCTCAATTACATTGTATATTAGTAATTGAAAATGATTATCAATTAAACATTAATAGGCCCCCTCTTATTAATTCTATAAAAATCATTTTCAGCTACTTTAATCTATATTCGCACATTATATGAAGCCGTACTCAGACCCAGAGTACGGCTTCTCTTTGTCTATAAGCAGATAATTTCCAGATACTTCTAAAACAGTTTATAATATGTCTACTATTATTAAACAAGGAGTGTGGTCATGAACTCATATTACAGCGATGTCGTTCAGTTTAGAGGCAGTCATTATGATTTTGGCCGCTATCAAGGTGAAAAATTAAAGGACTCTCCTATTTTAAAGAACAGAAAGAAACAGTGGAAACCACGCATGCACAGACACTTTTTAACTGATGAATCATTATCAATTGATTTCCTTAACAAAATTGCTCCACAAATCGTTGAAGAAATATACGGCTTAAGAGATGCCTTAGACTTAGACAATAAAACTGCCTTACAACAATTTGGCGGCTACTATTTGGAGTTAGTCGTGAGCGGCTGTTCTATATTTGCAGATGAGGATTTTCTCATTAGAAATTACGATAGTCATCCGAGAGGCTATGAAGGTCGTTACGTTTTTTATCAACCAACAGATCGTGGTTTAGCAACGATTGGTCCTTCAATGCAAATCGCAGGCCGTATTGATGGGATGAATGAGAAAGGCTTAACTATCGGTTATAACTTTACTCATACTAAGAAGAGTTCGGATGGTTTCTTATGTAGCATGATCTCAAGACTTGTCTTAGAGACGTGTAAAACCGTCGATGATGCAATCGATTTACTCAAGGAGGTTCCTCACCGTCATTCATTTTCTTATGTGGTACAAGATCAAGCAGGTATCCCTTATGTAATAGAAGCTTCACCAAGAAAAGTCATCCATAGACAATCTAATGTATGTACGAATCACTTCCATGTTCTCAATGAAGAAAATCGCTACAGACAAGAAGAAACTAGAGAACGTGAACAAAATATTATCAATTACCAAAGCGGTCAGCCAAAACCTTATGATGCTTTTCAGATTATGAATCAAATGAAACACGGTATTGCCTCTCATAAATATGATGCATCAGCAGGTACCTTGCACACATCCATGTACTTCCCTAAAACTTTAACTAGCCTTTTCTCCCTAGGTACAGATAGAAAGCCAGTTATCTTTGACTTTAATAAATGGATCAGTGGTGAGAATGTGAATGTAAGTAAATTAAAAGGACATATTAACTCTGATAAACTGTTCGTAAACATGAAATGACAGGTACCAAAATATTGGCACCTGTCATTTTTTTATTCTAGCTCTTCAGGATGAACGAACCCTCTATTATTTTTCAATGTTTCTTCAATACCTGCTAACACTTCTTTTACATGTTCTGGTTCGTAGATATCCATCTTATCAATATCAATTGTATAAACTGGAGAAATTTCTTTATCTTCATACTTGCTTAAGAATTGCTTTTCATACATATTATATAAGTCTTCATAGTACTTCAGTAAGCCTGGGTTCCCTTCGATTTGCTCATAATAACGACCACGTCGTCTAATACGTCTCATTACTTCATCAAAAGAACCATGTACGAGCACCATTAAATCAGGTGATTTTTTATATAAAACTTGCTGTTTATATAAATCATGCAATTCTTCCATCATATTCTCATGTAACTCTAGATAAGTGTCGTACTCATCCTTATCCATAGATCCATTTTCAAACTGCAATCGCGCAAAAATCATTGCATCTTCATAAATAGATCGATCTAATACAGAATTTGGATGTGCCATAGCACTCTTAATCGCCTTAAAACGATGATTTAAGAAAAAGACTTGTAAATGGAAACTATATCTCTCCGGATCATCATAATACTTGGCCAAGAATGGATTGCCTTCTACCTTCTCTTCTAATAAATCTACTCCGAAATGTTTGGCAATAACCTTGCCCCATTCTGTCTTACCAGCACCTATTGTCCCTGCTAATGTAATCAAGTAACCATCACCTTTACTATTAATACTCATTATATTCACCAAGTTATATTTTTTTAATAAACCCTTACTATAATAACATTTCACTGGGTAAATATGTGATAAAACTTCACAAATAAAATAACTTCGACATTATCGAAGTTATTTAGATTTGAATCCAGAGACTTGTGTCTCCCATTTCTGTTTATTTTTTTAATAAATTGAATGAGTTCAGATTCTGTTTTGAATATGTAGTCGTCCATTTCGCTACTATCTATTGATGAGATGGTCATCCTAAAGCCAAAAAGTGGACGTTTAAATACAGTATATGACCACCGATCTGTATAAAAACTGATTGTCTCTTGATCCACATCTGTGATTACCCAAGATTCTGACTCTATAGTTTTTTTGATTTTCTCCATCTAATCTCACCCCTGTAATGATTATACAGTGATTTATAAATATTAATATTAGAAATTACAAAATGTTCCAATCATTATAATGTTAAATTTTGTCCACTATTAATAAAGTGATAGTTTTATACAAAAATAAGAAAAATTAATCAGTATAAATAGCTTATGACTAATAAAATATATTGAATCAAAAAAAGCTTAACCATAATTGGTTAAGCTTTAAGAACGGAGATGGAGAGATTTGAACTCTCGCGCCGCTTTCGCGACCTACACCCTTAGCAGGGGCGCCTCTTCAGCCACTTGAGTACATCTCCATAATGGCTCCACAGGTAGGACTCGAACCTACGACCGATCGGTTAACAGCCGATAGCTCTACCACTGAGCTACTGTGGAATATTATGTATCTTTCAAACGAACAATATTTATTATAACAACTCAGCTAAACAATATCAACAATAAATTAATATTAAATAAGAAAAGTTTACAATTTTGTTGAATGTATTAACTATAACTTCAAACTCAATTAATTGTATTAATTTCATCTATGCTTCTCATCAATTTGATATAAGTTGCTTTGGCAGCTTCATTAATATATAACATATCATCTTCTTCTTTTGATTGATGTCTATATAACGATGCTTCACGCTTTTGATTTTTCTTATAATATTTCTCCTTCTCAAGATTGAATTTATAATATAATTTCACTGCATTTAAATATTGCTTATTATAAGAAGCATATGAAATATCCACTACTAATTCCTCATTATTTTCAAACTTGACTAAGGTTTGTCCTCTATAGGGATAATAATTTTGTATGTACTTTAAATTGAACCAACTGTTAGACTGCACCCTATCTGAATGTGTACAAAAATAAATATATGATGCAAATAAATCGATAATTATCGGGTGCTTAGACCTGATCTCAGTCAAACTTCTAGACAACTCTTTTCTAGCTGAATAGCTTTGAGAATGGAGTTTACAGTTATATTCAATCACTTTATTTGGACTTCTAAGACATTTAATAGGATCACCATATAGCTCACAGATTGTACTTTCAACATAACGGCCATCTTCCTTCGCAACTACATACATAGTGTTATCATTTATAGTGTAGTGTTGTCTTGTCATGGGACCTCCAAATTATTTACTTAAAAATAATATAACATATATTTTAAATTTTGTTAACTATTATTAAATACTGTTATATTAACTTATCACATACTTGTCAGAAAATTTGCTTTTACGATTCTCATTATCATTGACCTAATTGAGAATGGTGTGTATACTTTAATTAAGTTAGTAATCGAGAGGGGTTATCAATTATGGGGAGACCTGTATATCCAGCCAATCAATTAAGAGGCTTTCTTAATACTATAAATGATTTATCAGCAGACTTGGTTTTACAAGAATCAATGTACCGTTTTAATTACGACTTATATTCCCGTAAAATCGAAGAATCACTTATAGAAAAAGACGAAGAAAAATTTAATAAGTATACAACTTTAATGAAACAACTATAGAATTTACATAAATAAGCACCAAATTCTCTAATGAGAATTTGGTGCTTTTATCATATATATTCCCACTCTACAGTACTAAATACTTTTAAGAAACTAAGTCTAAAAATTCATCTCTAGTAATACGTCCTAAATAATGACTGATATCAATATCAGACAAGGCCTGATCAATTGCTGCTCTATTATGTTCAACACCAATTAATCGATTTTCAATATCGATGACTTCCCCTACACCAAAGAAGTCTCCAAAGATTTTGGCATGCTCAATACGTCCACCATTTACCTCTAAACGTACATCTAATAATCCAGCGTCGTACTTATGAGAATTATCATAATTATACTTAGGGTTTTTACCATAGTTCCATTCCCAAGTTTGATATTTCTCTTTGGACAATTTATTAATTTTTTCCCAGTCTTCATCTGTTAGCTTATATTCTTCAACATTTTCTAAGCCACCAAATATGTTCGATAAAATTCTCTTCTTAAATTCTTCAATATCGATTTTCTCTTCTAAGTAATCATTGATATTCCCTACTCTAGCGCTAACAGATTTTACGCCCTTAGACTGAATCTTTTTAGGGTTTACTTTCAAGGCATTTTGTACCTCTGAAATATCACTCTCAAGCATCAAAGTACCATGTGAGAACATACGACCTTTTTGTGTGAACATCGCATTCCCTGATACCTTTTTGCCACCTTCAATTTCTATATCATTACGGCCAGATAATTCAGCTTTAACACCCATATCATTTAAAGCATCTACAATCGGCTGGGTGAACTTCTTAAAGTTATGGAAACTATCTCCATCATCCTCAGTAATAAAACTAAAATTCAAGTTACCTTCATCATGGTATACTGCCCCACCACCTGAAACTCTACGGACAACTTTGATACCATGTTCCTCTATATAAGGTACATTAATTTCTTCTATGGTATTTTGATTTTTACCAATGATAATAGAAGGTTGGTTCACGTAAAAAAGAAAATAAGAATCATCTGTTGGAATTTCTCTTAAAATGTACTCCTCCATTGCCAGGTTAATCATAGGATCTGTGATGTCATTATTTGAAATAAATTTCATTTGTATTTCCCCCTGTTTAAAATAAATGACCTGTTACTAATTATAATAGAAACAGGCCATAAAATCACATTACTTTTTCATTATTTTCTCTGCAGTATCTTTAGCAGTCTGAACACAATCCGGTAGCCCTACTGCATAGTGGGAAGCACCGATTAAATGTAAACCTGGATAGGTTTGACTAACATAAGACTGTATATCATCGATCATTCGCCTATGGCCGACAATATAGTTTGGCATGGAATATGGCATCCGCGTCACTATTTCAAACTCCGCTTCACCTTTTATATCCATAATCTTATCTAGATCTTCTCTAGCCAATCTAGCAATATCTGCATCTGAGCGTTCATGAACAATGTAGTCACCTGGTCGTCCAACATAAGCTCTTAATAAAGCCTTACCTTTAGGTGTGGAATGTGCCCATTTTTTATTCGTCCAAGTACAAGCAGTAATTACAGTGTCCATGTTACGACTGATAACGAAGCCTGTACCGTCAATAGCATTTTGAACTTGAGATTCATCGAAGGCCATGACTACAGTTGCAACACTCGTTGCCGGCATGTGATTAAAGTACTCAAATTCCTTATCATCAAACCATCGCTTATATTGGAAGTGCGGTGTTGTAACGATGACTTCATCATAATCACTTGTTTCACCGTTAACAGTCAAGGTATAGCCATGATCATTTTTAGTGATTGCCTCAACATCACTATTGAAAAGAATTTTACCGCCCTGTTCCTCGTTTACTTCTACCATGCGGTCGATAAAGGACTGTAAGCCACCTGAAAACTGCAAGAATTGCCCGACTTTCGTTTTCGGTGCTTGTGGTTTATTTCTTCGCTCTAAATTAAGCCCCTTCATCAAACTACCGTAATACGATTCAGTCTTTTTAAAATTTGGATAAGTCGACATTAAACTCAATTGATCAATGTCAGTACTGTAAACACCAGATAAGAGTGGCTCAATCATATTTTCTAAAACTTCATTCCCAAGCCGAGCTCTGAAGAATTCACCAACAGAAATATCTTTATATAAAGGTAAGGCGGTTTTAAAGTAATCCATCGTCGCTCTTAATTTACCCGGCCAAGAAACTAAGTCCGTATCAAGTAAAGATTTAAATTCTAAAGGAACACCTAACATAGTTCCCTTAGGTACAGGGTACAATTGATTTTTAGCATAGATATATGCTTGACCTGTCTGATTCCTTACTAATGTCGTATGAAGCCCTAGTTTCTCTGCTAGTTCAGTCATTACTGTTTTTCTAGCCAGGTAAGACTCTGGTCCTAATTCAATTGTGTAGCCATCTTTTATATGTGTATTGACTTTACCACCCGCTCGATTCGACGCCTCATATAACTCTACCTGACAATCATTACTTTCTTCTAAAAGATAATACATTGCAGAGAGGCCTGTTATACCTGCACCGATTATGGCAACTTTTTTCATTATTACACATCCTGACTATCTAAATTAAAGTTTAACGAGTTCGTTTACCATCGCTTGAATAAAGCGTTCATCTGTATTCGGCATTGTCGGTCTATGGTAAGTTGCACCGATTTCATCAGTTACGACCTTACATTCATAGTCATTATCATAAAGTACTTCTAAATGTTCACATACAAAACCGAGTGGTAAATAAACAAAATGTTCGAATCCATGTTCTTTGTGTAATTCACGAGTAAGGTCTTGAACATCTGGCCCTAACCAAGGATCAGGCGTGTTCCCTTCAGACTGCCAACCTACAAAGTAATGACCTTTATTAAATCGTGCTTTTAATAAGTTCTTAGTCTCTACTAATTGGTCTGGATACGGATCATTATGTTCTTTAATTTTCTCAGGTAAACTGTGTGCACTCACAACAATTGCAGTTTTACTCTGTTCTTCTTCAGGAATTTCTTTAAAGGTACCTTCTAAAGCATCCACCCAGAAATCTATAAATGGTGTTTGCTCGTAAAATGATTCGACAGATTTAACCGTCATACCATATTTTTCAGCTTCTTCTTTGGCACGTTTATTATAAGAACCGACTGAGAAATTAGAATAATGCGGTGCTAAAACAACCGTATGAATTTCTTTAATTCCACGTTCACTAATTTCTTTTACACTATCTTCAATGAAAGGATGAATATGTTTTAAGCCAATAAACAGCTCGTACTCATCATCACTTTGTTTGTTCAGTACTTCTACTAATGCATTTGCTTGGCGTTCTGTTGTATCTGCTAAAGGAGAAATACCACCGATTGCTTCATAGCGATCCTTTAAGTCTTGTAAAGCGTCTTCACTTGGTTTTCTACCATGTCTAATATGCGTATAGTATGGTTCAATATCCGATTCTTTGTAAGGCGTTCCGTACGCCATAACTAATAATGCTTTTTTTTCACTCATTTTAAAATCACAGTCCTTTACTATATGTGTGTACTAGTTCAGTTAAACGTTTTAGTACTTCTGGATTCACTTCTGGGAATACCCCATGTCCAAGGTTGAAGATGTGCCCTGTTCTTTGCCCTTCTTCAACAATTTTCTTGGCACGTTCTTCAATAATATTCCAGTCGGATAAGAGAATCGCTGGATCTAAGTTTCCTTGTAAAGCTTTAGTAATTCCAAGTTCACGTGCTTCAGTAATTGACATTCTCCAGTCGAGTCCAAGCACGTCACTACCTAATTTGTCCCATTCTGTAGCTAGGTGACTTGCACCGACTCCAAAAATGATAACTGGCACATTTTGTGCTTTTACTGCCTTAATAATACGTTTCATACCCGGTGCAAGATAGTAGTTATAGTCAGCTTTATTAAGGGCACCACCCCATGAATCAAATATCTGAATAATGCCAGCACCTGCTTTAATCTGTGCTGTTAAGTAAGTAATGCTTGTTTCAACTAGCTTATCCATCAATTTAAACCACAGCTCTGGCTGTGTATACATCATTGTTTTAGTTTTGTGATAATTTTTTGATGGACCGCCCTCAATCATATAGCTCGCTACAGTAAACGGTGCACCGCAGAAGCCAATTAAAGGGACATTTAACTTTTCTTGAGTTAGAATTTGGATCGCCTTATATACATAATCTAAGTCTTTAAAGGGGTCTAGCTCTCCTAGTTTTTCTACATCTTGAATTGTTCGAATCGGATTCTCTATTACTGGACCAATACCAGCTTTAATATCCACATCAATTCCAATTGGTGCAAGTGGCGTGATGATGTCCTTATAAAGTACCGCAGCATCAACATTATAGTTGTCTACTGGTGTCGCAGTCAGATAGGCAGTGAGTTCAGGTTGTTTAGTAATTTCAATCAGTGAATACTTCTCTTTCACTTTATTATATTCTGGCTGTGAACGCCCAACCTGTCTCATAAACCAAACCGGCGTATGCTCTGTTTTCTCGCCGCGCGCTGCCCGAATGATAGTATCATTAAACACAGTGTTTCCCCCTATTAATATTTTTTTATACACTATAGTATTTTATCACATTCATTAGAACTATTATTATTTAGCTCGAAGTTGTCAAAAATTCGTTCTATTTGTGACTATGTTTAAAGTCACTATTGAGCAGGTATATAAAAATTAATAAGACTTTATGAGGTGAAGAAATTGTATTTGCATTTAACAACAGGCACATTAGATTATTTAACATCTCTTCATGAGAAATATGACCAAACATCCATTAGCTCAAGAGGTACTGATGCTATTTTGTACTATGAAGATAATAATGAAGACTCAGTATTCTCCACTAAAATGACATATGAGATTTTTAAAAATATGGGTGATCTCGATGCAGATGGACCGATGACAATGTATTATATCCCTTCTGCAGGAGATGGATTCCACTCACTCCGTGCACATGTTTTAGATTTAGCGAAAGCATTAGCTGACATAAATGGCGTTCTTGCATATCGTGTTGGGGTCAATGAGAAAAAAGAAACTTATATGATACTAATTAAATGGGCAGACTTATCTATTTACGATGACTTTAAATATACGGATATTCACGAACAATACCTGACAACAGAGGCTCTTAAAAAATTCCGTACAGAAGAGTCGCTCTTTGGAGATCTCTTATCATCTAAAACCTATTACACAATTAATGAAAATGTCTTCTCTGACGAAGAAAAAGAAGAACTGAGTGATTAATCACTTAGTTCTTCTTCTTTTTTGTAAATTGATCTTGATAAGAATCTGTTCAACACATGACCCCATAACGGGAATAATAGTCCTATATAAAAATACTCAGATTCTACAATAATAAACATTAATGTGAAGATTATAGATATCAATAGAACTATTTTATGAGAATACCTAATGTAACTATCTTGAATGTATGAACGATTTACTGGCCATATTTTTGGCCATAAAAGATAGGCTTGATTCGTATAAATTTGAGACATCTGCAAGACAATAATATAAATACCAAACAGTGAAAATACGAGTGAAATATAAAAGTTTGAAATCCAAAACATAATGATAAAGAATAATATGATAATTCTAAGCACAATCATAGGTAGATCATGATCTCTTAGAAAAGAACGGTAAAATAGATACTCATACATATTTTTCTTATTGAACTTTTCACCCTTCATATCTGGTAATAATAGATCTAAATATGCGCGCCGCTTGAAGCTCTTATCAATTTGTTTTACATTCGTAAACATGCTGACCACTTGGAAATAAGCGTGTGACTCCTCTTGTTCATAGGCTGTATAATTCAACCATGATAAGGTCTTAAAACGTATTTTCCTCACACTGACTTGACTAAGGACAACAATAGCGAGTGCTAAAATAATGAACAATGAATGCTGTTGAATTAAAAATAAGCTAACAAAGTTTAATACGAATAAAATTAAATTTACCATCCACTTTTTCAGCTCAGTATTAACTGCTAATCTCTTAATCGAAAACGTATTGAAGTACAAGATCAATGCAACAAAGAAAAAGAGGATAATATGAGTTAGGTCATGACCAATTGTTAAGAGAATCATTACTGCAATAGACACTGCAATTGGCGGAACAATACCGAGTGACAAACTGTAAATATCTGCCCGTTTAAAATAGGCAGTCATATGCTTTTCATAAGGTGGTAAGAACAACATGTCCGCTTCTTTTAATAAACTTCTATATTTTGGGTTTATAAAAATGGAAAGTACAATCGCACAGATTAAATCAATGTGTATTCCTGGACTTAGAGTTTCTCTCAAGCCGAGTAAGGTATATAACATGACACCTGCAGCAATCATTAAAAATACTAGAAAGTGACTGTTAAATATAAACTTTCCATAATAGCTCCTTAATTTGATGTCTTCGGTCATTCGTCCTTCAAATAACGCTTTACTCATGGTGATTACCACCAGTGAGTTTGATATAGACATCATCAAGCGTCCCATTTGGCAAGTGAGTTAACGCTCTTAACTCCTCTAAATTACCATCGGCAATTTTACGACCTTTATCTATTATGATATATCGATCACAGTATCGTTCAGCTGTCGATAAAATATGTGTACTCATTAAAATTGATCGGTTTTCTTCTCTTTCAGAAATCATGAGTTCAATAAGTGATTCAATTCCTAATGGGTCTAGCCCTAAAAAAGGCTCATCTATAATATAAAGATCTGGTTCAGCAATGAAGGCACAGATGAGCATAACTTTTTGTTTCATCCCCTTGGAAAAATGACTAGGAAATATATCTTCCTTATCATCCAGCCTAAATCTTTTTAAAAGTGGACCCTTTCTTTCTTCAACTTGTTCAGGTGTAAGGCCATAAGCCATCGCTGTCATATTGATGTGCTCTTTAAGTGTTAACTCTTCGTAGAGTATTGGAGTTTCAGGGATATAACCTAGATGTCGCCGATAAGCTTCTACATCATCTTCTAATGTACGTTCCATGACCTTTATTGATCCGGAATGCGGTCTTAATAGACCTAAGATATGTTTAATTGTGGTACTTTTACCGGCACCATTTAAACCAATGAGACCAATGATTTCCCCTCGTTTTATATCTAATGAAATATCATGAATGACAGGTTCCTTTGAATAGCCACCTGTTAGATTTTTTATATTTAAGACCATTGTTTGACTTCCTTTTAAATCGTTCTAATTATTTGTATACTGATACTTAAGTAAAACTATATCATAAAGAGAGCTATGGAGGATATTGAGATGACTAAGACTATTTTTGAAAAGATTATCGACAGAGAAGTACCCGCAAATATTATTTATGAAGACGATGATGTCATTGCATTTATGGATGCCTTTCCAGTTGCTAAGGGGCACACACTTGTCGTCCCTAAAAAAGTAATAGAAAATATTTACAACCTAGATGATGAAACAGGTGCAAAAGTAATCAAGGTTGTCACAAAAGTGGCTAATGCAGTCAAAGACGCGTTTAACCCTGACGGACTTAACGTTGTTCAAAACAACGGTGCTTACGCATCACAATCAGTCTTCCATCTACACTTCCATATCATCCCGAGATATAAAGAAGCACATGATGGCTTTGGTTATAAATGGGTTGACTTACCTGAAGAAGAGAACTCTACCGATGTTCGCAGTGAAGTAGCTGATGCAATTAAAAATTCATTAAATGCATAACTAACGCCGAGACAGGGTATGTAAGAAACAATGAGAGGTGTATAATATGAAACTTAAAAATATCGGAGTCGGCTTTACTGTTGGATTAACTGGAGGTTTACTTATTGCATTCTTGAACGCTCCTAAGTCCGGTAAAGCCTTACAAAATTCATTAGCATCTGGCACTAATGATTTACAGTCAGGTCTTAATCAGTTAAAAATCGAAGGTGACGAAATCAAAAATGCTTTCCTTAAAACAAAGCATGAATCAAGTGAGGTTTTCTCAACACTTGGAGATGAAGTTAAAACGATGATTTCTAACTTCCAAGCAGACATCAACCCAAATATTGAACGTTTACAGACTAATATTGAAAATGTTCAAAACCGTGTAGATGGCGCTTTAGAAGGCCCACCAAGTAAGAAAGATCAATCGGAAACTGAAGAAAAATAACAGACTATTTAAACATCAGGCAGCTTACGTTTGTATGCTGCCTTTTTTGTGTGTTATATTATTTCTTGTATATGCAACTAGGAGGAGAATTTGAGATGAAGAAGAAATTAGCACCTTTTATTTTAGGGATTGGCTTGGTCAGTCTAGCTGCTTGTAGTAATGATAGCAGTGAAAGTAATGAATCTGAAGAAAATACAGACCAAGGTGAAGTTGAATACGGAGATGTTCTAGCTTCAAGTAAAGCTGGTGATATTACTACAGACGATGTATTAAATCAAATTGGTACGAATCAAGTCGCTAATCAGACTTTCCAATTAGTATTAGACCAAATCCTTTCTGATAAGTACTCAGAAGAAATTGATAGAGAAGAGTTAACAGCACAAGTAGAAGAAGAAATTGAACAATATGGTGGAGAAGAAAACTTTTCCATGATGTTACAACAATCTCAACCAGGAATGACAGTTGATTCTTATAAACAACAGCGCATTTCTAACGCATATAACGATTTATATTTTGCGGATTACTTAGAAATAACTGATGAAGAAGCATTTGAAAATGTCAGAAAAGCATCTCACATTCTCGTTTCATTCGGTGAAGAAGGCGAAGCACCCGCAGAAGATGAAGAAAACGCGGAAGAAAGTTTGACTAAAGAAGAAGCAAAACAAAAAGCAGATGACCTGAAAGCCCAATTAGATGAAGGTGCTGACTTCAAAGAACTTGCTAAAGAAAACTCAGATGATACAGGTAGTGCACAAAATGGTGGTGACCTTGGTTATGTACCAGAAGGACAAATGGTTGAAGAATTTGAAACTGCACTATTTGATTTAGAAGCTGGTGAGATTTCAGAACCAGTCGAATCACAGTTTGGTTACCATATTATACTTCGTGAAGATGCCACACTGGAAGATACACCAAAAGAAGAATTAAACACAATTAAGGCGCAACTTGTTAACCAGAGCATTCAAGAAGATCCACAACAAGCACTAAAAGCATATGAAGATCTTCTAGAAGAATATGAAGTAGAGTTTGAAAATGAAGAAATTCAAACATATATTGAAGACACCTTCCTAAATGCGAATGAAGCACTGGAAAACGCTCAAACTGAAGATCCAGCAGCCGAAGAAGAAAATGCTGGAGAGCCTAGTAAAGAAAATGAAGAATCAACCGACAGTGAGTCCGGTGAAAATGCTGAATCAGGCGAAGATAGCGAGTCTTCTGAGGACGCTGAGTAAATAAAAAGATGTTAGTCAATCAGAGAGATTGACTAACATCTTTTTTGTTATTCGTTAATTATATTTTAAAAGCTCTCTGGTCTATAAAAGTTACGTGATTCTAATGGGAAGATTCTATCTGTAAAACTACCTTTGTCAGCTTTATTGATATGCTTATCCATCATCATAATTCTCGCATCAATATTATCAATGAAATGAAGAATTTCTGCTTCTTTAATCATTGGCATCTTAGGTGATCCGTACTCTAGTTTACCATGATGGCTCAGGATTAAATGTTTTAATAACATCACTTCTTCACCTTCAATATTAAGCTGTTCTGCAATTTTATTTATTTCTTCAACAGCTATGACAATATGACCAATCAAATTACCTTCATTAGTATAAGTTGTTCCAATTGGTCCAGACAATTCTTTAACCTTGCCAATATCATGTAAAATAATACCTGAGAACAATAGGCTTCGGTTTAGTGTCGGGTAAATATCACACAATGAATCAGCGACTCTCAGCATGTAGTAAACATGGTAAGCTAAGCCGGATACGAAATCGTGATGATTACTCATTGCTGCCGGGAACACCGAGAATTCTTTCCTATACTTCGTTAATAACTGACGTGTAATTCTCTGTAGACTACCATTTTCTATTTTCAAGCAGTAATCTAAGATTTTATCGTATAGTTCATCACCATCGATAGGTGCTTTTTCAACGAAATCTTTAGGTTGAAGTCCATCTTCTGGTGTTGCTAGTCGGAAATTTGCAATTTTCATCTGCTTTTTCCCTCTATAATCGATAATATCTCCTTTAACTTTGATTAAAGTTTCTGGTAATAACACTTCAATCTCATCTGGTGTTACATTCCAGTGTTTAGCTTCCACTTCACCTGTTCTATCTTGGAGAATAATCGTCATGTAGGGCTTACCTTGTGTCGTTACACCTTGCTGGGCTCTTTTAATTAAAAAGAATGTATCTACTGAGTCGCCAGCTTTTAACGATGATATATTATTCATTCTTGATCCTCCTACTTATTTTTTTCCTTTAGTCGAATCGTCTGCGCTGACGGGATACTTGTATTTAAATTACAAGTGAAGTATAGCACTTGATCATTCGTTTTTGTTCTGAAGTAATCTAATATCGTCTTCGTTCTCTCACTATCGAAATGTACGAATGCATCATCAATAATAATTGGCAGTTGATAGTAACCCTTCAAGGCTCTAATAAGACTAAGTCTCAAGCTGATATAAAGCATCTCTTTAGTTGACTGTGACAGTTCCAATGGATGGAATATCTGTCCATTCTTATGTTTTACGAAGATACCTTCTTCATTGTAAATCACATTGATATAACGACCCTTAGTTACAAACTCAAATGTCTCTCTCGCTTCCTCGATAACGATTGGTAGACGTTCATCCTTAATTGCCTTGATATGAGTTTCAATTAAAATCTTAATATACGTTAGTGACATAAACTCCTCAGAAAGGCTTTGTACTACACTTTCTTGCATACCGTATAAATGATTTAGTTCACTGAGTTTACCATCACTTTCAAGGACTTTAATTTCATTATTTAATTCAACTAATGTTTGTTGTTCACTTTGGATTTGTTCAGAGACAACATCTATCTGCTGATTAATTTCATCTTCATCATTTTTAAGGTCAGCCAAGAGTCGATTAGATAGGTCATTTCTAAGATCGTAATCAAAGTGCTCTTCGTCAAGTTTTTCACTAAGCACCTTAAAGCGATTTACATCAGCTGTATATTCTTCATGCTTTCTAGCATAGTAGTAATACTCTTCTTCATCATCCGCTTCAACATAATCTAAGAGTTCATTGAGCTCTCTTTGAGACGTACGATTGCGTTCTTCTAGGACCGAAATTTCGTTCTCAAGTAAGTCTGCCTGTTCTCGTAAACGATAATATTTAGATTCATCCGCACTTAACTTGTTCGCCAGTTGATTTGCTTCATGGAAAACAGCATTTTTAGAATAATGAATGCCTAAATTACTGACTTCTTCACTGACTCTTTGATCAAAATCATTGAGTGCATTGTTTATGTCATTAAGTTGGCTTTTTTCCTTATCTATTTGACGACGTTTTTGTTTAATATCTCTAATTGTAAATATCGCATCAACGATATATTTCGCTTCGATATCAGGGTTTACTTTCAAGTCATTTTTAACACTTAAAAGTTGAGTATTTAGATGATCTTGATTTGCTTCATTGACTGATAAAGTCTCATTTAAGTCACCAAGTTTCACTTCAAAAGAACTACGTTTTGCACGTAAAGATTTTAGTTCTTGTCTTAAGTCTTTAGCTTCTTCAATATCAAAGGCAATATCGTGATTTTGTTTAAGTGATTCAATTTCTTGTTGCAAGTTCATTACCTCATCTTGGTAATCTGTTTTCAAGGTATCCTGTTCCCGGTTGTTTGTGATAACAAGTATAAACAAGGCAGCTGCACCTATAGCTAAACTCAAACCACCGTATAAGTAGCTATCATTAATAATAAAAGTAACACCGATAATAATTGCGACTAAACTGATGGCAATTATTAAAGCTGCCTGCCAATTTTTTACTCGGTCTCTTTCTCGTTTTTCACGCTCGTAATCTTTTTCTATCAGTTGATACATGCGTTTTTTCTCAACGAGTTCAAATTCCTTATCTAATAACTCACGTTTTTTTGCCATTCTCTGATCATCTATTTGGATTGACTCAGACGCTTCAATTTCAGCGTCCAGTTGCTTGATATCGCCATTTAAATGATCAATTTCTCGGATCAAATACTGTTCTTCCAGCATAATCTCGTCATATTTAGATAAGAGTGATTGTACGGTTTCTCTGACAATATTAGAATCATCCACATCTAAGTGTTCCTCTTGCCAGCCAATATCCCTTTGATTATTCAGAATACTGTCTTCTAAATTAGAAATTGAATTGGAAAGTCGGACAACTTCTAAGTTTTGTTGTCTGATTTCAGGCTCCTCTTTTTGTAATCGGTCTAAATATTCCATTACCGACTTATCTGGTAATTCTACATGTTGAATTTCATCGATTAATGTTTTAAGTTTTTCCTGGCGTAAACCAATATCCCTTGCAGATTGCTTAATATGATTTCTCAGAGACTCATAGCGTTCAATTCCACGTTCAGGGAAGTTTACCGGCTCGATATCTAATTTACTTTCTAACTGCTTCCAATCTTTAATATCTTTATGGTACATAACTTCTTTCATCTTCTGTTTACGTACCATATCCAATTGATTTAGCGCATGTTTTTTAGCATTTAAATTCTCAAGCGTCTTAACTTGTTCTCCGACTAAATATTTATAGCGGTCCTCCTGCTTTTCAACAGATCGTATTTTTTCGTTAAGTTCCTTTAAGTGTTCTAGTTCTACATTAATAGTAGGATTGATACCGTTACGCTTATAGAGTGTTTTGAGTTCTTTATCGATAGCGCCAAGCATCTCATCATATTCATGAGAACCTAGTGCACCTGCTCTTAAAAGATATTCTTGAAGCTTATCTTCAGTCATGTTCTTATGAATATCTTGTAAGCCTAAAACATCAAAGGAAAAGATTGAGCGATAGGTTCTCTTATCGATGTAGTTTAGCTTTTTAGCTAACCACTCCTCGCCTCTCATCGTACCGTCCTTAAAATACACTTTGACGTCGCCTTGAACTTTACCTTTAAGACGTTCGATTTCAACAGGTTCTTCCTCATCGTTAAACTGAACCGTCAGTTTTCCACCATATAAGTTATGC
This sequence comes from Jeotgalicoccus sp. ATCC 8456, assembly GCF_016313225.1. Taxonomy (NCBI): domain Bacteria; kingdom Bacillati; phylum Bacillota; class Bacilli; order Caryophanales; family Staphylococcaceae; genus Jeotgalicoccus; species Jeotgalicoccus sp. ATCC 8456. The sequence goes on along the minus strand of NZ_CP066224.1, from coordinate 47,877 downwards.
ATACGTGGCTCACGACGGGGTTCTTGTTCTTTTTTAGTTGGGAAACCAAAGAGTACTGAATGAATAAAGGACATCATCGTAGACTTACCGGCTTCATTCTCACCGAATACCTGAAGAAAATCCTGGTTTGTATTGTATTCTTGCTTTATTAATTTACCGTATCCATATATATTTACCGAAAGTATTTTCATATGCTCACTACTTCCTCATTAACATTTTCAGGCGATCTTCACCCATCTTAAGCAGTTCATCTTGAGAAATCTCACCAATTGGTGGAAGATATCGATTAATATTAGGATCCATATACATCGTATTTACTGCTTCTCTAAAGAGTTCTTCGTTATTTGAATAACTTTTCTTAATATCATTTAATAAAGCAATTTGCTCAGCATTATTATAAGTGACCTCGATATTATCAATCCACACAAACTGATCAATATTGACTTCGTCTTCTTGGAGCAGTTCAATTAGTTCATTGAAGTCCATTAATGACATTTCTTCTTCCCCATCATAATTGAGCGTGAGATTGATAATATATTTTTTTTTTTCTCTTAAGCCTTGTTTAAACTCAACAATTTTTTGATAGAGCTTCTCTTTTTTTAGCGTGTCTACCTTAAGTTCAAAATTATTAAAAACAACTTCTTGTACAGGTACAAATTCAGTTGATAAACGAACGTCATCACCCTGAACGAGTATGAATCCTTTTTCGCCTGTTTCATTCTTATGACGACCTTGGATATTACCCGCATAGTGAATCAGTGGTAAATCTGATAGCTGTTGACGCACGTGAATGTGACCAAGTGCCCAGTAGTGATAAAGTTTATTGTTTAATGCTTCTAAATTAAATTCTGTATAACGTTTTACATCGTTGTCAGTCTTCGCATAAGTACCGTGTAAGAGTCCAATATGAATCCCTCTATTATCTGTATTCGTCGGATACTCATCTAGCTTATTCTCATAAGATTCATCTAACAAGTAAGAGAATCCATGTAAATATATACGTTCACCCTTATTACTCATCATTTCATAAGTTTCAACATTCTCCCTGAAAACCGCAACATTTTCCGGCCAGTTTGTTTTAAAACCTGAAGATAATGGATCATGGTTTCCGTGAATCATATAGACAAATATTCCCTTATCTCTCAATCTATTAAATTGATTTTTTAAGAATATTTCAGATTTTAAAGAACGGTTAGCCTGATCGAAAACATCTCCTGAAATAAGTATAAAATCAACGCGTTCCGAAATTGCAAAATCAACCATACGCGTGACACTTTTATATGTGCTTTCCATGAGTATTTCTAATATACTAGCGGGCATTTTTGTCCGAGATTTAAATGGACTATCTAAATGCAGATCAGCTGCATGGATAAATTTTACCAATGGATTCATCCTTTCTTAGGCGAAAAATCTATTCCCCAACATTATAACAAAAATGAGAGGCCGTAAGGCCTCTCATCTATAATTAATTTATTGATTGTTGATTTCGTACAACTCTTCAATAGGCTTCATAATCACACGGTTTAAGTCTTGGATAAGCTGACTCATTTTTTGTTCTGCTTCCATTAAACCTTTAATGTTTTCATCGTTCTCAATTTCTTGAGCTGAGCTCTGAGCTTTTTGAATGTCTTCTTCAAGAAGTTCTTCACCTTGCATTTGTTTTTGTTGTAGAGTCATTTGTAATTCTCTAAACTCATCAAAAAGTTTTTTAGATTCTTCATTCTCGTTTACTTTAGAATAAAGTTCCTGCATTTGTTGAAATTCTTCTGATTGACGTAAAGCACTCTCTAGTGCGTTCGCCTGATCATATACATTAGTCATTTGAAAAAAAGCTCCTTTTAGTTTGATAATTTTACATTAACACAAATTATGCAATTAGAAAAACAATACTAACATGCCTTGGAACAATCCGACAATACCCCCGAGTAAATAACCCAGTAGCATAATCATTTTAAATTCCTTATTTGCTACATCCATTACTAAAGACTCAAGTTTACTTAACTCAAAGCTATCAATTTGTTTCTTAATCACGTCAGCAAGCTGAAGCTTGTTGATGATCTTCGTCATATTCTTTGATGAATAGGCAATGAAGTCGTCTTTCAATTTGTATTTACCCTTTTCCTTAAAGCGTTCAAACAATTCAGGATTAAAGTTGACAATTGGTGTATTTAAAATCTCCCTAATATCTATTTTTTCTTGTAGGACTTCGACAATGCTATTGATAATTTTGTCCCTATCTTGGATTGAGACTACATCATCTAAGCGATTATTTTTAAATTTCTCATACTCACCTAAAATCACTTTTTTCTCTATATCAATCATCTTATCCTGACTGATAAGTTTAAGTAGCTCATCTTGGACTCTATGTGCTAAAGACTCTTTAGTCATAAAGTATTTAAGCCCTTTTGCTATTCGTCCCCTATTCTCTATAAATTCATCCACCATAGTAAATATGTCATTATAACCTTTTTCACTCGACAAATAGCTACTGATCTTGTTGTTGATATCATAAGCAAGGTGATCCACTTTTTGATCTAAGGACGCTAGCGCATCATCAGGAATCAAACTTCCCACTTCTCTTTGGTAAAGCTTTTGTCCTTCATCTTGGACTTTCGATTTAATTTCTTCATTAAAAAAGTGAATTAACTTGTCAGTCAATCCGTCAGACAGACGTTCTAAAAAGTATGATGGGGTTAGCTTTTCTTGTTCAATCGTTTCAATCTGACGATCGATGAAATGCATAATTAAATTATTCGTTTCAGGGCTTTGTAATTTATCCCTAAAAACTTCTGGTGTTAATAAGTGACCAGTAACAATTTCACCGAGTTTCGTCGATGCTTCGTCACGTCGTAAAGGAATGACACCCGGCGTAAATGGCAGTCTCTTACCGAATAAATATTTTGCGTCATATGGTCTAAATAACATTTTAATTGCGAGTGTATTTGTAAAACCACCAATTAAAGCCCCTGTTATAATCATTATTGCAATTTGTAAAATTGGATTCATTGAATTTCACCTCTTATTCGCCTTAATAACTATATACAACTTTAGATACAATTTAAAGGAAAAGCATTAAAAAAGAAGCCTAAGGACACATCATCTAGTCTTTAGGCTTCATAATAAAGTATATTATCTGTTACTTACACGCTCAAAATACGTTCTCATTTCTCTCTCGATATATGAAGCATGTAGGGGTTGGTTCTTATCACTAATTACACGATAAATTGAATTCGTTTTGTTGAATTCTAATTTGTAACCTTTGTTTGATTCTAAGGTTTCCCAATAAATATTCCCTTTATTGTAGTTAGGGTAAATTGCTGAACCTCTGGATAACACTTGTACTAATTCTAAAGGATCTCCACCGAACGTATTGGTTAATACTTCACTATTTCTAAATAGTGCACAGAGTGACACACTCGTCGTCCAGTTAGGTACGATGCGTTCTTTTTCTATTTGTACTAGTGTCTTTTTGGATAATCCAATTGTATGGCTCATAGCATCTTGTGTGTAACCAGCCTCCGTTCTAACTATTTTGAACTTCGACTGTAGAATTTGTGTGAATTCTTGCTTATCCATTTAGATCGTCCCTTCATCTCACTGCGATTAACTTATATTAACCACCTATCATATCACTATTTGTCTATTCAATATTTTAAATGATAATTATTACAATTAAAAGAGCTTTGGGAAAGAATTCACTAATTATTCACTATTATAACGATATTATCATCGATTAAAATAAAATCGTTATAATCTGATAACATACAAAAAAGTGAGGCGTCCAAAGACGCCTCACCACAACTAATTATTTTTCAACGATTTCACCGTCGACGTATTTATGTTTACCCTTGATGAACTTACCTTCTTTAACATTTTGTTGATGGTCAATGATCATAGCCACTGTCGCATCTCCTGTGATGTTCACTGTTGTACGTGTCATATCAAGTAATCTATCAATCCCTAAGATGATACCAATGGCAGCTGGATCAAGTCCAACAGCAGTTAGTACCATGGCAAGCATTACAAGTCCTACACCAGGAACACCAGCTGTACCGATACTTGCAATTGTTGCGATAATTACCACTGTTACCATCTGCATGATTGTTAAATCAACACCAGACAATTGTGCAATAAATACTGTCGCAACCCCTTGCATTATGGCTGTACCATCCATATTAATCGTTGCACCTAAAGGCTGAACGAATGCGGAAATACTCTTTCTGACTTTCAATCTATTCTGAGCCGTTTCTAAAGAAACCGGTAGTACAGCAGATGATGATGAAGTACTAAAGGCAACAGTCATAGCTGGAGTAAAGTTTTTAATGAACCAAACAAAGCTTTTCTTCGCTAAGAAGGTTACTGCAGAACCATAGACAACTGCAAAGTGAATAAACAAGGCAAGTAATACACATAAGAAATACATTCCGAGCTGTTGAATCGCACCAAAACCAGCATGAGTAAATGCTGTTGCTACTAGACCAAAGGCACCAAGTGCTGCGAAGTATTTCATGATTGCTAAGACAATCCACATAATGACTTCGTTAGCTTGTTCAAATAATTTAACGATTCCACTAGCTTTTTCCTTAACCGCAATTAAACCAACACCTATGAAAATCGCGAAAGCTATGATTTGTAACATATCCTGCTCTGCCATTGCCATAAAGATATTATCTGGAATAATATTGATTAGCGTCTGGTCAAACGTTTGTTCCATCGCTAATTCAGTATCTCCACCTTCAAGTTCTGTCTCACGATATTCTGTCACTTCATCAGACTGAAGTAAATTCGATTGACCTTCCCCTGGTTGTAAAATTAAAGCAATTCCCATTGCAATCGTAATTGCGATTGCAGTTGTAGTTAAATAAAATATTAACGTTTTAACACCGATTGCTCCAAGTAGTTTAGGATCACCTACACTAACAACACCCAGTGTAATTGAAATGAATACTACAGGCACAACGACCATAAATATTAGATTTAAGAATAATTGCCCAAGTACATTGAATATGTACTGATCAATCCATAAGACCCAACCTTGGTCTACCATGGTATTGAAAATTGAACCTACAGCTATACCTGCTATTAAAGCGATTACAATATAAATTGTTAATTTGTTACCAATCTTCAAGTATATATCCCCCTTTATTTATATTCTCTGAATATGTATTCAAGTATACTGTCTATAACGATGATTTGTCTATAGAATTATTGTTAATATATATTCGCAAGTCTTTTAAACATGCATGGTTAAGCGTTTACACAAAGTAAAGTTTTTTAAAATTTATGCAACTAAAATTCGATAATATTAAATTTTATTGCATAAATTGCCGCTTGTGTTCTATCTGAGACTTCCAACTTATTCAGAATATGACTCACATGTGTTTTTACAGTCTTTTCACTCACAAATAATGTCTCTGATATTTCTTTATTAGACAAGCCGTTGACGATTTCTTTTAGCACTTCCATCTCACGACGTGATAAGACATTTTTTTCATGTGGTAAAACGCCACCTTCATCTATAATCTTCAATATATCCGGATGAACGACCCGCTTACCTTCAATGACATCTCTAATAGAATTGGTAAGTTCATCGATATCCATTTCCTTAATAATATAGCCATCTGCCCCAGCCCTAAACACTGGGCGAATGTATTCTTCACTCGTGTAACTAGATAAGACGAGCACTTTTATGTTTTTGTATTTTTCTTTTAGTTGAGTGGTTAGCTCGATACCATCCATTTCAGGCATGACTAAATCGATGAGTGCAAGATCAATTTTCTCTTCAGTGGTCGATAAAAAATTTAGCGTATCTTCACCACTATCAAAATCGTTGATGACCTTTAAATCCTCAGTAGTAGATAAGAGAAACTTCATACCTTCTCTTACAACCTGATGGTCGTCAGTTAAAATAATGTTGTACATACTAGCGACTTCCTTTCGGTATATTAATATTTATAACGGTCCCTTGACCTTCACTTGTTCTTATATCAAACTGTCCCTGCATATTCATTGTCCGTTCCTTCATATTAGACAATCCATGACTAAATTGATCGGTCGTTGAAGGATCAAATCCTTGTCCGTCATCTTGAATGGATATATCTATACATGATTCATCATTAGAAATTAAAATTTTTACAGCGCTTGTTTTTGCATGTTTTCTGACATTATTCATACCTTCTTGAATGATTCTGTAAATTTCTATCTCCATTTTATCTGGAACATTGTAAAAACCACTTACAGATACATGGACTTCAAGCTGCAAAATCTTCCCGTAATTTTTAATTGCCTCAACAATACCATTTTCTAAGCCAATCGGTTTAAGTTGCCAAATCAATGCTTTCATCTCTTCCATGGCGTATTTAGCAGTATCCTCTATTCGAGTAAAAGCCATGGCAGATTGTTTTGTGTCTTTTATAGCTTGAGCTGCATGAGACGTAATACCAATAGAAAATAACATTTGGTTAACTGAGTCATGCAGTTCTCTAGCGAGTCGTTGACGCTCTTGAATAATCATGTTCTCTCTTTCTCTCACGGTTAAGTCCAAACGTTTTAAGGAAGACCCTAATTGGAATGCAACTGATTCTAATAGATCGAGTTCATCTTTTTGAAACTCTTTGGTCGATGGTGTCGCAACGTTTAAAAGACCGAAGGTTTCATCACCAGACATTAATGGTACTGTAGCGTGATGGGTAAAATCACTATTCTCATACGGTCTTTCACGAGCGGCTCTTTCTAATCTAGAACATGCGACTATATTGGTTGCCTTAGATAGTTCGTTCTTATTAAATTTATTGACACACCAGCACTTGCCCTGACATAAATAACGATTATCATCGTATTCTAACGAAGGTGGTAATTGATAATGTGCGCTAAGTTCATGTACACCGCGTTCATTAATAAAGAAGATCCATCCAGTTTCAAATATAGAATGATTAATGAGTAGTTTCAAAGCACCATCTATCATGGACTGACGATGTGTCTCTGCATTTAGAAACTCTGCGATATCTTTTAATAATTGAAGTTTACTTTTCATAATGTTCACCACACAGATAAGATATTGTAAGAAATTTGTTACACTTGAGATTAGTATTATCACTTATAATATAACAGTAGGTTACAAAAAAATAACGAAGGGATTGACTAACAATGAAAAACAACAGGTTGTTCACTCAACTAATTTTCATCGTTTCATTGTTCGCCACACTCGGATCACTGTACTTTAGTGAGATTCGTCTATATGAACCATGTGAAATGTGTTGGTATCAACGTATACTTATGTATCCAATTGTAATCTTGTCATTAATTGGCGTAATCAAGGAAGATAATAATGTGAGACTCTACGCCAGAGTGATGAGTGGAATTGGTATATTAGTCTCTACATACCATTATGGCCTACAAAAAATCCCTGCACTTGGTGAGAGCGCCAACGCTTGTATGGGTGTTTCTTGTACAGTACAATATATAAATTGGGGTGGATTTATTACCATTCCCCTACTTGCACTGACAGCATTTTTCATTATTTTTATTTTATCATTCTTTATTAAAAAAGATTAAAGAGGAGAATTATTAAATGGGAAACAAAGTATTTTACGGGATTATTGCCCTGATTGTAGTAGTGTTTATAGCCATTTTCATTGTAGTAAGTAATCAGTCGAGTGATCCAGAATCATTAAGTGAGAGTGGGTACTACCCATACACTGATAAAGAACCAGACGAATTGAGCGGTCCAACAATTGACACTCTTGATAACGAGGATTACCAATCAAACAAAACACCAGCTGAAGTAGAAGAAATTGTTAATTCTGGTGAAGGTGAATTCGTTTATTTCTGGAGTCCAACATGTGTACACTGTCAAGAAGCAACTCCGATGTTAACTGATGCACTTGATAATATTGACAATGAAGTTACACAACTTAACGTATTGGAATACGACCAAGCTTGGGAAACATATGGTATCAACGCGACACCAACTTTAATTTACTTTGAAGATGGAGAAGAAGTTGAGCGTTTAGAAGGTAACCCAGGATCCACTGAAGGTTTTGAAGAGTTCATGACTGCTGCAGCAGGCGAATAATATGAAATTTATACTTCAAGAAAAGTTCAATGGTAAATCCATTGAATCTGTCCTGATTGAGTGTCATGTGCCTAAAAAAGAATTGCACTGGCTACGCATGTCTAAAGATATAAAAGTAAACAATGAAGTTCGAAAACTGACAGATACTGTTGTCACTGGAGATCGAGTGGATTTACCAGACTTTAATCACAAGAGTAATTACAAAGAAAGTGGTCAGCAAGCAAAGATTGTCTTTGAAGATGACAACCTTCTTGTTGCTCAAAAATCCGCTGGTCAAAAAGTACATCCCAATGATCCAGGTGAACATAATACATTAGTGAATGACGTTATTTCATCAACAATTAGTCCCTATGTTGAACCAGTTCATCGACTTGATGTTGATACAAGTGGTATCGTACTATTTGCAAAAAATGCATACATGAAGAAAATATTGGACTATATGTTAGCGAAAAATGAAATCGAACGCATTTATAAAGCACATGTGAAACTCGGTAGTAAAATCAATAAACAAACAGTTAATGCACCGCTCGGACGTAAACCACATACCAATCTTTACCATGTGACTCGTGAAGGTAAAACCGCAATCACTCACATCATAGAAGTGAAAAAGTTAAAGCACTATGAAGAATTAACTGTCGAATTAGAAACAGGCAGAACCCATCAAATTCGAGCACATCTTAAACATTTAAACGCTCCGATTATCGGTGACAAACTATACGGTGGACCAACTTCACCATATATGCATCTCTACGGTTACCAGGTTTCATTTACCAATCCCTTAAGTGGAGAAAAAGTTAATGTAACAATGGTTGAAGACTAAGAAAGACGACTGGCATGTGTCAGTCGTCTTTCTCTTAAAGTAGTATATTAACTATTAATTATTCATTCAATATATATCCTATTTTCTAAAACGACTCTTGATACGTTGTAGTATACTACTACTCTCATCTAACATTTCCGTTTTCTTCTCTTCACCATGTTCAATGGCACGCTTCATCAACTCTTCTTGGACACTTAATGGCGGTAAGTCATTCTTCACATACTCATAAGTACCATCTGAAAGTTGTCTACGAGCCTTTGTATTATCTCGTAAATAAAGTTCGTTGATTTCAAGTAGTTCATCCACTATTCTTGGATCATTAATCGGGAACAGTATTTCTACACGTTTAATCATGTTCCTTGTCATAATATCTGCAGATGAGAGATACATGTTTCTCTCACCATTATTATAGAAGTAATAAATTCTTGAGTGTTCAAGGAAGCGTCCCACAATACTGATTACAGTAATGTTATCACTGACACCTTCTATGCCAGGTTTCAAGCAACATATGCCACGAATAACAAGATCAATTTTAACGCCTTCTTGAGAAGCTTCTAGCAACTTATCAATAATTTTCTTATCTGTTAAAGAGTTCATTTTGGCATATATATAACCATTACCATGAGCTTTGTGACTTTCAATTTCTCGGTCAATTCGCTCTGAGAATAAATCTCTTATTTCAAATGGTGCAACATGTAATTCTTTATACTCTGGTTTTAATGAGTATCCACTTAAGTAGTTAAAGAAGTTTACAGCATCATCACCAATATCTGGGTCAGTCGTAATAATCCCCATATCCGTGTACAATTTTGCTGTCGAATCGTTATAGTTACCCGTACCTAAGTGTACAAACTTAACAATTTTCTTATTCACTTTTTTAACGACTAAAGTAATCTTACTATGCGTTTTTAAGTAGTTCATGCCGTAAATAACATGACAACCCGCATCTTCCAATTCTTTCGCCCAGTGGACATTATTTTCCTCATCAAATCTTGCCTTTAATTCAACTAATACAGTCACTTGCTTACCGTTCTCCGCAGCGAGCTTTAATGATTCGATAATTGGTGAATCACTTGAAACACGGTATAGCGTCTGTTTAATAGCAAGCACATCCTTATCATTGGCCGCTTCTTGAACGAATTCAACAATTGGCTTGAAGGATTCATATGGGTGGTGGAAGAAAATATCCTCTTTCAATGTTGTTTCATACACATTTCTATTCCCTAAAAACTTAGCTGGCTGTGGGAAGAATGGTTTAAATACCAGATTTGGAAAACGATTCTTCAGGTCACTAACAAGTTCAAATAGGAATGTTAAATCTAATGGTCCATCAAATCGATACACATCCTCAGGATGTAATGATAACTGTTCTTCTAAGAAGGAACCGTTGATTGTTTCATCTCTACTACGATCAATCTCTAGACGTACTGCCGCACCTTTTGTTCGTTCTTTTAAGAAACGCTCAATTTCAATTAATAGGTCAGCGGCACCCTCTTCATGAATGGTCAAGTCAGCATTTCTAGTAATTCGGAACGGGAAAGTTCTTTCAATTTTATAACCATTAAATAGTTTATGAACATATTCATTAATGATATCTTCAGCCAAGACAAAATACGTCTTATTATCTTCATGCAACTCAAAATAACGTCTTATGACAGTGGGCAACTGAACAATTGCTGTCTGTTTACCGACTTCATTAGAAAGATCGACAAATAAGTTTATTTTTTTGTTCATTAGTTTTGGAAAAGGTCGATATGCATCGATACCTAGTGGTGTTAAAGACGGTAATATCTGATCATCAAACAACTGCTCCAACTGTGTTTGAAGTGCTTTTGAAAGCTCAGACGGCCGCTTTATAAAAACATTCAATTTCTCTAATTCACCAATTAAACTGTGATAAGTTTCATATTGAATTCGGCAATTTTCACGGTTTAATTCACCGATACCTTGAAGCTGTTCTTCAGGTGTCATCCCAGTTTTCGTATCAGGTTCTGAATAATTCATTTTCACTTGGTCTTTAAGCCCAGCCACTCTAACCATAAAAAATTCATCGAGGTTGGAACTTGTAATTGCGACAAATTTAAGTCTTTCGAGAAGAGGATTACGTAAATCACTTGCTTCTGCTAATACTCTATAATTAAATCTCAACCAGCTGAGCTCTCTGTTATTATAATATGATTTATCGTTTAATTTATAAGTCATTTGTATCCTCCTAACCTCGATTATTATAGCGCATGAATATTAAGATTCTGTAAATTCAATCCATAATTTTTCACCAAGTATCTTCTCAAAATGTTTCTTTTGTCTAAGTGCATAATACTCTTCGGCAATAGGGTCCCCATTGTATTTAACAGTCAGTGTATAACCATCATCGGTCTTAGTCAGTCGGAGACTATCCACAATACCTGTATTAGAAATATTTAAAGCGTTTGAGAATTTAACGAGTGAACCAAGTGACTGAATTTCACTCATTTCATCATCGTCGAACCATCCTGTTTCCTTAGCGTAAAAATCGAGTAAGGATTTGTTTTTAAAACTTGCTATCAATGCTAAACGGACACGATTTTTATGAGTGATACCATTGATATTTGAATTAGATATCAGATAATAAGTATGTTGACTAGAAGCATCTCGATCAATAAAATCTCCAAGATAGTATATGCTAGCAGCTTGTTTCATAATCATTTTAGTTGTTCTAGATAAGTTCAAAATGTCATAGCGTTCTAACTGATGGTAGAGACGGTCCACTATCTCAGTACGCTTCTTCGAATCATTTTCATCGATATTAAAATCATTGGTTAGTTGACTGATCGAATCATCAAACACCCTATATTTATTAAAGGCAACTGGGTAATCTCGGCTAATGATTTTCATTGCCATACCCTCTCTTAGCCCTTTTCTACTAAACTTAAATTCATTTGAATCAACAATATCTAACAATGAACTGAAAACAAGGTTCGCAGGTAAAATCAAATCTGCTCTATCCTTACTCAAGCCATCGATATCATCCATATCATCAGTCTCTGTGTTTTTTAATAACTTATAGACATCATTTAAATCGCTCTTAGTCATTGTATAACCATGAACACCAGCGATAGGGTATGATGTCATCGACTGGTGAATGCGAGCAATGTTTCTCGCACTCCCACCAATCGCAACAATCGGTACATTTCGGTCTAATAACCAATTCACTTTTTTAAACTGTTCTTCGATGAATTTCTTAGCCTCTTTGATTGCCTTCTTGTCATTGTGATCTTTGTCAATGAAGAAATCACGACTCAAGGTAACCGCACCAAATGGTAAGCTCGTTTTATAAATTAAATTCTTATCTTCGTAGTAGGTTAACTCTGTACTTCCCCCACCAATATCAATCGTCACCGCGTCATAATAGCTGATAGTATGAACAGCAGCTTCATATCCGAAGGTCGCCTCTTCATCACCTGTGATAATTTTTACATCGAGACCGAGCTCCGTATTTATGCGTTCGACGATTTCATCTCTGTTCTCTGACTGACGAATTGCAGCAGTAGCAACAGGGTAAATTTCATCAATATTGTACTTATCAGAAATTTGCTTAAAGCTTTTTAAGACTTTCATAAGTACGAGGATACCTTCTTCTGACATGTTCCCGTCTTTACCAATATATTGGGCAAGACGCGCAGGTGTTTTAATATTTCTTTCTTCTCTTAAACCATGTTCTTCAGTATATTCAAATATAACTAAACGAATCGTATTTGATCCGATATCAATTAAGCTGATTTTCTTCATTGAAAAACCCCTACTCTTTAGACTGAATCATATCTTCAGGTCGAATCCACTCATCAAATTGTTCCTCAGTCAATAAGCCTGATTCAATGGCAGATTCTTTAAGTGTAATACCTTTTGCATGTGCATTTTTAGCAATTTTCGCAGCATTTTCATAACCAATATGTGGATTTAAAGCCGTTACAAGCATCAATGAGTTATTTAAGTACTTATCGATATTTTCGTTAATCGGCTCAATACCTACAGCACAGTTATCATTAAAACTATTCATTCCATCTGCAAGTAAATAAATTGATTGTAAGGTATTAAATAGAATTACCGGTTTAAAGACGTTCAACTCGAAGTTACCTTGTGATGCACCAAATGATACTGCAGTATCATTACCGAATACTTGTGCAACAACCATGGTTAACATTTCTGACTGTGTTGGGTTCACTTTACCTGGCATGATAGAAGAACCAGGTTCATTTGCAGGTATTTCAATTTCAGCAAGTCCTGCTCGTGGTCCAGATGCTAACCATCTTACGTCGTTCGCAATCTTCATTAAATCTCCTGCAAGTGCTTTTAGGGCACCATGAACATAAACGACTTCATCGTATGATGTCAGTGCATGGAATTTATTTGGTGATGAAACAAATGGTAGATCAGTTTGTTTCCCAAGTTGTTCAGCAACCATTTTACCGAATTCTGGATGTGCATTAATTCCAGTACCAACAGCAGTACCACCAATTGCAAGATTAGTGAGTTGTTTTTTAGATTGATTGATAAGTTCTGTTGACTTTTCTAACATGTAAGACCAGCCAGAAATCTCTTGACCCAATGTCAGTGGTGTCGCATCTTGAAGGTGGGTACGCCCAATTTTAATTATATCTTTGAACTGCTCCTGTTTAGAAACGAGTGTGCCATGTAATTTAGCTAAAGCAGGTACGAGTTGACTCTCTACTGCCTGTAATAAGGCAACGTACATAGCAGTAGGATACGTATCATTCGAAGATTGTGATTTGTTCACATCATCATTTGGATGTACGACTTCATCAATCCCTTTTTCTTTTAGATATTCGTTAGCAACGTAACTCACTACCTCATTTACGTTCATATTACTTTGTGTACCGCTACCTGTCTGCCATACAACAAGTGGGAAGTGCTCATCTAAGTCACGTGCAATCACACGGTCACAAGCATGAACAATTGCATCCTTTTTAGAATCTGATAATTTTCCTAGTTTATTATTAGAAATTGCTGCCGCTTTTTTTAAATGAGCAAAAGCAACGATCACCTCTATCGGCATCTTTTCTTTACCTACTGGAAAGTTCTGACGGCTTCTTTCTGTTTGTGCTGCCCAGTATTTATCTGCTGGTACTTTAATTTCACCGATTGTATCGTGCTCAATTCTAAATGACATAAAAAAATCCCCCCGAAATATAGTATTCACTTACTAGTTTATACTATATTTCAAAAGGATTCATTAACAAATATATTATGCAAATTTATATGTGTAATAATCGACGATATCACTATCTAAATCAGCAGCTGCATCTATATCAATTACAACTGTCACCATGCGGTGATTTTTAATTTCACTTAAACTACTACCACCATCAAGTGCCGCTTCATATAAAGCTCTGACTGCATCACTTGAATTTGAACCTGAGGCATAGACAAACAATTCTTTAGCCTTAAATAAGTCCTCATTGTCATTGTTAAAACCGACTTTTTTGTTGTCATTCAGATTTAAGACAGCAACATTAACTTTTTTCTTACCTTTACTGTCTAGATCATCAGCTGTACCACCTTCATCAATTTGTGAAGAAGGTAAATCTAATTTTTTAAATACTTCTAAGCCATCTTTACCCACTGCATAAAGTTGGATTTCAGATAAATCTGCAGGGTGATTACGCAGTTCACCAACTAGTTTTTCATAGCTTCTTGATAATTCTACATTAGTATCTAATGCTAAAATACTTTCAGGATTATTGTGGATTTGTTTTCTGAGTAGATCTGCTAAAAACAAATCTGCGACTTCTTTAGATTCAAATATTTTAAAATTCATTGCCATTTTAATTTCCTCCAGTAATGTTCAGCTTCAAAAATAAGGTCATTTAAAATTATCTTACCCCAAAATCAAAACAATATAACCTATTCTATACAATATTATTTGATTTAAATGATAAAACCTCTTTTTTTGAAGTTGTCCTTTTTAATCTTGTCATTTTAGTTTATAATAAAGATAATTCAAGTAAAAGTAATGGGGGCAAATCTACAATGAAAGCATTTTTAATTCTGATGGTTTGTATTGCTTTCCTAACTTCAATTCTTACTGCTGGCCGCGAAACTACATGGGGCTACAAGGATGACGGGGAAACAAAAATTAGAGAATAGTTAAATAGCAATGCTATATTATTAACAGCCAAGTGTTCAAACTTGGCTGTTTTTCTTTTTATTCTAACTTTCTGAACCCTTTTAATTGAGAATCCTTATCAATCAAATGTATAATAAAGCTAACATAATGATGAGGAGTTAGATTTTATGCAAATTTATTGGACGTCACTTAAGAAAGTTATCGACGAGTCACCTACAGTAAAAACTTTTGTTTTTGAGTGCCCTAGCGACTACGACTGGGATGAAGGTGCACATATTCATTTAGCTTTTGAAGGTTTTAATGCAGGTGAGAAACCAGACCGAAGTCTAATCAGACATATGTCCATTTCAACAACGAACGATGAAAAAGATATTGGTATTACGACACGTATTAATGAAAACCCCTCTCTTTTTAAACGTAAATTAAATGAAATGCCTATCGGTGGTAAAGCTGCTATTTTTAAAACACATACAAACGTGCCTTTAAAACGCGAGAATAAAAAAATCTACATGCTTTCAGCTGGTGCGGGTTTAGCAACCTTACGGCCGTTAGCACTTAAATTTTTACAAGACCAATCCAACGTCAATAGCATTCAATCCTTAAACGTTGATTCTACTGGTCATTATCTCTTTACGGATATTTTCAATAATGAAGAAGTTGAAAAAATTACATCACACTTTGTTGATAATCGTGATGATTACTACAGTGAAGCAAACAAATTAATGGCTGATAAAGATGGTATATTCTACGTTGTCGGTAGTGATGAATTTCTAAAACAAAACATCGAAATCCTACTTAAAAATGGTATTCCAAAAGACCAAGTGATTCTCGATAAACACCCTGGACAAAGAGAGTCATTTATATAAAAAAGAGAGCTCATTGACCTGAGCTCTCTTTTTGACTTATTGACCTAAAAATCCTTGTTCTTTTAAGAACGCATCCACATCAAGTCTTTGTTTCTTACTAAGCATATTTAGGACTTGGTCACTCCACTTATCCGCACGTTCATTGTTAGTACGACTTCGATAGTAGTCACTAATACGCTGATCATACGCTTCAATATCGTCTTCAACTTCATCAATTTTATTATAAGTATTTTCATGGTATACCGCTTCAAATGGTAATCTCTCTTTTTGTGACCCTTCTGATTCAGGATGTCCTGTTACCATGCCAAACAGTGGGAAAGTCCCTTCAGGCAGCTCGAGAATCTCTGATACCTTTTCTACATCGTTACGTAGTGAACCAATATAGCAAATCCCTAAGCCCATGCTTTCTGCAGCAAGTGCCATATTTTGAGCCGCAAGAGATGCATCGACCACTCCTACGATAAGATTTTCTGTTTTATCGTAAGAAATTTCTTTATTTGCTTTTTTAGCAAGCTCCTTATGACGATAAAAATCAACGACAAAAACAAAGAGATGACCATTGTCTTCGACGTAACTTTGGGTACTAATATCTTTTAATGCTTTTTTCTTCTCAATATCCGTTACACCAACAATAGAATAAGCTTGAACGTAAGATGAAGTGCTGGCGCTTTGTGCTGCACCAACTAAGGTTTTTATTTCATCTTCGGTCAGTTTGGTATCTGTAAATTTTCTTAACGAACGGTGATTATTAATCAAATTAATGACTTCATTCATAGATGACGACCTCCTACTTTAAGTTTGGATAATTTTGTTGTCTTAGAGCTTCATAAACGAGTATACCGACTGTATTCGCGAGATTCAATGAACGTACTTTGTCCGTCATCGGTATTCTCATCAATGAATCTTTATATTCATCTTTTAACCAACCTGGTAAACCTTTCGTTTCTTTGCCGAATATAAAATAATGCGATTTGTCAAAATCAGAATAATCCATATCACTAAATGTTTGCTCACCAAACTTAGAAATCATATAGTACTTGCCTTCATTTTTTTCAAAAAATTCTTCGATTGAATCATACTCATATAGCTCTAGATCTTTCCAGTAATCTAACCCTGCACGTTTAACGTACTTATCTTCTAGACTAAATCCGTACGGCTTGATTAAATGTAGAGGTGTGCCTGTTGCAACACACGTTCTTGCTATATTGCCTGTATTTTGTGGAATTTCTGGTTGGTACAACACAACGTGATTCATATTTTCCTTCTCCCTAAACTGCTTCTTGGATACCTAAGAGCATTTCTTTTTTTACATCTTCGTCAGTTTCTTCTTTGTATCTTTCATTAATATAATCTAATGCCTGATTACCTTCAATTTGTCCAATTGCCCAGTATGCCGTTCCCTTGATTACTGGTCTCGGATCGCTTTCTGCAACATCTTTAAGCAAGTCAACTGCATCTGTTTCCTTATAGTGGGCAAGGGCTAGAATTGCATTTCGTTGAATCGGTTTTTTTCCTCTCCAAACGCCAGCAAGATGCCCATACGTTTCTTTAAAATCTCTATTAGATATCTTTAATAAACTAGTGAGCTCTGGTTTCAATATTTCCGGTTCTAAGACGATGTCCTCATGATGCTCAGTGTTAATACCACGGTTTCTCGGACACACTTGTTGGCACGTATCACAACCATATAACCTATTGCCAATGACACCTCTATATTCTACCGGCATGAAACCTTTTGTCTGCGTTAAGAAAGAGATACATTTTTTAGAATCAAGTTGACCATCTCCTACGAGTGCACCTGTCGGACAACGGTCGACACAAATATTACAATCCCCACATGAATCTAGAAGTTCTTCATCTGCAGGGAATGGATAAGATACAATCATTTCACCTAGATACGAGTAAGTACCAAGTTTCGGATTAATTACAAAACCATTCTTTCCAATAAAACCAAGTCCGCTTCTTCTCGCGACTTCTCTGTCACTCAATACTCCAGTGTCCACCATAGATTTACACTCAACTGTTGGATCGAGTTCTTGAATGAAGGCTTGTAACTTATCGAGCCGAGATCTTAGTAAAGTATGGTAATCCATACCCCAAGATGCACGGGCAAAAATACCTCTACGTTCACCTTTTTTAGACTTGGGTGCATTCCTTAGACGATTCGGATAACCCACTGCAATCGACACAATACTTTGTGCACTCTCTAAGCTTCGCTTCGGGTCAGTACGTTCTTCGATTGTGCCGGTTTCAAAACCGGATTCATAGCCATTTTTATAGTAGTCGATAAGTTTCGCTTTGAACTCAGTAAAAGGTTCTGCTGTAGTAAAACCAATGTCATCGATTCCTATTGTTTCAGCATAATCAATCACCTTTTGTTTAAATTCATGACGATCCATAGAATCACCCCTATCCTGTTTATTATAACGTATTTTTAATCAACAATAGAAAATAAAGCCAGGGCACTTTACCCTGACTTCATCTACTTATTCTTATCATAATGCATTGCTTCTCTGATACGCTCAGGAATCATTACAATTTCAGCTTTCATATCCTCTGGTCTGAATGTCTTATCAATACATTGTTCCCAGTACTCAATATGCTTCTTATCAAGGTCTGACTCAGAAATTTGAATGTCAGAAGCTTCTTCTTGAACACTGTACCAATACAAGTACTCAACATCGTTAAATGCTTCACGAAATATTGTTTCTACAAACATCTTTTCGCCTTCTAAATTCATAAGCACATCGTCCATGTGGTTGTGCATGTAGTCAATCCACTCATCAACTAATTCACTTTTACCTTCTTTAACTCTGTACTTCGTCAATTCAACTTTCATTATTGCTCCCCTCTTCAATCATCAATATAATTAGGTTTGAACCTATGTATTTAAAATCCATAATAGAATGATTTTATATGTATTTTGCATTTATTATACCTACTGTATAATTTAGTGCAACGGATATCAAGATTTAACTGGAGGTTTTCTCATGAAACTTGTACTCGGTTCCAAATCCCCAAGAAGACAAGCGTTACTCAATCAACTTAATCTCCAATTCGATGTGGTCGATCCAGATGTTGATGAGAAACAAATTACTATAACTGATCCAGCAACTAAAGTTATCGAAACTGCTAAACTAAAAGCAGCAGCTTTACCCATTCATGAACAAACAATCAATATCACTGCAGATACAATCGTCAGCTATCAAAATGAAATTTTTGAAAAGCCGCAAGATCGTAAAGACGCTCGGAACATGCTTGAAACATTATCTGGCAACACTCATGAAGTGTACTCTGCTGTAATCTTAAAGTCAAGAGACTTTGAAGAAATTATTATTTCAAAAACTGAAGTTACTTTTTATACATTAACTTCCGATGAAATCAATAGATACTTAGATAGTGGCGAATATATAGATAAGGCTGGTGCATACGGTATACAAGCACTTGGTGTACAATTTGTTCAATCAATCCAGGGCGATTACAATACAATCGTTGGCCTACCATTAGGTGAAGTGTATCGTTTTCTTTCAAAATATATTTAAAAAATAAGACTGTGTGGGATTACCCACACAGTCTTATTGTGTTTTACTTAAATATTAAATAGATTATTAAACGCTTCTGACATTCCTGGATGATTGTACATCATATCTCTTAAGTAACCATATGGTATATCATGATCCATAGCAAGTTTAACCATGTTGATTAATTCTTCTGAGTTCACACCGTATAGATGCGCTCCTAAAATCTCTCCGGATTCAGTATCTACAA
Organism: Jeotgalicoccus sp. ATCC 8456; assembly: GCF_016313225.1. NCBI lineage: Bacteria > Bacillati > Bacillota > Bacilli > Caryophanales > Staphylococcaceae > Jeotgalicoccus > Jeotgalicoccus sp. ATCC 8456. Next base: position 28,225 of record NZ_CP066224.1, on the reverse strand, counting down.
CCGCTTTAAATATACCTCTTAATTCATTATTTATATGTGATCTAGGGTGTCCACTCATCGGCATGCTTTTCTCTTGTGCATTGAAGCCCGCTTCTTTTGCTTCATCAAGAGTATAGCCGACTTTAGAGAACGGTGGGTCAATAAACATAGTATATTGGATATTTTTTCTGTCGTCACTGGTATAAGAAGCATCTTCTAAGAGATGACTTTTTACTACTCTGAAGTCATCTAGTGAAGTATAAGTGAACTGCATACCGCCTTTAACATCGCCGACTGCATAAATATTATCAACAGAGGTTTGTAAATGTTCATCAACAACAATAGCGCCTCTATCATCTGTATCAATTTTAGTATTTTCTAACCCTAAGCCCTCTGTATTCGCTTTACGACCTGTGGCAAATAAGACAGCGTTCGAGGTTACTGCTTCACCACCTGATAATGATACTGTGATATCTGAACCATTATCAGTCACCTTCTCAGCCTTTTTGCCAAAGATAAAGTTAATGCCACTTTCTTTCATATCTCTAGTGATTTCATCTTTAATTTCCTTATCTTCATTTTTTAGAATCCCATCGTCAGGTACGATAATGTTAACAGTGGCTCCAAAGGCGTTGTACATCGTTGCAAATTCTAGACCGATATACCCCCCACCTACAATGGTTAAAGTTTCAGGTAGCTTTTCCTCATTTAGTAGTCTGGTACTTGTGTATATCTTTTCAGAATCCATATCACCTTCTAAAGGTGGTATAACACTTGTTGCACCGGTGTTGATGAAGATTTTATTGGCAGTGATTGATTCAGTTCCGCCATCTTTTTTGCTGACTTCTATTTCCTTCTCATTTACAAATTTTGCTCTACCGTCAATGACTTTAGCGTTGTCTAAATCTGCAACTGAGTGGTAATTTTTCTTATTTAACTTCTCTATCGTATTAAATTTACGTTCAATCGCAGCACTGTATTCCTTACCTTCTAGAGCATCATGCATTAAAAGTTTAGTTGGAATACAAGCAACATTGATACATGTTCCACCATACATATTTGGATCCTCTTCTACTAGTGCTACTTTCCAATCCTTGCTAGACAAAGCTCCAGCTAAAGTTTTTCCAGCCTTACCAAAACCTATAATCAATGCATCATAATGTGCCAAATCGAGCATCTCCTTAACAATTAAAATTAAACTTTTATATTTACCACTTATGAACCTTATATAAACTAAAAGATTGCTTTGTCCATTAACAAGTAATCTTCACCTTATGATTGACGTATTTAGCTTGGAGATCTACTACAATATCTTTGTACTTCAAAATTGACACCTCTATTTTATTAGCACCTTTTGATTTTCTAAGTACAGAATCAATACGTGCAGCAACTTCATCTACGTCAAAAGGTTTAACAATGGAATCATCCGCACCACTTCTAAGTGCATCTATTTTTACACCTTGATCATCCTTAGCAGAAATAACGATAATAGGTGTTGTGCCAAAAGATTTAATCTTTTCTAAAAGTGTCTCACCAGATAAACCTGGTAACATTAAGTCCAGGCAAATTAAATCCCACTGTTCTTCTTTTAAATAGATTAAAGCCTCTGTTCCTGAATAAGCTGATTTTGAATGATAACAAGCTTGTTTTTACTATCTCACTTAGCAGCTTATTGATATCATTATCATCTTCTACAATCAAAATTTTTGTCATCAACTTTGACAAATCCAATATTCTTATCGTTGTATTTAAGCATAAAAAAACACCCCACATTATTCAATGTGGAGTGTCTGCATAAACATTTGTATTGCTTACTCAGCAGGGTTAAATTGTAATTCAGCATTGATTTTAACGTCTTTAGAAACAAGTACGCCACCAGTTTCTAGAGTTTGGTTCCAAGTTAAACCGAAGTCCTCACGGTTAATTGAGAAGTTTGTTTCAAAACCGTAAACAGTTGGACCAAATGGACTTACGCCGTGACCGTTGTAAGTTAGTGGTACTGTGATTTCTTTAGTTACGTCTTTAATAGTTAAGTTACCTGTTACTTGGTATTGTGATTCAGAACCTTCAATTTTAGTTGATTCGAAAGTCATTTTAGGGAACTCTTCAGTTTCAAAGAAGTCTCCAGAACGTAAGTGAGCGTCACGGTCTTCAACACCAGTGTCGATTGTTGCAACATTTGCTTCACCTTTAATTACTGCAGTTGAAAGATCTTCAATATCATCAACTTCTACATCGATAGACCATTCTCCAAACGAACCTCTTACTTTTGTTACCATCATGTGTTTTACTGTGAACTCTAATTCTGAGTGGGCAGTATCTGCTACAAATTTAGCCATTTTTAAATCTCCTCCAAAGTATATTTAAATTAATTGTTTCAAATTCGAATTATTACAATGATTATAATAATATACTTAGTTACAAAAAGCAAGTAAGAAACAATAAATAATTTAATAATCTTTTACTTACTCCATAACTAACTATATCCATACATCATAACCTTAAACATTTGTTATAATTATATTTAATATATTTTCTTAAAGGGGACACTATGACTAACTACAAAACACTTTATTCTGACATATACAATAAGCTGTCTGATGATGATCAGACAGCATTTGATTCTTTAAATAATGAATTGGACAAATTGCATGTTACAGAAGATGCTAAATATGAAAAACTTTATAATTTAATAACTGAAATGCGTAAGCATAATCAAGACTACATCGATTACTATGGAAAAAAAACAACTGATCTTGCAAAAATAGAAGCTAAAACCCTCCCAAAAACACGTGGCAATTACTGGGTGGACTTTTCTGTTCTGCTCTTTTATTTTACTGTTTTATATACAGCCATCACAGTCATATCAGGTACCATCACTCTATCGATTACCTTAGTAATAGGTTTGATTATGATATTCCTTATGGTTCCGTTCATGAATCATGGCATTAAACATCGGGCGTCGAGTCGTGGGAATAATCAAATGCTCTCGACCTTGATCTTTCTAATCTTATTTATAATCACAAACCTATTAGTAATCTTCGTTAACTCTGAATATTTAAATGCATTTAAAATTGCAAGCTATGACGAATCAATTTTCGAATCCATACTGTTCTCATTTTTCGTCTTGGTTTTTGTCGCGTCACTATACTTTTTAATTACATCAAAAACAATGGCTACAAGAATAATTTTTATAGTATTAATTATTTATAGTTTTGGTAGAATCATATACCCATTCGATTTTTTAAATGGAGTGTCGGATTTTATCGTTAAATACTTTATGTTCATTGGTATCATCGTGATTATTCTCTTCCAATATTTTATAAACAAAGAAAGTAAGGCATAAAAAAAGTGGTTAGGAAATTTTCCTAACCACTTTTACTATTACTTTTTAGTCTAAAGGCTAATATGAATCCTATAAAAGATAGAATTGCTGCAAATAAGAATGACATATTCACACCGTGAATCATTCCTGAAACGCCTTCTGCTGGATTCTGTGTATTTGTCATGATTGAAACCAATATAGCCGTTCCGACTGCTCCTGCAACTTGACGCATCGTATTATTCATTGCTGTACCATGCGGGACGAGTTGGTCTGACAATTGATTTAAACCTGCTGTAGTTGCTGGCATCATCACCATTGCAACACCGAGCATTCTAAAAGCATTGACTATAGCTAAGTACCAAAATGTTGTCTGGTCATCTAGAACAGAGAACATAAGCGTTGTCACTGTCACTACAGCAAGCCCAATTACTCCGAGCCACCGGGCACCGTACTTATCAAATAAACGCCCTGTTACCGGACTCATAATCCCCATGATTAAGGCACCTGGTAACAGCATCATACCTGATTCCATAGCAGAGAATCCAAGCATGGTTTGCATATAAATCGGCAGTATAACTGCCCCACCAATCATTGACATAAAAACAATCATTCCGATTACAGTAGACAGAGTAAAAATATGATCCTTAAATACACTGAATTCTAATACAGGTTCTTCTAAGTAATTTTGTCTACGAATAAATAAGAATAAAGTAATTGCTCCAATAATAATCGGCAGAATTACAATTGGACTTAGCCATCCGCTATTACCTGCAACTGAGAATCCTAGAAGTAAGCCACCAAATCCTAATGTTGATACAATAATCGAAGTCATATCTAACTTAGGATCCGTTTGTTCTGTCACATTTCTCAAAATGAAGTAGGCAACGATTATATCAATAATAACAATCGGTAATACCATTAAGAATAAGCCTCTCCATGGGTAAATTTCAACAAACCACCCTGATAAGGTTGGACCGATTGCCGGAGCGAAACTGATGACTAAACCAAACATTCCCATTGCCTTACCACGTTCTTCTCTTGGGTAAGTTAAAAATAGGATTGTTTGCATTAAAGGCATGACGATACCCGCCCCAGCAGCCTGTAGTATTCTACCAATTAGTAGAATCGAGAAATTTGGTGAAATCCCACAGATTAAAGTTCCCAAACCAAATAAGGATAAGGCAGTAAAAAATAAAGTTCGGGTTGAAAACTTATTAATTAAGAAAGCTGTTATGGGTATCATAATACCGTTAACTAGCATGAATACTGACTGTAACCACTGTGCAACATCAGCCTCAAGATTCAAATCGTCCATTATATGAGGAATGGCAGTTGCGAGTAGCGTCTGATTCAGTATCGCAGCAAAAGCACCCGATAGCAGTACAGCCATCAGGATTGTACGATTACGAGTCGTTAAATATTTTTTATTTTCTTGTGTATTTGGCATAATATTCCTTCTTTCCTGGACAAGCAACAGGATTAATTGTATTATACAACTATATATCATGTCAATCTTCATACTATATATAAGAAAGGTTTGACATAAATTGACAAAAAATAAGTCGCTTGAAAAATTAGAACTACAACTTGCCATGATGGTGAGGCGTATTAAAAAACAAACTGCTAATGTAAACAAAGAACAGCAGTTAAAATCAGCAAGTTATTTAATCCTTCTACTGATTTCAGAATCCGGACCAATGGGTGTTAAGCAGATTGCTTCACTACTTCACTTAGATATATCTACAGTAAGTAGACAAGCAGCTGAACTCCAAGAAGAAGGTAAACTCGAGAAGAAACAATCTAAAAAAGACGGTCGTTCCTATGACTATCAATTGACAAATAAAGGTATTGAATCATTAAATAAGGCGCATCACTATAGACAAGAACGGTTTAGAAAAGTAACAGATGAATGGGATGACAATGATATAGAAACCTTTGCCCATCTATTGAAGAAATTTAATGATATTGGTAATGAATAAGACGAGTGTTGGGTTTATGATTAACATCCCAGGATCTTGGGGTGTCTACGGCGATATGGTGTTAGCATCCGGCAAGTGGATAGTGATGTTGATCCTTCATCAACATCCTAGACAAGTAGAAATGATACGACGTACCCTCATCACCTTCCAAACAACCTAGAATGGGAACGACGACTCATCACTATCCAACACCGCACCACACACAAAATAAACCATGCGGCATCTGAAAATTCTTAGATGCTGCATGGTTTTTTATCTTACTTATCTTGAATACTTAAGTCTTTAAAAAATTTAAGTATTCTCTCGTTCATATCGTCTTGATTTTCAGTATAAAGATATTGATGCCCTTCATTCTCGTAAGCAACCAACTCAACATCCTTGTCTTCTTCTTTCATTTTCTCATACATTTGTTCTGATTCTGAAAATGGCACTCTTACATCATGGTGGGAATGGAATATCCTTAAAGGACTACGAATTTGCTGTGAATTATTCAGCGGTGCAATACACTGCATAAATTCATCATGTTCTCCGATGAAGCCATATTCATAAGAACGTTGTTCTCTTCTCCACGGAGGCGTATTAGAAAGTAGCGTCGTAAAATGAGAGATTCCCACAATATCGACTGCACCTTTCCATAATTTAGGGAACTGAGTGATCAGTAGTAAGGTCATGAAGCCCCCATAACTCCGCCCCATAACAAAAATATTATTCTCATCTGCATGATGATAGTTAATCAAATGCGACCGTAACGCCACGACATCCTTTGCAGCATCCATACGTTTTTCTTGGTTATCTAAACCAATGTAAAACTTAGAGTATCCTGTCGACCCTCTAATGTTTGGCACTGCAACTTGGAAGCCTTCCTTATAAAGTTTATAATACAGCTCATTAAACTCTGGTCGTGCCTGAGATTCTGGACCTCCATGAACATGTATGGCTGTCGGTATATTTTCTCCGACATGTTCATATAGATAAAAAGGTACATCTAAACCATCAAACGATGGAAAAGTCTGATATGTTGTCGCTAAAGTTTCCTCTAATGTTTCATTACCAAATACTTTTGTAGTTGTATTTCTCATCAAGTCATATTCATAAATACTGTGCGGTGAGGTCATGCTTGAAAATATCATATAAAGTTTGTCATCTTTATTTTGAAGTGAATGCACAACACCATCTCTATAAAAGTCTAATGACTCTAAAAGGTCATCTTTAATATTATATTTAAATAGCTTACTAAACCCATTCTTATTTAACTCAAATACGACATTTTCCTTATCACCCAAGACAAGGATTTTTTCTATATCCCAGTGAAAGTACGTCAGTTTTTTAAACTCAAATGTATTCTTGTTAAGTAAATATAAGTTAAGGTGACCTTCTAAGTAATCACTTGTAAATACTGCATTTTCATCATTTAATGAACGATAGTTTGAAAATCGACCTACAGGGAGTGGCAGTTTATCTAGCGCGCCAGTATGTACGTTAAAAAGATAAACATCCTTATCAATGTTATTTACTGACTGACTAAGTAAAATACGCTCATCATCGAATTTAGACACAATGTTTGTTGGTCTAGTAAAAGTTGCCATTACTTCAAGAGACTGATCAGTAGATTTCATCAGTTCAAAGTCTTTTCCATCTTTATGATTTCGTAAAAAGACAAGATGATCTTTTATAAACACACCATAATGATTATAAAAATCATCGTCATTTGTTAAATCAAGCTTTGTATTACCTTTAACAAACTTGAGTTGTTCACGTTCGTTTCCATTGTGATCCACAGCATATAGTAAGCCGTCGTCAACAAACCAAAAGTTCTTCACGTTTTCCTTTTCATCTGTCACTTGTTTATGTGCCTGTTCATACAGACTGTAACTATATAACTCTCTTTTACCAGTAGAATCAGCTATAAAGTACAGATTTTCCTTTTCTTCATCTAACTTCAATGAGAGATACTTTGTAAATTCTGTCAAAGCTACACCTTCTTTAAGTAAATAGTATCTTATATATAAAAATACCCTAATCCTTAACAGAATGTAAGGATTAGGGCTTTTTTTAAGACATTTTATTTATTGAAGTAATCTACAGCAATCTGTGCGCCAACTTTAGCGTTGTTGTAAACTAATTTGATGTTTGCATCCAGTGATTTACCTTCAGTTTTTTCAACGATCTTACCAAGTAAGAAAGGTGTAGAATCTTTACCACCGATACCGTTCTCTTCAGCTTCTTTAACAGCAGCAGCAACAATACCATCGATGTAATCTTTATCTAACTCATCTTCTTTTGGAATTGGATTCGCAATTACTACGCCACCTTCAAGTTCAAGGTCATGTTTTGCTTTGATGATGCTTGCGATTTCTTCAGTGGTTTCAGTAACTGTGTTTAATTTAATGTCACTTGTACGTGTGAAGAATGCTGGTAATACCTCTGTTTGATAACCAATAACAGGCACACCTTTTGTTTCAAGGTATTCCATAGTTCTATCTAAGTCTAAAATCGATTTTGCACCAGCACAGATTACTGCAACATCTGTTTTACCGAGTTCATCTAGGTCAGCAGAGATATCCATAGTCTCTTCAACACCACGGTGAACCCCACCGATACCTCCAGTTACGAAGAATTTAATACCAGCCATTTCTGCACAGATCATAGTAGAAGCAACCGTTGTCGCACCAATTCTTTTCGTTGCAACAACTTCAGCTAAATCACGACGAGATACCTTAGCAACACCTTCAGAGTTACCAAGTTTCTCTAGAGATCCTTCATCTAAACCAACTTTGATACGACCATCCATGATTGCGATTGTCGCTGGCACAGCTCCACCTTCACGAATAATATTTTCAACAGTTTTAGCCATTTCAATATTTTGTGGGTAAGGCATACCGTGTGAAATAATTGTAGATTCTAAAGCAATAACAGGTTGATTATTTTCTAAAGCTGTTTTAACTTCTGGATGTAAGTCGATTAAATGATTCATTATAATTCCTCCATGTCTTTTATTAGTTGTTTTTCCGATAAATCCTGACGGACAGTAAAAGGTGTTTCAATAGTCTTACGGCTATTCGTCATTGCCATTTTGACAATATCATCGATTTTATAGCCTTTCAACCAGCCAAAGACAATTGCACTAGAAAATGAATCCCCAGCACCTGTTACATCGACAACATTGTCTGAAGCTGTAATACTATAAATTTTACTTTCTCCATCCGCATTGCTGTAAGCTATAGATTTGACGCCATTTGTCACAATGACATTGCTAATCCCTAATTTAGTCCACTTTGCTGCTGACTCCACCAATGCCTCATCAGAATCAATTTTAATATTGAACTGTGTCTCAGTTTCATCTCTATTTACGATTAACCAATCTACAGAATGAAGTTTCTCAGGTAGTCGGTTCATCTTTGGACCAGAAACGGGAATTAGTACAAGATTTAGATCATATTTATCAGCATAAGCACATAAAAATTCGAGCGTTACTTTCGGTGTGTTTAAATCAGCAATGATGCATTTGGCACGTTTTAATATGTATGTTTGTTTTATCAGTACTTCAGGTGTTAGATGATCATATATATCCATATCAGCTAAGCCATACTCCATATCACCTTCATGGCTTAAGAGCGCTGTATAACATCCTGTGCTTTGGCCAGATATATGTTCAACAAAATCTAAATTGATGTATGGAGATGTTAAATCATATATTGACTGCCATTCACTATCATCACCACGTGTTGTAATCAAGGCCACATTTTCTCCCAATCGTCCTAAATTTTCACCGATATTACGAGCAACCCCACCTACTGATTGAGACGACTGTATAGGATTAGATGTCCCATGAATCAAGTCTTCATTAACAAAGAATTTGCGGTCCACGTTAGCAGCACCGACACAAACAATTGGAAATTCCGTATTCAATACATATGCTTGACCTTGTATAAATTCCTTTTTAACTAAGTCCGATATTATTGTTGCAACTGAAGCGTTAGTCAGACCGAGCTTTTTACTCAGCTCATTCTGTGAAATAAAAGGGTTCTTCTTTATATGTTCTAAAACGTCATTCTCTTTAGGATGCATCCTAATCCTCCTAACTCACTTCTTATTGCTTATATTATATATGAAATAAGCAATAAAAACTTATTTTAACATAAATAAAGACTTATTATGTGAATAAATCACAAATATTTTGAACAAGTTGAGAATAATTTCTCTTACCCATGCAAAATTTATTAATTAATTAAAAAAAGCTCACAGCTTTTGCTGTGAGCAATAGTACCACCGGTCGGGATCGAACCGACACTCTCTAACGAGAATTGGATTTTGAGTCCAACGCGTCTGCCAATTCCGCCACGGTGGCTCATCATTATAAAAAAAGACTAATTAGTCTTCTAATTAGTAAAAATGGAGCGGAAGATAGGATTTAAACCTATGTCTTGCTTCAGGAAGAAGCATGTTCTAAACACTAAACTACTTCCGCATTTTATATATTAATAAAGGCGCCAACCGGATTTGAACCGGTGATAAAGGATTTGCAGTCCTCTGCCTTACCACTTGGCTATGGCGCCAAAGTAAACCTTAAAAAGAACTGGGCTGGAAGGATTCGAACCTTCGCGTCACGAGACCAAAACCCGTTGCCTTACCGCTTGGCTACAGCCCAATATGGGGCGGCTGATGGGGATCGAACCCACGCATGCCGGAACCACAATCCGGTGTGTTAACCACTTCACCACAACCGCCATATTTTAAAAGCAGGGGTAGTAGGAATCGAACCCACATCAAAGGTTTTGGAGACCTCTATTCTACCATTGAACTATACCCCTATACAAATGGAAGGGGGCAGATTCGAACTGCCGAACCCGAAGGAGCGGATTTACAGTCCGCCGCGTTTAGCCACTTCGCTACCCTTCCGTAAATATGCCGGCCAGAGGACTTGAACCCCCAACCTACTGATTACAAGTCAGTTGCTCTACCAGTTGAGCTAGGCCGGCTTAAAAATGGTGGTTCAGGACGGAATCGAACCGCCGACACTGTGAGCTTCAATCACATGCTCTACCAACTGAGCTACTGAACCACTACATATTATATTATAAATAAAATGGCGGTCCCGACGGGAATCGAACCCGCGATCTCCTGCGTGACAGGCAGGCATGTTAACCGCTACACCACGGGACCATAAAAAATAATTGCGGGAGAAGGATTCGAACCTACGACCTCCGGGTTATGAGCCCGACGAGCTACCACTGCTCCATCCCGCGATAATAATATTAGTTTAAATAAAAATGGCGGAGGAAGAGGGATTCGAACCCCCGCGAGCCGTTAAGCCCCTGTCGGTTTTCAAGACCGATCCCTTCAGCCGAACTTGGGTATTCCTCCGCGATATAAAGTTATGGTGGACCTTGCAGGACTCGAACCTGCGACCCAACGGTTATGAGCCGTTTGCTCTGACCAACTGAGCTAAAGGTCCAACTATGGTGGCGGCAGAGGGGATCGAACCCCCGACCTCACGGGTATGAACCGTACGCTCTAGCCAGCTGAGCTACGCCGCCGAGTTAAATTTTAATAATAATGGTGGAGACTAGCGGGATCGAACCGCTGACCTCCTGCGTGCAAAGCAGGCGCTCTCCCAGCTGAGCTAAGCCCCCATTATATTTATAAGACCTAATCTAAAGATTAGAATCGGGAAGACAGGATTCGAACCTGCGACCCCTTGGTCCCAAACCAAGTGCTCTACCAAGCTGAGCTACTTCCCGTTATTTAATTAAGCGCGCCCAAGAGGAGTCGAACCCCTAACCTTTTGATCCGTAGTCAAACGCTCTATCCAATTGAGCTATGGGCGCATCAGTAAAACTATTTAAATGGTGCCGAGGACCGGAATCGAACCGGTACGATAATCACTTATCGCAGGATTTTAAGTCCTGTGCGTCTGCCAGTTCCGCCACCCCGGCTTAAACTGGAGCGGAAGACGGGATTCGAACCCGCGACCCCCACCTTGGCAAGGTGATGTTCTACCACTGAACTACTTCCGCTGATCATATATTCGTTTTTATAATTTAAAATGGTGCGGGTAAAGGGAGTCGAACCCCCACGCCGTGAGGCGCTAGATCCTAAGTCTAGTGCGTCTGCCAGTTCCGCCATACCCGCGTATAAAATGTGAGCCATGCAGGGTTCGAACCTGCGACCCTCTGATTAAAAGTCAGATGCTCTACCAACTGAGCTAATGGCTCTGATTAAGAGATGGTGCCGGCCAGAGGACTTGAACCCCCAACCTACTGATTACAAGTCAGTTGCTCTACCAGTTGAGCTAGGCCGGCTTAATGGTGGAGAATGACGGGTTCGAACCGCCGACCCTCTGCTTGTAAGGCAGATGCTCTCCCAGCTGAGCTAATTCTCCATTAAGTAAATATTATCTTACATTCTTAATCAAAAATCAATACTTTATTTACAGATATTATAAAAATTATGTAAGCCTGGCAGCGTCCTACTCTCACGGGACGTCAGTCCAACTACCATCGGCGCTGGAGAGCTTAACTACTGTGTTCGACATGGGAACAGGTGTGGCCTCTCCGCCATCGCCGCCAGACTTTGAATGTATATACATTCAAAACCAAATAGAAGTGTCAGTAAAGAGTGAACGCACTCATTTATTTCTTACTTTGAATAAGTCTTCGATGGATTAGTATTCGTCCGCTCAATGTGTCACCACACTTACACGCCGAACCTATCAACCTCATAGTCTCTGAGGCATCTATTGGGGAAATCTCATCTTGAGGGGGGCTTCATGCTTAGATGCTTTCAGCATTTATCCCGTCCATACGTAGCTACCCAGCTATGCCGTTGGCACGACAACTGGTACACCAGTGGTATGTCCATCCCGGTCCTCTCGTACTAAGGACAGCGCCTCTCAAATTTCCTACGCCCACGACGGATAGGGACCGAACTGTCTCACGACGTTCTGAACCCAGCTCGCGTACCGCTTTAATGGGCGAACAGCCCAACCCTTGGGACCGACTACAGCCCCAGGATGCGATGAGCCGACATCGAGGTGCCAAACCTCCCCGTCGATGTGAACTCTTGGGGGAGATAAGCCTGTTATCCCCGGGGTAGCTTTTATCCGTTGAGCGATGGCCCTTCCATGCGGAACCACCGGATCACTAAGTCCGTCTTTCGACCCTGCTCGACTTGTTGGTCTCGCAGTCAAGCACCCTTGTGCCTTTACACTCTATGAATGATTTCCAACCATTCTGAGGGTACCTTTGAGCGCCTCCGTTACTCTTTAGGAGGCGACCGCCCCAGTCAAACTGTCCATCTGACACTGTCTCCCAGCCGGATTACGGCTGCGGGTTAGAACCTCAACCACACCAGGGTGGTATCCCACCAGTGCCTCCACATAAACTAACGTCCATGCTTCTTTGGCTCCCACCTATCCTGTACAGGTGGAGTCGAGATTCAATATCAAACTACAGTAAAGCTCCACGGGGTCTTTCCGTCCTGTCGCGGGTAACCTGCATCTTCACAGGTACTATGATTTCACCGAGCCTCTCGTTGAGACAGTGCCCAAATCGTTACGCCTTTCGTGCGGGTCAGAACTTACCTGACAAGGAATTTCGCTACCTTAGGACCGTTATAGTTACGGCCGCCGTTTACTGGGGCTTCAATTCGTACCTTCGCTTGCGCTAAGCACTCCTCTTAACCTTCCAGCACCGGGCAGGCGTCAGCCCCTATACGTCACCTTTCGGTTTGGCAGAGACCTGTGTTTTTGGTAAACAGTCGCTTGGGCCTATTCACTGCGGCTTATATTTCTATAAGCACCCCTTCTCCCGAAGTTACGGGGTCATTTTGCCGAGTTCCTTAACGAGAGTTCGCTCGCTCACCTTAGAATTCTCTTCCCAACTACCTGTGTCGGTTTACGGTACGGGCAGATCAATTACTCGCTAGCAGCTTTTCTTGGCAGTGTGAGTCCGTATGCTTCGCCTACTATTTTCGGCTCCCCATCACCACTCAGCCTTATGCATGCCGGATTTGCCTAACATGCAGCCTTATGGCTTGGACGCGCTCTTCCTTCCGCGCGCTCATCTTTTCCTTCTGCGTCACTACTTCACTCAAATGCAATCATCTGGTACAGGAATTTCTACCTGTTGTCCATCGCCTACGCTTTTCGCCTCGGCTTAGGTCCCGACTTACCCAGAGCGGACGAGCCTACCTCTGGAAACCTTAGTCGTTCGGTGGACGGGATTCTCACCCGTCTTTCGCTACTCACACCGGCATTCTCACTTCTAAGCGCTCCACATGTCCTCTCGGTCATGCTTCGCCGCACTTAGAACGCTCTCCTACCATTAAAATAAATTTTAATCCACAGTTTCGGTAATATGTTTAGCCCCGGTACATTTTCGGCGCAGCGTCACTCGACTAGTGAGCTATTACGCACTCTTTAAATGATGGCTGCTTCTAAGCCAACATCCTAGTTGTCTGTGCAACGCCACATCCTTTTCCACTTAACATATATTTGGGGACCTTAACTGGTGGTCTGGGCTGTTTCCCTCTCGACAATGGACCTTATCACCCACTGTCTGACTCCCATACATCACATCTATGGCATTCGGAGTTTGTATGAACTCGGTAACCCGGGATGGGCCCCTCATCCAAACAGTGCTCTACCTCCACGATGCTAATATGAGGCTATACCTAAATATATTTCGGAGAGAACGAGCTATCTCCAGGTTCGATTGGAATTTCACCCCTACCCACAACTCATCCGGTCACTTTTCAACGTAAGTCGGTTCGGCCCTCCATTCAGTGTTACCTGAACTTCAGCCTGGTCATGGGTAGATCACCTGGTTTCGCGTCTACAAACATATACTCATTCGCCCGTTTCAGACTCGCTTTCGCTGCGGCTCCACATTCGCTGCTTAACCTTGCATATATTCGTAACTCGCCGGTTCATTCTACAAAAGGCACGCCATCACCCCTTAACGGGCTCTGACTACTTGTAAGCACATGGTTTCAGGTTCTATTTCACTCCCCTCCCGGGGTGCTTTTCACCTTTCCCTCACGGTACTGGTTCACTATCGGTCACCAAGGAGTATTTAGCCTTGGGAGATGGTCCTCCCAGATTCCGACGGAATTCCTCGTGTTCCGCCGTACTCAGGATACATTCTAAATTGTTTCATCTTTCAACTACGGGACTCTTACCCCCTACGGTTGGCCTTCCCAGACCATTCGTCTAAATGTCACAACCCGTTGTGAATGTCCTACAACCCCAGCTAATGCTGGTTTGGGCTCTTCCCGTTTCGCTCGCCGCTACTCAGGGAATCGATTTTTCTTTCTCTTCCTCTGGATACTAAGATGTTTCAGTTCTCCAGGTCTCCTTCGCTAACGCTATGTATTCACGTTAGGATAATACCTCGCGGTATTGGGTTTCCCCATTCGGAAATCTCCGGTTCATCGCTTACTTACAGCTCCCCGAAGCATATCGGTGTTTGTTCCGTCCTTCATCGGCTCTTGGTACCTAGGCATCCGCCATGCGCCCTTCAATACTTAATCGTATTGAAATGTGTGAGTGTATCTCTCGATACTTTGCGTTCTCGTTTCTATTTCTGCTTGAAATGAAATCTTTTTTCTCTTTACTTTACTTCTATTCGGTTTTCAATGTACATACTTTAATAATAATGGTGGAGACTAGCGGGATCGAACCGCTGACCTCCTGCGTGCAAAGCAGGCGCTCTCCCAGCTGAGCTAAGCCCCCAAAACAAGATTTAATGGTGGGCCTAAGTGGACTCGAACCACCGACCTCACGCTTATCAGGCGTGCGCTCTAACCAGCTGAGCTATAGGCCCATTAAATAGTGTATTGTTTATATTATATTATAACTCCATGAATGTTTCATTTAAAAACATTCAAAACTGAATACAATATGTCTGCCGCTTAATTCCGCTCCGTTATATCCTTAGAAAGGAGGTGATCCAGCCGCACCTTCCGATACGGCTACCTTGTTACGACTTCACCCCAATTATCAATCCCACCTTTGACGGCTACCTCCATTAAGGTTAGTCCACCGGCTTCAGGTGTTATCGACTTTCGTGGTGTGACGGGCGGTGTGTACAAGACCCGGGAACGTATTCACCGTAGCATGCTGATCTACGATTACTAGCGATTCCAGCTTCATGGAGTCGAGTTGCAGACTCCAATCCGAACTGAGAACAGTTTTATGGGATTCGCTTGGCCTCGCGGCTTCGCTGCCCTTTGTAACCTGCCCATTGTAGCACGTGTGTAGCCCAAATCATAAGGGGCATGATGATTTGACGTCATCCCCACCTTCCTCCGGTTTGTCACCGGCAGTCAATCTAGAGTGCCCAACTGAATGATGGCAACTAAATTTAAGGGTTGCGCTCGTTGCGGGACTTAACCCAACATCTCACGACACGAGCTGACGACAACCATGCACCACCTGTCTCTCTGCCCAAAAGGGAAACCATATCTCTGTGGCGATCAGAGGATGTCAAGATTTGGTAAGGTTCTTCGCGTTGCTTCGAATTAAACCACATGCTCCACCGCTTGTGCGGGTCCCCGTCAATTCCTTTGAGTTTCAACCTTGCGGTCGTACTCCCCAGGCGGAGTGCTTAATGCGTTAGCTGCAGCACTGAGGGGCGGAAACCCCCCAACACTTAGCACTCATCGTTTACGGCGTGGACTACCAGGGTATCTAATCCTGTTTGATCCCCACGCTTTCGCACCTCAGCGTCAGTTACAGACCAGAGAGCCGCCTTCGCCACTGGTGTTCCTCCATATCTCTGCGCATTTCACCGCTACACATGGAATTCCACTCTCCTCTTCTGCACTCAAGTAAAACAGTTTCCAATGACCCTCCCCGGTTGAGCCGGGGGCTTTCACATCAGACTTATTCTACCGCCTACGCGCGCTTTACGCCCAATAATTCCGGATAACGCTTGCCACCTACGTATTACCGCGGCTGCTGGCACGTAGTTAGCCGTGGCTTTCTGGTTAAGTACCGTCATCTCTAGGCCAGTTACTACCTAAAGTGTTCTTCCTTAACAACAGAGTTTTACGAGCCGAAACCCTTCTTCACTCACGCGGCGTTGCTCCGTCAGACTTGCGTCCATTGCGGAAGATTCCCTACTGCTGCCTCCCGTAGGAGTCTGGGCCGTGTCTCAGTCCCAGTGTGGCCGATCACCCTCTCAGGTCGGCTATGCATCGTTGCCTTGGTGAGCCACTACCTCACCAACTAGCTAATGCACCGCAGGCCCATCCTTTAGTGACAGATAAATCCGCCTTTCATTAAGATTACTTGTGTAATCCAACTTATCCGGTATTAGCTACCGTTTCCGGTAGTTATCCCAGTCTAAAGGGTAGGTTGCCCACGTGTTACTCACCCGTCCGCCGCTCGATTGTAAGGAGCAAGCTCCTTACGCTCGCGCTCGACTTGCATGTATTAGGCACGCCGCCAGCGTTCATCCTGAGCCAGGATCAAACTCTCCATGATTGGAAAGCTTTTACTAAGCTCACTCGATACTGCTGACAGTATCTACTTGCGTTTATATTGTTCGCCTCAATCTGTGCTCCTATCTTAATAGAAGACTTTTTATTCGGAATTAAACGTTGACATATTGTCATTCAGTTTTCAATGTTCTGTTGAAACTTTATTTCGTATTACTCTTATTACTATACACGGTTGATTTCAAAAATGCAAGTGTTAATTTAACATTTTTTAATCTTTTTTAACACGTTCTTAATTGCGTTTTGCAATCCTTTGTGTTAGGCGCTCTTGAAACAAGCGACTTTTATATAATAACAAGTTGTATGTATTCCGTCAACACTTTTATTAAAAATCTTTAAAAGAATTTTTTAAAGTTCTTTACTTCGCTTAAAAGTTCTTAAATGTTCAAAATGAATACTTGATATATACTATCATATACAGCGATGAAAGTATAGAATAATTTTAGAGGTGACATATATGAGAAAACCCGGAAACAAAATCCTGCGTATACGCGGCTGGGCTCTAGCACTTATCTTTATTGGTATGGCTGTGATGTATATAGGAATATTCTTTAGAGAAACACCCTGGGCTATGATGATCTTCTTAGTTTTAGGTGTCATTCCGATTATGCTAAGTTTCGTTATTTACTTTTGGGTCGGTATGATTAGTACGAGAACTGTGACTGTCCAGTGCCCAAACTGTGAACGCCATACTAAGATATTAGGTAGAGTTGATTATTGTCAGCATTGTAAAGAACCACTCACCCTTGATAAGGAACTTGAAGGTGAGGCATTCACAACTGACTATAATGTGAAGCACCGCCGTGAGAAAAAGATTGAAGAAATCAGAAACAAAGAAAAAGAATAAGGTCAGTAATAATAAAAACGGGACTACTATTAGTAGTCCCGCTTTTATTTCACCTATTATTTTGTATTGCACTCTGGGCATACACCGTAAATTTCTAAACGGTGATGACTCACTTCATAATCAGTTACTAAACCTGCTAAATGTTCAACTTCTTCCAAAGCAGGATACTGGAAGTCTGTGATCTTGCCGCACTCACTACAGATGATATGATAATGTGGAACCGAATTAAAATCGAATCGACTAGATGAATCTCCATAAGTCAGTTCTTTAACGAGACCAGTCTGTTTAAATAATTTTAAATTATTGTAAACTGTCGCGACACTCATGTTTGGAAATTCGCTAGACAGTGATTGGAATATATCATCAGCAGTAGGATGCACTTCACTCTCAACCAAATAATTGAGCACAGCTTTACGCTGTGGAGTGATTCTTACGCCAGTTTGCTTAAGCGTTTCGAGAGACTCACTGAAATGGTCATGATGATTATCGATCATCTTCATATGACTGATCCTTCCTTCTATATTTATATACTAATAATATTATTGTACTTTGAATGTGAAAAGATTGTCAAATCAATCTTAGTATCCCTTGTCAAATTCCACAACATTAACTAGTGCAGCATCCTTATTAAAACGAGCAAGATTATCTAAAAAGATATCAAAAGCTCTGTATAAATACATGTCTGTTTTAGCTGAACAATGCGGAGTGATAGTTAAATTGTCAAAGCCATATAAGGGGCTATCCTCTGACAATGGCTCTTCATTAAAAACATCAGACGATACATGTGCGATATATCGTTCTCTTAATATCTCTAATAAAGTCTCATCTGTCATTACTGTACCACGGCCAATATTAATGAACATACCATCATCTTTCATAGCCTTAAACGTATCTACTTTTAACAAGCCAGTTGTTTTTTCAGTCGAGGGCAAAACATTCACTAGAATATCTGCGGAGACGACCGCTTCATTTAAATCATCAATTTTATGGGTTTTATCGAAACCTTCAATACTTCGCCCATTAGTATTATAACCATGTGTCTGTACTCCAAAGACTTGTAAAGTTTTCGCTAGATGACTTCCTATATTACCTGTCCCTAGAATATGAGCTTCTTTCCCATATAGCTCCTCAGATCTTGAGTACTTAATCCACTCATTATTTTTTTCTGCCTCTTTTAATGAAGGAAGTTGTTTATAATACTGTAAGATGAGACCAATTGCGAATTCTGTCATCGGTATTTTATGAATACCTGAAGAATTAGTTACAATTGCCTGTTCGAACAAAGCTTTCGGAATCTCATCGACACCAGCACTCATCACGTGAAGCCATTTTACATTTGGAAAATTAGCTGATTCCTCAACTGTTATGTCGCTCCCATAAGTAATGAGTATTTCTGCACCCATTTTCTCTTCACTGGAAAGTTCTTTCATCTTATTGAAGCTATAAGTTACAGATTCAGGTAAACGGTTAATCATTTCATCTTTCAGTCTCACAGTAGAAATAATATTCATAGCTTATCCCTCTTTAAGAAAACTTTTCAGTTCGTCTGCATGTTCTTTTGGTTTTACATCATCAAAACGTTTTAAAATGTTAGAATCTTTGTCAATTACAAACGTCGTACGACTAATCCCATTAAATTCTTTACCAAAGGCTTTCTTCAAACCATAGACCCCAAGTTCATTAGAAAGTTTAAAGTCTTCATCCACAAGTAAGTCAAAGTTTAAGTTATTTTTTTCGATAAAGTTCTTATGTTTTTGTTTAGAATCACCACTAATTCCATATACTGTGACACCTAATTCATTTAAATCTGCCATGCTATCACGCATATCACATGCTTGTGTCGTACAACCTGGCGTGTTGTCTTTCGGATAAAAATATAGCACAGTGGTACCTGTTAACGTGTTATTTGATACGACTTCCCCATCTTGATTTTCTAATTCAAATTCAGGAAATTTCTCCATTTATATTCATCCTTTATATAATGTCATTTGGTATATTTACAATACCCTCTTATATGTTTACTTTAAACCATTCTTGTACCTTAAACAAATAGCTGAATTATGTTATTATATTGAATGAATAAATCTGATGTAAAGTAAGGATGAAAACATGTATAAGCATACGAACTCTCAGGCAATGCAAAAAGAAGCCGAAGCAGTAATTCTCGGTGGTGTGAACTCCCCTTCTAGATCTTATAAAGCTGTTGGTGGCGGTGCACCGATTGTTATGGAAAGTGCTGAAGGTGCACATTTCTATGATATTGATGGAAATAAGTATATTGATTATCTCGCGGCCTATGGTCCAATAATTACTGGTCATGGTCACCCTCGAATTCACGAGGCAATCACTGAACAATCTAGTAAAGGTATTCTCTATGGTACAGCAACAACACTTGAAGTTGACTTTGCTAAAAAACTACGAGCAGCTATTCCTTCATTAGAAAGAGTACGCTTCGTGAACTCAGGTACTGAAGCAGTTATGACGACAATAAGAGTGGCGCGTGCCTACACTGGACGGAATAAAATTATAAAATTTGAAGGTTGCTATCATGGCCATTCAGATTTAGTACTCGTTGCTGCGGGTAGTGGTCCTTCACAACTTGGCACTCCAGATTCTGCAGGTGTACCAAAAGGTGTTGCTGAAGATGTCATTACTGTACCCTTCAATAACATAGAAGACTTTAAAACTGCTATCGATCATTTCGGTGATGAAATTGCCGGAGTCTTAGTTGAACCTATCGTAGGAAACTTCGGTATTGTTGAAGCAGAAGAAGGCTTTTTACAAGCAGTCAATGATATTGCACATGACAACGGCTCCTTAGTAATATACGATGAAGTTATTACCGCTTTTCGCTTCTCTTATGGCTCAGCAACAAATCTTGTCGGGGTGACACCTGATTTAACTGCCTTAGGAAAAATTATCGGTGGCGGTACACCAATCGGTGCCTACGGTGGTCGCCTTGATATCATGGAAAAAGTTGCACCACTTGGTGCGGCCTACCAAGCTGGTACTATGGCAGGAAATCCACTTTCTATGGCAGCAGGTATCGCTTGTTTAGAAGTACTCGAGCAAGAAGGTGTTTATGAAGAGCTAGACCGCTTAGGAGCGAAGTTAGAAGATGGCCTTCTTAAACTAATCGATAAGTACCAAGTAAAAGCAAACATTAATCGTCTTGTTGGTGCCTTAACAATATACTTTACAGATGAAACAGTTAAAAATTATAAACAAGCTGAAGCAAGTAACGGTGAATTATTCGCTAAATTCTTTAGAGGTCTAATCAACCGTGGTGTCAATATTGCACCATCTAAATACGAGGCTTGGTTCTTAACGACAGAACATACAGATCAAGATATTGAAGACACTTTAGAGATTGTCGAAGCAGTGTTTAAAAATGACCTTTAGGAGTAGGAGTTGGTGCCATGCGATTTGGTGCTAGAGTATTAAAAACCGGTATAGCTGTCGTTTTAACATTCTTTTTAGCAAATTACATTGGCTTAACACCGGCTTTGATCGCCGGTATCGCCTCTGTTAACGCCTTACAACCCAACGTTTATCGATCATTAGAGACAACTTGGAATCAATTTAGAGGAAACTCCATCGGTGCCATTTCTTCTATCATCATGGTACTACTATTCGGTAGTAACATTTTAATTATCGGATTGACGGTAATTCTCGTCTTGGCAATGCTGTTATTCTTTAAACTCCAAAGTGTATCAACACTTGCAGTCATCACAGTAGTCGCTATTATGGATGTACCGTTCGGTGTCGAGATGGACACAGGTGACTTTCTAGTTGTTGCAGGAACCAGATTCTCTCTCGTAATGATTGGTGTTTTGGTGTCTTTACTTGTTAACCTTGTCTTTATACCACCACGTTATGAAACTAAGATGTATCACAACTGTTTTAATGTAACGAATGATATTTTTAAATGGATACGTTTAGAATTCAATGCGGTAAGTGAATCTCAAATCGTCAAAAAAGACTTGGCACAACTTCAAACTAGAGTGACAAAACTTGAAACGATGTATTCCTGGTATAAGGAAGAACGGAACATCTTTAAGAAGCAAAAATTTACACATCACCGTAGAAAAGTGCTATTTAAACACTTGATAGAATCTACCAGACAAACATATAACTTTTTGGATCGTTTAAACAGACATGAAAACGACTACTATCACTTAGATGAAGATTTAAAAAATCATATGCGACTCGAAATGGATGAATTAATGGCCTACCATGAACAAGTATTCATGAAGTTTACAGAGAAAATTAAACCAGAAACGTCTGAAATCTACATTGAAACGACACATCAATATGATGAAAGCCTTATGACACATTTCCTGACTAATTATTCTCGCCTAACTGATGAAAATGATAAGCTTCAATATGAGAACATTTTAGAAGTTATTACTGCCCTACACGAATACTCAAGAGCTGTAGAACGTGTAGACCGCTTAACAAACAGCTTTTTCTCATATCACAATGAAGAAAATAAAATAGACATTCAAGATGAAACTTTAGATATATAAAAAAGAGACGATAAAATCCAAATGGATTTTATCGTCTTTAATATTTCCAACCATTATTTGCTTTGGCCTTACCTCTAAAGCGGCTCACATGCGGATTACCACTAACGATGAAACGGTATAAATAATCGACTGCTTCTTTTTTGTTATCAATACCAATCCTCGGTGTATCTAAAATCTCATCCGGTTTTTTACCTTCATAGATTTTTAAAATATCACTGTTTATATCAATGCCATTATGCGCTTGTCTAGTAATACCTAATGCTTGAGTCAGTTTACCAGGACCATCTGTTAAACCATCACTACGTCCACGCCTGTCCTGCATCGTATCGATACCTCGAGATGGCTCTATACCTCGAATCAATACACCTTCCGGTCGATTATTTGTCGTTACAAAGTTCATACAACTATGCCCATGCATGGTGTATACATAAATATGTCCATAAGGTTTGAACATCATATCATTTTTCTTCGTAACCTTACCTGAAAAAGTGTGTGATGCTCGGTCTTCTAAACCAAGGTAAGCTTCAACTTCAGTAATATATCCAGCTGTGATTTTTCCATCTATATAAGTTACTATCTCTTTTCCAAGTAAGTACTTGGCGGCGGCTAAAGTATCATCTTGTAAAAAGTCTAAATTCAAAGTATTCATATAAACACCTATAAGCCCTGGATATCATAAAGATTTCTATAGACTCCACTATGTTTCATCAGTGCGTCGTGACTACCAGACTCAACTATTTCACCATTTTCAACAACAACAATCTTATCAGCATGAGTCACTGTCGATAACCTATGCGCTACGATAAGTGTCGTTCTATTACTTGATAGTTCTTCAATTGTTTCTTGGATAATACTCTCACTTTCGAGATCTAGTGCACTTGTTGCTTCATCTAAAATCAGGATTGGAGGATTTTTCAGGAATACCCGGGCGATTGCAATTCTCTGTTTCTGACCGCCAGAAAGTTTAACTCCGCGTTCACCAACTGTAGTATCATAACCTTCTTCTAGATTCATGATAAATTCATGAGCATTTGCTCTTTTCGCTGCCAAGATAACTTCTTCTTCTGGCGCACCAGGTTTAGCCAGTAGGATATTTTCTTTTATAGAATCCGAGAACAAGATATTGTCCTGCATGACAATACCTAGATTATCTCTTAAAGATCGTACCGTTACATCTCTTACATCCTGTCCATCGACTTTGATGCTTCCTTCGGTCACGTCATAGAATCTTGGAATTAATGAAACTAAGGTGGACTTACCGCCTCCACTCATGCCGACAAAGGCAACCGTTTGTCCAATCGGTATATCTAAATTGATATTATTTAAAATAGTTTGATCATTTTCTTCATATTGGAAAGAGACGTCTTTTAAGCTGATATGGCCTTTAACATCACCAATCGGCTTCGCTCCCGCTTCATCTTTTACATCGTATGGTACATCAAATAGTTGGAATACCCTATCCATAGATGCCACACTCTGTGTTAGTGCTGTTGAAGATGAAACAAGTCGACGTAGTGGCCCGTATAGTCTTTCTAAATAGGCAACAAATGCAGCGAGGATACCGACTGAAAGTTGGTCATTCAATACTAAAAATGTACCGTATCCGACAACTAATAATGGACCAATATCTGTAATAGTGTTAACCACCATGAAACTGTAAGCTGTCCATCTTGAGTGGTCTAGTGCTTTTGTTAAGAAATTATTGTTGGTCTTATCGAATCGCTTTTCTTCATGATCTTCGATTGCAAAACTTTTTACAACATTAATCCCTTGCACTCTTTCATGTAGAAATCCTTGTACTTCTGCTAGTGCTTGCGAACGATTTCTTGTTTTTGCTCTTAATCGTCCAAAGAAGAACCAAACACCAAAAATATAGAATGGGAAGATGGCAATTGAAGCAAAGGTTAATTCAATATTTAAGTTAAACATAATAATTAAGGCAATAATAATTGTCACTAAATCTAGCCAGACGTTCATTAAGCCTGTCATTATAAAGTCCTTAGTCTGCTCAACATCATTGATCACTCTTGAAATGACTTCTCCCACTTTATTGTTGGCATAGAATTTTGCACTTAACATCTGGAGGTGCCCATATAATTTCTTTCTGATATCATATAAAATCTTATTACTCGTGCGCTGTGCCAAGTACTGTCTGAGAAATTCTACAGGTGGTCTTAACACTATAAAAATTACAGCGAATACTAAGAGAACTTGGATGAGCATCGTCATACGCTCATCATAAGCAAGTCCTTCAGCGAGTATAATGTCATCAATTGCATACGCTACAAATAACGGAATAAGTAAAGGAATTCCGAATTTAAGAATCCCTATAACAATCGTCAAAGCAATGATGCCATAGTAAGGCTGAACGAACTTCATATACCTTCTAATCATTAAAGTGCCTCCCTTAAGATAGTAAAACCAATCAGTGCTTTCACCGATTGGTTAATGTTCATTATTAAAACGATGGTGCCAAACCTTTATAAAATCTGGAGCAAAAGGCCCTTTTTTTCTTTCAATCCACTGTTGCAGTTCGTCGACGTTGAATTTTAAAATGCGGTCAATATCATCAGAATAGTTCATTCTACTTCGGTGAACTTTATATTCATCTTCGTCTAAAAGATGATATTTACCATCTGGGTAGACCTTGATATCTAAATCATAATCGATGTACTTAATTGCTTCATCATCAGCAACATATGGAGAAGAGAGATTACAGTAATAATACACACCGTCTTCTCTAAACATACAGATGACATTGAACCAATAATCTTTATGAAAGTAAACAATTGCAGGTTCTCTTGTCACCCACTTTCGTCCATCACTTTCTGTGACGAGCGTCCTGTTATTACCTCCGATAACGACGTGATCTGTACCTTTTAAAATCGTCGTTTCGCTCCAAACGCGGTGGATGCTCCCATCATGCTTATAGCTTTGAATCCTCATTTTTGTTCCTTCTAAAGGAATGGATTCCTTCACCATAATAACCCCACCACCTTTATTATTTACGTAAATAGTATAGCATAGCAAAATACTTATTAAAAATTTATAGACTAGGATTTATTCATCTATAAACTTCATCATCTTTTGCATTGCCACACTCATCGGTAAGTTTTTCACCTCATCTAATGGAACAAAATCTGAATGACGATCTGTCGTTCTAATGATATAGCCATCCATGTACCAGACTTTATGTGTGAAGACATGTTTGTGTTCACCGATGGGGCCTTTTGGCTGACTGAGCTGGATTTGGTATTGTTCTTCTAAAGATTCTATGGAAGTATCTACGTCAAAGCGTGGTAACTCATACATGCCTTTTAATAAATCATCTTCTTGTTTAAAGAGTAAAATTTCATTCTTATTGTTCAGAATGTAGTAAACATTGTAATAATATTCTTTTTTAGCTTTCGCTTTTTTCTTCACAGGATAAGCCATTACCTCACCTTTTTTATAAGCTTCACAATGGGCCTGTACTGGACATACAACGCACTTAGGTGTGCGCGGTGTGCAAATAGTCGCTCCAAGTTCCATCAAAGCTTGATTAAAGTCACCCGCTTCTAATGGCATATCACTTTCTATATCTCTTTTAATATCTTTTTGCACGCTAACTTTTGTTGTGTCCCGGTCGTCACGATTTAATCTTGTCATCACTCTTAGCACATTGCCATCTACTGCGGCAAGTTGATTATTAAAAGCTATACTTTGTACTGCACCACCGATATATGGACCCACACCTTTTAAGCTAAAAAAATCTTCGGGTCGATTCGGTACTTTAGAATCATATAGACTTTGTACTTCTTTAATTGCATGGTGAAAATTTCGAATTCTATTATAGTAACCTAGGCCTTCCCAATCTTTTAATAAGTCTTGTTCGTCAGCATTGGCAAGGGCATCTAGAGTTTCATATTTTGTTATAAATTTATTAAAATAGGGTATAACAGTAATGACTTGAGTTTGTTGTAACATAACCTCACTCAGCCAAATTTTATAGGGATCGCTCGTCTGTCGCCAAGGTAGCTCCCTTTTATTTGCATGATACCAAGCGAGTAATGTATCATTAAAAACTGATCTTTTTAACATGTAAACATCCTTAATAAATTATTAAAATGCAGAAATTGAATGGAAGTGGAATGATGGATACTTTAACACATACCCTGATGGGTGGTACGATAGTTGGTCTTGCACATATAGACCCAAATATCGACCCCGTTTCAGCAGGGTTTATTACGACTGTCGTCGGTGCTTCGTTAATTCCAGACATCGATACTTTAATGAAGCTTAAAAATAATGCCATTTATATTAAACACCATCGTGGTATTACCCATTCTCTACCTTTTACTGTATTAATTTGGCCATTATTACTGGCAATTTTAAGCAGTACCTTATTCGGCCTGCCTTTTATAAATATGTACTTTTGGTCACTTTTTGGCGTCTTCCTTCATGTTTTTTCAGACATTTTCAATGCCTATGGTACACAGGCGCTCAGGCCTTTTAACCACACTTGGATTCAGCTCGGATACATCAACACTATAGATATACCTATTATCATAATGCATGCCTTGTATTTTATCCTGTGGTTCGTCGGTTTTAATCCAGTCATGCTGTTTATTATTTTATATGGTGTATTAGTATTGTACTACATCACCCGTTTTACCTATCAAAAATATTTAATCCGAAAAATTATAAAACAAATTCCTGATAGAGACATCAGTAGAGTATTCTGTATGCCAACCATACGATTTAATGAGTGGAGAGTGGTAGTAATTTCAGCAGATTACTACTATGTTGGTCGGACTTTTAAAGGTCAAATTGTATTTTACGATCGCTTTGAAAAAGTGAAACCACTTGAAGGTGAATTATTTGAAGCTGTAAAAGATGATGAAAACTTTAAATCCTTTACTTTCTTCTCCTCTATTTATAGACATGAGGTTAAAGATATCGACCATAATACAATTGAGGTGCGTTATATAGACCTTAGATATTTAAAAGATGGTCATTATCCATTCGTTTGTATCATGCTATTAGACAAAGATGATTTTGATGTTCAATCCTCTTATACAGGTTGGGTCTTCACTGAAAGTAAACTCCAACAAAAATTATCGTAACATAAAGCCAGCATGCCTATTTTTCAGGCATGCTGGTTTTATCATTATATAATTGTATTTTCATTTTTCCATAAGCCTCAAACACCCACAAGTATAATATCGCGTCTTGGGTAAAGTACAGTACATCGTATGGCAAACGATTAATTGACCATGCTTGATGTACCGTATTATTTTGCAATCCATTAATTACATAGTAAAAGGGATTTAAACTCAAAATATTTTCAAGAATCCCTGGAAGTTGTTCTGGTAAGTAAAACACAGGTACAACGAGCAACACAATTAGGAACAAGATTGGATTAATCTTGGTCGTATTAATGTGCATTGATACGCCTAAAAACAACATAGTGAATGGTATTGTTAAAATTACACCTAGTAAGATGTAATATATTAACGAGAAGATATTTAATAGCCAATCATCAATAAAGAGTGCAGTTATCGCACTATACATCGTTAAAAATATAATAAAGATTATAGTTTGATAAACCATGACAGGTAATATTCTTAAATATAATGGAATGTAGTTCACTTTTAGAATTGAACCTTTAACGTAAGCATCATTTTTATTTAAAATTACCATACTAAAAACCCATACTGTAGACATGAAACCAGTCATCCCATACAAGAGCCGAATCATAGTTTGGGATTCTAGGAACATAAACCCAACAATCATACCGACAAGTCCGACTAAGTAAATAATTAATGGTGTAAGATTTAACAAGGTAAACCTATCCGCCTGTCGGAATACTCTTCTTAGCAAATATTTGAATCTGTAATCCATCTCAGGCACCTACCTTATTATATAGTTCCATTTATTAGTCGTACTATCGTAAATCATAAAGCCACCATCAACTCTAAAAATTGTAACTTCCGAAGATAAATTCATATCTTCTACAATTGGATTATTTTCAACCCCATCAAATTCCATAGAAAATACTGTTTGCCCTTGGAAGTGATAAATA